>NZ_JALJRD010000005.1:0-385083 GCF_024519875.1 Bradyrhizobium sp. Bra64 | reverse complement strand
CCGGCTCGCGAACATGACGACCACAAGATCGCCCCTCAAGGATGAGCCGGGATGGGCGACACATACGTCAAAACCGAATTTCGGTAAAGAAGAATATGTTAGCCCGGGTGGGTTGACGGCAGCACGCTTCAAAATAGTCAGGTGTTTTGCCCGACCGGCAATCCAAGGACTCGTTGGCCTATTGCGCTTCGCTCCGTCGCGGCTGCGCGAAAGCCGAACGCACCGGCGCTCAAGCCGACATCGCACCCTTGCGCCCGAACGGATCGACCAGGCGAACGATCTCGCAAACGGCGACGAGGCCGGCAAGCCAAACGCCGCTGGTTAGTCCGATCCGCGTCACGATGGCGGCGGTGAAGGCGCCCTCTCCGCCCAGGGCCAGCGTCGCGGCGAGCAGCACAAGCTCATACGCTGCATAGGCCGCAACGAGCGTGATCGCCAGCATCAGCGGCGTACGTCCCTGCGGCAGCATGCGGAGGACGGCCGACGCCACGGTTGTCGCAAGCAGCGCTGCGGCACCGATGACAAAGCCCCACGCGACCGTGCTGGCGTCGATGGGATAGTGCAGCACGCCGAAACCGATGGTCTGGTTGATCAGCCAGGCGCCGGTGACGACAAGCAGCGCCGGCCGCAACGGCAGTAGCGCAGCCGCGACGACGGCAAACGCCGCAAACGGCGTCGCACAGGCAAGGGCAAGGCTCGCCAGCGCGCATGACACCGTCAGCAGCGCGAAGCAGACCATCGGTGCAAGGCGCGGCGCGACCGGGTGAAGACGGAAACGGCCGGCGTGCGGCGGCAGGATGAAAGGTGCCATGAATGATCTCTGAGCAATCTCTTGAGTAATCTCTTGGCTGTCATCCTACCACAGGTCTCGGATGAATTCCGCCAACAGCGTCACGCGGGCTCCCTCTCGGAGTGCGTCCTGATCGTCGCCCGCTCGCCGGCATCGACGAGTTGGCCGATGCCGGTCCTGCCCGTGAGCGCGCAGCGGATGATGTTTTCGGCGACCGACCGGCGGAAGCTGTGATCCTCGCCGGCAGGCCGATGGCGGCAGACCCGGTCCAGCGCCAGCTTCATGTTGATCCGTGTACGGGTGTCGAAATGCTCGCTGATCATTCGCACGGCCTCGATGCGTTGACGTCGAGGCGAAAACTCCTCGGGAACGGGCGGGTTCCAAATCCGGATCGCGGCGGCCTATGTCCGCCCGCGCGGGCGCTGCGCCAGGGCCCAGGCCTTGGCGACGTCGCGCGGCAGGATGTCGAGGCGCCGGATCGGCGTCAGTTCACCGGAGGCGGAGACGATCGCGGTCTCTTCGCGGCGGCAACGCGGGCACACGAAGCGGACCTCGTGCGGCGACGCCGACCAGCTTGAACGTTTCACATTGGCCGCCATCGGCCAGGCTTCGCATTGCGAGCATGACACCAGAAACCGGCCGGGATCGAGCATACCCATTCCAACGGACTCCGCGTCCTGCCTGCCACCTCAATGATCAATCCAAGTGAATCGTTCCGGTGCCAAGGCACCGTCGGCTGGCCGCGCCCGTGCGAGGCTCAGTGCGCGCCCTTGAGGGTGCAGGAGGTGGAACAGGTGACCGTGTTGCCGTGGTCGCACGCCTTGCAGGCGGCCACGCACTGGCTCATGTCGCGGGGATTGTAGGAGCTGTGGTTCCGCATCGCGCAGACCGGAGTCGAGCCGGTGATGTCCTGCTCCTGGTTGCAGGCTGCCGTCATGAGCCCGAACATGATGATCGCAAGGAGGCGCATGGGATCGCCCTGTGAGGCACGACAAAACAATGTTCACGCGGCGCGCTGCACCGCAACGAGCGCCGGCATGTACGCAGCGGAGAAACGCAAGCGTTCATCCCGCATCCGCATTGAGGATGCGCGCCAATCATTAAGAACGGATTGCGGTCTCAGGCCGCAGCCTTGGTCGCGATCGCCTGCCGCATGTCCACCGCGAGCTGGCGGTACTGCTCCGAAAGCTTCAGATAAAACTCGCGCTTGGTGCCGTCGGTAGCGAGCTTGGCGATCAGCTCGCATTCGGCGGTGAGCGTCTCGAACCGTTCCAGCCTGTTCTCAAGTTCGGTCATCGGCGTGTCCCCGTCTAACGCCTCAAGGACGTCAAACCTAAGCCCGGGAAATAGGTCACGGCGAACATCGTTATCGAGCAGAAGCAATTTTTCCCGTGAAGCCTGCTATTTCTGCTCCAGCCGCCAGGCGCCGTCCCATCCCTGCTCCGGCGGACTTGCATCGAATTGCGCGATGCGGCCGAGCAGCGTTCGCGAGGGACCGTCGCCGGGGACGGCCTCGAGCGCCGCGTTGAAGGCGATGCGGGCGTCGTCAAAGCGCCGGGCACGATAGGCCGCAAGGCCTTCGGCATAATGCGCACGGAGGCTGTCTTGCGCGGCCGTGAGCGCGCCTGCCCTGCCCATCACCTCGAAGATCGATTGGGCCGTGCTCTGGCCGGCAACGGCAAGACGATCGACCTCGCGCAATTCGAAGCTCGATCCGATCGCATCCGCCGTCGCCTGCGAGATCAGGATGCGGGTCTCATAGGTCTTGTTGACCGCTTCCAGCCGCGAGGCGAGGTTCACGGCGTCACCCATCACGGTGTAGCTCATCATCAGTTCGGAGCCGATGCTCCCGGTCAGGACTTCGCCGGTGGCGATGCCGATCCGCAGGTCGCAGGGCACCGGCATAGCGCGGATGCCCAGCAGATCCGGCAATTGCTTCTGCAGCGCGGGCACCTGGTCGGCCATGTCGATGGCGGCAAGCCCGGCCAGAACGGCCGGCTCGTCCTCCTCGATGAAGGGCGGGCCCCAATAGGCCATGATGGCGTCGCCGATATATTTGTCGATGACACCGCGATGACTCCGGATCGGACCGGACATCACCGTAAAATAGTGGTTCATCACCTTGACGAGGCCGCGCGGGGTCATGCCCTCGCTCATGGAGGTGAAGCCGCTCATGTCGCAGAACATGATGGTCATGACCCGGCGCTGGCCGTCGATGGCGACCTCCGGCCGGTCGATCAGGCCCTGAACCACCTTGGGATCGATGTAGCGGCCGAAGGTCTCGCGGATGCGCTCGTTCTGGCGCAACTGCTCGACCATGCGGTTGAAGGCGGCAGCGAGCTCACCGATCTCGTCCTGGGTCGAGACGCTGATGGTCTTGTCGAAACGGCCTGCCTCGACTTCGCGGGTGCCGGCGAGCAAGAGGCGCACCGGCCGCGTGATACCGCTGGAGACGAGGAGCGCGAAAGCAAATCCGACGACCGCTGCGAGGACAGTCACGATGCCCGAAACGATGATTGCCTGGCGCTGATGGCGGATCACGCGCGAGGTGCTCACGAACACCTGGGAGAGCATGTCGGCGCGGATCGCGTCGATCCGCTGGGTGAAGAGATCGCGCAGCGCGTCCACATGAACAAGCACATCGCGCGCGGCCGCAAAGTCCCTGGCATCGAGCAGCCTGAGCAGCTTGGCGTCCTCCTCGCCGAGTTCGCTGCGGAGCTCATTGACGGCATTCTCGATGCGCGTCTCGATCCGGGCGAGTGCGGCATTGTCCGACGGCGTGCTCTCATCGTCGATGATCGCGTTGATCAGCTTTCGCGCGGCTTCGGCCTCCTGCTCGACCTGGGAGTCCGTGTCCCGGAAGAACTTCAGCCGCGCGGCAAAGCCCGCCTCGTCCGGCGGCGTCTGCATTTTTGCGATCACCATGCGCCGCATCGCCAGCGCCCGCTCCAGCGAACGCACATTGGACCGCGCCAGATGGCCGTAAGCCGGAATATACCGTGCGGTCAGCTCATCGAGGAGTTGGCCGACGCGGCTCGACATCACCATCGACAGGATCGCGGTGACGACCATCAGGACGATCAGTCCGAGCGCGATCCCGACGATTTTGCGCCGGATCGATTGGTTGAAAATCGGCATGGGCGCGGGGCAAAGGGCTGGGAGGACGGCGATGGAACCCAATACACCGTATTTGGCCCAGGGAACATGCACAATCGGCCCCTCTGTGGAGCCAAGAGCCGCCCGCAACCGTCGCGCGAGCCCTGTCAGTTAACAAAGCTTAACGGATCCGCTCTATCCCCCGTTGCACAGGTTCCCGCGTTCCATCCGCATTTTGCCGCATTGTTGCGGGAGCGTGAGGAATGCGAAACGATGTCGTGTCATCGTTTTTGGCGACGTTTTGATTCTCCAGCGGCATGTCGTCGCGGACTTTGGTTTGTACTGGTTTCGCAGGGGGGACCACGGAATGAGCCAGTGCCTACGCTCGCTCGCGTGTGTCGTTGCCGTGGCCGCGATGGCCCTCCTTCCCACCCAGTTGGCGGCGAAGAACAGTCACAAATCGTCCGCGTCGAAGAAGACGCATGAGGCGAAGGCCGGCAAGCAGCGCCATGCTGCGGCCGGCAAGCACAACAAGCATGCCGAGGCCCGGCGCAAGTCGAAGAAGACCCACGACGAGCCCTCGGACAAGCCGGCGCCGCCGCCGCTGACCGGCGATCTCGCCGCGCTGAAGGACGCCATCGACCTCGCGCGCAGGGGCAAGACCGACGATGCGACCGCCGCGCGCGACCGCATTGCCGATCCCGCCGGGCAGAAGGTCGCCGACTGGTTCATGCTGCGCCACTCCGAGAGCACGGCGAACTTCAAGCGCTACGCCGCCTTCCTCGCCGCCAATCCGGACTGGCCGAGCAGCGCCCTGCTCCGCCGCCGCGCCGAGGCGCGGCTGTGGCAGGAGAAGATCGACGCCGCCACCGTGCACAAATTCACCATGGACCGCCCGACCAGCGCCAAGGGCAAGTTCGCGCTCGCCCGCGTGCTGCTCGCCGAGGGCGACGCCGACAGGGCCGCGCGTCTCGTCCGCGAGGCCTGGCGCACGGACGAATTGTCGGAGCGTAGCGAAGTAGATTCCTACGAGGCCTTCCGCGATCTGCTGACCGCGGACGATCATCGCGCCCGCATGGACAAGCGGCTCGGCGCCAAGGACTATGCCGGCGCAAGGCGCGCGGCAAAACGGCTCGGCGAGGATGCGCTCGCGATCGTCAAGGCCTGCGCCGCCGTCACCGGCAAGGCCGACAAGGCCAAGGACTATCTCGAGGACGTCTCTGCCGAGGCGCGCCGCGATCTCGGCTATGTGCTGTGCCGTGCGCAATGGCATCTCCAGAAGGACCGTATCGACGACGCGGCCGAGGTGATTTTGGCGGCCGCGCCCGACACCATGGCGGCACAGGACACCGATGCCTGGTGGCGCGAGCGTCGTCTGCTGGCGCGAAAGCTGCTCGACCAGGGCAAGTTCAAGACCGCTTACGACGTGGTGCGCGCCGCGGCGGTGCCGGCGATGGAGGTCTACCGGGTCGACTATCACTTCATGTGCGGCTGGATCGCACTGCGCTATCTCGACGATCCCAGGACGGCGATGATGCACTTCGCCGCGATCGACGAGGGCTCGGCCAATCCGCTTGCACTCTCGCGCGCCAATTACTGGCGCGGTCGTGCGGCAGAAGCGATGGGCGCATCGACCGACGCGCGCCAGAGCTATCAGGCGGCGGCGCGCTATCCGACGGCCTATTACGGCCAGCTCGCCCGCGCGAGGCTCGGCCTCGACCGCATCGAGCTGCGCCCGCCCTCACCCGTGCTGGCCGCAGTCGACTCGCCTCCCGCCGACGATCGCGTGCGCGCCGCCGACATGCTCTACGGGATCGGCGAGCGCGACACGGTGTTCTACTACGCCGAGGATTTCGCCAAGGAGAGCACCGACGTCGCAGCCCTCGAGGCGCTCGGCGAGCTCGCCGGCCGTCGCAATGATGCGCGCGTCATGCTGGAGGTCGGCAAATCGGCACTGGCGCGCGGGCTGGCGCTCGACCATTACGCCTTCCCGACGATCGGCATCCCCGAGCACAAGCAGGTGGCGCCCGCGATCGAGACCAGCGTGATCTATTCGGTGGCGCGCACCGAAAGCTCGTTCGACCAGCGCGACAAGTCGGCCGCCAACGCGGTCGGACTGATGCAGGTCACACCGGAAGCGGGCCGCGACACCGCCAAACGTTTCGGCCTGACTTACGACTGGGACAAGATGGTCTCCGATCCCGTCTACAACACGCAGATGGGCGCGGCCGAGCTCAGCGCGCTGCTGTCGGAATATCGCGGCAACCAGATCATGACCTTCGCCGGCTACAATGCCGGCCGCGGCCGGGTGCGCGAATGGGTACAGGCGCGCGGCGATCCCAGGGATCCCAAGGTCGACCCGGTCGACTGGGTCGAGCGCATCCCACTGTCGGAGACGCGCAACTACGTCCAGCGCGTGATCGAGAACGTGCTGGTCTACCGCGCAAGATTCGAGGGCAGCGGCCTTGCCACGGCGAAATCCGAGCAGCGCGTCACGACGCAAGAAGTCAGCGCGGCACCAACGGCATCGACCGCAGCCCCCGCGCCCTAGCCTCGCGACCGCCGGGGCTGGCCGCGGCGCGAAGCTTGGTGCAGTGGCTGCGGCCGACTTCCCTGCGCGGCCAGCATAGTTCGGCTAGCCGTCACCTCCTTCCGTTGTCGGAAGGCTGTGCGCGCGCAGATATGCATCGGTCAGCGAGTGCGAGAGCGCGCCCATCTGCATCATCCAGCTCCAGCTCGAAATGGCCGCCAACATCGTGACCGCCTCGAACGAACTGCGGTAAGGCCATAGCATTTCCATGGCCTTCTGCTGGTAGCAATCAGTGTCGCAGTACCGCCGCTGCGTGGACACATGCCGGACGTAACTCGCGCCCAATGGCCGGGCGCACGCGCTGCAGGTGGCGCCGTGGCTGGGTCGTCCATGATTGACGAGCATGAATCTCAAGATCGTGTCCTCTCCTGCCGGCAGGCGCGGCACCAATCGTCTCGACCAATTGTCCGCTCAAGACGCCGCTCGCCTGGGCCTCCCGATCGACGACACCGCCTCATGATGAATCGCGTAGCACTCGTGGTCGCAGTAGGGCAGCAGCGTCCTGACGTCGCGCAAGTAGCTGCCGCTGATCTCCTCGCAGCACCATAGACAGGACGTCTTGCGGAAAGGGGTTCTGCCGTTCACCAGTATGAATCTCACGTGGCACCTCCCAGCGCGAAGCAGTAGACCGTGTCGACCAGAGAAGCGGACGGCGGCGGCGCGCAAAGATGGTTGCGGCCGTCGGGATTGTCTCTGTTTCGCTCGACCTTCTGGGGCGGAATGAGGATGTATTTCCCGTCTTCCCGGCGCCGCGCGAAGATCCTGCCATCGACGTACTGTATTTCGGTCGGGTAGCAATCCGAGTCGTTGCAACAGCTGAGCACCGGATTGTCGGGCATATGCCAGCTCGAATAGAATTTTTCGTGCAGAAGCCGATCCTGGGGCGGATGATGACGATGTGCATCCCCCTGTCCCAGCTCATCGGCCGCCACTCCCGTCATCACCGGAAGCGGCAGCGTGATCGCCAACAGGAGCTTGCAGGCACGGTTCAACTCAGCCTCCTGATTCAGAACTGCCGAACGGGGCGGATTCGGCGGCCGATCCTCACGCCGCCTGAAATCGAAACAGCCATCGGTGGTCGCGCTCGCGGCGCGCCCTGAAGCGATCGAGACATTTCCTTGAGCAGAGCGGCGTTCGGCAGGAATAATATCGGATGAGGCCAAACTTCCCGCTACAGACAGCGCAGCCGTTTTCGGCCGGACGGCGTTCGGAGTGTTCGGACTTGTCGCACATGATCCTCTCCTCTTGGCCTCTTGTGGGTCCGGCTTCCCTGGTGCGCGGTCCCCACGTCGTCAATGAATGCGACCTCTCGGCAAGTCAGGGCGGCGGCGGACGCAGGGCCCCTGGGTGCAGCACACCGAGCTATTCGGCCGTTTGTGCTTCGCAATCGACTCCGCTCGATTGGTCGTGAGACTAGTCCGCATGCAACGCATCGCTCAATTGTACTGAGGTAAATGCACGGTATGACTAGGCATGCGCGAGCTATACGTAGGTTTGTCCCGTAGTCTTCCGGAACTGCGCCGCCAGCGCAACGAGACGGCGCAGGACTCGCAAGCTGCACGGAGCCCGCGAACTTCGCGCCCAGGATCCTCCTTGCGGAACCAATTGCTCCTGTTGTTGCAAAATGCTCTACTTGCCTCGGCCCCAGCGAGCCGGGACGCCTGCGATGATGCCTGGCCAGATCGCGAAATTTGGGAATTCGGCCGCACAATACCTGCTCGGCGGCCTTGCGGCGCTTCGATCTTTCGGCAACGGAGCGAAGGACAAGCCTGCGGTCGGAGATGACTGCCGGCAAGACGGAGATCTGCGCGACGCCGTGAAGCAATGGCGCGAGGTGTTCGAGCACAATCCGGTCATGTACTTCATGATCGATCCGGCCGGAACGGTACTTAACGTGAATACATTCGGCGCCGCGCAGCTGGGCTATACGGCAGCCGAGCTGACCGGCCAATCCGTGCTGAACGTCTTCTTCGAGGAAGATCGCGAGCTCGTCCGCCGATGTGTCGCGTTGTGCCTGGAAACCGTGGACCAGTCGCATACTTGGGAGATCCGCAAGATCCGGAAAGACGGCTCGGTCGTTTGGGTCCGTGAAAACGCCAAGGCCATGCTGCGCGGCGACGGCACGGCGATCGTGCTGGTTGCTTGCGAAAACATCACCCAGCGCAAGCAGGCGGAGGATGCGCTGCGGCAGAGCGAGACCTATCTCGCCCAGGCGCAGGAATTGAGCCGCACCGGCAGCTTCGGCTTGAACCTCGCGACCCGCGAGATCGTCTGGTCGAGGGAAACCTTTCGCATCTTCCAATGTGATCCGGTGGTGAAGCCGACCCTGGACTTCGTATTCCAGCGCATGCATCCGGAAGATCGCGATACGGTCAGCAAGATCCTCGATCGGGCCTCGCGCGAAGCGGAGGATTTCGACCACGAGTATCGCCTGTTGATGCCGGACGGTTCGGTCAAATATCTCCATTCCGTGGCGCGCGCGGTGAGACATGCATCGGGGCGCATCGAGTTTGTCGGCGCGGTCACCGACATCACGATCGCAAAGGAAGCGGAACGGAGGCTGCGTCGCAGCGAGGCCTATCTGGCCGAAGCCCAACGCCTCAGCCATACGAGCAGCTGGGCCTGGAACGTTCATCGTCAGGAGTTCGCCTACCGATCGGCTGAGCTCTACCGCCTGTTCGGATTTGATCCGGACCAGACCGATGTACCGGCCAAGGCTTTCCAGCAACGGATCCTTCCCGAAGACTTTCGGCGAATTGTCGAGGTGGAACGTCAGGCGGTCCAGCAAAGCCAGCCCTTCGAAATTGACTTTCGGATTGTGCGTCCGGACGGTTCGATAAGACGTGTCCATACGGAAGGACATCCCGTCACGGGCAGCGACGGCGAGGTGATGGAAATTATCGGCACGCACGTCGACGTCACCGAGCAGTTCGTCGCAAAGGAAGCGCTGCAAAAGGCATTTGACGAGCTCAAGGAATCCGAGCAGCGGTTCCGCGACTATGCCGAAACCGCATCGGACTGGTTTTGGGAGACCGGGCCAGATCACCGTATCACCCAAATATCGGAGCACGCCGATACGGCCGTTGCTGCGCCGACGGGCCTGATCGGCCTGACCCGTTGGGACATTACGCCCGATGCCGAACTCGAGCCCGAGAAGTGGGAGCAGCATCGCGCGGCGCTTGATGCCCACCTTCCGTTTCGCGACCTGGTTTATCGCAGCAGGGATCGCAACGGATCTCCAATTTACGTGCGCACCAGCGGCAAGCCCTTCCACGACGCGAACGGTCATTTTCGCGGCTATCGTGGCGTCAGCAGCGATGTGACGGCGGCGACCCGCGCCGAGCAGGCCGAGGAAGCGCTGCGCAAGGCGCAAGCCGAGCTCGCCCATGTCACACGCGTCACGATGCTCGGCGAACTTACCGCTTCGATAGCCCACGAAATCACCCAGCCTCTGGCTGCCGTGATCTCAAATGCGGACGCCTGCATCGGCTGGCTCGACCGCGAACCGGCCGATCTGCATGCCGCGCGCCGCTCGGTGGAATGGATTGTCGAGGACGCCAATCGGGCCAGCGAGGTGATCCGCAGGATCAGGGCGCTTGCGAAGAAGACCGAGATCGAGGTCGTTCCACTCGACATCAACCAGGTCGTCAGGGAGGCGCTGGCCCTCGTTCGGCGCGAGCTTGCCACCCATGCCGTGTCGGTGCGAATGGAATTGACGTCAGGTCTGCCCAGGATTTGCGGCGATCGGATCCAGCTCCAGCAGGTGCTGATCAATCTTGTCATGAACGGCATCGAAGCCATGGAAGCCAATGTTGGCCGACCGCGCGAGCTGTCGATCCGCTCCAGCCAGGTCGGCGAGGACGGCGACGGCCGCCTGCTCATCACCGTGACTGATCGCGGTGTGGGCCTTGGCAGGGACGGGATGGAATGCATCTTCACCCCCTTTTTCACGACAAAGTCGGGCGGCCTGGGGATGGGACTATCGATCTGCCGGTCGATCATCGAGGCACACGCAGGGCGGCTGTCGGCCTTTCCCAACGAGGGGAGCGGTGCGACATTCCAGATCGCGCTACCCTTGCCGCATGGGGACACGTCGTGACCGACCACGCCAAGCCGGCGCCGGCACAGGCGAGCGCCGATGATCCGATCGTCATGATCGTCGATGACGATCCGTCCATGCGCCGTGCGCTCACCAATCTCTTTCAATCCGTCGGCCTCAAGGTCGAGGCCTTCGGCTCGGCAGCGGAGATCATGGAAGCCAGACCGCCGGTGGTCCCCAGTTGCCTTGTGCTTGACATTCGCCTGCCGGGCTCAAGCGGCTTCGACCTCCAGGCGGACCTTGCCAGGGCCAACATTCACACGCCCATTATCTTCATCACAGGTCATGGCGATATTCCCATGACCGTCAGGGCCATGAAGAGCGGCGCCATCGATTTTCTGACCAAGCCGGTGCGCGACCAGGACATGCTCGATGCGGTCCAGGCTGCGATCGAACGGGATCGCAAGCGGCGCGATGCCGAGAAGTCGCTCTCGGGCGTACGGTCCCGCTTCGAAGGCCTGACAAGCCGTCAGCGCGACATCCTGGCCCTGGTCGCGTCCGGCCTGATGAACAAGCAGGTCGCCGCCGAGCTTGGATTGGCTGAGATCACCGTCAAGATCTATCGCGGGCAGATCATGCGGAAAATGGGCGCGAAGTCATTGGCCGATCTCGTCAGAATGACCGAGACGCTCGGAATCCGGCGTACAGGGGGAAATGCACAAACCTAAGTATGCTTTTCAATCCCGCTCCGGGAGCCCACTTTCCGATGGGTGGTTGCGCCGCGACCGGCGGCTCCGCGATCAGGAGCGATCATCTTGTCAGTCCCTTCGGTCATTTCCGTCATCGACGATGATCCCTCCGTCCGGCTCGCGACGAACAATCTTCTGACGTCGCGGGGATACACGGTCTACATCTTTGGCTCCGCTCAGGAATTTCTCCAATCAGCCGAACTGAACATGACATCCTGCGTGATCGCGGACGTGCAGATGTCGGCCATGAGCGGTGTTGAACTGTTGATGCAGATGCGCGGCCTCGGTCACCGCACGCCCTTCATCTTCATGACGGCCTTTCCCGACGATGCCGTGCGCGAGCGCGCGCTGAAGGCTGGCGCCATCTGCTTTCTCGCGAAGCCGTTCTCCACGCCGGCTCTCCTTCAATGTCTGGAGACGGCCCTGTCGGGGCTCGGCAAAGCCAAGACGTGATGCGCCGAGCCGAACCGAGCCGCCTCATGGCGAGGCAACTCGTCGTTTGGCCGCAAACGAAAGGGCAAGGCGCCTCACTCCACCTTGATGTTCGCCGCCTTGATGATCGGCCACCATTTCGCGATCTCGGCCTTTTGCCGCGCCCCGAGCGCTTCCGGGGTGAGCTGGTCCTGCGGCGTCATCTCCAGACCCTGGCTCTCGAGCTGCTTCTTCACCGCGGGATCGTTCAGCGCGTCCACGACTGCCGCATTGAGCTTGGTCACAATTTCCTTGGGCGTGCCCTTCGGTACCCACATCCCGGACCACAGCGTCATGTTGAAGCCCTTCAGCCCAGCCTCCGCTGCGGTCGGGATGTCGGGCGCCGAGGCCAGGCGCTTGTCGTCGGTGATCGCGTAGGCGCGGATGGTGCCGGCGCGCACCTGGTTGATGGAGTTGGAGGTCTGGTCGACGATGATGTCGATCTGGCCGGCAATGAGATCGTTCAGGGCGGGCGCTGTGCCGCGATACGGCACGTATTGCAGCTTGATGCCCGAGACGTTCTCGAAATAGACGCCGGCGATGTGGCTGCCGGAGCCCGCGCCGGCGGTGCCGGCGGTCGGCGCCGACGGCCGCGACTTCAGCCAGTCGATCAGCTCCTTCAGCGAGGTCGCGGGCACCGCGTTCTTGCTGACGATGATCATCGGATTGCTCGGCAGCAACACCACCGGCTCGAGATCGGCAACGAGGTCGTATTTGAGCTTGTAGACGGCGCCATTGGCCACATGGGTGCCGAGATGGCCGAACGAGATCGTGTAGCCGTCCGGCGGTGATTGCACGGCGCGGCCGACGCCGATCGAGCCACCGGCGCCGGTAACGTTCTCGACCACCAGCGGCTGGCCGAGCGTCGTCCGCATCCGCTCGGCGAGCACACGCGCCATCGCATCCGACGGGCCGCCGGCGGCGAAGGGCACGATGATGGTGATGGGATGCGAGGGATAGTCGTCGGCGCGCGCGGCGCCCGTCAGAGCGAGAACAGCAATCAGCGCAGCCCAGGCGGCCTTCATTGTCTTCTCCCCGGTGAAGTCATTGTTGTTTTTTGACTCTCCCCGCGTACGGGAAGAGGGATCATTCGTGAAGAGACGAAATGACGCGCTAGAACTGCGAATAATCGATCGGCTTGTGGCGATCGAGCGCGCGGGCGACCGGCGGCAGCGGGTATTTCAGTCCGGTGGCGCAGTTGAACAGCATCACGCGATCGGTCTTGCTGACGCGGCCGTCGGCAAGGCTGTCCTTATAGGCGGCGTAGGTGGCGGCGCCTTCGGGGCACAGCAGCAGCCCCTCCTCGCGCGCGACTTCGTTCAGGGCCGCCGAGATCTTGTCGTCGTCGACCGCGATGGCAAAGCCCTTGGTCTGCCGCACGGCGCGCAGAATGAGAAAATCGCCGATCGCCTGCGGCACACGGATGCCCGATGCGATGGTGTGGGCATCCTCCCAGCGCGTGGCATGCTCGGTGCCGGCGTCATAGGCCCGCACCATCGGCGCGCAGCCCGAGGCCTGCACCGCGACCATCCGTGGGCGCTTCGAGCCGATGAAGCCGATCTTCTCGAGCTCATCAAAGGCCTTCCACATGCCGATCAGGCCGGTGCCGCCGCCGGTCGGATAGAAGATCACGTCCGGCACGTCCCAGCCGAGCTGCTCGGCGAGCTCGAGGCCCATCGTCTTCTTGCCCTCGATGCGGTACGGCTCCTTCAGCGTCGAGGTGTCGAACCAGCCGACCTTGGCCTTGCCCTCGCCGACGATCTTGCCGCAATCGTCGATGTAGCCGTTGACGCGGTAGACGGTCGCGCCCTGCAGCTCGATCTCGCTGACATTCACTTCCGGCGTATCGGCCGGGCAAAAGATCGTGGTCTTGATGCCGCAGGACGTCGCGTAGGCCGCGAGCGCCGCGCCGGCATTGCCGTTGGTCGGCATCGCCATGTGCTTGATGCCGAGCGCCTTGCCCATTGATACCGCCATCACGAGGCCGCGCGCCTTGAACGAGCCGGTCGGCAGCCGTCCCTCGTCCTTGACGATGATCTCGCCGCCGCCGAGCTTCTTCCCGAGCTTCGGCAGCCGGATCAGCGGCGTCGTGACCTCGCCAAGCGAGACGATGTCCTTGCATTTGCGCACCGGCAGCAGCTCGCGGTAACGCCACATGTCGGCGGGGCGCTGGGCGAGTGCGTCCTTGGTCAGCGCCTTCTTCACACCCGCGAGGTCGTAGCGCACGAGGAGCGGCTTGCCGGCCTTGGAGAGATTATGGACCTGGTCGGCAGCGTAGTGATCGCCCTCCATCGCGCATTCGAGATGGGTGACGAAGGTCGGGCGCTCGATGGTCAGGTTGTCGTTGTCGTGCATGGGGTGGTTTCCTTCTTATTCTGCAAACAGGTCTTGCTGCCCGTCATTGCGAGCGTAACGACGGAGGTCGTCAAATATTCAGCACCCGTCCATACGCATCGAGCACGGCTTCCTTCATCATCTCCGACAACGTCGGATGCGGGAAGACTGTGTGCATCAGCTCTTCCTCCGTGGTCTCCAGATTCATGGCGACGACGTAGCCCTGGATCAGCTCGGTGACTTCAGCGCCGACCATGTGGGCGCCGAGCAGCTGGCCGGTCTTCTTGTCGAAGATGACCTTGACCAGGCCCTGGTCCTCGCCGAGCGCAATCGCCTTGCCGTTGCCGACGAAGGGAAAGCGGCCAACGCGAATCTCGCGGCCGTTCTCCTTGGCCTTGGCCTCGGTGAGGCCGACCGAAGCAACCTGCGGCTGGCAGTAGGTACAGCCCGGGATCATCAGCTTGTCCATGGGATGCGGGTGCAGGCCCTTGATGGCCTCGACGCAGATCACGCCTTCATGCTCGGCCTTGTGCGCGAGCATGGGGGGGCCGGCGACGTCGCCGATGGCGTAGATGCCGGGGACGTTGGTCTTGCCGTAACCGTCGATCACGATGCAGCCGCGGTCGGTTTTGACGCCGAGTTTTTCCAGACCGAGATTCTCGATGTTGCCGACGACGCCGACCGCCGAGATTACGCGCTCGAACTCGGTGGTCACAGGCTTGCCCTTGCCGTCGTCGATCGTGGCGACGACGCTGTCGGCCTTCTTCTCCAGCTTTGTGACCTTGGTCGAGGACATGATCCTGATGCCCTGCTTCTCAAGGCGCTTGCGGGCCAAGCCGGCGATCTCCGCGTCCTCGACCGGCAGGATCTGCGGCAGCACCTCGACCACGGTGACATCGGAGCCCATGGTGTGGAAGAACGACGCGAACTCGATGCCGATCGCGCCGGAGCCGACGACAAGGAGCGACTTCGGCATCTTCTCCGGCACCATCGCCTCGAAATAGGTCCAGATCAGCTTCTTGTCAGGCTCGAGCCCCGGCAGCACGCGCGGCCGCGCACCGGTCGCGACGATGATGTGCTTGGCCTGGTAGGCCCCCTCGCCCAGCGCTCCCTTGGGTCCCTCGACGTCGGACTTCTTCACCGTGACCTTGCCGGGCGCGTCGATCGAGGCCGCGCCCCAGATCACGCTCACCTTGTTCTTCTTCATCAGGAAGCCGACGCCGTCGTTGAGCCGCTTCGAGACGCCGCGCGAGCGCTGCACCACCGCCTTCGGGTCGAACGAGACCTTCTCGGCCGAAAGGCCGTAATCCTTGGCGTGCTGCATGTAGTGGTAGATTTCGGCGGAGCGTAGAAGCGCCTTGGTCGGGATGCAGCCCCAGTTCAGGCAGATGCCGCCGAGATACGATTTCTCGACGATCGCGACCTTGAAACCGAGCTGGGCGGCGCGGATCGCGGTGACATAGCCGCCGGGACCGGAGCCGATGATGATGACGTCGAAGGATGTGTCGGCCATGGCGGCTCCCATTCAACTCAACCGGTTGCGCCGCGAGCGCGGCGTTTCGAAACGATCGACCTGATCAGCCATTCGATGAGGCAGATCGAGATCAGAACCGCAAAGCCGATGAACGCGACCGGCTGGGCGATATTGCGCGAAAGCTGCTCGCCGCTGAAGAACGCGTCGTGCAGCACCTCGGTGCCGATCGGGCTGACGAGGATGATGATCGACAGCAGCATCGCGATCCAGGGCCAGCGTGTTCGCATTCAACCCGGTCCCCTCGCGCGGCGTCAGACCATCATCATGACGGGGTTTTCGATCAGCTGCTTGAACGCGCCGATCAGTTCGGCGCCGAGCGCGCCGTCGATGGCGCGATGATCGCAGGACAAGGTCACGCTCATCATGTTCGCGATCTCGATCTTTCCGCCGCGCACGACGGGCCGCTCCTCGCTGGTGCCGACCGCGAGGATGGTCGCATGCGGCGGGTTGATCACGGCGGTGAAGTGGCTGATACCGAACATGCCGAGGTTGGAGACGGCGGTGGTGCCGCCCTGGTATTCTTCCGGCTTGAGCTTGCGGCTCCGTGCACGCGCGGCAAAATCCTTCATCTCGTTGGAGATGGTCGACAGCGTCTTGGTCTCGGCCTTGCGGATGATCGGCGTGATCAGGCCGCCGGGCATCGCGACGGCGACGCCGACGTCGGAATGGTGGTGCTTGACCATGCCGCTTTCGGTCCAGCTCACGTTGCAGTTCGGGATCTTCTGCAGCGCGACCGCCATCGCCTTGATGACGAAGTCATTTACCGAGATCTTGTAGAGTGGCTTCTTTTCCTTGTCCTTCGGCGCGGCGGCGTTGATCTCCTCGCGCGCGGCGAGCAGCTTGCCGATGTCGCAGTCGATGGTGAGATAGAAGTGCGGCACGTTCTGGATCGACGCGGTCAGGCGCTGCGCGATGGTGCGGCGCATGCCGTCATGCGGGACGACCTCGTAGGAGCCCGGCTCGAACAACGACAGGATCTGCTTGTCCGACATGGTCGGCGCGATCGAGGAGGCACCGGACGGCGCCGCGGCAGGCGCCTTGAGGCCCTTGCCGGACTTGGCCTCCTCGACGTCGCGCGCAACCACGCGGCCGTGCGGGCCGGTGCCGGTCACCATCGCGACATCGATGCCGGATTCCCTGGCGAGACGCCGCGCCAGCGGTGAGGAGAACACGCGGCCGCCCTGGCCGTTGCCCTGAGCAGCCGGTGCGGCAGCCTGCGGCGCGGGTGCCGCGGCTGGCTGCGGCGCCGCCTTTGGCGCGGCTAGCGCTGCCGCTGGAGCCGGTGCTTCAGCAGCTTTCGGCGGCGCGGCCGAAGCGCTGGGCTTGGCGGCACCCGCCGCCTTCACGTCCTCGCCCTCGCCGGCGAGCACGGCGATCACGTCGTTGACGGGAACGTCCTGCGTGCCCTCGGGCACGAGGATCTTGGCGATCGTGCCCTCGTCGATGGCCTCGACCTCCATGGTCGCCTTGTCGGTCTCGATCTCGGCGATGACGTCGCCGGATTTGACCTTGTCGCCTTCCTTCTTCAGCCACTTGGCGAGGTTGCCCTTCTCCATCGTCGGCGAAAGAGCGGGCATCAGGATGTTGATGGGCATGCTGACCTCACGAAGAACTTCTCAAAATGTCGTCCCCGGAAGCGAGGACGAACAGACCAGGTTTAGTTGCCGATGTCGCCCTGCCACAGGCGCTCATTGGCAGGATTGGAACGCCAGTTCTTCATCATGGTGATGGAGCGGTCGTCCGCAAGATCGATCCAGGGGATGCCGAACTTGTCGAGGATGTCCTTCGATCCCTCGAAGGTGACGGATTCCCCGATCACCACGAGCTGGACCTTGAACAAACCGAGCGCGCCGGCACACATCGAGCATGGCGACAGCGTGGTATACATGACGGTGTCGTGGAACGAGATCACGCCAGCCTCGCGCAGGCAGCTCATCTCGCCGTGGAGGATCACGTTGTTCTCCTGCACGCGGTTGTTGTGACCGCGGGCGATGATCTTGTTGTCGCGCGTCAGGACGGCACCGATCGGCAGGCCGCCCTGCGCGATCGAGGCCTCCGCCTCGCGGATCGCCTCCAGCATGAAATCGAAGTGGTAGGATTCGATCGCCATAGTCAGTGTCCCCTGCCGCGCGGCGTCGTGGTGCCGGTATCTGTGGGACGCTCGATCTCGGCCTGGAACATCTCGAGGATCCGGTTCAAGGCGTCGTCCTCGGTAAATTCGCTCTCGCGCGCATAGGCGCGCGCGGCGTGGCGGGCGAGATCGACCAGCAGCAGGCCCCACATGTCGGGCTCTTCAAAGGCCCGCTGGAACGCCATCGACAACCCGCCGTCCAGCACGAATACGCGCAGGATCTCGACCGCATCATCACGGGCGAGGACGTCGGGTGGCAACGGCTGCTCCTTCGGGCCCGCCATGGGTCTACCTGTAGCAGACGGCTTTGGCGGCCTCGACCACTTCGGCCACCGAGGGCAGCGCGAGCTTCTCCAGGTTCGCTGCATAGGGCATCGGCACGTCCTTGCCGGACACGCGGGTCACAGGCGCATCCAGATAGTCGAACGCGTTCTCCATGATCCGCGCGGCGATCTCGGCGCCGACGCCGCTCTGGGCCCAGCCCTCCTCCACCGTGACGGCGCGGCCGGTCTTCTTCACCGAGTTGATGATGGTCTCGGTGTCCATCGGCCGCAGCGTGCGCAGATCGATCACCTCCGCCTCGATGCCGTCCTTGGCGAGCTCGTCGGCGGCCTTGAGCGCGTAGGTCATGCCGTTCGACCAGGAGATCAGCGTGACATGGGAGCCCGCGCGCACGATGCGCGCCTTGCCGATCGGGATCACGAAATCGTCGAGCTTCGGCACCTCGCCGGTGTGGCCGTACAGCACCTCGTTCTCGAGGAAGATCACGGGATTGGGATCGCGGATCGCGGCCTTGAGCAGGCCCTTGTAATCGGCGGCCGAGAACGGTGCGACGACCTTGAGACCCGGGACGCTGGAGTACCAGGCCGAGTAATCCTGGCTGTGCTGGGCGGCGACGCGCGCAGCGGCACCGTTGGGTCCGCGGAACACGATCGAGCAGCCCATCTGGCCGCCGGACATGTAGAGCGTCTTGGCGGCGGAGTTGATGATATGGTCGATTGCCTGCATGGCGAAGTTGAAGGTCATGAATTCGACGATCGGCTTCAAGCCGGTCATGGCGGCGCCGACGCCGACGCCGGCAAAGCCATGCTCGGTGATCGGGGTGTCGATCACGCGCTTGGCGCCGAATTCCTGCAGGAGGCCCTGCGTGACCTTGTAGGCGCCCTGATATTCGGCGACCTCTTCGCCCATCACGAACACGTCGGCGTCACGGCGCATTTCCTCGGCCATGGCATCGCGCAAAGCTTCGCGGATGGTCTGGGTGATCATCTCGGTGCCGGCGGGCACTTCGGGATCGGGCTCGGCGACAGCCTGCGGCGCCGGAGCGGCCTTGGATTCAGAAGCCTTGGACTCAGACGCCTTGGGCGCGGGCGCCTCGGCCTTTGCGGCGGCGGGTGGCGCGGGCGCCTTGGCGAGATCGGAGGCACTCTCGCCATCGGCAAGGATGGTCGCGATCGGAGTGTTCACGGCAACGTCGGCGGTGCCTTCGGGGATCAGGATCTTGCCGAGCGTGCCCTCATCGGTCGCCTCGACCTCCATGGTGGCCTTGTCGGTCTCGATCTCGGCGATGACGTCGCCGGACTTGATCGTCTCGCCCTCTTTTTTCAGCCACTTGGCGAGGTTGCCCTTTTCCATCGTGGGCGACAACGCGGGCATCAGCACTTGAATTGGCATATCGACTCCAAAAGAAAGCTTGCGCGCGTTTTAGCGGTAAACGTCGGTCCAGAGCTCGGCGGCATCCGGCTCGGGATCATGCTGGGCAAAGTCGGCGGACGCGTTGACGATGTCGCGTACCTCGGCGTCGATTGCCTTGAGATCGGCCTCGCTGACCTTGGCCGCGAGCAGGCGGTTGCGCACCTGCTCGATCGGGTCCTGGTCGTGGCGGACCTTCTCGACCTCCTCGCGCGTGCGGTATTTCGCAGGGTCGGACATCGAGTGGCCGCGATAGCGGTAGGTCTGCATCTCCAGAATCATCGGTCCCTTGCCGGCGCGGCACCAGGCGGCAGCCTCGTCGCCGGCAGCCTTCACGGCGCGGACATCCATGCCGTCGACCTGGAGGCCGGGGATGTTGAAGGACGCGCCGCGCTTGGAGAAATCCTGCTGCGCCGAAGCGCGCGAGACCGACGTGCCCATGGCATAGCGGTTGTTCTCGATGACGTAGATCACTGGCAGCTTCCAGAGCTCCGCCATGTTGAAGCTCTCATAGACCTGGCCCTGGTTGGCCGCGCCGTCGCCGAAATAGGTGACGCTGACATTGTCATTGCTGCGATAGTGATTGGCGAAGGCAAGCCCGGTGCCCAGCGAAACCTGGGCGCCGACGATGCCGTGGCCGCCGTAGAAGTGCTTCTCCTTGCTGAACATGTGCATGGAGCCGCCCTTTCCCTTGGAATAGCCGCCACGGCGCCCGGTGAGCTCGGCCATGACGCCGTTGGCGTCCATGCCGGTGGCGAGCATGTGGCCGTGGTCGCGATAGCCGGTGATGACCTGATCGCCCTGCTTCAGGGCCATCTGCATGCCGACCACCACGGCCTCCTGGCCGATATAGAGATGGCAGAAGCCGCCGATCGCACCCATGCCGTAGAGCTGGCCGGCCTTTTCCTCGAACCGCCGGATCAGGAGCATGTCGCGGAGCGCCTTGAGCTCCTGCTCCCTGGTGAATTCCGGGGGCGAGCCGCCGTCGGTCTTGTCCTGTGCAGTGCTTGCGGCGGCTTTCTTGGGTGCGGCCATGGGAATTCCGGGTCAGAGAAAACTTCAGCCCTCTCTAACCCAAGTCAAACGCCGTTGGAAAGCACCGCGGCGGCATGGCACGACTTTCATTATGCCGCACTGCAACGTGATCGTAATATTGCAAAATCTTTGGCGCCGATCGGGCAACAAATCCATGCGCGGACGCCGCCTGCGCAGATTCGTGGGCCCGGTCAAGAAGCGTGGGGCCATATTAAGTCCCGCCATTCGGAACGGGCGGCGCGGAACAGCGCCGCCCTCCCCTGCACGATCAGAAGAAGCCGAGCTTCTTCGGACTGTAGCTGACCAGGAGGTTCTTGGTCTGCTGGTAGTGATCGAGCATCATCTTGTGGTTCTCGCGCCCGACACCCGACTGCTTGTATCCGCCGAAGGCCGCATGCGCAGGGTATGCATGGTAGCAGTTGGTCCAGACCCGCCCGGCCTGGATCGCCCGGCCGAAGCGGTAGCAGCGATTGGCATCGCGGCTCCAGACGCCGGCGCCCAGGCCGTAGAGCGTGTCGTTGGCGATCGCGAGCGCTTCATCGTCGGTCTTGAAGGTCGTGACCGAGACCACGGGCCCAAAGATCTCTTCCTGGAAGATCCGCATCTTGTTGTGGCCCTCGAACACCGTCGGCTGAACGTAGAAGCCGCCGGAGAGATCGCCGCCGAGCTCGGCGCGACCACCGCCGGCCAGCACCTTGGCGCCCTCCTGCTTGCCGATATCGATATAGGAGAGGATTTTCGCGAGCTGCTCGCCGGAAGCCTGTGCGCCGATCATGGTGTCGGCGGCACGCGGATCGCCCTGCTTGATGGCAGCGACGCGCTTCAGCGCCCGCTCCATGAAGCGGTCGTAGATGTCGGCGTGGACCAGTGCCCGGCTCGGACAGGTGCAGACCTCGCCCTGGTTCAGCGCGAACATGACGAAGCCTTCGATTGCCTTGTCGAAGAAATCGTCGTCCTCGGCGGCGACGTCGCTGAAGAAGATGTTCGGCGACTTGCCGCCAAGCTCCAGCGTGACCGGAATGAGGTTCTGGCTGGCATATTGCATGATCAGCCGGCCGGTCGTGGTCTCGCCGGTGAAGGCGATCTTGGCGATCCGCGGGCTCGAGGCGAGCGGCTTGCCGGCTTCAAGGCCAAAGCCGTTGACGATGTTGAGGACGCCGGGCGGCAGCAGATCGGCGATGATCTCGGCCCAGACCATGATCGAAGCCGGGGTCTGCTCAGCCGGCTTGAGCACGACGCAATTGCCGGCCGCGAGCGCGGGCGCGAGCTTCCAGCACGCCATCAGCAGCGGGAAGTTCCAGGGAATGATCTGGCCGACCACGCCGAGCGGCTCGTGGAAGTGATAGGCGATGGTGTCGTGATCGATCTCGCCGATCGAACCTTCCTGGCCGCGCACCACGCCGGCGAAATAGCGGAAGTGATCGATCGCGAGCGGCAGGTCGGCGGCGCGGGTCTCGCGGATCGGCTTGCCGTTGTCCCAGGTCTCGGCGATCGCGAGCCGCTCGAGGTTTTCTTCCATGCGGTCGGCGATCTTGTTCAGGACCGCGGCGCGCTCGGCGACGCTGGTGCGGCCCCAGGCGTCCTTGGCGGCATGCGCCGCGTCGAGGGCGGCTTCGACATCCTGCGCGTCGGAGCGCGCAATCTTGCAGACGATCTGGCCGTTCACCGGCGAGGCATTGTCGAAATATCTGCCCGAGATCGGTGCGACGAACTTGCCGCCGATGAAGTTGTCGTAGCGTTCGGCGAAGGGAACCTTGGTGACGCTGAGGAATTCCACCT
This sequence comes from Bradyrhizobium sp. Bra64, assembly GCF_024519875.1. NCBI lineage: Bacteria > Pseudomonadati > Pseudomonadota > Alphaproteobacteria > Hyphomicrobiales > Nitrobacteraceae > Bradyrhizobium > Bradyrhizobium sp. Bra64. The sequence goes on along the minus strand of NZ_JALJRD010000005.1, from coordinate 362,843 downwards.
TGTTCATTGATCACTCCCGATGTTTGCTGTTTGCGCAATTCGTCGCGTGGTCGCGACTTGCGCCGACGATGATGCGGGAGGCGTTTGTTGTCAGCCCGGGCGGGAGCGATGGAGGAGCGCACCTGTCGCAGTTCTGCGACAGGTGGTGCAGCGCCACTGAAGGCGGGAGACGCGATGGCTCAGTGGTTCAGCTCGAACCGCTTCAGCTTCCGGTGCAGCGTGGCACGGCTGACGCCGAGGGCCTTGGCGGCCGCCGACACATTGCCACTGGCGCGCAGGAGCGCCCGCTGCAGCACCGCGCGCTGACCGCCGGCGAGGTGGTCGCGCGCGGTATCGCCGCCCAACAGATCCGCCGCAGGCACCGGCTGCAACGGCCGGCCGGGCGCGATCCCGAGGCTCACCCGGGCGGAGCGGGTGGCGCCGATCACGAGATCGTCCGCATCGACTGCGACGAGGCCGCTGCACTGTCCGTCCGCAGCGGGCGTCAGTACGATGCGGGCGTGGGCGAAAGCCCTGCGAAACAGATCAGCCTCGATGCGCCTCGCCGCCTCGCATGCCGCCAGCGCGATCAGATTGGAAAACGCATCGGTGCGGTCGGCCCGGCAGGAGGAGACGTCGAGCACGCCGGCAAAGGCCGCCTCATGGTCGTAGATCGGTACCGCGGTGCAGCTCAGAAGCGTGTTGCGCGTGAAGAAGTGCTGGTCGCGGTCGATCGTCAGCGGACGCTGCTCGACGACACAGGTGCCGATGCCATTGGTTCCTTCATGCTCCTCGCTCCAGAGCGCACCGGTCCACAGGCCCCAGGACTGGAATGTGGCATCGTCTGCCGGTGTGCCGCGACGGTCGACCGGCACGCCCTCGCCGTCTGCGAGCAGCACACAGCAGCCGCTCGCACCAACCGCCTGATAGAGCCGGTCCATCGCGCCTTGCGCGGCGGCCAGCAGCGGCGCGATTCGCTCGCGCGCCTGGTGCAGCTCCACCTCTGTCAGCCGCATCGGCGAGGTACGGCCGGCGGGATCGAGATGGTGCAATCTGGAGGAACGGCGCCACGAGGCCACGAGCGCGGACCGTGCCGCCTGGCCTGACGCGATGGCGGCCTCGACACGGGCCGCGTGATGCCGGCACATTGGCCCATTCATCACTATTTCCTCCGGATGGCAGTCTAGGCTGTGCCCGCACGGCACGGTTGATCTGCGTCAACTTGGAGCGGCAGCGGCGGAAGCCATGAGCCCGTTGCGGCCCTGCCGTCAAGGCGGCCGTCCCGTTCCAGATCTACGACTTTGGGACGTGTTTTTCGAAAATTGCGGTCGGCGCTATTTCGCCGGGATCATTCGAACAAGATCGTGCGGATTGACATAGTCGAGCTGGAAGCGCGCCCGCTCGTCGAGCATGTCCGGATCGATCCGCGAGGTGCGCAGCAACGAGACGCGCTGCTCGCTCCTGGCGCGCTCGCGCTTGAGCTGCGCCAGCTCGCTCGTCAGCGCGATGATCTCCTGGTCGAGTTCCTGACGCGCATTGAGGCCGTATTTGCCGGTGTAGGCATTGACGCCGAAATAGCCGACGATGGCGGCCGCCATCGCATAGAGGGCAAGGCCGGTCAGGATCGATTTCAGGCGCGCGCGAGAGACCATCCTGGGAAGATGGGACAGGTTGGTTAAGGGAGTGCTAATTGCGGCTCCTGCCCGAACCACCAATCGTCGTGCCCGGGGTTGTCCCGGGCATGACGAAGACTTGGGTGTCGGCTTCAGCCGTGGTGCTTTGCGACGTGCGTGGCGAAGGCGTCGATATAGGCCTGGAGCACACCCTTCAGCGAGTCCTTGGCCAGATTGCCGTCGGCATCAAAAGCGTCGCCGACTGCGTTCAGATAGATCTCTGGCTGCTGCATGATCGGGCCGGCGATGCCCGGCAGGATGTTCTGGAGCGTCTTGGCAGCGCTGACGCCGCCGAGCGGGCCCGGCGAGTTCGAGACGATGCCGACCGGCTTGCCGTTGAACGAGCTCTTGCCGTAGGGCCGCGAGGCGACGTCGATCGCGTTCTTGAGAACACCCGGGATCGCGCGATTGTATTCGGGGGTGACGAAGATAACGCCGTCAGACCTCTGGAGCTTTTCGCGGAAGGCCAGCCAGTCGGCCGGCGGCGCGCCCTCGAGATCCTGGTTGAAGAACGAGATGCCCGCCGGCGTGACGACCTCGAGCTTGAGCGAGGCCGGCGCGAGCTTTGCCAGCGCATTGGCGATCTTCAGCGAAAAGCTGTCCTTGCGCAGGCTGCCGGCGATCGCGACGATGTTGTAGGCCATGGGGTGTCCTTGAAAGCTTGAGGGAAGTGCCGCGCGGCACTTAAGCGACCTCGGGGGATGGATGCAAGTGCATGGACCCCTCCGATTTGGAAACACTGCGTTTCTGAAACAATCGCCCCAAAAATCAGGCCGCCAGACGGCGGCCCGATCCTTCGCGCAAACGTCGAGCCCGGATCAGATCGTCGGATTCCACGCCGACGGGATCAGGCGGTACTTGGCGCCGTCCTTCTCGACATGGCCGACCGAGGGAAAGGTGAAGTGGAAGCCGATCACGGTCGCCTTCTCGGCCGCCGCCATGTCGTAGAATTTATGGCGGGTTGCCTGCGCCATCGCGGCGTCGGTGTCGAACACCACGTGCCAGTCCGGATTGCGCAGGAAGAATTCCGGAATGTTGGTGACGTCCGACTGGATCAGCACCTTGGCATCGCCCGAGGCGACCGCGAACGAGGTGTGACCCGGCGTGTGGCCCGGTGTCGCGATCGAGGTGATGCCCGGCGCGACCTCCTTGCCCCAATCGTACTTCGTGACCTTGGATTCGAGGCCGGCAAAGGTCTTCTTCACGTTGGCAAAGTAGTTCTTCATCATCGCGTTGGGCTCGGCCTTGGCGGCGTTCTCCTCGCTGGTCCAGAACTCCCAGTCCTTGCCCGGCACCATGATCTCGGCATTCGGGAAGGCGAGTGCGCCGTCGGCCAAACGGATGCCGTTGGTGTGGTCGGGATGCAGATGCGACAGCAGCACGACGTCGATGCTCTTCGGGTCGACGCCGGCAGCCTGGAGATTTTGCAGCGTGCGGCCGACCGCGCCCTTGCTGGGCTCGAGATTGGCGACGCCGTTGCCGGTGTCGATCAGCACGAGCTTGCTGCCGGTGTTGATCAGCTGCGGATTGAACGGCACCGTGACCATACCCTTCGGCATGTAGGACGCCTCGCCCGCGGCGAGCGCCTCGTCCTTCGGCACGTTGACGACGAACTTGTCCGGCATCGGGAAGGTGCGCGCACCGTCATTGATCGAGGTGCACTCGTAGGACCCAACCTTGTAGCGATAGAAGCCCGGCGCCTGCGTGCCAGTTTGCGGCACTGAGGCATTCGCAATATTCGGCCGAAGCCCGGTAACGGCAGCCGCGCCAACGGCAGCGGCACCTGCGAGCAGGTGGCGGCGATTGAGGTCAGTCATGGAAAGTCCCCTTCTGAGCACTGCGGTTTTCCGCTTTCATTGGCGGCGGAATAATCCCCCGCCGCGCTCAGAAGGCAAGACCTTCTTTCGGTGACGTGCCGCCGCACATCACGATTATTTATTTGGGTTGATGAGGAATTTTTCGCCGGTGGCCCGTTTGGCGTAGACCGCGATGTTGGCGGGATCGAGCGCTTCCTGAAGCGACACCACCTTGGTGTAGTGGCTGGCAAACGTCGTCTTCAATTCGTCGACGACGCGCTGGCGCAGCTTTGCCCCGTCCGCCTGACCGATCTTCATCAGGAACGGAAACAGCAGCCAGCCGCCGACGCCCCAGGCCATGCCGAAGCCGCGCGGCAGCTCGATCGGGCGGACATCGAGCCCGCCGTAGACGTAGACCTGCTTGTGGACGTTGGAGCCGTAGCGGCTGTATTCCTTCGCGGTCTTGTTGATCGCGACTTCCATGCAGTTGAGGATGTCGCCGGCGAGCTTGCCGCCGCCGATCGCATCGAAGGCGATGGTGGCGCCGGTCTCGACCAGCGCATTGGTGAGATCGCCGAGAAAGCTCGGCGCCGTGGAATCGACGACATGTTTGGCGCCGATCTTGTGCAGGATATCGGCCTGCTCCTTGCTGCGGACGATGTTGACGAGCGGTATCCCGTCCTTGATGCAGATCTTGTTCAGCATCTGGCCGAGATTGGAAGCCGCGGCCGTGTGCACCAACGCCTTGTGCCCTTCGCGCCGCATCGTCTCGGTCATGCCGAGGGCGGTCAACGGATTGACGAAGCAGGAGGCGCCTTCGGCCGGCGTGGTGCCTTCAGGCAGCGGCAGGCACTCGCGCAGTTTCAGCGTGCGGTACTGGGTATACATCGCGCCGCCGATCATGGCGACGGTCTTGCCCATCAGCGCCTTGGCGGCATCGGACGAACCGGTCTTGATGACCACGCCGGCGCCCTCGTTGCCGACCGGCATGGATTCGTCGAGCCGGCCCGCCATCGCCCGCATCGCGCCTTCCGGCACCTTCGCGGTGATGACGGGGGCATCCTTGCCGCCCGACGCTTTCGCCGTGCTCATATCGGCTGCGCCGATCAGGAGCCCGAGGTCGGACGGGTTGATCGGCGCCGCCTCGACGCGGACGACGACCTCGTCCGGGCCCGGTTCGGGCGTCGGCACGTCCAGGAGCGAGATCTCGAGCTCACCGCTCTTCTTAATCAGCGAACGCAGTTGCAGGCCGGTCTTGCCGTCGCTCATGTCGATCCTCCCCTGTCCGTGTTGGTGAAGCGCTGGCTTATGCCAGCGCCTTCAGTGCCGCCTTGCCGCCGTAGAGCGCCTGCTTGCCGAGCTGCTGCTCGATGCGCAGGAGCTGGTTGTATTTGGCGGTGCGATCGGAACGTGCAAGGGAGCCGGTCTTGATCTGACCGCAATTGGTGGCGACGGCGAGATCGGCGATGGTGGAATCCTCGGTCTCGCCGGAGCGGTGCGACATCACCGAGGTATAGCCGGCCTTGTGCGCCATCTCGACGGCGGCGAGCGTCTCGGTCAGCGTGCCGATCTGGTTGACCTTGATCAGGATCGAGTTGGCACGGCCGGCCTTGATGCCCTCGGCGAGGCGCTTGACGTTGGTGACGAAGAGATCGTCGCCGACCAGCTGGCACTTCTTGCCGACGAGGTCGGTGAGCTCCTTCCAGCCGTCCATGTCGTCTTCCGACATGCCGTCCTCGATGGTGACGATCGGATAGCGCGAGACGAGGTCCGCAAGATACTTGGCCTGCTCGGAGATCGAGCGGGTCTTGCCCTCGCCTTCATAGACGTACTTGCCGTCCTTGAAGAACTCCGTCGAGGCGCAATCGAGGCCGATCACAATGTCGGAGCCCGCCTTGTAGCCGGCCTTGCCGATCGCATTCATGACGAATTCGAGCGCGGCGTCGGCCGACGGCAGGTTCGGGGCAAAGCCGCCCTCGTCGCCGACATTGGTGTTGTGGCCGGCCTTCTTCAACTCCGATTTCAGCGTGTGGAAGACCTCGGCGCCGTAGCGCAGGCCCTCGGCGAAGGAGGACGCGCCGACGGGCAGGATCATGAACTCCTGGAAGTCGATCGGGTTGTCGGCGTGCACGCCGCCATTGATGATGTTCATCATCGGCACCGGCAGGAGCCGCGCCGAGGTGCCGCCGACATAACGATAGAGCGGCATGTCGAGCGAGTTCGCGGCTGCCTTGGCGCAGGCCAGCGAGACGCCGAGGATGGCGTTCGCGCCGAGCCGGCTCTTGTTCGGCGTGCCGTCGAGGTCGATCATGATCTGGTCGAGCTGGGCCTGCTGCTCGACATCGAGGCCGCTCAGGGCCTCGAAGATCTCGCCGTTGACGGCGCCGACCGCCTTGGTGACGCCCTTGCCGAGATAGCGGGCCTTGTCGCCGTCGCGCAGTTCCACCGCCTCATGGGCGCCGGTGGAGGCGCCGGACGGCACCGCGGCACGGCCGAGCGCGCCATCTTCCAGCACGACGTCGACCTCGACGGTGGGATTGCCGCGGCTATCCAGGATTTCACGTCCGATGATGTCGATGATGGCGGTCATGAGGGCCTCTTTTCGGGGAACGGAGGGGGCAGTTGGCGGTGCTTCTACCGCAATGCATCGAAGCGGAAAAGGCCGGGTGACGGCCGCACGATGATTGGCTAAGAGGGCCGCACGGAGGCGGCCTCATGTCGAAAAATCCCAGCAAATCGAAGAACTCACGCTCGAACCCGGCTGCCCTGCAACTCGGCCGCGCGGTGGAATGGCCGGATGCGCCCGAGAAGGCGAAGCTCGATCGCGTGCCCAATCCGCAGGCGGGTACCGATTACCTGGTGCGCTTCACCGTGCCGGAATTCACCTCGCTCTGTCCGGTCACGGGACAGCCGGATTTCGCGCATCTGATGATCGACTACGCGCCGGGTGCGTGGCTGCTGGAGTCGAAGTCGCTGAAACTCTACATCGCAAGCTTCCGCAATCACGGCGCCTTCCACGAGGACTGCACCGTGATGATCGGCAAGCGCATCGCCAGCGAGATCAAGCCGAAATTCTTGCGCATCGGCGGCTATTGGTATCCGCGCGGCGGCATCCCGATCGACGTGTTCTGGCAGACCGGACGCGCGCCGAAGGGGCTCTGGGTGCCGGAGCAAGGCGTCGCGCCGTATCGCGGGCGGGGTTAGCCACGAACGGGACCTGCGGCCGGCCATTGGCTGCGCGGCAATGAGGCCGATCCCTAATAAGCGCTCAGCAGATCCACCTTCGCATTCGCCAACACCAGCCGCCGCGCCAGGATGGCTGCGAGGTTGCGCATGATCTTCAGCGAGGTCTCGGGGTGCAGCCGTCGGTAGTCCGCAAAGCTGTCGAGCGGCAGTTCGAGGCAGGTCACCGGCGTGTCGGCGAACACATCGGCGCTGCGGCCTTGCTCCAGGATCGCCATCTCGCCGAATTCCATGCCGGGGCCGAGCGAGGCCAGCCGCACGCCGCTCCGCAATTTTACGCTGACCATGCCGCTCTGCAAGAAGAACAATGAGTTGGCGGGCTCGCCGGCGGCGATGATGCGTTGACCGGCGGAATAGTGGCGCGTGGTGGACAGCTTGACGATGGCGGCGATCTCGTCGGTGTCGAGCTCGGCCAGCAGCGCCTGTTCGCCGAGATGCGCGCTCTCCTTCACGTCGGTGAAGCCACCGAAGCGGTAGATCACCTGGTCCTCGGCCCATTCGATGGCATCGTCGAGCAGCGCAAAGCGGCGCAGCCGGCGTGGCTCCGCCGTGCGCGCCGAGATCGCGGCCCACACCGCCGATGTCTCCTCGAAGCCCGACAGGATCGTGGTGATGCCGGCATTGCCGAGCGCCGTCAGGGTCTCGCCCAGAAGCTCTGCGCCGGCCGAAGTGATATCCGGAACGCGGCGGAAATCGATGATCAGCAGCGGCGCGTTCGGCGGCTCACTGGTGAGCCTTCGCGTGACGTAATCGATGGTGCCGAAATTGAGCGCGCCGACCAGCTCGAGGATGCGGATGTCGCTATGGCGATCATCGAGGATCTGCTGCTCGTGCGGCGGGCGGCTGCGGCGCGAGGAGATGCCGTAGACGTCGTAATCGGCCATGATGCAGGTGCGGACGTCGGCATTGCGGTTGAGCATGTGCAGGTCGAACCGCGCCGACAGCGCCTCGCAGACCTTCAGGCCACGCACGCTGTTGAAATGATTGTCGAGCAGCGGCGAGAAGGTACCGAGCCCCAATTGCGAAGGCAGCGCCGCGACGATGCCGCCGCCGACGCCGCTCTTGGCGGGAATCCCGACGCGATAGGTCCACTCGCCGGCATAGTCGTACATGCCCGAGCTCGTCATCACCGACAACGTGCGCGCGACGATGTGCGGCGTGATCACCTGCACGCCTGTCACCGGATTGATGCCGCGATTGGCGAGCGTGGCCGCCATCACGGCCAGATCGCGCGCGGTCACCAGGATCGCGCATTGCCGAAAATACACATCGAGCACCGCATCGACGTCGTCCGGCAGCACCGCGTAATTGCGCAGCAGCCACGCGATGGCGCGGTTGCGGTTGCCGGTCGCGGTCTCCGAGACATGCACGGCCTCGTCGACCCCGAGCTCGCGCCCGGCGAACTGGCTGAGCTTGGAGCGGACGCGCTCGAAGGCGCCCTTCCCGTCCACTCCGTAGATCAGTCCCGAGCATGCGATCGCGCCGGCATTGACCATCGGGTTGAAGGGACGGTTGTCGTTGGTGAGCCGGATCGAATTGAAGGCTTCGCCGCTCGGCTCGACCCCGATGGTTGCAGCGACACGCTCCTCGCCGACCGTCTCCAACGCAAGGGCAAAGACGAAGGCTTTCGAGACCGACTGGATCGTGAACGGCACTGCGCTGTCGCCGACCTCGTAGACGTGGCCGTCGATCGTGACGAGCGCAACGCCGAAATGACCGGGGTTGGCGCGCGTCAATTCGGGAATGTAATCGGCAAGCTCGCCAGAATTGTCGGTCCTGAATTCCTCGTAGCAATCGGTCAGGAAACGCCGCAGCGGTGGTCTCGTGGGATATCCGGTCGATCGGGTCGAACCGGCAACGCTGGGCGAACGGCTGGGCTGGGCATCCACGGTGTCACCTTCGGTTTTGCTCAAAATCGAAGCAATCCGCGTGCCATGCATGCAGAGGCACCCGTGGCACGGTGACGCGAATTGCGCGTTTTCGCGACCAAACAGCGGCGAACAACAAGATCGCCGCCAACCCCGGGGCAATTCCCGCCTCATGCTTCCGACCGCAAGCTCAGCGGTTGATCCAGCTCGATTGCGAAGAGCGGTAGTTCGATACTTCCGTCAGGGCCGCGCGTCAGCCGGGGCTCGCGGCTTGAGCAGCCGCGCGCAGACGAAGCCGAGCGCAACCATGATCGCTGCGCTCGCAAACAGGGTCGGCATCTTGCCACCGTGCTGGAGACCGAGGCCATAAGCGAGCGGCCCCACCGTCTGTCCCATGAAGAAAAAGAACGAATGCAGCGACAGCGCGGTCGCACGGGCCTCGGCCGAGAGCTCGCTGGCGAAGACCTGCAGACAACCATGGGCGATGTAGAAGCCCCATCCCATCACGACGAGATTGAGCGCCTGCACTTCCCAGCGAGGGCCGAAGGCGACGACAACGAGCTGCGAGGCCACCAGCGTCATGCCCGCGATCATCATGCCCTTCATGCCCAGCCACGGCAGCAGGCGCGACACCGTCAGCGTGTAGAACAGGCCGCCGACCGCAAAGCCCGCGATGACGATTCCGGCGATCGAGAGCGATGTCTGCCCGAGCTCGAACAGGAACGAAGCGATGTAGGGAAACAGGCCGAGCACGCAGCAGCCTTCGATGAAAACAGCCGAATAGCACACATAGGCGTTCGGGTTGGTGAAGATGGTGCGATAGCCGGCCTTCAGCGCCGACAGGCTGGTCTTTGGCGGGTGCTTGACCCTGGCGCCACGAAAACCGGCGGCGACCGCGATCGAGGCAACGATCACGAGCACACCGAGCACCGCCAGCACGCCGCGCCAGCCGAGGAAATCGCCGATCAGGCCGGAGGCGGAGGCGCCGAGGAGATTGCCGGTCATCGCGCCCGCGAGCGTGCGGCTGATCGCGACCTGGCGCTTCTCCGGCCCGACGAGATCGCTGGTCAGGCTGAGCGCCACCGGAAACACGCCGCCGGAGCCGATGCCGGCGAGGATGCGGGTTGCGAACAGAACCGAGAACGAGGTCGAGAACGCACCCAGGATGTTGGCAAGGCCGAGCAACGCGAGGCAGCCGATCATCAGCCGCGTCTTGCCGAACAGGTCGGCGGCGGCGCCGACGATCGGCTGGATGATCGAGAAGGTGAAGGCGAACACCGCGGCAAAGCCGGCAGCGGTCGCGATGCTGACGCCAAAATCCTCGGCGACGTGCGGCAGCACCGGATCGAGCGCGCGCGCGGAGAGCGCTGCGGCAAAGCTTGCACCGGAGATGACGTAGAGGGCGGCCGGCAGGCCGTGATCGTGCGGCCGCGCCTCGCCTTGCTGCATCAGCGCGGGTTCTTTGCGATGGCGTCGAACGCCATCAGCTTACGGATCAGTCCTTCGAACTCGCGCAGCGGCACCATGTTGGGTCCGTCGGACGGCGCGCGATCGGGATCGGGATGGGTCTCGATGAAGACGCCGGCAACGCCGACGGCGACAGCCGCGCGTGCCAGCACCGGCACGAATTCGCGCTCGCCCCCGGAGGAGGTCCCCTTCCCGCCCGGCTGCTGCACCGAATGAGTGGCATCGAAAATCACCGGAGCGCCGGTGGTGCGCGCCAGGATCGGCAAGGCGCGCATGTCGGACACCAGCGTGTTGTAGCCGAAGGACGCACCGCGCTCGGTGACGAGCACGTTGGGATTGTTCGCGCTGGTGATCTTGGTGACGACGTTGGCCATGTCCCAGGGCGCCAGGAACTGCCCCTTCTTGACGTTGACGACCTTGCCGGTCGCGGCCGCGGCCAGCAGCAGATCGGTCTGCCGGCACAGGAACGCCGGGATCTGCAGGATGTCCACGGCCTGCGCCACGTCGGCGCACTGCGTGGCCTCGTGCACGTCGGTCAGGACCGGCAGGCCGAGCGACGAACGGATTTCCGCGAAGATCGGCAGCGATTGCGCGAGCCCCAGCCCGCGCGCGGCGGATGCGCTGGTGCGGTTGGCCTTGTCGAACGAGGTCTTGTAGACGAGGCCGATCTTCAACCGCGCGGCGATCTCCTTCAGCGCGGAGGCCACCTCCAGCGCATGCTGGCGGCTTTCGAGCTGGCACGGCCCGGCAATGATCGAGATCGGCAGATCATTGCCGAATTTGACCGTGCCGACGGTGACGACCGGCGCCGCTGACGTCGATGAGCTCAAGGCAAATCCCTCGTTTCGCCGCGACCATAGCGGCGATGAAGGGCGGATCAACCCTATTCGGCCCGGGCTGTTTGAATATCAGGGTTGCGCGGGGTTCCCCGCAATGCTTCCCGCGGCGGGAGACGCTACCTGACCGACGAGAAGGCCGTCGGCGTCAGCAGCTGGCTGACGATATTGCCGACGATCTGGCCGTCCGCCTCGCTCTCGGCGCGTGCCTTCATCCAGTCCGGGTCGGTCATGAACTTGCCCCACTTCGCTTCGCGATCGGCGAGCGAGTCCCAAGCCAGGAAATAGGTCAGCTCCTGGTTCGATTCACCGATCAGAGTGGTGAAGAAGCCGGCCTGCTTGATGCCGTGCTTTTCCCAGAGCTTCAGTGTCACCGTCTCGAACCGCTTCAAGAGCGCCGGCAGGCGGCCGGGCACACAGCGATAGATGCGCATTTCATAGATCATCGGAGTTCACTCCTGCATTGTTGTTCTTGCGGCAGGGAGTTGTCGCAACAAATGGCGCGATCGTCAAAGGCGGGGAAATCAGACCAGCCGGCTCTGCACCATCGCCGCCTGAATGAAGGACGCGAACAGCGGATGCGGCTCGAACGGCCGCGATTTCAGCTCCGGATGGAACTGGACGCCGATGAACCAGGGGTGATCCTCATACTCGACGATCTCCGGCAGCACGCCGTCGGGCGAGAGGCCCGAGAATTTCAGGCCGTGCTGCTCGAGGCGATCCTTGTAGGCGGTGTTGACCTCGTAGCGGTGACGGTGGCGCTCGGAAATCTCGGTCGCGCCGCCATAGACCTGCGAGACGCGGCTGCCGCGGTTGAGCGCGGCAGGATAGGCGCCGAGGCGCATCGTGCCACCGAGATCGCCGGCCTTGGAGCGCTTCTCGAGCTCGTTGCCGCGCAGCCACTCCGTCATCAGGCCGACCAGCGGCTCCTTGGTCGGGCCGAACTCGGTTGAGTTGGCCTCCTCGATGCCGACCAGATTTCGCGCGGCCTCGATCACGGCCATCTGCATGCCGAAACAGATGCCGAAATACGGCACGTCGCGCTCGCGCGCGAACTGCGCCGCGCGGATCTTGCCTTCGGCGCCGCGCTGGCCGAAGCCGCCCGGCACCAGGATGCCATTGACGTGCTCGAGGAACGGCGCGGGGTCTTCCTTCTCGAAGATCTCGCTCTCGATCCAGTCGAGATTGACCTTCACCTTGTTGGCGATGCCACCATGCGAAAGCGCCTCGATCAGCGACTTGTACGCATCCTTCATGCCGGTGTACTTGCCGACGATGGCGATGGTGACGTTGCCCTCGGGATTGCGGATGCGCTCGTTGATCTGCTGCCAGCTCTTGAGCACCGGCGGGATTCGCGAGCCGATGCCGAAGGCGGCGAGCACTTCGTCGTCGAGGCCCGCGTTGTGATAGGCTTCGGGCACGGCGTAGATGCTGTCGGCATCGCGCGCCTCGATCACCGCGCTTTCGCGTACGTTACAGAACAGGCCGAGCTTGCGGCGCTCCTCCTTCGGAATCTCGCGGTCGGTACGGCAGAGCAGGATGTCCGGCTGGATGCCGATCGAGCGCAGCTCCTTCACCGAGTGCTGCGTCGGCTTCGTCTTCAATTCGCCGGCGCTGGGGATGTAGGGCAGCAACGTGAGGTGGATGTAGATGGCGTGATCGCGCGGCAACTCGTTCTTGAGCTGGCGTATCGCCTCGAAGAACGGCAGGCCTTCGATGTCGCCGACAGTGCCGCCGATCTCGACCAGCACGAAGTCGTAATCGTCGTTGCCGGAGAGGACGAATTCCTTGATGGCGTTGGTGACGTGCGGAACGACCTGGATGGTCGCACCGAGATAGTCGCCGCGCCGCTCCTTCGAGATGATGTCCTGGTAGATGCGCCCGGTGGTGATGTTGTCCTGCTTGGTCGCGGGCCGTCCGGTGAAGCGCTCATAGTGACCGAGATCGAGATCGGTCTCCGCGCCGTCATCGGTCACGAACACTTCGCCGTGCTGATACGGCGACATCGTCCCGGGATCGAGGTTGAGATAGGGGTCGAGCTTGCGGAGGCGGACCTTGTAGCCCCGGGCCTGCAGCAGGGCACCGAGTGCCGCTGAAGCCAGACCCTTGCCGAGCGAAGAAACCACGCCGCCGGTGATGAATATGTACCGCGCCATGGGGCTTAACCTCTAATCCCTCGAATTCGATTCGCCAAAGCGATTCGTATTCCGCCCCAAATAATCTGCGGGCCTGTGGGTGAGCCAAAACTGAGAGTGGTAACAGAGCCTTGATGGGGATTTTTGATGCAGGACGGCAGAAGCCGCCCTGCATGGCCCCCCTGCTTTATTGCGAACGCGGAACCTGGGGGCCGCTCGGCGCCGGCGCGGGCTGCTGCTGCTGCTCGTCGGCCTTCTTCAGCGAATCCAGGATGCCGCCGGAGGTCGGCGGCGCGATCGGCGATCCGCCGGCCGGCTGGCCCTGCGACGCCGGCGTGCCGATGATCGACGAGGGCGCACGATTGTAGCCGGCATACCAGGACAGGAACAGGCTGGTCAGGAAGAAGCCCGCGGCCAGGATCGCGGTCGTCCGCGACAAGAGATTCGCGGTGCCGCGGCTCGACATGAAGCCCGCGCCGCCGCCCATGCCGAGGCCGCCGCCTTCCGACTTCTGGAGTAGGACGGCGCCGATCATGACGGCGACGATCATGAGGTGGATGACGATGACAACAGTCTGCATAGTGTCCTTCCGTCACAAGCCGACAGCGCCGGTACCGGCAGCCGATCGCGCTTCGCGGGTTTTCCTGAAGTTGCGCGGTGTTACACGATCGGAAACGGCATTGCCACCCCCGATCGGGCCCGTATCCGCGCTTTGAGATTGGCTAGGGGCAGCCCTTCGCAATGGCAAGAAAATCGGCCGCCTTCAGGCTGGCGCCGCCGACCAACGCTCCGTTGACGTTCTTCACGGCCATCAGCTCGGCTGCGTTCGAGGGCTTGACCGATCCGCCATAGAGGACGCGCATCCTGGCGCCGTCAGCTTTGAACCGGGAGGTCAGGAACTCCCGGATAAAGCCATGAATTTGCTCGACATCCTTGGACGTCGGGGTCAGGCCGGTACCGATCGCCCAGACCGGCTCATAGGCCACGACCAGATTCGCCGCCGTGGAGCCGTCCGGCAGCGAGCCGTCGAGCTGGCCGCGCAGGACGTCCAGGGTCTGGCCGGCATCGCGCTGGCCTTGTGTCTCGCCAATGCAGACGATCGCGACCGCCCCGGCCCGCCGGGCGGCCTCGGCCTTCTGCCGGATCAGGGCATCGCCCTCGCCGTGGTCGGCGCGGCGCTCGGAATGTCCGACGATGATCGAGGTAGCGCCGGCATCCGCCAGCATTTCGGCCGCGATATCACCGGTATGGGCGCCCGAGGCCTTGGGATGGCAATCCTGGGCCCCCACCGCGACGTTCTTGCCGCGCGCCCTCTCGGCGAAGGCTGCGATCAGGGTCGCCGGCGGGCAGACCAAGAGATCTGCCTTGCCGTGCACTTCTGCCGCACCATTGAGCATGGCGTCGAATTCGGCAGTCGCGCTCTTCAAGCCGTTCATTTTCCAGTTGCCGGCGATCAGCGGTCGGATGGCATCGGTCATGTCGATTTCCAGCAAAATGAGGTTTGTGCATGCGCTAGCAGAGGTGTCGCGGCAGTTCCAGAGACCCCGGGCCTTTAACCGCAGCTACGAACGACCGCCTGACCCGAGGTTGCGGGGGGAAAGCCGCCACTTTATGATGATTGATCAATTTGGTGACGCGCTTTTGCGGAATCTGCATTAAAGACGCGCTCCCGTTCCCCTCCTGCCAAACAAGTTGGACCAAATGCTTCGAGGAATGCGCAAGGCCTCATCAAACTGGCTCGGCAAGACCATTATGGCCGTGGTGATGGGCGTGCTGATCGTCAGTTTCGGCGTTTGGGGCATCGCCGACATCTTCAAAGGCTTCGGGCAGTCCACGGTCGCCAAGGTCGGCGGGACCGAGATTTCGCTGAACGAGTTCCGCCAGATCTACACCGATCGCCTGCAACAGATCAGCCGTCAGTTCGGCCGTCCGCTGACGCCTGACCAGGCGCGCGCGTTCGGCCTCGACCGCCAGGTGCTCCAGCAGACGATCGCGGAAGCCGCCCTCGACGAAGAGGCGCGCCGTCTCGGGCTCGGCCAGTCCGACGACCAGATCCGCCAGGTCATCATGAGCGATCCCAACTTCAAGGGCGTCGGCGGCAGCTTCGACCCGAACCGCTTCCAGGCCATGATCCGCAATTTCGGCTATACCGAGCAGCGCTACGTAGCCGACCAGCGCAAGGTCTCGCTGCGACGGCAGATCACCGGCACGATCGGCGCCGGTCTCGAGCCGCCGAAGGCGATGATCGACGTGCTGACGCGCTTCCAGAACGAGCAGCGCGCCATTGAATTCGTCAGGCTCGATGCGGGCCAGGCAGGCACCATCGACGCGCCCTCGCCCGAGGCGCTCGCCGCCTATTTCGAGGATCACAAGGTCCAGTTCCGCGCGCCCGAATATCGCAAGATCGCCTTCGTCGTGGTCTCGCCGGAAGAGATCGGCAAGTGGAGCGAGGTCTCCGACGACGACGCGAAAAAGCTGTTCGACCAGCGCAAGGACCGCCTCGGCACGCCGGAGAAGCGCCAGATCCAGCAGCTCGTGTTCCCCAACGCCACCGAGGCGCAGGCCGCGCGCGAGCGGCTCGTCGGCGGGATGTCGTTCGAAGATCTCGGCAAGGAGCGCGGGCTCAGCGCCTCCGACATCGACCTTGGGCTCGTGACCAAATCCTCGCTCGATCCCACAGTCGGGACTGCCGCCTTCGCGCTTCCCGCGGGGGAGATCAGCCAGCCGATCCAGGGCGCTCTCGGCACCTCGATCGTCAAGGTCGACAAGATCGAGCCGGGCAAAGAGGCGAACTACGCCAGCCTTGCCGGCGACATCAAGCGCGAGATCGCCACCGAGCGCGCGCGCGTCAAGGTCGCCGATCTTCGCGACAAGATGGAAGACGAGCGCGGCGGCGGCTCCAGCGTGATCGACGCGGCGCAGAAGCTCGGCCTCACCGCCGTGACCATCGACGCCGTCGACCGTTCGGGCCGCGCCCCGAACGGTCAGGCGGTCGCCAACATCCCGCAGGGCCTCGACGTGGTGTCCCAGGCCTTCAACACCGACGTCGGCGTCGACAACGACTCGATCTCGTTCAAGGGCGGCTTTGTCTGGTACGACGTGCTTGCCATCACGCCGTCCCGTGACCGCAATCTCGACGAAGTTCGCGACCAGGTCGAGGCGCGCTGGCGGCAGGACCAGATCGCGACCAAGCTGAAGGCCAAGGCGACCGAGATGGTGCAGAAGCTCGAATCCGGCGGCAAGCTCGCCGACGAAGCAGCCGCGGTCGGCGCCAAGGTCGAGACCGCGACCGGCTTCAAGCGCGACGACTCGCCCGCCAGCGTGCCCGCAACCGTCGTGGCGGCGGCCTTCCGCGCCGCCAAGGACGGCGTCGGGCAGACGCCGGTGACCGGCGGCACCGAGGTGATCGTGTTCCGCGTCACCGACATCATCGATCCCACGGTCGACGCCGCTTCCGACGCGGTCAAGAAGCTGAAGGACGGCCTCGACCGCGCGCAAACCGAGGAGCAGGTCGCCTCCTATGTCAACAAGCTCGAAACCGACATCGGGACCAGCATCAATCAGGCCGCCTTCGCGCAGGTGACCGGCGCGAACCAGTGAGTTGAAAGCACGCGATGGACGACCTGAAATCGATCATTGGAAAAGTGGCGACCGGCGCCAGCCTGTCGCGTGAGGAAGCGGCGTCCGCCTTCGACGCCATGATGTCCGGCGAGGCGACGCCCTCGCAGATGGGCGGCCTCCTGATGGCGCTGCGGGTGCGCGGCGAGACCGTGGACGAGATCACCGGCGCGGTCGCGGCAATGCGCTCCAAGATGCTCACGGTCGACGCGCCCGCGGACGCGGTCGACATCGTCGGCACCGGCGGCGACGGTTCGGGCTCGGTCAATGTCTCGACCTGCGCCTCCTTCATCGTCTCGGGTGCCGGTTTGCCGGTGGCCAAGCACGGCAACCGCGCGCTGTCGTCGCGCTCGGGCGCCGCCGACGTGCTGGCTTCGCTCGGGGTGAAGATCGACCTCCGGCCCGAACAGGTCAGCCGCTGCGTACGCGAATGCGGCATCGGCTTCATGTTCGCCCCCGCCCATCATCCCGCCATGAAGAACGTCGGCCCGACCCGGGTCGAGCTGGCGACGCGCACGATCTTCAATCTGCTCGGCCCCCTGTCCAATCCGGCCGGCGTGAAGCGGCAGATGGTCGGCGTGTTCTCCCGCCAATGGGTGCAGCCGCTGGCGCAGGTGCTGAAGAATCTCGGCTCCGAATCCGCCTGGGTGGTGCACGGCTCCGATGGCCTCGATGAGATCACCCTCACCGGCCCGACCTTCGTCTCCGCGCTCCACAATGGCGAGATCCGGAATTTCGAGGTGACGCCGGAGGAAGCCGGCCTGCCGCGCTGCGAGCCCGGTGCGTTGAAGGGCGGCGACGCCGACGCCAATGCGATTGCGCTGCAGAGCGTGCTCGACGGCAAGCCGAGCCCCTATCGCGACGTGGCGCTGATGAACGCCGCCGCGGCGCTGGTGGTGGCTGGCCGCGCCAAGGATCTCAAGGAAGGCGTCGCGATCGGCGCAACGTCGCTCGACAGCGGCGCGGCGAGCGCACGGCTGAAACATCTGATCGCGGTCTCCAACGGCTGAGTTTCCCATGTCGGACATCCTGACCAAGATCGAAGCGTACAAGCGCGAGGAAATCGCAGCCGCTAGGCGCGCACGGCCGCTTTCGGACGTCGAGGCGGCGGCGAAGGCGCAACCCGCTCCGCGCGGCTTCCTCCGCGCGATCCGGACCAAGCTCGGCCATGGCGACTACGCGCTGATTGCCGAGATCAAGAAGGCCTCGCCCTCGAAGGGACTGATCCGCGCCGATTTCGATCCGCCGCTGCTCGCGAGGGCCTACGAAGCCGGCGGCGCCGCCTGCCTGTCGGTGCTGACCGACACGCCCTCGTTCCAGGGCCATCTCGACTTCATGGTGGCAGCGCGCACGGCGACATCGCTGCCGGTGCTCCGCAAGGACTTTCTGTTCGACACCTATCAGGTGGCGGAGGCCCGTGCGCATGGCGCCGACTGCATCCTGATCATCATGGCTGCGCTCGACGACGCCACCGCCAAGGATCTCGAAGACGCTGCTATCGCCTATGGCATGGACGTGCTGATCGAGATCCACGACCGGGCCGAGCTCGACCGGGCGCTGAAACTCCGCTCGCCGATGATCGGTGTCAACAATCGCAACCTGCGCACCTTCGAAACCACGCTTGCGACCAGTGAAGGATTGGCGCCCCTGATTCCCGGGGACCGGCTGATGGTCGGCGAGAGCGGCATCTTCACGCCCGCCGATCTCGCCCGGCTCGAGCGCGTCGGCATGTCGACCTTTCTGGTCGGCGAAAGCCTGATGCGGCAGGCTGACGTGACCGCCGCCACGCGTACGCTGCTGGCGCGTGAGACTGCGCTCGCGACGGGTACGCGCTGACATGGCGCGCAAATCCTCGGCGCGCAAATCTTCGGCGCGAAAGTCCTCCGCGGCCAAGTCCTCCGCGACCAGGCCATCCAGGAGGGTCGGCCCTGCCCTCACCCACATCGGCGCTTCCGGCGAGGCACGGATGGTGGACGTGTCTGACAAGCCCGCGACCGAGCGGCTCGCGGTCGCGGAAGGACGCGTCGTCATGACCAGGGCGACGCTTGATCTGATCGTCTCCGGCAACGCCAAGAAGGGCGACGTGCTCGGCACGGCCCGCATCGCCGGCATCATGGCCGCCAAACGCACCTCGGAGCTGATCCCGCTCTGCCATCCGCTCGCGCTGTCGAAGGTGACGGTCGAGATCGAGCCCGACGCAAAGCTGCCCGGCTGCCTCGTCCGCGCCAGCGTGAAGGTCACTGGGCCGACCGGCGTCGAGATGGAGGCGCTCACCGCCGTCTCGGTCGCCTGCCTCACGATCTACGACATGATCAAGGCGGTCGAGCGCGGCGTGCGCATCGAGGGCATCCACCTGGTCGAGAAGCTCGGCGGCAAGTCCGGCCATTACCGCGTCTAGAACCTCATTCCGATTGCATCGGAACGGAGCTCCGGATTTCTGTTTTGACGCGTTTTCTTTACGCGAACCGGTGCCCACTTCGCTTGAAAATGCTCTGGTGCGCGCCGCTATTTCAGCGACGTGCTGATCGACCCGAATTTTGTATTGAGCTTGCTGCCCATGCCGTTCACGACGGTGATGATCGCAAGCGCGATGCCGGCGGCGATCAGGCCGTACTCGATCGCGGTTGCACCGGTTTCGTCGGCGAGAAAATTCTTCAAAGTATTCTTCATGATCGTATCCTCTCTGCTTCGTTGCGAAGACACTCGCAATTCGTGTGCCAATGCGGACATGAGGATCGCCAGCACCTTAGATGGTTAAGCTCGCGTTGATCATCGCGATGCCCGGCAGGAATTGACCGGCCCGGCGCAAGCAACCGGCAAATCCTGCACGTCTCGTGTCCCGCGCATCGATCGCTTTTGTGCGCGTTCGTTCACGGCGCGTTAACCCACCTTCCTAACTTTGCCTCCACCCCGTTCCCGTAAACCAACGGATGCTTTCGGGGCCGAGAATGACCCTGACGTGTGCACGGCAACGATCGAGCATGATGACGAGATTCGGCAGTCGCCTTTTTGACCAGGCCTTCGCGCGCAGCGGGCCGATCCGCTGGCTGGTCGTGGGCGGCGCGCTGCTGATCGCGGCGATCGCCGTCGGCGCGACGCTGATGGCGCAGAACTTCCGCGAACGCGCGTTGCGCAACTCCGCCCGCGAGCTGGAAAATACCGTGCTGCTGCTCGCCCATCATTTCGATCAGCAGTTGCAGGATTTCGCCGTCATCCAGAAGGACTTCGTCGACCACGTCCGTATCAGCGGCATCGCAACCGTGGAGGACTTTCGCAAGCGCCTCGCCGGCCAGGACATCCACCGGATGCTGCGCTCGAAGATCGAGGCACTGCCCTATATGGGCGGCGTCAACGTCATCGATGCCGAAGGCAATTTGATCAATTCGTCGGCGGCATGGCCAGCCCCGAAAGTGAACGTTGCCGATCGCGCCTATTTTCGGACCTTCAAATACGATCCCAACTCGCCGGACGTGCTGATCGAGCCGCTGTACAGCCGCGTCTCCGGCGCCTGGACCATCCTGATCGTGCGCAGGATCAACGGACCGAACGGCGAGTTCATCGGCGTGGTCGGACGCGGCATCGAACCGGCCAATTTCGAGAAATTCTTCGAACCCGTCGTGCTCGGCGAGAGCGCCACGATCTCGATGCTGCACCGGGACGGCACGCTGCTCGCCCGCTATCCTCACTCCAGCGAATTGATGGGGCGGAATTTCAAGAACGGCGCGTTCGAGCAGCAGAGGGTCTTCGGGCTCGATCACTTCGCCGGTCACTTCACGAGTCCCGTCGACGGAGAGGACCGGCTGATCTCCGCGCATGCCCTGCCCCACTTCCCGATTCTGATGATGGCCACCACGACCCGCGCCGCAGCCCTTGCAGATTGGCGCGAGCAGATCGGCATCCTGATCTCGGTCGCCGCCTCTTCCGCGCTCGCCATCGCGGGCGTGCTGATCGCGATCGTGCGCAAGCTCATGGAGCAGCACCGCCTTTCGCGCGAGCGGCTGACGCTGGAAAAGCAGCGTCTCGATCGCGCCGTCAACAACATGACCCAGGGCCTGTTGCTGTTCGACGCTTCGCAGCAGCTCGTGATATGCAACCAGCGCTACATCGAGATGTACGGGCTGTCGGCCGAAATCGTGAGACCGGGCTGCAGCTTCCACGACATCATCGCGCACCGCAAGGCCACCGGCTCGTTCACGGGCGATGTGGACCTGTACGTCGCGCGGGTCCTGCGCGACATCCATGCGCGCAATTCCATGGTGATCGACACCTCCGATGGGCGCTCGATCCAGATCGTCAACGAACCCCTCGCGGACGGCGGCTGGGTGGCGACGCATGAGGACATCACCGAGCGCCGGCGCATCGAGGAGCGCATCACCCATCTCGCCCATTACGACGCGCTGACCGACCTGCCGAACCGCGCCCTGTTCCACGAGCGTCTGCGCGAGGAATTGGCTGTCGTCGCCGGGGGCGAGCAGCTCGCGGTGCACTACATTGACATCGACGAGTTCAAGGGCGTCAACGACGCGCTCGGGCATCTCGTCGGCGACGAACTGCTGAAGTCGGTCGCGCACAGCCTCCGCCGCTGCGCGGGGCCGGCGGACTTCGTGGCGCGGCTCGGCGGCGACGAATTCGCCATCATCCAGGGAGCGGTGACATCGCTGGACCAGGTCAACGAGCTCGTCGCACGTGTGTTCGAGGCCATCCGCGCCCCCTTCGACTGCATGGGCCATCATCTTGCGACCGAGGCCAGCATCGGCATTGCGCTGGCGCCGCAACACGGCACGGCGCTCGACCAGATCCTGAAGAACGCGGACATGGCGATGTATGCCGCCAAAGCCGCCGGACGCCGGACCTATCGCTTTTTCGAGCCGGCCATGGATGCCAAAATCCACGAGCGGCGCCAGCTCGAGATCGACCTGCGCCACGCCATCGCCCATGGCGGCCTCGAGGTCTACTACCAGCCCTGCCTCAGCCTCAAGGACGACCGCATCACCGGCTGCGAGGCGCTGGTCCGCTGGCGCCACCCCGAACGCGGCATGGTCTCGCCCGCCGAATTCATCCCGATCGCGGAAGACACCGGCCTGATCAACGAGATCGGCGAATGGGTGCTGGCCACCGCCTGCCGCGACGCCGCCGCCTGGCCCGACGACATCCGCCTCGCCGTCAACGTCTCGCCGGTGCAGTTCAAGAGCGGCACGCTGGCGCTGAAGATCGTGGCGGCGCTCGCCGCGTCCAATCTGCCCGCGAGCCGGCTCGAGCTCGAGATCACCGAGGCGGTGCTGATCCGCGACGACGACACCGCGCTTGCGATACTGCACCAGCTCCGCGCCATCGGCGTGCGCATCGCGCTCGACGATTTCGGCACCGGCTACTCCTCGCTGAGCTATCTGCACCGCTTCCCGTTCGACAAGATCAAGATCGACCGCTGCTTCGTCAACGATATCGCCGGCCCCGACGGCTCCGCCAGCATCGTCCAGGCCGTCGTCAATCTGGCGGCCGCGCGCCGCATGACCACCACGGCCGAAGGCGTCGAGACCGAGGAGCAGCAGCGCCTGCTACGCGCGCTCGGCTGCTCCGAGATGCAGGGCTATCTGTTCAGCGCCGCAAAACCGGCCGACCAGGTGCTGGAGCTGTTCGCAGTTCATTGCAGCCGCCTCGCCCAGCGCGGTAGCGAGGAAGGCCGCCGCCGCGAGGCGAGCTAGGGATCTGACCCCACAGGTGCGGTCGTCAGCTCATGGGGCCCAGGGGGACCGCTTGGAATTAAAGACCATTTGGTCTATATATCGGAAATGCGTCACCGAGCCACAGTCCAGTCACCCCGTGGCCGGCCCCGAGGTTTCGACACGGAAGCCGCCGTCGAACGCGCGATGGGTGTGTTCTGGTCGCGTGGCTATCACGCCACGGCGCTGCCGGACCTTCTTCGTGCGACCAAGCTCTCGCGTGGCAGCCTGTATGCCGCATTCGGTGACAAGCACTCGCTGTTCCTGCGTGCGCTCGATCGCTACATCGCCGATGCCCTGACACGGATGGATGTTGAACTGGCGTCCCGCCGGGAGCCGGTGGACGGCCTGCGGGCCTTCCTTGCCGGGTATGTCGACCGAACCAGCGGCGCCAAGGGGCGGCGTGGATGCCTGCTGGTGGCCACGGCCATGGAACTGGCCGGTCACGATGCCGACGTTGAGCGTCGCATCGCGAGCTTTTTCGAAGCCATGAAGGCCAGGGTGGCCGATGCACTTTCCCGCGCGAAGGCGGCGGGCAAGCTGGCCGACGGCGTCGAGCCTGCAAGTGCCGCCGGAATTCTGGTCTGTTTCGTCGAGGGGTTGCGCGTGGTCGGCAAAACGGCACCGACACGGAGCAAGTCGCAAGCCACCGCCGACGCTCTTCTCGACCGCTTCATCAGGTAGACAGCCCGTTTCATTGGGATAGCGACCTTGGGCACCTCCGCCGTCAACACGCCAATATCTGGACCAATCGGTCTTGAAAGGAAGGGTGCCATGTCCGCCATCGAGATCGTCTGTGCCGTGGCCGTTCCCCTGCTCTGGGGTTATCAGTTCGTGGCCATCAAGGTGGGCGTGACGGAGTTTCCGCCTCTCTTCTTCCTCGCGCTGCGCTTCCTGGCGATCGCGCTGCTGCTCGTTCCGGTGGTCAAGAAGCCCACGCGTCGGCAGTTCGGCCCGATCGCAGCGATTTCGATTTTCCTCGGGGGACTGAACTTCGGGCTGTTCTATGTCGGCCTTGGGCTCGGCTCGGGAAGCATGTCGGCCGTCGCATATCAACTCGCCACGCCCTTCACGGTCCTGCTGGCGTGGCCGCTTCTTGCCGAGAGGCCCTCACTGACCACCTCCGCCGGCGTCGCTCTTGCATTCGCCGGCGTGGTCGTGTTGGCAGCGGGGCCCGGCCTGTCGGCAAACGCGCTTCCGCTGCTGCTTGTGGTCGCGGCCGCCTTCGCATTCGCCGTGTCCAACGTCTTGACGAAACGCTTCGGCCCTTTTGATCCCCTGATGTTGATGGGATGGTCGTCGCTGTTCACGGTGCCTCAGGTGATGTTGATGTCGCTGCTCTTCGAGCATGGACAAGTCGCGAGCCTGGTCACGGCGGATGGACGCGGTTGGCTGGCGCTCGCCTATACGATCTTCATCGGAGGAATTGTCGGGTTCGGCCTCTGGTTCTGGTTGATCGCCCGCTGCTCCATGGGCCGCGTCGCACCCTTCGGTCTATTGCTTCCGGTGTTCGCCCTGATGTCGAGCGTGCTGTTCCTTGGCGAGCGCGTCACCCCCAAGTTGATTGTCGGTGGACTGCTCGCGATCTCCGGCGTCGCCCTGACACAGTTAAGACCCGGCGCGCGGGCAATTTGAGCAGTCGTCGTTCTTGAGCCGAGACGTCAGCCCGTGAGGATCTGACCGTGGTGACTCGTCCGGCGATGGGCCGAGCGCGGCGGCCGCTACGAGGCCACCTTTGCGGCCGTGAACCCGGGCTGAGACGGCGTCCGAAACGAATTCGGCCCGGGAGCGGTATCCGCTCCCGGGCGATGGACGTCTCACAGTTCGCGAGGGTTCAGTTCGGCACCGTGGCCTTCGATGCGGGCTTGGCCGCGACGGCATTCGCAGTCTGGCCGTGCAGGAAGTCGTAGGCCGCATGCAGGGCCTTGTCGTTCTTCTCTTCCGGCGGGACATAGGACTGCGATCCGGTCTGCTCGGTGCCGTCGGCGGCCGACAGATGCCCACGCATCTGGGACTCCGCCATCGTATCCATCCGGCCCTTCAGCTCGGGCGGCACGTCCTGGAGGATCTCGATGTCGGGCGCGATGCCCTGGGCCTGGATCGAGCGGCCCGACGGCGTGTAGTAGCGCGCCGTGGTCAGCGCCAGCGCGCCATTGCCGGCGCCGAGCGGAATGATGGTCTGCACCGAGCCCTTGCCGAACGAGCGCGTACCGATGATGGTCGCACGCTTGTGGTCATGCAGCGCACCGGCCACGATCTCGGAAGCCGAGGCCGAACCCCCGTTGACGAGGACGACGAGCGGCTTGCCCTTGGTGAGGTCGCCCCCATGCGCGGTGAAGCGCTGGGTCTCTTCCGGATTGCGGCCGCGGGTCGAGACGACCTCGCCGCGCTGCAGGAACGCGCTCGACACCGACACGGCCTGGTCCAGCAGGCCGCCCGGATTGTTGCGCAGGTCCATCACATAGCCGACGAGCTTCTCCGGCGGGACCTCCTTCGAGATCGACGCGATTGCCTTCTTCAGGCCGTCGGTCGTCTGCTCGTTGAACGAGGTGACGCGGATATAGCCGATGTCGCCGTTCTCGACGTGGAAGCGCACCGGGCGCACATGGATGATCTCGCGCTTGATCGCGACGTCGAGCGGGGCGTCGGCGCCCTTGCGCACGATCGTGAGCTTGGTCTGGGTGTCGACCGGCCCCTTCATCTTGTTGACGGCCTGCTCGAGCGTCATGCCCTGCACGGCATCACCATCGATCTTGCTGATGAGGTCGCCCGACATGATGCCGGCCTTCGACGCCGGCGTGTCGTCGATCGGCGAGACGACCTTGACCAGGCCCTCCTCCATCGTGACCTCGATGCCGAGCCCGCCGAACTCGCCGGAGGTGGTCTCCTGCATCTCGGTCCAGGCCTTGTCGTTCATGTAGCGCGAATGCGGATCGAGCGAGGTCACCATGCCGGTGATCGCGCCTTCGATCAGCTTGGCATTGTCGGGCTTTTCGACATAGCTCGCCTTCACCCGCTCGAACACCTCGCCGAACAAATTGAGCTTGGAATAGGCGTCATCCGCACTCGCTGCCGCCCGTGCTGCCCATACGCCGCCGTGCGGACTGGCTACCAGAAGGGTCAGACACGCTCCCGTGAGCGCGCCCAGAGGGAACAGCAGGGTTTTCCGCATGGATAGGCTGGCCTTTTTCTCGCGCTTCGGTTGGGCTGGGAGCCGCCATGCAAATGGCGATCCAGCCTGTTTCTCACAATACCATTCTGGTTTCTTCAAGGCCGGGATGCCACGCCGGCGGTTACACCGAAAAAATCCCTTCGTTCGAACCTAAACTTTTGGCAACGTTGCAGAACCCGTTCGGGCGCGGCGGGAATCGGCGGACCGGCCACGCCGCGCAGTCATACCCAATTTAGGATGGTTTTGCAGAGCCGGACGGGTTAGGCGATCAGACAAGGCTTCAAATTCTCGGGAGGATAACAATGAACGAAGCACCCAGCATCCGGCCGGAAAGGAACGTCGAACTCGGCGCCAGCAACGAGCCGTTCCAGAATCTGCACGAATTCATCCGCAAAGCGCGTGCCAATCTCAACCAGAATGCCTGGGATTATATCGTCGGCGCCGCCGAGACCGAAACCACGATGCGCCGCAACCGCATGGCGCTGGACGAGATCGCCTTCCGCCCGCGCGTGCTTCGCGACGTTCGCAAGGTCGACGGCACGGTCGAGCATTTCGGCCGCAGGATGCGCCTGCCCCTGGTGCTCGCCCCCGTCGGCGCGCTGGAGATCTTCGATCCGGATGGCGCGGCGAGCGTGGCACGCGCCTGCGGCACGTTCGGTGCGGCGCACATGCTGAGCTCGGTGTCCGAGCCCGGGCTCGAGAAGACTGCCGAAGCCGCCCCCGACGCGCTGCGAATCTATCAGCTCTATGTCCGCGGCGACGATGCCTTCGTCGCCGATGTCGTCAGCCGGACCGAGAAGAACGGCTATGCCGCCTTCTGCCTGACGGTCGACACCGCCCATTACAGCCGTCGCGAACGTGACATCGCCAAGCGTTACGTTCGGGAGAGCCGCCTGCGCGCCACCGGCGGCGACTACCAGAAGGGTCTGGAGTGGCGGACCGTGAAGATGATCAAGGACAAGTTCAAGATCCCGCTGATCCTGAAGGGCATCGCCACCGCCGAGGACGCGCAGATCGCGATCGATCACGGCGTCGAGTGGATCTACGTCTCCAACCATGGCGGCCGCCAGCTCGATCACGGCCGCGGCGCCATGCATTTGCTGCCCGAGATCGTCGACGCGGTGAAGGGCCGCGCCAAGATCATGGTCGATGGCGGCTTCGGCCGCGGCACCGACATCGTCAAGGCCATCGCCGCGGGCGCCGACCTCGTCGGCATCGGCCGGCTGCAATGCTGGGCGCTGGCGGCGGCCGGCGAAGCCGGCGTGGCGCGGATGCTGGAGCTGCTCGAGGACGAAGTGCTGCGCTGTCTCGGCCTGCTGGGTGCCACCTCGTTCGCCGGGGTCGACAAATCCTGCCTGCACCAGGCGGCCGCAACCAACGCGCCAAGCGTGTTCAGCGCGTTTCCGCTGTTCGATCACGAGCCATATCGATACTGAGTGAAAGGATGCAGGTGACACCGCTCTCTCCCGGCAGCGCGGATGCGCTTCTGTTCGATCTCGGCCGCGTGGTGCTCGATATCGATTTCTCCAGGGCGATCGCCTGCTGGGCGGGCCATGCCGGCTGCAAGCCCGACGCCATCGTCGCGCGCTATGTGCGGGATAGCGAAGCCTATCGGCTGCACGAGATGGGGAAGATCAGCGACGAGGATTATTTCGCCTCATTGCGCTCTTCGCTCGGGATCGGCATCTCGGATGCGCAGTTCCTGGAGGGCTGGAACGCGATCTTCGCCGGCGAGATGCCCGACATCGCCGAGCTGCTGCCGCGGGCGGCGAAGCGGATGCCGCTCTACGCCTTCTCCAACACCAACCGTCCCCATGTGGACTATTTCTCGAAGGAATATGCCGACGTGCTAGGCCATTTCCACGAGCTGTATTTGTCGTCCAGCATCGGTCTGCGCAAACCGGATGCCGAGGCCTTCGACCACGTCGTCTCCGCGATCGGCGTACCCGCCGGGCGCATCGTGTTCTTTGATGACCTCGCCGAGAATGTCGAGGGGGCGCGAGCCCGCGGCTTGACGGCGGTCCATGTGACCTCCCCCCGCGACGTTGGAAATGCCCTCACGGCGCTGGGAATCTGACCGTTTCGGGACCTATTTCGCCTGACGGCGAGGAACCAAAAGACTTTGTGCATTTTTGTACAGAGTTCCGGGAACGAATGCCCGTCTCGGGACTCATTAGTCCGTTGGGAATTCTACATCGGATTGATCGACGTGTTGGGCAAAACCTACCTCACCAAGCAGGCCTCCCTGCTGATGAAATTCGCCAGAACCACCTCGGATTCTGACCTCTCCGCAAAATTGATCAGCAAGGCCGCCGACCTGAAATCTCAGGCCGATCCGCTGCCCGACAAGGATCAAGGTCCAAAAGCTCCCGACGTCACACTGGACGGCAGTCCGGATGGACAGGCGAGGAGCTGACCGATGCTGGCCGTGGCGCTCGCCATGATCGTCCTTGCCATGGCCACGCTTCTGCCGATCTGTCTCGTTCTCTGGACCATGCCGCGACGGGCCTGATCTCGCCCTCAAGTGCAGTGTGAGCAGCGAGCTGAGTTACGCCCGCTCAGCTGTTTTGCCTCTGCGCCCGCGCTCGGCTAGAAGACTGGCGGAACATTCGCCCGAACGCGCCGAGCAGGAGTTTTCGCCGTGGCCCTGATGCCGGTTTCTGACGCGCTTGCCGCGGTGCTGGCGGGTGCGGATCCGCTGCCGGAGGAGACGGTTTCCCTCGACAACGCCTACCATCGCGTGCTCACGCGCGACGTCGTCGCGCGGCGCACGCAGCCGCCGCAGGCAATGTCGGCGATGGACGGATACGCGGTGCGCGCGGCCGATGCCGCAACGATCGGTTCGACCCTCGCCGTGATCGGCGAGGTCGCCGCGGGCCGGCCGTTCGCAGGATCGGTCGGCGCCGGCGAGGCCGTGCGGATCTTCACCGGCGGCGTCGTTCCCGATGGCGCGGATGCCGTGGTGATCCAGGAGGACACCGTCGCTGACGGCAAGCGCATCACGATCAAGGAAGCCGCGATCTCCGGCCGGCACATCCGCCCCGCGGGCGTCGATTTCCGCGAGGGCGACGTGCTCCTGCGCAAGGGCAGCCGGCTCACCGAGCGCGACCTCGCGCTCGCCGCCGGGATGAATCACCCCCACCTCGCCGTCAGCCGCCGTCCGAAGATCGCAATCCTCGCCACCGGCGACGAGCTGGTGATGCCGGGCACCACGCCCGGTCACGGCCAGATCGTCTATTCCAACGGCTATGCCCTGCATGCGCTGGCTCGCAGCGAGGGGGCCGAAACCATCGACCTCGGTATTGCCGCCGACACGCTGGAGGCCACCACCGCCGGCATCCGCCGCGCGCGCGCGAGCGGCGCAGACGTCCTCATCACTACCGGCGGCGCATCGGTCGGCGACCACGATCTGGTCCAGCAGGCGCTGAGGGACGAAGCCGTCGCGATGGCCTTCTGGAAGATCGCGATGCGGCCGGGCAAGCCGATGATGCATGGACGGCTCGGCGCGATGGCTGTGATCGGCCTGCCCGGCAATCCCGTGTCGTCCTATGTGTGCGCCTTCCTGTTCATGGTGCCGCTGATTCGCGCGTTGTCGGGCCGGGCCGCAATTCATCATCACCGCGAGCGCGCCGTGCTCGGCCGCGACGTCGGCGCCAACGACCAGCGCGAGGACTATCTGCGCGCACGTCTGGAGCAGCGCGACGACGGCACGCTCGTCGCCCTTCCCGTCAGCCATCAGGATTCTTCGTTGCTTGCGAATCTCGCTGCGGCACAGGCACTTCTCGTGCGCGCACCGTTCGCGCCGAAAGCCGAGGCGGGCTCGCCTTGCGAAGTGTTGCGGCTCCCCGTCTGAGCGTCCCGCCAATGCGCGTTCCGCGAACTTTGCTCTGTTCACGGTAAATTAAGCAGTTGCGGAACATGTATCGAACATATAGTGTCCGTTCATGATTTGTTTCGAGCATGTCGCGGCATATTGCTGAATTCAGCGTCTCGGAATCGAACGACATCAACCGGGGGACTTAGGTCGAGATGTTAACGCGCAAACAATACGAGCTTCTGCGGTTCATCAGTGAACGTCTGAAGGAAAGCGGCGTGCCGCCTTCTTTCGACGAGATGAAGGATGCGCTCGACTTGCGCTCGAAGTCGGGCATCCACCGCCTGATCACGGCGCTCGAGGAGCGCGGGTTCATCCGTCGCCTCCCCAACCGCGCCCGCGCGATCGAAGTCATCAAGCTGCCCGAGCTCCAGGCGGCCGCCGGCAGCCGCCGCGGCTTCACGCCGAGCGTCATCGAGGGCAACCTCGGCAAGGTCCGCGCGAGCTCAAGCCTGTCTGCCGACGAGGGCGAACGTCCCGTTGCCGTGCCGGTAATGGGCCGCATCGCGGCCGGCACGCCGATCGAGGCGTTGCAAACCCGCAGCCATACCATCAGCGTACCGCCTGACATGCTCGGCTCGGGCGAGCATTACGCGCTCGAAGTGCGCGGCGATTCCATGGTCGAGGCCGGCATCCTCGACGGCGACATGGCGCTGATCCAGCGCAACGAGAGTGCCGATACCGGCGACATCGTGGTGGCGCTGATCGACGACGAGGAAGCGACGCTCAAGCGCTTCCGCCGTCGCGGCGCCTCGATCGCGCTCGAGCCCGCCAACGCGGCCTATGAGGTGCGCATCCTGCCGCCCAACAGGGTGAAGATTCAGGGCAAGCTGATCGGCCTGTACCGGAAATACTGATACCGGAAAGTATCCGGCGCATCCGCGCTCGCATGAGCAACGATCGCCATCAACGATTGGAGCGGACGATTGTCCGCTCCCGCTGGGTAGTCTTTCTGGTTTCGCGCAGATTATCCGGCCCCTCCTCCGGCGCTTCATCCTCGGCACGCCGCATGAAGCAGCACCGCTTCGCGGCCTCAGCAGCTCGAGGAAACAGCCATGCGCCAGATCGTCTTGAGCACAGTCGCGGCGGCGCTGATCGCAGTATCAGCGTCGCAAGCCGCCGCACAACCGCCTCGCCCTGTCTGCAAAGGTGGCGGTTAGCGAACGAGCCCGCGCCGGCCGCAATGCAATTGCCTGCCGTCGCAACCGAGCTGGCATTATTCGGGATGGTCGGCCCCCTCAGGGCGCTGACACGCGCCTGCAGAATGCACGGGACGAGGCTTTGTTCCTATTGGATTCGGGAAAGTTAATGTGATCGTGGCCTGCGGATCCCAGCCGCAGATTTGCCTACAACCAAGCAGACCGTTGCGTGCTTGAACTCTGATAGAGGCCTGCGCCTCGATAAGAGACGCGGGTCGCTGTCTTCGCAAGAGGAGCACCCGATGTGTGACTACAGCCTGCATGCCGTCGCGTCGCGCCCCGCCGAAGTCGGCGAGACGATCGTCACGACAACCTTCCGCGGCACCTCCACGCGCGGCTTTGCGTCCGCAGCCGATCCGACAGTTGCCGTCTGCCTGCTGCCGGGAACGGAGCTCGCCTTTGCCGACAACGTCCGCTACGACAATCGCTGGATCTGGACGCGCACCATCAATTCCCGCGTCGGGAAGTTCGGCAAGATCGATCCGCACATTCCCGATCGCCATCATGACGCGATCGAATTCCCCGACGGTAAATACGTGCTGGTAACGCAGCTCGTTGAAGGCCAGCACGCAACCGTGCTGCAACTGCCGGTGACGCAGCAGCCGGCCGGCGAACGCGAGCACAAGCCGCAGATCACTGCCGACAGACAGCCGACGATTACCCGGCTGCCGATCGGCTGAACACGGCCGCTTCCGGCCGCAAGGTCGGAGGCCAGGATCGAATTGCCATCGCCGGCCGTGGCCGGCGAGACGGTATGGCTTGCGCCCCGCGAAATCCGATCGGATCGACCAAGCCGTTGCGCTTTTCCCGCCGCACGAAGTTTGAGCCGCCCTGCCTGAATTTTGAACGTCCGCCACACAGCCAAATGACCGATGCTGTCAAGGCTTGAGACGGCGGACATGCTCGATGAAAACCTTCATTCGCGTCGTTGAACTCTGGGTGCCGGACCGGACGCGCATGCGGCTGGAGTTCGGTGGCGGCCTCTACGGCGAAGGGCTGTCCGCGTTCAAGGCCATCAGCGAAGGCTTGCATTTCGGATATGACGAGGGCCTTCCCGGCAAGGCCTGGGCCTCCGGCCACCCCGTGATCCTCACCAAATTCGCCAACTCCTATTTCAAGCGTACCGATCAGGCCCTCGCAGCCGGCCTCACCTGTGGGGTGGCGGTGCCCGTGTTCGCCGGCGAATTCCTCCAGGCCGTCATGGTGCTGTTCTGCGGTGAAGAAGAGGCCCATGTCGGCGCGATCGAGCTCTGGCACAACGACCCTGTCGTCTCCCACGAGATGGGGCTCGTCGACGGCTACTACGGCACCGCCGACATGTTCGAATTCAACTCCCGCCACACCAAATTTCCGCGCGGTTTTGGCCTGCCCGGGCGGACCTGGAAGGCGGGGCTGCCGCTGATCATCAAGGACCTGCACGATGCGAAGAGCTTCCTGCGCTGGGAGGACGCGGCCAAGGTCAGGATCAATCTGGGCGTCGGCGTTCCCTATCGGACCGGCGTAGACCATACCTGGGTACTGACATTCCTCTCCGCGCAAGCCACGCCGATCGCGCGACGCTTCGAGATATGGGTTCCGAACGAGACCCGCTCGGCGCTGGTCTTTCGCGCCGGCGATTGCAGTGCGCAGACCGACCTCGCCGCGCTTTATGCAGGAAAATCCATCGCCAGGGGCGAAGGCAGCATCGGTGGCGCCTGGGCCACCGGCATGCCCGCGCTCAACGACGAGCTCGCGCATGACGGCTCGGCCGCCGGCTCTGAGGCCTGCGCATCCGGACTGAGCCGGATGGTGGCCTTGCCGGTCATCGGCAACAGCACGCTCGAAGCCGTGCTGGCCTGGTACCTCTAAAGCGCGATGAGATTGCGATGAATCATCATCGCGCTTTAGCGTTCTTGTTTGAGCATGACCTTTTCGGAAAACCGCTTCGCACTTTTCCGGATCATGCCCTGCCCGATCGGTTCAATCGTCGGCCTGCAAGTCGGTCTCCGCCGGCGTTACGTCGCGGTTGCGGGGCGCAGCCGTCTTCGGCGCAAGACTGCCGTCGAAATCACCTTCGCCGGCGCCGGCCGGCAACCAGGGGCGGCTCGCACCTCGCGCCCTCACCGCCTGAACCGCAAAGCCGTCCCCCCGCTGCGTCAGGGCCAGCGCGCCCTGGCTCGCGAGCCGCTGCCGATCGACCACCATCGCGGCGCAATCGGGCGGCACGGGACGCGCCGTCACCACAAGCGCGGCCCGGCTGCAATCGTCCGCCAACGCGTCGATGCGCAGTGCCAGCGCGACCAACCGCCCGTCGCCGAGCGGCGTCACGCAGCCGGACTCGTCGCAGGACACGCCGTCGGCCAGCGAGGCATGACCGCCATCGCGCGGATCGGCGTCGGCAGCCAGCCATTCCTTGAGCAGAAAGCCGTCCTTGCTGGCCCGGATCAGATGCAGTTGCCCGTCCCTGCCCCGCACCGCGACACTCGCACCGTCGCCGGCAATCAGGATGTCGGGCTGGCGCGCGGCCAGCCCCCAGGTAATCGCGGCCAGCAACACCAGCGCGCCGGACCAACGCAGCGGCGTGCGCAGCAGGCCCATCACGATGATCCCGAGGCTGGCCGCGATCAGCGGCGCGATGCCGAAGGCCGGGATGCGGCCGACCGCGCCCGGTAATGCGGCGACCCAGCGCGAGACCGCGATCATCCAGTCGATGCCGATTCCCATCAGCCACCAGCACACGCTGTCGAGCCCGAACGGCGCCGCAAGCAGGCCCAACAGCCCCGCCGGCATCACCAGCGCCGAGACGACCGGCATCGCGCCGAGATTGGCGAGCACGCCGAACGGCGTGACGCGGTGGAAGTGGAAGGCGGCATAGGGCGTGGTCGCGAGCCCCGCGATCAGCGAGGCCAGGAACAGCATCGCGATCTCGCGGCCGCCCCACATCGCAACGCGCGCGGTCGCCGAATGGTCGGGCGAGGCAAACAAGTTCGGCATGCCGATCTGCACCAGCGCCACCAGCCCGAGCGTTGCCGCGAACGACATCTGAAAACTCGGATGCACCAGCGCTTCCGGCGCGACCGCCAGCACGATCAGCGCGGCCACGGCCAGCGTGCGGAAGGTGATGGCGCGGCGATCGACCATCACCGCGATCAGCACCACCGCGGTCATGAAGAACGATCTTTGCGTGGCCACCTCCGCACCAGACAGCAGCAGGTAGAACGCGGCCGCAACCAGCGCCGCGGCCGCCGACCATTTCTTGATGGCGAAGCCGGCCGCCAGTCCCGGGATCAGAGCGAGCAGCGCACGGACCGCAAAGAAGACCACGCCGGCGACGACGGCCATGTGATAGCCGGAGATCGAGAGCACATGGCCCAGCCCCGAAATGAACATCGCATCGTTGACGGGGGTGGTGATCGCATCGCGCCGGCCCGTGAGCAGCGCGGTCGCGATCGCGCGATTGTCGCCGTCGAGCGTCGCACGAATGCGTGCGTCGATCGCATCGCGCAGGCCCTGCATCAAGGCCGCGTAGCGCAGCCGCAAACCACCGGCATCCGGCGGCACTGAAGCTGCGATCGCGCCCATCACGAAGCCGGAGGCGCCGATGCCCTGGAAGAACATGTCGCGGGAGAAATCGTAGCTGCCGGGGCGGAGCGGCGAAAGCGGCGGCAACAGCCGCGCCTTCAATTGCACGAAGCTGCCGACCTCGGGCGCGGTCCCCTTGCGGACCGACAGGCGCACGCGCTCGAGCTTGACGTCACTGCGCGGTACCTCCATCGCGGTGACCCGCAGAACGAAACGGTCGGTGCGCTCGCGGATGTCGCGGGCCTCGACGAAGCCCGACAACGACACCGAATAGAGCGGTTTTGCCAATACGGTGTGGGCGATGCGCGCCGTCTTCCAGGTCGCGGCGGCGAAGCCGGCCGCGACCGCCGCGATCATGATTGCGGCCGCAAACAGCCGGCTCCGCCGCAACAGGACCGCCGCGATCGTGAGCGCGACCGCCGTCGCAGCGACGACCCAGAGCACCGGCTCATGATCTGCGGCAAAGTACAGCGCGATACCGCCGCCGAAAGCGACAGGCACCCAAGGCAGCAGCCGGCCGGCGCCGGCCTCGGCCCGCGCCCAAATGCGCAAGGCCTCGACGATCGAGGGCCAGGCGCCAAAACCTGCGGGCACGAAGCCACCGGCAGGCGCGGCTCGGCCGACAGGCCAAGTCCCCGCGATCCCGCTTGCAGTCCCCTGGGACCGAACTGGCCGGCCCTGCTCCGCCATTCCCTGCACCTTGCGATACGCAACCGGCGCAGAGGCTACCGGAACGTGCAGGCAGCCGAAAAGCGGTACAGATCAGGAACGGAAGGGCTTCGCCCTATTTTTCCTGTTCCATCGTAACGGCGACGTCCGCCTTGGCCGACAGCCGCACCTTGTTGCCCTCGACACCGGCGACGAGGCCCTTGTCGATGAAGTGATGGTGGCCCTTGTGGCTGCCTTCGCCGCTGTCCTTCTTGGTCAGCTTGATGCGGTTGCCCTCGACCTTGTCGACGGTGCCGACATGGACGCCGTCGGCGCCGATGACTTCCATATGCTCTGCGATGTTCTGCATGGTGGGTTCCTCTTCTGGACCCACACAACGCGCGAGGTGCGCGTTCGTTGCCTTCGCCGGAATGACGATGCCGTGCGCGCTCCTCAGATCAACGCCGCCTGCGACGAGGCGTGATGATTGACGATCTTCCAGTCGCCGTCCTCGCGAATGATGACCCAGCTCATCTTGACGACGAGATCCGGGCGCTCGCCGCCGAGATCGAACGAGATGCTCGCGGCCATGTTGATCAGGTCAGGACCGGACTGCGCAACACGCACCTCGGAAAACACCGCGCACGGCCTGCGCCAGCGCGGTAGGCCGTTGAAATAGTCGGCGACGCCGTCCCGGCCCCGATAAAGTCGTGGGTTTGATCCGAAGAAGAACGCGTTTTTCGCATAAAGCGACGACAGCCCGGCCGCGTCGAGCGTTGCGAAGCCGGCGCACCATTTCGCGATGATGGCGGAAACGATGGCGTCGGCTTCGTTGCTCATGCGTGCTCAACCTTTGGCGACTTCTTTCGCGAACGTATCGCGCAGGCCGATGGTCCGCGAGAACACCGGCTTGCCCGGCGTCGAGTCCTTGTCGCGCACGAAATAGCCCTGGCGCTCGAACTGCATCGGCTCGGTTGAATTGCTCTCCGCGACCGAGACCTCGACTCGGGCATCAGCCAGGATCTCCAGCGACTGCGGATTGAGGTCGGCCGCGAAGTTCGAGGCGTCCGGGCTCGGATTGGCGAACAGCTGGTTGTAGATGCGGATCTCCGCAGGCACCGAATTTGCCGCCGGCAGCCAATGCATGGTCGCCTTGACCTTGCGGCCATCGGGTGCGTTGCCGCCCTTGGTCGCAGGATCATAGGTGCAGCGCAGCTCCACAACCTCGCCGCTATCGTTCTTGATCACGCCGGTGCACTTGATGAAGTAAGCATAGCGCAGCCGCACCTCGTTGCCCGGCGACAGGCGGAAGAACTTCTTCGGCGGGTTCTCCATGAAGTCGTCCTGCTCGATATAGAGCTCACGGCCGAACGTGATCTTGCGCGTGCCGGCGGAAGGATCGTCCGGGTGGTTGATCGCCTCGAGCTCTTCGGTCTGCCCTTCCGGATAGTTCTCGATCACCACTTTCAGCGGCCGCAGCACGCCCATGCGGCGCTGCGACGTCCGGTTCAGCTCCTCGCGGATGCAGAACTCCAGCATGCCGACGTCGACCACGCTGTTGGCCTTGGCCACGCCGATGCGCTTGACGAATTCGCGAAGGGCTGCCGGCGGCACGCCGCGGCGGCGCATCCCCGCCATGGTCGGCATGCGCGGATCGTCCCAGCCCGCGACATGGCCCTCGCGCACGAGCTGGGTCAGCACGCGCTTGGACAGCAGCGTGTAGGTCAGGTTCAGCCGTGCGAATTCGTACTGGTGCGGCTTGGACGGCACCGGCAGCTTCTCGATGAACCAGTCGTAGAGCGGACGATGATCCTCGAACTCCAGCGTGCAGATCGAATGCGTGATACCCTCGATCGCGTCCGACTGGCCGTGGGCATAATCGTAGCTCGGATAGATGCTCCATTTGGTGCCGGTGCGCGGATGGTGCGCATGCAGGATGCGGTACAGCACGGGATCGCGCAGATTGATGTTGCCCGCGCCCATGTCGATCTTGGCCCGCAGCACGCGTGCACCATTCGGGAATTCGCCGGCTTTCATGCGGCGGAACAGGTCGAGATTCTCGTCCACGCTGCGGTCGCGGAACGGCGAGTTCTTGCCGGGCTCGGTCAGCGTGCCGCGCGAGGTGCGGATCTCCTCCTGGGTCTGGTCGTCGACATAGGCGAGCCCGTCGCCGATCAGCTTCTCCGCCCATTCATACAGGCGGTCGAAATAGTCCGAGGCGAAGAACAGGTTCTTGCCCCAGTCGAAGCCGAGCCAGCGCACGTCGGCCTGGATGGAATCGATATATTCCTGCTCTTCCTTGACCGGGTTGGTGTCGTCGAAGCGCAGATGGCAGCGGCCTGGAAACTCCTGGGCGATGCCGAAATTGAGCGCGATCGACTTGGCGTGGCCGATATGCAGGTAGCCGTTCGGCTCCGGCGGGAACCGGGTCACGATCTCCTGGTATTTGGCCTGATCGAGATCGGCCTGGATGATGTCACGAATGAAATCGCGCCCAACCTCAGTCGCCACCGGTTCTGTCATTGCGAAAATCCTGTAGGGAAATCAGCGGTCCTTCTGCCAAATTCACTTGGCTGAGCCAAGGGCTTAAGCAAGGCCTCGGCGGTCCGCTACCGGGCTTTAGTTATGCTCCGGTCCTGTTATATACCACCGCCTCCAATGCATAGGCCCTGCCAAGAATGACCGATTCCGTCGTCACCCGCTTCGCTCCCTCCCCGACCGGCTTCCTCCATATCGGGGGCGCCCGCACGGCGCTGTTCAACTGGCTCTATGCGAAGAAGCACGGCGGCAAGATGCTGCTGCGGATCGAGGACACCGACCGGGAGCGCTCCACGGAGGCGGCGATCGGCGCCATCCTCGACGGCTTGAAATGGCTGGAGCTCGGCTGGGATGGCGACGTCATCTACCAGTTCAGCCGCGCGGCCCGTCACCGCGAGGTCGCCGAGCAGCTGCTCGCCGACGGCAAGGCCTATCGCTGCTACGCCACCGCCGAGGAGCTGACCGCGATGCGCGAGAAGGCGCGCGCGGAGGGCCGCACCCGCCTCTATGACGGCCTATGGCGCGACCGCGATCCGGCCACCGCACCTTCCGACGTCAAGCCCACCATCCGCCTGCGGGCGCCGCAGACCGGCGAGACCGTGATCGAGGACCAGGTCCAGGGCCGCGTGGTTTGGCAGAACGAGAATCTCGACGACCTCGTGCTGCTGCGCGGCGACGGCAACCCGACCTACATGCTCGCGGTGGTGGTCGACGACCACGACATGGGCGTCACCCACGTCATCCGCGGCGACGACCATCTGATCAACGCCGCACGCCAGAAGCAGATCTACGATGCGATGGGCTGGGCTCTGCCGAGCATGTCCCACATCCCGCTGATCCACGGCCCGGACGGCTCGAAGCTCTCCAAGCGGCACGGCGCGCTCGGCGTCGATGCCTACCGCGCCATGGGATACCTCCCGGCCGCGCTCCGCAACTATCTCGTCCGGCTCGGCTGGAGCCATGGCGACCAGGAGATTTTCTCGACCGAGGAGATGATCGCGGCGTTCGACCTCGCCAGCGTCGGCCGCGCCGCCGCGCGCTTCGATTTCGCCAAGCTGGAAAACCTCAACGGCCACTACATCCGCCACGCCGACGATCAATCACTCGTGAAGATGTTCGAGGACGTGCTCGACCACGTCGTGCCCAGCCGCGACGAGCTTAAGGCCAAGTTGAACGACACCACGCGCGCACAGCTCCTGAAGGCCATGCCGGCCCTGAAGGAGCGCGCCAAGACACTGATCGAGCTGATCGACAGCGCCTATTTCATCTTCGCCGACCGGCCGCTGGAGCTCGATCCGAAGGCGGCAGCGCTGCTGACGCCCGACAACCGCAAGCTGATCGGCCAGCTACATTCCGCGCTGGAGAAAGTCGCAACATGGAGCGGCGCCAGTACGGAAGCCGCGCTGCGCGCCTTTGCCGAGGAAAATAGTCTCAAGCTCGGCGCGGTCGCCCAACCCTTGCGGGCCGCGCTGACCGGACGGTCGACGTCGCCTGGTATTTTTGAGGTTTTGGACGTCCTCGGACGCCAGGAAAGCCTGGGTCGGCTTGGGGATCAGGCCAAGGACTAGGCCAAGGACCAGACTACGACGTAAGTCGACCATGCACGGCGCCATCTTGCAGCGCACACAGCAATAATATACCCATCTCCACGGTACTTCTGGAATATCCGGCCTGCCCCATCATCTCCTTTGGGGCCTTCCGGGTCCGGCCCGTTTCACCACACATCGGGGACCTCTGATGGACGCAAAAGCAAGCAATAAGACCGCCACGCTGACGGTCGGAAACAAGAATTACGATCTCCCGATCCACAGCGGCAGCGTCGGGCCTGATGTCGTCGATATCGGCAAGCTCTACGGCCAGTCCGGCCTGTTCACCTACGATCCCGGCTTCACGTCCACTGCGAGCTGCCAGTCCAAGATCACCTATATCGACGGCGACGCGGGCGTGCTGGAATACCGCGGCTACCCGATCGAGCAGCTCGCCGAGAACGGCGACTTCCTGGAGACCTGCTATCTCCTGCTCTACGGGGACCTGCCGACCGCCGCGCAGAAGAAGGATTTCGACGACCGCGTGATCCATCACACGATGGTGCACGAGCAGATGGCCCGCTTCTTCCAGGGCTTCCGCCGCGATGCTCATCCGATGGCGGTGATGGTGGCGTCCGTCGGCGCGCTCGCCGCGTTCTATCACGACTCGACCGACATCAACGATCCCAAGCAGCGCATGATCGCTTCCATGCGCATGATCGCCAAGATCCCGACGCTGGCGGCGATGGCCTACAAGTACACGGTCGGCCAGCCCTTCGTGTATCCGAAGAACTCGCTGTCCTTCGCCGAGAACTTCCTCAACATGTGCTTCGCCGTGCCGTGCGAGGACTACAAGATCAACCCGGTGCTCGCTGACGCGCTGGACAAGATCTTCATCCTGCACGCCGACCACGAGCAGAACGCCTCGACCTCGACGGTGCGTATCGCCGGCTCCTCCGGCGCCAACCCGTTCGCCTGCATCGCCGCCGGCATCGCCTGCCTGTGGGGCCCGGCGCATGGCGGCGCCAACGAAGCCGCGCTCGCGATGCTCGCCGAGATCGGCTCGGTCGACAAGATCCCCGAGTTCATCACCAAGGTGAAGGACAAGAACAGCGAAGTCCGCCTGATGGGCTTCGGCCACCGCGTCTACAAGAACTACGATCCGCGCGCCAAGATCATGCAGAAGATGTGTCACGCCGTGCTCAAGGAGACCGGCCATGGTGACGATCCGATGCTGAAGGTGGCGCTCGAGCTCGAGAAGATCGCGCTCAGCGACCAGTACTTCATCGACCGCAAGCTCTACCCGAACGTCGACTTCTATTCGGGCATCACGCTGAAGGCGATGGGCTTCCCGGTCTCGATGTTCACCGTGCTGTTCGCGGTCGCCCGCACGGTCGGCTGGATCAGCCAGTGGAGCGAGATGATCGAGGATCCGCAGCAGAAGATCGGCCGTCCGCGCCAGCTCTACACCGGCGTCACCCGCCGCGACTATGTGGCGATCAAGGATCGGAAGTAAGTCCTGGCCGATACGGCTTTCGAAGCGGCGCCATCACAGGATGGCGCCGTTTTGTTTTGTGCAGACGCCGTTGCAGGTCCGTCCGATGCTGCCGCGCACAACAACAAGTCGGCGCAATGCGTCGGCCGGCGCTTGACGTCGAAACGCTTCGCGCGCAAATTCTTACACTAAGTAAGAATGACGACAGGGATGGAAATGCCGGAGCAGCCGCGAAGTCGGCGGCAGACGCGTGCCGCCATTTTGACTCACCTGCTTCAGTCGGGCGGCTCGTTTCGTCCGCCGCTGGCCAGGGCCGTGCGCCTGTCCGAGGCGAGCCTGTCGCGCATCCTGTTCGACCTGAAGACCGAAGGCCTGATCGCGGAGGTGCGGCGCCCTGCCCCCTATGTCGGCGGCCCCACCGGCCTGGTGTCGCTCGGTTCTTCGGTGGCACTCGCAGCCGTTGAGCTGACCGGTCAATGGCTCAGCGTTGGCGTCGGCGGCCTGTCGGGCGAACTGCATTACACCGAGCGTGTGCCGCTGCCGGTGAAGCTGAATCTCGGGTCCGTCAGCCACGTCTTTCGCGAGGCGCTGGCCTTGCTGCGGGACTGGACACGCCAGCGGCGTGTCAGGCTCGCGCAGATCGGCGTCTCCGTTCCAGGCCTCGGCCGATTGAGCGAGTTTGGCAATCCGATCATCCCCTGTGATGTCGGACATATCAGCGACATGCTCGGCGAGATGTTTGCCGGCGTACCGGTCGCGTTCACCAACTCGGTCGTGGCGCACGCCACGTTTCATCGCTGCCGCACGGAAAACTATCCATTCAGCGGCGCACATCTGTTCGTCTTTGTCGGCCAGGGTGTTGCCGGCGCCTGGATGGATGATCCGGTCGAGGACGATGCCCTTCAGCCGGTCGAACTCGGCCACATGGTGTTCGCTGCCGACGGACCGCGTTGCCGCTGCGGCCATCGCGGCTGTGTCGAGGCCTATACGTCGCTTCCGGCCCTGGCCGAGCTGTTGGGCGTCACCGAAGCCGACTTGCTCCGGCTCGGCAACGAATGGGTGACCACGATCCCGCTTCTGCCACGCGTGCGTCAGGAGTTGCGCGAGCGCTTGTTCCGGCTTGGCCTTGCGATCGGCAATACGCTGAACGTGAAGCCTTGCCGCGGCGTTGCGATCAGCGGCTGGCCGTCGCTTCTCTCCGAGGACGATCGCAAGGCCGTGGTCGACGGGATTGATGCCTGTCTGCTGGGTGGACGGACATTGGCACAGGTGTCGCTCGCCTTCGTGCCGCCCTCGACCGGCAACGATCCGCAGGCTGCGCTCGCCTTCGCCGCCTTCTGCCTCGCCAGATGTGGCGGAATGCACGCGGCTTCTACGGAGGCCGCCTGACATGAACTAAACCGCGCCTTTGACGCGCCAACAGCTTTCACACCGGGAGGAACTTGACATGCCGATCACCACAACAAGGCGCCGTCTGCTCGCTGGATCTGCGGCCGCGCTCGCACTGCCGGCATTTGCCCGCGCACAAGGCGCACTCAAGCCGCGCCTGACCGCAATCTCGCAATGGTCCGCGGGCAGCGACGGAGCGGCGATCACGGCGCTTGGCAAGAAATTCGAGGAAAAAGGCGGGATCTGGCAGCACTCGCCCGTCCCCGGGTTCACCACCGAGATGATGAACAAGCTGCGCGCTCAGATCATGGCGGGCGATCCGCCGGCCTGTTCGCAGCTCAAAGGTCCCGAGATTGCAGCCTGGTCGAAGATTGCCCCGACCGTCGATCTCGACGCCGTCGTCGCTGCCGCCGGCTATGAAAAGGTCGTCGCGCCAGATCTTGCAAAATTGCACAAGCCGGGGGGCAAGTGGATTGCCCTGCCGCTGCAGATCTACAGCACCAACATGCTGTTTCTCTCCAAACGCGCGATGGACAAGGCCAAGGCCGACAAGATCCCCGTCACATGGGCTGAGTTCAACGACCTCGCCGAAAGGATGAAAGCAGGCGGTGTCCCCTATCCCATCGCAAACGGCGGCACCCGTCCCGACGACGGCCAAAAATTCGAGGCCGCTTTGGCGGGCATCAGTCCCGCTGCATACCGCGCTGCCATCATGAATCTCGACGCGAAGGCCCTGAAGGGACCCGAGATCAAGGCAGCGTTCGTACAGGTGCGCAAGATCGCCGACTGGATGGACCCCAACGTCGGCGCCCAGCACTTTTCGACCAACCTGAAGCGCTTCATCGACGGCGACATGGGCATGATGATCATGGGCGGGTGGGCGCAGGGCGTATTGCGCAATGCCGGTTTCAAGTTCGAGGACTTCATGATCGCGCCAGGCCCCAGCGACAATAGCAAGCCGGTGTTCCTCTTGAATGCCGATGCGTTCATATTCTGGCAGCGCAAGGAGCCCGACCTGCAAGCCGGCCAGACGCTGATGGCCCAACTCGTGATGGATCCGGCGATCCAGACGATGTATTCGCAGATTACGGGATCGATACCCGTTCGCACCGATGTCGATCTTTCCGGTGAAGGCTGGTCGGACGGTCAACGGCGGACCGCAGCTGCTCTGAAGGACGCTATCGCCAGCAATCAGGCCGTCCTCAGTCTTGCGCACAACATGGCGCAGGAAAACGGCATGACCGCGGCGTTGATCGACGTGATCACCGAGTACGTCAAGGACAAGACGATCAAGCCGGAGCAGGCGGCCACCCGCCTCGCCGAGGCCGTCGAGGGCGCGCGTTGACCAACGCCGTCTCGACGAAACCGGGCCGGCCGGCGGCTTCCGATCTGGTGCGCCGGCTGCCCGAATACCTGATGATCTGGGTGCCGCTGCTGCTGTGCGCCGTGCATCTCGTGTCGTTCTCGCTGTGGACGATCTGGATATCGTTCACGCCATCCACGCTGGTCCCGGTCTCGGGCTGGGTGGGTTTGCGCAACTACACCGCGGTCCTGGCATCGCGAAACTGGCAGATCGCCTTCGACAATCTGCTGCTGTTTGGCAGCGCTTTCGTGCTGCTGAGTGCGGTGACCGGGCTCGTCCTTGCGATCCTGCTCGATCAGCGCATTCGCGGCGAAAACGCGCTGCGATCCATCTTTCTCTACCCCCTTGCGGTGTCTTTCGTCGTCACCGGCACGGTCTGGAGCTGGCTGCTCAATCCCGGCATCGGAATCCAGAAGCTGGTTCACGACCTCGGCTGGACCTCCTTCAAGTTCGACTGGCTGATCGACCGCGACATGGCGATCTGGACCATTGTCATCGCTGCGATCTGGCAATCCTCCGGCTTCGCCATGGCGCTGTTCCTTGCCGGCCTTCGGTCCGTCGATGCCGACATTATCAAGGCCGCGCAGATCGACGGCGCGGGACCGATCCGAACCTACTGGCGCATCATTCTGCCGACGCTTTGGCCGATCACCATCACCGTCGTCGTTGTCCAGTTGCAGTTCGCGATTTCGGCTTTCGACCTCGTCCGTGCGCTCACCAATGGCGGGCCGGGAATCGCGACCCAGCTGCCGGCTCTCGTCGTCTACGACCTGATGTTCCAACGCAGCCTGCTCGGCCGGGGGGCGGCAGCGGCTGTGCTCATGTTGCTTATTCTGCTCGCGGTCCTGCTGCCGTATGCAGCGTGGCGCTATGTCCAGAAACGGCGGGCGACCCATGCGTGAGCTCGCGCCAGGCCGCGTTCTGATCTATCTCATCGTTTCGCTGATCGCTGCAACATGGCTCGCGCCATTGGCGGTTGTCGTGCTGAACTCGCTGCGCACCAACGAGGAGATCGCGCAGGGGTCGATGATCGGCTGGCCGCAACACTTGGCCTGGAGCAACTACGCCGCTGCCTGGAGCGGCTTCTGCGTCGCCGAGACCTGCGCCGGTATCCGGCCGTACATGCTGAACTCCGCGCTCGTCACGATCCCCGCGACGATTTTCTCGACACTGCTCGGTGCGGTCGCCGGTTACGCCGTGTCGCTCTGGCGCTTTCGCGGCGACAACTGGATCTACGGAATCGTGACCCTAGGCCTCTTCCTTCCCCAGCAAATGCGCCTGCTTCCCTGGACCATCGTGCTGCGCGATATCGGCCTGATCAACACGCTGACGGGCCTGGTTCTGATTCACACGATCCAGGGGCTCTCCTTCACCACGCTGTTCTGCCGAAACTACTATGTCGCCATTCCCCACGAATTGATCAGGGCCGCGCGCATCGATGGCGCCGGGTTCTTCCGTATTTTCTGGCGCATCATCCTGCCGCTCT
Source organism: Bradyrhizobium sp. Bra64 (assembly GCF_024519875.1). Classification (NCBI taxonomy): domain Bacteria; kingdom Pseudomonadati; phylum Pseudomonadota; class Alphaproteobacteria; order Hyphomicrobiales; family Nitrobacteraceae; genus Bradyrhizobium; species Bradyrhizobium sp. Bra64. The sequence goes on along the minus strand of NZ_JALJRD010000005.1, from coordinate 318,257 downwards.
CGCCTCCGATCCTGATCGTCACCGTGATCTGGCAGTTCACGCATATCTGGAACGAGTTTCTCTATGGCGTGACGTTCACGAACGGCCAGCAGCAGCCCGTCACGGCCGCTCTCATCGCGCTGTCTGCCGCCGTCGCGGACATCCCGCAGCATGGCGTGCAGAGCGCCGCGGTGATCATCGCAGCGCTCCCCACTCTGCTGATCTATCTCCTCGGTGGCAGGTACTTTGTTCGCGGCCTGACCGCTGGCGCAGTGAAATGATGGATTTGTCATGGCAGCATTGAGCATTCGCGCCCTGTCCAAGCGTTACGCCAATCTGGAGGTGCTGAAGGGCATCGATCTCGACATCGAGAGCGGCGAGTTCACCGTGCTGGTCGGACCGTCCGGCTGCGGCAAGTCCACGCTGCTCAACATCGTCGCCGGGCTCGATCATGCGAGCGACGGCACGATCGAGATCGGCGGGCGCGTGGTCAATGACGTTCCGCCCAAGGACCGCAACATCGCCATGGTGTTCCAGTCCTACGCGCTCTACCCGTCGATGACGGTGCGACAGAACATCACCTTCGGCATGGAATGCCGGCACGTAGCCAAGGCGGAGCAGGAGAAGGCGCTGGCGAACGTGGCCAAGCTGCTCCAGATCGAGCCCCTGCTCGGCCGCAAGCCGTCGCAACTCTCCGGCGGCCAGCGCCAGCGCGTGGCGATGGGGCGCGCGCTGGTGCGCGATCCCCTGCTCTTCCTGTTCGACGAGCCGCTCTCCAATCTCGACGCCAAGCTGCGGGTCGAGATGCGGATGGAGATCAAGCGGCTGCATCAGCGCATCGGCGCCACCATCATCTATGTCACCCACGACCAGATCGAGGCGATGACGATGGCAACCCGCATCGCCGTGATGCATCGGGGCGTGGTGCAGCAGTTTGCCGATCCGGATACGGTGTATCGTTATCCGGCCAATCTGTTCGTTGCCCGTTTCATGGGTTCGCCGCCGATGAACACGATGCCGGCACGGCTCGAGGCTGATGCCGGTGGGCCGGTGGTCGTGATCGGCGCGGGGCGGCCGGATGAGGTTCGGCTCCGCTTGCAAGGATACGACGCGGCGATCCCCTTTGTCGGCCGCGAGGTGGTGTTCGGGATCAGGCCGGAATGCATCGCGGAAGGCAGCCGCGTGTTTCCCGGCGATGCGCCCGTCGTCCTCAGCGCGCCGGTGGAGATGGTCGAGCCGACGGGTGCCGAAACGATCGTGCTGCTGCGGCTCGGCGGCGAGCCGGCGCTGGCGCGCATCACGCCGGATATCCGCCCCGCGCCTGGGGCAACCGCGTCCTTTGCGCTCGATACACGGCGCATTTGCCTGTTCGACCCCGAGACGGAGCGACTGATCGCATGACCCAGACGAGCTATTCCAGCCTTGCCGGCCGCGTGGTGTTGGTTACCGGTGGCGCCAGCGGCATCGGAGCCGCCTTCGTGCGGGCGTTCGCGGCCCAGGGCGCCCGGGTCGCCTTCCTCGACGTCGATGCGAGCGCCGGCGAGGCACTGGCGCGGGACGTGGCGGCCGGATCCGCCTCCGCGCCGTTGTTCGTGCCATGCGATCTCCTGGACATCGACGCCCTGCGCGCCGCGATGGGAAAGGTGCACGGATCGCTCGGCGATGCCGCAGTCCTGGTCAACAACGCTGCCAATGATCAACGCCAGGTGCTGGCCGAGGTGACGCCCGCCGAGTTCGACTGGATGGTCGGCGTCAACCTCAAGCACGTGTTCTTTGCGGCCCAGGCGGTCGTGCCACAGATGCAGGCGCGCGGCGGCGGCTCGATCATCAACATGTCGTCGATTGCCTGGATGCGTGGCGCGCCGGCACTGCCGGTCTACGCTGCGGCCAAGGCCGCGATCGTCGGCTTCACCAACTCGCTGGCGCGGCTGGTCGGTCCCGACCGCATCCGCGTCAACGCGATTGCGCCGGGCATGGTGATCACCGAACGTCAGCGCCGGCTGTGGTATCCGGACGAGCAGGTCATCGCCGAGATTCGTACGCGGCAGGCCATCCCCGATGCGGTGACGCCCGAGGACATCGCAAACATGGCGTTGTTCCTGGCATCCGACGAAAGCCGGCGCATCACGCGCCAGTGCTTCCAGGTCGATGGCGGACTTGGCTAGCTCGTCCGCCTGCCCTTGCGCATGGTCGCGAGCAAAATGTCGGCGGCGCGCACGCTCGGCGATTGATCGCCGGTGGACATGATGGCGTCGAGCCGCGCGAAGGCCTCGACCTGCCGGCGGCGCATGTCGCTGTCCGTGAGCAGATCCGTCAGCGCCGGCGCGAGCTTCTCCGGCGTGCAGTCCTCCTGCAAATACTCCGGAATCACTTCCTCGCCGATCACGAGGTTGGCAAGGATCACCGAGGAGACGCGGATCGCACGGCGCAGGATGAAGGCCTCGATGGCGCCGACGCGATAGGCCGTCACCATCGGAATGCCCGACAACGCGAGCTCCAGCGTGACAGTGCCGGATTTTGCCAGCGCCGCGCGCGCGATTCGGAAGGCGGCGCGTTTCTCGCTTTCGCCAACCACGATCTGCGGCTTGACCGGCCAGGCCGCGATGCCTTCGCGAATGGTGGCTTCGAGATGCGGCATGGTCGGCAGCATCAACTCAAAGGGGCGGCGTTCCGCCTGCAACCGGCCGATCGTGGCGCCGAACACCTCGAGATGGTGCCTGATCTCGCTGCGGCGGCTGCCGGGCAGCACCAGCAAAACCGGCGGCTCGCCGTCGCGGCGAGCCTGTTCCTGCGCGTTCGGACGCAGCGAGGGCAATTGCTCGATCAGGGGATGGCCGACATAGCTGCATGGCGGCCCGCCGAGCTTGCGGTATTCCTCCGGTTCGAACGGCAACAGGCCGAGAACATGATCCACATAGCCGAGCATGGTCCGCGCCCGTCCCGGCCGCCAGGCCCAGAGCTGCGGAGAAACATAATCGACGACCGGGATGGCGGGATTGCGCGCCCGCACGCGGCGGGCGACGCGATGGGTGAAATCCGGACTGTCGATGATGACCAGCGCGTCCGGCGCTGCCACCAGCACGGCCTCCGCGGTCTCGCGGATCAGCCGGAGAATTTTTGGCAGTTGCTGCACGACCGCGGCGAAGCCGACGATCGACAGCTCCTCGATCGGAAACAGCGATTCGAGTCCCTCGCGCGCCATGGTGCGGCCGCCGACGCCCTCGAACTGCACGCCGTCGCCGAGGCGCTGGCGCAGCACCTTCATCAACGCGCTACCGAGCCGGTCGCCGGATTCCTCCGTCGCGATCAGAAAGATCTTCCGCTTGGGATCGCGGCTCTGCATCACGCCGGCAGGCCGATGACGAAGAGATATTTGGCATCGGCGAGCGCGATCATCGCCTGCGGCTCGGCGGCGATGGTGTTGCCGGCAACGACGGCGATGCCGGCCAGCCCGGCGGCGGCCACACCCTCGAGGGTGCGCGGGCCGATGGTCGGCAGGTCGAAGCGCAAATCCTGCCCGCTCTTCGGAACCTTCACCAGCACGCCCCGCCCGGCGGCGGCGCGGATGCGGCCCTCCTCGCGCAGGCGTGCCACGCGCGCGAGCAGCGCATCGGTGCCCTCGATGTCCTCGACCGCCACCACATGGCCGTCGATCACGACGGCGGCCTGGCCGATGTCGAACGGACCGAGCGCGGTCAGCACCGCCCGTCCGCGCGCGATGTCGGTCTTGCCGGTGTCGCTCGGCCAGGCGCGGCTGATGCACCCCTCGGGCATCAACAGATCGGGCGCGACATCCTTGATGCCGACCATGCGAAAGCCGCCCTCCTCGAGGATACGCCCGACGCCGGACAACAAATGATCGTCGCCGCCGCGGAAGGCCCGGATGACGTTGCCGAGCAGCCGCAATGTCGTGAAGTCGAACCGGACTTCCGAGAGCGAGGGCCGTACCAAGGTGCCGATGAAGATCAGATCGCGGCAGCCTTCCTCGCGGAACAGGCGCATGGCGCGGCCGAGTTGGCCGACCGAGATCCAGCGATGGCGGAATTTCTCCACCCGCGCAGGATCGCAGGCCCCGCGCAGCGGAAACAGCACCGGCGTGATGCCGCGCGCGGCGAGCGACTCGGCGACCGCGAATGGCATCGCGCCGCCGCCGGCGACCACGCCGACCGGCGATGAAATGTCCGAAGCCGCCGATGTCATTCCCGCGGCCATCCCAGGATCACTTTGCGATGGCGGGAAGACAGAGCGGGCGCTTGCCCTTGCCGATGAAATCGAGGATTTCGGCGATCGCCGGATCTTCGCCGGAGAGCGGCCGCGCCGCCTCCAAGCGTTCGGCAAAGGTACCGGGACCGTGGAAGAGCTTCTGGTAGAACGCGCGCACGATCGCAAGCCGCTGCTTGGTGAACTTGCGCCGCTTCATGCCGATCAGGTTGAGGCCCTCGAGCGCAGCATACTGGCCGTTGACCAGGCCGAACGGAATGACGTCGTCGCGCACGCCGCACACGCCGCCGACCATGACCTGCGGACCGATACGGGTGAACTGGTGGACTGCGGACAGGCCGCCGATGAAGACGAAGTCACCGATCTCGCTGTGGCCGCCGAGCGTCGCCGAGGTCGCGAAGATCACGTCGTTGCCGACATGGCAGTCGTGGCCGACATGGCTGCAGTTCATGAAATAGCCGCGGTCGCCGACCGTGGTAATGCCGCCGCCGGCGACGGTGCCGGCGTTCATCGTCACGGATTCGCGGATGGTGCAGCCCGACCCGATCTTCAGCTTGGTCAGCTCGCCACGATAGCTGAGCGACTGCGGCGGCGTGCCGAGCGAGGCGAAAGGAAAGATGGTGCAATCGTCGCCGATCGTGGTCTGCGCCGTAATGTGCACGTGTCCAATCAGCTTGCAGTTCGCGCCGATCACGACATTCGGGCCGATGATGCAGAAGGGCCCGATCTCCGTGCCCTCGCCGATCACGGCGCCGTCCTCGATCCGTGCGGTGGGATCAATCTTACTCATCAAGCAATCTGACTCATCAAGAAGGTCTGATTATGTGTTGAAGTCGCTCACTTTTCTGGTGGTTAGCGCGACTATGCCCGATCTGTCCAGTGACGTATCGTATCGGCCTGTTTCAGATACCGGATGAGCCGGCCGTCGCAGTCCTTCAACGCCTTCATGTGGAGATTGAGGTCATCGTGGTCAGAGCCCTGGCAATCCTGCTCGCACAGCTTGCGACCGTACCGATCGTGTCCGAGACGGTCGAGACCGGTGAACGCGGCCTTGTCGATCTCGGGACATTCGAGTGCCGCGACATCAACCGCAGCACGGTGCTTCAGCGGGTCTGTTACGATCGCGCGCAGCAGGACCTCGTCGTCGCGGTCAACGGCGCCTATGACCGCTATTGCGGCGTGACGTCAGATACGGTCGAGCGTCTCCTTGGCGCACCGTCCATGGGCCAGTTCTTCAACCAGAACTTCAAGAGCAAGGTCGCAGGCCGCTGGTATGCGTGCGGGGCGCGCGAGCGCACCCACAGGAGCTGATCCCGCTCAATCGGTCAGCATGGCACCGACGTCGGCTTCCGCAACGACCTGCCCATTGACCTTGGCATCGCCGTGAAACCACCACATCGCCTTGCGGCGGCCGACCGAGCGCATGTGATATTCGATGGTATCGCCGGGCAGCACGGGTTTGCGGAACTTGCACTTGTCGATGGTGAGGAAGTACACCGCGCGCGGCTTCTCGGTGCCTTCGACCGACTTGATGCCGATCACGCCCGCGGTCTGCGCCATCGCCTCGATCATCATGACGCCGGGATAGACCGGCCGCTCGGGAAAGTGCCCCTGGAAGGCCGGCTCGTTGAAGGTGACGTTCTTGATGCCGATGCCGCTGTAATCGGCGCGGATGTTGATCACGCGGTCGATCAGCAGCATCGGAAAGCGGTGCGGCAGGGTCTGGAGGATTGCGTTGATGTCCACCAGCTCGAATCTGACAGGCGATTCCTCCGTCATTCCCGTCCCCCGTCCTTCGGATCGGCCTTGCTGTCGCGTACCAGGCGCTCCACCGCGATAATCTCCTTGAACCATTGTTTGGTCGGCTTGGCGAAAAAACCGCCCCAACGTCCGTTGGGCGGGATGTCGTCCTTGACGCCGCTCATCGCGGTCACCTGGGCCCCATCGCCGATCTTGAGGTGATTGTTGATGCCGACCTTCGCTCCGAGTGCCACGTTGTCGCCAAGGGTCAGGCTGCCCGCGAGCCCGATCTGGGCCGCCAGCAGGCAGTGCCTGCCGATCGTGACATTGTGACCGATCTGGACCTGATTGTCGATTTTCGTCCCCTCGCCAATCACGGTGTCGCGCAAGCTGCCGCGGTCGATCGTGGTCCCGGCGCCGACCTCGACATCGTTCTGGATCAGCACCCGCCCGGTCTGCGGCACCTTCAGATGGCCCTCGGGGCCGAAGAAGATGAAGCCGTAGCCGTCCTGGCCGATCGAGCATCCGGGATGGATCAGCACGTTGTTGCCGATCAGGGCGCATTGGATGGCGGTACGCGCGCCGACATTGCAGTCCCGGCCTATCTTGACGCCGGGCCCGATCACGGCCCCCGCACCCACGACGGTGCCGCTACCGATCTCCACGTCCGGACCGATCACGGCCAGGGGATCGACGATCACGCCGTCCTCGAGCCGCGCCGTCGGGTCGATGATCGCCGATGGCGCGATGCCGTCGTTGCCGACCCAGGATTGCGGCCTCAGCGCCTCGCCATGCCACTCGCGGGCGATCCGGACGAAGGCGCGGAACGGCTGCGTCACCCGCAGCACGGCCACATGCGCGGGCACCTGGGCCTCGAAACGCGGGCTGACCAGGCAGGCGCCGGCCTTGGTCGTCTTGAGCTCATCGGCGTATTTGAGGTTGTCGAAGAACGCCAGATGCATCGGGCCCGCTTCGTCGAGCGAAGCAAGGCCCGTGATGATTTGGCCGCCCCTGGCGGGGTCGACCAGCTCGGCCTTGGTCAGCGTGGCAATGTCTGCCAACGCCGAGGCAGGCGGTTTTGTGAAGAAGGTCGGCTGCGCCATTCCACCCCGTCGCGGTCCGGCTTCGGCATGAAGCGGTCAAGCCGCATCATGCCTCATCTCATGGATCGGCACGACCCCTTCGGAAACCGGCTCCATCGATCCGGATCGTGCCCTGCTTCTCGAATTAGAAGCTGGTGCCGCCGCCGAACCGGAACTCCTGCGTGCGGTCGTATTTGCCCTTGGTGAGCGGCACGGCGTAGTCGAAGCGCAGCGGACCGAATGGCGACTGCCAGATCAGGCCGACACCCACCGACGAACGGATCACCTTGCTGTCGTCATACACGAGACCGGTACAGGTTCCGGTGGAGGACGGATTGACGGTCGACGGGATACAGCCAGGCGCGTTGGCTTCGTTGGTCACCGACCAGCTCGTCGGTCCCTTGTAGTCATACAGGCCGCCGGCATCGGCATAGACCGCACCCTTCAGGCCCACTTCCTTCGGCAGGAACCAGAACGGCATCTGCAATTCGAGCGAAGCGCCCCAGTATTTGGTGCCGCCGAGCGCGTCCTGCGTGCCGAAGGGATTGAGGTCCCGCGGACCGATGCCGTTGGGGGAAAAGCCGCGGACGAGGTTCGGGCCCATCTGGAAGTGGTCGAGCATCCGCAGATCGTCGCCCATCTTGGTCAGGATACCGCCCTGGAGATGGACGAGGCCAACGATGTCCGACACCAGCGGGGTGTAATACTTTCCGTCCGCCGCGGTCTTCAGGTAGGACACGTCGCCGCCAACCCCGGCGAAGTCCTGCCGGAAGTCGATGAGCAGGCCGTCGGTCGGGTTCTTGTTGTTGTCCAGCGTGTTGTAGGTCAGCGTGTAGCCCAGCGCCGAGGTCAGCGTCTTGCCGTTGGCAAGCTCCTTACGCACCGGCAGCGAGGCTTCGCCGTCGCTGTAGCAGCCCAGGCCGTTGGTCGAGCCAGCGAGGGCAATACCGGACGCTGCGGAGAAAGCCGGGCTGGGGTTGAAGGCCGGATTCGGAGTCACGCCATCAGGCAAGAATTGATTGTTGTTACAGTTCGCCAGGTAGGACGGCAGCGTGATTTCCTGCTGATAGACCGAATAGCGCAGCTGCAGCGACAGATCTTCACGCAGGGAGAAGCCGAGGCGCGGCGAGAAGCCGAGCGTCTTGGTGCCGTAGGAGATGTAGCTGTTGGACAGCTGCTCGCGCTGATAGAGGTCGAGGCCCAGCGCGACGCGGTAGTCGAGCAGGTACGGCTCGACGAACGACAGCGAGTAACCGCGCGCATACTGGCCGTAAGTCACCGACGCCTTGGCGAACAGGCCGCGGCCGAGCAGGTTGCGCTCGGAAATCGAGACTTCGGCCAGCGCACCGTCGGTCGTGGAGTAGCCGCCCGAGACCGAGAAGTCGCCGGTCGATTTCTCTTCCATGTCGACGAGCAGGATCACGCGGTCGCTCGACGAGCCGGGCTCCGTCGTGATCTTGACGCTCTTGAAGTAGTCGAGGTTCTTCAGGCGCCGCTCGGCACGGTCGACCAGGGCGCGGTTGTAGGCATCGCCCTCGGAGATGTCGAATTCGCGACGGATGACGTAGTCGCGCGTGCGGGTGTTGCCGCGAAGGTTGATGCGCTCGATATAGGTGCGCGGGCCCTCGTCGACGTTGAACACGACCGACACGGTGTGCGCCTCGAAGTTGCGGTCGCCGCCGGGACGAACCACGGCGAAGGCATAACCGCGGCGCGAGGCCTCGACCTGCATCTCCTCGACCGACTTCTCGACCGACTCCACGTTGTAGAGCGAGCCGACATTGACGCGCGAATAGCCCCGCAGCGAGCTGGGATCGAAGTTCGGAATGCTGGAACGGAAATCGACGCTGCCGACGCGGTACTGGGAGCCTTCCTCGATCTTGAAGGTGACGTTGAAGCCCTTTTTATCCGGATCGTATTCGGTGAGCGCGGCCACGACCTGGACGTCGGCAAAGCCGTTCTTGAGATAGAAGCGGCGGAGCAGGTCGCGGTCGGCTTCGACGCGGTCGGGATCATAGACGTCGCCGCTGCCGAGGAAGCTCAGCAGGTTCGTTTCGCGCGTCTTGATGACGTCGCGCAGGCGATAGGACGAGAACGCGACGTTGCCGACGAACTCGATCGACTTGACGCCGGTCTTGGCGCCCTCCTGGACCGTGAAGATGAGGTCGACGCGGTTGTTCGGCTGCTCGATGATCTCAGGCGTGACGTGAACGTCGTAGCGGCCGGAGCGGCGATAGATTTCGGCGATTCGCAGCGTGTCGGACTGCACCATGGCGCGGGAGAACGTGCCGCGCGCCTTGGACTGCACTTCAGCGGTGAGCTGCTCGTCCTTGATCTTCTTGTTGCCCTCGAAGGCAATGCGCCCGATCACCGGGTTCTCCACCACGGAGACGATGATCTGGCCGCCGGAGCCGCGGTTGATCCTCACGTCCTGGAACAGGCCGGTCTCGATCAATGCCTTGAGGCCGTCGTCGATGGCGCCCTGGTCCAGACGACCGCCCGGACCCGGCTTGAAATAGGAGCGGATCGTCTCCACCTCGACACGGCGATTTCCTTCGACGGAAATCGACTGCACGGTCTGCGCAAGCGCAGACGACGACACAAAAGCAGCCCCAACCGGGACAACCACCGGCGCGCCGAACATGATCAGGGTTGCGAGCAAGCCCCCCCGGAGTCGCAGTCCAAACTTCATTGCGCGATGCGCCCTTATCATTCCGTACCAGACCCAACCCCAAAGCCGGTCTGGAGATTCCCCAAGTTCAGGCCGCTTGTAGCCAATTTCCCCGACGCCGCAAACGGTCGAGCGCGCCGTAATTTCAATTTCATTCCAAGACGTTGCCCAAGAGCAACGCAATGAGTAACGCCACAAAAAAGCCCCTATCAGGAGGCCGCCATCCGAAGGATGTCATTGTAGGTCGCAAACACCATCAGCATCAGCACCAGACCGAGCCCGATTCGGAAACCCACCTCCTGAGTTCGCTCGGACAGCGGACGGCCGCGGACAACCTCCGCCGCATAGAACATAAGGTGGCCACCATCGAGCAGCGGGATCGGGAACAGGTTCAGCAGGCCGATCGACACCGACAGCACCGCGCAGAGGTTGATGACGAACTGGAACCCGGCGCTGGCCGCCTGCCCCGACATCTTCGCAATGCCGAGCACGCCGCTGACCTCGTTGGGGTTGCCGTTTCCGACAAACAGCGAGCCCAGGAATTTGAAGGTGCTGGTGATGATGAACCAGACCTGCTCGACCCCGATCTTGAGCGCTTCGCCGACGCCGACCGGCGCGGTCGAGGCCTCACCGGCCTGGGACTTGTGCTCGACGCCAAGCACGCCGAGACGGTGGCTGTTGCCGAACGGATCCTTGCGCTCGAGCAGCGCCGGCGTCGCGGTCAGCGATACGATGGCGCCGTCCCGCTTGACCTGGAAAGCAAGTGCCGAACCGGCATTCATCGCAACGATTCGCTGCATGTCGGCGAAGCTCTCGATCGGCTTGCCGTCGATCTGGACGACGACGTCCCCGATCTTGAAACCGGCCGCGGCAGCTGCGCCGTCGGCGACGACGCCGTCCACCCGCGCGATCGTGCTCGGCTTGCCGTAATACAGCGCCATGCCGGCGAAGATCAGCGCGCCCAGGATGAAATTGGCGATCGGTCCGGCGGCGACGATGGCGGCACGCGGGGCGACCTTCTTGTGATGGAAGCTGCCGGCGCGCTCCTCGGCCGTCATGGCCGCGAGCGCCTCGGATGACGGCGTCGAGGCCTCGCTCTCGTCCCCGAAAAACTTGACGTAGCCGCCGAGCGGGACCGCCGAAATCTTCCAGCGGGTGCCATAGCGGTCGTTGAAACCGACCAACTCAGGTCCGAAACCGAGCGAAAAAGTTAACACGCGAACGCCCGCCCAGCGCGCGACCAGGAAATGGCCGAGTTCATGAAAGAACACGACGATGGTCAGGACAAACAGGAAGGGAACAGCGTAGCCGAGGAGCCCATGGCTCAACGTATTGAAACTATGGACAAAAAAGTCAATCATCGAATTCCCTCATCCAGCGCCGCAAGGCCCTGGCCCCGAACCATCTAGGATGCCTTTAAGGCAATTTGAGGCAATAGGGCGGCAGCTCTATTTCGCGCAACATGGTCAACAGAAATTGCATCGTCGGCAGAGGCCAGCGGCGCCTGATTCCCGCCGCGGACCCAGTCGTTTAGCGTCGCCTCGACCAGCCGGGCGATCGCGCCGAACCGGATCTTGCCGGCGATGAAGGCGGCGACCGCGACCTCGTTGGCGGCGTTGTAGACGGTGGTCGCCCCCTTCCCGGTCCGGAGCGAATCGAAGGCCAGACGCAGGCCCGGGAAACGCTCGAAATCCGGCGCCTCGAAGGTGAGCTGACCGATTTTGGCCAGATCCAGCTTGGCCGCCGGGCCCTTGATGCGGTCGGGCCAGCCGAGACAATGCGCGATCGGCGTGCGCATGTCGGGTGCGCCGAGCTGGGCCACGACCGAGCGATCGGAAAACTCGACCATGCCGTGGATGATCGACTGCGGATGAACCAGCACGTCGATCTCGTCGGGCGAGAGCGCGAACAGGTAGGAGGCCTCGATCACCTCCAGCCCCTTGTTCATCATCGAGGCGGAATCGATCGTAATCTTCTGGCCCATGCTCCAGTTCGGATGCTTCAGGGCCTGCTCGAGCGTGGCCTGCTCGATGTCGGCGGACTTCCAGGTCCGGAACGGGCCGCCCGAGGCCGTGATGATGACGCGGACGAGCTCGTCGCGATTGCCCGAGCCGAGCGCCTGGAACAGCGCGTTGTGCTCGGAATCGGCCGGCAAAATGCACGCGCCTGCTTTCGCCGCACGCTGCATGAAGAAATCGCCCGCGCAGACAAGGCATTCCTTGTTGGCGAGCGCGACATGCGCGCCGCGATCGACCGCCGCCAGCGCCGGCTTCAGTCCGGCAGCGCCGCTCACGGCCGCCATCACCCAATCGGCCGGACGCGCGCCGGCCTCGATCACCGCGCTTTCGCCGGCGCCGCATTCGGTGCTGGTGCCTGCGAGCGCGGCCTTGAGCTCGGCGAGCTTCGAGGTGTCGGCGATCGCGACGAAGCGCGCGGAAAATTCCTTGGCGAGCTTTGCCAGCGCCTCGACATTGCTGTTCGCCGTCAGCGCCTCGACGCGGTAGCGCTCGGGAGAGGCGCGCAGCAGATCCATCGTGCTGTCGCCGATCGAGCCGGTGGCGCCGAGGACCGTGACGCTGCGGACGGCAGGCGCCGCAGCCTTGTTGTTACGCAATGGGACCGCGCTCATATCCTCACCAAATCATAAGACCGCTTCCGGCGCTATGCACACCATGGCGGAGGAAGCCGATAATCCATGCCACCAGGATGGCGGCGACAAAACCGTCCAGACGGTCCAGTAACCCGCCGTGACCGGGGATTAAGTGACTGGAATCCTTGACATCGAAGCGCCGCTTCACCGCGGATTCGAACAGATCGCCGGCCTGCGATACCACCGACAGGACGGCGCTGACGAGCAGCAGTGGAACCGCCTTCCCGATCCCGCAGGCGGCAAACCCCGCTGCGACCGCAAGGCTCCCGGCAAAGCCGCCGAACGCTCCGGACCAGGTCTTCTTCGGACTGACGCGCGGCCATAGCTTCGGCCCGCCAATGCTGCGCCCGGCGAAATAGCCGCCGATATCGGTCGCCCACACCACCAGCAGCACGAACATCAGCGCGGAGAAGCCGTTGACGAGATCCTTCCGCACCAGAATCGTGGCCAGCAGCGCCGCCGATGCGTAGGCAAATCCGGTCGCCGCCCAGATGAACTTTCCGCGCGCTATCAGCGTCACGATCGCGCCGCCGACAAATCCGGTGATGATTGCGGTCTTGAGTGCGCCGAAGGCGACGCAGGCCCCCATCATGGCGATCACGATCGTCCCTGCCCCCGTCAGCGCGGCCGAGCCTGCGCCCACAACCATCAGCCATTCCGCGAACAGCCCGATCGACACCAGGGTGACGAGCAGCGCCCACAGCCAGCCGCCGGCATAGGCCAGCGCAATGGTGAGCGGCGCCAGCACCAGTGCTGCGAGGACCCGCATCACGAGATTACTCGGGGCAGGCTTCGCGCCGGCCGGTGCGGCGTCGGGTTCGCTCACGAGGCGGTTTTCGCGACGAGACCGCCGAAACGACGTTCGCGCCTGGCGAATTCGGCGATCGCGCCTTCCAGCGCCGCCTTGTCGAAATCGGGCCAGTGGATCGGTACGAAGACGAGTTCGCTATAGGCGGCCTGCCACATCAGGAAATTGGACAGGCGCTGCTCGCCGCTGGTGCGGATGATGAGATCGGGATCGGGAATGTCGGGCGCGTCGAGATGTGCGCCGAGCGTCTCGGCGTCGATCGTGTCAGGATCGCGCTTGCCGTCCGCGACTTCCCGCGCGAGCTTCTGCGCCGCTTTCGCGATCTCGTGCCGCGAGCCGTAGTTGAAGGCGACGACGAGCGTGAGGCGCGTGTTGTCGCGCGTCAGCTCCTCGGCCTCGTTGAGGAGCGCGCAGATGTCGCCCTCGAGCCCTTCACGTTCGCCGATGATGCGGACCTTGACGCCGTCGCGATGCAGGCTCGCAAGATCGTTGCGGATGAAACGGCGGAGCAGACCGAAGAGATCGCCGATCTCGCTCGCCGGGCGCGACCAGTTCTCGGAGCTGAAGGAGAAGATGGTGAGATAGCGGATGCCGAGCTCGTGCGAGGCGCGAACTACGCGGCGCAGGGCCTCGACGCCGCGGCGATGACCTTCGGCTCGCGGCAAGCCGCGCGCAGCCGCCCAACGCCCGTTGCCATCCATGATGATGGCGACATGCGCAGGCGCCTCGGACCGATCGGGTCCCTCCGTTGCGGGCGCGGCGGCGTTGGACATGAGGCGGCCTTAGACGGTGAGGATTTCTTTTTCCTTGGCGGCCAGCAACTGGTCGATCTCGGAGATCGTGCCGTCGGTCGCCTTCTGCACCTCGTCGGCGTGGCGCTTCTGGTCGTCCTCGGACATCTCGTGATTCTTCTCGAGCTTCTTGAGAACGTCGAGACCGTCGCGGCGGACGTGGCGCGCGGCGACCTTGGCGGCCTCGGCGTATTTGTGTGCGACCTTCACCAGCTCCTTGCGCCGTTCCTCGTTGAGCTCGGGGATGCGCAGGCGCAGCACCTGGCCTTCGGTCGCGGGCGACAGGCCAAGATTGGAATCGACGATCGCCTTCTCCACCGCCTTGACCATCGACTTGTCCCAGACCTGCACCGAGATCAGCCGCGGTTCCGGCACGCTGACGGTGGCGAGCTGGTTCAGCGGCATGTGGCTGCCATAGGCCTCGACCTGCACCGGATCGAGCATCGAGGCGGCGGCGCGGCCGGTGCGCAGGCCGCCGAGCTCGTGCTTGAGCGACTGGATGGCGCCCTGCATGCGGCGCTTCACTTCGTTGAGGTCGAAAGTACCCGTGGCCATCACGCTTCTCCTTCAAAATCCCGGCGACCTCTCCGCGCCCTCCCTTGGGGCGCGCCAGATGAGCCGTCAGCCGGCGACGATGGTTCCGTGGCCGCCGCCACGCAATACCGCGCCGATCGAGCCCGGCTCCGCGATCGAGAACACGATGATAGGCAGCGACGTCTCGCGGGCAAGCGCGAAGGCGGTCGCGTCCATCACCTTGTAGCCGCCCTCGATCGCCTGTGAATGCGTCAGACGGTCGAACCGCGTCGCCGTCGGATCCTTCTTCGGGTCGGCCGAGTAGACGCCATCGACATTGGTCGCCTTCAGCACCGCCTCGGCGCCGATCTCGGCGGCGCGCAGCACCGCGGTCGTGTCGGTGGTGAAGAACGGATTGCCGGTTCCGCCGCCGAGCAGCACGATCCGGCCTTCGGCGAGATATTTGTGCGCCGCGGTGCGGGTGAACAGCTCGGAAATCTCAGGCATGACGAAGGCCGACAGCGTGCGCGCCGGCGTGCCCTTGCGCTCGATCGTCGCCTCCAGCGCCAGGCAGTTCATCATGGTGGCGAGCATGCCCATGGTGTCGCCGGTCGTCCGGGAGACGCCACGCGAAGACACCTCGACGCCGCGCACGATATTGCCGCCGCCGATCACCACCGCAACTTCGGTGCCCAGCTGGCGGGCGGCGATCAGATCGTCCGCGACCCGGTCGACTGTCGGCTGGTCGATGCCAAAACCCTGCGGTCCTGCGAGATATTCGCCGGACAGCTTGATCACGACGCGACGATAGACCGGATCAGTCATGAGCACTTTCCTTGTCCGGGCGCCGCTTCCGGCAGCACGCCGGAAGGAACGTTCCGGCGCTTACTTCTTGCCGCTGGCCGCCGCGACCTCGGCTGCGAAGTCGCTTTCCTGCTTCTCGATTCCCTCGCCGAGAGCATAGCGCACAAAGCCCGCGATCTTCACGGTGCCGCCGACCTTGCCTTCGGCTTCCTTCACCGCCTGCGCCACCGACTTGCCGGTGTCGTGGATGAAGGCTTGCTCGAGCAGGCAGACTTCCTTGTAGTAGGTCTTGAGGCCCGACTCGACGATCTTCTCGATCACGTTCTCGGGCTTGCCCTGCTGGCGATATTTGTCGGCGAGCACGTCCTTCTCGCGCTTGACGACCGCCTGATCGAGGCCGGACGGATCGAGCGCAAGCGGATTGGTGGCCGCGATATGCATCGCGATCTGGCGGCCGAGCGCTGCGAGCTCGTCGGCCTTGCCGGGCGATTCCAGCGCAACGATCACGCCCATCTTGCCGGCGCCGTCGATGACGGCACCATGGACGTAGTGCGACACCACGCCCTGGCTCACTTCGAGCAAAGCGGCGCGGCGCAGCGTCATGTTCTCGCCGATGGTGGCGATCGCGTCATTGATCGCGGTCTCGATCGTGACGTCGCCGACCTTGGCCGCCTTGATCTTCTCGACATCGGCGCCGACGTCGAACGCGACCTGGGCGATCATCTTGACGAGGCCCTGGAACTGGCCGTTGCGCGCGACGAAGTCGGTCTCGGAGTTGACCTCGACCACGACGCCCTTGTTGCCCTTGGTGAGCGCGCCGATCAGGCCTTCGGCGGCGACGCGGCCCGACTTCTTGGCGGCCTTCGACAGGCCCTTCTTGCGCAGCCAGTCCTGCGCGGCTTCCATGTTGCCGTCGTTCTCGGTCAGCGCGGCCTTGCAGTCCATCATGCCCGCGCCGGTCGACTCGCGCAGGTCCTTGACCATCGCAGCTGTGATCGTTGCCATCGTTGAATATCCTTTTTGCCTGCCGGTTCGCCGCGGCGCGGCCCGATCGCCTCGCCGCGGTCCATCTCAGGAATTCGCGTCAACTGAAATGGCGGCCGGATCTCATCCGGCCAACCCGTCGCTCTTTTCGACTATTCCGCTTCCGCGGTCAGCGCCTTGGCCTTGGCCACCCAGGCATCCGCCCGGCTCGGCAGACCGACTTCTTCGCCGATCTTGTGCGCGGTGTCGTGATCGAGTTCGGCGAGCTGCCAGAAGTGGAAGATGCCGAGGTCGTTGAACTTCTTCTCGATCGCACCCGACACGCCCGGGAGCTTCTTGAGATCGTCGGAAGTGCCGCGCGGACCGGCAAGGCCCTGGAAGCCGCTGGTGGCCGGCAGCTCTTCTGCGACCGGTCGAACCGAAGCGCCGACGTCGATGCCGGAATCGCCCTGGGCGCGCGAAATGCCATCGATCGCTGCGCGCGCGATCAGATCGCAGTAGAGCGCGATCGCGCGGCCGGCGTCGTCATTGCCCGGCACCACATAGGTGATGCCCTTCGGGTCCGAATTGGTGTCGACGATCGCTGCGACCGGGATGTTGAGCCGCTGGGCTTCCTGGATCGCGATGTCTTCCTTGTTGGTGTCGATCACGAAGATCAGGTCGGGCAGACCGCCCATGTCCTTGATGCCGCCGAGCGAGCGGTCGAGCTTGTCGCGCTCGCGCTGAAGCGTCAGGCGCTCCTTCTTGGTGTAGGAGGAGGCATCGCCGCCGGCGAGCACGTCGTCGAGATGACGCAGGCGCTTGATCGAGCCCGAGATCGTCTTCCAGTTGGTCAGCGTGCCGCCGAGCCAGCGCGAATTGACGAAGTACTGCGCGCAGCGCTTGGCCGCGTCGGCGACGCCGTCCTGCGCCTGGCGCTTGGTGCCGACGAACAGGATGCGGCCGCCCTTGGCGACGGTGTCGCTGACCGCCTGCAAGGCGTTATGCAGCAACGGCACGGTCTGCGCGAGATCGACGATGTGGATGTTGTTGCGGGCGCCGAAAATGAAAGGTGCCATTTTCGGATTCCAGCGGTGAGACTGGTGACCAAAGTGCACGCCGGCTTCGAGGAGCTGGCGCATAGTGAAATCGGGCAGTGCCATCGTTCTAATTCTCCGGTTGGTTCCTCCGGAAGCGTGTGAGCAAAACGGAGCGTTGTCGCCCCGGCTGCCACCGGACGGCCTTATGAGCCATGCTTCCGTGTGAGATGGCGCGCTGTATAGCGCGATTTGGGCCAGAAGCAAGGAAATAAGGGCCTTTCGAGGGCGGTTTTCGTCCCCCGATGGCCCCTTCCGTCAAGGACACGCTGCGCCCTAACGCATGATCCGGAAAAGCGCCAAGCGGTTTTCCGGAAAGATCATGCTCAAACAACAGCCTAAAGCGCGGTCGCGCCGGTCCCGATCCCGTCGCCCTTCAGCACTTGGGCTGGTTCGGCGGGCACTTCTTGGCCGCCGGCGGCGGGGCTGCGGGACGCGGCGGCGGTGCTGCCGGGCGCGGCGGTGGCGGCGGCGCGACGGTCACCCGGGGTGGCGGCGGTGGCGCAGGCCGGGCCACCGGCGGTGGTGGTGGCGCAGGTCGCGCCATGGGCGGTGGTGGCGCGGGGCGCGCCATGGGCGGCGGCGCCGGCCGAGCGGCCGCCACGGGCGGAGCCACCCGGGCCGGCGGCGATGCGATGCGCGGCGGAGGCGGCGGGGCTGGACGCGCCGCGGGCGGCGGAGGCGTTGGTCTCGCCACGGCCTGAGGGCGCGGTGGTGCCGAGGGCCTGGCAGCCTGTGCCGGAGCGGTCGACGGCCGATTCTGTGGCCTGACCGGCTCCCGCGCGGCCGAGGGCGGCGGCGCGACCGGTCGTCCGGCCGCGCCGGGAGGCGTGCCAGCCGGCGCATGGGTTGCGGACTTGCCACGATCCCCCGGCCCGGTTCCGGGTGCCGTCTGGGCCACCGGCGGCTTCGGAGGTTGGCCGGGCACGCCGGCCGGGTTTGCCGTGGTGGGCGCGGCCGTCGCCGGCGCGGCGGCGGTGGGCGCAACGGGACGAGCCGGCAGCGGCGCACCGGGAGCGGCAGTCGTCGGCGCCCCCGGACGCGTCGGCGGCGTCACGCCGGGCGCAGTCGCCGTCGGTGGCACGGGTCTGCCGCCCGGCAAAGGCCCTGCCCCCGCTGGCGGCACGGGCGGACCACCCTGGGCCCCGGGGACCGGCAGCGTGTTGGCCTGTGGCAGCCTGGCCGGTGGCACAGCGGATGGCGCTGCAATCGGCGCGACATTGGCCGGCGTCGCCGGAGGCGTCCCTGGCCTCGCTGCCGGCTGCATCGTCGCGCTCGGCGGCATCGGCGCCTTGCCCTGCTGAATCAGGGCGGCGCGCTGCGTGACCGCCTGCGGCAAGGCTGCACCGGCCGGATTGGCGCGGCCGGCAACTGCAGGCGCGAGATTGGCCGGACCTGCCCCTGCCCCCACGCCCGCGGCAGGTGCCGGCGGCCGGTTGATCACGGTGTTGATGACCGTGGTGTTGTGGATGTTGGCATAAATGATGTTGTTCGGCGGCGGCGCGACATAGACCGGCGGCCTGACGAACACCGGGATCGGCACGAACATCGGCTGCGGCAGCACGAACAGGCCGATCACAGGCAGCGGCGGCTCCAGCACGACGAAATCCGGCGGCGGCGGCGGCAGATAGTAGACCGGCGGCGGTGGTGGCGGCGCGAAGCCAAAATCGGGATCGCTGAAATACAGCACGGGACGGTCGACATAGACGACCTCCTCCGGCGGCGGGGGCGGCACGTCGTAGTCGATCATCGCGAAGGCCGGCGGCGGCTCGAGCGGCGCGGTGAGGATCGCGAGGCGCCGGCGCGCATCGCCTGCATGCGGGCCGCGCGGATAGCGGCGCAGATACGACCAATAGGCTTCCGGCGTGTCGGTGCGATAGGTCCGCCGCCAGGTGATCGCCTCGCGGCGCGCCGCAACGATCGCCATCACGCGCCTGGACATCGGATCATTCGGATAGGCCGCGAGAAATTCCTCATAGGCCGGCAGCGTGTCACGCGTGAGCGCGGCGGCGTAGGCGTCCTGCACACCGAGATCCCGGATCGGCTTGTTGCGGATCGCAGCGACCTGGTCGGCCGAGGCCTCCGGCGGCGGCGCGTCGGGCCCGCGATCGAAGAATGAGAATTGCGCGCTGATTTTCTGCTCGTTCCAGGGCACCTGCGCGCCCTTGGAGGCCTCGTTGACGCGCAGGCGGACGCGATCGAACACCTCAGGCAGCGGCAGGCCGCCGGTGCGGATCATCTCGGCCAGCGACTGCGCATAGATGCCGTAGGGCCCCGGCTCCTCTGGCGCCACGGTGCCGGGCGCGGCATTGAAGGCGATCAGCATGTTCGGATCCGGTTCGACCAGCGCAAGCCCGCTCGCGATCTGCTGGCCGCCCTCGATGAAGGGCTGCGCACGCGCTGCGTCGAGCACGACGATGTTCGCCTTGAGCGGAACCGCCGCGAGCTGGCGCGCGTAGTCGCCGATGCGCAAGGCCTCGGTCGGAATGTCGGTGTCGCGGGTGATGTTGGAATCGACCGGGATGAAATAGTTCTCGCCGGCAAGCTGCACGCCGTAACCGGCCAGATAGACCATCGCGACGGTGCCGGGGCCCGAGGCCTGCGCCTTCTGGATGAAGTCGCGAAAACTCTTTCGCAGCGTGTCGCCGTCGAGATCGCGGGCGCCGACGACGTCGAAGCCCGCCGCTTGCAGCGTCTGCGCGATCAGGCCGGCATCGTTCGCGGTCGTCGCCAGCGGCGACTTGGCATAGGCGCCATTGCCGACCACGAGCGCGATGCGCTTTTCCTGCTGCTGCGCGCGCGCCGGATCCCGCGCTGCCCCGGCAAGGACCACGATCGGCAGGAAAAGGCAGATGAAGACTCTGAGCGTCCCACGCATGGCTTGCTTGCCCGCCTTTGTTGTTGAGGTGCCACCACGCATCAAGCGCGCGGCCGGCTGAACGGCACTTGAACGAAAGGCTCTGATAATGAAAGTTTTGAAAACGAAAGGCTTGATAACGAAAGGCTTGGATTGAGGCGGCGGCATGGCGCCCGGCGCCTCCGCCAACCCTTGCGCCAAACCCTTGCGCAAGACTCCTGCGCAAGGCTCCTGCGCAAAGGCTCCTGGGTCAGGCTTGCGTAAGCGTCGCGCCGACGAACAGCGCGGCGACGGCTCGTCAGCCCTGCGCGATCAGATCGACCGTTCCCGTCGCAAGCCGGTAGATGCCGCCGACGACCTTCAGCTTGCCCTGCTCGACAGCCGCATTGAGGATCGGCGCGGCCGACTTCAGCTTGGCGACGTTGTCGATCACGTTCTGCCGGATCGCCGCGTCGAGGACGTTCCCGCTTTGCTGCATCGCGGCCTTGGCGGCCGGCGCGATCGCATCGACCAGCGAAGGGATGTGTCCCGGCGGCGGCTTGTTGTCCTTGATCGCCTTGAGCGTCGCATCGACCGCGCCGCAACTGTCATGGCCGAGGACCAGAATCAGCGGCGCGCCCAGCACCGCGACCGCGTATTCCATGCTGGCAATGGTCTCGGTGCCGGCGAAATTTCCGGCGACGCGGCAGACGAACAGATCGCCGCGGCCGGTGTCGAAGGCATATTCGGGCGCGATCCGCGAATCGGCACAGCTCAGCACGGCGGCAAACGGGTTTTGCCCGCCGGCCAGCGCCTCGCGCTCGTGCTTGAAATCGTGCCGCCGCGACACGCCGATGACGTAGCGGCCATTGCCTTCCATCAGGCGCTTCAGTGATGCCTCGGGAGACAGCACGTTCTGCGGCTTTGGCGGCGTCTTGGTCTCCTTGGCGAAGGCTTTGCCGGCGAAGGCAAGTCCGAACGCGGCAGCGCCAAACAGCATCGCGGACCGCCGCGACGGCCCGGTATTTCCATGCAGAGATTGAGAGCACTTGTCGCACATGTCGCGCTTCCTCCCGGCGAGGTGGACGATGGTACCGCCGCGATCATAGCCGCTATGACATGACGAAACCACAAACGTCGGTGCGGGCGGCGCCCCAACTCTTGGGTGTCGTCAGAACGACGCGTTCACCGGTCTTGCGTGCGCCTATTCCGCCAGCCGCAGTTCGGCGATTGTAGTCCTTGCGGCCGGTTCGTCCAAAGGCGGGAAATCCATCGGCCTCTGGTTCTTGCAACCGGCTGCAATTTCGTGCGTGCTGCTACAGCTGCTGCACGTCCACCACGCCCGCGACCGCCTTGATCGCACCGGCGATCTGCGGCGAGACCTTGAAGCGGCCGGGCAGCTTCATCTCGACCTCGGTCTCGAGGTCGAGCATCATCACCAGCGAGACCTCGCCGTCGCCGTTGGAGCGCGGGGCAATCCCCGGGCTGCCGACCTTTGGCGCGGCTCCGTTCGAAGCCGCCATCTCGGGGCCGGCCAGACGCTTGGCGATCGAGTCCAGCGGCTTGGTGTCGCGCACGAAGATGCGCAGGCCCTTCTGCGTCTTGGCGGCAGCGTCGTCCAGCGGCTCGGCATGCAGCACGCGGGCGCGGACGTCCTCGCCCTGGAGCTCGGCACCGAGCTGGAGCAGCACGGCGGCGCCCGGCTCCAGCACGTCGCGATATTGCGCGAGACCTTCGGAGAACAGCACCGCCTCGAAGTGACCCGTGGGATCGGAAAGTCCCATGATGCCCATCTTGTTGCCGGTCTTGGTCCGCCGCTCCATCCGCGACACCACGGTGGCGGCGACCTTGCCCGCGGTGGCGCCGGTCTTCACCGCGCGCGAGAACTCGGCCCAGGACTGCACGCGCAGCCGCTTCAGCACGGTGGCGTAATCGTCGAGCGGATGGCCGGACAGGAAGAAGCCGATCGCATCATATTCGCGGCGAAGCCGTTCGGCGGGCAGCCAGGGCTCGACCTGCGGCAGCATGATGGTCGGCGCATCGGCCGCGCTGCCGAACATGTCGTTCTGGCCAATGGTTGCAGCTTCATTCGCCCGCTGGCATGCGGCGAGGATCGAGTCGGCGCCGGCAAAGACCCGCGCCCGGTTCGGCTCCAGCGTGTCGAAAGCGCCCGCGGCGGCGAGGCTTTCGATGATGCGCTTGTTGATCGCGCGCGGCGACACCCGCGCGGCAAAGTCGGCGAGCGAGGTGAACAGGCCGTTCCGGGTCCGCTCCGCGATGATCTGGTCGATCGCCTGGATGCCGACGCCCTTGAGTGCGGCAAGCGCGTAATAGATGGTCTTCTCGCCGACCTCGAAGGTCGCACCGGACCGGTTGATGTTCGGCGGCTCGACCTTGATCCCGAGGCGCTGCGCCTCGGACCGGAATTCGGAGAGCTTGTCCGTGTTGTTCAGATCGAGCGTCATCGACGCGGCGATGAACTCCACCGGATAATGCGCCTTCATGTAGGCGGTGTGGTAGGATACCAGCGCGTAGGCCGCCGCATGGCTCTTGTTGAAGCCGTAATCGGCGAACTTGGCGAGCAGCTCGAAGATGGTCTCGGCCTGCCCTTTCGGCACGCCGTTCTTCACCGCGCCAGCGACGAAGATGTCGCGCTGCTTGTCCATCTCGGCGCGGATCTTCTTGCCCATGGCGCGGCGCAGCAGGTCGGCATCGCCTAGCGAATAGCCCGACATCACCTGCGCGATCTGCATCACCTGTTCCTGGTAGATGATGACGCCGAACGTCTCCTTCAGGATCGGCTCCAGCACGGGATGGAGATATTCCGGCTCCTCGTCGCCGTGCTTGCGCGCGCAATAGGTCGGGATGTTCGCCATCGGGCCCGGGCGATAGAGCGCGACCAGCGCGATGATGTCCTCGAAGCGGTCGGGCCGCATGTCGACCAGCGCGCGCCGCATGCCCTGGCTTTCCACCTGGAACACGCCGACCACCTCGCCGCGCGCCAGCATCTGGTAGCTTTCGGCATCGTCGATCGGCAGCGTGGCCAGATCGATGTCGATGTTGCGGGGCTTGAGCAGCTTGCAGGCGACGTCGAGCACGGTCAGCGTCTTCAGGCCGAGGAAGTCGAACTTGACGAGGCCGGCCGGCTCGACCCATTTCATGTTGAACTGGGTCACCGGCATGTCCGACTTCGGATCGCGGTACATCGGCACGAGCTCGCTCAACGGGCGATCGCCGATCACGATGCCGGCCGCGTGGGTCGAGGCATGGCGCGTCAGGCCTTCGAGGCGTTGGGCGATGTCGAAGGCACGCGCCACCACCGGGTCTTCGTCGCGGAACGCCTGCAGCTTCGGCTCGCTCTCGATCGCCGCGGCCAGCGTCACGGGCGCTGCCGGATTTTGCGGCACCAGTTTCGTGAGCTTGTCGACCTGGCCGTAGGGCATCTGCAGCACGCGGCCGACGTCGCGCAGCACGCCGCGTGCCTGCAGCGTACCGAAGGTGATGATCTGCGCGACCTGGTCGCGTCCGTAGCGCTGCTGCACGTACTGGATCACCTCGCCGCGGCGGTCCTGGCAGAAATCGATGTCGAAGTCCGGCATCGAGACGCGTTCCGGATTGAGGAAGCGCTCGAACAGCAGGCCGAACTTGATCGGGTCGAGGTCGGTGATGGTGAGCGCCCATGCCACCAGGGAGCCTGCGCCCGAGCCGCGGCCCGGCCCGACCGGAATGCCCTGCCCCTTCGCCCATTTGATGAAGTCGGACACGATCAGGAAGTAGCCCGCGTATTTCATGCGCATGATGACGTCGAGCTCGAACGCCAGGCGCTTGTTGTAGTCCTCGTCCGTCGTGCCTTGCGACAGGCCGTGGACGCGCAGGCGGTTGGCGAGCCCCTCCTCCGCCTGGCGCTTCAATTCGGCCGCTTCCACCGCGGCAGCATCGGAGCTTGCGGCGGCGCCGACCGTGAAGAACGGCAGGATCGGCTTGCGCGTCATCGGACGGAACGAGCAGCGCTCGGCGATCTCGACCGTGGAGGCCAGCGCCTCCGGAATGTCGGCGAACAGCACCGCCATTTCCGCACGGGTCTTGAAGCGGTGATCGGGCGTGAGCTGAACACGATCGGTCTCGGCGATCAGCCGACCGCCGGCGATGCAGAGCAGCGCATCATGCGCCTCGTAATCGTCGGTCGCGGCGAAATAAGGCTCGTTGGTCGCAACCAGCGGCAGGCCCTTGGCGTAGGCGATGTCGATCAGCCCGCTCTCGACGCGCCGCTCCTTGTCGAGGCCGTGGCGCTGCAATTCGACGTAGAGGCGGTCGCCGAACAGGCCGGCCAGGCGCTCGCAGCGCGTGGCCGCAAGCTCGGCATAACCGCCGGCAAGCGCCAGCGAGACCGGCCCGTCCGGTCCGCCCGTCAGCGCGATCAGGCCTTCGGTCTCGCCCTCGAGCCAGTCGAACTTGATATGGGGGGCATGGGTGTCGGGCGTCTCCAGGAACGCCCGTGAGTTGAGCCGCATCAGGCTGCCATAGCCGCGCTCCTGTGCGGCCAGCAGCACGATGCGCGACGGCAGCAGCGCGTTGCGCGCATTGGGATCCTGGTCGGCGAAATCGATCGCCAGCTCGCAGCCGACGATCGGCTGGATGCCGGAGCCCGCCATCTTGTCGGAGAACTCCAGCGCTCCGAACATGTTGTCGGTGTCGGTCAGCGCCAGCGCCGGCTGATGGTCCTTCTTGGCAAGCTCGGCGAGCTTGGCGATCTTGATCGAGCCCTTGAGCAGCGAATAGGCCGAGTGAACGTGAAGGTGGACAAATCCGGCGCTCGGCATGGTCGCGTGACGGCCTCTTGCAGGTGGATGGAGCGGTCGCCGGCCCCAGGGGATCACAAGAGGATGATCACAAGAGGATCATGGGAACATCCTGCACCCGCCCGGCCGACTCGCTTCACAATGGTGGGGTGTCGCGCGACCAGAGTCCACGCCGGAGCGGCGGATCGGCCGCGTCGTCCTGCTTTTCCCCAACCAGGCCCGCACCTAGAGCTGCGGAATCACCTGGGCCCAGATCGCGATCATCCCGACGAACAGTGCAATCGACGCCAGTGCGGCGGCTTCTTCCACGAAAATCCTGAACATGGCCTACTCCCTCGCTGGAACGTATCAAGAACATTGTTCTCATTTCGTTCTCGGAAGTCAAGCACTCTCGACCACATCAAAATGCGATGGTTAACTCGCTGAATTTACGCAACAAAAAAGCCCCGGCACGAGGCCGGGGCTTTCCGCAACCGCTCGAAATGAGCGATCTGTATCAGTACCGGCCGATGATCGGGCCGCCGAACTTGTAGTTCAGGCGGACGAGGCCCATGTCGACGTCCTGCGCGGTATGGATCGCCAGAGCACCGAAGCCGCCGGTCAGGGTCTGATCCTTGCCACCCAGGAAGATGTGGTTGTATTCGGCGCCAACCGACCAGTTCGGCGCGAAGCCGTACTCGAGGCCTGCGCCAACCGTGCCGCCCCAACGGGTGTCGTTGGCCGATGCAAGCGACACGCCGGCGAGAGAGGCGTCGTACTTGGTGCTGACCACAGCCGCACCGCCCTTGACGTAGAGCAGCACGTTGTTCCAGGCGTAACCGACCTGACCGGTGATCAGACCGAACGCATCGATCTTGGTGTTGTTGGTGAAGCCGGAGATCGCGCCGACGTGGCTGCCGGAGAAGTCAGCCCAGTTGCCCTGGCCTTCCAAGCCGAACACGAACTGTCCGGACTGCCAGCGATAGCCGACCTGACCACCGACCGTGCCGCCGGTCGCATCGTGCGAACCGTCGCGGCCGAACCCGACCAGATCCCAGGTCGCGTGCGACGAACCGCCGCCGCCGTTGATACCGATGTAGAAGCCGCTCCAGTCGTAGATGGTGGCGACCATCGCAGGCGCCTTGGTGTAAGGCCGCGCCGCGAGATCAGCAGCCAGCGCCGGCGCAGCCGCGCCGAGCGCGACAAGGCTTACAGCGGCAAGCAACAAATTCTTTTTCATTTGAATCCCGTTCCAGTTTCGTCGTTAGGCCCCCGGGCCGTGGCGTCGTCATAACAGCGCTCGACGGAATTGCTGTAACCTCGACGCAACAGTTCGAGCCAAAGGCCCCTGCTCGGTTAACGGATGTTTATCAGCGCGCGCAGGAAACCCTTTGAAACAAGTGTTTTCATGAGTTCCATTGTTCATTGCACGGCGTATATTGCATCTGCGCGCAAGGCACCGACGCACGCACGATTGCGTGATTGACGAATGAGATGCGTGACGAATCGCGCTTCCCATTGTCGCCACATTTGCGCTCGCGCTGAGCGCAAGCACTTGGGCGCAAGCACTTGGGCGCAAGCACTTGGGCGCAAGCGCTTGGCCGCAAGCAGTTGGGCGCATGCGCTCGGTCCGCATCATGCGTTCTGTCTCACCGCAGATGAATGACCGGGGCTGCGCAATTGCTCGTGCGACAGTCAAGCGCGCCGATCAGGGCACCCCCAACGCTCGCGGCCAAGCATGCCTACCAGGTCATGGATGCGATCACCGCAATGGACAGCGCGGCGGTGACCAGGATCAGGGATTGATAAATCCAGAGCCGACGGCGGGTCATTGACGCGCCTCCCTCGAACACCAGAGACGCTCGGCGGCAACGGTGCCTGTTGAGGCAAATCAATGAATGCTGCGCTATAGCCTGAAGAGGGCAAAGGCGATCAACGCCACCGGCAGCAAGCCGAGCACAATCACCAGAATGCGAAAACGCAACTCGTTTCCCATGGGGAAAAGGTTAACTGCACCAGGCCCCTGTGTGATGTGCAGTTTGTGCCAGTTCGGACCTATTGCGCCGGCCGCGGACCGGAAGGGCTCAGCCACTCGTTCATGTGAGCGGCTGTCTCGGCTTGATCGGCCTTCCTCAGAAGTTCGTCGCGGCGAATGCTGGGTGGCATGCCTTCGGCTTGCTTGCGCAAATTCCTCGCCTCCTTGTTCAGGCGATCTCCGAGCGTCGATGATGGCTTGATGCGAATTCGCACGTGCTGCTCCTGGATGGGCGGGAGCGCAACCGGCGTTCTCATCACCGGCAACTGCCAAGGACCGGGCGGTGACGATCTCCAACGCGCCAGAACCGGAACGGTTGCCCGCCTCGAGGCGAATTAGGTCACCGCCATCTGCGATCGCAAGCAGGCCAGCCAGCCGTCGACTCGAGTGGCCGCGGAGCCAGCCGCGCTCGACAGGCCTCGCCGATCATCGTCCAACATCGGGGTTCGTCCGTCACTACGCGTGCCTCCATCGCCCAAATCGGGAGGCTGATATGCGGCCTGCCCTGCGTTGGGCCTCCGGTGTTGACGTAGACTGGGACCGGTTTAAGTACGACAGACAAATCTTGCAGGGGTGGCGACGTTCGCTGGGCTGGTTCCCGTTGACGCCACCAATGCAGGACACATGACCTCGCCCCAAGCGACAGCGCCCCGCGCGCATCCGACCGCGGCTTCAGCTTCCCCCCGTCTCGCCATCGTCCTGTTCTCGCTCGCGATGGGCGGCTTTGCGATCGGAACCACCGAATTCGCGTCGATGAGCCTGCTGCCGTTTTTCGCCGCAGACCTCGGAGTCGACGAGCCGGCCGCGGGCCACGCGATCAGCGCCTACGCGCTCGGCGTCGTGCTGGGCGCGCCACTGATCGCCGTGCTCGGTGCGCGCTTCGCGCGGCGCACGCAGCTCTTGGTCCTGATGGCCGTGTTCGCGCTCGGCAATGCGCTCACCGCGCTGGCGCCGGGCTTCGGCTGGATGATCGCGGCGCGTTTCCTCTCGGGATTGCCGCACGGCGCCTATTTCGGCATCGCAGCCCTGGTCGCCGCCTCGCTCGTTCCTCAACATCGTCGTTCGCAGGCAATCGGCCAGGTGATGCTCGGCCTGACCGGCGCCACCATCATCGGCGTGCCGCTCGCCAATCTGATCGGCCAGGCCATCGGCTGGCGCGCGAGCTTCGGCCTCGTGGCGCTGCTGGCGCTGCTCACGATGGTGCTTTGCGCCCTGTTCGCCCCCCGCGACCAGGCCGGCAGGTCCGATCCGCTGCGAGAGCTCGGTGCGCTGAGAAGTGGCCGCGTCTGGATCACGCTGGCGATCGGCGCCATCGGCTTCGGTGGCATGTTCGCCGTCTACACTTATCTGGCGACGACGCTGATCGAGGTCACCAAGGTCAGCCCCGCGGTGATTCCGTTCTTCCTGGCCGTGTTCGGCATCGGAGCCACGCTCGGCAACCTGTTCGTGCCGCGCTTTGCGGACCGCGCGCTGATGCCGACGGCCGGCGTCATCCTGCTGTTCTCGGCGGTCGCGCTGCTGCTGTTTCCGCTTGCCGCCGGCAATCCCTGGCTGCTTGCGGCAGACATCTTCGCGATCGGTGCCAGCGTCTCGCTCGGCGCCATCCTGCAGACGCGGCTGATGGACGTCGCGGGTGATGCGCAGGCGCTCGCCGCCGCGCTGAACCATTCGGCCTTCAACACCGCCAATGCGCTCGGCCCTTTCCTCGGCGGCCTTGCCATTCGCGAGGGGCTGGGCTGGACCTCCACCGGTCCCGTCGGCGCCGCGCTGGCGGTTCTTGGTTTGCTGATCTGGATGGTGGCCTGGCGCGATGCCGGGTCCGCTCCGGTCGCGGTCACCTCGGGGCGCAAGGTCGCTCCGCCGGAGAACACTCCGGCAAGAGCCGCGCCGCCACTGGCACCGGGTCGTCGAAGCCGTTCGGATGCGGCCAGAGATCCGGTGGCGTGAGGTCGCCGGACCGGGCGTGAGACGTCTCGGACTCCGACCTCGGTGGCCTCAACCGGCCATGGTCACGATCAAAGGTCCCTGACGGGTGGCGATCACGGTGTGCTCGTACTGCACGGTCGGCGCCTCCGGGCTGCTGTAGAGCGTCCACGGATCATCGCCGTCCTGAGCCCATTCGGCGCCCAGCGACAGGAAGGGCTCGACGGTGAACACGAGTCCTTCGCTCATGACGCGGCGTTCGGAGGAGTCCGGCCATGTCGCGATCTCCGTCGGCTCCTCATGCAGCGACAGGCCGACGCCGTGGCTGGCGAGATTCCTGACCAGGCTGTAACCGTTCTTCCGCGCAAAGCTCCCGATAGCCTGACCGATGCCGGCAATCGGTTTGCCGGCGCCGACCTGCCGCAGCCCCGTCCACATCGCGCGCCTGCCATCCCTGCAAAGACGCTCGATCGCGCGGGTTGCGGGCGGAACGGCGAACGAGGCTCCCGTATCCGCAAAGAGCCCGTTCTTCTCGGCGGAAACGTCGATGTTCACGAGGTCGCCTCGCGCGATCCGTCGCTCGCCGGGGATGCCGTGAGCGATTTCCTCATTGACGCTGATGCAGGTCGCTCCGGGAAAATCATAGGCCAGTTCCGGCGCCGAACGCGCACCGGCAGCGTCCAGAAGTGTTCGCCCGATCCGGTCGAGCTCGGAGGTGGTCATGCCCGGCTCGAGCGCCTTCCCCATCGCCTCCAGGGTATTGGCGACGATGCGTCCGATCTCTTTCAGGCGGGTGAGGTCGTTGTCGTCCGAGATTGTCATATCACGGGTCTAGCGCTTGCGACCCTGGCTTGCAAACCGCAGAGGCCGTTCCAAAGGAGCCAGCTGCACTCGACCTGAAACCCGCCCGAGAAGAGGCGTTCAACTCTCGTCGAGAAGATTGCGAACCTTGGCCGCGAGGTCTTCGATCGCGAAGGGCTTGGACAGCAAATGCTTGCCGGCATCGAGCATGCCATTGTGAACGATGGCATTGCGCGTGTAGCCGGTGGTGAACAGCACCTTCAGCTCCGGGTGTCGTTTCGACAGCGCGGCCGCGAGTTCGGCGCCGGTCATGTCGGGCATGACGACATCCGTAAACAGCAGATCCGGAACAGAGCCATTTTCGATGGTCCTGAGTGCCTCTCTGGCGCTCGCGGCTTCGAGGACGTTATAGCCGAGCTCGCGCAGGCTTTCACATGAGATGCTGCGGACACGCTCGTCGTCTTCCACGACGAGGATCGTCTCGTTCTGCATGCTCGCACCGGGATGTGCCGCCACCTGCGACGCGCTCGAGGTGACGTCATCGCCGGCGAACCGCGGAAGATAGATCTTCACGGTCGTTCCGACATCGACCTCCGAGTAGATTTTGACGTGGCCGCCCGACTGCCGCACAAAACCATAGACCTGGCTGAGGCCGAGGCCGGTGCCCTTGCCCACTTCCTTGGTCGTGAAGAAGGGATCGAAGACCTTCCCAACCACGTCGTCCGGAATCCCGATACCGTTATCGGTCACGGCAACGAGCACGTACTGCCCGGGTATCAATGCATACTCGCGAGAATACTTCTGATCTATCGAGGCGTTGCTGGTTTCGATGGTCAACCTGCCGCCTTTCGGCATGGCATCCCGCGCATTGACCGCGAGATTGAGGATCGCGCTTTCCAGCTGGGCCGGGTCTGCCTTGACGCGCCAGAGACCGGCCGCCAGGACCATTTCGAGGCGGACAAGCTCGCCAAGCGATCGGTCGAGCAGCTCGCTCATCCCGCCGACCATCTTGTTGATGTCCACGACTTCCGGCGCGAGCGGTTGTTGACGCGAAAACGCCAGCAGCCGCTGCGTCA
Source organism: Bradyrhizobium sp. Bra64 (assembly GCF_024519875.1). NCBI lineage: Bacteria > Pseudomonadati > Pseudomonadota > Alphaproteobacteria > Hyphomicrobiales > Nitrobacteraceae > Bradyrhizobium > Bradyrhizobium sp. Bra64. The sequence goes on along the minus strand of NZ_JALJRD010000005.1, from coordinate 287,489 downwards.
AGGTGGCTGCACGGTTCGCCCCGTCGATCGCGCCATCGATGAAGCGGCCGATGTCGACCTCTCCCTTGCCCAGCCGCCGCTTGGCGAGATTCAAGCTGCCGATGATGACCGCCAGCATGTTGTTGAAGTCGTGGGCGATGCCTCCGGTCAACTGCCCGACGGCTTCCATCTTCTGGGATTGCCGCAATTGCTCTTCGGCCTTCATGCGTTCGGCAATCTCGTCGGCGACGCGTTGCTCCAGTTCGGCATTGAGCGCCTGAAGCCTGGTCAGGAGCTGCGCATTGTCGATCGCCGTCGCGGCATGGCCGGCGATGCCGAGCAGTGCGGACTCGTGCTCGGCCTGGAATCTGCCCGTCTCGGCATGACCGAAGAACAGCCCGCCGAGGACTTCACCGGTTCGCGAGATCACGGGGACCGCCAGGTAGGATCGGACCGGAAGATGGCCCTCCGGCATGCCTTTGCGCGGCGCGTTCTTGCCGTAGCGAGGGTCCTGCAGGATGTCGTCGGACCTCATCACCCCCGTGCCCTTGAACGTCGGCTCAAACACCGCGGTGTTGCGCGGCATCGGAAAGTTCTCAAAAGCGGACCGTGGCACGCCGGACAGCGAATAGAGCATGTAGCTGCCGCCATCCGCTGCCAGGACGTTGTAGAAAAAGGCTCCGAACTGGGCACCGGTCAGCTCGACGCCGGCATCCGTCACGATCTGCACGATCTTCTCGAGGTCGCGTTCGCGGGAGACCGAGGCCCCGGTGTCGTTCAGCAGCCTGAGATGACGCTCCGTCTTTTTTTGCGCAGTGATATCCAGCACCGTCCCGATGAACCGAACGGCCTGCCCATCGGAAAAGAGGGCTTGACCGGTCGCGGCAACCCAACGCTCGACACCATCCTCAAGACCGATGGTTCGGTATTCGATGTTGTAACTCGTCGGAGAATGAGGCGTCAGGGCTGCGGATACGGCCTCGTGGGCGCGCTGCCTGTCGTCCGGATGAATACCTTTCAGGAATGAACCTTCATAGCTGACTTCGGCGTCCGGCGGTAAACCGAACACCTCTTTGCAGCGGGTATCCCATCGAAGAACGTCGTTGACCGGGTCGTAGTCCCAGGTGCCAATTCCCGCCGCCTTGTTCGCGAGAACCAGCCGTTCGGCAGCCTCCCGTGCTGCCTGTTCCGATCGAACGCGCTCGATGTGGGCCCACGATCGCTCGGTCACCTCTGAGAGCAGGGCGAGTTCGCGCGGCGTCCACTGATGCGGGCCACGGTGATGAATCGCCATCAAGGCGGTGAGTTGCCCTTCCTTGACCAAGGGCATGCAAATCGTCGAACCGATCCCGATGCTCTGGAAAGTGGCGGCTTCGTCGGGGGCAATCTCCCTCAGATTGTCATTGATGATGAGCGGCCTGCCGGCGCCCAGCTCTCGCACTGCCTTCCTGCCGAAGTCGGCCAGACTGTAGTGACCGAGGGTATGCATCGCACCGGGCGCGGCCCAATCCCCGCGTATCGTGAAGCCGTCTTCGTCCGGGTCCATGTCGGCATAGGCGCAGTTCGATACGCCGAGATGCTCACCGACCATTCTGGTCGTGACCGCCATGACGCCGTCGGCGTCGCGGGTCCTGGCGGTCTCCTTGTTGAGCGCGTCCAGGAAGCGCAGCCGGGCTTCGTTCTCCCGCACAGCCGTCTCCGCACGGCGACGTTCGACGGCGGTGCGTGTGCGCTCGGCAACTTCGCGGATGAGCTCCAGCTCTTCGGAGCTCCATTCGCGCGCTGTGGCATTGTTGAGGTAGAGCAGCGCCACGACCCCGTCGGGCTCGGAGATGGGCATGTTGACGAGCGCTCGGGCGGAGATCGCCTCGAGAGCTTGCGCACGATCGCCGACGCGAGGGTCTTCTTCCGCATCGGCGCAGACGACGGTGTCACCCCGCTTCAGGTCCTCGATGTAGCTGCCATAGTCGCGGAAGCGCAGCACGCCTGCCAGGCTCAGGATGCCCGGTGCGTTCCAGTCGCGGACGATGGTGATGGTTTCGGCCGACGTGTCGACGGTGCCGTAGCCTGCCCTGCTGACGTTCAGGCTGCGGCCCAGCAATTCTGCTGCCGCATAGGCGAGATCGTCGGGATTGCTGATCTCTCGGATGTAGTCGCCGAGTGTGGCCAAGACGGAATTGCGATCGGCCGAGTGCGCCCCGGTCGCTGTCGTCATTGGTCTTCCCCTGCCACTTCCCTACTCCACGGCGAGCCAATCGGATCGATCGTCCCGCGGCTGTTCGTTTCGACCAGAGATGAGCCCGCCTGACCTCCGAGTGATGCAGGCAGGTCGCGCAAATTGTCTGCCCGATAACCGCATGATGGCATTTAGGTTCCCGTGCTCCCGGTCGACTGATGGCACGCCGGGTCTGAGCAAGGCCGGATATGGCAATTGCTGCCGCGGCTTCTCAGCCCGCGCCGCTGACCGGCGTATAAATCACGAGCTTCAGCGCCGGATCGTCGTTGGCCTGAAAGCTCGTGTGCTCGAACCGGAGCACGCCCCTGGTCGGATGGTTCATGGTCTTGAGGCCGGAGGCGGTGTTGCGGATCTCGTGCGCCTCCCACCATTTGACGAATTCCGGGCTGCCCTGGCGCAGCCGCGTGAGCAACTCGGTGAAGGCAGGATCCCCGGCCCAGACGTCGTGGGTGGCGCGAAACATCGCGACCATGCTCTTGGCGACATCGGTCCAGCCGGCGCCGTAGAATTTTCGCGTCTGCTTGTTGGTCAGCACGAGCAGCAGCGTGTTGCGATCCTGCTCGGGCAACTGCCCGAACCCGAAGACGTCTTCGGCGGCATCGTTCCAGGCCAGCACGTCCCAGCGCCGCCCGGTGACATAGGCCGGTTGCTTCAGGCTCTCGATCATCCGCCGAATTGGCGGCGGCACGATCTCGCGCGTGAAGGCGCGCTTGTCCCCGTCGCGCGCCAACGCCTTGAGATGCGCATGCTCGGTCTTCGTCAGGCGCAGCGCACGCGCCAGCGCATCGACGGTGGTCACCGAGGGGCTGACGGTGCGGCCCTGCTCGAGCCGGATGTACCAGTCGACGCCGATGCCGGCGAGCTGCGCGACCTCTTCGCGGCGCAGGCCCGCGGTGCGCCGCCGCCGGCCCGCCGGAAGCCCGACCGTCTTCGGCGACAGCTTTTCGCGGCGGGACCTGAGGAAGTCGCCGAATTCGACGCGGCGGGGGTCGGCCATGACGAGCGTCCTCGATGGAGGGTCCGGACAATACTAGGATAATACCAGGCCTTCCTGTCCTTTCCAAGGTGGCGCATAGCCGTATCACCCGAACATGAGGTGACCACGATGAAAGCCGCCGTACTCAAATCCTTTGGATCTCCGCTCGTCATCGAGAATGCTCCCGATCCGGTGCTCGGGACCGGCGAGGTGGTCGTCGACGTCGTCGCCACGCGCGTGCTGTCCTACATGAACGAGGTCTTCAGCGGGGTGCGCAACTATGCGCTCGACCTGCCGATCATCCCGGGGCCTGGCGGCATCGGCCGGGTGCGCGCGGTCGGCCCGGACGCGACCAAGCTTGCAGTGGGCGACTGGGTCTTCTGCGATCCGACGGTGCGTTCGCGCGATGACGCCGCAGCGCCCGACATTGCCCTGCAAGGACTCACCGCGGCCGGGGCCGGCGGCATGCGCCTGCAAAAGCATTTTCGCCACGGCTCCTTTGTCGAGCAGATGCGGGTGCCGACGGAGAACGTCAAACGCCTCGGCGCGATCACGCCCGAGCAGGCCACGCAATGGTGCGCGCTTGGCACGCTGCTGGTGCCCTATGGCGGTTTCCTCGCCGCCAGCCTTCAGCCCGGCGAGACCGTGCTGGTGAGCGGGGCCACCGGCAATTTCGGCAGCGCGGCCGTCTCCGTCGCGCTCGCGATGGGCGCGGCCTGCGTGGTCGCGCCCGGCCGCAACGAGACGATCCTGGCCGACCTCGTCAGGCGCTTCGGGAGCCGGGTGAAGCCGGTCAAGCTCACCGGCAACGAGGACGACGACCGCGAGCGCATGCAGCGTGCGGCGCCCGGGCCGATCGACTGCGTGTTCGACATCATGCCGCCCTCAGTCAGCACGACCGTCGTGCGCGCGGCGATCATGACGGTGCGCGCTTACGGCCGCGTCGTGCTGATGGGCGGCGTCGGCATGGCGGGCGGCGCGGGCCTCGAGCTGCCCTACCCCTGGATCATGCGCAACTGCATCAGCATCCACGGCGTCTGGATGTATCCGCCGGATGCCACCGCCCGCCTGATCGGGCTGGTGCGATCAGGGCTGTTGCGGCTGGAGGAATACGAGACCACGGCCTTCGACCTCGACCATGCCAATCAGGCGGTGGAACATGCAGCGGCCAATGGCGGGCCGTTCAAATTAACGGTGATCAGGCCGAACGGCTGACCGGAAAGCCGGCCGGCCGGGCGCGACGACGATCGACCAGTTCTCCTCGCGCCCGAATCCGATGTTCAGAACGCCACGCGCAGGCCAGCCCTTCCGCTGACGACGTTGGAACGATCCGACAGCGCGAGATATTCGGCGGCAGAATACAGCGTGACGCTGCGGCTGCGCCATTCGAGGCCGGCACCGCCGAAGCCGCCCCACACGCTCGCTTGCCCTGGCGTAGCGAACGGGATCGCCTGCCCGAGCAGGCTCGCACTGATGGTGGAGCCGCCGACGCGCTGGGTGCCGAGCAGGCCGGCGGTGAGACTGGCCGAGAGAACGTCGCCCGGCGTGAAGCTGACGGAACGCGTCAGCTTGGCCTCGCCTCGCTCCTCCAGCGTGCTCACGGTCTGGCTTCCTAGCGTCAGAGGAGCGGTGGTGCCGGCCTCGGTGTAGCCGTCAAAGGCACCGTAGAGATAGCGCAACCGAAATGACGGCGTCAGGGTGTAGGCGGCGTCGGCGAGTTGGCCGAGCCCAATGCGCTGGCCGATCGTCGCCTCGGGGCTGACATACCAGCCGTTGTAGCTGGCCGTTGCGGTCTCCAGACCGCCGGCGACGAGATTGTTGTTGACGGTGCGCGCGCTCGCGTTGCGTGAGCCGCCGGCCTGCACGGCGCCGTGCAGGAAGGTTTGCCCGATGTCGTAGCGGGCATAGGCGCCGCCGAAGAAGAGATCGGAATCGAGCGCACCCTGGTTCAGATCGATGCTGGTGCGCGTCTTGCCACCGCCGAGAAACGCACCCACGCGCAGGTCCGGGCGCGTTTGCCAGTCACCGCCGAGCATGCCGCCATAGAACAGGTTGGCGGTACGGAGCAGCACGCCATCCTGCTGCTGGATGCGCTGGCCGGCGAAGCCGCGGGTCCACACGGTGGTGCCGTCGGCGTAGCGCATCGCCGGCGCCTTGAACACGGCAGCTTCGCCGGCATAGGCCGACGTAAGCCCCGGGATCGCGGCAAAGGCATCGTCGAAACGAGAGGCGCCGTCCGGACCCGCAAAGGCGAGCGGCGCCGCGCCGCCGCCTGGGCTCCCCGAAAACACCGGCAAGGCATCGGCCACGCCCCGGGTGAAGTCGGTCAGCGTTCGCCAGTTCGATGCGAACGGCGTGAGGTCGACCGCGGCCGCCTGATTTCCGGACACGGCGAACGGCGTCGTGCCGGTCACGGTGGCGCCTGCCAGGGTGTCAAAGGTGAGATTGTGATTGCCACCGCGAAAGTTGACTGTGTCACCGCCACCGCCGAGGTTGATCGCGCCGATGATGCGGGAGCCTGGCAGCACGGTCAGGCTGTCGGGGCTGCCGCCGAACTGCAGAGCGGCTGTGTTGCCGAAAATGGTGCCGGAGTTCGTCACCTGCGCGGTATTGAAGATGCGGATGCCGTAGCCCGAAAAGCCGGTGGCTGTAATTGTGCCTGAATTGGTCACCGTGCCCGAACTGGCGAGCACGCCGTAGGCGCTGCCTCCTAACGAAAATGCCGATACCAGGCCCGAGTTCACCACGTTCGCCGCAGCGGTCGCCGAGATGCCTGCCGCGGAGGTGCCTCCGCTTCCGAAGATGGTGCCGGAATTCGTGATGTTGGCATTGCGACCGGCGACAATGGCATTGCCGAACATTCCACCCGTCGCGGAGATCGTGCCGGAGTTCGTCACGTTGCCGTCGCGCAGCGTCTCAATGCCGTTGGCACTGCTCGTGCCGACGCCGGATATGGATCCGCTGTTCGTGACATTAGCATCCACGTTGGCCACGATGCCGACGACCGAGACCCCCGTTCCGACGATGCTGCCGGAACTCGTGTTGGCAACCGTCACAGTGCCCAGGTCGGACAGCCCGGCGGCCCCTGCCGAGAGGAAGAGCGAGTTGGTGCAGGTCTGGTCGGTGCCTGTTGTCTGGCACGGCTGGGCCGACGCCGCATCCAGCGGTATCAAGATCAAGCCGAGCAACAAGCCGCCGCAGACCCCGCGCAATATGTTCATTCCCACATCGATTCCTGGAAATGGGGTCGATCGTACATCACGAGCAACGTTCCCGGGGTGGCGGAATCGCAACATTCGGTTGAAAAAGGGCCAACGTGCCGCACCCGCCGGGCGAGTGCGCGGCTGCGCGGATTCATTCGAATTATCAACGGCGTTGCGGGGGACCCCGCGCGTCGTTGCGGCGAACCCGGCTACTGTGCATGGGGTTGTTTTCGCGTTTGTTAGTCGAGCTCGACCACTTGGCCGTTCGACAGCGACACGCGCCGGTCCATGCGGCCGGCCAGCTCCATGTTGTGGGTCGCGATCAGCATCGACACCTTGGTCGCCTTGACGAGCTGCATCAGGGCCTGGAAGACGTGGTCCGCCGTATGCGGATCGAGATTGCCGGTCGGCTCGTCCGCAAACAGCACCCGCGGCGCGTTGGCCACCGCGCGCGCGATCGCAACGCGCTGCTGCTCGCCGCCCGACAGCTCCGCGGGACGGTGCGTGACGCGCTCGCCGAGGCCGAGATAGCCCAAAATCTCTTTCGCGCGCTTAACGCTCTCGGACTTCTTCAGGCCGCGGATCATCTGCGGCAGCATGACGTTCTCCAGCGCCGAGAACTCCGGCAGCAGCCGGTGCGACTGGTAGACGAAGCCGATATCGGTGCGGCGAAGCTCGGTGCGCTCGATGTCGGGCAGTTGCGAGGTCGGCGCGCCGTTGACATAGACCTCGCCGGAATCGGGCGCTTCGAGCAGCCCCGCGATGTGCAGCAGCGTCGACTTGCCCGAGCCAGACGGCGCCACCAGCGCGACGGATTGACCCGCCCACAGCGCGAGCTTGGCGCCGTCGAGGATCGTCAGCGGCACCTCGCCCTGCAGGTACTGCCGCTTTATCTCGTGGAGATAAATGACCGGTACATCTTCCGCCCCCTGCTGCTCCATCAGCCCCTCACTCGTACCGCAGCGCTTCGACGGGATCGAGGCGCGCGGCACGCCAGGACGGATACAGCGTCGCAAGGAACGACAGCGTCAACGCCATGACGACGACGGCCGTGGTCTCGCCGACGTCGATTTCGGCGGGCAGCTTCGACAGGAAATAGAGTTCCGGGGAGAACAGCTCGGTGCTGGTCAGCCAGGACAGGAATTGCCTGATCGACTCGATGTTGAGGCAGATCACCAGGCCGACGAAGAAGCCGACCAGCGTGCCGACCACGCCAATGGACGCTCCCGTGATCAGGAAGATGCGCATGATCGAACCTTGCGAGGCTCCCATCGTGCGCAGGATGGCGATGTCGCTGCCCTTGTCCTTCACCAGCATGATCAGGCCGGAGACGATGTTGAGCGCCGCGACCAGCACGATCATGGTCAGGATCAGGAACATGACATTGCGTTCGACCTGGAGCGCGTTGAAGAAGGTCGAATTGCGCTGGCGCCAGTCGACCAGGAACACCGGCCGGCCGGCCGCCTCCGTCACGGCCTGGCGGAAAGCGACGATCTGATCCGGATTGGTGGTGAAGACCTCGATCGAGGTGACGTCGTTGCTGCGGTTGAAATAGGCCTGCGCCTCCGCGAGCGGCATGAACACGAAGCCGAGATCATACTCGGACATGCCGATCTCGAAGACCGCAACGATCTTGTACGGCTTGATGCGCGGTGTCGTGCCCATCGGCGTGACTGCGCCCTTCGGTGCCACCAGCGTGATGCTGTCGCCGGCGTGCAGCGAGAGCTGGTCGGCGAGGCGCCGGCCGATCGCGACGCCCTGCCCGTCGTCAAAGCCCTCGAGCGAGCCCTGCTTGATGTTCTTGGCGATCGAGGTGAGGTTGTTGAGGTCCTCGGAGCGGATGCCGCGCACCAGCACGCCCGAGGCGTTCCACGGCGAGGACGCCAGCGCCTGGCCGTCCACCACGGGCGCAGCGAGCCGGATGCCCTTGACCTGGCTGAGACGGTCGGCGACGTCCTTCCAGTCGGTCAGCGGCGATTCCAGCGGCTGGACCAGGATGTGGCCGTTCAGCCCCAGGATCTTGTCGAGCAGTTCCTTGCGGAAGCCGTTCATGACGGCCATGACGATGATCAGCGTCGCCACGCCCAGCATGATGCCGAGAAAGGAGAACCCGGCAATGACCGAGATGAATCCCTCCTTGCGGCGCGCCCGCAAATAGCGCGCCGACAACATCCACTCGAATGGCGCGAAAGGCGCGGTTTGAACTGTTTCGGTCATGGTCTCATCCATCGCTCGATAATCCCATGATTCGGGGTCAATTGTGGCCGGATTGGCGGCCTCTGCATCGGGCGATGAACAATATTCAGCCGACCAGCCTTGTCAGCCCACAAGTCTTGCGACCGCGTCCGCAGGCGACATGGTCTCGCGGGCGCCGTCACTTCGCCGCTTGATCTCGACCTTGCCGTCGGCAAGCCCCTTCGGCCCGATCATGATCTGCCAGGGGATGCCGATCAGGTCGGCGGCGGCGAATTTGGCGCCGGCGCGCTGGTCGGTGTCGTCGTAGAGCACGTCGACACCCTTGGCGGTAAGCTCCGCATAGAGCTTCTCGCAGGCGGCATCGACCGCCGCATCGCCCTGCTTGAGGTTGAGGATCGACACCCGGAACGGGGCAACGGCCTCCGGCCATTTGATGCCGGCATCGTCATGGCAGGCCTCGATGATGGCGCCGAGCAGGCGGGACACGCCGACGCCGTAGGAGCCGCCGTGGATCGGCACGTCGACGCCGTCGGGGCCGGCCACCAGCGCCTTCATCGCGTCGGAATACTTCGTGCCGAAATAGAAGATCTGCCCGACCTCGATGCCGCGGGTGTTCACGCGCTTCTCCGCGGGCACTTCCTGCTCGAAACGCGCGGCGTCGTGAACATCTTCCGTCGCCGCATAGACCGAGGTCCATTGCTGGATGATCGGCGTCAGGTCGCTCTCATAGTCGACGTCCTCGCCCGGCACCGGCAGGTCAAGCACGTCGCGATTGATGAAAACGCCGGATTCGCCGGTCTCGGCAAGCACGATGAATTCGTGGCTGAGATCGCCGCCGATCGGGCCGGTCTCGGCGCGCATCGGGATCGCCTTCAGCCCCATGCGCGCAAACGTGCGCAAATAGGCGACGAACATCTTGTTGTAGGCAACCCGCGCCGCCGCCTCGTTGAGGTCGAACGAATAGGCGTCCTTCATCAGGAACTCGCGGCCGCGCATCACGCCGAAACGCGGACGCTGCTCGTCGCGGAACTTCCATTGGATATGATAGAGGTTGAGCGGCAGATTCTTGTAGGACTTCACATAGGCGCGGAAGATCTCGGTGATCATTTCCTCGTTGGTCGGCCCGTACAGCAGCTCGCGCTTGTGGCGGTCGGCGATGCGCAGCATCTCCGGGCCATAGGCGTCGTAGCGGCCGCTCTCACGCCAGAGGTCGGCGAGCTGGAGCGTCGGCATCAACAGTTCCAGCGCGCCCGAGCGGTCCTGCTCCTCGCGCACGATCTGCTCGATCTTCTTCAAGACACGGAAGCCGAGCGGCAACCAGGCATAGATGCCGGCGGCCTCCTGCCGGATCATGCCCGCGCGCAACATCAGCCGATGCGAGACGATCTCCGCCTCTTTCGGATTTTCCTTCAGGATGGGCAGGAAGAACCGCGACAACCGCATGGCAATACTCGAGGAATCAGTGACGGCTTGCAGTGAAACCGGATTGGGAGCGAAAACACAAGACCGAGAATGAGGAAAAGCCGCTAACGCGGCGGAATTCCTGTCATTTTTCCGTCGACTTGAGGTTCAGCTTGAACCGCACCGGCGCGCGTCAAAGCGGCGCCAGTTCGAACTCGTCCTCCAGCGTGACCTTCTCGAAGTCGCTCACCAGCGCGTCGATCCGCAGATGCCAACGACCGGCAAAGGGCAGCGCGACCTTGCGCACATGCCAATAGCCGTCTGGGCCGAACAAGGCGTCCCTTTCCATCGGTTCGATGCCGCGTTCGGGCAGGCTCAGGGTCAGTGTCACCTCCTTGGCCGCAAGCGGCGCCGCTTCACCGGTCATGAGCTGGAGCACGAAATCATCGACGCCGGCCCTGCCCGGCGAGACCAGCACCTGGAACATCGCCTTGTCGGTGTGAATGTGGATCGCCAGCGGCGTCTCCGGAACGATGGTCCGCGGCGGCGGCGTGAAGCGCCAGCCGGCGACGACGGCAAGGATGCAGAGCGCGATAGCGCATTCGAGCAGGATCGAGCGCTTCAAGGCCGGCGCGGCCTTGTGATCGCCCGCGAGCGCCGGGGTCAGGCGAAAGCGGTTGAGCGTGGCGAGCACCAGCAGCGCAAGGACGAGCCCGAGCTTGATCGAGAGGATCAGGCCGTAGCGGGTCTCGACCAATGCGGACGGCCTTTCAAGCTGGACGATGGCTAGCGCAAGGCCGGTAAATGCGAGAACGCCGACGACCGGCACGGCGAGGCGAGAAAAGCGGTTCACGACAGGCAATGCCGCGGCCAACGGCTTCGACACAAGTGCCGCGAGCGGGGCCAGCGCGCCAATCCAGAAAGCAACGGACAGGCCATGCAGGAAGATCGCAGGGCGTGTCAACGCCTCGGGCGGCGCCGTCGCCGCGTGGCCGGTCATGGCCAGCGACATGCCGACGCCGACAAACGCGATGAGCGCGAGAGCCCGCGCGTACCATCCGCCACGCAGCGCTATCAGCGCGAACAGCATCGCGGTGATCGCAACCAGCATTGCGGGACCCGCGCTGGTCGCGAACGCCACCTTCCAGGGGGCTATTGTGACGAGAGCCGCTGGCGGCAGGCCGAGGAGATCGAGGCCCAACAGACCGAGTGATCCAACGGCACTCGCAAGGCCGATAGCGAGCGCTACGCGCGCTATGGTCGTGCCGGCCATCGACCAGGCAACCCAGCGCGCAAAGAACACGCCCCCAACGCCGACGAACAGCCCGAGATAGAGACCGACTCGCGCCAGCCAGATCAGCACGTTCAATCCGTTGTCCGTATTGGCGGGCGGTCGCGTCCCTGTCGGCATGCCAATCGAGAAAATCACCGATCCCGCGACGGGATGACCGTCCTGCGAGATCACGCGATAACTCACGACCGCCGTGCCCTGCGGCAGCTCCGGCGGCATCGCGACCGAGATCGTCTCGCCAGATGCGCTGACACGCGCATCATCCCGCGCCTTGCCCGCGCCATCGATCAGGCGGATCGCGCCCGGCGTCACAGCCTCGTTGAAGCGCAGCTCCACCGCCTTCGGTGCGGCCGCAAGCCTGCTGCCGCTCGCCGGCTCGACCGCGACGAGCGCCGCATGGGCAAAGGCGCCGGTCGCGAACCCGACAACGAGGAGCATCGTCGCGAGTGCGGCGAGCCGGCGCATCAGGGCTTTGGCAACAGCTTCACGCCGGGCGCCGGCGACTTGCCCTCGTGCGAATGCTCCGCCCCCTCCGCCGGAATTTCGATCCAGCGGCTGACGCCGGTCTCGCACTCCTGGACGACGGGGAAGTACAGGGTCGTGTTCGGCTTGAGCTTGTCGGTCAGGACCGTGTGCATGACGAACTCGTCATAATTTTTGTCCGGCAGCTTGCCGCCGGACCACGCGACCTCCTTGACGCCGGAGGAGAGCTTGTTGCCGTGATAGTCGTACTCGCTGGCATATTTGCCCTCGACGACATCGACGCTCCAGCCCGCCTTCGGCATCGGCTTCACCGCTATCACCCCTTCCGGGATCTGGACGCGGATCTTCACCGTGGGCGAGCCCGCGCAGCCGTGCGGCACGGCGAAGACGGCCTTGTACGATCCCCCCACACTCGCCTGCTTGCCTTCGAGGAAGACGTGCGCACTGGCCGGCGCTGCCGCAAGTACGCACAGAAGACTAAGCCCAGCTCGCTTCGACATGTTCGGTCTCCCGAAGGTCCAGATCATGCTCATCACATCTTCATTCCCGAATGATCCGGCATTTTCTTCATCATGTGACCACCGTCGCCGGGCGCCTGCGCGCCGACGCCCTGGACGTCGAGGGCGACGGCGACCTTGCCGGCCTTCTCGAACTGGAGCGTCACCGGTACCTTGTCGCCCTGCTTGAACGGGCCCTTCAGCTCCTGGAGCATCAGATGATAGCCGCCGGGAGCGAGCTTCACCGTCTTGCCGGGATCGATCACGAGGCCCTTGTCGAGCGGGCGCATCTTCATCACGCCGTTCTCCATCGCCATCTCATGGACGTCCGCCTTCCCCGCGATGTCGGCGGACACGCTGACCAGCTTGTCGGCCGCCGCTCCTTTGTTCTCGATGGTGAGATAACCGCCCGCGACCTTGGCGCCGCCCGGCGTCGCCCGGCTCCACGCCTGCGAGATGACGAGATCGCCGGCCTTGACATCGTCGGCCGATGCGGGTGCTGCGAACATCGCGGCCGAGAGCGCTGCGAGCGCCAGTATGCGTGAGAGCTTGTTCATGTCGTTTGCCTTTCTTGTCGTCGTCAACATCGTCAGAACGTGTACTTGCCGGCCAGAACGAAGGTACGGCCCGGGAAAGGATGAAACAGGAAATACTGCTCATTGAAGAGATTATCGATGCCGAAGTCGAACGCGAAATTCTTCGTCGCGTTATAGTGCATCTTCAAGTCCACAACGAGAAAGTTATCGAAGGCGCCGTAGACGTGGGCGACGCGATCGGTGTTGTCCAGTGTCGAGTACTGCTTGCCGCTGAAACGTGCGGCAACCGTGTAGGCCCAGCTTTCGTTCGGCCGATAGGTGACGCCGAACTTGGCGCGCCAGTCGGGTACGTATGGCACGCGCTTGCCGACGGCGGTCGTGGCCTGATTGGTCAGAGGATCAATGCCGGCCCAACTCGCGTCGGCAAGGATGCGCGAGTCGACATAGGTTATGCTGCCGAACAGTTGTAGACCGTTCATGAGAACGTTGTCCTTGTCGGCGGACAACTCTACACCCTGCATCCTGATCGCATCGACATTGCTGAACGTGGTCGCGCTCTGGGTCGCGTTGATCATGTTGGTCTGCGCGATGATCGCGTTGTTGGTCCGCTCCCTGAAAAGGGTCAACCGGACTCTGCCATCATTCCAGTGCCGTTCGATGTTGAACTCGCCGGTGAAATCCTGCTCGGGTTTCAGGAAAGGGTTGGCCACCGTAATCGTATTGCCGACGGTCACGTTCTGATAGAGTTCCAGAACGGTCGGGTAGCGATAGGCCTCGCCGAAATTGACCGTGACATTCCAATCCTTGTTCGGATCGTAGGAGAGCGAGGCCTTCGGCGAGAAATTCGTCGAAGCAAGACCCGGCTGGTTGGTCGTGAATGACGAGGTGATCGCGCCCGCGCCGTTTGCCAGGGTCACGACGTTCTGACCATCGAGCGATTGCCAGGTCTCCAGCCGCCCCCCCAGGGTCAGCTTCAGATTGGGCTGGATTTTCCAGGCATCCTGAAGCCAGAGCGCTCCGGTGCGCGTTTCGCCCTGACTGTTGGCGTAAAGCTGTCCCGTAGCGGTCGCAGCCTGATACCAGACCGACGACCCATAGGTCGGATTTTCCAGGCGGTACCGATCGCCGTGAATACCAAAGCTGATCTCGTGTGCCCCGCCGTACCCCAGCGGACGCCAGATTCCCTTGGCGTCGGCGTTCTGCCAGTTGGTGCCGTCCATGCGCTGGACCCTGCCGTTCTGCGAGAAGCCCACGCCCGACGTCACCGTGTATGGATTGAGCTGGGTATCCTCGAGATAATTGTAGCTCGATGCGGACAGATCGAAATCGAAAATGCCCTTGGTATCGCTCTTGATCGCGACCGCGTTGCTTAGGTGGGTCTCGTCCCAGATATATTTGGCGTTTGCGAACGTCGTGATGTTGTTGAACGTCGGCAGCCCTGTCGCGGTCGACCGCAGGTAGGTCTGGGGATCGGAGACCTGGTGGTTATTCCAGATACCGAACGAATAAGTCGCCTGCACCTGCGCCGTCAAATCATAGGCAAGGCGAATATTGCCGGAGCTCTGCTGCGAATGAGCGAGGATTCCCGTGCCAACTACGTTGGCCGGAACGCCTTGCTTGTTCAGCGCGGGGAACACGCCGGTTGTACCGGCCTGGTTTGCGCTGCTCGTCGTGTAGGTCAGCGGCTGCTGGTAGCTGTCGAGGTAGTTGGCGCTGACAAGCCAGGACAGCGCACCTTCGCGGTTACCCGCCGCCGCGCTGGTCTGGCTTGTGACATAGGTGTCCTTGGTGCCGTACTGATTCCACGGCATCACCGAAACCGTTTCCTTGGCGACCGCAAACGGCTTGTCCGGCATCTTGGAAGTGATCAAGAGGACGCCGCCGATCGAATTGCCGGGATAGGCCGCGGCGAACGGGCCGTTGAGGTAATCGACCCGCCCGATCGCTTCCGGCGAGATCAGGTTCCAGCGCGGCGACGAATTGGTGTTGTTGTTGCCGATCAGCGCCGAGATCAGGAGGTCGTCGTAGTAGATCAGCGTGCGCGCGCTGGAGTTCAGGCCCCAGCTTCGCGTCGCCAGCACCGCCTGGTTGTCGCCGTCGTTGCGCTTCCGCACGAACAGGCTCGGCATGTATTTGACGGCATCCTCAGGGTCCTTGAGGTTGATCGTCTCGTCGATTTCCTTCGCCGTAACGCTGAAGGAGCGCTGGGGTAGTTGATAGCGCGCCACGGCGGCCGGCGGATCCAGCGACGCGCGGGCGCTGCCCGCTCCCTGCTCGCCGGTGGGAGCGGAAGCGGCCCGCTCGCTGGCGGGCTTTGCGGAGCGGCTCCTGGCGGCAGCAATGGGCACCGCCGGCTTGCGCGGCTTGGGTTTTACTGCGGCGGGCGCGTCGACGGTTACCGGCGGCAGCACTGCACCGCTGCTTTGGGCAAAAACTCCGCTCGATGATGCAGGCAGCGCGGCCTGAACGGCAACGACGCTCACGCCACGGCGGGCATGACAATGTAACATTGGGGGCATTCCTGACGCCGGCTTTCTTCCCGGCTGTTCGACAGCATCCGTCGCCAGCGGACGAACCGCGGCGACACTGGGGTCGTCAGGAGAACTGAGGCGGCGCGCGCGCCTGGGCGCTGGTGCCTCTATGCGCCGCGACGGCAGACACCTCCGCCGCGTGCCAGATCACGCGCTCGGCGTGGCGGAAGGGAACGGAGAGTGCTGCGTGCCGTGGCGAATCGAGCGACGCGCCCGCCTGTGCCAGACAGCAGAGCGCGCAGGCGGCGCCATGCGCCGTCGGCGTGCCGGTCTGATCGTCCAGGCCGCCCTGCTCGCTCGCGCTGTGGCAGATGATGCCGGCAGACAACGGATCGGCCACGGCCTGGCCAGCCGCCAGACAGGCGGCAATCGGCGCCAGCACCTGCATCGCCAAAGCGAGCAGGACCAGGGGTAGGAATTTTTGCAGCCGTGCGCGCATCCGCCGAACCATTCGTTCGTCTGCCAACTAAACACCGCGCGGGGACCCAAGTCGAGGTCAGTTCCGCCGCCTTCTTGGCCCAGCGCAAATTTCTCGAAAACTGTGATCGGGGCCCCCCGCCGCGCGGCCGTCCGGCATTTGAGGCAGATAGACCACCCCACCCATCCAAAGATTTCATATATTTGTCATATGCTTAGGCGGCCAAAAGCCCGATCATTTCGTCAATTGCTCGAATTTTGAACATTCGTTGCCGAAAATGATGACAAGTGAGAAAAGTTGATCTAGCATCACCCTTGCTCAGGCTGGCCGCGAGGTCGAAGTCTGGTGGTCCAAGTCTCGGGAGGAGCCCCTGACGCGCAAAACGCAGCGTCGCCCCGCCAATCAAGATCAAATCTTAGAATCGGGGATAATAGGGTCGACACAATTTTCGAGCGGGGCTAGGGCCCCGCTCTTTTTTTGTCTGCGTGGCTGAACTGCCGATGAACGCTTCTCCCAATCCGGTCGAACAGAGTTTCGAGATCGCGGCGACGTGCTGCGCCGATCTCACGCCGCTCGTCTATCAACGTCTGTCCAAAGAGCATCCGGAAACGCAGGCGATGTTCCGCTCGCAAGGCAGCGAGCTCGTGAAGGGATCGATGCTCGCACTGACGATCGAGGCAATTCTCGACTTCGCCGGCGAACGTCGCGGGCATTTTCGGCTGATCGCCTGCGAGATCGCCTCGCACGACGCCTATGGCACGCCACGCGAGCTCTTCCTCGCGTTCTTCGCCGTCATCAGGGATACGCTGCGCGATCTCCTCCGCGATGAATGGTCGCCGGAGATCGCGCAGGCCTGGGATCAACTGCTCGTGGAGATCGACGCGTTCGCAGCCGTCCAGGCCTGACACTTTGCGCTGCACCAACACAGACTGCGGCGATCTCGCGTTGATTGCAGATTGAGTGGCATCAACTCTTGTGAGACACTTTCGGAGATCGGTCGCGCAATCAATGACGCGCCGACGCTAAGATTTTATGGGAGCGAGCGATGTCCGGGACGAAAGATTTCTCGACGACGAGGCGCGATCTTCTTCAGGCGGCAGCGACCGCCGGCGCCGCGACTGCCATCCTCGGCAGCATGGGCATAAACCCCGCCCTTGCAGCCGAAGTCGGACGAAGCGAGAAGCCGCTGAAGGCGGCCTTCTCCAATGCGGGCCTCCAGGCGACCTGGTGCGCGCAGGGCAAGCAGGCCGCGGAATTCTGGGGCAAGCTGTTCAACGTCGAGGTCACCTGGTTCGACGGCCAGCTCGATGCGGTGAAGCAGCGCGCGGCGATCGACAACATGGCCTCCCAGAAATGGGATTTCGTCGCCATCCAGGCCTTCGGCATCGGCACCCTCACCCAGCCCGTGCAGAAGATGATCGACGCCGGCACGCCGGTGATCGACATGGACACGCTGATTGCGCCGCTCGACCAGATCAACGTCCACTCCTTCCTTGCCCCCGACAACGAATTCATGGGCGCCTCGGTGACGCAGGCGCTGTGCAACGCGATGGGCGGCAAGGGCAAGATCATCATGACCCAGGGCGCACTCGGCCACACCGGCGCGCAGGGCCGCGCAAAGGGCTTCAACAATGTCGTCAAGCAATTCCCCGGCATCGAGGTGCTCGACACCCAGCCCGCCGACTGGGACGTGTCGAAGACCGCGCGGCTATGGGAAACCTACCTGACGAAGTACCCGCAGATCGACGCGGCGTTCTTCCACAATGACGACATGGCGCTGGCCGCCGCCAACATCATGAAGGCGCGGGGCCGCACCAATATCCTGATCGGTGGCGTCGACGCCATGCCGCCGGCGATCCAGGCGGTCAGCGAAGGCCGCATGTTCGCCACGGTTCGCAATCCGTCCTGCCGCATCCACGGCGGCGCCATCATCGCGGGCGTCTCTGCCGTGGTCGGCGGCGAGAAGAGCGGACAGGGCATTCCGAAGAACGTCGTCACCGACGGCCCGGTCGTGACCAAGGCCAACGCCGCCGGGATGCAGTGGATGCAGGATCACTTCCTGATCTGAGCCTCCATGCGAGAGGATCGTTCGCCTATCCTGGAACTGCAGGGCATCACGAAGAGCTTCGGCGGCGTCGAAGCGCTTCGTGGTGTCGACTTCGCGCTTCATCCCGGCGAGATCCACGGTCTCGTCGGCGAGAACGGCGCGGGAAAAAGCACGCTGATGAAGATCATCGCCGGCGTGCACAGCGAATTCTCCGGCCGCTTCCTGATCGATGGAAAGGAGACTCATTTCCGCTCGGCGCGCGACGCGCATGCGGCCGGTATCGCCATGGTTCACCAGGAGCTCAGCGTCGCGCCGGACCTGACGGTCGCGGAGAACGTGTTCCTGGGCAATCAGCCGACCAACCGGCTCGGCCTGGTGCAATGGCGGCGCATGGCGCGCGAGGCCGGCGAGCAGCTCGCCCGCTTCGGCATCGACGTCGACCCGATGAGCAGGCTCGGCGACCTCCCGATCGGGCTCCAGCAACTGATCGAGATCGCGCGCGTGCTGTTCTCCGGCGCCCGCATCGTCATCCTGGACGAGCCGACCTCCGCGCTCTCGCCGCCCGAGGTCGAGCGGCTGTTCGCAACGCTTCGGCGGCTGCGCGAGGAAGGCACTGCCATCGTCTTCATCTCGCATTTCATCGAGGACATCCTGCTCGTGTCCGACACGGTGACGGTGTTCCGCAATGGGCGGAAGGTCGCCGAAACGCCTTCCACCGCAACCAGCAAGGGCGCGCTGATCGAGGCCATGATCGGCCGCGGCGGCGAAGCGCTCGAGCACAGCTATAGCGACGATCTGATGCTTCCCCAGCCGAGCGACAGTTCGGTGATCCTGAAGGTCGATCAGCTCTCGCTGGCGCGCAGCCTGAAGGACATCTCGTTCGAGGCCCGCGCGGGCGAAGTGCTCGGCATCTACGGTTTCATGGGCTGCGGCCAGCAGGAGCTGTCACGAATCCTGTTCGGCAAGCTGCAGCCGGACAGCGGCACGCTCGCCGTCGGCGGCACGCCCAAAACCTTCGCCAGCACGGCAGCGGCGCGACGCGCCGGCGTGGCGCTGGTGCCGGAGAGCCGGCGCGCCATGCTGTTTCACCAGGAGCCGGTCTACAAGAACATCTCGATCAGCATTCTGGACCGCATCTCGTCCCTGCTGCTCAAGCCGGCGCAGGAGCGCGACATCGCCCAGCGGCAGATCGAGCAGTTGCAGATCCGGCCGCCGGTGGTCGGCCTCGACCTCGGCATGCTCTCCGGCGGCAACCAGCAGAAGGTCGCGCTGGCAAAGTGGCTGACCTATCCGCCAAAGCTATTGGTGCTGTGCGAGCCGACCCGCGGCATGGATGTCGGCGCCAAGAACGACGTCATCAACATCGTCCGCGATCTCCGCGCCAAGGGGCTCGCCATCATCGTGCTGTCGACCGAGCCGGAGACGGTGCTGTCGCTGGCCGACCGCATCCTCGTGCTCAAGCGCGGCGCATTGGTGCGGGAATTCAAGAACGAGCCGGTCAGCAAGGACCGCCTGCTGGAAGCGGCGTGACGGAGAATCACCATGGCGAGTAGTGAGACGGCAGTGGCGGCAGGGCAGCGGGCGCGTGGTCTTGCGCCCTTCCTGCGCTCGCAGATGCGCAACATCGCGCCGTTCCTGACGCTGATCTTCCTGTCCGGCTTCTTCGCCTTCGCCAGCCCCTCCTTCGCCACGCTCGACAATCTCGGCAACATCCTGACCCAGGTGTCGGTGACCGGCATCATCGCGGTCGGCCTCACCTTCGTGATCCTCTGCGCCGAGATCGACCTCTCCATCGCCAGCATCGCCAACGTCACCGGCATCGCGGTCGCCTACTTCACGCTGCAGGAATCCTACGTCAACATTCCCAACATCCCCCTGCCCGGGGCCGCGGCGATCCTGATGGCCATCCTGCTCTGCGCAGCGCTCGGCCTCGTCAATGCGCTGGGGCTGACCGTGATCGGCATCCCCTCCTTCATCATGACGCTGGCGATGATGCAGATCGCCGCCGGCATCTCGGCGCTGCTGGTGCGCGGCCAGATCGCCTACAAGGTGCCCGGCCTGATCACCACGCTCGGCTCCGGCTCGATCGGCGGCATCCCCTGGATCGTCATCGTCGCCGCGATCATGCTGCTCGGCGGCCATCTGGTACTGACCTACACGCGCTTCGGCCGCTACGTCTACATGGTCGGGGGCAACCGCGAGGCGGCCGAATATTCCGGCCTCAACGTCAAGCTGATCCTCGGCGCCGTCATGGTGATCTCGGCGGTCTGCTCCGGCATCGGCGGCATGCTCGGCGTCGCCCATTTCGGCAGCGCGCAGCAGAACGAGTTCGACACATACCTGCTCGACTCCATCGCCGCCGTCGTGGTCGGCGGCACCAGCCTGTTCGGCGGCCGCGGCGGCATCGGCAACACCATCGTCGGACTTTTCGTTCTCGGTGTGCTCAACAACGGCCTCGACCACGTCAACATCGACAGCTTCCTGAAGATCCTGATCCGCGGCCTGATCCTGCTGGCGGCACTGGTGATCAACGTCTATGCCCAGCGGCTGAGGGAGAAGGCGGCGGATTAGACAAGCCTCAAAACAAAAAGCGCGAAAACAACCCCATGCACAGTAGAAATCGCTGAGGAATCCAGATCGGCTTGACTTGAGCCGCAGCGAGACGAGCGTTTGACACGTCGGGCAAAACAGGCGCACGATGTCATCATGGGCGGTTGCTTCGAAAAGCCGTTGCCTACCCCGTCATTGCGAGCGCAGCGAAACAATCCAGGCTGCCGCCGCGGAAAGATTCTGGATTGCTTCGCTGCGCTCGCAATGACGATACGTCAACGGGGGCAATCAAGGACCGACACGATTGCAGGGCATGAGAAGGCGGCTCAGCTTGCCGCCTTCCTATCCGGCGCAAGCCGCGAGAACCGGAAATCGCAGTGGCTCGCGCCGCCCGCCAATGTCTGTGTCCTTTCCAGGCGAATGCCTCGCGCCGCGTAGGCGACGAAATCGAGCCCGCAAATGTTCGGCAAAATGTCCTTGTCGCCATGGCGCGCCGCGAGTTTGCAGAAGCCGCAAGCCTTGTAGTTGATGCCGAATTCAAAGCTGTCGCCCGTATCCGGCTCGACAAAATCGTAGACGAAATCCTCCGGAAAATCCTTCTGATGGCTTTCAGTAACGCTCTTCGCCGCGTGCTGGCGCAGCACGGCCTGGTTCTCCAGCGACATGAAATGGCGCCCCGAGGCGAGACGTTCCGTTTCGGGCGTAGTCAGCAATTGCGCCTTGTAGGTTTCGCGCTCGATCTCGCCGATCACAGGCGGCGGCACGCCGTGGCGTCGCAGCACGCGGCTGATAGCCATGAAGCCCATGAGACGCATGAAGAAATCGCTCATGCGGCTTGCCGCGCCGCCGACATAGGGCATCTGGGTGAGCACGATCTCGAATTCGGCCATCACCTCCCGCCCGATCCCGTCGATGTCGGATAGATGCGCGCGCTCGCGCAACATCGCCTCGGCAAGGTCGAGGCGATCGCGCATGGCGGCCTCCATGGCGTCCCGATGCGTCTCGTAGAAAGCATGAATGTTCTCAGCCATTGGATACACCCGATATGATTGGTTCATTGCAAGGCCGGCGACACCGGCTTCACTCCGCGGCGATCGCCTCGATCTCGAACAGCCATCTGCTGTCGACTGTCTCGACGATCACGACCGTCAGCGCGGGCTGGTGTTCCCCGAGCATCGTGCGGCGAATGATGCGGTTAGGCACGACTTGATTGCGGTCGGTCAGGAACGTGGTGACCTTGACCAGATGCCCGACGCCAAGGTCCGCGGCGGCGAGCACCTCGATGACGTTGCGCCAGGCCTGCTCGCATTGCGCCTCGAAACCCTCGGGCACGGTACCGTCGGATCGTTCCGGCACCTGGCCGCTGATGAACAACAGGCGGCGATGCTGCTTCAGTTCAAGTCCCATGCAGTAGCCGCCGGCGGGCGCGTGGACCGTTGCGGGATTGTGGCTGACGACTTGAGCTGGGGGCATGGAGTTTCTCCGGATTGCGGGCCGACCGTATCCGGCGACATCGCTGCTTCGCAAAGCATCATTCCTGCGGCTCAGCGCAAGAAAATCTATTGCAAGGCCGAGGCCCATCAGTGTCAAAATGGTGCGCGATGACCTACATCCTGCCACCACTCAACGCGCTCCGCGCTTTTGAGGCCGCCGCCCGGCATCTCAGCTTCAAGCTGGCCGCGCACGAGCTGCACGTGACGCCCGCCGCCGTGGGGCAGCAGGTGAAAGCGCTGGAGGCGCGCCTCGGCGTGCAGCTGTTCGAGCGGCTGCATAAGCAGCTCATCCTCACCGCGGCCGGTCGGGCCTATCTTCCCGGGGTCTCCGAAGGCTTCCGCCACATTGCGGAGGCCACCTCGCAATTGAAACCGGCAGGTGCGGCACTCCTGCAGCTGGGCGTCCATGGCGGCGTCGACTTGCGCCGCCTCCAATTGGAGGAGTTTCGCAGCACGCATGCGGAGATCGGCCTGCGGGTGCTGCAGCCGGCCGGCTTGCACGAATTGATCGAGGGCAAGGTCGACCTGCTGATCGCCCGGGGCCTCCGCCATCATCCGGGCTATCGTTGCGACCGGGTCGATGAGGGATCGGGCGTCGGCGATTGGCTGATTGCGCCTGAAGGCACCGCGGATTGCCCCGAAATCGTCAGCTTCCGCGATTGGCTGCGCGCGCTGCCAGCCGAGAACCGGCTCGCAAACCACCGGCGCCCTCGGCTGGTCGGCATCATGGGAAGTTGAGGCGGCCGTCAGACGATGCCAACGCCGCCTGCCCCGCAATCTCCTCACTCCGCCAACACCGCACCGCGTGCCCGTCGGGGCGCGTTTCCAGCATCGGCCCCGGCTCGTGACGGCACACATCCTCCGCGTGGCGGCAACGTGGGCTGAACGCGCATCCGTTCGGCGGATTGAGCGGATTGGGAAGGTCGCCTCCTGTCGTCGCCAGCGGCGCATGGTGCAGCGGATCGGGAATGGCGGCGATCAGGGCTTGCGTGTAGGGGTGCGCAGGCCGCTCGAAGATCTCGCGCCAGCCGCCGTTCTCCACGATCCGGCCGAGATACATCACGGCGACCTTGTCGCTCATGTGCTCGACGACACCGAGGTCGTGGCTGATCATGATGTAGGAAAGACCGAGGGTGTCCTTCAATTCCAGCAGCAGATTGATGATCTGGGCGCGGATCGAGACGTCGAGCGCCGACACGGGCTCGTCGCAGATGACGATCCTGGGATTGAGGATCAGGGCGCGCGCAATGCCGATACGCTGGCGCTGGCCGCCGGAGAATTCGTGCGGGTAGCGGCCCGACTGTTCGGGCCGCAGGCCGACATGCCGAAGCATCGTCGCAACGCGGTCCTCGATCTCGCTTGCGGCGGTCACGCCGTGCACCCGCAGGGGATCCTCTAACGTGCGGCGCACGGTCTGGCGCGGATTGAGCGAGGCGTAGGGATCCTGAAACACCATTTGCACGGTGCGGGCCAGCGCCTTGCGATCGCCGGATTGCCGGTTCGTCACAACCTGCCCGTCCAGCACGATGCGGCCGCGCGTCGGCGTCAAGAGGCCGAGGATCGACAATGCGACCGTCGACTTGCCGGAGCCGGATTCGCCGACGAGGCCGAGGCATTCGCCGCGCTTCAGCCTGAGATCGACACCGTCGACGGCGCGCAACAGGCGCCGGCTGCGGCCGAGCAAGCCGCCGCCCAGCGGAAAATGAACCGCAAGATCCTCGACGCTGAGAATGACATCGTCGGCCTGCCCCGCCACACCCAGACCGTCGCGCGGTTCATGCATGGTGGTGACACCTGACCAGACCGCCGGCACTCAACAAATCCGTCTCCGGCGCGACGGTCCGGCAAATATTGGTCGCCTGCGCGCAGCGCGGGTTGAACCTGCAGCCGTCAGGGAAATTCGTGATGGCCGGGACCACGCCCGCGATCTCCTTGAGCCTGCTGCGGCCGAGCGCGGCACGACTGCCCAGCCGCGGCAGCGAGTCGACCAGGCCCTGCGTATAGGGGTGCGAGGGGGCACGGAAAATATCGGCCGAGCCGCGCTCCTCGACGATGCGACCGGCATACATGACGGCCACGCGGCGGCAGACATTGGCGACGAGGCCAAGGTCATGGCTGATCATCAGGATCGCCGTCCCCCGCTCGGCGCAGAGATTGCGCATCAGCTCGATAATCTCGGCCTGCACGGTCACGTCGAGCGCGGTGGTCGGCTCGTCGGCGATCAGCAGGTCCGGACCGCAGGCCAGCGCGATGGCGATCATCACGCGCTGGCGCATGCCGCCCGACAGCTGGTGCGGGTAATCGTGCACGCGGCGCTCCGGCGCGGGGACGCGAACGTTCGCCAGCGCCTCGACCGCCAGCCGGTTGGCCTCCCGCCAGCTCTTGCCCTTGTGCAGCACGAACATCTCGGCGATCTGCCGTCCCACCGGCGAAACCGGATTGAGCGCCGTCATCGGCTCCTGGAAGATCATGGCGATGCGGTTGCCGCGGAGCTCCCGCTGCCTGGCCGCCGAAAGGTGCTGGATCTGATTCCCCTCGAAGCGGATGACGCCATTGCCGATCGACAGCGGCGGCCGCAACAGGCCGATCAGGGCGAGCGCCGTGATGCTCTTGCCGCAGCCGGATTCGCCGACGAGACCGAACGTCTCGCCGCGATCGATCCGGAATGAAACGCCCTCGGCCGCCGCAACGCGCCGCGATCCATCGTGAAGGTCGATACGCAAATCTTCGACTTCGATCAGCGGCGCGCCGGTCATGTCCGCCGGCTCCGCGATTGGGGATCGAGAATGTCGCGCAGGCCGTCGCCGAGCAGATTGAGGCCGAGCACCGTCAGGAAGATGGCAAGGCCGGGAAAGACCGAGAGCCACGGTGCCGTCGTGATCTGGTCGCGGGCATCCGACAACATGCTGCCCCAGCTCGGAAACGGCGGGCGGACGCCGAGGCCGAGGAACGACAACGCGGCCTCCGACAGCACCGCGCTGCCCATGCCGAGCGTGCCGATGACGACGATCGGTCCCAGCATGTTCGGCAGCAGCTGGGTGATCATGATGCGCAGATCGCCATAGCCGAGCACGGTTGCGGCCTGCACATAGCCCTGGCTTCGAAGCGACAGCGCCGAGGCCCGTGCAATCCGGCAGGTGAAGGACCAGTTGGTCAAGCCGAGTGCGATCAGCAGGCTGGTCAGGCCGGGTCCCAGCACCGCCATGATGGCAAGCGCGAAGATCAGCGAGGGGATCGCGAGCATGAGATTGGTCAGGCCGTTGACGACATCGTCCCACCAGCCGCCAAAATAGCCGGCGCTCAGGCCCAGCGCGATGCCGATGACGCTGTTGATGAGCTGCGAGACGATGCCGACCGTCAGCGAGACGCGCGCACCGTAGACGACGCGAGAATAGATGTCGCGGCCCTGGTCGTCGGTGCCGAACCACCAGGTCCAGCTTGGCGGCTCCTCCGCGTTCATGAGATTGGCGTCGAGGACAGGGTCGGTATGCGCCAGCCAGGGCGCGAGCAGGCCGACCAGGATCGCAAGCGCGAACAGCGCGCCACCGATGATGAGATTGGCGCGGAGCTTCATGCGTATCTGATCCTGGGATCGATCACGCCGTAGAGCACGTCGATCAGCAGATTGATCGCGAGAAAGGCCAGCACCACGACGAGAATGGAGCCCTGGACCGCCGGAATGTCGCGCTGCAGGACACTGTCGACGAGCAGCGAGCCGATGCCCGGCCAGGAGTACAACTTCTCGACCACGACCGCCTGCCCCATCAGCGCGCCGAACTGCAGGCCGACGGTGGTGAGAATGATGACGAGCGCGTTGCGCATCACATGCCACTTCACGACTCGCGTCTCGCTCATGCCCTTGGAGCGCGCGGTGCGGACGAAATCGGCCGTCATGATCTCGAGCACAGCAGCGCGTGTGGTCCGGGCGAACAGCGCCATCGGCGAGACGCCGAGCGTCGCCGCCGGCAGGATCAGGTATTTCAGTCCGCCGTCGCCATAGCCGAAACTCGGCAGCCAGCCGAGTTTCAACGCAAAGAAGTACATCAGGACCAGACCGAGCCAGAATTTGGCGATCGAAAGGCCCGATACCGCCACGACCATTGCGAGCGTGTCGACGATGCCCCCGGGCTTCAGGGCGGCGATGAAACCAAGCGGCACGCCGATCACGACGGAAAACGCCATGGCGGCGAAGATGAGCTGCAGCGTCGGCCACATCCGTTTGGCGATCATGGTCGTGACAGGCTCGCGCGTCCGGAATGACGTGCCGAAATCACCGGTCGCGAGCTTGGCGATGTAGGCGCCGAAGCGCACATAAACGGGATCGTCTAGGCCGAGCTGCTTCTTCATGCGTAGCTCGACCTGCGGATCGGCATCGTCGCTCATGCTCGAGACGATGCTGCCGGGCACGACGCTGAACAGCACGAAGACCAGCAGCACGACGGCGAGCACGGTCGGAATGGTCTGCACGAGACGGCGGAACAGGAAGGAGAGCATCGGCACTTTTCCTCTCTCCCTCCGTCGCTGGTCGCGATGGAGGGAGCGCGACAGCGCATGTCACTTCGCGGGCGAGGTCTCGTCGACCCAGAGGTCTTCGACGTTCTGATGGGTCAGCTCCGTCGCGTTCAGCTGGATCCCCTTGAGCCAGGGCTGCACGGCCATGACCGCCTTGTTGTAGTTGAAGAACCAGACCGGAGCCTCTTCGTACAGCAGCGCATTGGCCTTCTGCAGCAGCTGGATGCGCTTTGCAGCGTCGTCGGTCTGTCCGGCCTCGTCGATCAGCTTGTCGAACTCGGGGTTCTTGTAGTTCATGTAGTTGCAGGCCGATTGTGGCGTCGCGGAGTGGAAGCACTTGAGCGCGGCCTGGGGATCCGGGCCGGTCGCCTGGGAATAGATGAAGGCCTGGTAGTCGCCGCTGCGAACTACCTCCGCCAATACCGCGGTTTCGACCTGCTTGACCTTCGCCTTGATGCCGACCTTGTCCAGCATCGGGATGACGGCCGAAACGATCGGCAAGCCCCAGCTCTCGTTCTGGCTGGTGGTCCACTCGAACTCGAAGCCTGAAGGGTAGCCGGCGTCTGCGAGCAGCTGCCTGGCCTTGGCGGGATCGAACGCGTAGGGCTTCATGGCCTTGTCGTAAGCGGGCGAGGTCAGCGGCAGCCAGCTGGTGGCGCGATAAGCCTTGCCCTTGACCAGCTTGTTGATGATCAGGTCAGTGTCGATCGCGTAGTTGATCGCCTGCCGGACGCGCTTGTCGGCGAACGGCTTGAACGAGGGATTCATCCCCATGTAGCGGGTGAAGACCTCGGCGACTTCGACGACGGTGCCCTTGAGGTCGGCGTCGTTCTGATAAGCGACATATTGCGCAGGTCCCAGCACCGATGTGTCGATCTCCTTGTTGCGGAAGGCGACATCGCGGGCCGCGGCCTCGCCCATGACCGACACGATGACCTTGTCGGCGTAGGGCTTGCCGGGCTTGTAGAACCGGTCCCACCGCTCCAGGACGATGCGCGATCCCGGCACGTGCTCGACGAATTTGAACGGCCCAAGGCCGATCGGATGCTGGATGAAGGTCTCCTTTGCTCCCTCATCGGCGGGATAGATCGAGGTCAGCGCGGTGAAGAAGTAGAATCCGGGATCGACTTTTTCGGTCAACTTCATTTCGAGGGTGAAGTCGTCGATCTTCCTCAGGCCGGAGATCTCCTTGGCCTGGCCCTTCTCGACCGCGGCCGCGCCCTCGATGATGCGGACGTAACGTGCGCCGGGATAGGCCTTGGTGCCATCCATGATACGGTTGTAGGACCAGATGACGTCGTCGGCCATCATCTTGCGGCCGTTGTGGAAATAGGCGTCGTCGCGCAGCTTGAAGGTGTGAACGAAGCCACCGCCCGAGACCACATCCTCCTTGGCGAGTTCCAGAACCGGCTTGCCTTCCGCGGAATTCCAGATGTAGAGCGACCGGTGCAAGGCCTTGGCGTAGATCTCGTCCTGGGCGCGCTGGGTCGTATGGATGTCCAGGCTTGTGAAGCTCGAACCATAAGGCGCGGTCATACGGATGGTTCCGCCCCTGCGCGGGGTCTGGGCCTCCGCCGCACCGGCGAGCGCCAGGCCCAAACCAGCAACGATCGCCACTATCCTGAACATCATGGTCCCTCCGACAATGCAGGCGTGCTCCGGTCCGAGAGTTGACCATTCGCGGCACGTCGAATGCAAGCGCCTTGAAGCGGTTGACATATGCTGGCGCGGCGCCCGGGCTCCGCCGATCTGTTGGGACGCGTCTAGCCGGCCGTGAACTCCGGCTTCCAATCCCGCAGCTTCCGCGCTGCAGCGGTGACGTCCGCGATCGCCGGAAATGCCCCCGCCTCCACCATCATCGCCCTCGCCAGCCGCACGGCTCGCGCCTCGCTGATCGCCCGCCTCTTCGGATCCTCGATCAGCTCGAAGTCGATATTGTGGGCGAGACCGAAGATGCGGCGGATGGTTTTTGCGGCGGCGAAGCCGACCGTATCGGCGAAGAGGCGCTGCATGTAGGCATGCCGCTCCGCCTCGAGGCGGGCGGCGCCCTTCTCGCCGGCGAAGAGCGAGGCGGGATAGGCATCCCCCGCCGCGCTTGCGCACCAGAGGTCAAGGAACTTGCGGGCGAACTCGTTCCAGACCTGCTCCACCGTTTCGAGCACCCAAGCCTCGAACGCGCGCCGCTCGCCGGGCGAGCGCTCGTGGCCGGCGGAGGCGAAATAGGCCATCAGGAGATTGGCCAGCACCGCGCCGATGTCGAATCCCATCGGGCCGTAGAATGCGAATTCGGGGTCGATCACCCGCGTCTGGCTGTCCGTGACCATGATCGAGCCGGTATGGAGGTCGCCATGGAGCAACGCCTCGGGGCTCGCCATGAACTTCAGCTTCAGCCGGGAGACGGCGACGTGCAGGTCCAGGTCGTCGCGCAGTTCAGCGGCCAGACCGTCGAGATACGGCGCGGTCCAGCGGTTCTGCTCGGCGATCCGGTAGGGATCGGTGAAGATCAAATCCTCGGTGATCTTGCAGAGCGCATGGTTGCCGGCGAAGGCCACGATGCCTTCCTTCTTCTCGGCGGCGGACAGCGCGAGGTCGGAGGTGAAGAACAGCGTCCGCGCCATGAAGGTGGTGATGTCGTCCACAAAGCGCGGATATTGCGTGCCCGCGACCATCCCCTTGCGCATGATGATGTGGGGCTCGAGCAGCTCCATCACCGTCAGCGCCAGGGTCTCGTTGTGGTGCAGCAAAGCCGGCACGAGACCGGGTGCGAGCTCGGCCTGCCGGGACAAGGCCAGAAATTCGTAATGGGCGCGCGACAGCGGCAGCGGCCAGCTCTCGCCGACGAGGCGGACGTAAGGCAGCGCCTGCTTCACGGCGACGCCGCCGCGCGCGCCCTTGACGATGAAGACGAGGTTGAGGTTGCCGTCGCCGACTTCGGTGATGGGCCAGGCGGCCGGCTCGCCGCCGAGGATCGCCCCAAGGTCCGGAGCGGCCGCGAGATAATCCCGCAGATCCGCCTCATGCAAGATCCGGTAGCCTCCCGCCTGCCCCTGCGCCATGACGATCCCATCCCATTTGCATGGCCGGATCGTTACTCCCGCTCCAGGAAGCTCGAGCCGATCTCGGCCTTTCTTTTGATCGGATCGTAATCGCAATAGACGTTGTCCGCCACCAGCGTGTAGCTGGCACTGACGTTGTATTTGTCCAGCTTGACCGAGTTCAGGCCGATCACCGAGGTGCTCTTGCCCCCGTTCCACTTGAACGGCGTCGAGCTCTTGGCCTGCTCGCAGGCGATCACGGCCTCGTTGAAGACGTAGCCCTCGACGAACGCCTTCAGCGTCCGCGCCTGCACGGCCATCTTCCATTCAAAATAGCCGATGGCGCCGAGGCCAACGACGATCAGAAACAGAAGCGCGACGACGATCCTCTGAAAAGTCATTCGTTCCCCCAAAAACAACGACGCAACACCGAAAAACCCGGCAAAAACCCGGCAAAAAACCTAGCAGAAAACCTAGAACGGCATGCCCATCAATTTCGACAGGCGTTCGATCGAGAGATAGCCGGCGTGATAGGCGACCATGGCGATCCCGTAGATGATCGCCGAGATGATCGTGGTCCAGATCAGCTTGCTCCTCATCCGCGTCAGGATCGGCGCACCGGGGTCGGTGCCGGGTGCGCCGACGCCGTCCTCGTGCTGGCTGCGCACGCCGAAGGGCAGCGTCAGGAACAGCGCGATCCACCAGATGACGAAGTAGATCGCGATTGCGGTTGAGATCTGGATGGCCATGGTCCGGCCTTACGCCTGCTCGATTTCGACCAGGGCACCGGAAAAATCCTTCGGGTGCAGGAACAGCACCGGCTTGCCGTGCGCGCCGATCTTCGGCACGCCGTCGCCGAGCACCCGCGCGCCCTCCTTCACCAGCGTGTCGCGCGAGGCGATGATGTCGACGACCTCGTAGCAGACGTGGTGGATGCCGCCGTCGGCATTGCGCTCGAGGAATTTTGCGATCGGCGAGGCCTCGCCGAGCGGCTCGATGAACTCGATCTTGGTGTTGGGGAGCGTCGCGAACACGGTGGTGACGCCATGATCGGGCAGCGCGACGGCCTCCGAGATCTGCGCCCCGAAGGCGGCGCCATAGATCTTCGCGGCCTTGACGGCGTCCTTGGTCGCGATCGCGACATGGTTGAGCCGGCCCAGCATGTTTCTTCTCCCTTAAGGCATGATCCGGACCCGAAGGGCCGCGGTAGCGCAAAGTGTGAAGCGGTCTTCCGAAAAGATCGTGCCCAAATCAGACTGTCAGGACGTGTACCAGACAGGGAGGCTTTTTGCCCCAATGTTCGTTGATCACGGCACGGACGGCGCGCCGCACCGACTCGGCCAGCGCATCCGCATCGCGGCGGCGCGCCTTCGGCAGGCCCTCGACGGTGGAGACCACGGCGTCGAAGACGATGTCGTCGAAGGGTTCGCCCGCCCTGTTCTTCTCGGGGATGCCGACGAGATCGACCTCGGGATCGTCGGCAAGCTCGCCCTGCTCGGTCATGGCGATGGCGACGAAGGCACAGCCCGAAAACGCCATGCGGCGGCGCTCGACCACGGCACGGGACTTGGAATCCTCCAGGATCGTGCCGTCCTTGTAGAGACGGCCCGAGGGCACTTCCCCGATGATGCCGGGATCGCCGGGGCCGAGCTTGACGAGATCGCCGTTGCGGACGACCAGCACGCGCGGCACGCCGGCGGCGCGCGCGAGCTTGGCGTGCTCGTTCAGGTGCAGCGCCTCGCCGTGGACGGGGATCAGGAGCTGCGGCCTGGTCCAGGCGATCATGTCGCGCAGCTCGTCGCGGCGGGGGTGGCCGGAGACGTGAACCAGATGGTCGCGGTCGGTGATGACCTCGACACCCTGTAAAACCAGGCCATTGATAATTGCGCCGACCGCCTTCTCGTTGCCGGGAATGGTGCGCGAGGAGAAGATCACGCTGTCGCCGCGGTTGAGCGTGATCTCGGGATGGTCGTCATTGGCGATGCGCGCCAGCGCCGCGCGCGGCTCGCCCTGGCTGCCGGTGCAGAGCGCCAGCACCTTGTCCTGCGGCAGATGGCCGTAGACCTCGGGGGAGCGGAAACTCTGCACGCCGTCGAGATAGCCGGTCTCGCGCGCGACCTGCACCACGCGCTCCATGGCGCGGCCGACCACGACGACCTCACGGTCGGCGGCCTTCGCAGCGATGGCGACGGCCTTGAGGCGCGCGACGTTGGAGGCAAAGGTCGTGACTGCGACGCGGCCCTTGGCGGCCTT
The DNA here is from genome assembly GCF_024519875.1 of Bradyrhizobium sp. Bra64. Classification (NCBI taxonomy): domain Bacteria; kingdom Pseudomonadati; phylum Pseudomonadota; class Alphaproteobacteria; order Hyphomicrobiales; family Nitrobacteraceae; genus Bradyrhizobium; species Bradyrhizobium sp. Bra64. The sequence continues at coordinate 255,852 of NZ_JALJRD010000005.1, read as the reverse complement.
GACGAGTTCGGTAATGGATCGGGCAACCTCGGCTTCCGAGGGTGAGCGGCCGTCGCGCACGGCGTTGGTGGAATCGCCGATCAAGGCGAGCAGCCCCTGATCACCCAGTTCGCGCAGCCGCTTCTCGTCGGTCGGGCGGCCGATGATCGGGGTCGGATCGATCTTCCAGTCGCCGGTGTGCAGCACCGTGCCGACGTCGGTGTGAATCGCCAGCGCATGCGACTCCGGGATCGAATGCGCGACGGGAATGAACTCGACGTTGAATGGGCCGACATCGATGCGGCCGCCCGACGGCACCACCGTCACCGGGATCTTCGGCGCGTTGCGCTCGGCGGCGCATTTGGCCTCGAACAGCGCCGCGCTGAACTGGGTCGCATAGATCGGGCATTTCAGCCTGGGCCAGAGATCGATGATGGCGCCGAAATGGTCCTCATGGGCGTGGGTCAGCACCAGCCCCATCAGGTTCTTGCGCTCCTTCTCCAGGAAGCTGATGTCGGGCATGATCAGGTCGATGCCCGGCAGATGCTCCTCGTCGCCGAAGGAGACGCCGAGATCGATCGCCAGCCAGGCCCGCTGCTGGCGGTTGCCGAGGCCGTAGATCGACAGGTTCATGCCGATCTCGCCGACGCCGCCGAGCGGCGCAAAGACCAGTTCTTCAGGTTTCGCCATCACGCAGCTCCCACGGAGGCGGCCGAGCCGAAGAACACCTCGCCGGCCGCCACCGGCAGGCGTCGGCCGTCAGTGGTGCGGACGATCAGGCAACCGGTATCGTCGATCGTGTCAAAAATGCCTTCCAGTGTCATCGTTCCCGTGTTGATCGCGACCCGCGCGCCAAGCCCGGCCGCGCGCTCCAGCCAGAGCTTGCGGATCTCGGCAAAGCCGCGGCCATTGTCCCAGATGCCGCGGAACTCCACCCAGGCATCGGATAGCGCCGCAAACAGCTCTTCCGCGCTGATCTGGACGCCGAGCGCGGCGAGCGACACTGCGGGCGTCGGGGTGCCCTCGGGTGCTGCGACGACGTTGGTGCCGATGCCGACGACAACGGCCAGGCGATCGCCGATGGCCTCGGCCTCGAGGCCGATGCCGACCAGCTTCCTGCCGCCCGCAAGCACGTCGTTCGGCCATTTCAGGGCGTAGCGGGGACGGCCCTCGCCAAGGCGCAAAGCGGCCTCGAGGCTGACCTTCTCGAGGGCAGCCTCCTCCGCCAGCCCCGCCGCGAAGCCGATCGTGGCGGCGACGGCGGGCGCAATGTCCAGAACCTCGAGGACGCTGGCCGCAAGGTTACCACGCGGCGCGATCCAGGAGCGCTGGCGGCGGCCGCGGCCGGCGGTCTGCTCGGATGTCACGAACCACATCGGGCCGCGCTCGCCGCCCCTGGCATGCGCGATCGCCTCGGTATTGGTCGAGCCGGTCCGGTCGAAAGCTGCGAGCTTGTAGCCCGCCGAGAGTGCGCGAGGACCGAGCGCGAATCCCATCCTAGAACAGCGACTTTGCCGCGGCGGAGGCGACGCTCACCACTGGCCCTGCGAACAACGCGAACAGGATGTTGAACAGGCCCGCGACCGCCAGCACCGTCTTCACCTCGACGCGCACCGGATCGACCTGCCCGGCCGGCTCGTCGAAATACATCGTCTTGACGATGGTTAGATAATAGTAGGCGCCGACCACGCTGGTCAGCACGCCGACCACCGCAAGCGTGAACAAATTGGCCTTGATCGCGGCGACGAAGACGTACCATTTGGCGAAGAAGCCCGCGAGCGGCGGGATGCCGGCCAGCGAGAACAGCAGCATCGCGAACATGAAGGCGAGCAGCGGATTGGTGCGCGACAGGCCCGCGAAATCGCTGATCTGCTCGACCGCCTGGCCGTTGCGGCGCATGGCCAGGATGATCGAGAACGAGCCCAGCGTCATCGCGACATAGATCACGATGTACATCAGCACGCCCTGCGCGCCCTCGACGGTGCCGGAGGCAAGACCGACCAGGGCAAAGCCCATGTGGCCGATCGAGGAATAGGCCATCAGGCGCTTGATGTTGCTCTGGCCGATCGCAGCGAACGAACCCAGCGCCATCGACGCAATGGCGACGAACACCAGGATCTGCTGCCACTGCGAGACGATGCCCGGGAATGCGGTGAGCGTGACGCGAGTGAAGACGGCGAGCGCGGCGACCTTCGGAGCCGAGGCGAAGAACGCGGTGACCGGGGTCGGCGCGCCCTCGTACACGTCGGGCGTCCACATGTGGAACGGCACGGCCGAGACCTTGAAGCAGAGGCCGGCGAGCAGGAAGACCAGGCCGAACACCAGGCCGACATTCGAGACCGTCGCGGCTGCCGCGATGCCGGTGAAGGAGACCGTTCCGGTGAAGCCGTAGATCAGCGAGGAGCCGTACAGCAGCATGCCCGACGACAGCGCGCCGAGCACGAAGTACTTCAGGCCGGCTTCGGTCGATTTCGCGTTGTCGCGGTTCGAGGCCGCCACGACATAGAGCGCCAGCGACATCAATTCGAGGCCGAGATAGAGCGAGATCAGGTCGCCGGCCGAGATCAGCACCATCATGCCGAGCGTCGAGAGCAGCACCAGGATCGCGTATTCGAAGATGCGGCGCGACGGGTCGGACAGGAACTCGGTCGACAGCACCAGCGTCACCGCCGAGCCGATCAGGGCCAGGATCTTCATGAAGCGGGCGAAATCGTCGACGATGAAGCTGCCGCCGAAGGTCACCTGCTTGCCCGCGGGCTGAAGGTAGACGAGCAAGCCGACCGCGACCAGGAGCAGGACCGCGAGCGAGGTCACCGTCCTGGTGGTCTCCTGCCCGCGATAGGCGCCGAGCATCAGGAGCGCCATGGCGCCGACCGCGAGCACGAGCTCGGGCAGCACCGGCGCCAGTTGATAACCTGCAGTCTCAAAGCTCATGGCGATATCCTGACCTGCCCGCTCACTGGAGCAGTGCGGCGGCCTTCACGGCCGTCACAGCGGTGTTGTAATTGTTGACGAGTTGCTGGACAGAGGCGGCCGACATGTCGAGCACGGGCTTCGGATAGACGCCGAACAGGATCGTCAGCGCGATCAGCGGGAACAGCGTCACGCACTCGCGCAGGGTGAGATCCTTCATGCTCATCAGCGACGGCTTGACCAGCGCCCCGAACACGACCTTGCGGTAAAGCCACAGCGCATAGGCCGCCGACAGGATCACACCGAAGGTCGCGAAGAACGCTGTCGGGATCGAGACCTTGAAGGTGCCAAGCAGCGTCATGAACTCGCCGACGAAGCCGCTCGTTCCGGGCAGGCCGACATTGGCCATGGTGAAGACCATGAAGGTCAGCGCGTAGAGCGGCATCCGGTTGACGAGGCCGCCATAGGCCGCGATCTCGCGGGTGTGCATGCGGTCGTAGACGATGCCGACGCAGAGGAACAGCGCGCCGGAGACGATGCCGTGCGAGATCATCTGGAACACGCCGCCGGCGACGCCCTGCATGGTGCCGGCGAAGATGCCCATGGTGACGAAGCCCATATGCGCGACCGACGAGTACGCGATCAGCTTCTTCATGTCCTCCTGCATCAAGGCCACCAGCGAGGTGTAGATGATGGCGATGGCGGAGAGCGTGAAGACCAGCGGCGCGAAGTCGTGCGAGGCCAGCGGGAACATCGGCAGCGAGAAGCGCAGGAAGCCGTAGCCGCCCATCTTCAGCAGGATTGCGGCGAGCACCACCGAGCCTGCGGTCGGCGCCTCGACGTGCGCGTCGGGGAGCCAGGTGTGCACCGGCCACATCGGCATCTTCACCGCGAAGGAGGCGAAGAAGGCCAGCCACGCCCAGGTCTGCAACGACCGCGGCACGGCGGTGTGCATCAGGGTCGGGATGTCGGTGGTGCCGCCGTTCCAGTACAGCGCCATGATGGCGAGCAGCATCAGGACCGAGCCGAGCAGCGTGTAGAGGAAGAACTTGAAGGACGCGTAGACCCGGCGCGGACCGCCCCAGACGCCGATGATCAGGAACATCGGGATCAGGCCGCCCTCGAAGAACAGGTAGAACAGCACGAGATCGAGCGCCGAGAAGGTGCCGATCATCAGCGTTTCCAGGATCAGGAACGCCATCATGTATTCGCGGACGCGGTTGGTGATCGCCTTCCAGCTCGCGATGATGCAGAACGGCATGATGGCGGTGGTCAGGATCACGAGCGGCAGCGAGATGCCGTCCACGCCCATGTGGTAGGTGATACCGGTGGCGAGCCAGTTCGCCTTCTCGACGAACTGGAAGTCGGGGTTCGACGCATCGAAGCGCATGACCAGGATCACCGACACCGCGAAGGTGATCAGCGTGGTCCACAGCGCGATCCAGCGCGAGTTGCGCCGGGCCGCCTCGTCGTCGCCGCGGCTGAGATAGACGATCAGCGCGCCGACCAAGGGCAGGAACGTCGTGACCGAAAGGATGGGCCAGGTCGTCATTTACTGGCCTCCAAAGCCGAACATGAACCAGGTGATCAGGCCGGCGGCGCCGATCAGCATGGCAAACGCGTAGTGATAGAGATAACCGGTCTGGATCTTCACGACGTTGCGGGTGACGTCCAGCACGCGGGCCGAGATGCCGTCGGGACCCAGGCCGTCGATGATGACGCCGTCGCCCTTCTTCCAGAGCTGGTAGCCGATCCACTTCGCCGGACGGACGAAGATGAGGTCGTAGAGCTCGTCGAAGTACCATTTGTTGAGCAGGAACTGGTACAGCATCGGCTGCGTCTTCGCGAGTTCGACCGGCAGATAGGGCCGGCGGATGTAGAACAGGTACGACACCAGGAAGCCCAGCACCATCATCACCGTCGGCAGGAACGCGATGCTCTCGGGGATGTGGTGCATTTCCTCGATGATGTGCGGATTCATCTTCACGGATTCGCGGAAGAACTCCTCGATGCCGTGACCGGCGAACAGTTCCTTGAACGGGAAGCCGGCCATGATGGAGCCGACCGCGAGCACGCCGATCGGGATCAGCATCCAGATCGGGGCCTCGTGCGCCGCCTCGTAATGATGCTCGTCATGCGGCTCGCCATGGAAGGTCTTGAAGATGAGGCGCCAGGAGTAGAACGAGGTCAGGCCGGCGGCGACGACCGTCATCAGGAAGCCGTACATCGCGAACGGATTGTGCGAGGCGTAGGCGGACTCGATGATGGCGTCCTTGGAGAAATAGCCCGCGGTCAGCGGGAAGCCGGTCAGGGCCAGCGTGCCGACCACCATCACCGCGTAGGTGTAGGGGATCTTCTTCCAGAGGCCGCCCATGTTGCGGATGTCCTGCTCGTGGTGCATCGCGTAGATCACCGAGCCGGAGCCCAGGAACAGCAGCGCCTTGAAGAAGGCGTGCGTGAACAGATGGAACATGCCGACCGAATAGGCCCCCGCTCCCATCGCCACGAACATGTAACCCAGCTGCGAACAGGTCGAATACGCGACGATGCGCTTGATGTCGTTCTGGACGAGGCCGATGGTCGCGGCGAAGAACGCCGTGGTCGCGCCGAAGAACATCACGACGGCCTGCGCGTTCGGCGCCAGCTCGAACAGCGGCGACAGGCGCGCCACCATGAAGACGCCGGCGGTGACCATGGTCGCGGCGTGGATCAGTGCCGAGACCGGGGTCGGGCCTTCCATCGCGTCCGGCAACCAGGTGTGCAGCAGGAACTGCGCCGATTTGCCCATCGCGCCCATGAACAGCAGCAGGCAGGTCAGGGTCAGCGCATCGGCGTGCCAGCCGAGGAAGTCGATGGTCTTGCCGGTGAGGCCCGGCGCCGTGTGGAAGATGGTCTCGAAATCGGTCGAGCCGACCAGCAGGAAGATCGCGAAGATGCCTAGCGCGAAGCCGAAATCGCCGACGCGGTTGACCACGAAGGCCTTGATGGCGGCGGCGTTCGCCGACGGCTTCTGGTACCAGAAGCCGATCAGGAGGTAGCTCGCCAGACCGACGCCTTCCCAGCCGAAGAACAGCTGCACGAGATTGTCCGCGGTCACCAGCATCAGCATGGCGAAGGTGAACAGGCTGAGATAGCCGAAGAAGCGCGGCCGGTTCGGATCCTCGTCCATGTAGCCGATCGAATAGAGGTGCACGAGCGAGGACACGGTCGTCACCACCACCAGCATCACGGCCGTGAGCGTATCGACCCGAAGCGTCCAGTAGACCTGGAGATCGCCGGAGAGAATCCACGGCATCAGCGGAATGCGCATGTCGTGATGCATGAAGCCGACGTCGACCAGCGTCATCCATGACAGGGCCGCCGACACGAACAGGAGCGCCGTGGTGATCAGCTCGGCGCCGCGCGAGCCGGCCGCGGGCGGCTCGGCCGGACCGTGGTCGTCGTGAGCATGATCGTCGTGACCATGGTCGTCATGGGCCGCCGCCGCGTGGGCGTCGCCATGGCCGTGACCGTGGTCGCCGTGATGCTCCACTTCGTCGCCCGAGGGGTTGCGGGCATGCGCGCCGAACAGCGCGATCAGGCCGGCCAGAATGGCGCCCAGCAGAGGCAGAAAAACGATCGCCTGGACCATGACTGAGATCAGCCCTTCATCAGATTGACGTCCTCAACCGCGATCGAGCCGCGGTTGCGGAAATAGACCACCAGGATGGCGAGACCGATCGCGGCTTCAGCGGCCGCGACGGTGAGCACCAGGAGCGCGAAGACCTGGCCGACGATGTCGCCGAGGAAGGTCGAGAACGCCACGAGGTTGATGTTGACCGAGAGCAGGATCAGCTCGATCGACATCAGGATGACGATGATGTTCTTGCGGTTCAGGAAGATGCCGAGGATGCCGAGCGTGAACAGGATCGCGCCGACCGCCAGATAGTGTCCGAGCCCGATCGTCATTTCACCCACTCCGCCGCGTCGCTGTCCTGGAGCCCCTGCCCCGGCGCCACCTTGCGCATCGCCATCGCCATCTCGGGCGTGCGCGCGTTCTGAACGTTGATGTCCTGCCGCTTCACGCTCGCCTTGTGGCGCAGCGTCAGCACGATGGCGCCGATCATGGCAACCAGAAGCACCATGCCCGAGAGCTGGAAGTAGTGGATGTACTTCGTATAGAGCACGAGGCCGAGCGCTTCGGTGTTGCTGACATTGGTCGGGATCGCCGCCGTGATCGTCTTGGCGACGCCGGGATTGATGACCCAGAAGCCCACGGTGAGCAGCAGCTCGAACAGGAAGATGCCGCCGATCACGAGGCCGACCGGCAGGTACTCGATGAAACCCTCGCGCAGCTCGAGGAAGTCGACGTCGAGCATCATGATCACGAACAGGAACAGCACCGCGACCGCGCCGACATAGACGACGATCAGGATCATCGCCAGGAACTCGGCACCCATCAGCACGAACAGGCCGGAGGCGTTGACGAAGGCCAGGATCAGGTACAGCACGGAGTGCACGGGATTGCGCGAGACAATCACCATCACCGCCGAGGCGACGCAGACGCCGGCGAAGAGATAGAAGAACAGCGCGGGAAGGATCATGCTCTCATCTCACCGGTACGGCGCGTCGAGCTCGATCGCTTTGGCGATCTCGCGTTCCCAGCGGTCGCCATTGGCGAGCAGCTTGGCCTTGTCATAGAACAGTTCCTCGCGGGTCTCGGTCGCGAACTCGAAGTTCGGACCTTCGACGATGGCGTCGACCGGGCAGGCCTCCTGGCAGAGGCCGCAATAGATGCACTTCACCATGTCGATGTCGTAGCGCACCGTGCGGCGGGTGCCGTCGTTGCGGCGCGGACCGGCCTCGATGGTGATCGCCTGCGCCGGGCAGATCGCTTCGCACAGCTTGCAGGCGATGCAGCGCTCTTCACCGTTCGGATAGCGGCGCAGCGCGTGCTCGCCGCGGAAGCGCGGCGAGATCGGGCCCTTCTCGAACGGATAGTTCAGCGTCGGCTTCGGCTGGAAGAAATAGCGCATGGCGAGGAAGAACGCCGAGACGAATTCCGACAGCAGAAGCGAGCGTGCAGTGGCGTTGACGTTGATACCCATGACGGCCCTCACTTCGGCGCGATGCCGGCAAAGTGCAGCACACCGGCCACCACGATCACCATCGCCAGCGACAGCGGCAGGAACACTTTCCAGCCGAGGCGCATCAGTTGATCGTAGCGGTAGCGGGGCACGATCGCCTTTGCCATCGCGAACAGGAAGAACATGAAGAACACTTTGAGCGAGAACCAGATGATCCCTGGCACCCAGTTGAAAGGCGGCAGGTCGACCGGCGGCAGCCAGCCCCCGAGGAACAGGATCGTCGCCATCGCACACATCGTGACGATCGCGACATACTCGCCGAGCATGAACAGCAGATACGGCGTCGATCCGTATTCGACCATGAAGCCGGCGACCAGTTCGGATTCCGCTTCGACGAGGTCGAAGGGCGGACGGTTGGTCTCCGCCAGCGCCGAGACGTAGAAGATCACGAACATCGGGAACAGCGGCCAGACGTACCAGTTCAGGATCGTCAGCTGCGGCAGCCCGATCAGGCTGGCCAGGCCGCGGACATGCTGAGCCTCGACCACGGCCGAGAGGTTCAGCGTGCCGGCGCAGAGCAGCACGGTGATGATGACGAAGCCGATCGAGACCTCGTAGGACACCATCTGCGCCGCCGAGCGCAGCGCCGCCAGGAACGGATATTTCGAGTTCGACGACCAGCCGGCCATGATGATGCCGTAGATCGACAGCGACGAGATCGCGAAGATGAACAGGATGCCGACATTGATGTCGGAGATCACCCAGCCGAGATTGGTCGGAATCACCGCCCAGGCCGCGAGCGCCAGGACGCACGAGACCAAGGGAGCAAGGAGAAACACGCCCTTGTTGGCGCCGGCCGGGATGATCGGCTCCTTCAGCACGAATTTCAGCAGGTCGGCGAAGGACTGCAGCAGGCCCCAGGGTCCGACCACGTTCGGGCCACGGCGAATCTGCACCGCCGCCCAGATCTTGCGGTCGGCGAGCAGGATGTAGGCAATCGCGATCAGAAGGACGACGAGCACCAGAACGCTCTCCGCGATCATGATGATCAGCGGCCAGAGGAACCCGGTCCAGAATGCGCTTTCGAAGAATTCCATCAGATCACGCTCACTCCGCTGCGGTCAGCATCTGCCCGGAGGCAAGCCGCGAGCATTCCGCCATCACGGCGGACGCACGCGCGATTGGGTTGGTCAGGTAGAAGTCCTCGACCAGCGGCTTGAACGGCGCCTTCTCGGGCGAGCCGCCCTTCCCCGCCAGCTTCTTGACCTGGTCGGCGGATCCGGCCTCGATCTGGTCGAGACGGATCAGATGCGGCACAGCCTTGAAGATCGCCTGGCGGAGCGCCGACAGCGAGTCATAGCCGAGCTTCTTGCCGAGCGCCTCCGAGAGCGCGCGCACGATCGCCCAGTCCTCGCGGGCCTCGCCCGGCGGGAATGCGGCACGGCCTGTCATCTGCACGCGGCCTTCGGTGTTGACGTAGATCGCGGATTTCTCGGTGTAGGCGGCCGCCGGCAGGATGACGTCGGCGCGATGCGCGCCGCGGTCGCCATGGGTGCCGATATAGACGACGAAAGTGCCGTCCGGCGCCTTGATCTCGTCGGCGCCGAGCAGGAACAAGAGGTCGAGCGTGCCGAACGTCGTCATCTGCGCGGCGTTCAATCCGCCCTGACCGGCGACAAAGCCGATATCCAGCGCTCCGACGCGCGAGGCGGTCTCGTGCAGCACGCCGAAGCCGTTCCAGCCGTCCTTCATCGCACCGACGTCGAGCGCGAGCTTGGCGCTGGCTGCAAGAATGGCGGCGCCGTCGTGACGGGAGGCTGCGCCCGCGCCGACCAGGATGATCGGGTTCTTGGCGTTCTTCAGCACGTCCATGAAGGAGTGCTTCCCGGCGGCAAGTTCGCCGAGCGTCTCGGTACCCGCACCGAGATGGTCATAGTCGTACGTCAGATCGGCTTTCGCGCCGATCACGCCGACCTTGAAGCCGCCGGCACGCCAGCGCTTGCGGATGCGGGCGTTGAACACCGCCGCTTCCTTGCGCGGATTGGCGCCGATGATGAGCAGCGCGTCGGCCTGCTCGACGCCTGCAAGCGTCGGATTGAAGATGTAGGAACCGCGGCCGAGCGCGGGATCGAAGGCGTCGCCGCCCTGCACTGCCAGATTGGCCGAGCCGTATTTGGCGAGCAGATCCTTCAGCGCGAACATCTCCTCGACGCCGGAAAGATCGCCGGCGATGGCGCCGATGCGCTTGCCGTCGGTGCGCGCCGCCTTGGCCGCGATGGTTGCGAAGGCCTCGGGCCAGCTTGCCGCGCGAAGCTTGCCGGCCTCGCGGATATAGGGCCGGTCGAGCCGCTGGGTGCGCAGGCCGTCGACGACGTGACGGGTCTTGTCCGAGATCCACTCCTCGTTCACGGCCTCGTTGATGCGCGGCAGCACGCGCATCACCTCGCGGCCGCGGGTGTCGACGCGGATCGCAGATCCCACGCCGTCCATCACGTCGACCGACTGGGTCTTGCCGAGCTCCCAGGGGCGCGCGGCGAAAGCATAGGGCTTCGAGGTCAGCGCGCCGACCGGGCAGATGTCGACGAGATTGCCCTGCAATTCCGACGTCAGTGCGTGCTCGAGATACGTGGTGATCTCCATGTCCTCGCCGCGGCCGGTGGCGCCCATCTCGGGAGCGCCGGCGACTTCCGCCGAGAAGCGGACGCAGCGCGTGCACTGGATGCAGCGGTTCATCGAGGTCTTGACCAGCGCGCCGAGATATTTGTCCTCGACCGCGCGCTTGTTCTCGGCGAAGCGGCTGGTGTCGACACCATAGCCCATCGCCTGGTCCTGAAGATCGCACTCGCCGCCCTGGTCGCAGATCGGGCAGTCCAGCGGATGGTTGATCAGAAGGAATTCCATCACGCCTTCGCGCGCCTTCTTCACCATCGGCGAACGCGTCGAGATTTCCGGCGGCTCGCCCTTGGGGCCCGGACGGCAATCGCGCACGCCCCAGGCGCAGCTCGCGACCGGCTTCGGGCCGCCCTTCACTTCGACGAGGCACATCCGGCAATTGCCGGCGATCGACAGCCGCTCGTGATAGCAGAAGCGCGGAATCTCGGCGCCGGCCGCTTCGCACGCCTGAAGCAGCGTGTACTCCGGCGGGACATCGATCTCTTTGCCGTCGATGATGAGCTTGGTCATTTCTCTTACTCCGCCGCGACCATGTTCACGGGATCGCGGACGCCGATATCGTCGATGTCAGCCTTGTGCGAATACTGGTCGATGCGCGCTTCGATCTCATGACGGAAATGCGCGATCAGGCCCTGGATCGGCCACGCCGCAGCGTCGCCGAGCGCGCAGATGGTGTGGCCTTCGACCTGTTTTGTGACTTCCAGCAGCATGTCGATTTCGCGCTTGTGGGCTCGGCCGTCGGCCATGCGGGTGAGCACACGCCACATCCACCCCGTGCCTTCGCGGCACGGCGTGCACTGGCCGCAGCTCTCGTGCTTGTAGAAGTAGGAGATGCGGGCAATCGCGCGGATCAGGTCGGTGGACTTGTCCATCACGATCACGGCCGCGGTGCCGAGACCCGAGCGCAGCTTGCTCAAGCTGTCGAAATCCATCGGCGTGTCGATGATCTGCTCGGCCGGCACCATGCGCACCGACGAGCCGCCGGGGATCACGGCCTTGAGGTTGTCCCAGCCGCCGCGGATGCCGCCGCAATGCTTCTCGATCAGCTCACGGAACGGAATGCCCATGGCCTCTTCGACGTTGCAGGGCCGCTCGACATGGCCGGAGATGCAGAACAGCTTTGTACCGACATTGTTCGGACGGCCGATGCCGGCGAACCACGCGGCGCCGCGGCGCAGGATGTCGGGCGCAACCGCGATCGACTCGACGTTGTTGACGGTGGTCGGGCAGCCGAACAGGCCGACATTGGCCGGGAATGGCGGCTTCAGGCGCGGCTGGCCCTTCTTGCCTTCGAGGCTTTCGAGCAGCGCGGTTTCCTCGCCGCAGATATAGGCGCCGGCGCCGTGCGCGACGTAGATGTCGAACGGCCAGCCGTTGACGTTGTCCTTGCCGACCAGCTTGGCCTCATAGGCCTGGTCGATCGCGGCCTGGAGATGCTCGCGCTCGCGGATGAACTCGCCGCGGACATAGATGTAGCAGGCATGCGCGTTCATCGCGCAACTGGCGATCAGGCAGCCCTCGATCAACAGATGCGGATCGTGCCGCATGATCTCGCGGTCCTTGCAGGTGCCGGGCTCGGACTCGTCGGCGTTGACGACGAGATAGCTCGGCCGGCCGTCGGTCGATTCCTTCGGCATGAACGACCATTTGAGACCGGTCGGGAAGCCGGCGCCACCGCGGCCGCGCAGGCCCGAGGCCTTCATCTCGTTGATGATCCAGTCACGGCCCTTGTCGATGATGTTCTTCGTACCATCCCAGGCGCCGCGGCGCCGCGCGCCCTCGAGCCCCCAATCATGGAGGCCGTAGAGGTTCTTGAAGATGCGGTCCTTGTCCTCGAGCATGTCAGTGCTTTCCGATCAACGATTGGACTGCTTGTAAGCAAGTCCGGCGGCGCAGACGGCGAAGGTCAGCGCCCAGAGCAGGCTGGATTCCAGCGACGCGTTCAGACTGAAACGCTGCAGCAGGAAAATGAATGTGGCCGCCACGGCGGCATGCATGGCGATGAAGCCCCACTTCTTCATGGCAGCACGTCCCTCCACTGCCGGCGGCAAGAGATCACGCATCAGGTGACTTCCTTCAGCGTGGTCGGCCCGCCGGTCGGCGCCGAGAACTGGCGGCCGTTCTGCGGGCCGGGCTTGGGCGGATTGCCCGACGCAAAGCCGTCGAGCACCTTGCCAAAGCTTTCCTTGGTCAAATCCTCATAGGTGTCCTTGCCGATCAGCACCATCGGCGCGTTCACGCAGGCACCGAGGCACTCCACCTCTTCCCAGCTGAAATTGCCGTCCTTGGACAGATGGAACGGATCGTGATGGATGCGGTGCTCGCAGACGTGGATGAGATCCTCGGCGCCGCGCAGGCGGCACGGCGTGGTGCCGCAGACCTGGACGTGGGCCTTCTTGCCCACGGGTGCGAGCTGGAACATCGTGTAGAAGGTCGCCACTTCCAGCACGCGTATATAGGGCATGTCGAGCAAGTCGGCGACGGCGCGGATCGCGGCCTCCGAAACCCAGCCGTCGTGCTGTTCCTGAACTCGCCAGAGGATGGCGATGACCGCGGAGGCTTGCCGGCCGGCAGGATATTTCGCGATCTGCTGCTTGGCGAACGCGAGGTTCTCCTCCGTGAACGCAAAGCTCGCGGGCTGGACTTCCTTCGGTGCTAATCGGCGAACGGACATCTGTTCAATCTCTCACTGCATACGGCGCGCGGTCTTGGCATTCAGGACGTTGATCCTGTCCTGCCAGAATGCGCTTGCTGTGCCGAAAACATTGTAGCCGACGTGGGTCGAGACCTTGATGCGATCGAGGATCGACAGCTCGGTCACCGTTTCCATACGCTTCGAGCTGGGATCGTAGACGATCAGCTTCAGCGGGGTCTGTTCCAGGATGAAGCGCGACACCGCGTGGCTGCGGTCGCTGCCGTGCTCCTCGCACATGATGACGCTGTCGGCCTCGAGCAGCCGGGCGCCGCCCTTGATCGCCTCGATCTCGACGCCTTCGACGTCGAGCTTGATCAGATATTTACCGTTCGGAGCGACCTTGCCGTCATCGATGAGATTGTCGAGCGCGATGACCGGCACTTCCTCGCCGCCGCCGGGACCCGCGATGCTGAACTTCTCGTGCTTGGTGCCGGACAGCCGCGCAGTGCCGCGCGAGGAGCCGATTGCCACGCGCATGCATTCGAAGCGACGGCCATTCACCGCGGCGTTGTTGGACAGTTTTGCGAAATTGTCCGACGACGGCTCGATCGCGATCGCCTTGTGGGCACCGAACGGCGCGCTCGAGACCAATACCGACCAGTAGCCGTAGTTCGCACCGCAATCGATCAGCGTGTAGTCGACATCGGCGGCGTTGGCGAACAAGAGCTCTAGCTCATCTTCGTAATGATAGGAGCGATTGAGCAGCTTGCTCCAGTAACCGTCGCCGTAGGGGAATTCGAACACGGCGTCGGCATTGAGCCTGATCGCGATGTTGCGCTCCGGCAGCGTCTTGCGCAGCAGGTTGGCGCAGGCGATGTAGCCCATATGCGAGAAGTGCGACGAGATCTTCGAGCCCGTCACCAGCGCCAAGGCAGCCGTCCGCTCCCACAGGTTGGCCCCTTCGAGGGCCCCCGAGGCACGGTCAAACTGGATCGGCGCCTGCTGGCCCATTACCGATCGACCTCTCCGAACACGATGTCGAGCGAGCCGAGGATCGCCGAGACGTCGGCGAGCAGATGGCCGCGGCAGATGTGATCCATGGCCTGGAGATGGGCAAAGCCCGGCGCGCGGATCTTGCACTTGTAGGGCTTGTTGGTGCCATCCGAGATCAGATAGACGCCGAACTCGCCCTTGGGCGCCTCGACCGCGGTGTAGACCTCGCCGGCCGGCACGTGAACGCCTTCGGTGTAGAGCTTGAAGTGATGGATCAGCGCTTCCATCGAGCGCTTCATCTCGCCGCGGCGCGGCGGCGCGACCTTATTGTCCTCGACGACGACGGGACCCTTCCCGTCAGGCGCGTTCAGCTTCTGGATGCACTGCTTCATGATGCGCACGGACTGGCGCATCTCTTCCATGCGGATCAGATAGCGGTCGTAGCAGTCGCCGTTCTTGCCGATCGGGATGTCGAAATCCAACTCGGCGTAGCACTCATAGGGCTGCGACTTGCGCAGATCCCAGGCCGCGCCCGAACCGCGCACCATCACGCCGGAGAAACCCCACTCCCAGGCTTCCTTCAGCGGCACCACGCCGATGTCGACGTTGCGCTGCTTGAAGATGCGGTTGGCGGTGAGCAGGCGGTCGAGGTCGTCCACCACCTTCAGGAACGGATCGCACCAGGCCTCGATGTCGTCGACCAGCTTCTGCGGCAGGTCCTGATGCACGCCGCCGACGCGGAAGTAGGCCGCATGCATGCGGCTGCCCGAGGCGCGCTCGTAGAACACCATCAGCTTCTCGCGCTCTTCGAAACCCCACAGCGGCGGGGTCAGCGCGCCGACGTCCATCGCCTGCGTGGTGACGTTGAGCAGATGCGACAGGATGCGGCCGATCTCGCAATAGAGCACGCGGATCAACTGCGCCCGGCGCGGCACCTCGATGCCGAGCAGCTTTTCGGCCGCGAGGCAGAAGGCGTGCTCCTGGTTCATCGGCGCGACGTAGTCGAGGCGGTCGAAATAAGGGATCGCCTGCAGATAGGTCTTCTGCTCGATCAGCTTCTCGGTGCCGCGATGAAGCAGGCCGATATGCGGATCGACGCGCGCGACGACTTCGCCGTCAAGCTCCAGCACCAGGCGCAGCACGCCGTGCGCAGCTGGATGCTGCGGCCCGAAGTTGATGGTGAAATTGCGAAGCTGTTCGGGTTGCTCGTTCATGATCAGACCTTCGGCCCTGCTTTTTCATCGCCCGGAAGGACCGGATAATCGGCCCCCTCCCATGGAGACAAAAAGTCGAACTTGCGGAATTCCTGGTTGAGCCGGACGGGCTCGTACACCACCCGCTTCTCCTGGTCGTCGTAGCGGACCTCGACGAAGCCGGTGGTCGGGAAATCCTTGCGCAGCGGATGGCCCTCGAAGCCGTAGTCGGTGAGAAGGCGGCGCATGTCGGGGTGACCGACGAAGAACACGCCATAGAGGTCGTAGGCCTCGCGCTCGAACCAGTCGGCGCCGGGGAACACCTCGATCAGCGACGGCACCTGCGTGGTCTCGTCGGCCTGGGCCTTGAGCCGGATCCGCGCGTTCAGGGTCGGGGACAGGAAGTGATAGATCACGTCGAAGCGCTTTTCGCGCGACGGATAATCCGCGGCTGTGATGTCGGTGAAGTTGATGAAGCGGCACTTCGGGTCGTCGCGGAGGTACTTGACCACCTCGACGATCCTGCTGACCTCGACATCGACCGTGAGCTGGTTGAAGGCCACCGCGTGACCGAAGGCGGCGCCCGGAAGCGCGCTCACGATCGTCTGCCCCAGGGCGTCGAGCTTGGCGTCATCCATGACGTAAAACCTTAGCGTTCGATGGTGCCGGTGCGGCGGATCTTCTTCTGCAGCAGCAGCACGCCGTAGAGCAGCGCTTCCGCCGTGGGCGGGCAGCCCGGCACGTAGATGTCGATCGGCACGATGCGGTCGCAGCCGCGCACGACCGAGTAGGAGTAGTGATAATAGCCGCCGCCGTTGGCGCAGGAGCCCATCGAGATGACGTAGCGCGGCTCGGGCATCTGGTCGTAGACCTTGCGCAGCGCCGGCGCCATCTTGTTGGTCAGGGTGCCGGCGACGATCATGACGTCGGACTGGCGCGGCGAGGCACGCGGCGCGAAACCGAAGCGCTCGACGTCGTAGCGCGGCATCGAGACCTGCATCATCTCGACCGCGCAGCAGGCAAGACCGAAGGTCATCCACATCAGCGAGCCGGTGCGCGCCCAGGTGATGAGGTCGTCGGTCGCGGCCGTGAAGAAGCCCTTGTCGGACAGCTCCGAATTGACCTCGAGGAAGAACGGATCATTGGCCCCGACCGGCTTGCCGGTCGACGGATCGAGGATGCCCTTGGGGGCCGGCGCGAGAACCGGACCGGCGGACGATGCTGGGTTCAATCCCATTCCAGTGCTCCTTTCTTCCATTCATAGGCGAACCCGACCGTGAGCACGCCGAGGAACACCACCATGGACCAGAAGCCGGTCGCGCCAAGCTTGCCGAACGCCACCGCCCAGGGAAACAGGAACGCCACCTCGAGGTCGAAGATGATGAAGAGGATGGCGACCAGATAGAAGCGGACGTCGAATTTCATGCGGGCATCGTCGAAGGCGTTGAAACCGCACTCATACGCCGACAGCTTTTCCGGGTCCGGCTGCTGGAACGCCACGATGAACGGCGCGATCAGCAACACCAGGCCGATGAGGCCCGCTACCCCTATAAAGACCACGAGTGGAAGATAATTCTGCAGAATGCCGCTCATTGACGAGCCCTTTTTCCCGCAGCCTCGGGACAGCCACGGATTCGTCCGATTTGGAATTGTTCTGAGCCTTAGCGCAGTGCACCAATGGGCGCAAGACACGCTCTTTTTAGGCCCTTTGCCGCCCCCAGAACGGTGAAAACCCCGGAATCACCCCGCGGCTGGTATGGAGCAGATCGACCGCCCCAGCAAGGGCGCCCTGATCAGCCCAAGCGCGCTGGGCCGTGACGTCCACTGTTGGGAAAGCTCACTTTATTCAGGCCGCGCCGCAGCAAAGTCCGGATTGCAACGAGGACAGGTGCCCCACCGTCATCCCAGCGACATGCAGGCAGCCGCATTCCACAGCAATGCGGCAAGCAGGCCGGTGACGGTCGCTGCCGCGCGCGGGCCAGGTTCAGCAAAGACGCGTATCCCCAGGCGGCCGATCCGGGAGCCATGCACCACGATCGGACCGGGGCTCGTCTGGCGAATACATCCACAAATGCGCCGGCCCGGATTGGCCGCGAGCGCGGCTCCGGTGACGTGGAGTGTCGTCACGCGCGCCGCGCTCGCATGAGCTTCGGGCCGGGGGGCAAAGCCCGCGAGCTCACCGATCTCTGGGGTCAAGACCAGCGGCTCGCTGGTCAGGCTCTTACGATGGCCGTTTCCCCTCGCCCGTCCTCACCATTTGTAGGAGATGCTGGCAGTGACGCGCCGGCGATCGCCGTAGAAGCATGCGCTTGCCGACGAGCAGCTTCCCACGAATATCTTGTCCGTGATGTTGGAGACGTTGAGCGCGTACCGCCAGCCCTGCCATTCGTAGTGAACCGCCGCGTCGCCCAACACGTAGGCCGGCACCTCCAGCGTGTTCATATTGTCGGCAAATGATCGGCCAACGTAGCGGATGCCACCACCAAATCCGAGCCCGGTCAACGGACCAGATTGGATCGTGTAGTCGGCCCAGCCCGAAGTGAGCTGGCTCGGCGTATTGGTCGGCAGCTTGCCGATCAGCGCGGCATTGAGGTCGCGGCTGACGAAGATGTCGTAGACCGTGTGGGACGCCATCACCTTCAGGCCGGGCATGACGTTCGCGACCGCCTCGAGCTCGATACCGCGCGAGGTCACTTCGCCGGTCTGCACCGACAGCAGCGCATTATTCGGATCGGTCGTGAGCACATTTTCACGCTTCAGGTCGAAGAACGCGATTCCAAAATGCCCGTCGAAGCCATGTGGCTGGTACTTGACGCCGACCTCGGCCTGCTTGGCCGTCTCCGGCAGATAAAGCTGGTTCAGGGTAAAATTGGTTCCGATGATCGGATTAAAGCTGGTCGCGTAGGAGACGTAGGGCGCAAGGCCGGCATCGAAATTGTAGATCAGTCCGGCGCGGCCCGAGAACGCGCTGTCGTTGCGCCCCATGTTCGCACCGATGTGGTTATCGTTATAGGTGTCGACCCAGTCGTTGCGGCCCGAGAGCACCAGCGCCAGGCGATCGAGCTTGATCTGGTCCTGCGCATAGACGCCGACCTGCTTCTGCGTCAGCGTGGCGTTCTGATACGGAGCGCCGCTGAAAGGCGCTGTCTGCGTGTAGACGGGATCGAGCAGGTTGAGGGAAGTCGCCCCGCCAAAACCCTGATAGTCGTCGATCTTGTAGTGCTTGAGGTCGACGCCGAACAACGAAATGTGCTGGAACTGACCAGTCGAGAAGCGGTACTCGACCTGATTGTCGAGATTGGCCTGATTGGCAACGCCATTGGTGAAGAAGTTGCCGCGTGCCAGATTGGCGGCAGCCGCCGTCGTCGCATAACCGAGGCCGTAGAGCGTTGCATAAGTCACGTCGACATGGGCGAAACGCGCGTTCTGACGGAGGGTGACGCTGTCCGACAAGTTGCGCTCGAACTGATAGCCGACCATCTCCTGCTCGCGCTTGAAGCTATCGACGCTGGGGTCACCGACGAAACGGCTGGTCGGAATCTTCCCCCAGGGGGCGTCGACGACGGTGCCGACATAGGGCAGGAAGCCGATGCCGCGCGTGTCCTGCTTGGAAGCGGAGGCGAGAACCGTCAGTGTGGTGTCCGCATCGGGCTTCCAGGTGAAGGACGGCGCGATGAAGTAGTTGTCGTCGGGGGTGAAGTCGACCTGGGTGCCGCCATTCTTGACCTGACCGACGATGCGATAGAACAGCTTGCCCGGCTCCGTCGCGGTTGCAACCGGTCCGCCGAAGTCGAACGAGAGATAGCCGTTGCCGAAATTGTTGACGCCGACCTCGACATAGCGGATCGGTTCAGCCGGCGGCATCTTCGAAATGGCATTGACGATGCCGCCCTGGCTCGACCCGCCGTACAGCACTGCGGACGGGCCACGCAGGATTTCAACGCGCTCCAGATTGAATGGCTGCAGCTTCCAGCTCGCATAGGACGTGTAGAAGAGCTGTAGCCCGTCGAGGAACAGGCCGATGTCGTCAGACTTGAATCCGCGGATCAGGAACCAGTCGTTGCGCGTATCGGCGCCGAACGTCTCGCCACGAACACCGGGCGAATAGCGCAGGACTTCGTCGAACTTGCTCGGCTTCTGGTCGCGGATCTGCTCGGCGCCGATCACCGACACCGACTGCGGCGTCTCCATGATCGGCGTGTTGGTCTTGGTACCGGACGAGCTGCGACCGGCGACATAGCCATTCACCGGTCCGCGCGGCGTCTCGACGAAGCCGACATTGCGCTGTGGCTGCGGCTTGCTTCGATTGGCGCTCTGCACCGAGCGCGGCGCGCGACGCTGCGGCGTCGCGGCAGCACGTCGGCGCGCTTCCGGCGCGGCGACGGTCACCGACGGCAGATTCTGCGCGCCGCTCTGCGCGGAGGATTGTGCGAACGATGCCTGCGGCACCAAAACCCAAGCGGATGCGGTCGCCAGCACGGCCGACCGCAGCATTCCAAGACTGTTCAACGCGCACCCCGAAGCTGCATGTTTGCGACGTCATGCCGTCGTTCCCCCAACGGCATGCGTTTGCGGTGACGCTTATGGGAGCGCGCGCGAATTCCCTAATTGAAAAGGTCTTAGAAAGGCTCTTAGAAACGATCCAACGTTTCCGGGGGTTACCGAGCGATCAGCGCGACACTTTTTCGGCTTCGAGCATCTTCTCGGCGGTCGCCGTGAGACGATCGATCTGCGCAAGGAGAGTCTCGAACTCGTCCTTGCTCAACTGCTCGAGCAATTGCCGATTGCGATCCTGCGCACCTGCGACGATTGCATCATGCGCGGCGAGCCCTGCCGCGGTCAGAGCGACCAGCACCTCGCGGCTGTCATTCGGGTTCGCCGATTTCGCGATCAGCTTGCGCGAAACGAGTTCCGCGAGCGCACGGCTGATCTGTCCCTTGTCCTGCCCGACGGCTTCGGCGAGCCGCGCCACACTCATCGGCGGCCGCCGGCCGAGCGAAGCGACGAGACCGAACTCGACCGAGGACAATCCGGCGAGGCGCTTGTAGCGCAGGATGGCGCCGCGCTTGAGCAGATTGGCCAGCACCATCAGCCGCGACGACAGCATCACCGTGATCGGCGCCGGCGAATGAGTTTCGTCCGCATCGGACGACCCGCGCCCGTCCCTGCTCGATGTATGGCTCATCATCCACCTCTGCCAAGAAAGCCGGGGTGTGCCAAGTGCTGGTAGCGCAACCTCCCCCGCCACTTCCGAAATGCGACCAAAAGGCATTCCAGAAGATCGTTGACATTGTCATCGAATTATTTTTCACTGGGACACCGCACCAAGATGCGAACCGGCCACCAAGGCCCGCGGCGGGAGGAACAGCATGACGACGACCCAGCGGGATCGTGATCTCGGCACGGCCTATGCGATGAAGCCGCCACACACGCGCACCGAGCTCACGTCGGTCGTGCGCGGCACGCCGATGGGCGAATTGCTGCGCCGCTACTGGCATCCGGTCGGGCTCACCAGCGATGCCACCGACACGCCGAAGAAGGTGCGCGCGCTCGGCGAGGATTTGATCCTGTTCCGCGACAAGCACGGCCGCGTCGGCCTGCTGCACGCGCGCTGCTGCCATCGCGGCACCACGCTCTATTACGGCAAGGTCGAGGAAGACGGCATCCGCTGCTGCTATCACGGCTGGAAGTTCGACACCGAAGGCCATTGCCTGGAGCAACCCTGCGAGCCCGACGGCGGCCAGTTCAAGGACAAGGTGCGCCAGCCCTGGTATCCGGTCGACGAGCGCTACGGGCTGATCTTCGCCTATATGGGTCCGGCCGAGAAACGCCCGGTGCTGCCGGCTTACGAATGCCTGGAGACGATGGACGACGGCGAGTTCGTCGAAGCTGATGACTCCTCGATCGGCGGCGGCGGGCCGGCGGTCATCCCATGCAACTGGCTGCAGCATTTCGAGAACGTGGTCGATCCCTATCACGTGCCGGTGCTGCACGGCTCGTTCTCGGGACCCCAATTCACCAACATGATGGCTTCGATGCCCGAGGTGAAATTCGACAAGACGCCGCGCGGCATCGCGGTGCGCTCGATCCGCAAGCAGGATGACGGCAAGGTATTCTACCGCGTCACCGAAGCCGTCCTCCCCACCCTGCGCGTCGTGCCGAACCCGCGCGTGGCGCAATTCGCCCGCGTCGAGTCGATCGGCTGGACGCTGCCGATCGACGACACGTCTTTCCGCATCTACGTCGCCGGCCGCGTTAAAAATTCCGGCGACATCGGCCGCATGCGCTCGAAGTTCAACGGAAAATTCTGGTGGGACATGACCGAGGCCGAGCACCAGCAATTCCCCGGCGACTATGAAGCCCAGGTCGGCCAGGGCCCGCAGACCATCCATTCCGAGGAGCATTTCGGCCAGAGCGACCGCGGCATCCTGATGTTGCGGCGCATGCTGACTGAGCAGCTCGACACGATGGCGGCCGATCGCGATCCGATCGGCGTCTCGTTCGATGCAAGCGCGCCCGCGGTCGAATTCGAAGCGGGGAACTACATCCGGAACTCCAGCTCCTTGTCTTGACGCGTTTTCTTTACGCGAACCGGCATCCGCTTCGCTCGAAAGCGCTTCAAGGCCGCCGGCTCGAATAAGGGCTGGACCGACAACGAGACAAATTGGGGGGCGCGATGGTCGATGTAACGTCACAAATGTCGGTGCAGACGGCCGCCGCGGCAAAGCCCTCGGCGCGGCGTTATTACGTGCTGGGCCTGCTCACCATCATCTATGCGCTGAACTTCCTCGACCGCACGATCTTCAACGTCCTGATTGAGCCGATCAAGAAGGAGTTTCAGCTCAGCGACACCATGATGGGCCTGCTCGCGGGCTTCGGATTCGCGCTGTTCTATTCCCTGCTGGGCATTCCGATCGCGCGCGTCGCCGACCGGCTCAACCGGCGCAACATCGTCGCCCTCGCCTTCGCGTTCTGGAGCGCGATGACGGCGCTGTGCGGCGCGGCTTCCAGCGTGACCTCGCTGGCGCTGGCGCGTATCGGCGTCGGCATCGGCGAATCCGCCGGCTCGCCCGCCTCGCAGTCGATCGTCGCGGACCTCTTTGCCAAGAACGAGCGTCCGCGTGCGCTCGGCATCTACGCCATCGGCACCTATCTCGGCGTCTTCCTCGGCTATTTCGTCGGCGGCTACGTCAACCAGCATTATGGCTGGCGATCGGCGTTCTATGTCGCGGGCCTGCCGGGCATCCTGCTAGCCGTGCTGCTGTGGATGACGATCTCCGAGCCGAAGCGCGGCGCCATGCAGGAGAGCTTCGTGCCCGAACCGCTCGGGCCGACGCTGCGTTTCCTGGCCTCGCAGCGGAGCTTCGTCATCGTGCTGATCGGCTTCTGCCTCACCACCTACACGAACTACGCGACCGCGGCCTGGATCCCGCCGTTCCTGGCCCGCGTGCACCATCTGTCGAGCGTCGAGATCGGCACCTATGCCGGCACTTTCAAGGGGCTCGCCGGCATGGCCGGCACCCTGCTCGGCGGTTTCGTGGTGGCGCAAGTGAGCCGCCGCGACGATCGCTGGAAGCTGTGGGCGCCCGCGATCACTTCTGGGCTCGCTGGCCCCGTGTTTGCGCTCTGCATGCTGACGCAGGATTTCACGATGATGGTGGCGATGCTGGCGCTGACCTCGTTCCTGGTCGGCTTCCATCTCGGCCCGATCTTCGCAATCGCCCAGACGGTGGCCAAGCCCAGCATGCGCGCGCTCGCCTCCGCCCTGATCGCACTCACCGCGACCTGCTTCGGCCAGGGCGTCGGCCCGCTCGCCGTGGGCGTGGTCAACGACGCCCTGAAGGGCGCTTACGGCGCCGACGCCGTGCGCTATTCGCTGCTCTCGGCGGCCGTCACGACCACGCTGGGCGCTCTCCTGTTCGTCTGGGCGGCGCGAACCATCCGCACTGACATCGAGCGGGCGGGCTAGCCGCCCATGAACGCCAGCATGTCCGCGGTCAGGCGCTCGCCGTGCGTCAGCGGCAGCGGATGCGGGGCGCCTTCGTAGACGGTCAGCTTGCTGCCCTTGATCAGCTTCGCGGTCTTTGCACCGGTCAATGGCAGCGGCGCGCTGGCATCCTTGTCGCCATGGACGATCAGCGTCGGGCGATCGATCCTGGCGGCTTCCGCGCGCAGATCGGCGAAGGCGATGGCCTTGCGGCAGGCCAGCGCCACCGGCAGCGGCACGCTCAGCATCATCTCGCGGATCCAGGTCCTCGTGATCTCGGGTGTCTCGGCAGTGAAGAACGGCGCTTCGTTTGCCGCAATCCATTTCGGGAAGTCGCGCGCGATGGCTGCGTTGTCGGCCTCGATCATCGCCTTCGGAACCGCATCCGGATTGTCTTCGGTCTTGACCAGGAACGGCGTCGTCGGCGCAACCAGCACCAGCCTTGCGATCCGGTCCGATCCGTATCGTCCGAGATAGTTCACCGCCTCGGCCGTCCCCATCGAGAAGCCGACCAGCGTCACGTCGCGCAGGTCGCGCGCCTCGATCAACGCGGCGACGTCGCCGGTCAGCGTGTCCAGGTCATAACCCGCGGACGGCATCTCGGACCGGCCATGCCCGCGCCTGTCGGGCGCAATACAGCGAAAGCCTTTTGCGTTGAGGGCGGCGATCTGGCTGCCCCAGATGCTGGCGTCGAATGTCCAGGCCGACAGCAGCAGCACGGGTTGTCCGCTGCCCCAATCCTGCACGAACAGTTTTGTGCCGTCCCTGGCCGTCACAAAAGACGGCCGTTCATTCTGCTGGGCCGCTGCCGCTGGCGTGCTCGCACCGGACGCTGCCGCGAGGGCAGTCCCAAGCAAAGTGGCTTCGAGGACGGTTCGACGGTTCATCGCGCTTCTCCATTGCCGATTTCTTGGCCGATCGGTCGGCCCATCGGTCGCGGCCGATGGAAACGATCATGACAAGGCGGGATCGCCTCCGCGATTACGCGCCAGGTAAGACCGCGTAAGGCCCTTCGGCCGCCCCCAGGGAGAAACCGGCTAATCGGCCAGATGAAACCATTTTGCGGAACCCGCGAAACCATCCGGAAACAGACGGTCCTTAAGACAAGAGCCATAGACGGCGGCAAAGCCCGTCGGGAGGCTCAGATGAACCACTCAATTCACTCTGCTGATCGCGGTACCCACCTGAAGATCGTGGTGGTGGCACTGGTGGCTGGCATTCTGGTCACCGGCTTCGGGATCGCGGCCCGCACCAATGCCGATCTCAGCCAGACCGCCCAGTCCACCCACGTCATCAAGGCCGGCAAGCCGGTGGCGGTGACCAGCGCGGGGACGTCGGAGATTCGCTGACACGCCCTGTTCCGGGCTGACCAATGGCCGCCTCCGGGCGGCCTTTTCGTTTTCCAAAGCAATACTTAGCCGGGGCACCCCGGCAAAGCGCAACATCCTTGACTTCACCAAGCCCCGCCTTTAAGTCCCCCCTCGTTCCGCGCGCTTTCAGCGAACCACGCGGGAGTAGCTCAGTTGGTTAGAGCGCCGGCCTGTCACGCCGGAGGTCGCGGGTTCGAGCCCCGTCTCTCGCGCCATTTTGGCAATCCCTTCATAGCCTTAGACCAAACTTCTCGACGCCTTTCGCGGCTGTGCCGGCGATTGCCGGCGTTCGTCGGGAACGCGCGGCATAGTCAGCCCGCGCCCGAATCGTCTAGGCCTTCCACGACTTGGAGGGATCCCCACGATTTCCCGGCTTTTCCGGGCTTCCCTTGTCATTGGACCATCGAGGAGGCCAGACTTGGCTAAGAAGGATTCGGCGAAGAAAGCAGCCGCTCCCGTCACCATTACGCTGAAACACCTCGCCGCCGACATTGCGGAGAGCCAGGACATGTCGAAGAAGCGCGCCGAGGCCGTCCTGACCGACATGGTCGATCTGATCACCAAGCACCTCAAGAAGGGCGACCGCGTCCGGATCGTGGGTCTCGGCATCCTCCAGGTCCGCAAGCGCGCCGCCCGCACCGGCCGCAATCCGGCCACCGGCGAACCGATCCACATCAAGGCCAGCAAGAAGGTCGCCTTCCGCCCGGTCAAGGAACTGAAAGAGGCGATCTGATATTACGTTTTGTTAAGCCTGATCCGGCGTCGCCCCGGCCGCAACGTGGCCCGCTTTTCTGGTATACCGCCTACTCCCCCTCACGCCCGGCGGTTTGATCAGAAATGTCCTCCCTCCCCTTTTCGCACACCGTGACCGAGCGCTTCCTGCGTTACGTCACCATCGACACCCAGTCCGATCCGGACTCCCCGGCCTCGCCCTCGACCGAGAAGCAGAAGGATCTCGGCCGCGTGCTCGCCGCCGAACTGCAGGCCATGGGCGTCGCGGACGCCCATCTCGACGACTACGGCTACGTCTACGGAACGATCCCGGCCAACACACCGAAGAAGGTGCCGGTGATCTGCTTCTGCTCGCACATGGACACCTCGCCCGACGTCACCGGCAAGGACGTCAAGCCGCAAATCGTGAAGAACTATCGCGGCGGCGACATTACGTTGCCGGGCGACACCAGCCAGGTGATCCGCTTCGCCGAGCACCCCGCGCTTAAGAACCAGATCGGCAACGACATCATCACCACCGACGGCACCACGCTGCTCGGCGCCGACAACAAGGCCGGCGTCGCCGAGATCATGGATGCCGCGCATTTCTTCATCAACAACCCCGACGTGAAGCACGGCACCATCAAGATCCTGTTTACGCCGGACGAGGAGATCGGCCGCGGCGTCGACAATGTCGACATCAAGAAACTCGGCGCCGATTTCGGCTACACCATGGACGGCGAAAGCGCGGGCTCCGTCGAGGACGAGACCTTCTCGGCTGATGGGGCCACCATCACCATCAACGGCGTCAGCGCCCATCCCGGCTATGCCAAAGGGAAGATGGAGCACGCGATCAAGATCGCGGCCGCCATCGTCGAACGTCTGCCCAAGGAAGGCTGCTCGCCGGAAACGACCTCGGGCAAGCAGGGTTTCCTGCACCCGATCGGAATCGACGGTGCGCTGGAGCAGGCGACGCTCTCCTTCATCGTACGCGACTTCACCGAGGAGGGACTGAAGGAAAAGGAAGTCCTGCTCGAGACCATCGTCAAGGACGTGATGAAGGACTATCCGCGCTCGACCTACAAATTCGAGGTGCGGGAGCAGTACCGCAACATGAAGCAGGTGATCGACCGTCACCCGCACATCCTCGAATACGCCATCGAGGCGATCCGCCGCGCGGGCCTGCGCCCGATGCGCACGGCGATCCGCGGCGGCACCGACGGCTCGCGGCTGTCCTTCATGGGCCTGCCCTGCCCCAACATCTTCGCCGGCGAACACGCGTTCCACTCGCGCTTGGAATGGGTCAGCCGCCAGGACATGGAGAAGGCGGTGCAGACCATCGTGCACCTTGCGATGATCTGGGAGGAGAAGGCGTAGCACCGCTGGTCAACGCTATGTGGCCGGGATTGCTCCCGGCCATCATCCTGCAGGTTACGGCACCGGCATCGCGCGCGGACTGCGATGGAAGCGGTTCGAGCTTGCCATCCAGTTCGGCAGAGGTTCGCCATCGCGGTGCCGGCCGCCGGCAACTGCAGCAGCCCAGGCCACCGCGGCACCGATCAGCGCCGCCGCCGCAACGGAAAAGGCGACGATGACCGAGTTGCGCCGCGCGCGGCTGATTGCCGTGTGGGCGTCCGCGACCACCGCATCGACCCGCCGTTCGGAGTCCGGCGCAGCCAAGCCCGTCGCCGCGGCGACCTGCTGCACGAGATAGGTTCGATCATCGGTGCTGACGCCGCTATGGCTCGACGATGTCATCAGGATGCGTCCGGCCTCGGCGCGGGTTTCCCGCATGTCGGTGCCGGGAGGCCGCCGCGGCGCGCGGAACAGCTTGTCGAGCTCGTAGCTCAACAGCGGCTCGGCGGGGGTCGCATTCGCGCTCGAGATGCGCATCGGCGAACGGTCGATCGCCGATGCGCCGATGAGTGCCAGCAGCCCGGCGCCGATCAGCACGGCCAGGGCCCAGGACGTCAGCCCATGAAGACCGTCCCGGCGCTCGCCGTCGTCCTCGATCGTCGCCAGCGCGGGCGCCGGACGCGCTGTTCGGCCGGCGATATAACCGCCGAAGCCGAAGCTGACGATCGCCTGGACGATCAGATACAGCCCGGAAAGCAGAGCGAGCGCCGCCGATGCATCGCGCCAGGTCGGCGAGGCCGAACTGACACCGAGGCCGACTGCAACGCCAAAGCCGACCAGGATGAACGACATCGCACCGGCGGCCAACGCGCCTGCGAGGACCGAGCTCCACTGGATGCTTCGGCGTTCCTCGGCAGCGCCGCCGCCGGCATCCATGATGTCTTCCCGCGCGAGAGTTTCCATCGCCATCGCCGCTCCCTCAGCGCAGGCCGAAGAACGACAAGATCGCCATGATCACGACGATCAAGCCGATCAGATAGATCAATCCGTCCATAGTCCCATCCTCCTCACATGCTCCGGGGCGCTAATGAGAGGGGCTGCCGAACGTTCCTAATTTTTCTGCCGCCGGCAGGAACGAGCCGCCTGGCTGCGGGTTGCCCGTGCGAATCCCAAGGATAAAAATTGTGAGCACAAAAGGCCTCAGCCGGTCAGCCCCGGGCTGGGGCCTTTTTGTATCCAGCAGCGTGCGACATCGAGTTCCCCACACGTAACACTATTGCGGGTCGACACTGTTCCGGCCGCCATGCTACCGCAGGCGGATCAGGAACCCGAGTGCAACAGTGACTTCGATCCGCCGAGCCTACAGCCTTTATGACCTGCGCCACTGGCGCGGGCTCGTGGCTGTCCTCGTTGCGGCCATGTACCTGCTGTCGGGCGCGCTCCATGGCGCGCACGACATCGATGTCACGAGCCCCTCCGGCGGCTCGGAGATCGCCGCGATCCTCGACGACGGTTCCGCCGGCCATGGCGATCACAAGGGGCTCGGTGGCCATCACTGCCATGGCTGCTTCTCGATCGCTGTCGCACAGCCGCTGCATTCAGGAGCCGCGGGCGACATCGTTGCCGCACCGGTCGCGCAGAAGCAGCCGACGCTCGTCGGCATCGCACCCGACACGACATCCCCACCCCCCAAACATCTGACCTGAACCGATCAGCCGGGCGCCCACGCGCCCATCTTGCTTTTGTTCACAGGTCATCTTCATGTCTTGCAGACGAACTGCCGCGCGCCTTGCGTGCGCGATGGCGATTCTCGTTGGCCCCTGGCTGACGCAGCACGCGCACGCCCAGACCCTGACCATGCGCGCCGCACTGTCGCGCGCTCTGGCGGCCAGCCCGCGCCTGACCGCGGCGGAGCGCGATGTCGGTATCGCCACGGGCCAGCGCATCCAGGCGGGCGCCCTGCTCAATCCGGAACTGTCCTACGAGCAGGACAATTCGCTCGGCTCGGGCATCTATCGCGGCACGAAATCCGCCGAAACAACGCTCCAGATCAGCCAGGCCTTCGAGCTGTTCGGCAAGCGCGATGCGCGGATCGCCGCGGGCGCAGCCGGCATCGAGGTCGCCGCGATCCAGCGCAAGGCTGTCCGGCTCGAGGTGCTGTCGGAGACCGCGATCGCCTTCCTCGGCGTGCTCGGCGCCCAGCGGCGGATCCATATCCTCGACGAGCAGATCGAAGCCATCGACCGGCTGACGCCGCTCTTGCGCCGGCGCGTCGAAGCCGGCGCCTCCTCGCCGGCCGAAACCGGCCGTGCGGAAGTGGCATCCGCACTGGTGAAGGCCGATCGCGAACGCTTCAAGGCGACGCTGGCCAGCGCCCGGCGCGAGCTTGCGGTGCTGATGGGAGACCCTGCCGCAAAATTCGGCGAGGTCTCGGGGCGGCTCGACACCATGGGACGGCCGCCGACGTTCCAGTCGGTCGTCGCCGCCATCGATGCCAATCCGCAGCTGGTGCGCTGGACCGCGATTTATGCCCAGCGCAACGCCGAGCTGCTGATGGCGCGGCTCCGGCCCTATCCCGACGTGCGGATCGCCGCCGGCTGGCGCCATTTCAACGAGACCAATGACGACGCGGTTCGGCTCACCGTCTCGGTGCCGATCCCCGTGTTCGACCAGAACCAGGGCAATATTCTCTCCGCGCAGGAAAGCCTCGCCAAGACCAGGGCCGAGCGCGAGGCCAACCGCAACACTCTGATCGTGGTCGCCGGCCGCGCCTACGACTCGCTCCAGGGCTCGCTGCGCGAGCTCGCGGTGCTGCGCGAGACCGCCATTCCCAAGGCTGCGGAAGCTTCGGAAGCCATTTCCCAAGGCTATGGCCAGGGCCGCTTCACCCTGCTCGAAGTGCTCGACGCCCAGGCGAGCGTCGCCCAGGCGCGGCTGCGCGAGCAGGAAGCGCTGCAGAATTTCCACGCGGGTGTGGCGACCATCGAGGGCCTCGTCGGCAATCCCTTCACGCTGGCGCGGGAGAGCGCACGATGAAGACCTCCTCTGCCATTCTCGTCGCCGTCGTGGCCGCCGCGCTCGGCGCCTACGGCTATTCCCTGCTCGCACCGGTCAGGGTCACGCCCGCCGAGCATGCCGCGGATAAGAAGCCGGAGAAGCCGAACGACCATGTCGAGCAGGACGAGCACGGCGCCGACCGCATCCGCATCTCCGACGTCAAGCTGGCCGCCGCGGGCGTGACGCTGGCGGAAGCCGCCAGCGCGACGCTGACCGACACGCTCGCCTTCAACGGCATTTTGCGCGCCAACCAGGAGGCGGTCGTTCAGGTCACGCCGCGCTTTCCCGGAGTTGCAAAATCGATCCTGAAGCGCATCGGCGACAAGGTCGGCAAGGACGATCTGCTCGCCACCATCGAGAGCAACCAGAGCCTGACCGTCTACGAGCTCAAGGCGCCGCTCGCGGGCACCGTCATCGAGCGGCAGATCTCGCTCGGCGAATACGCCTCCGAACAGAAGCCCGCCTTCGTCGTCGCTGACCTGTCCTCCATCTGGGTCGATCTGTCGATCTACCGGCAGGACCTGAAGCGCGTCCGCCTCAACGACGAGGTGCTGATCGATCCCGACGACGGCCGCGGCGAGATCAAGGGCACGATCTCCTACATGGCGCCGATCGGCAGCAGCGAGACCCAGACCGCACTTGCGCGCGTGGTGCTGCCAAATCCGGACGGGCGCCTGCGGCCCGGACTGTTCGTCACGGCGCGGCTGATCCTCGCAGCGCGCGACGTCGCGGTCGCCGTGCGCAAGAGCGCAATCCAGACGCTGGAAAACAGGACCATCGTGTTCGTTCGCGAGGACGGCGACAAGATCGAGGCGCGCCCGGTGGAAACAGGTGATTCCGACCCGAGATTCGTGGAGATCCGCGCCGGCCTTTCGGCCGGCGAGCGCTACGTCGCCGAGAACAGTTTTGTGGTCAAGGCGGAGATGGGCAAGGGAGACGCCGACCATGATTGACGCGCTCCTCGGCTTCTCCCTTCGCCAACGATGGCTCGTGGTCCTGTTCGCGCTCGCAGCCGGCGCCTTCGGCGCCTGGAATTTCACCCGCCTGCCGATCGACGCGGTCCCTGACGTCACCAACGTGCAGGTCCAGATCAACACGCGCGCGCCGGGCCTGTCGCCGCTCGAATCCGAGCAGCGCATCACCTTCCCGATCGAGACCGCGATGGGCGGGCTGCCCAAGCTCGAATACACCCGCTCGATCTCACGCTATGGCCTGAGCCAGGTCACCGTCGTATTCGAGGACGGCACCGACATCTATTTCGCGCGGCAGCTCGTCAACGAGCGCATCCAGCAGGCAAAGGACCAGCTTCCAGCCGGAACCGAGGTCGCGATGGGGCCGATCTCGACCGGCCTTGGCGAGATCTATGTCTACTCCGTCGAGGCCAAGGCCGGCGCGAAGTCACAGACCGGTGCCGAGTTCACGCCGACGGAGCTGCGCACCATCCAGGACTGGATCATCAAGCCGCAACTGCGCACCATTCCGGGCGTGATCGAGGTCAACTCGATCGGCGGTTACGAGCGGCAGTTCCACGTGCTGCCGATCCCCGGCCGGCTGATGGCCTACAAGCTCGGCTTTCGCGACATCATGACGGCGCTGGCCGCCAACAACGCCAATGTCGGTGCCGGCTATATCGAGCGCAACGGCGAGCAATATCTCGTCCGCGCCCCGGGCCAGGTCGCCAATATCGCGGAAATCCGCGACATCGTGATCGGCTCGCGCGGCGGCGTCCCGGTGCGCATCCGAGACGTCGCGGACGTCCAGGAAGGCCACGACCTGCGCTCGGGCGCTGCGACCGCAAACGGCAGCGAAACCGTGCTCGGCACCGCCATGCTGCTGATCGGCGAGAACAGCCGCACGGTAGCCCAGCGCGTGAAGGCGCGGCTCGCGGAGGTCGCGAAATCGCTCCCTGATGGCGTGATCGCGCGCGCCGTCTATGACCGCACGCACCTGGTGGAAGCCACCATCCAGACCGTCGAGAAGAACCTCATCGAGGGCGCCGCGCTGGTTATCGCGGTGCTGTTCCTGATCCTCGGCAACATCCGCGCTGCGCTGATCACCGCCTGTGTCATTCCCCTTTCCATGCTGTTCACGATCACGGGCATGGTCGAGAGCCAGGTCAGCGCCAATCTGATGAGCCTCGGTGCGATCGACTTCGGTATCATCGTCGACGGCGCGGTCATCATCGTGGAGAACTGCCTGCGGTTGCTCGCTGCCGAGCAGCACCGGCGCGGCCGGCTGCTGTCGCTCGAAGAGCGGATGGAGACGATCCGCGCCGGCAGCAGCGAGGTCATCAAGCCGAGCCTGTTCGGCACGCTGATCATCGCCGTGGTCTACCTGCCGGTCCTGACCCTGACGGGGACCGAGGGCAAGATGTTCACGCCGATGGCGCTGACCGTGCTGATGGCGCTTGCCGGTGCGGCGCTGTTGTCGATCACCTTCGTCCCGGCCGCGGTCGCGATCTTCGTCACCGGCAGGATCTCGGAGAAGGAGAACATCTTCATGCGAGCGGCCAGGCGCTTCTACGTGCCGCTGCTCGATCGCGCCATCCGCTACCGCGGCAGCGTCGCTTTTGGCGCCATGCTGATCGTCGCCGGCAGCGTCTTCGCCGCGACGCGCATGGGCGGCGAATTCATCCCGAGCCTGGATGAAGGCGACATTACCATCGAGACCATCCGGATTCCCGGCACCAGCCTGACCCAGAGCGTCGACATGCAGCTTCGGCTGGAAAAGGCGATCAAGCAGGTACCGGAGGTCGCGACCATCTTCTCCAAGATCGGCACCGCCGAGATCGCCAACGATCCGATGCCGCCGAATATGACCGACACCTATGTCACGCTCAAGCCACGCGACGAATGGCCCGATTCAGGCAAGCCCAAGGACGAGGTGGTCGCCGAGCTCGAACGCGCCGCCAACACCCTGCCCGGCACGGCCTATGGCATGACCCAGCCGATCCAGATGCGCTTCAACGAGCTCATTGCCGGCATCCGCAGCGACGTCGGCGTGAAGATATTCGGCGACGATCTCGACGTGCTTGCCGGCATCGCCCAGCAGGTCAACGGCGTCGTCCACGCCATCGAGGGCGCGACCGACGTCAAGACCGAGCAGATCGCGGGCCTGCCGATCCTCACGGTGAAGCTCGACCGCCAGGCGCTGTCGCGTTACGGCCTCAGCCTCAACGAGGTGCAGAACCTCGTCGAGATCGCGATCGGGGGAAAACCGGTCGGAAAGCTGTTCGAGGGCGATCGCCGCTTCGACATCGTAGTGCGGCTGCCGGAAAGCCTGCGGGCCAACCCTGAAACGATCAAGTCCTTGCCGATCCCGCTGCCGCCGGGCGAGGATGCACCGGCGGTCACCAAAACCGCATGGCCGGGCGGAAACGCAGCGCTCCGCTACGTGCCGCTGTCCTCCGTCGCGACGATCGAGATCGCACCCGGCCCCAACCAGATCAGCCGCGAGAACGGCAAGCGCCGCGTGGTAGTCATGGCCAACGTTCGCGGGCGCGACCTTCGCTCCTTTGTCGCCGAGACCCAGAACGCAGTGGCAGAGAAGGTCAAGCTGCCGCCCGGTTACTGGATCGGCTGGGGCGGACAGTTCGAGCAGCTGGTCTCCGCGACCAAACGGCTGACGATCGTGGTGCCGGTGGCGCTGCTGCTCGTGTTCCTGCTGCTGTTCATGGGCATGGGATCGGCGGCCGATGCGGCTCTCGTGTTCTCCGGCGTGCCGCTGGCCCTGACCGGCGGCGTGATGGCGCTGCTGCTGCGCGGCATCCCGCTGTCGATCAGCGCCGGTGTCGGCTTCATCGCGCTCTCCGGCGTCGCCGTGCTCAACGGGCTCGTCATCATCACCTTCATCGAGCGGCTGCGCAGCGAGGGGCGTCCCGTCCCGGAGGCCGTTCGCGAGGGCGCGCTGACGCGGCTGCGTCCGGTGCTGATGACGGCGCTGGTCGCCTCGCTCGGCTTCGTGCCGATGGCCCTTGCCACCGGGGCCGGAGCCGAGGTGCAGCGGCCGCTCGCGACCGTGGTGATCGGCGGCATCATCTCCTCGACCGTGCTGACGCTCCTGGTGCTGCCTGCACTCTACCTGCTGTTCCGCCGTGACGCAGGCACCGAAACGCCTACAATGGGACCTGATTTGTTAGCTTCCGGGGAGCGGTAGATTTGGGCAGCCACGACCATCACGGTCATCACCATCATGACCATGCCGGCCACGATCATGGGCACGGTCACGACCGCAGTCATGGTCATGGGCATGGGCATGGGCATGATCATGGTTTTGGCCACACGCATGTCCACGCGCCCGCCAGTTTCGGCAGGGCATTCGCGATCGGCATCTCGCTCAACACCGCGCTGGTCGTGGCCGAGGCCGTCTACGGCTATATCGGCAACTCCACCGCCCTCCTTGCCGATGCCGGCCACAACCTTTCCGACGTGCTCGGCCTGGTCGTGGCCTGGGGCGCATCGATCGCGGCAAGGCGCGCGCCGAGCGGACGTTTTACCTACGGCCTGCGCGCCTCCACCATCCTGGCGGCGCTTGCCAACGCGGTCTTCCTGCTGGTCGCGACCGGCGCGATCGGCTGGGAGGCGATCTTGCGACTGCGCGAGCCGGAGCCGATCGCGGGCCTCACCGTGATGGCGGTCGCCGGCATCGGCATCCTCGTCAACGGTTTTACGGCGATGCTGTTCGCGCGCGGACGCAAGGACGACATCAACATCGAAGGCGCCTATCTGCACATGGCCGCCGACGCCGCGGTCTCGCTCGGCGTCGTCATCTCGGCGGCACTGATCATCTGGACCGGCTGGCTCTGGCTCGATCCCGTCACCAGCCTCGTCATCTGCGTCACCATCCTCTGGAGCACGACCAGCCTGCTCCGCGCCTCCATCGACATGTCGATGGCGGCCGCGCCCAAAGGCACCGACCTTGCCGCGATCAGGACGTTCCTGCTGGCGCGCCCGGGCGTGTCCGCGATCCACGATCTCCACGTCTGGCCGATCTCGACCACAGAGACGGCGCTGACCTGCCACCTCGTCATGCCCGCCGGCACCGGCGACGGATTCCTGATGGAGACCGCGCAATTGCTGAAGGCCTCCTTCCGCATCGGCCACACCACGCTTCAGGTGGAGACGCATCCCGACAATGGCTGCGCGCTGGCGCCGGATGATGTGGTGTGAGGCCGCTTGCGCCGCAAAGTCACGCGCTCGCCCGGCCCGCCGTGTCCCCGGCGCGGCTGCGAAAAGCCCTGATCCGATCGAACAGCAAGCTCGCCAGCATGGCGCTCGAGCCGCCGAGGAACGGAATGGCGTAATACGCGTAGCGATTAAGCCCATAAATGAGAAACGCCGGCAACGCAGCGCTGGCCAGCGCGAGCAGGACCATCAGCGTGCCGACGGCAACGAGGCCGCGAGGGCTCCGGCGAATGAAACCCGCACGGCCCGCCGGGACACCGATCAGCAGGACGAGAGCGAGACACAGTGTCGCCGAGGAGAACCACACGATCGGTCCGGCACGGTCATCGTATTCGGTCGACACCTTCACCCCGCAGCAGAACGCTACCAAGTCCGAACTCGGCGCGTAGCCATGCCCCATGAGTTGGCTCAGTCTGAGCTGCACCTGATCCGCGGTCGGCAGAAGCCGAGACAGCGGCCACCAGGGCTTGTAGTAATCATGAACCAACTGGCCGGATTTGAAGCCGGTCGGACTGCCGAAGAAGGGATACGTATCCCGGTTGACGAAGAACTCGTAAGCTTGCGGATTGGGCGTCCGCCGCGCCACCGAATTCGCATCGAAGAGCAGAAAATACATTTCCCGGAGGAAGTGCCTCGTGACATGCCGATAGAGCGTTGACGGCGTGGTCAGCGTTTCGATGAATATGTCACGCACGACCCTTTCAAGGTCGGCATCGCTGTCTCCGGACCGCTTCAGCCGCTGCAGGGCGCCGAACGGCCATTGATATTCACCATTGTCGGCCCATCCGTTGCGGGTGTCTGCAGCCCGCATCTTCTGAACGAACTCCCTGGCCTGCTCCTTCCGCTCAAGATGAACGCCGTGATCGAAATCACCGGAATAGCCGACGACGAAAGCCATCACGGCAAGGGTCTCGTTGCCTGCGGCAGGTTTTCCAATCACGAAGTTGACGACAGCCGGGGTGAGATAGACGGCCGAAGCGAGAAAGACCGCAAGTCCAAGCACGCCGAGCCGGCGCAGGAACCGGGTGTCCAGGGTCGAAGCCAGCCACAGCAGAATGACAGCGGCCTGGCCTATCGCCGCCGAGCGGCAAACCATCAGCGCCCCGAGCACCAAGCCCACGCATGCCGAAGCGAGGAACGCCGGCCAATTGCGCAACGCTGCTCCGGCGGCAAAGAAGGCCGCAAGGCTGACCAGAAAATTGGAGATCGTCTCTGCGCCGATAGTGTTGTCATAGTGGATGATGCGGCCATGCAGCGCCGCAAGGGCAAAGGCCAGAAGCGAGAAGAAGCGGGGCGCGCCGGCAAAACGCACGATCGCGGCGACGAGGAGAGCGGTGCCGACGCTCATCAAGTGCTGCGCGATGACGAAGACCAGGATGTGGGGGCCGAACATCTTGGACAGCAGCACAAGGAAGACGGCAACCCCGTACGGACGCTTCACCGCGTCCTCGATATATTGGCCCCTTAGAATCGATTCTGCCTGAATCAGGTAGGGCCCGCCGTCCTCGTGGATGAAGTGATCCGGCCAAGCCACGAGGAAGGCGAGGTGAATCATCAGGGCCAGGCCGATCACGCAGACCCAGACCCAGAACCACGCGACGGAATTCGTCCATCCGAGCCATCCAGGGGAAAACTCCCCGCGCCCGCCCCGTGCTCCATCCATTTTCAATGCCCGCCTTCGCTATCTTTGCTCGCGGATTGATCGGGCGACTGCGCCGGGCGCGTGCCGGACACGGTCCAGCTATAACCATGCCGGTGATAGAGCTCCACACCGGCGAATCCGGCATCGGACAGCAAGGCCTGCGCCTCGTCGCGGGTATAGTATTTCGCATAGGAGGGGTTCAGCTGGTCGTAGATGGTCAGGCGACGAACCGAACGCGGAAACTTTGCCAGGACGGAACGCATGTAGTTCCGCATCGGAAGAGGAAGAATCCGGCGGAGACCGATATAGGTCGTCAGCGCGAATTCCAGCAGATGCGAGAGCGCGACCAGCATCCCGTGCGGCATTCGAACCGTGACCTTGCGCAGCGGGATCGCGATCGACAGATAGGTCTCGTTCCCTTCAAAGCCGTAGAGCCACACGATGCAACGTCCGCCAGGGCGCAGCGCCCCGAACGCAGCCCGGACGACAGGGCTTGGCGCGGGAATGTGGTGCAAGACACCCATCGAGACGACGTAGTCGAGATCCAGACGGGATGGCAGCTGGTCGCCGGGCACATGGAGATAGTCGATGCGGTCAGCACGGGCGACGGTGTTGGTCTTGAGGACCTCGAATGCCGCGGAGGGCTCGACCGCGACGACGCGATCGGCCCCGGCGTCGAGCAGCATGTTGACGATACGTCCCGTGCCGCTTCCGATATCGGCGACCCGCGCGCCCTTGACGTCATCGAGCGTCAGCAGTGGACCGAACAGATCGGCGAGCAGCTCCGCCGAACCATAATAGCCAGGGTTGTCCCGGAAGGCCGTCCACTGCTCTCCGAAATCGTCGATCGTTTGTCGCTTCAGGTCCGGCATCGGCGCTGGTCCGGCTCGCTCAGCGCGGCCCGGGGGCAGCGAGCCCCATCAGCCATATCCCCAGCGTCAGAACGGGCCACAGCGCGAAGGCGTTGTCGCTACGCCGGTCCAGATGGTCCTTCCACAGCAGGCGGATCGCATCCGGATTGAGGTAAGGCGCGAAAACATCCGGCTCCTGATTGAACACACGATCGCAAATTGCCTGCAGACCTCCGCGTCTCATCAATTGCGCAATGGGAACGTTGAACCCGCGCTTGCGCGACCATGCGGCGTCCCGCGGCATTCCCAGACGCTCGGCGAGCTTGCGCAGGACGTATTTTGGCGCGCCCTTCGGCCAGGGATTGAGGAGGGCGACGTCAATCGTGCCGGCGAGGTCCATGACCCGGCGATCGAGGATCGGAACGCGCACTTCGAGCGAATGCGCCATGCTCATCGCATCGACCTTCTGAAGCACGCTCTGGAGGTGAAAGCGCTGGTCGGCGACCAGCGCCCGATCCAGCACCTTGTCGTGCGGCTCCGAATAGTATTCCGCGTATTCGGCGAACGGGTCGGCCGCCGCAACATCGACCATCTCGCGCGCATAGATCTTCGCGGCGAGAAACCGGGGAACCAGCCGCCGCCATTGCAGATGCGGACGATCCCCTTCCTCGCCGAGACCCAGCGCAAAACGAGCCAGCTGCGCTGCCGCCGGAAGACGTCTTTCATCGCCGCGAACGGCGGCATAGGCAATCCGACCGGTCATGCCCGCAACGCCCCGCGGCACGACGCGGCGCACGGACTCCGCCATGGCGGTTGCAGCATAAGTCTCGTATCCGGCAAAAAACTCGTCGCCGCCGTCGCCCGACAGCACGACGCTGCAATGCTGCCGTACTGCGCCGGCCAGACGATAGAAGCCGAGCGCGCCCGTATCGGCACACTGCCCGTCGAAATGATAGACGACCGCGCGGAGCGCAGTCTCGGCGTCCTCTCCTCCTTCCCCGTCGACCACGCTGACCGACAAGCCGGCAGCGGCGGCGATCTCCTTCGCTGCAGCCGATTCATCGTGGCTCTTCTCGGAGAACCCCGCCGTGAACAAAGGCGGCTTCAATCCGAGGCGCTTCAGCGTGAGGCTGATAAGCGAGCTGTCGATACCGCCGCTCTGCAGCACGGCGAGCGGAACGTCACTCACCATCTGGCTTTCGACCACCGTCTGGATCGTGGCCTCGAGGCGGTCGACGGCCTCGTCCAGGCGGCTGATCGCCGGCGCGCGGACCGGCCGCCAGAAGCGGCGCTCGGTCCGCTCGCCGGCAGTGAAGCTCATCACCGTACCGGGCGGGACCTGCTTGATCCCGCCAAACAGGCTCTGCCGCGTCCCGGTGTGCCCGGCGGCCAGGAAGGTGTGGAGTGCACCGGGATCGATGCGCGGCGCCTCGCGCCGGCTCGCCGAGATTCCCTTGACTTCGCTCGCGAACACGACGTCGCTGCGGTCCTCGAAGTAGTAGAGCGGCTTGATGCCGATCCCGTCACGCGCGAGGATCAGGCGGCGCTCCTGACGGTCCCAGAGGCCGAGGGCGAAAAAGCCCTCCAGCCGCTCGAACATCGCCTCGCCCCAGGCGAGATAGGCGTAGGGAAGAATTTCCGTGTCGCAATGTCCCCGGAACCGGAAGCCGAAGGAACGTTCGAGCTCGCGTCTCAGTTCGCCGTCGTTGTAGATCTCGCCGTTATAGGTCACGGCGATGCGGCCGGACGCATCGAGCATCGGCTGGTGTCCGGCTTCCGAAAGGTCGCGAATGGCGAGCCGCCGGTGGGCGAAACCGACGGATTGATCCAGCCAGGAGCCCTCGCCGTCCGGTCCGCGGTGGATCAACGCGGCAGACATCGCCGCGACCGTGCCGCGATCGACCGGGCGGCCGTCGCGGTGAAAAATTCCGGCTACGCCGCACATCGCGCTTTGCCGTCAGGAGTCGTCATGGCCGCTGGTTCATGATCTGCTTGAGAAGAACAGCCAGGAGCCCCATCGCGACGACGAGAATGCTGAGGAGGATGGCGCCGACCCCGAGGACAAAACCGCTGACGACCTGCAGAATGATCCCGCCTATCAGCGAAACCACGGCGAGCGCCATGCACATCATCGCCAGCAGCACGAATATCTTCAGCGGATTGTAGTAGGTGCAGGCCTCCAGGACATACTGCAACGTGCGAAGGGAATCGCGGAACAGATTGACCTTGGATCGGCCGATCCGCTCCTTGTAGTCGATGTCGATGTAGTCGACGAATTTCGCGTTCATCATGTAGGCGAGCGTCAGCGAGGTCGTGAAGCTGAAGAGGTCGCTGACGTGCTCGAAATACGAAATGGCGATGTGACGCTGGAAGACGCGAAGCCCGGAATTGATGTCCGGGATTTCGCGATTAGCGGTGAACTCGACGATGGTCTTCAGCACCGCACGAAGCGGCGACTTCAGCATCGACTCCCTGTAGTTCGGGCCGGTTCGGGCGCCGACGACCATGTCGAAACCTTCGTTGAGGCGTGCGATCAATGCCGGGATCGCTTCCATCGGATAGGAGCCGTCCGCGTCGCTGATGACGATCGTGTCGTAGGCCGCGATGCGAATACCGTCCTTCAGCGAGCGCCCGTATCCGATGTTGTGGGCATGCCTCAGGACTTTTGCGCCGGCTTGCTCGGCCAGCGCCCCGGTGCCGTCGTTCGAGCCGTCGTCGACGACGATGATCTCATAAGGAGCGAGCTCGGCGCGATCGAGAACCGATTTCGCCCGCGCGATCGTCTCAACGATGCCGTTGCGCTCGTTCAGAGCTGGAATGACGACGGAAATCATACGCGCCGTGCAATGCAGGTGACGGATTGCCCGAAAAAGCTTCGCGACAGGGGATCAAGCGCCCGCGACAACGGAACCATGTACCTGTCGAACAGCGCAATCTGTCCATTCACGGCGTCGTCGTTCAGCGAGTTATGCCGCTTCAAGCGGTTGGCAAGCCATCCCAGTCCGCCGATCGGGTTGAAATAGCTCAATCGGACGATCTCGACCGGCTGTCCCGTCATGAGATCGCGCAAGCGCGCGGTGCTGTAGCGCCGGAAGTGCCCTGCGAGCCGATCAAGATCGTTGTAGAGCAGCATGAGAGCCGGGACGCTTATGAGAAGATGTCCGCCCGGCTTCAGCACGCCGACCAGATTGGCGACAGCCTTGGCATCGTCCTCGATGTGCTCGAGCACGTTGACGGTGAACACGGCATCGACGCCGTTCGGAAACAGCGAATGCAACTGTTCCGCGGCCAGAATGTCGCAGACGGCAAAGCTGCGGTCAGGCATGGCCTGGGCGGCGCGCTCGACGCTTTCGCGATCGTGGTCCACGCCGCAATAGTCGCCGAGTTCCCCGAGCACTCTGCTGTAGAGGCCATGGCCAAACCCGACTTCGACGATGCGTCCGGTGAGATAGGGGCGGAACTGCTCGATGACCCAGTTCATGTAGTTCTGCGCATCGGCGATGCCGCTAGAATACGTGGCCGCCCCCGTCTTGAGACCGTCCATAGACGCGGGCTGTGGCAGCCGGGAGACCTGGGCCATGGGTCCTGAACCTCTATTAAGGTCCGGGATTAGCAGCAAGAGCAGGGTTTCTCAAGCGCGTCCGGAAGCTGTTTCATCCGCCAGTTGAGTCAGACGTCCGGCTCGACAAATGACCGGGCCCGGCAGCGGTGACGCGCAGACCGCCAACCATGTTTGGTCGGCAGCCAGGCTGAGGTGACTACGTCGCTTTCGCCGTCACGATCCAGATCGCGCCTTGAAGTGCCACCGACTGCCCTTTGAGGAATGGCGCCAGCATGTCGCGGATCGAGGCCTTGGCGGCCTCGTAAGTCTCCGGCGGATGGCCCTGCAGCGCGCGGCTGGCCGGACCGATCTGTAACGCGCCGTCGACCGCTGCATCGATCCCGCCGCCGATCGCGATGTCCATCGGCAGATTATGCGGCTCCATCGCCACATCGACGAAGCCTGCACCGCTGAGGATGCGCATCACGCGCTCTTCCGCGGCAAAGGCGAAAGGCCCGGGCTCCTCGGGCCCGACCGGCGGCATTTTGGGGACGTGTTTGTAGACCGCCATCAGCGGCGCCATCATCCAGGGATTTTCCTTCGGCTCGCGCCAGCAGGCGAAAGCGAGCCGTCCCGACGGCTTCAGCGCACGCCGCAAATTGGTGAATGACGCGACGGGATCGGCGAAGAACATGACGCCGAAGCGCGAGGCCAGGAGATCGAAGCTCGCCGGCTCGAACGGATGCACCGTCGCATCCGCCAGCACGAAATCGAGCGGCAGGCCTTTCGGCGCGAGTGCACGCGCCTGCGACAGCATCGGATCGGAGACGTCGAGGCCGAGCGCGAAGCCATCGGGCGCCACCGTTTTCGCGAACGCGCACGTCGTCGCACCGGAGCCGCAGCCGACGTCGATCACGCGCTCGCCGGGCTTCAGCCTGGCGCGGTCGATCAGCACGTCGGCGATGGGTCCGAGCAGTCTCTCCTGCGCCGCGTGGCGATCGGCCCAGCGCTGTCCGCTCGGGCCGTTCCAATAGGCGATCTGGTCGGCGTTCTGCTCGTGTCCGCTTGGCTGCTGCATAGGGTCTCCGAAAATTTGGGCAGCTCGGGTAGCCGCCAGCGCCCGGATTTGTCGTTGTCCGTCGAGCGAAGCCCCTCTTCCAAAATGCAATTGGGGCTGGTGGGCGGTCACGGATTCGAACCGCGGACCCTCTCGGTGTAAACGAGATGCTCTAACCAGCTGAGCTAACCGCCCCTCGCCGCTTCTTTATCCCTACCCGCCCTTGGTCGGCAAGTATGGAACGTCAGTCCCCCGGCCTCCCCGGCAGTTGCGGTACCGCATCGATCCACACAGCCGCCGACTGGCACCAGATCTGCCGCACCGGCCGCAAGGCGTCGCGCTGGCGGATACTGCCCCAGCGGATCCCCCAATCGCCGGCCTCCTCGCCCTCGCCGCTGGTGAACAGCGGGGAACCGCAATTGCTACAAAAATGCTGGAAGCGCATCCGGCCGTTGTCGCCGCGCTTGCCGTAAACCTTTGGGGTGCCGGCGGTCAGCTTGACGTCGACGCTGGTGCAGATCGCGGTCACCCGGAACGGCGATCCCGTGAGGGTCTGGCAGTCCCGGCAATGGCAGACCGAGACCGCTTCGGGGTCGATCTCGGCTTCAAAGGTGATCCGCCCGCAATGGCATTGCCCGTCGATCTGCATCGTCCTCGTCCCCTTGTCCGCCGCTCCCTGCCCCAAAACAAAAACGGCGCCCGAAGGCGCCGTTTTATCATCTTTCGATGGAGCTTAGTGAGCGGTCAGGCCGCCGGCGGCTTCGTCGCCGTCGGGCTTCACCGTCACCTTGGTGTCTTCTTCCCAGACGATCGGCACCGGCTTCTTCACCAGCGCCCTGGCGACGACGTCGTCGAGACGGGAGACCGGGATGATCTCCATGCCGCCCTTGATCGCATCGGAAATCTCCGTGAGATCCTTGGCGTTGTCCTCGGGGATCAGCACCGTCTTGATGCCGCCGCGGGCAGCAGCCAGCAGCTTCTCCTTCAGGCCGCCGATCGGCAGCACGCGGCCGCGCAACGTGATCTCGCCGGTCATCGCGACATCATGGCGGACCGGGATGCCGGTCATGACCGAGATGATCGCGGTGGCCATGGCGACACCCGCGGACGGACCGTCCTTCGGCGTCGCGCCTTCCGGCACGTGCACGTGGATGTCGCGGCGGTCGAACAGCGGCGGCTCGATGCCGTAGACGATCGCGCGCGAGCGGACGTAGGACGCCGCCGCCGAGATCGATTCCTTCATGACGTCGCGCAGATTGCCCGTGACCGTCATCTTGCCCTTGCCGGGCATCATGACGCCCTCGATGGTCAGCAGCTCGCCGCCGACATCGGTCCAGGCAAGGCCGGTGACGATGCCGACCTGCGGCTCGCTCTCGATCTCGCCGTAGCGGTACTTCGGCACGCCCAGAAGCTCTTCGAGAGACTTCTCGGTGACCTTGACCGACTTCTTCTTGGAGATCATCAGCTCCTTCACCGCCTTGCGGGCGAGTGTGGAGAGCTCACGCTCCAGGTTGCGCACGCCCGCTTCGCGGGTGTAGCGGCGGATCAGAAGCAGCAGCGCGTCGTCGTCGATCGAGAACTCCTTGGAGTCCAGGCCGTGCTTTGACACCGCGTTCGGGATCAGATGCTTGCGCGCGATCTCGACCTTCTCGTTCTCGGTGTAGCCCGCGATCCGGATGATCTCCATGCGGTCCATCAGGGGGCCGGGAATATTGAGCGTATTCGCGGTCGTGATGAACATCACGCTGGACAGATCGTAGTCGACCTCGAGATAGTGGTCGTTGAAGGTCGCGTTCTGCTCGGGGTCGAGGACCTCGAGCAGCGCCGAGGACGGATCGCCGCGGAAATCGGCGCCCATCTTGTCGATCTCGTCCAGCAGGAACAGCGGATTGGACGACTTCGCCTTGCGCATCGACTGGATGATCTTGCCGGGCATCGAGCCGATATAGGTGCGGCGGTGACCGCGGATCTCGGCCTCGTCGCGCACGCCGCCGAGCGAGACGCGCACGAATTCGCGCCCCGTCGCCTTCGCGATCGACTTGCCGAGCGAGGTCTTGCCGACGCCGGGAGGCCCGACGAGGCACAGGATCGGGCCCGTCAGCTTGTTGGCGCGCGACTGCACCGCGAGATACTCGACGATACGTTCCTTGACCTTCTCGAGCCCGTAGTGATCGGAGTCCAGGACGGCCTGCGCCGATTCCAGGTCCTTCTTGACCTTGGACTTCTTGTTCCACGGGATCGACAGCAGCCAATCCAGGTAGTTGCGCACGACGGTCGCTTCCGCGGACATCGGCGACATCTGACGCAGCTTCTTCAGTTCATGCTGCGCCTTTTCGCGCGCTTCCTTGGAGAGCTTGGTCTTGGAGATCTTCTCTTCGAGATCGGCGAGCTCGTCGCGACCATCGTCGTCGCCGAGCTCCTTCTGGATCGCCTTCATCTGCTCGTTGAGATAGTACTCGCGCTGGGTCTTCTCCATCTGGCGCTTGACGCGCGAGCGGATCCGCTTCTCGACCTGGAGCACCGAGATCTCGCTCTCCATCAGGCCCAGCACCTTCTCCAGGCGCTGAGTGACCGACAGCGTCTCCAGGATGCCTTGCCGATCCGCGATCTTGACGGCGAGATGCGAGGCGACGGTATCGGCGAGCTTGGCGAAATCGGTGATCGCCTGCACGACGCCGACGACCTCGGCCGAGATCTTCTTGTTGAGCTTCACATAGCTCTCGAAGTCGGACACGACCGAGCGTGCCATGGCCTCCGCTTCGACCGACTTCGCATCGGTGTC
Organism: Bradyrhizobium sp. Bra64; assembly: GCF_024519875.1. NCBI lineage: Bacteria > Pseudomonadati > Pseudomonadota > Alphaproteobacteria > Hyphomicrobiales > Nitrobacteraceae > Bradyrhizobium > Bradyrhizobium sp. Bra64. The sequence goes on along the minus strand of NZ_JALJRD010000005.1, from coordinate 210,863 downwards.
GGCGAGCGCAATTGCGGTCGCTTCGTAATAGTCGGCGCGATCGGTGTATTTCTGCACGCGCGCACGCTCGAGCCCTTCGACCAGCACCTTCACGGTGCCGTCGGGAAGCTTCAAGAGCTGCAGCACGCTGGCAAGCGTACCGGTCTCGTAAATCGCATCGGGGGCCGGATCATCGTCGGACGCATTCTTCTGAGTCGCGAGCATGATCAGCGCGTCGTTCTTCATCACCTCTTCGAGCGCGCGGATCGACTTCTCGCGGCCGACGAAGAGCGGAACGATCATGTGCGGGAAGACGACGATGTCGCGCAGCGGCAGCACGGGATAGGCGTGCGTTTCGCCATGGACGATGGTTGGCCTGGGTTTTGGATTGGTCATGGCCTTTTCCTTTTGCTTTGCCCCCTTGCACGCAGTCCGCCATGCTCATGCGCAACCGCCACAAGGTGCCGAGGTGATCCGCAGAACCGGTCGGTCCTTTTCGAGTTGGACCGGCTTGCCGGATCGGAACTGAGGCGAATCTTGAAGAGAATGCTCGCTCGCCGCCGACATTAGGTGGCTATCGCCCCGGGGGGTGTCAAGTCATTGAAAGACGCGCGCCATCAGGCGCTTACGCACGCAAATAAGCGACGCAACACCGGCTGCGGAGATACCTTCCGCAGCCCTCGAATGATGAGGCGATTGGAGCGTTCCAGCGCCGCAGATCAGGCGCTGGCATTCTCGACGGCGCGATCGGACCGATCGGCGTAGATGTAGAGCGGACGCGCCGTTCCTTCCACGACTTCGCGCGAAATCACGACTTCTTCCACACCTTCGAGGCCCGGCAGGTCGAACATGGTCTCGAGCAGGATCGCCTCGAGGATCGAACGCAGTCCGCGCGCGCCGGTCTTGCGCTCGATCGCCTTGCGGGCAACCGCGCCAAGCGCCTCGTCGGCGAACGTCAGCTCGATATTCTCCATCTCGAACAGCCGCTGGTATTGCTTCACCAGCGCGTTCTTCGGCTCGACCAGGATCTTCTTGAGCGACGTCTCGTCCAGATCCTCCAGCGTCGCGACCACGGGCAGACGGCCGACGAATTCGGGGATCAGGCCGTACTTCAACAGATCCTCTGGCTCGACGTGACGGAAGATCTCGCCGGTACGACGGTCCTCCGGCGCCAGCACCTGGGCGGCGAAACCGATCGAGGTCGACCGTCCGCGGGCGGAGATGATCTTCTCCAGGCCCGAAAACGCGCCGCCGCAGATGAACAGGATATTGGTGGTGTCGACCTGCAGGAATTCCTGCTGCGGATGCTTGCGGCCGCCCTGCGGCGGGACCGAAGCCACCGTGCCTTCCATGATCTTGAGCAGCGCCTGCTGCACGCCCTCACCCGACACGTCGCGCGTGATCGAGGGGTTGTCGGACTTGCGGCTGATCTTGTCGATTTCGTCGATATAGACGATGCCGCGCTGGGCACGCTCGACATTGTAGTCGGCGGCCTGCAGCAGCTTCAGGATGATATTCTCGACGTCCTCACCGACATAGCCGGCTTCGGTCAGCGTCGTCGCATCGGCCATCGTGAAGGGCACGTCCAGGATGCGGGCGAGCGTCTGCGCGAGCAGCGTCTTGCCCGAACCGGTCGGACCGATCAGCAGGATGTTCGACTTCGCGAGCTCGACGTCGTTGTGCTTGGTCTGGTGGTTGAGGCGCTTGTAGTGATTGTGCACCGCGACCGAGAGAACCTTCTTCGCATGGCTCTGGCCGATGACGTAATCGTCCAGCACCTTGCAGATTTCCTTCGGCGTCGGAATCCCGTCGCGCGACTTCACCAGCGAGGACTTGTTCTCCTCGCGAATGATGTCCATGCAGAGCTCGACGCACTCGTCGCAGATGAAGACCGTGGGACCCGCGATCAGTTTGCGGACTTCGTGCTGGCTCTTGCCGCAGAACGAGCAATATAGCGTGTTCTTGGAGTCGCTCGTGCCGACCTTACTCATTCATGTCTCCGTCCGCGGTTCGATCCCGTTCCGCTCGATCGCTCCATTCCGACACGACGGCCGGGATGAAGTTTAAATAGAGCAAATTCCGTACCAAAAAAGACCCTACGCGTTATATCCCGTGCGAATCACGGTCACTCGATTCTCCGCGATCATAGCCGATCGATCGTAGCCAACCATGCTGTCACCCGACTATCAAGAATTCGCTAATCGGGGTTCGCCGGCTACCCGTGACAATACCGTGATTTCAGGTCTTGGTACGGACGAAGTGACCGAAATCACCCCGGCGTTGCTGGATTGACACGAAAAACAAGCACGAAAGCAGAACTTTCTGCCTGTCACAGGGCGCAAAACTGCTTTTCGCGCCCAGCGGATGCGCCCTTAACGTGAACGCGGCCCTGACGATCCCCTGCCATGCCGGGGATCGCTGTTGCATCGCCGGTAATGCTACGGGGTCTTCGCCGACGCCGGTTCCTCGGCGCGCTTGTCGATGACCTTGTCGACCAAGCCGAACTCCTTGGCGTCGGCCGCGGTGAGGAACTTGTCGCGTTCCAGCGCATCCTCGATCGCCTTGTAGGTCTGGCCGGTGTGCTTCACGTAGATCTCGTTGAGCCGCTTCTTCAGGTTCAGGATTTCCTGCGCGTGCAGCATGATGTCGGTGGCCTGGCCCTGGAAGCCGCCGGAGGGCTGGTGCACCATGATGCGCGCGTTCGGCAGCGAGAAGCGCATGTCCTTCTCGCCGGCGGCGAGCAGCAGCGACCCCATCGAGGCCGCCTGCCCCGTGCAGAGCGTCGAGACCGGCGGACGGATGAACTGCATGGTGTCGTAGATCGCGAGGCCCGACGTCACCACGCCGCCCGGCGAGTTGATGTACATCGAGATTTCCTTCTTCGGGTTTTCCGCTTCGAGGAACAGGAGCTGAGCGACGATCAGCGTCGACATGCCGTCCTCGACCGGTCCGGTCAGGAAGATGATGCGCTCTTTCAGAAGCCGCGAGAAAATGTCGTAGGCGCGCTCGCCACGGTTGGTCTGCTCGACCACCATGGGCACGAGGTTCATGTAGGTTTCAACCGGATCGCGCATGAGTCACCTAGGGTTTTAAGAGGCGGACATCGCCAGTCTTGGCTGCCAGTCGTGGCTGGATCTGCCGGAAGGCCGATGGACGTCCCGTGATGCAGGAACTTGTAGAACGAGAGGGCGTAGCGACAGATATAGCCCAATTCGCGCCTGACAAGTGCGGAGCGAATTAAGGCTTAATCGGTGAAGCACTTGAAGCTGATTCGTGCAAAGAGGCCCAGCCAACCATCTGGCTAGCTCGACCTCTTCGCTGATCATTCTTAATGGAAGACGTTCTCAAACCCTTCAGGCTGCGGTCTTTTCCGCTTCGTCGTCCTTGTAGAGGTCCTCGCGCGAGACCTTCTTCTCGGTCACCTTGGCAAGCTCGAGGATGAAGTCGACGACCTTGTCCTCATAGATCGGTGCACGAAGCTGGGCCAACGCCTGGGCGTTGCTGCGGTAATAGTCCCAGACCTCCTTCTCGCGGCCGGGCATCGAGCGCGCGCGCTCGATCACGGCGCGGCCGACCTCGTCGTCGGTCACGGTGATCTTGTTCTTCTCCCCGATCTCGGAGAGCACGAGACCGAGCCGCACGCGGCGATCGGCGATCTTGCGGTACTCTTCCTTGGCGGCGTCCTCAGTGGTGTCTTCGTCGGCAAAGGTCTTGCCGGCGGAGTCCATCTCGGCCTTCACCGAGTTCCACATCAGATTGAACTCCTCGTCGACCAGCGAGGGCGGTGCCTCGAAGCGATGCGCCTCGTCGAGGCGGTCGAGCAGCGCGCGCTTGACGCGCTGGCGCGTCGCGGTCGTGAACTCGGCGGAGAGACGCTCGCGCGCCGCTTCCTTCAGCTTGTCCAGCGATTCCAGGCCGAGCGTCTTGGCGAACTCGTCGTCGATCGCGAGATCCTGCGGCGCCTCGATCAGCGTCGCGGTGGTCTCGAATTCGGCCGGCTGGCCAGCGAGCTTGTCGTTCATGTAGTTCTTGGGGAACGACACCTTCAGCGTGCGGGTCTCGCCCGCGGCGACACCGACGAGTTGCTCCTCGAAGCCGGGGATGAACGTGTTGGAGCCGATCACGACCTGGATGCCGTCGCCGGTACCGCCCTCGAAGGCTTCGCCGTTGATGGTGCCCTTGAAGGCGACGGTGACGCGGTCACCCGATTCGGCCTTGGCGCCCTCGCCCTTGGCGGCATAGCCGCGATTCGAATCGGCGATCCGCTTGATCGCCTCGTCGACGTCGGCGTCGGTGACGTCGACGACGGGCTTCTCGACCTCGAAGGTCTTGAAGTCGGCGAGCGCGATCGACGGCACCACCTCGATCGCGACCGTATAGGTCAGATCAGTCTTGCCGTTCAGCAGCTCCTCGACCTCGGCCTGCTCGGTCGGCATCGTGATCTTGGGCTCGGTCGCAAGGCGGAAGCCGCGCTCGGAGAACAGCTGCGTGTTGGTGTCGCGGATGGTCTGGTCGATGGTCTCGGCCATCACCGAGCGGCCATAGACCTTCTTCAGGTGCGTGACCGGCACCTTGCCGGGACGGAAGCCGTTGATGCGGACCTTGTCCTTGAGGTCGACGAGCTTGGCCCCGGCCTTGGCGTCGAGATCAGACGCGGGAACGCTGATCTTGAACTCGTGCTTCAAACCTTCCGAGAGGGTTTCTGTGACCTGCATGGCGTCCAATCTTCTTCTCGTTCGGTCCCGGCGCGCATGCGTCGGGACGCTGTCATTAATCGATCCGGCGCGAGGCAAACGCCTCAACGCCGGCGGTTGATCGGACCGGCTTCAGGCGGACAAACATCCGCGCCGAAGCAGGCCCTCGTAATCCGTGCAAACGCTGAAAGCGCTTGGTGCGGGCGGAGGGACTCGAACCCCCACAACTTTCGTCACTGGAACCTAAATCCAGCGCGTCTACCAGTTCCGCCACGCCCGCGTAATTTGCATCAAGACCGGCCGCGATGCCGCGGGCGGCGGGCTTATAGCATGTGCCCGCCTGTTCGCAGCAAAAAAATGGCCTGATCGAGGCAGGCATCAAGTAGGCATGGCGACTGGACTTATCCAGCGCGGCGTGGTCCGGATCGCCGCATGAAAACGCGGATCTTCGACCCGACGAGGCGCGAGGTTTTGACCGGCCTTGGCGCCGGATTTGGCGCCGGATTTGCCGCCTCGGCGGCCGGGCTGATGGCCGGCGGCGCAGCCCCGCTCGTAACCGCCCAGCTCGCCCTTCAGGCGAGGCCGGCAACTCTGGTTCTGACGCCGGGTCAGCCGGCTACACCGATTTGGGAGCTGGCCGCAGTAAGTCACCTTGGGAATGTCCGTCTCAAGCGCGGCGACCGTTGCGAGGTGGTCTTCCGCAATGAGTTACCTGTGCCGCTTGCCCCAGTCTGGTACGGCCTCAATGGCCCGACCGCGGCAGACCCGCTCAGAGGGCGCGCGCCGACCGCACCGGATGCGACTGAAACATCAATTATTTCAATAACAAATGCGGGAACCCTGCTGGCCGACTTCCGTCTCTTCGAGGACGGCCTGAAGCATCCCGCGCGTCCGCTTCCGATCATCGCCGCCGAGTCGGACCGGGTCGCCGTCGATCGTGACGTGGTCCTTTTGATCGAGGAATGGCGCGTGAGGCAGGACGGGACCGCGCTTCCCCCCGGCCGCGAACCGAAGGACACGACACCGCTCTATACCATCAACGGGCAGCCTTCATTCGAACTCTCAACCTCCGCCGGCGAACGGCTGCGGCTGCGCTTCATCAACGGCTCGCAACGGTCTGTTCTGGCGATCAAATTGGAAAACCACGACGTCCGGATGATCGCCCTCGACGGACAGCCGGCCGAACCGTTCCCGGCGCGCAACGGCGCCCTGGTGCTGGCCCCCGGCGCGCGCGCCGACGCGGTCGTGGATGCGGCCACATCGGCCCCATTCCTGCTGCATGACGGCAAGGAGGCGCGCCGTGTCGGCAGTCTCACCATTTCCGGCGAACGGGCGCGGGAACGGCGCGCGCCGATGCTGCAGCCACTTCCTTCGAATGACCTGCCCGAGAAGCTCGATCTGAAGGGGGCCATGCGGTTCGATGTCGCGCTCGGTGCGCCCGAAGCCGGGTGGATCCGGCCCGCAAGCTTCTCCACCGGCTCCGCCCCCGCCTTCCGCGCCAAGGCGGGCCGCACGATCGCGCTGGCGCTCAAGAACCCCGCGCCGGTTACCACCGTCTTTCATCTCCACGGCCACCATTTCCGCCTGCTCGACAAGCTCGACGATGGCTGGAAGCCCTATTGGCTCGACACGCTCGCAATCGAGCCCGGCCAGACCCAGCGCATCGCCTTCGCGGCGACCTCCCCCGGGCGATGGCTGATGGAATCCGTTGCGACCGACTGGGCCGCACCGCGGCTGGTGCGCTGGTACGCGGTGGAGTGAACGCTCAGTATTCGACCCCGAGCGCGCTATAGATCCGCCGGTGCACCGCCGGCAGCGTTTCAGTGAGATCTTCGGCGATCAGCCCCGGCCCTGCCTCGCTTCCCGCTTCGCCATGCATCCACACGGCGATGCTGGCCGCCTCGAACGCCGGCACGCCTTGCGCCAGCAGCCCCGCAATGATGCCGGCGAGCACGTCGCCAGCGCCGGCGGTGGCGAGCCAGGGCGGCGCGTTGGCGGCGATGGTGACACGGCCGTCGGGCGCGGCGATCGTGGTGTCAGGTCCTTTCAACAGCACGACCGCGCCGCAGCGCTCGGCGGCGACGCGCACGCGCTCGAACTTCGAGCGGCCCGGATGTTTGTTGCTGAGATCGGAGAACAGGCGCGGAAACTCGCCCTCGTGCGGCGTCAGCACCACCGCATTGTCCTGCGAGGATTTGATCGATTCAAACAGGCGCTCGGGCGTCGCGGCAAAGCTCGTCAGCGCATCGGCGTCCAGCACCAGGTGCCGCTGCGCCGTGAGCGCGGTGTGAACCATGTCGCAGGTGCGATCCCCAATGCCGGCGCCCGGGCCGATCACGCAGGTGTTGTAGCGCTTGTCGCCGAGCAGCTCGCCGAACTCGATCGCGGTGTCCACGGGACGAACCATCACCGCAGTCAGCGCGGCGGCATTGATCGCAAGCGCATCGCGCGGGCTCGCCAGCGTCACCAGACCCGCGCCTGCGCGCAGCGCGCCGCGCGCGGCGAGCCGCGCCGCACCGGTGGCGGCGGCATCGCCGGAGATCGCGAGCACATGCCCGCGTGCGTATTTGTGGCCGTCGATGCGCGGCACCGGAAAGGCGGCGCCCCAGAAATCCGGATCGTTCTCGAAGATCTGCGGCGCGATCTCGTCCAGCACCTGAGCCTCGATGCCGATGTCGGCGACGCGCACCCGGCCGCAATGCATCCGGCCGGGCAAGAGCAGATGCGCCGGCTTCTTGCGGAAGAAGGTGACGGTTTCGGTGGCGTTCACGGCCGCGCCCATCACCGCCGCATTGGTGCCGTTGATGCCGCTCGGCAGATCGACCGCCAGCACGGGCGCGCTGTTGGAATTGATCGCCTCGATCATCGCACGCGCCTCGCCGTCGACGGGACGGCTGAGGCCTGCGCCGAACAGCGCATCGATGATCAAAGCGGGCTTTCCGATCGCCTGCGGGTTGAACGGCAGCACCGGGAGCTTCCAGCCGCGCGCCGCGGAGGCCGCATCGCCCTGAAGCTGGTCGCGCTCGCACATCAGGATCACCGAGACCTCGCGGCCCTGGGCGGCGAGCTCGGCCGCTGCAACAAAACCGTCGCCGCCATTGTTGCCGGGACCGGCGACGATCAGGATCGGTCCCTCCTCCGCCAGCGCATTGGCCGCCTCCGCGACCGCCTGGCCGGCGCTGAGCATCAGCTTGAAGCCGGGCGTGCCTGCCGCGATGCTGAGCTGGTCGGCGCGCTGCATTTCAGCATTGGTCAGAACTTCCATGCCACTTCCCTGTCCAAACGCCTTTTCAACAGGCATCTTCCGTGCCGATGAGGTGACCGGAACGACGATCTGCACACATATTGAACCGATTGCCTATTTCGTAGTCTTAGGTATTTTGTGCCGGTCGGCGCCACCTATCAGGGATGCTCGTTAAAAGGCTGATAACGCTCCAATAATCAGGGCATTTGCAACTTGGCATAGACCCTGCTTTCGAGGAAGCCGCTTCGGTTCGTCGTGCTCACTGGCATTTTATCAGGGTGTGGCCGGCCGACGTTGCCGGTCTCGTCAGGGATCCCGGCATTGCGAAGACAAGATCGTGCGTTAAGAAAAGCGCATCCTGACGAAGACGTTGCTATTTGATCGAAAGGCCGGGAGGCGCGCAGTGAAGAAAATCGAAGCCATCATCAAGCCATTCAAGCTCGACGAGGTGAAGGAAGCGCTTCAGGAAGTCGGCCTGCAAGGCATTACCGTCACCGAAGCCAAGGGCTTTGGCCGGCAGAAGGGTCACGCCGAGCTCTACCGCGGCGCAGAATACATCGTCGACTTCCTGCCCAAGGTGAAAATCGAGATCGTGATCGGCGACGATCTGGTCGAGCGGGCGATCGATGCGATCCGCCGCGCCGCGCAGACCGGGCGCATCGGCGACGGCAAGATCTTCGTCTCCAACATCGAAGAGGCGATCCGCATCCGAACCGGCGAATCCGGGCTGGACGCTATCTGAGCCGGGTGCTATCCCGCGTTTTGCGACACTCTGACAAGAAATAGGCTGCTTCGGCGGCCTGATTTCGTTTGTGCGGTCGCGCAAAACTCGCCGAAAAGCGAGAATAATTTTGCTCATCTGGAAACCGTCCCGCAGAGCCAAAAGGGGTATGCATGAAGACCGCCAAAGACGTCCTGAAATCGATCAAGGACAACGACGTTAAGTACGTCGACCTGCGCTTCACCGATCCGCGCGGCAAGTGGCAGCACGTCACGTTCGACATCAGCATGATCGACGAGGACATTTTCGCCGAAGGGACGATGTTCGACGGCTCCTCGATTGCCGGTTGGAAGGCGATCAACGAGTCCGACATGTGCCTGATGCCCGATCCGGTGACCGCGACGATCGATCCGTTCTTCGCCGAGACCACGATGGTCATCACCTGCGACGTGCTCGAGCCGACCACCGGCGAGCCCTACAACCGCGACCCCCGCGGCATCGCCAAGAAGGCCGAGGCCATGGTGAAGTCGATGGGCGTGGGCGACAGCGTGTTCGTCGGCCCCGAAGCCGAGTTCTTCGTGTTCGACGACGTGCGGTTCTCCGCCAACCCCTACAGCACCGGCTTCCGCCTCGACTCCTCGGAGCTGCCGACCAACTCCGACACCGAATACGAAGGCGGCAATCTCGGCCACCGCGTCCGCACCAAGGGCGGCTATTTCCCGGTCCCGCCGCAGGACTCGGTGCAGGACATGCGTTCCGAGATGCTCGGCGCCATGGCAAAGATGGGCGTCAAGGTCGAGAAGCACCATCACGAGGTCGCCTCCGCCCAGCACGAGCTCGGCATGAAGTTCGACACGCTGACGCTGATGGCCGACCACATGCAGATCTACAAGTACTGCATCCACCAGGTCGCGCACATCTACGGCAAGACCGCCACCTTCATGCCGAAGCCGGTCTTCGGCGACAACGGCTCGGGCATGCACGTGCACCAGTCGATCTGGAAGGACGGCAAGCCGGTGTTCGCCGGCAACAAATACGCCGACCTGTCCGAGACCTGCCTCCACTACATCGGCGGCATCATCAAGCACGCCAAGGCGATCAACGCCTTCACCAACCCGTCGACCAACTCCTACAAGCGTCTGGTCCCGGGCTATGAGGCCCCCGTGCTGCTCGCCTATTCCGCGCGCAACCGTTCGGCCTCCTGCCGCATCCCCTACACCGCTTCGCCGAAGGCCAAGCGCGTCGAGGTGCGTTTCCCCGATCCGCTCGCCAATCCCTATCTCGGCTTCGCCGCGATGCTGATGGCCGGCCTCGACGGCATCAAGAACAAGATCGATCCCGGTCCGGCGATGGACAAGGACCTCTACGACCTGCCGAAGGAAGAGCTCAAGCAGATCCCGACGGTGTGCGGCAGCTTGCGCGAGGCGCTGGAAAACCTCGACAAGGACCGCGGCTTCCTCAAGAACGGCGGCGTGTTCGACGACGACTTCATCGATGCTTATATCGAGCTGAAGATGACGGAAGTCGCCCGCTTCGAGATGACCCCGCACCCGGTCGAGTTCGAGATGTACTATTCGGGCTAAGCGGCCCAAACCGACTGCGACAAGCAAAAGGCGCTTCCGAAAGGAGGCGCCTTTTCGTTTTGTGAGACTAATGCTCGTGCTTCTTGGCGATGATCGCTAGCTAATTCTCCGCCTCCGGTCGCAATGATGGATAGCCCCGGAATGCCCTTCTGCCATCCCTCGTAAACAGACGACATGTTGAGAACTTCCAGGACGACATTGCCAGGAAACGAAATCGACAGGCCTCCTGTGTCCGAGCGGATTGAAACGCGCTCGATGGGTTTCTCTCCGAGAAGACTTAGCGGGACTTTCTCGCCATCGAGCGGTGTCGCCCTCGCAAGAAAACGACGGGTTTCGCTGAAGCGAGGACCATCCCAAATGCTAAACCGCATTCAACCGATACGGCTTGACCAGGAGTTCGGCAGGCACTTTCCAGGCCTCGCTGATCCGAAAGATCATCTCGACCGTCAGCGCGCGTCTTCTGTTCAAGATCTCGGACGCACGCGAGCGCGACCCCAATAGCTCCGCGAGTTCTGCTTGAGTGTGTCCGCCTTCGTCGATCAGATAGTTCAGCATATCGATCGGGTCGAGACGCAGCACATCGATCGGCCAATGTGAGGTCTCGTACTTCTCAACGAGCGTTGCGAGAATATCGAGCTTGTCGCCATCATCAGTCCCGGGCTCCGCCCCCCAGAGCCGTTCGATTTCAGCGACAGCAGCATCATAGTCCGCCTCTGTCCGAATGGGATGGATTTCCATGGTTCTTCCCTCAGTACATCGCAACCGTCAACGCATCGATCTTGTCGTACTCTGCATGCGTACCGGTGAATTTGATGAACGCAATCTGGTGCTTGAACGCGAATGCCACGATCAGGGGAAAACTGCCGCCCGCGATTTCAAAACGGGCCCGCTCGCCGTTCAGAACGACAACTCCCGGTACAGTCGTCTGAATCTCATTCATCGAAGCCCATCCGGCGGCCCTGACGAGCTTGACCCATCGGGCGATCGCGGGCTTCGCCTTGGGGTTTGCTGCGGCGAATTTGGCCAGCGTGGATTGTTTGATGATCCGCACGAAACGATATTCCCATATTGGGAACATCGCGTGAAGACCGCGCCCGCTGCTGATGTCGCGGCATAGCGAGACGAAGCCCATCTTGCAGACCTGGGACCAGCATGGACTTCGCCTCACCCTCTGGCTACGTCTTCAGCCGCCCGACCCGCACCCCGTCCGCCCCGATCGTGCCGAACGTGCTCGCGATGATCTCGCTGGTCGGCTGCATGCCGCCGAGCGACCAGTGCGAGGGCTCCTGCTCCTCGATCCTGACCCAGACGTTGCGGCGGAATTCCGGGTTGCCCTGCCCTTCGACCTCGACCAGGAGGTCGGTGACGCGTTCGAGCAGGGTCTTCTTCTGCGCGGCATCCAGAATGCCGCGAACGGTGGAAATGGTGATGTAAGGCATGTCTCTCTCCGGTCATGTCGTGTGACGACGGAGCGAGATTGGACCTGACACCGCCCGGACGGCAGTGGCGGACAAGACAGAGATCGGGCAATTTCCGCCACGCGCCATCCGTGCCGATCGGATAGGATCGCGGCATCACCCCCGGAGGTCCCATGAAGCTCGCAATTCTGGCGCTGGAAGGTTGCATGCATTCGGCGATCTCGGGCGTCGCCGACATCCTGTCGCTCGCCAACCACGTGATGCAGCAGAGCGGCGCGAAAACGCGCTTCGCCTGGGAGACGCTCTCGCTCGACGGCAAGGCCGTGCGTGCCGGCGGCGGCCAGATGGTCGCGGTCGACGGCGCGATCGGCGGACGCGCTCGCCATGATGCGATCATCGTCCCCGGCAACCTCGTCGATCACGTCACTGCCGAGCGCCTGCAACCGCAATATGCCCGTGCCGGTGCCTGGCTCCGGCAGCAGCACGCGAATGGCCGGCTGATCGGCGCGTTCTGCAGCGGCGTGTTCCTGCTTGCGGGGGCGGGCCTGCTCGACAACCGCCGCGCAACCATCACCTGGTGGCTGCAAGGCGAGTTGCGGCAGCGCCACCCCACGATCGACCTTGCCGCCGACGCCGTCATCACCGTGGCGGACCGCATCGTCTGCGCGGCCGGACCGATGTCGTGGGTCGACCTCCTGCTCCGGCTGATCGAGATGGTCGACGGCAAGCAGATCGCAAAACTCTGCGCGGACTACGTCGTGATCGACACCGCGCAGCGCAGCCAGTCGATCTTCATGCCCGTCGGCTATTTGCTGTCGCAGGACCCGTTGCTGACCAGGGCCGACCTGCTGGTTCGCCGCACCGGCAAGCGGCCGATGACGGTCAAGCGCCTCGCCGGCGCGCTCGGCCTCAGCGAGCGCACGCTGAACCGGAAGTTTCAGGAGCTCACGCACGAACCGCCGCAAGCCTTCATCACGCGCCGCCGCGTCGAGCACGCGCGCACGCTGCTGGAGACGACGACGCAGCCGGTCAAGACCATCGCACGCACGGCCGGCTACGAGGACGAGAGCAGCTTTCGCAAGGCGTTCCGCAAGCTGACCCTGATGTCACCGCAGGCCTATCGCGCGCGGCGGATGGAGCGAGCCGCGTAGCCGCGCACCAAGGGTGTTCGACCGAGCATGGCAACTTGCTCGCCCGGGATGGAACTCGCCTCAGGGGTCGCAAAATTCAGCCCTCGCCCGATTACCGAGATGCCGCCTCGCGCAAGAAACAGGTCGCGCCATGAGGCGGATCAAAGAGTCGCAGCGAATTTTCTGATGCATTGGTCCTCGAAGGGCTGGCCCGCGCTACCGGATCGAAGATCAACGGAGGCACAATTGACGAATTCGCCCGACCGATACGGGACCGTTCCCCAGTTCTTCCACTGGGCGACGGCGGTCCTGGTGATCGTTGCGTGGACGCTCGGCATATTTGGCGATGACTTGCCCAAGGGTGGCGCTCGCGAGACGGGCCTGCTCGTTCATGTTTCCGCCGGCCTGTTGATCCTGGCCGCGCTGATCATGCGCGTGGCGTGGAGGGCGGCCGTTCCGCCGCCGCCTCCCGAGCCAAACGAATTCCGCAGATGGCTTGGCGCCTTCGCCGACCCAACCGCCCGTCTTTTTCACTATGCGCTCTACGCCTTGCTCGCTGTCGTTCCCATCGCCGGGATCGTCACGCAGTTTGCGCGTGGCGAGGCGTTGCCGCTGCTCGGCATCTACGAAATCTCATCGCCATGGATACGAGATCGAGCCTTTGCCCATTCGGTCAAGGAGATCCACGAAATTGCAGCCCACGCGCTTGTATTCGTCGCGTTCTTTCATGCCGGCGCAGCTCTGATCCATCATGTTGTTTTTCGCGACAATACGCTGAACCGCATGCTGCCTCGCGGCAAATGATGGCGTAGCACAGGACCGCAGACATCCTCGAAACCGAGCGGCGTTCCCTACCCGCCATATTGATCTGCCTCAAGCCGAACCCGGTCCGGATCGGCATCGTCGGGATTTCGGATCAACGTCGGAGGGACAACCATGCGACGTCCAACCATTGCTGCGGCGCTGTTGTTTGCTGCCCTGAACCATCCCGCATTCGCTCAGACGGCATCTGATCACGAGGGCCATCATCCGGGATCGGACCAAGTGTCGACGCCCGCGCAAACGACGCCCCCCGCAAGCCAGTCCGGAGAGCGACAAGGCATGATGGGTGGTGGAGGCATGATGGGTAACGCTATGAAGGGTCGCAGCACGATGGGCGTGGACGCGATGGGGCCTCCGATCATGTTCCGCATGATGTTCGCGCTGATGGACGCCGACGGTGACGGAGCCATCTCGTTGGCAGAGTTTCAGGCAGCCCACGAGCGGATTTTCAAGGCGATGGACAGCAACAAGGATGGCAAGCTCACGCCGGAAGAGATGCAAGCGTTCATACGAGCCAGAAACTAGGCCAGACTGTCCGCCAAACGAACCATCACCCAGGAGGACCTCCGGCCGGCGTGGGTCCCGGATCCGCGCTTCGCCTGTCCGGGACAAGAAAGTGATCTACGCCGCCGCGCGCTGCCGCTCCACCAGCGCTTCGCCGAACGCCTCGAACAGCTTGCGGTTGATCGGATTGCGCTGCGGATCGTATTCGGCGTGCCATTGCACGCCGAGCGCAAAGGTCGGGGCTTCGGCGATCCGGATCGCCTCGATGGTGCCGTCCTCAGCGATGCCTTCGACGAACACGCGTTTGCCAGGCTCCAGGATGCCCTGACCATGCAGCGAATTGACCCGGATCCGCTCACAGCCGAGCAGCGTTGCGAACGCGCCGCCGGGCGTCAGCTCGACGTCGTGACGATCGGCGAACACCACGGTCGGGTCGGGATGGATCTCGCCGTTCTCGAGCCTGGGCATGCGGTGGTTCATCCGGCCAGGGATTTCGCGGATCTCGGGGTGCAGCGACCCGCCGAAGGCGACGTTCATCTCCTGCAGGCCGCGGCAGATGCCGAACAGCGGGATACCGCGGGCCACGCAGGCCACCGAGAGCGCCAGCGCCACCTCGTCGCGGTGGATGTCGTAGGGCTCGTGCTTCTCGCAGGGGTCGACGTTGAAACGGGTCGGGTGCACGTTGGCGCGGGCGCCGGTGAGGATGACGCCGTCGACGGTATCGAGCAACGCCGCGATATCGGTGATGTCGGGCGAGCCCGCGAACATCACCGGCAGGCCGCCGGAAACCTCGGCCACGGCGCGCAGATTACGCTCGCCGACCATCTGGACCTGAAATCGATTTTCGACGCGATGGGCGTTCCCGATCACGCCGACGACCGGCTTTCTCATCTCCCGTTCCGACCTCCGCGTAAGAAGATTCTCCAAACATGCCCTTCTGATGGAGCAAATTCAACCGAAGGGATCGCGGGACGGCAATGCTATTTTCGCGCCACCTGTGCCGCCTCGGCGGCCGGGCGGTCCCTCAGGTACCTGCGTGCCGCAAGGGCCAGGAGCCGGCCAAGAGCCGGATCCGGTCGAGCAGAACGGCCCCCAGGATGGCGCTGGCGCCGCCGAGGAACGGGATGACGTAGTAGGCATAGCGATTGAGCCCATAGATGAGGAATGCCGGAAACGCGGCGCTGACCAGCGCGAGCAGGACCATCAATGTGCCACCCGTCACCAGGTCCGCAGGCAAGGGCGGCGCCCATCCGAGCCGTGCGCCGACGACGCCCGCGAGCAGGACGACTGCGAGGACCAGCATCGCGGCAGACATCCACCGGATCGGTCCTGGGAGGTCATCGTACTCGCTCGAGACGGTCACTCCGCAGCACAGCTTGGCCCGATCCCCGCGCGGCTGGTAGCCGCGCGCCAGCAGGAAATCCAGCCCCTGCTGCAACTGATCCGGCGTCGGCAGGATCCGCCCCTCCAGCCGAGAATATGGCTTGTAATAGTCGTGAACCAGTTGCCCGCGTTTGAACCCGGTCGGACTTCCAAAGAGCGGGTACAGGTCGCGTTGGGCGAAGTACTCGTAACCCTGCGGACTGGACGCACGCCGCGCCACGGTATTTCCATCGAACAGCAGGAAGTACATCTCGCGCAAAAAATGCCTGGTGACATGCCGATACAGCGTCGACGGGGTGGTCAGCGTTTCGATGAAGATGTCGCGAACCATCTTTTCGACCTCGGCCTGGCTATCGCCGGGTTTCGGCAGCAATTGGATGGCGCGGAAGGGCCATTGATACACGCCCGGATCGGC
Organism: Bradyrhizobium sp. Bra64; assembly: GCF_024519875.1. Classification (NCBI taxonomy): domain Bacteria; kingdom Pseudomonadati; phylum Pseudomonadota; class Alphaproteobacteria; order Hyphomicrobiales; family Nitrobacteraceae; genus Bradyrhizobium; species Bradyrhizobium sp. Bra64. Next base: position 194,970 of record NZ_JALJRD010000005.1, on the reverse strand, counting down.
CCAGCCGGTCGGGGTGTCGGCCGCCCTCATCTTCTCGACAAACGCCCGCGCGTTGGCTTTCCGGTCGAGATAGATACCGTGGTCGTAGTCGGCGGAATAGCCGACAACGAAAGCCATGACCGCAAGGCTCTCGTTGCCGACCGAACGCTTTCCGATCGCGTAATTGACCGCCGTCGGGATCAGATAAACGGCGGTGGCAAGGCCGCTTGCCAGTGCGAGCACGGCCAGTCGGCGGCCCCATCCGGCATCCAGCACCACGGCCAGCCAGAGCAGGATGACGGCGGCCTGTCCGACCGCCGCCGATCGGCAGGTCATGACGGCCCCGAGGGTCACCCCTGCGGCCGCCGCAGCGAGGTACGGCGGCCATTTCCTGAAGGCGAGGCCTGCGGCGATGAAGGCCGCAAGGCTGACCAGGAAATTGGAAATGGTCTCGGCGCCAATCGTGTTGTCGTAGTGAACCGTGCGCCCATAGAGCGCGGCGATCAGAAAGGCCAGCACCGACATGATACGGGGCGCACCGGCAAGGCGCACCGTCGCGGCGATGAGCAGGGCCGTGCCGATGCTCAGCAGATGCTGGGCGATGACGAAGACCAGGATATGCGGCCCGAACAGCTTGGAGAGCAGCACCAGGAAGACCGCCACGCCGTACGGCCGCTTCCCCGCATCGTCGAGATAGTGGCCCTTCAGAATGGCGTCCGCTTCGTCCAGATAGGCGCCGCCATCCTCGTGGAGGAAATGGTCCGGCCAGGCCACCAGAAAAGCGAGATGCACCGTCAGCGCGAGGGCGACCACCCAGAACCAGATCCCGAGCCATGCGAGACGGCCGGTCCATGCGGCCAGTGCCAGCCGGCCCGTAGGCGGCGCCCCTGCGCCTTTGATGTCGGTAGCTGGCAATGGCTTCTCCGGATCGATTGACTGCGCGAAGGCGGCCACGGGCCTTCGCCAAGAACGTCAGGGTGGATCACCTCATGCCGGCCGGGTGCCGGACACCGTCCAGCTATAACCGTGGCGATGGTAGAGCCTGATATCCCCGAATCCGCCATCCGACAGCAGCGCCTCTGCCTCGGCGCGCGTGTAGTATTTCGCGTAAGCGGGATTGAGCTGGTCGTAGATGGTCAAGCGACGAACGCTGCGCGGAAACTTCGCCAGCACCGAGCGCATGTAGGACCGCATCGGGAGCGGCAATATCCGGCACAGCCCGATATAGGCCGTCAGCACCCACTCCAGACCATAGGACAGCGCCACGAGCAGCCGATGCGGCAGCAGAACGGTGAGCTTGCGCAGCGGAATCGCGAGCGACAGATAGGTCTCGTTGCCTTCGTAGCCGTAGAGCCAGACGATGCAGCGTCCACCGGGGCGCAACGCATCGTAGGCCGCGCGGACGACGGGCGCCGGCGCGGGGATGTGATGCAGGACGCCCATCGAAACCACGTAGTCGAGTTCGAGATCGGGCGGCAACTGATCGCCGGGCACCTGCAAATACGCGACGCGGTCGGCGCCCTGGGCCGTGTTTTCCTTCAGGACCATCATGGCGGCGGAGGGCTCGACCGCAACGACATGACCGGCCCCGGCATCGAGCAGCATGTTGACGATGCGCCCCGTGCCGCTGCCGATATCGGCGACCCGCTTGCCCTTGACGTCATCCAGGGCGAGCAACGGCCCGAACAGATCGGCAAGGAGAGCTGCCGACCCGTAATAGCCGGGGTTGTCGCGGAACGCGGTCCATTGCTCCCCGAAATCGCTGATCGTCTGATCCTTCAGGTCCGGCATGCGTTTGTTCCTGGCCAGGTGCCCTCGCCGTCCGGTCCACGATGGAGCAGCGCAGCCGACATCGCCGCCGCCGCACGGCCGTCGGCGGCGCGACCGTCACGATGAACGACGCCCGCTATGCCGCACATCGCGTTCCCTCGCACAGGAAGGTCATGATCGCTGGTTCATGATCTGCTTCAGGAGCACCGCGAGCAGTCCCATCGCGACGACGAGAATGCTGAGCAGGATCGCGCCGACGCCCAGGACGAAGGCACTGACGAGCTGCAGGATGATCCCGCCGACCAGCGAGACCAGTGCGAGCGCCATGCACATCATTGCCAGCAGCACGAAGATCTTCAGCGGATTGTAGTAGGTGCAGGCCTCCAGGACATATTGCAGGGTCCTGACGGAGTCGCGGAACAGGTTCACCTTGGAGCGACCGATCCGCGTCTTGTAGTCGATGTTGACGTAGTCGACGAATTTTGCGTTCATCATGTAGGCCAGTGTCAGCGACGTCGTGAAGCTGAACAGATCGCTGACGTGCTGGAAGTAGGAGATGGCGACCTGCCGGCCGAACACACGAAGGCCGGAGTTGATGTCGGGAATGTCGCGGTTGGCGGTGAATTCGACGATCGCCTTCAGGACGGCGCGCAACGGCGACTTCAGCATCGACTCCCGGTAGTTGGGCCCGGTCCGAGCGCCGACGACCATGTCAAAACCCTGTCCAAAGCGCGCGACCAGTGCCGGGATCGCCTCCATCGGGTAGGAACCATCCGCATCGCTGATGACGATCGTATCGTAGGATGCGGCGCGAATTCCATCCTTCAGCGAGCGGCCATAGCCGATGTTGTGGGGATGCCTGAGCACCTTTGCCCCCGCCTCCTCGGCGAGCGCGCCAGTCCCGTCGACCGAACCATCGTCGACGACGACGATTTCATAGGGAGTGAGCTGAGCGCCGTCGAGAGCCGCCTTGGCCCGATCAATGGTTTCAACGATGCCGTTGCGCTCGTTGAGTGCGGGAATGACGACTGAGATCATCGGCGACGTGCAATGCAGGTGACGGATTGCCCGAAGAAACTTCGCGAGAGCGGATCGAGCGCCCGCGACAGCGGCACGATATATTTGTCAAATAGCGCAATCTGCCCGTTGACGGCGTCATCGTTCAGCGACTGATGCCGCTTCAGGCGATTGGCAAGCCACCCCAATCCGCCAATCGGATTGAAGTAGCTGAGCCGAACGAGTTCGACCGGCTGATCCGCAAGCAGATCGGCCAGACGCGTCGTGGTGTAACGGCGGCAGTGCCCCGCCAGGCGGTCGAGGTCGTTGTAGAGCAGCATCAGAGCCGGCACGCTGATCAGGAGGTGCCCTCCCGGCTTCAGCACGTCGACAAGATTGGCGATCGCCGTGGCGTCGTCCTCGATGTGCTCGAGCACATTGATGGTGAAGACGGCATCGACGCCCTGCGGAAACAGTCCGCGCAGTTGCTCTCGCGCCAAGATGTCGCAGACGGCAAACTTCCGGCCGGGCATCGCGGTCCTGGCATGCTCGACGCTCTCGCGATCATGGTCGACACCGCAATAGTCGCCGAACTGGCTGAGCCTGTTGCTGTAGTGACCGTGGCCGAAACCGACTTCGAGAATCTCGCCCTTCAAATAGGGGCGGAACTGTTCGATCACCCAATCCATGTAGTTTTGGGCGTCCGCAATCGCGCTCGAATAGGTATCGGCACCAGTCTTGAGACTGTCAGATGAAACAGGCTGGTGCGGACGAGAGGCTTGAACCATGCGGACCTTGCTTTCCGATCCATCGATTAGCAGGGCAAATTGCGCTTCTCAAGGGAATACGCGCGTCATGTCGCGCTGCAGTTGCCGCCCAAATCCGTCGGTCCAGACCGGCAGGTCCCGGTCGACCGACATCAGTCGGCTCTCATTGCACGCTGCTATAACGGGAACAGGTCGGCATTTGGTTGGTGGCAGCGAGGATTTCGGGGGTCCACTGGAAGCCCCACGCTTGCGCGGCCCCTTTCAACTCTTCCAGGGTCACCTTTGAATTATCGCGACAGGCGTCCTGGACCGCCAGCCGATATTTCTTCTCGACGTCGGCCGCGATAGCGACCGTCTTTTTGATTAACCCGACGGAGTTCCGATAGAACGGAACCACCGCCCACCACGACACGACGACCATCACCCCCGCAACACATGTCGAAAGAACCGCGCGCCTAATGCTTCCGCCCGTGAAGCAGGCTCGGGTGGAACTCAGCGCGTCGCAGAGGCGGACAACCGCTTCGGCGATCATCAAGCCAAATAGCGGACATATGCCGAGGAAGCTATACATACCACTGAATGAATGGACAAACGTGTGCTGGAGCATCACGAAGTACCAGGACAGGCTTCCAAGCAAAAGAATCAGGGCCGACACAGCAGAGCTGCGCTTGCGGATTGACAGCAAGATCACCGCACAGCCGGCCGCAATCGAGAAGGATTGCAGGTCAAAACTATATGCCCATTCCAGTCGGGATGCGACGACATCGGGATAGCGATCCCAATCCGCAGCAGAAACAAACTTGACGCCAGGATACCAATGGCTGTTCGGCATGCGAGCGTCGACGGTTCGAGCCACGAACAGGTCCAGCATCCGCAGAATTCCGCTCGTGAAGCCGCCGACGATGAACATGATCATGGCGGCTGTAAGCGTGGCGGCCGCGACAAGCGGAGCGGAAATCAGCGCAACGTCACGCAGGCGGGGGCGACCTCGATACTGCCACCAGAGACCGACCATCACGATCCACGATGACATATAGTAGAACCAGTAGTTCATGGCCATGAGGAACATGGCCAGCAGCGACCCCACGAGATAGACCCGCTCGCCTCGCTTCAAGTAGAGCAGAAAGAGCAGCAGCGTCAGGTTGAAGAACACGAACTCATAGGGCATCGTGTGCGTGACGCCGGAGAAGAACAGGAAGAACTGCGACAGCACCAGGAATACGGTGGCAAACGTTGCGGCGATGACGTCGCTGAACAGCAAATAGACCCAAAAGAAGAAGCACAAGGCTCCAATATTGAACAGCAGGATGGAAAGAACTTCGAGCGGGAGTGGAGTCGTCGCGCCGGCTCGTATGGCGAGTTCCGCCACCAGCAGGAACAATCCGGGATTTTGCGCGTCGTAGACCGGCAAATATGATTCGCTCGTGCCCGGATCGACGCGCTCCATGGCGCGCTGGTGAAGCATCACAACATGGGCGTTGTATTTCGCCTTCTCATTAATCGATTCCACGGCCGAAACTTCGGGATGCAACCTGAGCCATGCCACGTAGTTGGCGGCCCCAAGCGACGCCACGATGAGCATCGCTGCAAAAAGAGCCTTCATTCTCTTCATCAAACTGCTTCTCGAAACAGGCGTCGAAAAATACGTTGAATCGAGTCTGTGCCAGAACTAGCGGTTGAGTCAATCAACGGGTGCGATCGACACGTTCCTCGCGCAATGCCGCGGCTCGTGACGACGTCTGGGCCAACGAGATCTCAAGGACCGCCATCGTCCCAGCGACGTTGATGCGGCTTGATCCCGGCCGCAATAGAAGAAAGAGTGGCTTCGCAAGGACAGCTTGAAAGAGGAAGCGACGTGCCAGTCTCCGCCGACGAACGAACCCGGATCCGCACCGATCTGGCCTGGTCGATCTCGGTCGGGGGCATCGGTATCGTGCTGTTCACGGCCATGCTGGTCTTCACCTGGTATTTTGCGACCACCCTGCTCCTGATCTTCACCGGCATGCTGCTCGGCGTCGGCCTCAATGCGCTGACCAACGCACTCGGCCGCCGCCTGCACCTGCCGCATGCGGTGCGGCTGGCGATCGTCTGCACGTTGCTGGCCGCGATGCTCGGAGGCGTTGCCTATCTCGGCGGTGCCACCATCGCCGACCAGGCCTCGCTGCTGAGCAAGACCATCAGGTCGCAGATCACCAACGTCCGGTCCTTCCTCGAAAACCACGGCATCGACACCAGCGTGTTCGACCTCGGCAATGCCGCCCCCGCCGCCTCGACCGACACGGGCCCGACACCCGCCTCGAGCCCAGGCTCGCACGGCGGATTGTCGGGCGCAGGCGCGCTCGCCTCCAGCGGCGGAGCGATCGTAAGCCAGACCTTCAAGCTGCTGCTCGGAACTATCAGCGCCGTCGGCAACATCTTCATCGTGCTGTTCCTGGGCCTTGCCTTCGCCGCCCAGCCCAGCGTCTATCACGACGGCCTGCTGTTCCTTGCGCCGGCCAGACACCGCACCCGCGTCACCCTCATCATCGACCGCATCGGCGAGACGCTGGAGCGCTGGCTGATCGCGCAGATCATCGTGATGCTTGCGGTCGGTGTGGTGACCTGGATCGGGCTTGCCGTCATCGGCATTCCCGGCTCCTTCATCCTGGGAATCCAGGCCGGCCTCCTCGCCTTCATCCCGACCGTCGGCGCCATCATTGCCGGCGTCGTCGTGGTGCTCGCGAGCCTCGCCTCGGGCTGGATCCCTGCGCTGTCGGCCTTTCTCCTCTTCATGGGCGTGCACGCCATGGAGAGCTATGTGCTGACGCCGATCCTGCAGCGGCAGGCACTGGACATTCCGCCGGCGACGCTGTTCGCGTTCCAGATCCTCCTCGGCGTCGTGTTTGGAATCTGGGGCCTGGCGCTGGCGCTGCCGCTCGTCGCCATCGCCAAGGTCATGATCGACCATTTCAAGACGTATGAGGCGCCGCCTCTGGCGGAGGCGGCGTAGGACAAGATTGCGGAAAAGTTTGCAGCGGTTTTTCCTCGCGACAAACGCGGAGCGCGTTTGCGCGGAGATCATGCTCCCGACATAAAGCCGCTCAGGTCGTCAGCACGGTCTCGGTGTGCTCGACCTCGGGGGGCGTGGCAAAATACTGGCCGACGAGGCCGCGCCATTCGGTGAAGTTCTCGGAGCCGCGGAAATCGACGGTGTGGTTTTCCAGCGTGTCCCATTTCACCATCAGCCGGTAGCGCTGCGGCTTCTCGATCGACTTGTGCAGTTCGAAACCGTGAAAGCCCTTGGCGCGGCCAAAGGCGGCCTTGGCCTTGGCGACGGCAGCCTCGAAGTCCTTCTCGCTGCCCGGCTTGACGTCGATTTGCGCGATCTCGGTGATCATCGGTTTCCACCCTTCTTTGTTTGATGGGCGTGTCTACCGCAGACGGCGGCAAAGAAAAAGGCGCCGAAACGGCGCCCTGATCGGCCAAAAATGCGGCGCTCTCAGGCGAACAGCAAAGCGGTGCCGGCAACGATCAGAACGCAACCGACGAACAGCGCGGCCGGCCAATAGCTGCGGCCTTGCGCGTAGCGCCCCTGGGCGCGGCGCTCGGTGATCAGCGCACTCTCGTATTCGTCCGCGGTGGAGAACAGGCAGGCGAAGCCGCCGCGTGCCGAGGCTGCAGCGGCTTCGAGCGACATCAGGGCGGCCTGCGGGTTCTGTCGACGGATCGATTCCATGGCCACGATGGTAGGAATCGAATGGTAAACAGGGGATTACCGCAGGGCCCCTTTGCCTCAAGCCGTGACCGGACGCGCCTGCGGCGGACCGATCCGCGCCGCGCTCTGGCGGCGCCAGTTCTCCAGCGACAGCGGCAGCTCCTCGGCCGCCTCGACGCGGTTACGGCCGCCGCGCTTGGCCTGGTAGAGCGCGGTGTCGGCCGAGGCCAGCAGCACCTCGAGCTCGGTGCCGGCCGGACCGCCGGCGACGCCGATGCTGACGGTGGTGTCGACCGGGCCTTCATCGACCACGATACCGGAGGTCTCGAACGCCTCGCGCACGCGCTCGGCGACCAGCACGCCCTCCTCCAGCGAACACGGCAGCAGCGCCGCGAATTCCTCGCCGCCGATACGGCCCGACATGTCGGTCATGCGCAGATTGCTGACGACGACGGTCGAGAACAGTTTCAGCATCTCGTCACCGGCGGGATGGCCGAAGCGGTCGTTGATCGACTTGAAGTGGTCGATGTCGAAGATCATCACGGTCACGGGACGCCCGGCCTTGGCCTCGCGCTCGATCACGCGTCCGCAGGCCTCGGAGAAGCCGCGGCGGTTGAGCATGCCGGTCAACGGATCGGTGGACGCCGCGGTCCGGTGCGCGGTGACGGTGCGCTCCGAGACCAGCATGAAGATCACGAACACGGTGCCGACGGCATAGAGCACCAGCTCGACCGCGAACACGGTGACCCAGATGCTGGTGGAGAAACCGGCATCGTGCGGGCGCAGGAAGCTGCCGAGCAGGATCGGCAGCATCAGGACACAGCCGTGCATCACCGGCACCACGAAGGCCGGCCAGCGCCGTTGCAGGCTCTTGCGCCGCTCGACCCAGAGCTCGCTCGCGGTCAGCGCCGCATAGACCGACACGATGCCGGCGCCGACGATCATGCGCAGCATTGAAGCCGCAGGATCGAGCAGTGTAACGGCGGCGGTCCAAACGAGCGCACCGACGAGGAGCCCTGGCCAGTTCGGCTTGCGGCCGTGGAAGACACGCGCCGCATTCCACACCATGCCGCAGGCGACGAAACCGACCGCGTTCAGCGCGAGGTAAAGATGCGGGCCCAGGCTTTCGCCGGCTGCGGTCCATAGCGCGACCGAGGCGGCGCCGAGAAGATAGGCGGTGCCCCACCATTTCAGCGCAGGGCTGTTCTCCTGCCTGCCAAAGAAAACCATCATGGCGCCGAGCAGTGCGGCAACCATGGTGGCGACCAAATAGAGCGTGATGCTATCGAGCGACATCATGTCGGCCCCCTCTTGAACATAGCAATTACGCGATCGGCTCAGCCGATTTGCGCGCCCTTCCAAATGCGACGCTATGTCTCGCGGGTTCCATTCAGGTTTTCACGCAAGCCCAACTTTTCAGGAAACTCGTCATCAATTTGCGTACAAACGAACAACAAAAAGGGCGCTGAAATCAGCGCCCTTTTGCATCTCATTGAAGCCGCTTTCGCGGCGAATGTGACCGAAGCGATTAACGCTTCGAGAACTGGAAGGACCGGCGGGCCTTGGCCTTACCGTACTTCTTGCGCTCGACGACGCGGGAGTCGCGGGTCAGGAAGCCGCCCTTCTTGAGCACGCCGCGCAGCTCCGGCTCGAAATAGGTGAGCGCCTTGGAGATGCCGTGACGGACCGCGCCGGCCTGGCCGGAGAGGCCGCCGCCGGCAACGGTGCAGATCACGTCGTACTGACCGGAACGCGCAGCCACGGAGAACGGCTGCTCGATCATCATGCGCAGCACGGGACGGGCGAAATAGACCTCGACCTCGCGCGAGTTGACCGTGACCTTGCCGGCGCCCGGCTTGATCCAGACGCGGGCGACCGCGTCCTTGCGCTTGCCGGTGGCATAGGCGCGGTTGAACTTGTCGACCTTCTTCTCGTGCTTGGGCGCGTCGGGCGCGGCCGCCGTCTTGAGCTGCGAGAGCTGATCGAGCGACTGGATGGATTCGGCCATGTTATGCGGCCCTCGTGTTCTTGCGGTTCAACTTGGCGATGTCGATCTTCTCGGGCGTCTGGGCCTCGTGCGGATGATCGGCGCCGCCATAGACGCGGAGGTTGCCCATCTGGACGCGACCGAGGGGACCACGGGGGATCATGCGCTCGACGGCCTTCTCGAGCACGCGCTCGGGATGCTTGCCCTCGAGGATCTGGCGCGCGGTGCGCTCCTTGATATGGCCGACATAGCCGGTGTGCTTGTAATAGGTCTTCTGCTCGCGCTTGCGACCGGTGAGGACCGCATGCTGCGCGTTGATGATGATGACGTTGTCGCCGCAATCAACGTGCGGGGTGTAGGTCGGGAGGTGCTTGCCGCGCAGGCGCATGGCGACGATGGTGGCGAGACGGCCGACGACCAGACCCTTGGCGTCGATCAGTACCCACTTCTTCGTCACCTCAGCCGGCTTTGCCGAAAAGGTTTTCATGTCAGAGTTTCCGTGGACGGGGAGCATCGGCGCGAACACCGCACCGGACTGCGCGGTTTTCTAGAGAAGAGACGTGCAACGGTCAATGCCCGAATGTGGAAATTACATAAGTAAAATCAATAAGTTAAAAATATGGTGCGATATTACCTGCGAAAAGCTCAAACATTTGGAATGGAATAGGTCGAGGTGACGTGGGCAATCGGATCGGGCGACGTGCCGGACAGCAGCTTTACCTCCCCGACCGCCAGGCGCTTGCCGAGCTTGAGCAGCCGGGCTTCCGCCAGCACATCCTGGCCGGGCTGGCCCTTTCGCAGGAAATTGATGTTGAGATTGGTGGTGACGGCGAGCCCGATCGGCCCGATCGCGGACAGAAGCACCACGTACATCGCGAAATCGGCAAGCGCCATCAGGGTCGGGCCGGACACGGTCCCGCCCGGCCGCAGCATCCTTTCGCTGTAGCGCTGGCGCAGCAGGCAGGTCTGGCCGTCCGCGCTCTCGATCGTGATGTCGTCGCCGCCGAAGGCCTGGGGAAATTCCTCACGGAGAAACTGCTCGACCTCCACCACGCTCATTTTCGCTAACGCCATGCTTCGCCTCACCCTCGCTTCACTTCGCCTGCTACATTAGGTTATCTGCATCATCCATCCGCGTCATCCAAGTGCAAGAATCCAACCGGAAACGCTTTCGATGCCCGTCCAGGCCCGCGCCCCCTCCCCGCAACCACCGATCCTGCTGCGCGAGACCGTCGGCCCCATCGCGGTCCTGACGCTCAATCGCCCGACCGCGCGCAACAGCCTGTCGGAGGCGATGATCGCAAGCCTGCATGCCGAACTCAACGAGATCGGCGACGACAAGGCGGTCCGCGGCGTCGTGATCGCCGCCAACGGCCCCGCCTTCTCCGCCGGCCACGACATGAAGGAGTTGACCGCGCGCCGCGCCGATCCGGATCGCGGCCGCGCCTTCTTCGCCGAGATGATGACCGCCTGCAGCGCGATGATGCAGGCGATCGTCCACCTGCCGAAGCCCGTGGTCGCCGCCGTCCAGGGCATCGCGACCGCCGCCGGCTGCCAGCTCGTCGCAAGCTGCGATCTTGCGATCGCCTCGGACGCTGCGAGCTTCGCCACCCCCGGCGTCGACATCGGCCTGTTCTGCTCGACGCCGATGGTGGCACTGTCGCGCAACGTGCCGCGCAAGCAGGCGATGGAGATGCTGCTGACGGGCGAGCCGATCCCGGCCGCCCGCGCCCGCGAGATCGGGCTGATCAATCGCGTCGTCGCCGCCGGCACCGAGCGCGACGCCGCGCTTGCGCTGGCCGAACAGGTTGCGCTGAAATCCGCCTACACCGTCAAGCTCGGCAAGGAGGCATTCTACCGCCAGGCCGAGATGAGCCTTGCGGAAGCCTATCGCTATGCGGCAGAGGTCATGACCGAGAACATGATGGCGCGCGACGCCGAGGAAGGCATCGGCGCCTTCATCGAGAAGCGCACGCCGACATGGCGGGATGAGTAGAATCGTCATTGCGAGCGAAGCGAAGCAATCCAGAAATCCCACCGAGGAAACAGACTGGATGGCTTCGTCGCTGCGCTCCTCGCAATGACAGCAAAAAGAAGAGCCAATGAACCACGACGCCTATCCCGACAATTACATCCGCGCCATCCTCAACAGCGTGAAGTCGATCGCGATGGTCGGCGCCTCGCCGGTCAACGTGAGGCCGAGCTATTTCGCGTTCAAATATCTGGCGCAACGCGGCTACGACATGATCCCCGTCAATCCCGGCCATGTCGGCAAGGAGCTGCTCGGAAAGCCATTCGTCGCCTCGCTGTCCGACATCGGCCATCCCATCGACATGGTCGACATCTTTCGCAATTCCAGCCACATCCTGCCTGTCGTCGAAGAAGCACTCACGCTCGATCCGCTGCCGAAGGTGATCTGGATGCAGCTCGGCGCGCGTGACGATGTCGCCGCGGCAAAGGCGGAATCGGTCGGCATCAAGGTGGTGATGAACCGCTGCCCCAAGATCGAATATGGCCGGCTGTCGTCCGAGATCTCATGGATGGGCGTCAATTCGCGCACGCTGAGTTCCAAGCGCCCGCCGGCACCGACACAAGGCATGCGGCTGTCCCTCAATCGGATGAGTGTCGGCGGCGGTGACACCGCGGCGTCCGATCGCGCCGCCAAGAACAAGACCGAGCAGAGCTGACGCACTTGCGAAGGATTCCTTTCGCGAACGCGACAATGCGTAGCACGATTGTCCTGATGTGAACCGGCGCCTTGACGGCAGACGCTGCGACGATCAGCATGCCGCGCGATTTCAGATCATGAGAACAGGACGCCATCAATGAGCGATCGCCTTCCGGGATTTTCGACCCTCGCCGTGCATGCCGGTGCACAGCCCGATCCCACCACCGGTGCGCGCGCTACGCCGATTTATCAGACGACGTCTTTCGTCTTCAACGACGCCGACCACGCCGCCTCGCTGTTCGGCCTGCAGGCATTCGGCAACATCTATACCCGCATCGGCAATCCCACCAATGCGGTGCTGGAAGAGCGCGTCGCCGCGCTCGAAGGCGGCACGGCCGCGCTGGCCGTGGCCTCGGGCCATGCCGCGCAGGTCGTGGTGTTGCAGCAATTGATGCAGCCCGGCGACGAGTTCATCGCCGCGCGAAAGCTCTATGGCGGCTCGATCAACCAGTTCACGCACGCGTTCAAGAGCTTTGGCTGGAACGTGGTATGGGCCGATCCGGATGACATCGCGAGCTTCGAACGCGCGGTCACGCCGCGCACGAAAGCGATCTTCATCGAATCCATCGCCAACCCCGGCGGCAGCATCACCGACATCGAGGCGATCTCGACGGTGGCGCGCAAGGCGGGCGTGCCGCTGATCGTCGACAATACGCTGGCCTCGCCCTACCTGATCCGCCCGATCGACCACGGCGCCGACATCGTCGTGCATTCGCTGACGAAGTTTCTGGGCGGCCACGGCAATTCGCTCGGCGGCATCATCGTCGATGCCGGCACGTTCGACTGGTCCACGGGCGGCAAATATCCGATGCTGTCGGAGCCGCGGCCGGAATATCACGGCATCAAGCTCCAGGAGACGTTTGGCAATTTCGCCTTCGCGATCGCCTGCCGCGTTCTCGGCCTGCGCGACCTCGGCCCGGCGCTGTCGCCGTTCAATGCCTTCATGATCCTCACCGGCATCGAGACGCTGCCGCTGCGCATGCAGAGGCATTGCGACAATGCGAAAGCGGTCGCCGAATTCCTCGCCGGTCACCCGGCGGTGGCCTCGGTGAGCTATGCGGGGCTGCCAACCGACAAGTACAACCGGCTCGCGCGCAAATACGCGCCGAAGGGCGCGGGCGCCGTGTTCACCTTCAGCCTGAAGGGCGGCTATGACGCCGGCGTCAGGCTGGTGTCGAAGTTGCAGCTGTTCTCGCATCTGGCCAATGTCGGCGACACCCGCTCGCTGGTGATCCACCCGGCCTCGACCACGCACAGCCAGCTCGACGACGCCGCCAAGATCAAGTCCGGCGCCGGCCCCGACGTGGTCAGGCTCTCGATCGGGATCGAGGACAAGGAAGATCTGATCGCCGATCTGGAACAGGCACTGGGCGCGTAGTTGTTGTCATTCCGGGGCGGTGCAAACAGCCGCCCCGGAACCGCGCCGCCGGTTAATAGTCATTAACCATATTGGCCGCATACATCGTCCTTGGATCGCCCTTTTTGATTCGGAGCCGACGATGCTGCGCTGGATGGTACCTGCCCTTGCGGCAATGCTGACGGTCTCGGGCGCGCTCGCCGCCGATCTGCCGGCCACGCCGAAGCGCCGGGCCGCGGCTCCGCCGCAAGAGCCGCCGAAAGTCTACGTCGAAACCGATCCGGATGCGCTGATCTCGCCGGCCTATGGCATCGGCAGCTACATCCGCAACCTGCCGGGCACGCCGCTGCTGCCCGGCGCGCACACGCTGCCGGGCTATTACGGCCGCCCCTGGGACTACGACTATCAGGGCTCGTATTACGGCGGGAAGCAGGTCGACTATTTCTGGCGCCTGCCCTACTCGTGCGGCATCTACGGCTATTGCTGATCAGCCGGCCTGACCGAGCGGAACCGCGCGCGGCTGCGCTTGCGCAGATTGCCGCGAGGCGAGCCGCTCGGTCTGCATCACCGCGAGGGTCAGCACCACGATGGCGACCGCCTGATGGGCGAGCGCGAGATCGATCGGCACCTGATTGAGCAGCGTGAGGATGCCGAGCACCGCCTGCAGGCTTACCGCGCCCAGCAGCAACAGCGCGCCGCCCGCCGCCGCGCGCGAGCGCACCGCATCGAAGGCGTGCCACGCCGCGAGCACGAACAGCACATAGGCCGTCATGCGGTGCTCGAACTGCACGGTCAGCACATTGTCGAACATGTTGCGCCACCACGGCGTCTCGAACCACAGCCGATCCGCCGAGGGAATGAACGCGCCATCGATCTGCGGCCAGGTGTTGTAGGCGCGGCCGGCGCGCAGGCCCGCGACCAGCGCACCGAAATAGATCTGCACGAAAGTCACGACGAGGAGCAGCACGCTCGTGAATCTCAGCCGCGCAGGCACTGCGATCTGCGGACGTTCCTTGAGCCGCCGCACCGTCCAGACGATGCCGGCGAAGATCAGGAGCGCGAGCACCAGATGCGTCGCCAGCCGATATTGCGAGACCTCGACGCGCTCCGTCAGGCCCGACGCCACCATCCACCAGCCGACCGCGCCCTGCAGCCCGCCGAGCGCGAACAGCAGCCACAGCCGCCGTTTCAATTCACCGGACAGACCGCCGCGCCATAGGAAGAACAGGAACGGCAGCAGATAGGCCACGCCGATGAAACGGCCGAGCAGCCGGTGGCTCCATTCCCACCAGAAGATCTCCTTGAACTCGGACAGGCTCATGCCCGCGTTGAGCTCGCGATATTGCGGGATCTTCTTGTAGGCCTCGAAGGCCTCGGTCCACTGCCGCTCCGAAAGCGGCGGAACGCTGCCTGTGACGGGCTTCCATTCGACGATCGAGAGCCCGGATTCCGTCAGCCGGGTCGCGCCGCCGACCAGCACCATCAGGGCGATCAGCGCGGCCACGGAAATCAGCCACCAGCGCACGGCGCGATACGGCTCGGAGAGGGTGGAAATCGGCGTCATTTCAGGGCGAAACCAAACCTTGTACCTAAGCGACTTGAGGCTTGAACCGGACTGCGCGCCCCTTATAGTCCCCCGCTCCCGCAGCGCAAGTTACGCGAAAGCCGCAGCATTCCGTCATGACGATCCGTACCCGCAAGTTCCTCGGCGCCATCCTCCTCCTGGTGCTCGCCACTGTCTGGGCCCTGCTCGGCATGGCGCTGGCGCAGATGCCGTGGATTGCCGAATCCGGCTGGCGGCAGGCGATCTATTACGTGGTGGTCGGCATGGGCTGGGTGCTGCCGGCGATGCCGATCGTGAGCTGGATGCAGCGGCCCGACCGGGTCAAGTCTGGTTCGTAAGAGTGCCGGTCGGCTTCACCGGCGCAAAGGCAACGCCCGACGCCAGCACGCGCAGCATGCGCAACGAGCGCCCCCTTCCGTCCCAGGAAATCCGCGGCAGTGCGCGCAGGTTGGTGCGCCCCCCGGCATCCACGATGCCCGGGATCGTCGACACCGCGCTGGCAAAGCCGGCCTCCTCCGCCATCACGACGTGGCTGCGCCGGAACGAGGCGCGATCGCCGAACGGAAAGGCCAGATGCTCGATCTCGCGGTGGAACGCCGCTTCCGCCACCGCCTTGCCCATCGTCATCTCGCGCAGCGCGGCGGCGTCTTTCATGTTGGCGAGAACGGGATAGTTCACGGTCGCGCTGCCGATCGTGACGAGCGGATCGGCCGCCAATTTGGCCAGATCCTCCCAATTCATCGACGCCTCGCGCGAAAGCGCGGCAAGGTCGATCCGGTAGCGCGTGCAGAGGTCGGCGATCGCAGCCGACAAATCCGCCGGCGGCAGTGAGAGCAGCCAGCCCTCGACGAACGAAAACAGCGCCTGCTTCTCGGCATTGCCGGTGACGTTGAAGCGTTGCTCCCTCTCGCCCATCATCAGACTGATGCGGCTCTCGCGCGCAATCACCTGCTCCAGTCCGAGCCACCAGGCTTCCCCGACGCCGTCGGGAAACGCGGTGGGCACGTAGATCGTGAAGGGTACGGCGTGGCGGGCCAGCACCGGGTAGGCAAACGTGATGAGATCCTTGGCAGCACCGTCGAAGGTGAGCGCCACGAAGCGCCGCTTTTCCGGCAGCGTCACCGCACGCCGGCACACCTCGTCCATTCCGACAAAATCATATCTCCACCGCTTCAGCGCGCGGATGGCCCGGTCGAGGAAGCGCGGAGTGATCTCGTTCTCGCGCAGCGGCTGAAACCCGCCGCGACGTCGCGGCCGCACATCGGCAAAGCGCAGGATGGCGCCGGCACCACGACTGCGCAGCGCAGCCTGGCCGCTGAACCAGGTCAGCTCGAGCCGCAGCCGTTCCAGCCATCTGTCGTCGGATGCCAATGTCCCACCTGACGCGTTGGCGCCTGTTTCCTCCCCTATAGTCATTACCCTTTGTTGACATTTCTTTGCAAAGGTCGGCCACAGGCCGAATTACGCACATTTTTGATTTCTCGACAGGTTTCGCGAATGACCATGGCTGCGGCGATGCAAAGCCGGACGGCAGAAGCGCCAGCGCGGTCGAAAGCGAGCCGTATCGCGCATGTCGACATCGTTGCCGATCTCGGCGCCGCCGAGGCGGTCTGGCGCACTTTCGAAGAGCCCGGTCACCTCTTCACGCCTTATCAGCGCTTTGATCTGCTGAGTCCCTGGCATGGTCTGGTCGGTGGCTGCGAGGGCGCCCGGCCCTTCATCGTGATCGCCCGCGACGCCGAGCACAGGCCGCTCCTGCTGCTGCCGCTCTCGCTGCGCCAGACCCATGGCGTGCGCACGGCCTGCTTCATGGGCGGCAAGCATACCACCTTCAACATGGGCCTGTGGAACGCCGAGTTCGCAGCGCAGGTGATTGCCGCCGATCTCGACGCGCTGCAGGCGCCGCTGCGCGAACATGTCGACGTGCTCGCACTGACGCAGCAGCCGCTGCGCTGGCACGATCAGCAGAACCCGTTTGCCGCTTTCCCGCGGCAGAGCGCGATCAACGGCTGTCCGCTGCTGGTGATGGAGCCCGGCGGTCCGCCCGCATCGCGCATCAGCAATTCCTTCCGCCGCCGCCTCAAGAGCAAGGAGAAGAAGCTCCAGACGCTCGCCGGCTATCGCTATCACCTTGCCACCACCGACGCGGACATCACCCGCCTGCTCGACTGGTTCTTCCGCGTCAAGCCGGTGCGGATGGCCGAGCAGAAGCTCCCCGACGTCTTCGCCGAACCGGGCGTCGAAGCGTTCATCCGCAGCGCCTGCCATGCGCCGCGCGGCGAAGGCCGCGTCATCGACATCCACGCGCTCGAATGCGACGACGAGGTGATCGCGATCTTCGCCGGCGTCGCCGACGGCCAGCGCTTCTCGATGATGTTCAACACCTACACGATGTCCGAGCACGCCCGCTTCAGCCCCGGGCTGATCCTGATGCGCTACATCATCGACCGCTACGCCGAGCGCGGCTACCGCTCGCTCGACCTCGGCATCGGCTCGGACGAGTACAAGCGGATGTTCTGCAAGGATGACGAAGCCATCTTCGACAGCTTCGTGCCCCTGACCTCGCGCGGCAGGCTCGCAGCGATGGCGATGTCCTCGCTGAGCCACGGCAAGCGGCTGGTGAAGCAGAACCAGATGCTGTTCGATCTGGCCCGACGGCTGCGCCAGGCGTTCGGGTAGGTATCCTGCGGTTGGGAGACGCGCTCCCGCGGCGCATCCTTCGAGACGCCCGCCTTCGGCGGGCCCTCAGGATGAGGACGGAATTCGCGGCAGCAGCTTCAACGGACTCCGATCCAGCAAAGCCTCATCCTGTGAGTAGACCGCGAAGCGGTCGTCTCGAAGGACGAGGCGCTCGCTCAGGCCCGCAGCGAAGGCAAGAACGTCACGCTGCCACCACGCGCGGTGCTTCCACCGCATCTGACGGCTGCACGGGCTTGCCCAGCATCGTCACCTCGCCGAAGCCGACGGCCCTCAGCTGCTCGCACATCAGCGCGCGGGCATCCGCGGCCATCGACGCGTCGGGCACCACGACGGCGCGGGCATTCGCCGTCAGCAATTCCGCCGGGAGGTCCGAAGCGCTGCCGGCGTCGAGCAGCACGTGATCGTAGGCGCGAAGCAGCGCGTCGATCGCGAGCGCCACCCGCGGCGACTGCAACAGGCTGCGGTCGAAGCCGGGACGGCCGGCCATGACCAGATGCAGCCGCGAGAGCTTGTCCCGGGTGATGATTTGCGCGAACGACGCCTCGCCTTGCATCAGCTCGGCAAGGCCGGGCGCCGAGGCATCGACGGATATCGCGGCCATTGTCGGCGAGGACGCGGCAAGATCGACCACGACGACCCGCGTATCGCGCGCCAGATGCCGGGCCAGCGTCAGCGTCGAAAGCGTGATGGCTTCGCCCGAGGCGGTGCCGAGCACCGTGACTTTCTTCGCCGCAGTCCCCGCGGTGCGCAGGCTGTCGGCGAGATGTTCGATCTCAGCGAATTCGTCGGCATCGGCATCAGAGGCCATCTCCGGCTGAAGCGGCGCGGACTCCGCCATGACCGGATCGACGATCGGCTCAGCGGCCGCCGGCTGGACAACCGGTTCCTGACGAGCCGGCGCCCGCGTTTGCGCTGGAGCGAACACGGCTGCCGCACGGGGCGCAGTCTGGCGCAACAGCTCTCCGGTGATGACGACGCCGGACGAGAGCAGCAGCGTCGCGATCGTCGCGATCAGCGCGATCGGCAGCTTCTTCGGGTAGGCCGGCATGTTCGAGACGATGGCGCGCGAGATGATGCGGCCGTCCGTCGGCGCGGTGTCGATGGTCTCGCGGGTGTTGGCCTCGCGGTACTTGGCAAGATAGGTCTCAAGCAGGTCGCGCTGCGCCTTGGCCTCGCGCTCGAGCGCGCGGAGCTGCACGTCCTGGCCGTTGGTCGACGTCGCCTGCTTCTTCAACTGCTCGAGGCTCAACGTCAATTCCTGCACACGTCCGCTGGCAAAGCGTGCGTCGTTTTCCAGCGAACGGGCGATCTTGGCGGCTTCGTCGCGGATCTGGGTGTCGAGATCGGCGAGCTGCGCCTTCAATTCCTTGATGCGCGGATGATTGCCGAGCAGCGTCGACGATTGCTCGGCGAGTTGGGCCCGCAACGCCACCCGCTGCTGGGACGGCGTCCGCATCGATTCCGAGTTCAGCACCTCCGATGACTCGATCGGCTTGCCGCTCTGGAGCATCTCGCGGATCAGCCGCGCCTTGGATTCCGCATCCGCCTTCATCGAACGCGCGTTGTTGAGCTGGGTGTTGACCTCGCCCATCTGCTGATTCGACAGCGTCGTGTTGTTGGTGCCGACGAACAGGCTCGATTTGGAGCGGAAATCCTCCGCCTTCGCCTCGGCCTCGGAGACCTTCTTGCGCAAGCTGTCGATCTCGCCGGAGAGCCACTGGCTCGCGTTCCTGGCCTGATCCTGACGGACATTCTGCTGCAGCACCAGATAGCCGTCGGCGATCGAGTTGGCGACGCGCGCGGCAAGATCAGGATCGGCGGACTGGAATTCGACGACGATCACGCGCGACTTGTCGACGGCGTAGGCCTGGAGCCGGTCGTAATAGGCATCGAGCACCCGCTCTTCGGGCGTCATCGAGAACGGGTCTCGGCCGATGCCGATCAGGGCCGCCAGCGACTTCAGCGGAGAAACCCCCTGCAGCACCGGATCGAACTCGGGCCGCTCCGCAAGCTTGTTCTTCTTGATGATCTCACGTGCGAGATCGCGCGACAGCACGAGCTGCACCTGGCTTGTGACGGCCTCGGGATCGAGCGCCTGCCGCTCCTCGGTGCGGTCGCTGTTCGGGCGCAGGAACACGTTCTCGCGGCCGTCGATCAGGATGCGGGATTCGGACTTGTACCGCGGCGTGACGAGATTGACGGCCGCGAGGGACGCGACGAGCGCCAGCACCGTCGGCACGATGATCCAGCCGCGCTTGCGCGCCAGAGCCGCGCCGAGCGCGTGCAGGTCGATGTCGCCGGATTCGGACGGCGCCTGCCTCGGCGCGGCGGATACCGGCCTGGCTTCGATCCTGGGCTCGAGTTCGGCTTGCTTGAAGTCGGCCTGCTTGAATTCGGCTTGCCTGGCTTCGGCTTTGGCCTTCGAAACGGCCCGCTCGACAACCGCCTTGTCCTTGCCGGCACGCCAGAACGCTAAACGCATCGAACACTCCCGCAGGGCAACGCCACGAACCTACCTCAACCGGGGCGATTACACTCCATTAAGGTTGCCGCTGGGTTAATCGCGGCATCCTGCAGCTCGCGCGGGCGCGCTCGTCACCGTTTGTTAACCACGAGGGCCCTTAATCCGTCTCGATATTTCGTGAGCATTGTTCGAGCATTCGCCGAGCGCTGGTTTTGATCATGCCCCCCTCTCCCGACCAGCCGCTTCGCATCCTTCACGCCGTACGCGCTCCGGTTGGCGGTATCTTCCGCCACATCCTCGACGTCGCCAATGGCCAGGTCGATCGCGGCCACCATGTCGGCATCCTCGCCGACAGCCTCACCGGCGGCGATCGCGCCGACAAGGCCCTTGCCGAGCTCGCGCCGCGGCTGAAGCTCGGCGTGCACCGGATGGCGATGCGCCGCGAGCCGTCGCCCGACGATGCGCTGGTGTGGCTTCGCATGCGGCGCCTGATCGCCACGCTCAGGCCCGACGTCATGCATGGCCACGGCGCCAAGGCCGGCGCCTTCATCCGCATGCGGCGGCGTTCCGACGACACCATCCGCATCTACACCCCCCATGGCGGCTCGCTGCATTATCCCCTCAACACCTTCAAGGGCGAGTTCTACGCGCGGCTCGAGCGCGCGCTGATGGGCGCGACCGACCTGTTCCTGTTCGAAAGCGCGTTTGCCCGCGACACCTATCAGCGCATCGTCGGCACGCCGAAGGGCGTGGTGCATTGCGTCTTCAACGGCGTGACACCGGAGGAATTCGAGCCGATCGTCATCGCCGACGATGCCACCGACCTCGCTTATGTCGGCGAGTTCAGGCACATCAAAGGCGCCGATCTGCTGGTCGATGCGGTGGCGCGCCTGCACGAGGGCGGCAGGAAGGTCACGCTGACGCTCGGCGGCGACGGCGAGGAGACCGCGGCACTGAAGGCGCAGGTCGAGAGGCTCGGCCTCGCCGGCTCCATCCGCTTCGTCGGCCACGTCAAGGCGCGCTACGGCTTCTCCAAGGGGCGACTGCTGGTCGTTCCCTCGCGCGGCGATTCCATGCCCTATGTCGTGATCGAGGCCGGCGCCGCCGGTATTCCCATGATCGCATCCAGGATCGGCGGCATTCCCGAGATCCTTGGCGCGGAGAGCCCCGCCCTGTTCGCACCGAGCAATCCCGAGGCCATGGCCGGGGCGATTGCTGCGGCTCTGGACGATCCGCAGGTAACCGCGCAGCGCGCGGTGTCCTTGCGCGAGCGCATCTCCGCGCATTTCTCCCAGCAGGCGATGGTCGACGGCGTGCTTGCGGGCTACCGCGACGCATTTGCCAATCATTAACCATTCTTAGGGCCTGCTTTAGAGAATCTTCCGATTTGTTCGATAATCGATGTGCCAGGGGATGCTGCCCGGGGCGCAAGGCCGTGCCCACGGGTTTTTGGAATGGACGTGGACACCCGTGGAACCGCTCAACGCACGCTCGATGCTCGACGCCGCGACCAGTGCCGCGGCGAAACCGGTTGATAAGCCCTTTGTCGAGCGCCGCCGCCGGCTGTCGCCCGCCGCGCTCGACGTCGTCAACCAGAAGGTCGCCCGCGCCTATTCACCGATCGTGATCACCGGCATCGTGCGCCTCGCCGACTTCACGCTGCTGAGCCTCGTCGGCATCACGGTCTATGTCGGCTATGTCATGCCGCTCGCCGGCGCCTTCAGCTGGGCCTATCCCGCGGAGATCGTCGCCGTCGCCGTCTCCGCCGTGGTCTGCTTCCAGGCAGCCGACATCTATCAGGTGCAGCTGTTCCGCGGTCAGCTCCGCCAGATGACGCGCATGATCTCCTCCTGGTCGTTCGTCTTCCTGCTGTTCATCGGCATCTCGTTCTTCGCCAAGTTCGGCAGCGAAATATCGCGGCTGTGGCTTGCCGCCTTCTACTTCCTCGGCCTCGTCGCGCTGATCTGCGAGCGCCTGGTGCTGCGCTCGCTGGTGCGCGCCTGGGCGCGCCAGGGCCGGCTCGACCGCCGCACCATCATCGTCGGCTCCGACCGCAACGGCGAACAACTGGTCGAGGCGCTGAACACGCAGGAGGATTCCGATATCCACGTGCTCGGCGTCTTCGACGACCGCAACGACAGCCGTGCGCTCGACACCTGCGCCGGCGCGCGCAAGCTCGGCAAGGTCGACGAGATCGTCGAGTTTGCCCGCCGCACCCGCGTCGATCTCGTGCTGTTCGCGCTGCCGATCTCGGCCGAGACGCGCATCCTTGAGATGCTCAAGAAGCTCTGGGTGCTCCCGGTGGACATCCGCCTTTCCGCGCACACCAACAAGCTGCGCTTCCGTCCCCGCTCCTATTCCTATCTCGGCGAGGTGCCGACGCTCGACGTGTTCGAGGCGCCGATCACCGACTGGGACCTGGTGATGAAATGGCTGTTCGACCGCGTCGTCGGCAGCCTGGCGCTGCTCGCGGCGCTACCGGTCATGGCCCTCGTGGCGATCGCGATCCGGCTCGACAGCCCCGGCCCCGTGCTGTTTCGCCAGAAGCGCTTCGGCTTCAACAATGAGCGCATCGACGTCTACAAGTTTCGTTCGATGTATCATCACCAGGCCGACCCGACTGCTTCGAAGGTCGTGACCAAGAACGATCCGCGCGTCACCCGCGTCGGCCGTTTCATTCGCAAGACCAGCCTCGACGAGTTGCCGCAGCTCTTCAATGTCTTATTCTCCGGCAATCTCTCTTTGGTCGGCCCGCGTCCGCATGCGGTGCAGGGCAAGCTCCAGAGCCGCCTGTTCGACGAAGCCGTCGACGGCTATTTCGCCCGCCACCGCGTCAAGCCCGGCATCACCGGCTGGGCCCAGATCAACGGCTGGCGCGGCGAGATCGACAACGAAGAGAAGATCCAGAAGCGCGTCGAGTTCGACCTCTATTACATCGAGAACTGGTCGGTGCTGTTCGATCTCGTCATTCTCCTGAAGACGCCGATCGCGCTGCTGACCAAGAACGAGAACGCGTATTGAGTTGCGGTCGCGCCCCGGCCTGACCTGGCGATGACAGCGGTATTCTTGCGTACGAGTGGTGTGAGCGTGTGATGGCGTATGCGGCGACAGCCGGGGAAATGAATGCAGCGGTTCGCGCTGCGCCCGGCGTGCTGGCCCTGCAGCGCGCGATGGTGTGGCTGGTCGGCGCCTCCGGCGCGATCGTCTTCATCGAGCCGAGCCCCTACGAGATCGTGACGCTGCTCGCCACCGTCATCTTCTTCGCCACCGGCCTGCGCCTGCGGCTCGCGCTGATGCCGCTGGTGCTGATGCTGGTCCTGCTCAACGTCGGCTACACCATCAGCGCGATCCCGCTCTTCGAACAATCCGAGGTGGTGAGCTGGATTGCGACCTCCTGGTACATGGCGGTGACGGTCGTGTTCTTCGCCATGGTCACGTCGGAGGACACAGCGGCGCGGCTCGACATGCTCCGCCGCGGACTCGTGGTCGGCGCGATGGTCGCCTCGCTGTCGGCGGTCGCCGGCTACTTCCACCTGGTTCCCGGCGGCGACGACCTTCTCACACTCTACGGACGCGCGCGCGGCACGTTCAAGGACCCGAACGTGCTCGGCGCCTTCCTGATCCTGCCGGCGCTGTTCGCGCTCCAGAGCGTGGTTTCGGACAAGCTCGGCAAGGCGTTCCGCAACGTCATCGCCTTCTGTATCATGTCGCTGGCGATCCTGCTCGCGTTCTCTCGCGCCGCCTGGGGCGGGCTGGTGCTGACATCCGCCTTCATGCTGGCGCTGATGGTGCTGACCAGCCGCACCAACGCGCAGCGCTCGCGCATCATCGTCATGGCGGTCCTGGCCGCGGTGCTGGGCCTCGCGCTGATCGCGGTTTTGATGTCGTTCGATTCCACCGCCGAGATGTTCAAGCAGCGTGCGAGCTTCGACCAGAGCTATGACGAGGGCCGGTTCGGCCGGTTCGGCCGGCACATCCTGGGTGCGGAGATGGCGCTCGACCTGCCCTTCGGCATCGGCCCGCTGCAATTCCACCGCTTCTTTCCCGAGGACACCCACAACTCCTATCTCAACGCCTTCATGTCCGGCGGCTGGCTGTCCGGCGTCTGCTATCCCGCGCTGGTGTTCACCACGATGATCATGGGCTTCCGGCACATCTTCGTGCGAGTCCCATGGCAGCGCGCCTATCTGGCCGTGTTCTCCGCCTTCGTCGGCACCGTCGGCGAAAGTTTCGTGATCGACACCGACCACTGGCGGCATTTCTGGATGATGCTGGGCGCGATGTGGGGCATGATCGCGGCTGCGCAGATCTACAAGATCAGGGACATCACCGTTCCGATAGAATCGGAACGGTGATGTCTGGTTTCTTGTCTTGACGCGTTTTCTTGTCGCGAACCGGTATCCACTTCGCTCGAAAACGCTCTAGCGACGAAGCTTCTTCAGCTTGAGATCCGGACGCTTCTCGGGCGGGGTATCGATCAGGCCCTTGAGTGCCTCGGTCGCCGCCAGCACGCCCTTGTAACCCTCCGTCGCGAAGCGCAACAGCAGCCGCAGTTCCTCGTCGGAATAGACGTTGACCACCTTCTCCATGGCCTGCTGCATCGGCACGTAGAACTGGCCGATCTTCATGGCTGCTTCCGGCACGACGGCAATGAAGACCTTGCGCCGGTCGTTTTCATCCCGCTCGCGGCGCACGAGTCCTGCCTTCTCGAGCCGGTCGACCACGCCGGTGATGGCGCCGGTCGTGAGGCCCGTGACTTCGGCGAGCCGGCCGGCGGTGACGCGGCCTTCGAGATACAGGATGTCCATGCATTCGAGGTCGGAATTGGCAATTCCGGCAACGTTGGCAACGGTCTGGCCA
Source organism: Bradyrhizobium sp. Bra64 (assembly GCF_024519875.1). Lineage (NCBI taxonomy): Bacteria > Pseudomonadati > Pseudomonadota > Alphaproteobacteria > Hyphomicrobiales > Nitrobacteraceae > Bradyrhizobium > Bradyrhizobium sp. Bra64. The sequence goes on along the minus strand of NZ_JALJRD010000005.1, from coordinate 170,104 downwards.
TAGAGCACGCCCTGCGCGGACGACCTGCGCATCGCCTCTTCCAGCTCCTGCAACAGCGCAGCGCGCGCCTTCGTCCTTGACAAGGCCGACCTCATATCTTAGTTGATATATATCTTAGTCACTAAGAGATTTAGTGACCGTAATTTCTCCTAGCACCACGGAAACGTCGGGAGCAAGACAATGTCCAACCGTCCCCGCAAGGCCCTGATCATCGGCGCCGGCATCGCCGGACCCGTCACCGCGATCCTGCTGCGCCGCGCCGGCATCGAATCCGCGATCTACGAGGCCTGGCCCTACGCCAAAGGCATCGGCGGCGGCCTTCAGATCGCGCCGAACGGCATGCATGTCATGGACGAGATCGGGCTTTCGAACGAATTGATCAGCCGCGGGTCGATCGCGGAGTCCTTCGACTTCTATTCGCAGGGCGGAGAGAGGCTCGGCTCGATCAACCGCGACATGGCGCGGCGGTTCGGCCAGCCCGCGGTCAATGTCTGCCGCGCCACGCTCAACGAGATGCTGATCGACAAGGCCTGGTGCGCGTGCGTCTCGCTGCATTTCGAGAAGCGCCTGATCAAGATCGAGGACCGCGGCGACCAGCCGATCATCGCCTACTTCGCCGACGGCACCACCGCCGAAGCCGACTTCCTGATCGGTGCCGACGGCGTGCACTCGGTCACAAGGCGGCAGGTCGTGCCCGACGGCCCGCAACCGTTCGACACCGGACTGATCGGTTTCGGCGGCTTCGTGCCGCACGCCGTCCTCGACGGCAGGCCGGTCGGCCGGCACGTCGAGACCACGTTCGGGCAGAGCGGCTTCTTCGGCTACGGCTATTGCAGTCCCGATCCGAACGACGGCGTGATGTGGTGGAGCACGCAGCCCGCGCACGGCATGGACGCGGCGATGTTCCGCGCGCTCGACCCTGCGACGCTGAAGCAGCACCTGCGCGGCTTCCACCGTGGCTGGCATGATCCGATCCCCGGCATCATTGAGGCCGCCGAGAACATCGTGGTCACCGACACGCTCGATGTTGCGACCCTGCCGACCTGGTCGCGCAAGCGCTCGCTGCTGATCGGCGACGCCGCCCATGCGACCAGCCCTCATGCCGGCCAGGGCGCCTCGCTCGCGCTGGAGGATGCGATGCGCCTCGCCCGGCTGATGCAGGACCGCCAGGAACTCGGCGCCACCTTCCAGGCCTTCGAGGCCGAGCGACGGCCGCGCGCCGAAAAGATCGTCGCCATGGCCCGCCGCAACGGCAACAGCAAGCGCGAATTCAGCGCCACCGGCGCATGGATCCGCAATCAGATGATGAAATGGCTGCTGCCGCTGGGGTCGAAGAGCATGGAGTTCATGTACGCCTACGACGCGCGGGCGGTGTAGGGCCCTGCTGCAGGGTGGGCAAAGGCGCAAAGCACCGTGCCCATCCTGCAATCTGCAATCTGCTGTTAGCTCTCAACTCTGAACGTCAGCCCCGCATTGTCCTGCAGCCGCTTGATCAGCTTGTGCTGCATCGCTGCGCCCGGGGTCCAGAAGCCGGCCGGGACATCCGTCGCCTCGCGCAGCATGCAGATCGCGCATTCGGAGATCATCTTCGAGGTCGAGCCATAGCCGGGATCGCGGTCGCCGGTGACACCTGCACGGACCGTGCGACCGTCGGGCGCGATCGCGACATAGAGCAGGTCGAACAGGCCGTTCTCGCGCTCTTCCTTCGACGGCCCCTCGCCCGGCTTCGGTGCGTCGGGACCGGTCTTCCCGGCGTTTGCCGCCATCACGCGCTTGGCGTTGGCCTCGCCCTTCTCGCCGGGGCCGGTCAGGACCATCTCGTCGTAGACGAAGTCCTGGCCGTAAGGGAATCCCATCAGCATGTTGGAGCGGTGAACGTTGCGCGTGTTGATCAGCGCCATCATGAACGGCGCGGCCCAGGATTGCAGGTCCTCCTCGAAGGCCGCCCTGTTGCCCTTCGGCTGCTTCGGGCCGCTGAAGCCGGGCGTCAGTGCAAAGTGGTCGTTGAGAATGGCGACGAGGCTGAGATCCTTGGCCACCGCATCGAAGGTCGCCTTCGCGCTCGCGGCGGTGCCGCCCGAGAGCGTGCCCCGCATGTCGCGCACGCGCCCCTTCACGCGCGAGGCCGGTGCACCGAATACACGCTTGGCCTCTTCCTGGACGAAGAACGCGCCGAGCTCGAACGGCACGGAATCGTAGCCGCACGAAAACACGATGCGCGCGCCGCTCGCCTTGGCCTCCGCCTCGTATTTGTCGATCATCTGCCGCATCCACACCGGCTCGCCGCAGAGATCGAAATAATCGGTGCCCGTGGCCACGCAGGCCGCCAGCAGTTCCTCACCATAAAGCTGGTACGGGCCGACGGTGGTGATCACCGACATCGTCTGCTCCGCCATCGCCTTCAGTGAAGCCGCATCCGACGCATCCGCCACGATCAGCGGCGTGTTCCCGGGCGCACCGATCGCATCGCGGACCGCTTTCAGCTTCCCGAGGCTCCGGCCCGCCATCGCCCATTTGAGCGCGTGGTCGTTCTTGTACTGCTGAGTCAGATATTCGGCGACGAGCTGGCCGGTGAAACCGGTCGCGCCATAGACGACGATGTCGAATTTCGCAGAACTCATGGTCGGCCTTTACTTCTTCGCGTAACTCACGCCCATGCCGGCGCGGACGTCGCTTTGAATACCATAGGGCGGGATCGGATAGCGCAGGCCGTTCTTGGCCAGCGCCTTCATGCCCAGAACCGCCTTGGCGAGATGCTCGGGCTTCAAGGCCATCAGCATCTCCTCGTCCGGCACGCCGCCATAGCGCCGTTCGGCATAGCATGGCAAGGACAGGCTGGGCTCGCCCGTCTTGAGCGCCCGCCCCCAGGAATCCGCGCAAGCGGTCTCGCCGACCACGCCCCATTCGAACTTCTTGTAGCCGGTATATTGAAGCCCGTTGATCAGGATGATCATCTGCCCGGGCGTCGCATAGACAAGGCAGATGTCGGGCGGATCGAGCCGGCCGCTGGCGAGCGGGCTGACCGCGAGCGCCTGATACTGCCCGAACGGCACCACGTCCAGCGCCTCCTGGCGCTTGCGTGCGTCCTCCGCCGTGCCGTGCCAGACGCCGACATAATTTTCGCCGGCGAGCCATTTTTCGTCCTGCGGCGCAAGGCCGATCACCGCGCGGCACTGGCTACCAACGAGATCCTCGCCGGTGATGCCGACGGTCCAGCCGAGCCGCGAGGCCATGCTGACGATCTGGTCGGTGGTGTGGACCGCATTCGGCCGCCGGATCTTCGCAATCGCCTCCATGTCCGCGGCGCGCGCGAACAGCTTCATGCCGATCACCGTTGTCTTCAGCCGCAACAGGCTGTTGAGATCGGCGACGAGGCCGGCAAGATCGATCCTGTCTGCACTCTGCTCTTGCATGGCGTCCTCCCGGCCGGCGATTGCGCCGATCATCTTCGTCTTGTCGTCGTTTCTAGTCCTTCGCGGGGCCCGGAAGCAAATCGCCGGTCCGGCCCATCAGGCGGTAGGCAACGAGCCCGATCCATTCGCGCACGGCAACCTCGGTTCGGCCGAGCCCGTCCGCGGCGACATTGGTGAAGGAGAGGAGATCGTCACGCCCGCCCATCCGCCAATCCACCGGATAGGCCTCGACATCGAATCCGGCCTTGCGAAAGATCCCCATCGACCGCGGCATATGGAAGGCCGATGTGACCAGAAGCCAGCGCTCGCCCGGTTTCGGCGCCACCAATCGTTTCGTGAAGATCGCATTCTCGTAGGTGTTGCGCGAGTCCCGCTCGAGGATCAGGTGCTCCTTCGCGATGCCCAAATTTTCCAGGACAGGCGCGGAGTAGTCGGCTTCCCTAGCGCCTGTCGACACCAGGTTCGCGGTGCCTCCCGTGAAAACAATGCGAGCATTCGGATAACGGCGCGCGAGCTCGGCCGGCGCGAACAGACGATCGGCCGCATGCGACACGACCGGCGTGCGATGCGCCGCCGAAAGATCGGTGTCGACGGAGCCGCCGAGCACGATGATGCCATCGGGCGCACCGCGCGACGGATCCCACGGCGGAAAGCGCGCCTCCAGCGGATAGAGCAGGAGATTTCCGAGCGGCGAAAATGCGGCGAGCGCCAGCAGGATCAGCGTGGCCGCGGCGAGCTTGCGGCCGAATGCGGCAAAGCGCGTCGCCATCAGGACGACCGAGACGATCCCGAGCTCGATCATGAAGTTGGTCGGCAGCACCGCGGTGCCGAGGGTCTTGGAAAGGACAAAAAGCAGGGGCGCCTCGCTGGAATGATCGTGCCTGTTGCGCGGGCCTTGACCGGCACCTCGATCTTCAGAAAGCTTCTTGGAAGAGGATCGATTGCCTGGTCAAGCCCGGGCCTCGCAAGTCCTCATGGCAAGTTCAGATGAAACCGACCAGAGGCGGCCAATGACCCATCACCACCTGCGTTCGAGCCCCGAAACGTGCCACTGGGGCTTTTTCGAAGCCAGGCTCGAGCCCATCCTCACCATCGCGAGCGGCGACGAGGTGACGGTCGACACCATCAGCGGCGGTCCGGACATGCTGCCCGACCGCAGCAAGTTTCACATTCCCCCTGAAATTTTCGAGGTTCATGCCAGAAACGAGCGCATGCTGCCCGGCCACATCCTCACCGGCCCGATCGCGGTCGAGGGCGCCGAGCCTGGCGACGTGCTCGCGGTCGAGATCCTGGACGTCCAGCTCCGGCAGGATTGGGGCTGGAACATGATCAAGCCGCTGTCCGGCACCCTGCCCGACGATTTCCACGAGACGCGCATCCTCAACATCCCGCTCGACCGGACGCGGATGGTCGGCCGCATGCCGTGGGGCCTCGACCTGCCGCTCAAGCCGTTCTTCGGCGTGATGGGCGTTTCGCCGCCTCCCGCCTGGGGCCGCATCTCCTCTCTGGTCCCGCGCGCCATGGGCGGCAATCTCGACAACAAGGAGCTTGGCGCTGGCGCGACACTCTACTTGCCGGTGTTCGTTCCGGGAGCGCTGTTCTCCTGCGGCGACGGCCATGGCGTGCAGGGCGACGGCGAGGTTTGCGTCACCGCGATCGAGACCGCGCTTCAGGGCCGCTTCCGCCTGACGCTGCGCAAGGACCTGCGGTTCGATTATCCCCGCGCCGAGACGGCGACGCACTACATGACCATGGCGATGGACCCCGATCTCGACCAGTGCGTGGTGCGCGCGCTGCGCGACATGATCGCGCTGCTCGGCGAGACGCGAAATCTGTCGCGCGAGGACGCCTATACGCTGTGCAGCCTGGCGGCCGATCTGCGGGTGACCCAGACCGTCAACGGCTCCAAGGGCATCCATTGCATGATCGAAAAGGCGATCGTGCACGGCTGAGCCGGCACGCCTTCCCTGACCTGTCGAGCCACGACGCTGCCCGGCACTCCCGGCGGCGCGCGTTGCCGCGTCCAATTTCTCTTGCGATTCCAACGGGCTGAGCCATGACCTCAGCCGGCATTTGACTTCCACCCCCGAACCTAAATAGAGTCTTAATCGTTACTTTTATGTATCTGAGTATGAGGTTAGCGTTCGGACCATGGCCACCGAAAAAGCCGAGACTGACCGCATTCCCGTAACCTTGGCGCTCTCGACCATCACCTATCTGGAGAAGTTGGTGAGACAGGGCACCCACGGCACCAGCGTTCCCGGCGTCGCACGGACATTGATCGAGGAAGGCATCCGTCTCGCCATCAAGGACGGGCTTTTGTCGATTCGCGACAACGGCAGAACGTGAGCGCGCGCCGGACGTGAGGCGGACGGATCTCGAGAGGCGGATGGCCGACATCCTGCAACCTGGGACCGCTACAATGCCTGTTCTCTCAGCGACTTCTTCACCCACTTCTTCACCGACCTGGACCAACGAACGAATTGAACTTCTGAAGCAGCACTTCGAAGCCGGACTTTCGTGCCGCGAGATCGCCGCCGATATCGGCGTCAGCCGCAACGCGGTGATCGGCAAGCTGTCCAGGCTCAATCTGACGCGCAGCCGCGCGGTCGAAGCCCGCAGGCTCGAGCGGAGCCTTGCGCCGGCGCGCGCGACGAGAGCGGTGCCGCGGCTGCAATATGAGATGCTCGCCACCATCTACGGCGAGACCGGCGCGCCGGTGGTCGCCGGGCCGATCGACGAAGCCAATCGCTGCTCGCTGCTGGAGCTTGCCGAGAACCGCTGCCGCTGGCCGATCTCGACGCCGGGTGCGGACGATTTCTGCTTCTGCGGCAATTCGGCGCCGGACGGCCAGTCGTATTGCGCCGGCCACAGCCGCCTCGCCTACCGGCCGAACTCGCGCGCCCGTGTCATGCGCGGCTAGATTCTGCTTGACGCGTTTTCTTTACGCGAACCGGTATCCACTTCGCTTGAAAACGCTTTGCTGAAACGAAAAACCTCCGGCAGGGCATTGCCGGAGGTTTCTGGAGGCTTAGCATCAAGCTAAGAGCCGCAACTTTCGAAATCGGCTGAAAGCTATATAGCTTAGTAACTCAGGTAAGTAAATAAGTCTGGGGCCGATCGAACCGCATGGCTCGTCTTCGTCGCCCGCACGGGCTGCCGGATTTTCCGAACGCCCCTCTTGTAAAAAAGCCCCGGCGGTGTCCCGCCGGGGCTCTCTGATCGATCTGCGAGATCGATGTTAGAAGTTGCGCTGGGCGCGCAGGAGCATGCTGACCGAGTTCTGGTCCTTCAGCTCGTACACGGCCGCCGGCTTCGCAGCGCTGGCAATACCCGGGCTTGCAATGGAGCCGGAGTACTTCTGGTCCAGATGCGACCAGCTCACGTCGGCAGTGAGCGCCAGGTTCTTGACCGGAGTCCACACGGTGTTGACACCGACGACCGCGAAGTTGAAGTCCGGATTGCAAGTAGCGCCCGCGACCGCGATAGCAGCGAAGTTGCCGCAGATCAGGCCCTTGCCGGCATCGCCGTACTTCAACTGGGCGTAACCGCCGTAGACGGCGCTCGCCCAGTTCGGGCTCCAGTTGTGGGTATAGCCACCACGCAAGCCCCAGGTCTTGACGGTATCGATGCCGGTACCGGCACCGAAGACGCCGTCGGAAACACCGGCGAAACCGGTGCTCTGATACGCGGTGCCGCTACCGCTGAACATGAAGAAGCTCTGCGGGAACAGGCTCTGGAAGTTGTAACGGGTTGCACCGTCGGTGTAGACGGCCTGGAAGTTGATGTTGTCGCCCGCGCCGGTCGGGATATTCTTGATCGACAAGGCGCCCTGCACAGCCCAACCCCACTTGTCGGAGGGATGACCGGTCGATTCCGTGGCGCCGTAGTAGGCGGCATGGAGGTCATGCGCGGCAACCGAGATCTGGGCCAGACCCCAGGCCTGGTCGACGCGGACCTGACCGATGATGTCGGGAGAACGCGTGCCACCCCAGGCATTGGCGCCGTAGACGCCCGTCACGAACTGAGCGGCCGTACCCGAGGACACGTTCCAGAGGTTCGACTGGCCGTTCGTCGCCGTCGTCTCGTCCTGCAACGCGAATGACGCGGTGATGCCCTGGCCGAAGTCGGCCGTGTAGGCAACCTGGTTCACACCGTTGGTATGGTTGCTGCCGCCCGGAATGGTGTCGGGACCGCCAGCCGGATAGCTCTGCCACGGGGCGTCGAAGATCGAGACCGTGCGGCCGAACGTGAAGCCGGCGAACTGGATGAACGCATGGTAGAGGCCGAGCGAGGCGGAACCGGTCGAGAACGTCGAGGGATTGCTGCCGGTGGCCGTCTGGGAATCCCAGCTGAAGACCATGTCGGCGTAGGTTCGCACCACGCCATACTCGGTCGCCGTGCGGGTGTCGACGTTGAAGTCGAAACGAGCGCGGCCGGTATAGTAGTTGGTCAGACGGTTGTTCGAGCCCGCGTTCGCGCCCTGCTGGAAGCCATAGTCGCCTGCGCCGCCAAGGATCGCGTCAGCGCGCAGATAACCGCCGAGCTTGATGCAGGTGTCGGTGCCCGGCATGTAGTAGAATCCAGCTCCATACAGGGAGCAGATCTTGACGTACTCGACTGCCTTGGCCTTGACCGGAAGATCGGCCGCCTGGGCTGCACTCACGGCGATCAGACCCGCCGCAGTGCCGAGCAAAAGGCTCTTCACCACTCTCATTTAAAACCTCCAAGTTGCACATTTTGCGGAGACCGGACCGTGAGGCCCCCCAGATCCCCGTCTCTTCAAATCCGCTCGGCCGCTTCGCGCTTTCGGACGCACCTGCTTGAACGCGAGGAACGTGAGCGAACCACCTGCAACGGGACGATCGAGAACCCCCCACCGTCACGGAGCAATATGCCTGCGCCGTTCCCTTAATCAAAATAGTTTATTTAGTCAGCTTTGTGGTTTCGCTAAACCTGTGCCCCGCGCGCAACACCCCGGCTGAGCCAGTCTGCTGAGCTGATCATCTTTGTAATTTTAGTGACGAAATTACCCTGCCCTGCACTTGCGTCAGAGCAGGCTTGCGTGAACTATGGCCGCGCAAAACACCGGCCGCAGGTATTCAGATCACGGGAGTGACGCTGTGTCAGCCACGAGGAAAGAAGGGGCGCGCCTCCGCTCCGTCGGCAATCTGGATATCATCCGGCGCTTCACCTGGGAGATATCGTCGATCAACATGTATCTGGAGGAGCTGCGTCAGTTCTGGGCGAGGACGCTCGGCATCAGCGGCCCGCAATGGCTGATACTGATGGCGATCTCCGACCTCGACAAGGACGACGGCATTCCCGTCAACGTCGTCTCCAAGCTTCTCCACGTCGATCCCTCGTTCGTCACCACCCAGTCCAAGCTGCTCGAGAACAAGGCCCTGTTGCGCCGTCGCCCCTCGCTGACCGACGCACGGGTAGTCCGGTTGTCGCTGACCGAGAAGACGCAGAAGCACCTGGCGAGCCTCAACGAGCAGTACAAGACGATCAAGGAATTCGTCTTCCAGGAATTCGACGAGCAGGAACTCACCGAATTCACCACCAAGCTCGCGACCTTGAAGACCCGTCTCGAAAAGGCCTGCGTCCGCCTGACCCTCGACTTCTGAGGCGGCGTGTCTAGATGCGCCCGGCGGCGCCGAGCCGCGTTTCGAGCCAGTCGAAGATGTATTCGTTGGCCAGGCTCGGATTGTCCGCATGGGACTGCGCCGCACCGGTTTCGGCCGCGGTGAACACCTTCAGCATCACATCCGAGCTGCCGAGCCGCGAGGTCTGGACGATCTGCCGCGCCCGGTCGGCCTTGAGCCAGCCGTCCTCACCCAGCGTGATCAGCACCGGACAGTCGGCGCTGGAGGCCATCAGCGGCGTATGCGGCACCGGCACGATGCTGACGTCGCTCATGGCGAATCGGCTGGCGAAGAAGGCCCGTTCGTGCAGGTCCCAGAGGCCGCCATCGCAGACGGCGGCGGCAAGCCGCGGCTCCTGCAGCACCGCGCGCGCCACGAAGGAAGAGCCCCAGCCGTCGGCCACGATCGCGACGCGCCTGAAATCGACGTCGCTGCGCTTCTCCAGATAGTCCATGACGCTGGGAATCGCGCTTTCGAGATCCCGGCGCCGCAACAATGCGTCGAGATAATCATCGCGCTGGTCGCCGAAAAGGTCGAGTGCCAGCATCGAGAAGCCGCGCTCGCGCGCATGCGGCGCGAGCTTGAACAGGAATTCCTCCTTGCGGTGGCCCGGCTCGCCGATGCAGATCACGGTCGGGGCCTGCTCGCCTGCCGACGGCGCCGGCAGGAAGTAGCCCTGCAGCGAATGTCCGTCGAGCCAGGGTATCGTGACGACGTCGCCGGCCGGGCCGCGCGCCGTGAGGTAGCGGCGGGCGCATTCCTGCATCGCGAGCACGGCAACCCAGCGGCGCTCGTCGGCCTGGTCGAGCGGCATCGCCGCTGCGCCGTAGTAATTCATCGCGCGCAGCCAGTTGCGTTGTGCGCTCGCCATGTGGCCTTCCGCGAACGCGGCCTCGGCGCGATGACGATTGGCCTGCGCCAGCTTTTTCCACTCGCGATGCCAGGATTGGTCTTCGTCGCGCTTCAGCTGCCGCGCGATCATCAGGCATTCGGCGATCGTGGCGCCGCCCTCCTGGGCCGCGGTGAGGAGCCGGGTGAACTCAGCGGAAATGTCCTCTCGCTCCGGGCAAAGGATCCAGTCGTCGGAGAGGCATGCGGGTATCATCGGGAGCTACGCTCTGGTCATCGCCTTACACCTGACTGACTAAACTATTTCGGTTCCCTGACCAAGCTGCCGTGCACCGAATGAGAGCCGTTTAAGATCACCATCGCTTGAACGCATCGACGCGCCGCATGCGTGACATTCCAATTCGTCATGATTGGAGAAAAGCCGGCAACAAAAGCTGGCAGGAGGTGGCACGCAAAATTACATGCGCGCCTCTTGCCATGACGATCATCATACCCATATTCGCGCGCGCTCGTTGACGGCGTCAGCCAAGCCGCCAGCCGACTTCCTGGGTAAAACTTTCATAGAAGGCGCGGTCATAGGCCTGCTCCGGCGTGGCGCGCACGCGCTCGTCGAGTCGGCGGGCGTCCTCGCCCACGAGAATGCGCCAGCGCTCCGCCTTGACGCCGTCGAGAATGATCTTCGCGGCCTGCGCCGCCGTCGTCGGCGCATCCTCGAGGAAGCTGCGCGCGCGCTCGGCGAACGCCGCCTGGATGTCCTCGTCCGACATCCTGTCGGCATCCGGCACACCGGCCGCGACCATGCGCTTGCGGGTCAGCGCGACCTCGTCGGCGCTGAGCCGCTCCGAGCCGTCGGCGCTCTGCACCTTGCGCGAGTTGGAGACGATCGAGGTGCCGATGTGGCCGGGCATCACCACCGAGCATTTGACGTGCGGCGCGTGCAGGCGGAGATCGTTGATCAGCGCTTCGGAAAATCCCTTCACCGCGAACTTGGCCGAGCTGTAGGCGGTGTGCGCCTGGTTCATGCCGATCGAGGCCCAGAAGCCGTTGACGCTCGCAGTGTTGACGATGTGGGCTTCGTCGGCCGCGACCAGCATCGGCAGGAAGGTACGGACGCCGAGATAGACGCCGCCCCAGCAGATGTTGAAGGTGCGTTCCCACTGCTCGCGCGTGTTGGTGAACAGGCTGCCGCCGCCGCCGATGCCGGCGTTGTTGAACAGGAGATGGATCCGGTCCGTCTTCTGCTGCTCGGCGAGTTCGTCGCGGAAGCGCTTGAGATGATCCTCGATCGAAACATCGGCGACATGGGTCGTGACGCGCAGGCCCTGCGGCAGCTTCTCGACCTCGCACAGCCGCTTCGTCTCGGCCATCGCGGCTTCCGAGACGTCGCACATCGCGACGTTGCAGCCCTCGGCGACGAGCTGCCGCGCGAGCTCGCGCCCCATTCCCGTGCCGCCGCCGGTGATGACGGCGATCTTTCCTGCAAATTCCTTCATGGGACTTTCGGCCCCTCCCCTTGTCGGTCTGTTTCTTCGACGCCGCGCCGCATCGGGACGCACGCAAAATCTAGCAGCGCCGCATCCGCAGGTAAAAGCGGATCGGCGCTGCCGGCTTCGAGATCGATTATTTCGGCGGGCGGACTATTCCGCCGCTTCGACGCGTTGGGCGTTCAACGCGCCGAGACCCTCGAGCGCCTTGCGGATCGCCGCCTGCTGCGCAAGCGATGCCTCCGGCATCGGCGCGCGCGGATAGGTCCTGGGCAGGCCCTGCAGCGTCTGCGCGTAGCGCGTGCAGGCCGGCAGATTGTCGGCGATGGCGGCGTTCCACAGCGTCAGCAGCTTCTTGTGCAAATCCAGCGCGCGCGGATGGTCGCCCGCCTTCACCGCGTCCCACAGCGCGACCGAGGCATGCGGCGCCGCGGTCAAGATTGCCGCGATCGAACCATGGGCGCCCAATGTGTAGGACGGATACATCAGGGCATCGACCGCGCTGTAGATCAGCTTGTCCGGCGCCATCATCATGAGGTCGGCGAGCAGCTTGAGATCGCCCGCACTCTGCTTGACGCCGACCACCAGCGGCACCTCGGTCATGATCCGCGTCAGCAGCGCCGGCGACAGATAGGACCACGGCACCACGTTGTAGATGATGATGGGCATGCCGGTCTCGTCGGCCATGGCGCGGAAGTGCGCGACCATCGCCTCGTCGTCGGGCTTGAACAGATAATGCACCGGCGTGACCTGGAGGGCCGCAACGTTCATGTCGCGCACGAGCTTGCCCCGGCGAATCGCATCGCGCGTGGAATCGACGATGATGCCGGCGATCACGGGAATGCGCCCCTTCACCGCCGCCACCGTCGCTTCCATCAGGTCGCGATATTCCTCGTGGTCGAGCGTGTGGCCTTCGCCGGTCGAACCACCGGCGGCGACGCCATGCGCGCCGGCGCCGATCATCCAGTCGACCTGGGGCGCCACGAGCCCAAAGTCGATCTCGCCGTCCTTGCGAAACGGCGTCGTCATCGGCGGAATCACGCCGGTCGGTCGTGCCTTCATGGTCTGCCCTCGCGTTTCCAAAGCCCTTGCTGCGGTCCTGCTCTCCCGGCGGGTATCCGCAGTCTGCGAGCCTATCGGCTGCGAGGGCCCTGTGAAGCGTCACCGGCGCGGCGCTGCCCCCACAATCGGTCATCCCTCGCCCGGTTCCCCGTAGTTGCCCGGCTTCGGTTTATGGGCAATTTTTTTACAATCCGAATCGTCAAATGGACTCCGGACGCTGGGTCGAGTCGGCCAGGCCAGCGTGTTGTTTCAGTCACAGGCTCTGGCACTCCGCTTGCATCCTCTTCGTGGTCAGAAACTACCGATGAGGTGACAGGAATGTTCGTGACCGTCGTTGCCGTGCTCTGCCGGCTTAGTGCAGCCAGCTCAGGCAGTTGCATCGAGGAAATCGTGACCGACAGCAACATGACGCCCGAGATATCGATGATGCAGTGTGCGATCGGCGCACAGGCCCCGCTGGCGAAATGGATGGGCGAGCATCCGATCTACCACGCCAACTGGCGCCTCGATCGCTACAAATGCGTGCCGGGTCATTACGAGATCAAGGGCCACGCCTGACCAAATAAGGCCCCGCAAAACTACTGATATCAAGACTACGGATATCAAGACTGAGGATGAGGAAACGCCCCGGAGGCCGCATGGTCCTTCCGCGCGGGCACCGCCAGCGCCAGCCCCCATTGCGGCGGCGCGCTTTGTGACAACGATCACACCCTCCTCTTAAGCCACCGCCTGCAAAATCATCGCCCGCGCGCGCCGTCCTTCCGGCGTCGGCATCAGCGCGTAATTGTGCGGCTGGTCACGGAGCAGATGCAGCTCGACCGGCACGCCCGCCGCCCGCGCGCGCTCCGCAAGATCGACGCTGTCAGGGTAGAGCAGATCGCGCGTGCCCGAGAAGATCGTCATCGGCGCAAGCGCGCGGAAGGCGCCGTTCAGCGGGCTGACGAAGGGATGGCCGACATCGAGCTCACCGGCATAGAGCCGCCCCGCCTCGACGATGCCCGGAATGTCCTGGATCGGATCCCGGGCCGCGATCGCCACCTGCTCCGGGCGGCTGACCGAGGCATCAGCCGCGGGCGAGATCAGCACCAGCCGGTTCGGCTGCCGGTGCCCGCGATCACGCAACCACTGGCACGCAGCGAGCGCGAGGTTGGCTCCGGCCGAATTGCCGACAACCGTGACCTTTGCGGACCCGGCATCCTCGAGCAGCATGCGCAGCAGCTCGGCCGTCTTCGGGACGATATCCTTCGCCGTGGCGCGCGGCGCCAATGGATAGATCGGGACGACGCAGACAACGCCCGCGTTGCGCGTCATCTGCCCGACGAAGCGCCAATGCGCGGGCACGATCTCGTTGATGAAGCCGCCGCCATGCAGGAACATGACGTGGTTGCACCCCTCATGTCCCGACGACGGCGCCGTGTAATAGACCGGCCATCCGCCCATCTTGGTCAGCGTCGCCTCGACGCCGCGCCCCAGCCCCGTCGGCTCGAACGAGGCCGGCTGCAACGCGAGCTTCTGCACATGCGCCTGCACCGCCTCGGCGGACGCCAGCTGTTGCTTATACGGAAGCTGCCGCAATAGCAGATTGAGGGCGCGGCTTTGCAGGCTCGGTGCGGAATCGCGCTGGGATGGCGTATTGAACACGCAACCGCCCGGACAAAAATGCAAGACAGACACGATCCTGGCAACGCTCATGGCCACATCCCCATCGGCTCTTTCGACGCGGCGTCAAAGAGGCTTGCCGACCCGCCGCCACTTGCGGGTATAATGCGAGCATTCACTCGCTTTTCCTACTCGCATTCAGATCACAAGGCCGTGGCCCGCAAACCGCCGACAAAAGCCCGGAAAAATGCCTCGCAGCAGCGATCCCGCGCCACCGTCGACGCATTGGTAGAGGCCACCGCTCGCATTCTGGTCCGCGAAGGTTTCGAGAAAGCGAGCACCAACCGCATCGCCGAAATCGCCGGCGTCAGCGTCGGCTCGCTCTACCAGTATTTTCCAAGCAAGGAGGCGCTGGTCGCCGCCGTGATCAATCGTCACAACGAGGAGATCATGGGCATCGTCCGTTCAGCGCTGACCGAAGTCACCGACATGCCGATCGACAAAGCCGTGCGCCGCCTCGTCACCGTCGCGATCGAGGCGCACCGCATCAACCCCGAACTGCATCGCGTCCTCGCCGAGCAGATCCCGCGCGCCGGAAAGCTCGACGTCGAAGCCTTCAACCGCGAGATCCACGCCCTCGTCCGGGCCTATTTCGACATCCACCGCAAGGAAATGCGCAAGATCGACCTCGACGTCGCAACCTTCATCTGCGTCAGCGCAATCGAAGCGGTCGCGCACAACACGGTGCTGAACCAGGCCGCGATGCGATCGGACAAGACGGTGCGGACGCTGGTGGATGAGACGACGCGGATGGTGGTGGGGTTTTTGAGGTAGTGGGACGTCGCGGAACGCGTGCTTCCAGGGAAGACGACATCACTTCGGCTCGCGAAAATGTCGTCCGATTGCGATTGCCCTCTCCCGCGCCCAAAGCCCCGATCTACAGACTGGCACGATGACATCATGCCCCTGTTTTGCCCGACGCGTCAAACTGTTTCGGAAAAACGTCATCTCGCCGATGGCTTCGCTACTTTGCATGGGGTTGTTTTCCGCATTTTAGTTTGCCGACCACCGAAGCAGCCATCTGCTGCTGATCGTCGCGCATGCGTCACGGGCGGGAGCCGGCTCCACGCCGAAGGTCAGTCCACCCGACAGATGATTTGAGAAAAATGGTCGGAGCGAGAGGATTTGAACCTCCGACCCCTAGTCTCCCAGGCGAGCGCTGGCATCTGAATCTGCTCACATTTTTTGCAAACTAGGTGATTTTCCCCTCACTGAATTCATTGCGCTTTCGATCTTAATTGCAAACTTTACCGGGCCTAAAAGGCCCCGCGTCGACCGTTACATTGCTATCAATAGAATTATAGCTAAGATATTGATTCAGCGCATCTATTTGCCATAAGCCCGCCACAATCAGTGCGCAAGATAATTGCGCGTTCGGACTTCAATCCGAAATAAATGCACACACAGAGAACCGTCCCTCGCTCGCCTAACCAGCGGGCCAAGCTCTCTGTCGTGTCCAATTGTCGATCGCTTCGCGCTTCAAATCCCTTCTCGGTATCGAGACTAAGGCCAGCCTCGCTGAGCCCGACGACTTCCTGTTGTCGCTGTTCGGCGGCGGACAGACCCTTGCCGGCGCCAATGTGACCCCGGCCAGCGCCATGACGTGCGCGCCGGTCGCGTGCGCGGTGCGGTCGATCTCCGAAGCAGTCGGCCAGCTTCCCTTGCGCATCTACAAACGGCTTGCCAATGGCGGTAAAGAACCGGCGACGGACCATCCCCTCTATCGGCTGCTCGGTGACGCGCCGAACGCCTGGACCCCCGCCTCGCTATTCCGGTCCCAGATCACGGCCGACGCGCTGCTCCAGCCTTACGGCGGTTTTGCGCAGATCGTCCGCGTTGACGGCAAGCCCTATGAACTGATCCGGCTCGACCCGGCGCTTTCGTCGATTGTCGTCGATTACTCCAATTACGAACCGGCCTACGCCATCAAGGCGGACGGCAAGAAGCCGGCGCGCGAAATCCCCGCCGCTGATCTGATACATCTCCACACCCCGGCCTATCGCCCGTCGCGCGGCCTGGTCGGCGAGGCACGCGAGGCCATCGCGCTGTGCATGGTCCTGGAGCAATACGCCGCGCGCCTGTTCGGCACCGGCGCGCGCCCGTCTGGCGTGCTCTCGCTCAAAAGCAACATGACGCCCGACGCCATCGCGAAGGTGCGGGCGGCTTGGCAGGCCGCGCACGGCGGCTCCAACAGCGGCGCCACGGCCATCTTGCCGGGTGATGTGAATTGGCAGGCGCTCGCACTTACAAGCGTTGACGCGCAATTCCTGGAGATGCGCCAGTTCGCCATTCGCGAGATCGCGCGAATCTTCCGTGTCCCGGCGCATATGCTGATGGACACGGACCGCGCCACGCCTCGCAGCATCGAAAGCTTGGGCCAAGAATTCATCTCCATGACCTTGCTGCCTTGGCTTAAGGCCTGGGAGCAGTCGCTCGAATTGAAGCTCTTGGCGAAAGTAGAGCGCGATCAGTTCTGCATCGAATTCAACCTGGACGCCTTCGCCCGCGCTGATCTGCTTGCAAGAGCGCAGGCCCTTTCCGTCGCGGTCGCGGCGCGCATCCTCAATCCGAATGAAGCGCGCTCGATCGGTTTTGGCCTGCCTGCCTACGCCGGCGGCGACAAATTCGAGAACCCCAACACGTCATCTGCACATGCCGGCGGCGCGCTGAACGCTGGCAACGACAACAGCAATCAAGAGGCAGCCTAATGCTTCGTGCGTCTCATACAGCATTCATCGGTGACCAAGAATACGCATTCCATGTCACACCGGCATTGATCGGCGAGCTTGAGGTCAAGTGCGGCCCGATCGGTGCGCTCTGCAATCGCGTGTTCGCTCGCAACTTCGCGCAGGCTGACATCAACGAAACCATCCGCATCGCATTGATCGGCGCCGGCACCACGCCCAAGCGCGCCGCTGAGTTGATCGCGGCTTACGTCGATGGTCAGCCGCTGGTCGAGACGTATGAGCTCGCGGCCAAGATCCTCGAAAAAACCCTGTTTGGAAATCCTTCGAAAGGAAACGACAAGTGAGCTTTGCCACCGGCACGCCCATCAGCGACGCCAACCCGCTACCGACGGCCAAGGTCAGTGTTCAGGACAACACCGGCCGTTGGATCAATCCAGACAGCTACATTCAACATCTGACCTACAACGCTGATGGCAACTTGGCGACCGTGTGGTTTTCAGATGGGGTTCAAACCTGGACGCAAACACTCACTTATGTCGCGGGCCAGCTGAGCAGCATCAGCAACTGGGTAGTCTCTTAAATGGACCGCCTGGAGATAAAAGCGACGCTCAGCGCCAATGACGACGGGACCATCGTCGGCACGGCATGGCCGTTCGGCGAGCCTGACACGACCGGCGATTTGATCGTCAAGGGCGCGTTCAATTTCGTCTCGAATGAGCTTCCGGTTCTGTTTCAGCACAACCCGGCAGACCTTATTGGCACCTGGACCGACGCTGCGGAGACCACCGACGGTCTGGTCGTGAAGGGCAAGCTTCACATGGATCAGCCACGCGCCCGCACGGTGCTCGGCATGGTCAAGAGCGGGTTGGTCTCCGGCTTATCGATCGGCTTCAAAACGAAGTCCTCAACTCAACAGGGCCGCAACCGCGTCATCGCGGCGCTCGATCTCTACGAAATCAGCGTGGTCCGCAACCCCGCTCATCCTCGCGCTCGCATCACCAGCGCGAAGAATTACGACACCGCTGAAGCGGTGGCCGCAGTCATTCGACGCTTCACGGCGGCGTCAACCAACTGACCCCAACCTCTGAAAGGCAAAGTCCCACTCCAATGAAGCATGTTTCCCCAATTGAGCTGAAAGATACCGGCGCCGGTAACGACGACCCGGCCGCGATCGTGACCAAAGCCCTCGAAGGCTTCCAGGGCACGTTCGAAGATCGCATCAAGGCTATCGAGACCAAGTCGGCGGAACGCCTCGATCGTCTCGAAGCCAAGCTGAACCGCCAAGGCCACGGCACGGGCGCGGAAGTCGAGACCAAGTCTTTCGAGACGTTCCTTCGCCACGGCCCGGACGGCTTGAGCGAAATCGAAAAGAAGTCGCTCGCCGCCGCCGGCAACACCGTGCTTACGCCCCCGGAATTCGGGGCGGAAGTGCTCAAGCTCCTGCGCCAGTTCTCGCCCATCCGCCAGTATGCGCGCGTCGTGACGGTCGGCTCGGCACAGGTCCAGTATCCACGCCGCACCGGTTCGACCGCCGCGACCTGGGTCGCCGACACCGCCGACCGCACGTCGAGCGATCCGTCTTTCGAGGGCGTGACGATCACGCCTTACGAAGCGGCGACTTACACCGACGTCTCCAATCAGCTCCTGGAGGACAACGCCTATAACCTCGAAGGCGAGCTGGCTTCCGATACGGCTGAATCGTTTGCCATCGCTGAAGGCACTGCTTTCGTGAAGGGCAACGGCACCACTCAGCCGGCCGGCCTCATGACCGCGAGCGGTATTTCCCAGATTATCACCGGCGCTGCCGCAGACTTCCCGGCCTCGACGCCGGCAGACGTGCTTATCAAGATGTTCCACGCGCTCCCGAATCTCTGGGCTCAGCGTGGCGCCTGGCTGATGAACCGCAACACGATCGCGGCCATTCGTCTGTTCAAGGACAGCATGGGCCGTTACCTCCTGATCGACGACCTCAACAATGGTGCCGCGCCGACGCTGCTCGGCCGGCCGATCGTTGAGGCGCCCGACATGGACGATATCGGCGCGAACAAGTTCCCGATCTTGTTCGGCGATCTCTCCGGCTACCGCATCGTGGACCGGATCTCGTTCCAGGTGCTTCGCGATCCCTACAGCATGGCGACCAAGGGCCAGACGCGCTTCCACTCGCGCAAGCGCGTGGGCGGCTCGATCACGAACCCCGATCGGTTCGTGAAGCTCAAGGTCTCGGCGAGCTAAGGGACACGACTATGCGGCTCGCAGCAAACTTCGCCCTCCAGCTGGGAAGCAAGGCTTACGTCTTGCGTCCGACGCTGCGGGCCGCATTCCACCTCCATCAGAAGTATGGCTTCCCGGCGCTGTATCAGGCCGTCGCAGAAGGCAGCTTCACCGCCATCATGGACCTGATTACCGCGACCAGCGACACCGTTCCGGTCGCATCCGTGCGCAGCATCTTGGATGCGCGCGAACAGCTTCTGGAATTCGTCCTGATCTTGAGCGGCGCCGACACGTCTGATGACAAGCCAGCATCGGGCAAGCCCATGGCGTTCGATGAATACTTCACGCGCCTTTTCCAGCTCGGCACAGGTTGGCTTGGCTGGTCTCCGGAAACTACCTGGAACGCGACAACTGCTGAAATTCTAAGCGCCCGCGAAGGCCGCATGGAAATGCTTCAGGCTCTGTTCGGTGGCAAGCGCGAGGAAGAGACCGCAAACGATCTCGACAGCGTCCGTGACAGGCTCAACGCGATCGGCGACCTCAACGTCCATTCACTGGAGGCCATCTAATGCCCTTTAAACCTCGCCGCGTGTGTAACTGTGGCAATCGCGTCTGGGCTGGCGAGCTGTGCCCCTGCCAGATCAAGCGCAAAGCTGAGAACGACCGGCGCCGGCCGAATGCGAGCGATCGCGGCTATGACAGCCGTTGGAGCAAGGCACGTCGCACGTTCCTGGACAAGCATCCGGATTGCGCCATGTGCGGCAAGCCTGCCGTCGTGGTCGATCACAAGACGCCCCATCGCGGCGACCGAACCAAGTTCTGGGACAAGGGCAATTGGCAGCCCCTATGCACCCATCACCACAACAGCACCAAGCAGTCCCTCGAAAGGTCCAAGTAGTCCCATGCGCCAGATCGAATTCAATGGTGTAACTCGCCTAGTCGCTGATTGGGCTCGGCTGACCGGCATCAGTTCAGACACGCTCACCAAGCGGCTGAACATGGGTTGGTCCGTGGAAGAGGCCCTGACCAAGCCCGTCGGTAAGCAAGGCCGAAAGCCCCAATCGCGGCCTGCGCCGTCCCTCACTCACGGCTTGCCTGCGCTTGTGGAGTGGCAGCGCGACATGCACGCCGCACACCGGCAGATGACGCGTTCAGTCCGGTCGTTCGTCCGTCAGATGGAAGAGCAGATGGCACAGCTACGCCACGGCCTCGACCAGCACCTCGCTGCGCAGCGCGACGAAGCACACCGCCACATCATCGCGTCACACACCCGGGGGGTGGTCTCAGCGGACCAAAAAAGCCGCCCTGACCGGTCCATTTCCTCCGCGCAAGAGACGCTCTAATTGGAGATTTTTTGACCGTGCCCGGTATCACCCTCGACCAGGCTAAAGCCCACCTGAACGTCACCCTGGACGCTGACGACGCGCTGCTTACCGACAAGCTCGCGGCGGCAAAGGCGTGGGTTTCGGCTTACACGGCCGGTGATCCGGATGCGGACGCCGCTCCGGCGCCCATTCGAGAAGCGGTGCTGCAACTGACTGCGCACCTCTACCAGAACCGGGAAGCCAGCTTGATAGGCGTCACCGCCATGGCGCTGCCGTTCGGTTTCCTCGATTTGCTAGCCCCTTACCGCGCATTTGCCTTTTGAAATGACCCCTTCTGACCCCTCTCTCGCCCTCCAGAAGGCCATCCGGTTGCGCCTAATCGCGACCCCGGAACTGATGACGCTGATCCAGGCGGACCATGTGATGGACGCCAACGGGCGGCCAGAGATCATGCCGGCCGTCTACATCGGCGAAGGCCAGACCGTCTTCCGGCGCTGGGACGCCACCACCTACGCCACGTTGCATGTCTGGTTTCAGGAGCCGGGCCTCGCTCAGTGCAAAGAGGCTGTCTCCGCCATCGTCACAGCGCTCCGGATCGACGCTCAGGCGGATGGCGTGCTGCCGATCGACGGCTTCACCGTCCATGACATGCAGGCCACCCAAACCCGTTATCTCCGCGACCCGCACGGCTCCTACAGCCACGGTATTGTTTCGGTCGCGGCCATCGCGAAAGCGAGGGCAGCGTGAGGGCCGGCAACCTCGATCGTCTCATTGAGATCCAGCGCCGCACCACCGGTCTAGACCTCTATGGAACGGTGACAGACACCTGGACCACCTACGCCACCATGCGGGCGCAACTTCTCAAGAATGCCACCGACGACCGCGAGGGCGCGAGTGGGCACACCACCGACGCGGTGCTGACCTTCCGCTCGTATTATTTCGCTTCGCTCAGCCTCAATGACCGGCTGCTCTATGAGGGGCAGCCGTATGAGATCAAAGGTATCACCGAGATCGGTCGGCGCGTCGGGATCGACGTCGTCTGTGAACGGATTGGACTTAGCGTATGAAGCAATCAGACAGACGACTTGATACCATCCCGCTCATATACGTCGGCGAGGTCTTCATCGAAGTTCTTCACGAAGTGATGCATGCGCTGGAGCGTTTGCCGTATCGCATCCAACCTTCGGTGCCGAGGAACAATTCCCGGATCGTATTTGATCATGGACACGATGGTGCTCAGTCGATGAACAATCATCAAGTAGTGCAGGCGGTCTGGGATCTTCAATTGTGGTGCGATATCTCGCAAGAGAGGATCCAACAAATGCGCTTCTACTTGGGCTCTTGCCTTATCGGTTGCAGTGTCCCATCGCATCTGATCGACATGTGTCGTCGCGGCAATCGCTTTTCTGACTGCAAAGAGCAGAGCGGCCGCGGCATGAACGGTCTGGGTGACCAGCACTCCTGCAACTACCCTGGCCTCAGCGAATTCATGCTCTTTTCGCGAAGCATCCGCTTCATCACGCGAAAGCTCAATTGCTTGCGCGGCGCGAATTTGCCTTTGCACAGCAAACCAAGCAATGATCGCAGCGATCAAAGTTACGCAAGCACCAATGACGGAACCAAAAAAGCCAAACCAGTCTGCTCGCGCTCCTTCCCTCGCGAAATTAATCGCAAACATCACCCAAAGCGGCAGGGTGAAAAACGAAACGGCCGTCCCGGCGCAAAACGCCGCCACGGCAAGTGTTGCATTGAGTGTGCGTTGCCCCATCGTCAAAATCTGCCTGCCTACTTACCATTTGTCGAGTGGGTTGCGGCATGAAAGGGCGGAAACCACCGCTTGCTGCCGACGCGGCCGCGCTGGACGCCTCGACCAAGGCGCCGGCATGGCTCAGCAAGCACGCGAAGGCCGAATGGCGCCGAGTGATGCCGGAGCTTGCGAAGCGACGCATTCTCACGATCGCGGACCTGGGCTCGCTGGAGAGCTATTGCTTGGCCATGGGCAGGGTCCGCCAATTGGAAGCGCTCTTGAGCGCCGAGGTCGATTTGAAGCTCATCCGCGCCCAGGACAAGAGCATGGTGACGGCGCGCCAACTCGCCGCTGAGCTGGGCCTAACCCCGGTATCGAGATCGCGGCCGGCCGTCCGCGACAATGACGATGAAGGCGACGATGATAACCCGCTCGCCCTCTAAGGACACCTATCCGCACTGGATTTTCGACAACTCGCCCATTCCCGACCCGTTCGGTTTTGGCGAGCGCGCCGTCGAATTCCTCCGGCGCCTTAAGCACCCCAAATCGTCGCTGTCCCGGAAGCAATTCCAGCTCGATCCCTGGCAGGAACGTATCGTGCGCGCGATCTATGGGCCGCGCGACGACGCGGGCAACCGTATCGTCTCCGTCGTAGTGATCCTGGTCCCTCGCGGCAATCGCAAGACCAGCCTGTCCGCCGCGCTGGCGCTGCTCCACACGATAGGCCCCGAGCGGGTGCCCGGTGGAGAAGTGATCTTTGCGGCGTCCGATCGCGGCCAAGCGGGCATCGCCTTCAAGGAAGCGCGCGGCATCGTCCAGGCTGATCCCAAGCACCTGGTCCCGATGACCAAGGTTTACGACGCCTTCAACAGCGCCAAAAAAATCGCCTTTCCCCGCGACGGGACCGAGTTGGAAGTCATCTCGGCAGACGCACCGAGCAAGGAAGGCCGCACCCCGTCATTCGTGCTCGCCGACGAACTGCATGTGTGGCGTGGTGACGGCCTCTGGACCGTCCTAACCAACGGCCTGGACAAGATCGACAACAGCTTGCTTGTCGTCGCGACGACGGCCGGCCGTGGCGACGATAGCAAGGCTTGGGAAGTGATCGAACGCGCCCGCAAGATCGCGCGCGGCGAGATCGTCGATCCGACCTGGTTGCCCGTCCTGTTCGAGGCGCCGCCCGATTGCAATTATGCCGACGAAGAGCTTTGGAAGCGCGTCAATCCAGGCAGCGCGCACGGCTACCCCTCGATTGCCGGCTTCCGCAAGCATGTGGCGAGGGCAAAGGACAGCCCGACCGAACGCGCCCGGTTGCTCCAATACAAGCTCAACGTCTGGCAGGCCCATTCGACCAGCCCTTTTGTCGATATGGCGACCTATGATCGCGGCGCGGCACCGATCGACTATGAGGCCTTGCGGGGTGCGCCGTGCTGGGTTGGCGTCGATATGTCCAAAACAACGGATCTTTCCGCCGTCGTCGCATGCTTCAAAGAGGGCGACGCCTATACCGTCTTGCCGCACTTCTTTTGCCCCGAGGCCGACATACTCCGGCGCGGCGATGTTGACGGCGTGAATTATGAGCAGTGGCGCCGCGATGGCTTCCTGACTGCCACGCCTGGGAACGTCATCGATAACGCTGCAGTCGCCGACTACATTCGAGGCCTCGCTGAGCGCTTCGAGGTCCAGGAAGTTGGCTTTGATGTGACATATGCCCAAGCCGTGATCGCACCGCTGCAAGAAGAAGGCTTTCCGGTCGTCACCATCCGGCAAGGCTGGGCAACGCAGTCGCCGGCACTCAACATCCTTGAGGCCGCAATCATCGCCGGCAAGTTCTGCCACGGCGGACACCCGATCTTGCGCTGGAATTTTTCGAACGTCGCTATTCACACCGACGCGAATTCGAACCGGATCATCCACAAGACCAGATCGACGGACCGGATCGACGGCGTCAGTGCAACATGGATGGCCGTATCGCGCGCGGCTGCGGGCGAAGGCGGTTCGTTCCTCGACAACCCGGAAATCACTGCCGACATGCTGGTGCTCTGATGGCCGACGGCCTCGAAACCTACCTCGCATCGCTTCCGGACAAGCTCACCGAGCAGCTATCGGACGTGATCCGTGAGCAGGCCGAACGCCTGTCCCAGGCCCAACGCGAAGCATTGCAAGCCCTTGAGCGATCGCCGGACGAAACCGGCCGCCTTGAGGAATCATGCGTCGTGGTCCCTAGCGACAATCCCCTGGAATTCATCGTTCAGGCAGGCGGTCCGCTCACCACCAAAGAAGTCCGCGAGGGTAGCGGCGTCGAATACGACTACGCCGTCGGTTTCGAGTTTGGGACCAGCCGGCAGGCAGCCCGGTCGTTCTTTTTCAACACCTATGAAGCCATGCGCGACGACATGCAGCAGGCGATCGACGATGCAGTTAGCGAGGTTCTAAATGACTGATACCACCGGCCGCGAAATCACATGGGCAGGCGGCACCCATACCTTTGACCTGGGGCACCCATGGGTCCGCCGCGTGATCTCATGGCGCGGCATCAACGGACACGCGCCGGCCGCTCTGCTCGCCCGGTTTGGAGCCGATAGCTACGGCCCGGTAGATGCAGAGCGCGTGATCGAACTGGGACTGATCGGCGGCGGCATGCCTGAGCGCGACGTTGAGGCGTTGCTTGACGCCCATGTGCGCGGCAAGCCTATGGCTACCAGCGTTTCTCTTGCCAGCGCCATTCTGGCGACCTTGCTTGTGGGGGCTGACAATGCCGACGCCTAGTCTCCGCATCCCCGTTTCGCTGAACCTGGACCAGTTGAAGGAACAGCTCCGGCAAACGTCGTCACTTACCGGCACCGCCACGCGCCAGATCGCGAAGCAGTTCTTGGACATGAATAAGGACCTCGCCAAGGACGCGATCTTTGCGACCATGGCGCGCGGCGCCGTCGATCTCGCCGGTAAGGTCGCGCTGGCGGTGGGCACCTACAAGCTGATGACGGCGGCGATAAGCGGCGCCCGCGAGCAGATGCAGCAAATGGTCGATATCGCGGATAAGGCTGGCAATCTTGGCGTCAGTCCCGCTTTTCTCCAGGCCTTCACCGCGGAAGCCCGCAAGCTAAAGGTTGAGGCCGGCGAGCTCGAAGCTGCTCTCGATCATGCTTTCCAGGCGACCAAGGACAAGTCACCGGTCGATATCGGCGAGTGGAGCGTCGGCGAAGAGAAGATCACCGACGTTGAGAAGGCCTTGCGCGTCTATAACGAGGAACTGGCGAAGGCGGCCGGGCAGCGGCTGCAAGGCCTAGTCCTGTTCCGGGACGCTCAGACCCACGAGGACAAGATCAAGGCCGTGCTCGCGGCCATGATCCAGCTCGATCAGATCGGGCAGCGGGCGGCATCCCTGGACCTTGGCGAGCGTATGTTTGGTTCCCAGATCGTCGATCGCATGCGGCAAGGTAAGACCAGCGCCGAAAGCATGCTCGCGACCATCAAGGAAGCCAGCGCCAATTCGGACGGGATATTCAGCAACGTCCTGGTTGAGCGTGCGAAGGAAGTCGACGACCAGCTCAAGTTGGCGCAACAGCGACTTTCGACCGCGCTGAAGCCGTCCTGGGACGATCTCGCCAGCGTCATGACGGACATCAAGGGCGCCTGGGCCGACGTCATCGGCTACATCGCCAAGGCCGTCGAGCTTTCGAACAAGATGCCGCGCATTCCCGGATTGCCCGCGAGCGCAACCGACGTTGACGCCAAGCGGGACGCGCTCGACCGTGTCAATGCGCGGCTCAACGGCACAAGCTCTTGGACAGACACCTATGGCGTATTCGCAAGTCGCGAGAGTCTTGAGGGCCACCGCGACCGGCTGCAAAAGGAAATCGCCGGGCTCGCCCAAGGCGACCAGTATGGCCCGCCAGTGCCCAGCCAGACGCGCGGCACCGGCCCGGCGCCAACCAAGATCAGCACGGGCAGCGACGCGGACAAGCTCGGCACGGCTGCCGACAGCATCGAGAAGCGCACCGCCGCGTTGCGTGAGGAGGCGGCCGGCATCGATCTTTCCACCGCCGCACGCGAAAGGAACAAGATCGCGGCCCAGCTCCAGGTCGTCGCCATGCAGGCCAACGCCGCCGCTGGAAAGGGTGAAGGCGTTGTCACTGCGGAACAGCGCCAACGTATCCAGGAAGTCACCGAGGCCTACGGCAAGGCCACTGAGGCCATTGAAAGGGCGACCGTCGCACAGTCGATCCGGCGCGGCCGGCAGACCTCGCTACTCGATCCCCAGGACGTGCAGGTCGCGGAACAGCTCAAGGGCCTCTATCCCGACGTCGCGATCGCGCTCAACAGCGTTGAGGCGTCCGCCATGCGGACCAATGAGGCCATGCGCTCCGTTGGCAGCACCATGAGCAGCAGCCTCACGACCGTCCTTGCGGACATCCTGGACGGCACCAAGTCCGTATCGGCCGGCTTCGCCGACATGGCAAAGTCGATCGTCCGCGCGCTCGAAGAGGCCATGATCAAAATGCTGATCGTGCAGCCGATCATGCGCTCGCTGAGTGGCGCGTTTGGTTTTAGCGACGGCGGCTTGGTCGGCGGCACCGCACCGGTCGCCAAAGCAGACGGCGGCTACATCGCGGGACCAGGATCCGGCACGTCGGACAGCATCCCGGCGCGACTTTCGAACGGTGAATTCGTGGTGCGCGCCTCCGCCGTGGCGAAGCACCGGGCCGTGCTGGAGGCGATCAACAGCGACCGCATCCCCAGGTTTGCCGATGGCGGACTGGTCGGCAGCACGGCCGCGCCCATGATCGCTCCCTCGAATGTAATCGCGCCGCAGATCGCAGTCACAGTGCAGGGCTCGCCCGGCCAGTCGCCGCAGGACCATCAGCGCATGGGCGAGACCATCGCCCAGGCGGCCCAGCACCAAATCAAGAGCCTGATTGCTAGCGAGCTGCGAACGGCTACGCGTCCCGGAGGTATTCTCCGGCGATAAGCGTCGCTACGAAGCTATCCAATAGCGATGCAACGTTTGATTGCATAGAAGTTGCGCCGCACTTCGCGGCGTGACATAATGGTCTCGATAGCGGACCTTCTTCGACGGTATGGCGAATACGAGACGCCAGACTATGAGCCAGCCGCAGGCGCACGGACATCAGGCTAAGCGCTCCCCTGGGACGACCAGGACGCCTCAGCAGGGTCGCACCGGGACGATCGCGAGATCGTTGAACGCACCAAAAAAGATGAAGGCTCTGCTACTGCGGCATCCTTCTCCGATCGCCTGTAGACGGATATCCGGCAGACGATCTGGCTTCACCTTCGGGTGATAACCGGGAGCGTAGCTTGCTACGCGAGAAACGGAACGACGCTAGGTAATGGTCCCCACCTAGTTGCGACGTGGCGAACGTCGCTTTGGTTCTGGATTGACCTTCGATGGAATGAACCACCGATACTCTTCTCTCCTTTGGGAATGGACACTTGAGCTTCACTTGCTCTTGTCTATTCCCGGAGGGAGAAAGCTTCCTTTGGAATGGGTGCTTGTATGTTGGTTCGTTTGTGAAGATCAACAAGAGCGGGGACGCGATCGACGCCGGGAGCGGAGCGAGCGGCTAGGAGCGGACCGAAAGCGAACCGCTACAGTGCTTCCTCGAAAAACCTTGAAAAAAGATAGCGAAAACCTCGCTGAACATGCTACATTATCTGTAGCGCGGTGCTCGTATCACTGTGCACCCTGAAGCCCTCCCGATTGCCTTGGAACGTCGGGAGGGCTTTACTTTTGGTGCTCGCTCTTTTTAAGGCTACGTCCCGACTGATGGGCTTGGCAAAGAGAAGTAGTCAATCTTTAGCTGTGCCCGGATCTCGTCTACGCATTTGGCGGTGCGATGGCTGATATCGACGCACTTGTCGGCGATTGAGCATATCTCGTTTACCGTGGCCTTGTTTGCCGGTTTTGATCTCTGCTTGAAAATTGGATCAGTGGTTCCTCGTATTGGCGCGAGCCCCCAATTGTCGATGCTCGTGATCGTCTCTTGCGTATGGTCCGTAGTGTATTGTGAGTGGCAATAGTAATTTCTCGCCTCGGTGACGGGTTCGAATTCCTCGAGACATCGCAGCAGTTCTGATCTTGTCGCTTCGGCTATTCGCGTTTCGTGTCGGGCTAGGTTGTAGACCAGCTGCATACGCCTGCGAGTGCTAAGGATTGATGCCCATGCGATATCCGCATTCCCGTTCGGTGTTCCCGCGAGACAAAAATAGGCGGCGTAAAAGCAGGATTCGCAATTCGCCCAAACAGCTACCAGCTTGCCAACGCTGAGCAACAGTTGCACGGTCACGTCGAGGCCGGCCGGTATAAGCGAATAGGTAGACGGAGTTTTTTGAGCCATCCAAAGACATCCGATTTTGATCTGCACAACCCAAAGGGGTCATTGTCTACGCATCCACTCCACGACCAGCAAAACCATCACGAGCACTACTAGTCCAATCAGGCGTCTCGCGATTCTGCGCAGTTGCCATTGGGCGTTCCACTCCATCGCTTGTTGGACCGCCGGGCTAAACGCCAAAAGCACGGTCAGTATGCCCGTTACGATCATGGCCACGCCAAACAGCTCAACAGTCATCGCCGCACACCTCAGTCCATTATCAGCTTACATTGCGACGGTGCGTCCAGTCGAATTAAGTCAGCACCGACTTACAATCTTTAATTGAATCAATGGATTGACGCCACCTAACGAATATGAGTCTTATGGCCAGTGCATCACACCAACCATGGGGCTGATTTTGTCCGCTGCATCCGGAACGTTCATTTCGACCGCTGACTATTTCGAACTCGTTCGCGCGCTCCTCGATCTCCACGAAGAGCAGGCGCCGTTTGCCAGCCCCAGGGGGCGCCGGGACTGGATCGAAAACGAAATCAAGCTGAAGCTTGGTCTCGTTGGCGACATCTGGCCGGCTGAGATTCGCGGCGACCTCGTCATTGACGGGCTGGAGCATGCGGAGCGGCGGCAGAACCTAATCCATGTTGCCTTCCCGCAACACCGCGCCCTTTAGTTCAAAAACCGCGCGCAATCCTGATCGCGAACGCTATAGCGCAAACAGGCGATTGGCTTCACGGCCCCTCGCTTCTCCTCTGTCAGTGCAACCAGTCGGCGCGCATCACTCGCCGACTGGTTTTTCGTCAGAGGAGATCAAGTCAACTGATCATTGGAGAAGTGAATGCCGAGAGAGACCAAAGTAGAACGCGAACGCCGCGTAGCTATGGCGACTGACGATCTAGTCGTGAAGCTCACGCCGAGCGTTGACAAAGAAATCAAAACGATTCGCGCCGCCGTGCGGAAGCAAAAACTTCCGATAGCCGGTGAACCTCGGATTGGCGACCTGACCAGATCGCAAGCTATCGCCCACAGCAGGCAGTTTATGCAGTTGGCGTTCATGCTGAGCCAAGTCGCCAATGATCTTCCGGATACGCCGGAAGAAAAGAAACGGCGCAAGGAATTCGTGCCTAGAGGAATTTCGATCTAATTGAGCGAAAGGGCGCGGATCACACCGCGCCCCTCATCGTTCTGGTCGCCGCACGGCTAATCAGAGGCTGAACCTGTAATTGAGTGGCGGTGTGTCACCGAAGGTGTTGATGTAAGCGAGGATCAAATCTCTTTCGATCCATCGGGTATTGTTACCTGTTCGTATGAAGGCGACCGCTAAGCGGGCTATTGGATAGTTCAGGCGCCAAATTGATTGAAGTGATTGAATGGCTCTGTGCGACCGTTCGGTGCGCAAAGCGGCAGAGCGCCGGAGTTGATTTAATCGTCGCGCTAGGTCGCTTGCTTCACCAATATAGAGCGTGCCGGTTCTGTCTTGACCGCAAATGCGGTTGAAAGTTGAAGGCTTGGATAGATCATCGTCGGCATCCAATCCAATAAGCAAGTAGACTCCACTCGATCCATGGTCTTTTGCGCTGAAATATCCTCCGCCCAGCGGGTAGTGTTCCCAAGGTAGGAAGATGCGAATGATCTCCCAGGAAGGCATATCGCAGGATCTGAGGGACATGCCGTTACCCTTGCTCCAGCCTTCGACAAGGTCATAGATGCTAATGCTTTTCGGCTGGACGCGATTAGTCATGGGTATCGATCCGAGCGGATGGCACCGTAGGTGATTGCCTTAATCATCTTCACGCGATCTCGCAGCGGCCCTTCCGACTATCTTGCTCTTAGTTGATCTTTTTTTTGCGAGCAAATCTGCATCCGGCCGCTATAGCCCCCTCATCGGCAGCGATCGGGATCATTGGAAGTGCAGCTCACCAAGCGCGGACTAACGAA
The DNA here is from genome assembly GCF_024519875.1 of Bradyrhizobium sp. Bra64. Classification (NCBI taxonomy): domain Bacteria; kingdom Pseudomonadati; phylum Pseudomonadota; class Alphaproteobacteria; order Hyphomicrobiales; family Nitrobacteraceae; genus Bradyrhizobium; species Bradyrhizobium sp. Bra64. The sequence continues at coordinate 139,731 of NZ_JALJRD010000005.1, read as the reverse complement.
ACGGGAGGCGGCCGATTACTGCGGCTGCAACACCCTGTCCACGTTTGACCGCTGGGTTCAAAAGGGACTTATCCCCAGGGCAATGCCCGGAACGAACCGCTGGGACCTAAAGGCCCTTGACTCCGCCCTAGACCGGGCATCGGGCCTTGTGACAGAATCTACCCCGGAAATGACCCCATACCAGCGTTGGAAGGCTGAGAATGCGCGTAAGACCCAAGCCGCTTAAGCTCCAGGGTATCAACCGCGTTCCCAAGCGTCAGGCTGACGGCACTGTCAAAATCTACCTCTACCACCGTGCCACCGGGATCCGCCTGGACCCGGATCGACTTGCTGAGACCTACGCTGAGGCCGAGAAGCGAATCCGCCGCCGGAGCGAAAAGACGCTCACCGATCTCATTCGCCTGTTCGATACGTCCAGCACCTACGCCGCACTGAGCGAAGAATCCCGCAAGCAGTATCCTTGGAAGCTCAAGCGCATTGAGCAGCAATGGGGCACCGTCCCTGAGGACACGTTCAACAACGCGGACGATGCCGACGCCTTCGCGGCGGACGCCCTCGCGTGGCACCAAGAGCTAGGGAAGACCTCGCGTCGATCGGCCGACAATCTCATGTCGGCGCTGTGCCGTGTCCTCTCGTTCGCGAAAGAGCAGCGCCGCATCAAGCACCACCCCATTCCGACGTTCCACCGGCTCTACAAGAGCGACCGGGCCGACAAGACATGGTCGGAGGAGCTACAGCAGCAATTCATCAAGACCGCGAGGCCCGCCATGGCGACGGCCATGATCTTGGTCCGAAACACCGCCATGCGCGCAAGCGACGTGCGTAAGTTCGCCTGGACGCGATACGATGGACAGCGTGTGCAAATCCGGTCCAGCAAGACCGGCAAGATGCTCTGGATCCCCGTTACGCGCGAGCTGAAGGCCCATCTGGACGCCCTTCCTCGCGTCGGCGCGCTGGTCATGCTGACGCCTACGGGCAAGGCCTACACCAAGCGCTACTTCAACGACCACTGGCGCGAGGACTCCGACGCGGTCGGAGTTGGCGACCTAAACTTCCACGACAACCGGGGCACTGCCGCCACCCTGCTCGCTGAGGCGGGCGCAACGGCTCCGGAGATCGCTGAGGCCCTTACCTGGACCGTGGACAAGGCCCAGCGCGTCATTGATGCCTATCTCGCCCGCCGTGGTGTTCTGGCGGCCAACGCCTACGCAAAGCTTGAAGATTACCGAGATAAGATCACCAGAGACGCGAACTAATCTCCCAACCTAAGCGGCCTCGGCAAGACGGATAAAGGTTGCGTCAGGCACCTCATATTCGATGACATTGGCAGACTGCGCGAGAACGTTCAGGTAGTTTCCCAGCTCGGCCTTCTTCTTCACGACCGCAACTCTCTGCGGAGGATTGTCCAGACGGGCAATGTCGTTGAACTTCACTGCGGCGTTCACTACCGACGTGTGGTGCTTGCTCACGGGCTCGAACAGCGAAACCCTATCTCTGTGGGTAACCATGGTCGCCACCGGCCACTTGTGGGTGGACGAACCAACAAAATCGACATTTCGGACAATTTCCGTTTTCGGGAATACGGTCGTCAGCCGGCGATAAAGAATGTCCGATTCCTCTTCGAAGCGTCGCTCAGCTGCTTTGAATGCCGCAATTGCTGCGGCTTCCGAAGAACAATTTGCGACAATAGTAACAGCTCCCGCTAGCTGCTCTTTGTTTGCCTCTGCGATGAAAAACGCCTGATTGTCGAAACGAATGCCGAAGTGCTCTGCCAACGGCTTCGCACTGTTGGCGTAAAGAACAGACGCTCCGATCATGTCGGCCTCCATCTGCCCCAGACCCATATCCGTGACGAAAAAACGCTCTCCGTGCTGCGTCACTTGGACCACAGCACTCGCACCGCTGGGATACATCAGAGGCGTTTTAATCAAAGAGGCCGACCCGAAGTGCTCTGTTGACACAAGCTCACGAGCTACTGCGTCTACGGCAGAGGCAAATTTCTCGTCGATCTTGATCGGCATGATTAGGCAATCCCGAAGAGCCCCGGCTCCTGCCAGCCAGGTCTTTCGACCTTCTGCATCCCAGAGATTCTAAACGCTTCACCGATGAATACAAGAAACTCCTCAAACGATTGTAAATCGGGCCTTATGGGTCTCGCGACGGGCAGATTGCCAACGCGCATTCGGCCTTCATCGGGAAGCCAATTGTGCTCGAATTCGTGGATGTGAGTTTCACTAATCCTCAGCATCTGGAGTTCAGGCGGGCCGATCGCTTTGTTCGTATGAACGCCCATCGGGCGCCACTCGGCTCGCGACAAATGAGAGCACGGTCCTCGGGCCGGCTGATACTGAACTTGGAAACGCACGGCGCGGTCAGGCAGGTTCTGGCAAGCTCCGCCCCTCAATTCTAAGCCCGGGATTGTCACGCCATCAATTTCGAGACTTCCCGTTAGACAGAACCAGACCGAATCGGACTGCTCCCACTTCGGCCTTCCCGAAAGCGTTTTCTCAGCGGCCATCATGCCGGGGAAATCTAAAGCCATATGCAACCTGCTAAAGCACACCGGCAAGATAGCAGGGCGACGCTAAAAATCGCTTAAGATGTGGTTAATTTCCGTCCAGTTATCCGACCTTATTTCTGCTGCCCACAGCCTCGCCTTGGCGAGGCAATCTTGGTGCTCGTAGAACGACCCTAGAACAAAATTGCAAACCATTTGCAAACGGGCGGTTGGCTGCAAACACACCGCCCGAAAATATGATTGATTTTATTGGGTAATTTGGTCGGAGCGAGAGGATTTGAACCTCCGACCCCTAGTCTCCCAGACTAGTGCGCTAACCGGGCTGCGCCACGCTCCGAACGTCGTTCCATTAGCTAGGATCGCCGCTTTGCGCAAGGCGAGGTGCGCACCAATTTGGCGGCTGCCCTGTCCCCCGGAACTGACGGCAAGACGGCGAAATGCCGGCTCAGCCGTCCTTCAGCGCCTGGTCGAGCATTTCCCGGCAGGCGACGAGGTCGGCGAGTGCCCGCCCGAGCCGCTCCCGGTCCAGCGCGCTGGGGCCGGCGGGCGCGGCGGGGGGGCCGCCTTTGCGGAAGGTGGTAAGGATGTCCTCGTCGTCGACCTCCGTGAAGCGGAAGTCGATGCCTTCCTCCTCATCGCCCTGGTAATCGTCCTCGTCGGCCTCAGTGACGCCCTTGATGGGCGCCTCGTCGTCGGGCTCCATCAGGCTGGCGCCGATGGCGTCCTCGATCGCCCCGAACGAGACCGCGGCTGCGCCGTCGGCGAGGCCCTGCACCGATTTGACGCCGTGCTCTTTCAGGATCCGCTGCACCCCGCGGATGGTATAGCCCTCGCCGTAGAGGAGACGGCGGATGCCCTTGAGCAGGTCGACGTCGTCGGGGCGGTAGTAGCGCCGGCCGCCGCTGCGCTTCATCGGCTTGATCTGGGAGAATCGGGTCTCCCAGAACCGCAGCACGTGCTGCGGAATGTCGAGTTCCTGCGCTACTTCGCTGATGGTTCGGAACGCATCCGGCGCCTTGTCCAAATGCAATATCCTTTCCGAAAGGCGAGCTACGCCTCGGGTTGAGCCTTGCTGGCATCGCCATTGGTGCGGTGCTGGGCGTTGATCCGCTGCTTCAGGATCGCCGACGGCTTGAACACCATGACCCGGCGCGGCGAGATCGGCACCTCGGTGCCCGTCTTCGGGTTGCGACCGATTCGCTGACCCTTCTTGCGGACCATGAAGGAGCCGAACGAGGACAGCTTCACCGTCTCGCCCTTCTCCAGGCAGTCGGTGATCTCCTTCAGGACGAGTTCCACGAAGGCAGACGATTCCGTGCGCGACAGCCCCACCTTCTGGTAGACGGCTTCGCACAGATCGACACGCGTTACGGTTTTACTTTGATCGGTCATCGCCCTGCCCCACATCACGGCGAACAATTGTTGTCTGAAATTATGAGGTTACGATACGACGGTCAACAGCGCTCATCAATGCAGACGCATCGATAATCCGCGTTGATTCGGGCAAAATTTTATCGACTGTGGCTTACCAGCGCACCAGCGCGGAGCCCCAGGTGAAGCCGCCGCCCATCGCTTCCAGCAAAACCAGATCGCCGCGCTTGATGCGGCCATCCTTGCGCGCCGCCGACAGCGCCAGCGGAATCGAGGCCGCCGAGGTGTTGCCGTGACGGTCCACCGTCAGCACCACCTTCTCCGGCGCGATGTGGAGCTTGTGCGCGGAGGCGTCGATGATTCGCTTGTTGGCCTGGTGCGGCACGAACCAGTCGATGCTGTCGGCGTTCAGGCCGGTCGCCTCGAAGGCATCGACGATGACGTCGGTGATCATGCCGACCGCGTGCTTGAAGACCTCGCGGCCTTCCATGCGCAGATGGCCGACGGTCTGGGTCGAGGACGGCCCGCCGTCGACGAACAGCTTTGCCTTGTGGCGGCCGTCGGAGCGCAAATGCGTGGTCACCACGCCGCGGTCGGTTGCCGCATTGCCCGGCTGCTCCTGCGCCTCCAGCACCACCGCGCCGGCACCGTCGCCGAACAGCACGCAGGTGCCGCGGTCGTTCCAGTCGAGGATGCGCGAGAAGGTCTCGGCGCCGATCACCAGCGCGCGCTTGAAGGCGCCGGTACGCAGGAAATTGTCGGCGGTGGCGAGCGCGAACACGAAGCCCGAGCACACCGCCTGGAGGTCGAAGGCCGCGCCATGGTTGATGCCGAGCCCGTGCTGCACGGCGACCGCGGTTGCGGGAAAGGTGTTGTCGGGCGTCGAGGTCGCCAGCACGATCAGTTCGATCGACTGCGCGTCCACGCCGGCGTCGGCCAGCGCAGCCTGTGCCGCCCTGAGCGCCAGGTGAGAGGTGAACTCGCCCTCGGCCGCAATGTGCCGCTCGCGAATGCCGGTGCGCTGCACGATCCACTCGTCGGACGTGTCGATGCGCGTCGCCAATTGGGCGTTGGTCACCACCTGCTCCGGCAAATAAGAGCCGCAGCCCAGCACGACCGAACGAATTTGAGTCACGAAACATCCTCCGGCGCGGTTGGCACGGAACTGAGTGCACCACCCTCGCGGTTGAGCGTCTGATTGATCTTGTTCAGGAGATCGTATTGCGCCATCTCATAGCCAACATCGATCGCATAGGCAAAGCCTTCGGCGCTGATTCCGCCGTGGCTCTTGACCACTAGTCCGCGCAGTCCCAGGAACACACCGCCGTTGGACTTGTTCGGGTCCATCTTGTTGCGCAGGGCCTGAAAGGCGCCCCGCGCGAACAGATAGCCCAGCTTGGACAGCCAGCTCCGCTGCATCTCGTTGCGGAGTAATTCCGCCATCTGGCGTGCGGTTCCCTCGGCTGCCTTGAGCGCGATATTGCCGCTGAAACCTTCGGTCACGATGACGTCGGACAGCCCCTTGCCGATCCCGTCGCCCTCGACGAAGCCGATATAGTCGAGCTCCGGCAGGTTCCTCGCGCGCAGGATGTCGCCGGCGTCGCGGATCTCCTCGTGCCCCTTGATCTCCTCGGTCCCGATATTGAGCAGGCCGACAGTGGGACGGGGCTTGTTGAACAGCACGCTCGCCATCGCGGCGCCCATGACGGCGAGCGACACCAGATGGTGCGCGTCGCCGCCGATGGTGGCACCGAGGTCGAGCACGACGGATTCCCCGCGCCTGGTCGGCCATATCCCGGCAATGGACGGACGGTCGATGCCGGGCAGCGTGCGCAGGTGGAACCGCGCCATCGCCATCAGCGCGCCGGTATTGCCGGCGGAGACCGCGACGTCCGCCTCACCCTTCTTCACCGCGTCGATGGCCATCCACATCGAGGAGGTCTTGCGGCCGCGCCGCAGCGCCTGGCTCGGCTTGTCGTCCATGCCGACGGCAACGTCGGTATGGACGATCTTCGAAGCGGCCTTGAGGGCCGGATGATTCTCGAGCTCGGGCTCGATTTTGGCGCGGTCCCCGACCAGCAGGAACTCGATCTGGCGATGCCTTTGAAGCGAGATGGCGGCGCCTGGAATGACCACGGCGGCGCCGACGTCGCCTCCCATGGCGTCAAGGGCGATGCGAACCTTGCTTGGCATAAAAGTCCTGGAAACCTGGTCTGGTGCGGTCTTGAAGGAGCGGGCCCGCAAAAATGGCTTCGCCATGGACATGGCGATGGGCCAAGCGCCACGCGCGCCCGGACCGGGGCGCGACAATAGCGTTTTGTTATCCCGAAACAACCTCTTGCCCCCAGCCTTTTGCATTCGGGGCAATCCGGAAAGGGGCCGGCAAATTCAAAGGAAATATATTGAAATCAGATAGATAAACGCGCCTCTCAAACCATCCGGGCAAGCACTTCGCACCGCCCGGCAAGGCGTTCTTACGGGAATGCCCGGCTATTTGTCTTTCTTCTTGTCCCGCTTCTTGCCCTGGAGCGCCTTCAGCACCGCGAACGGATGGTCCGCCGGGTCGGGGGCGGTGACCTCCGCCTCGAACACGGCCCCTTCCTTGCGCGGATAGGGGTCGATCGCCAGGAACAGCGCATCGGTGGCGAGCCGTCCGAGGTCGATGATGCCATTGGCAATCGCCTCCGGCGGGTCGGCGATCTCGGCCGGCGCCTTGTCGTCCTGCCCCTCCTCGATCAGGTCGGCCAGCCGCCGCGCCTCCGCCTCGGGGACGAACATCAGGTCCACCGCCTCCTCGATCTCGCTCTCGATCGGGTCGAGCGTGATCACGCAGGTCTGGCCGACCCTGGCGCGGACGCGGCCGGTCACCTCGAAGCGGCCGCCGCTTTTCGGCACCACGTCGAACTCTGCCTGGGCGGAGAGGACCTCCCGCAAACCCGCGAGCTCGGCCATGGCCTGCCGCTCGGCGGCGGAGGCCTCGAGCTTGCGGTGCACGCCGGTGTCGGGAATTTGCGCGACGATCACAGGGGCACGCCAGGGATCGGGCCTGGATTCGGCGTTCGGTCGGCTCATCGCGTGGTGTCCTCAGTGAGCGCTGGGGGAAACCGGAAGGACGCGAGCAGCAGCGCAGCCTCGTCGGTCCGGCCGAGATCCGCCTCCGTGGCCAGGGCGTAGGCCGCCAGCCGCTGCGCCTGGTCCAAGCCGGTCCCATTCAAGATATTCTTGCAGATCGCCGCCGCCAGTGCTCCATCGCCATCTTCGATGGCCTGGTCGTAGGCCTGGACGCGGCCATAAAAGGCCTCGCCAAAGGCCCGCATCCGCTTCGGCACGGTCTGGTCGCCGATCCCCATCTCGCGCAGATTGTCGTCCATGTCCTCGCAGAACCGGTCGAACAGCGCCTGCGACAGCTCGGTGGCGCGTCCGTTGGCGCCCTGGGCCGTGCGCAGGCGGCGCAGCAGCAGCCAGAGATGCAGCAGCAACAGGTCGAAACGCCCATTAACCGTATCCGGCACGCCCAAGTCGCGGTAAAATATGGGTTCTCGCGCCTGCGTCACGATCATGCCATAGATGGCTTCAATGGTGCCCGGCGGGGCTGGCCGGGGTTTCCTGAAGTGATTGAACGGCCAAAGCATTGTGGTTTCCGCAAGCGGGCGCGCGCGTGTTGCATTCAGAGCCTCCGCCCGGTACTTCAGCGCCTCGCGCGACGCAAGGGGACGGAATCAGTTCCGCTATGACGATAACGAATCAGAACGGCCTGCGCCCGAACAAGCGGCGCGGCCTTCATGCACGCTGGCGAAGCTTGCGGCTGTTCGCGGCCGCGACCCTGGTTGGCGTTGCGCTTGCGGGCTGCACCGGCGAGCAATTCCAGAAGGGCTACATCCTGCCCCCCGGCGCGCTGGAGCAGATTCCGATCGGTGCGAGTCAGGACCAGGTGCTGATCGTGATGGGCACGCCCTCCACAGTCGCAACCCTCGACGGCGAGGTGTTCTACTACATCTCGCAGCGCTCGGAGCGCATGGTCGCCTTCATGAACCAGAAGGTGGTCGACCAGCGCGTCATCGCGATCTATTTCGACAAGACCCGGCGCGTGCGGCGGCTCGCGAATTACGGCCTGCAGGACGGCAAGATCTTCGACTTCATCAGCCGCACCACGCCGACGTCGGGCCAGGAAATGAGCTACCTCACGCCGCTGTTCAAGCTGCTCAGCTTTAACTGAGCCTTCAGCCTGCGGCGTCGTGCCGCTCTCCGCGCGGCACTTGCCGTCGCGCGCGACTTGCCGTTGCGCGCCTGGTTCCATACGCTCCCCGCAAAACAAGAAGCAGGGAGTGGATTCGTGCCCAATCAATTTCTGTCTCGCCGTCGCGTGCTTACCGGTGCTGCCGGCCTTTCGGCCGCAGCGATCCTGCCGCGATCGAGCCTGGCGGACTGGAAGCCCACCGAAAACATCCGCATCGTCGTACCGGCTGCCGCCGGCGGTTCGACCGACGTGATGGGCCGGCTCCTGGCCGCGCATCTGCAAGCGGCCTGGGGCCAGTCGGCCGTGGTGGAAAACCGCTCCGGCGGCGGCGGCACGATCGGCACGGCCGAGGTGGTCCGCGCCAAGCCGGACGGGCATACCATTCTGATCGGCAATCCCGGTCCGAACGCGATCGCCTACAGCATCTTCAAGAATCTCGCCTACAAGCCGGACCAGCTCCAGCCGGTCTCCAACATGATCCGGATCCCGAACATCGTCTCGGCGCATCCGAAGACCGGCATCAAGTCGATCGCCGAGCTGATCGCCTTCCTCAAGGCCAATCCTGACAAGCTCAGCTATGCCTCCTCCGGCGTCGGCCAGAGCCCTCACCTCACCGGCGCCTGGTTCCTCCAGCTCACCGGACTGAAGATGACCCACATCCCGTTCCGTGGCGCCGGGCCTGCGCTCCAGGCCGCGCTCGCCGGCGACATCCAGATCCTGTTCGATAATCTCTATCCGAGCCTGCCGCAGGTGCAGAGCGGCACCCTCACCGGCCTCTGCGTCACCACGACGGAGCGTAGCGAACTTGCACCGAACCTGCCGACCATGCGCGAGAGCGCGCCGGAGCTGGCGAATTTCGACGTCTCGTCGTGGTTCTCGGTGTTCTTGCCGAAAGGCGTTCCCGCTCCGGTGCTCGAAGCGCTCAATCTCCAGGTGAAGGCGATGCTGGAGCGCGACGACATCAGGAAGAACATCACCGCCATGGGCGCCCGCACCGACTACGGCACGCCGCAGCAGTTTGCCGCCTTCCTGGATGCCGAGACGAAGAAATTCGCCGGCATCATCCAGAAGGAAGGGCTGCAGATGGATGTGCAGTAGGCGGGCTCGCTTGCGGCGCAGGAGATTTGAACCAGTTGAAGGCGATGAGGACGGCCGCCGCCAGCGCGACCGCCAGCATTGTGCGAGGCCCAGATTGCCGGCTGCCTCTTTGCGCCTTACCGCAAGCCGGACAGACGGTGTCGGCCGCCAACATGTCGCAACCGCACCGCATACATTTGGTCGTCTCGAAGTTCACAGCGACGGTCTCCCGTAAAGCTGACAACAAAAAACCCGCGGTTTGCACCGCGGGTTTGTCGTTTGTAGAGCACCGCAGGTTCAGTGCGCCAGGATCGCCAGCAGCAGCAAGGCCACGATGTTGGTGATCTTGATCATCGGATTCACCGCCGGGCCGGCCGTATCCTTGTAGGGATCGCCGACGGTGTCGCCGGTCACGGCGGACTTGTGGGCATCACTGCCTTTGCCGCCGTAATGGCCGTCCTCGATGTACTTCTTGGCGTTGTCCCAGGCGCCGCCGCCGGAGGTCATCGAGATCGCGACGAACAGGCCCGTCACGATCACGCCGAGCAGCATCGCACCGACGGACGAGAACGCCGCCGACTTGCCGGCCGCGCCGCCACCCGCGATCGTGTAGATCAGGAAGTAGACGACGATCGGCGACAGCACCGGGAGCAGCGACGGGATGATCATTTCCTTGATCGCCGCTTTCGTCAAAAGGTCGACCGCCTTGCCGTAGTCCGGCTTGTCGGTGCCCTGCATGATGCCCGGCTTCTCGCGGAACTGCCGGCGCACCTCCTCGACGATCGCGCTGGCCGCACGGCCCACGGCCGTCATGCCCATCGCACCGAACAGATAGGGCAGCAAACCACCGAACAACAGGCCGACAACCACGTAGGGGTTGTTGAGCGAGAAGTCCGGCTTGACGCCTACGAAATAAGCGTGGTGTGCGGAGTCCGCAATGAAGAACTTGAGGTCCTCATTGTAAGCCGCGAACAGTACCAGTGCGCCGAGGCCGGCGGAGCCGATCGCGTAGCCCTTGGTCACCGCCTTGGTGGTGTTGCCAACCGCGTCGAGCGCGTCGGTCGACTTGCGCACCTCCTTCGGCAGGCCCGCCATCTCGGCGATGCCGCCGGCGTTGTCGGTGACGGGGCCGAACGCGTCGAGCGCGACGATCATGCCGGCCAGCGCCAGCATAGTGGCGGTCGCGATCGCGATGCCGAACAGGCCGGCAAGGCTGTAGGTAACCAGGATGCCGGCGATGATGACGATCGCGGGCAGCGCGGTTGACTCCATCGAGATCGCCAGCCCCTGGATCACGTTGGTGCCGTGACCGGTCACCGACGCCGCCGCGATCGACTTCACCGGGCGATAGTCGGTGCCGGTGTAGTATTCGGTGATCCAGATGATCAGCGCGGTGACGACGAGACCGACGATGCCGCATTCGAACAGCGACATGCCGGTATACTCGACGCCGTCGAGCTTGCCGAAGCCGATCAGGGCGTAGATCACGCCGGCGATGCCGACCAGCGACAGAACGCCGGTTGCGATCAGGCCCTTGTAGAGCGCACCCATGATCGACTGGCTCGGCCCGAGCTTGACGAAGAAGGTGCCGATGATCGAGGTGATGATGCAGATGCCGCCGATCGCGAGCGGCAGCGTCATCATGCTCATGAGGATCGGCGTCTTGGCGAAGAAGATCGCCGCCAGGACCATGGTGGCGACCGCGGTCACCGCATAAGTCTCGAACAGGTCGGCCGCCATGCCGGCACAGTCGCCGACATTGTCGCCCACATTGTCGGCGATCGTCGCCGGATTGCGCGGATCGTCCTCGGGAATGCCGGCCTCGACCTTGCCGACGAGGTCGCCGCCGACGTCCGCACCCTTGGTGAAGATGCCGCCGCCGAGACGGGCGAAGATCGAGATCAGCGAGGCGCCGAAGCCGAGCGCCACCATGGCATCGACGACGACACGGCTGTCAGGTGCGAGCTTCAGCGAATAGACCAGGAAGCCGAAATAGAGGGTCACGCCGAGCAGCGCGAGACCCGCCACCAGCATGCCGGTGATGGCGCCCGCCTTGAAGGCGAGCTCGAGGCCACCGGCGAGCGATGTCGTCGCCGCCTGCGCGGTGCGCACGTTGGCACGGACCGAGACATTCATGCCGATGAAACCGGCCGCCCCCGACAGGACGGCGCCGATGGTAAAACCGATCGCGACATAGAGTCCGAGGAAATAGGCAAGCAGCACGAAGATGACGATGCCGACGATACCGATCGTGGTGTACTGACGCCGCAGGTAGGCCTGTGCGCCCTCGCGCACCGCTCCCGCAATCTCCTGCATGCGCGGCGACCCCGCATCCGCACTCAACACCGAAGACGTCGCCCAAATCGCGTAGACGACGGAAAGCACTCCGCAGAGCACTATCAACCATAATGCTGTCATGTGATTTTTTGCCTCAGATCCTTGATGTACGTACCCCCGGCGCCTTTTGTTTTCCCGTCGTGCGGTGCGGCGCCTTTATGTTGAACAGGGCCGCTCCTTGCCTGAAGGGGTGGCCCTGGTCGGTCACAAGCTTGCCAAAATCAGAATGCGGGTGCAACGCCGTAAGCGGCCGAAAAGGCCGATCTCGGCAGGTATTTAGGGCACGAGCGCCGGTTTGGAGCAATTCCTAGAAGTGGCTGTACGAAAGCCGCTTCAACAACAGTTCCTTGCCCTGCCCGTCCAGGAAGCGAGGCGGCTCATGTCCCGCGACGATCGTGCCGATCGCCGTGACGGCGAGGCCGACCGCCCGCCCCGCGGCAATCAGCGCATCGCTCTGTACCGACGGCACCGTGCACAGGACCTCGTAATCGTCGCCCCCGGCAAGCAGCGTCTCAACGCAAACGACGTTGCCCGCAATCAGGCCGGCCGCCGCGGCCGACAACGGCACGCTCGCCACATCGATCGTGGCCGAGACGCCGGACGCCGCGCAGAGTTTCGTCAGGTCGCCCGCCAGGCCGTCGGAGACGTCCATCGCCGCAGTCGCATGGTCGCGCACCGCCTGCGCCAGCAAATTGCGCGGCTGCGGGACGCGGTAGCGCGAGATCAGTGCGTCCCTTGCAGCAGGATCGGACGCGAGCGCCGCGGCAGCCGCGCCGCCGGTGAGCACGTCGAGGCCGAGCGCGGCATCGCCGATCGTCCCCGTCACCAGGATGCGGTCGCCGGGCCTCGCGCCCGTGCGGCCGACCATCCGACCTTGAGGTACGCGGCCGAAGGCCGTGATCGAGATCATCTGCGGCCCCGGCGTCGACACGGTGTCGCCGCCGAGCAGCGGGCAGGCGAAGGTCCTGGCGTCCTCGCCCAGCGCGTCGGCGAACGGCCTGAGCCAGCCATCCGCCTTGCTGCGCAGCGCGAGCGTCAGCACGAAGCCGGCGGGCGTCGCGCCCTTGGCGGCAAGATCGGACAAATTCACCCGCAACGCCTTGCGCGCGATGGTGTCGGGCGGGTCATCGGCAAGATAATGCACGCCCTCGACCACGGCATCGGTGGTGACGACGATATCTCCGCCGAGCGATTGCAGGATGGCGGCGTCGTCGACCAGCCCCAGCGCGCCGGGATCGGTCGCCAGCGGCTTGAAATAGCGCGCGATGAGGGAGTCTTCGCCGGAAGGATTTTGCGAGGTCGCCATCGATGTCAACCTAACCTCCGGCGTCGCCTTACCCCCGCCCGAACTCGTCACCGCGAAACTGGCGGCCGATCTGGTCGAGCACGGCGTTGACCATGCCGGTTTCCTCGCGGTCGACGAAGGCATTGGCGACATCGACATATTCGGAGACCACGACACGGCCCGGCACGTCCTTGCGGTGCTCCAATTCGTAGGCGCCGGCCCGCAGCACCGCGCGCAAGATCGCCTCGATCCGCTTCAACGGCCAGCCCTTCGACAGCGCCTCGTCGATCAGAGGATCGAGCTTCTTCTGGTCGCGCACGACGCCGGAGACGACGTCGCGGAAGAAGGCCGCTTCAGCCGGCAGGTACGTGTCGCCCTCGACTTCGTTACCGAGCCAGTGGCTCTCGAACTCCGCAAAAATGTCGTTGATGCCCGCGCCGGCGATGTCCATCTGGTACAGCGCCTGCACGGCCGCGAGCCGCGCCGCACCGCGCCGGTTCGCCTTCTTCTCCGTGCCAGCCGACGGCTTTTTGCTGTGATCGGCCATCGTCAGGCCCGCGCCAGGCGGCGTTTGATGCGCAGCATCGCAATCGCGGCGCGCGCGGCATCGCCGCCCTTGTTGAGCTCGCTGGCGCGCGCCCGCGCCCAGGCCTGCGCCTCATTGTTGACCGTGAGGATGCCGTTGCCGAGCGGCAGCTTTCGCGCCACCGCAAGGTCCATCAGCGCGCGCGAGGATTCCTGCGAGACGATCTCGAAATGGATGGTGTCGCCGCGGATCACGCAGCCGAGCGCGATCGCAGCGTCATAGGGCTTGCCGCTGGCGGCAGCCGCATCGACCGCAATGGCGATTGCCGCCGGGATCTCCAGCGCGCCGGGAACCGTGATGACGTCATGCGTCAGGCCCGCCGCCTTCAGCTCGGCCACCGCGCCGTCCAGCATCGCGTCCTGGAGATCGTCATAGAACCGTGCCTCGACAATCAGCGCGCGCGCGCCGGAAATGTCGGTCTGGTCCTTCAGAGGTGCGCGCCGCGCGTCTGCCATCGTAAACCTATTGTGTCATTGCCAGGCTCGACCCGGCAATCCATCGGGTCAAGACCTCTTAAGAGGATGGATGCGCGGGTCAAGCCCGCGCATGACGAAGTTTGATCACCGTCACTTCATTTCCGTCAGCCGCGCAGCGTAGCGGGCCATCAGATCGACCTCGATATTGACCTCGGTCCCCGCCTTCCAGCCGCCGATCGTCGTCACCGTCAGCGTGTGCGGGATGATCAGGACCGAAAAGGTCACGTCCGCCACCGTATTAACCGTCAGCGAGACGCCGTCGAGGGTGATCGAGCCCTTGGTGGCGATGAACCGCGCCAGCTCCCGCGTGGTCGAAAGCTCGAACCGCGCCATGTCGGGCAGGTCCTCGCGGCTGACGAGGGTCGCGATGCCATCGGCATGGCCGGCGACGATATGCCCGCCAAGCTCGTCGCCGATCTTCAGCGCGCGCTCGAGGTTGAGCTTCGTGCCGAGCCTCCAGTGTTTTGCGGTCGTCAGCGCCAGCGTCTCGGCCGCGGCATCGACATCGAACCAGGTTCTGCTGTCTTCGACGCCCGAGGCGACGACGGTAAGGCAGACACCATTGCAGGCGATCGAGGCGCCATCGGCAATGGTGGTCTGATCGTAGCGGCAGACGATGCGCAGCCGGTGCAACTGGCCCTGCGCCGTCGGCGTGAAGCCGACGACCTCGCCGATATCGGTGACAATGCCGGTAAACATTACGCGCGCTCGTAGATGGTGAGAGTATCCTTGTCGAATGTCTCGCTAGCATGAACCTTATAGGCCGGCGACTGCGTGATTTTCGACAGTGGCAATGCATCGAGCGCATCGACGCCGCTGCTGCCGACCTCTTCCGCGCCGCGGAACAGCCAGATTTCGTCCACGAGGTCCGCGGCCACGAACGACGCAGCGACGCGGCTGCCGCCCTCGACCATCAGCCGCGAGATGCCCTTCTCGGCCAGCGCACGCAGCACGGCCGGCAAATCCAGCCCGGATGTGCCGCCCGGCGGGACGCGGATCACTTGCGTACCGGCAGCGCCAAGCCGTGTTGCGGCCGCAGCTTCCGCAAGCTCCGAGCCGACCACCCAGAGCGGCGTCTCGCGCGCGGAGCGGACGAGCTGGCTCGAAGCCGGGATGCGCAGGCTCTGGTCGAGCACCATGCGCACCGGCGAGCGGGCGGCCATGCCCGGCAGGCGGCAGTTGAGCTGGGGATCGTCCGCCAGCACGGTGCCGATGCCGACCAGGATGGCATCGCTCTGCGCGCGGAGCAGATGCACGCGATTGCGCACGGCCTCGCCGGTGATCGCGACCGGCTTGCCGCCGGCCGCACCGATCTTGCCGTCGGGCGAGACCGCGAGCTTCAGGATTACATGCGGGCGCCGATCGCGGATGCGGCGGAAATGACCGGCATGATCAAACGCGGCCTCCGCCGCGCACAGGCCGACATCCACCGTGATGCCTGCTGCGCGCAGGCGCGCATGGCCCTGGCCCGCGACTTCCGGATTGGGATCCTCGATCGCTGCGACGACGCGCTTGATGCCGGCGGCGATCACCGCATCGGCGCAGGGCGGCGACTTGCCGAAATGCGAGCATGGCTCCAGCGTGACATAGAGCGTGGCGCCGCGCGCCGCCTCGCCGGCGCGCCGCAGCGCCTCGGGCTCGCCATGCGGCCTTCCGCCGGGCTGTGTCCAGCCGCGACCGACGATCACTCCATCTTTCACGATGACCGCGCCCACGGCCGGATTGGGCCAGGTGCGCCCCTGCCCGCGGCGGCCGAGCGCAAGCGCAAGCTGCATGAAGCGGCGATCGGCGTCCTTGGACTCGCGGATCTTCTGGCCGAATTGATCCTCCAGGATGCGGAAGATCATTTGCGGATCGCGGCGAGCCGCGCTTCCTCCTCACCGGAGAGCTCGCCGAGCACGTCGGCAAAGTCCTTGGCCTCGCGGAAATTGCGGTAGACCGAGGCGAAGCGCACATAGGCGACGTCGTCGAGCGTGCGCAGATGCTCCATCACGGTCTCGCCGATCACCTCCGAGGAAATCTCGGCCTCGCCGCCGGTCTCGAGCTCGCGCACGATGGTGGAGACCATCTTCTCCACCCGCTCCGGCTCGACCTGCCGCTTGCGCAAGGAGATCGACACCGAGCGCATCAGCTTGTCGCGGTCGAACGGCACGCGGCGGCCGTTGCGCTTGATCACGGTGAGCTCGCGCAATTGCACGCGCTCGAAAGTGGTGAAGCGGAAATTGCAGGCGACGCACACGCGCCGCCTGCGGATGACGGAGGAGTCCTCGGTCGGACGCGAGTCCTTTACCTGCGTATCGAGACTGTTGCAGTTCGGGCAGCGCATCCGTTTACCTTGAGCGGTTTACTTACTGGTAGATCGGAAAGCGGTCGGTCAGCGCCTTGACCCGTTCCTTGATCGCGGCTTCGACCAGCGGCGCCTTGCCGTCGGAGGATTGTGCGATCGCGTTGAGGACCTCGGCGATCATGCCGCCGACCTGCTGGAATTCAGCGACGCCGAAGCCGCGGGTGGTGGCGGCCGGCGTGCCCAGCCGAATCCCCGAGGTGACGAACGGCGACTCGGGGTCGAACGGAATGCCGTTCTTGTTGCAGGTGATGGCGGCGCGGACCAGCGCCTTCTCCGACGCATTGCCCTTCAGGCCCTTCGGCCGGAGATCGACCAGCATCAAATGGTTATCGGTGCCGCCCGAGACAATATCGAACCCGTGGCTCTTCATCGCTTCAGCCAGCGCCTTGGCGTTCTCGACCACGTTCTTCGCGTAGATCTTGAAGTCCGGACGCAGCGCCTCGCCGAAGGCGACCGCCTTCGCCGCGATCACATGCATCAGGGGGCCGCCCTGCAGGCCCGGGAAGATCGCCGAGTTGAATTTCTTGGTCAGCGCCTCGTCATTCCACAGCATCAGGCCGCCGCGCGGGCCGCGCAGCGATTTGTGCGTCGTGGTGGTGGTGATGTGGGCATGCGGCACCGGCGAGGCATGCACACCACCGGCGACGAGACCCGCGAAGTGCGCCATGTCGACGAGGAGATACGCGCCGACGCTATCCGCGATCTCGCGGAAGCGCTTGAAGTCCCAGGCGCGCGAATAGGCCGAGCCGCCGGCGACGATCAGCTTCGGCTTGACCTCTTCGGCCTGCTTGGCGACCGCATCCATGTCGATGATCTGGTCCTCGCGGCGCACAGTGTAGTGCGCGGCCTTGAACCACTTGCCGCTCATGTTGACGGGCGAGCCGTGGGTGAGATGGCCGCCGGCCGCAAGGTCGAGGCCCATGAAGGTGTCGCCGGGCTGGAGCAGCGCCAGGAACACCGCCTGGTTCATCTGGCTGCCCGAGTTCGGCTGCACGTTGGCGAATTTGGCGCCGAACAGCTTCTTGGCGCGATCGATCGCGAGGTTCTCGGCGACGTCGACCCACTCACAACCGCCGTAATAGCGCGCGCCCGGATAACCCTCTGCATACTTGTTGGTCATCACCGAACCCTGCGCTTCCAGCACGGCACGGCTGACGATGTTCTCGGATGCGATCAGCTCGACCTCATGGCGCTGCCGGCCGAGCTCGCCCTTGATGGCGGCGGCGATTTCCGGGTCGGCCTGGTCGAGCGAGGCGGTGAAAAACGAATCGGGCGCGGAGGCGGTTTTGGCTGAGGTCATCTTGCGAATATCTCCACCGCCGCAGCCTTTTGGCGGGCTACGGGCGGGTCTGGTGTGGCGGTCGGAAGCGGCGAGCGCGATCTACCACATTGCCCGCCCCCGGCCAAGTAGTTGCGGGTCGGGCCTGATATTTATGCAAGATATGGTGGGGATTGCAGGTTTTCGGCACTGGGTGGTTCCAGCGAGCCACCGATCTGCGGGCATCCCTAATGGGGCCGCTTTGAGCCTCAAACTCTGCGCCAGACCCGCCGGCCGCGGTCAGCGTCCCGTCACAGCCCGGTATACCCCGCCTTCACGGGGTCGACGCTGCCATCGAGCTCGCGCAGATAGGTCAGACCGAACACAGTCAACCTGTGGGTGTCCTTCTCGCCGGCTTCCATCAGGGTGTTGAGGTAATTCGTCACCTTGGCCCGCGCCTCCGCGCTCGCCGCAGACGTGCGGTTGGCGAGCAAATCGTAGGTCTGCATGATGCGGTCGATGGCAGCTTCCATGGCACCCTCTGGTTCTTGGACATGTTGGGACTCGTGATCAGGCAACCGCTTTGGCCTCGGACTGCGCCTCGAACCTCGTGATGGCCTTGTTGGCCAGCCTGATCTTGTTGAATTCACCGTGCTGGAGCAGCTTGATGACGATCTCGAGCAGGTGCTCGTCGGTGACGAGGCTGTCGGGGATCGCGCCGGAGCGGCGGAGATAGTTCGCGGCGATAGCATAGGCCTCGCTCACGAGTTCCACGTTCATCACCCCCAAGCCACGCTCGACCAGCATCGTCCGCCCTCCGATCCGAAGGGGATAAGCACCGAACCGGGAACTCGTTCCCTGCGGCCGGAGATTTTTTCGCAACCGCGAAATGACAGAACGCACCGGTCCGGGCACAAGCCGGGCCGGCGCGCTTGGGGAAGTCAGGCACGTTCGGGAGGCTTGCCGGTCTTGTTGTGGGCCGGCTTGGCCAAGTCCCGTCGAAAAGATCTCAAAGACGATACAGGATCTGGTCGGTCCAGAACCGCTCGAGGCGGTGCAGCGACTTGTTGAGGGTCGAGAACTCCTCGCCCGAGATGCCGCCGACCTGCTCCACCGTCTTGACGTGCTTCTGGTAGAGGGAGTCGACGATGCGGCGAACTTCCTGGCCCTGCGGCGTCAGGCGGATGCGCACCGAGCGGCGATCAACGCGCGAGCGCTGATGATCGAGGAAACCGAGCTCGACGAGCTTCTTCAAATTGTAGGAGACGTTGGAGCCGAGATAATAACCGCGCGTGCGCAGCTCGCCCGCGGTCAGCTCCTTGTCGCCGATGTTGTAGAGCAACAGCGCCTGCACCGAATTGATGTCCGCGCGGCCGCGGCGATCGAATTCGTCCTTGATGACGTCGAGGAGCCGGCGATGCAGCCGCTCCACCAGAGTCAAAGCTTCCAGATAGAGCGACTGCACCGAACCCTGCTGGCCGGAGACGCGCTCTGCGGTATCTGCCGCAGTTGCGACGGCTTTCATCATGACACTTCCCCTGTTGTCGTTTTTATCGACACTTATTCGACGAAACTTGTGCTCCGTCTGATAGCTGCAACTTAAGGGGCTCGTTTGAAGATCGGCTTAAATAAGAGAATAAAGAGATCATGAATTTAAGACAGTGAATTGCGGATTAAGCCTGTGCCACAAGCACTTTTCGCAACCCTCTGTTGACCTTCGCAAGGTCCTGTTCACCCTCCGTCCGCTCCCGTTGTCGCATTCCAGAACAGCCCCGCCCCGTTTCGAAACGGCCGCGTAAGAGCTGTGGCGGAATGCACGGAGTCAACGAAAAGTTACCTCGAATTTTAGGCAACCGGCGGTCAACCAAGCGCACCATTCTCGTGTCATGGACAAGCGCAGCGAAGCCAGAGCATGGATCGTAGAGAGATGGACCCCGGCTCTGCGACGCATCACGCCGCAAGTGCGGCGCGCTCCGTCGCGTCCGGGGCACGAGAGTTTGCCAGCTACGGCGGCCGTTCGCGTGCTGCCATCCAGGCGAGCGCGAGATAGGCGGCCAGCATGAAGGCTTCGACACCGACCACGACCAGGCTGCCGCCGTAGATGCCCGGGAACATCAGCTCGATCACCGCCATCGACACTACGGTCGTCAGCCACACCACCGCGCCCCAGGGGGTCGCGAGCCACAGGCCGACCGCGGCGACGAGCTCGATTACGGCGAAGTAGACGGTCGCGGCCTGCCAGGCCATCGACTGGTTCTCGAACGCCTCGTCCTCGCCGCCGACGAAGCCGGTGACCTGCGCCCAGTGATAGAGACCTTTGAGGATCGAGAGCAGCGCCATCACCCGCAGGAACAGCACGAGCCGGCGCGTCCAGACATTGTCGTCCGACTCGGCGCGCTCCGACGAGATCGCCGCCACCGACATCGCGTTGTCTCTGGCGTTGTCTCGGGCGTTATCCCTGGCATTGGCGCCGTCGCGGGCCGCATCGCGGGTGGAAATCTCGGACATGCCTCTCTTCTGGCTGCTTCGGCCTGCAAAATCAATCGGCTGCCCAGGCCGGTCCTTCGCCTTGTCTTTACCTTGCGGCAGGTCAAGCCGCGGTGACGGGACCCATGCGAGCTGGTATAAGAATAATTCCAGCCGGAGGAAGAGTGATGGCGATCAAATACGGACGTCCGATCGAATTGCGCGAGGTTTCGCGCGGGGATGGCGCTGGCGCCTCCCCTGCCCTCGATCTGACCGTCCGCCCGCGCCGCAACCGCAAGGCCGAATGGGCCCGGCGCATGGTGCGCGAGAACGTGCTCACCACCGACGATCTGATCTGGCCGCTGTTTTTGATCGACGGCGACAACAAGCGCGAGCAGATCGCCTCGATGCCGGGCGTCGACCGCCTCAGCGTCGACCAGGCCGTGCGCGAGGCCGAGCGCGCGATGAAGCTCACCATCCCCTGCCTGGCGCTGTTTCCCTACACCGACCCGTCCCTGCGCGACGAGGAAGGCTCGGAGGCCACCAACCCGAACAATCTGGTCTGCCAGGCGGTGCGCGCGATCAAGAAGGAGTTTCCGGAGATCGGTATCCTGTGCGACGTCGCGCTCGATCCCTTCACCAGTCACGGCCATGACGGCCTGATCTCCGACGGCAAGATCTTGAACGACGAGACGGTCGCGGTGCTGGTGCGTCAGGCCCTGGTGCAGGCCGAAGCCGGCTGCGACATCATCGCGCCCTCCGACATGATGGACGGCCGCGTCGCCGCGATCCGCGAGGGCCTGGATCGCACCGGGCTGCTCGACGTGCAGATCATGGCCTACGCCGCAAAATACGCCTCCGCCTTCTACGGGCCGTTCCGCGACGCCATCGGCTCGGCCAAGACGCTTACCGGCGACAAGCGCACCTACCAGATGGACAGCGCCAACACCGACGAAGCGCTCCGCGAGGTCGAGCTCGACATCTCCGAGGGCGCCGACATGGTAATGGTGAAGCCCGGCATGCCCTATCTCGACGTGGTCCGCCGCGTGAAGGACACCTTTGCCATGCCGACCTTCGCGTACCAGGTCTCGGGCGAATACGCGATGATCGCAGCCGCCGCGAACAATGGCTGGCTCGACGGCGACCGCGCCATGATGGAGAGCCTGCTGGCGTTCAAGCGCGCGGGCGCCGACGGCGTGCTCAGCTATTTCGCGCCGAAGGCGGCGGAGAAGCTGCGGGCGCAGTAATTGTAGGGTGGGCGCACCTGTCTCCCCAACCTCGTCCTGGCGAAAGCAAGGACGACACCGGGGCCGATAACTCGCCGCTCCCCCGACCACCTCCCCGCCCCCGAATCGCCGGAATATTTCAGCTTGTTGACGTCGGCGCACCCTTGGCACGCGGACGGCCTGTTCCCATGTCCTGCCACGGGAGTTTCCCTCGGGAGGACGGTCATGTCGTATTCGGACTCGGGCAATGCCTGGCGCAATGCCGGCGGGGCGCACGCCTATGATCCCGATCTGCACCCGGAACTGTTCCGCGGCGTCGCTACGCGGCGGGTGTTCGCCTTCCTGATCGACATGGTCGTGATCTCGGTGCCGGTGATCCTCGGCTACCTCTTCATTGCGGTGTTCGGCGTGATCACGCTCGGCATCGGCTGGGCGCTGTTCTGGCTGGCCTGGCCGGCCTCCGTGATCTGGGCGATCGTCTATTACGGCGCCTGCATCGGCGGTCCGTCGTCCGCGACGATCGGCATGCGCGTGATGGATCTGGAACTGCGCACCTGGTACGGCGCATCAGGCTATTTCGTGCTCGGCGCCACCCACGCCGTGCTGTTCTGGGTGACGGTGTCGTTCCTGTCGCCCTTCGTGGTGCTGGTCGGCCTGTTCAACGGCCGCCGTCGCCTGCTGCATGATTTCGTGCTGGGAACGGTCGTGATCAACAATTCCGTTCGCGCCCCGGTGCCTCAGGGCGCCAGGACTTACTGAGAAGACCTACTGGGAAGACCACCTGAGAGCACCTGCTGAGGAACTGGTGATCAAGAACCTATCAACCTGGATCCGCTAAACTGGCTGATCCGACCTGCCGAGCAGACCGATTGACCGGGAGCTTTCGTAGCGCGATGCTGGTACCCAATTTGGAGGCCCACGACGTCCCTTGACCCAGCACTCGCGCGATACCCCACAATTTTACCTCACGGCGCCCTCCCCCTGCCCCTATCTGCCGGGCCGGCACGAGCGCAAGGTGTTTACGCACCTCGTGGGTGAGCGCGCCGGTGATCTCAACGACCTCCTGACCCATGGCGGGTTCCGCCGCAGCCAATCGATCGCCTATCGGCCGGCCTGCGACCAGTGCCGCGCCTGCGTCTCCGTACGGGTCGTCGCCAACGAATTCCGGCCCTCCCGCAACTTCCGCAAGGTGATCGCCCGCAACGCCGACATCATCGGCGAGCAGCGCAGCGCGGTGCCGACCTCCGAGCAATATTCGGTGTTCCGCGCCTATCTCGACTCCCGCCACCGCCATGGCGGCATGGCGGACATGACAGTGCTCGACTACGCCATGATGGTCGAAGACAGCCATGTCGAGACCCGCATCATCGAGTACCGCAAGCGCGGCCCCGACAGCGGCATCACCGGCCGCGGCGAAGAGCTGATCGCGGTCGCGCTCACCGATGTGCTCAGCGACGGCCTGTCGATGGTCTATTCCTTCTTCGAGCCGGGCCAGGTCAGCCGCTCGATGGGCACCTTCATGATCCTCGACCACATCGCCCGCGCCCGCCGGCAAGGGCTGCCCTACGTCTATCTCGGCTACTGGATCGAAGGCTCCAAGAAGATGGACTACAAGGCCCGATTCCTGCCGCAGCAGCGCCTCGCGCCATCAGGCTGGCTGCGCATCGACGCGCTGGGCGATGCGGCCTCCGAGCCGCAGGATTAGCCGCCCTCACCCGAACAGCGTATCCGCGAGCAGCTTCACGTTCAGAACCACGATCACGCCCGCGACGATCCACGCGATGGCGGCGACCCATGCGGGGATCGCGAACTTGCCCATCTTGCGGCGATCGGAGACGAAGCGCACCAGCGGGATGACCGCGAACGGCAGCTGCATCGATAGCACGACCTGGCTGAACACCAGCAGATCGGCCGTGCCGCGCTCGCCGTAGATCGCCGTCACGACGATCACGGGAACGATGGCGATGCCGCGCGTCAGGAGACGCCGCGCCCAGTTCGGCAGGCGCAGGTCGAGAAAACCTTCCATCACGATCTGGCCGGCGAGCGTCGCCGTCACCGTCGAATTGAGGCCCGAGGCGAGCAGCGCGACCGCGAACAGCGTCGAGGCGATGCCCAGACCCAGCAAGGGCGAGAGCAGCTCGAACGCCTGGCCGATCTCGGCGACATCCGAATGGCCGCTTGTGTGGAACGTCGCGGCGGCCACCACGAGGATCGCGGCATTGATGAACAGCGCCAGCATCAGGGCGATGGTCGAATCCGTCGTCGCCCATTTGATCGCCTCGCGCCGGCCGGTGTCGTTGCGCTCATAGGCGCGCGTCTGCACGATCGAGGAGTGCAGATAGAGATTGTGCGGCATCACGGTCGCGCCGATGATGCCGATCGCGATGTAGAGCATCTCCGGGTTGGTGAAGATCTCGGTCTTCGGCACGAATCCCCTCAGCATCTCGGCAACCGGCGGCGCTGCCGCGGCAAGCTGGACCGTGAAGCAGACTGCGATCACGACGAGCAGCGCGATGACGAAGGCTTCGAGGAAACGGAAGCCGCGGTTCATCAGGATGAGCAGCAGGAAAGCGTCCAGCGCAGCGATCAGTGCGCCGCCGATCAGGGGAATGCCGAACAGCAGTTTCAGCGCAATCGCGGTGCCGATCACCTCGGCGAGATCGCAGGCGATGATCGCCGCCTCGCAAGCGAGCCACAGCATGAAGTTCACGGCCGGCGAATAGGTCGCGCGGCAGGCCTGCGCGAGGTCGCGGTCGGTGACGATGCCGAGCCGTGCCGCCAGCGACTGGAGCAGGATCGCCATCAGGTTCGAGAGCAGTATGATCGAGAGCAGCGTGTAGCCGAACTTCGATCCTCCGGCGAGGTCGGTCGCCCAATTGCCGGGGTCCATGTAGCCGACCGAGACCAGGTAGCCCGGGCCGACGAAGGCGAGCATGCGCCGCCACCACACTCCCGCCTTGGGGAGGGCAACCGTGGAATTCACCTCGGCGAGGCTTTTGGTGGCAGGCGCATCATTGCGCCAGCCGGCGGCGTCTCGGGTCAGATCGGGCGAGCGAGCATCCATGGAGAGGACAATACCGAAGTCGAGGCTTATTGCAACTCATTTGCAACTGCATCTAGCCCTTTTGGTTCCCGACACGGCCTTGTTCGCCGTCCTGTCGGGAAGCGGGTGGGTTTGAAGGCCTCCCGAAGCGGATACTGGCGCCAACCCGACTTTGCAGGAAATGAGCCATGTCAAATCCGCCTCGCCTTCCGCCGACCTTCAACCGCCTTGCCTGGTCCAACCTCGCGGCGCAGTCGGCCGAGCAGATCGCACTGGCCGCAGCCCCGATCGTCGCCGTGCTGACGCTCGGGGTGGCCGAAGGCCAGACCGGCCTGCTCCAGACCGCCCTGACCTTGCCCTTCGTCCTCTTCGCCATTCCGGCCGGCCTGCTCGCCGACCGCATCTCCCGCCGCGCGCTGATGGCCGGTGCCGAGGCGCTGCGGGCCGCTGCGCTCGCCTCTATCGTGCTGCTGCTCGCGCTCGGCGCGCTCAATCTGCCGCTGCTGGCGCTGCTCGGCTTCGCAGCCGTGTGCGGCACCGTCGTCTACAGCGTGGCCGCGCCGGCGCTGGTGCCGTCGCTGGTGAGCGCAGAGCTGTTGCCGGCAGCCAATGCGCGCATCGAGCTCGCGCGCACCATCGCCTTTGCCAGCGGCCCTGCGCTCGGCGGCGCGCTGGTGGGATGGTGGGGCGCCAGCCCGGCCTTCGGCTTTGCCGCGGCCCTCTCCGCCATTGCCGTGGTGCTGCTCTCCGGCATCTACGAGCCCACCCGCACGCCGGCGCCGCGGCGCCATCCGCTCCAGGACATCCGCGAAGGCGCGGCCTTCGTGTTTCACCATCCGCTGCTGCGGCCGGTGTTCATCACCCAGTTCATCTTCAACACCGGCTGGTTCCTGCAGATCGCCGTGTTCGTGCCCTACGCCGTGCGCCATCTCGGCCTGACCGCCACCGGCATCGGCACCGTGCTTACGATGTACGGGGTCGGCATGGTGATCGGCGCGCTGTTCGCAACGCGCGTGATGAAGCGCATCGCCTTCGGCACGGTTGTCGGCCTCGGCCCCGTCACCGGCTTCTTCGCCGCGGTGGTGATGGCGTTGACCGTGCTGGTCCCCTCGCCCTGGCTCGCGGCCTTGAGCTTCTTCCTGCTCGGCGTCGGGCCGATCCTGTGGGTGATCTCGACCACGACCTTGCGTCAGTCGGTAACGCCGCCGCGCCTGCTCGGCCGTGTCTCCGCCATCAACATCATGAGCTACGGCGCGCGCCCGGTCGGCTCTGCGCTGGGCGCGATCGTCGGCGGCATCTGGAGCGCGGAGGCGTGCCTGTATCTCGCCGCCGCCGTGTTCGGCGTGCAGGCGCTGGTCATTTGGCTCTCGCCCGCGGCGGCGCTGGATCGGCAGCCGGCGATGGTGGGGGACGAGGCGGCGGCACGATGCTAGCCTCCCCGTGACGGGGCGGCCCGGCCTAATTCGCCAGATACCGCTCGTAGCTCCCCGTCACAGGCTCGCTCGCGTCCACCTCCGGATCGAGCGTGTAGAGATCCTGGGCGCGGCCGATGCCGCGCAGCGCGTAGCGGCCGGTGGAGACGAGGTAACGCCGGCCTGCGGCGTCGAGACCCTTGTAGAACTCCGCCGAGGCCAGCAGTTCGCGATCGACCGAACGGCTCATCGAGGCGATGCGGCTGACCTCGTTCACGGTCGGACCGACCACGGTGAAGTCGAGCCGGTCCTCGCTGCCGATATTGCCGTAAAAGACCTCGCCGACATGCAGGCCGATATAGGCGGACGTGACGGGACGGCCGTCGGCTTCCCGCCGCACGTTCAGCGCCGCGACGTTCTTGCGGAACAGATGCTCGGCGCGCAGCGCGGCGCGGCGGGCCGCCGCCATGTCCTCGCCGGTGAACATCGCGAGCACACCGTCGCCGATCAGCTTCAGCACGTCGCCGCCGGCATCGTGGATCGCGTCGATCACGGCCTGCGCATAATCGTTGAGGAACGGGATGATCTCGTCGGGGCCGATGCTCTCGCTGATCCCGGTCGAGCCGCGCAAATCCGAATACCACAGCACGGCGTTGATGCGCTCGGTGACGCCGCGCGAGATCCGCCCGCGCAGCACCTGCTCGGAGGCATCGCGCCCGAGATAGACCCGGCCTAGCGTGCGCGCGATGTCGACCTGCTGCGCCGACTTGATCGCGAGCCCCAGCACCGGCACGAGATCGCGCAGAGCCTCCAGCTCGGGTTCGGAGAAGCCGCTCTCGCGGCGCGTGGTCCAGCAGGAGTAGAGGCAGTCCATTAGGCCGAGCGCGCCATTCTCGCCGAAGCGGTGCACGAAGGCGAGATAGTGCCGGTGGCCCTTCTCGGCGAGCTCGCCGATCTGCGAGAAATCCATCGACGGCGCGTCGGCGAGATCGATCACCATCTCGTCGTCGCCATGCTCGAGCATGTGGAAGAACACCGAGCGGCGCCAGCTCTTGGCTGCGTCGCCTTCGGCGGTCGAGCCGTATTCGAACGCATCGCTCTCATTGCTCGGCCGGTCGCTCCAGCGAAAGCCGCGCCCCTCGTAGATCGGATGCAGCGTGTCGATCACGACGAGCCCGCGCGAGAGTTCCAGCCCTTCGGCGCGGCAGCGCTCGCAGAAGCCGCGGAGCAGTTCGTTTTCGGGCAGGCCGGTGAGCCCCTGGCCGGTCAGCCAGTTCATCAGCGCAAGGCGGGAGGTCAATTGCATGCGCCATTATGCCGTGCATTCGTGACGGGCGAAAGGCGCAAGCCACGCGCGGGCCGTGCGCAAGGTCCCGTCCCTTGCAGATCGAATATGCCGCAGCCGCGGTTGACGCACTCGCCGCGCGGGCGGCAAATGCTAGCGATGATGATCTTGTCGGCCAGAATCGGAAGCACGCGGGGATGAGCCAGCGCCAGCTTCCGATCATCCTGGCGCTCGGCACCACGCAGACCCTGGCCTGGGCTTCCAGCTACTATCTGCCGGCGCTGCTCGCCGATCCCATGGCGCACGACCTCGGCGTCTCCTCCAACTGGATCTTTGGCGCGTTCTCGGCCTCGCTGGTGATCTCGGCAATGCTCGGCCCGCGGATCGGGCGACGGATCGATCTCGTCGGCGGCCGGCAGGTGCTGTCGGCATCGAACGTGACGATCGCGGCCGGCCTTGTGCTGCTCGGCCTCTCGCAATCGGTGGCGGTGATGGCGATGGCCTGGCTCGTGCTCGGCATCGGCATGGCGATGGGGCTCTATGACGCCGCCTTCGCCGCGCTCGGCCGCATCTACGGCACCGAGGCGCGCAGGTCCATCACCGGCATCACGCTGATGGCGGGCTTTGCCTCGACCGTCGGCTGGCCGCTCACCGCCTGGGGCCTCGCCCATATCGGATGGCGCGACACCTGTTTTGCCTGGGCCGCCGCCAACATCCTGATCGGCCTGCCCCTCAACTTCTTCATGCTGCCGGCGATCAAGGGGGCGAAGCAGGCGGCGGCGACGGCCGAGAAGCCGCATTTGCCGCTCGACCGCACCATGATCCTGCTCGCCTTCGTCTTCGCCGCGGTCTGGACGGTCACCGGCGCGATGGCGGTGCACTTCCCGCGCATCGTGGAGGCAACCGGTGCGACACATGTCGAGGCGATCGCGGCCGGCGCGCTGATCGGTCCGGCACAAGTGCTCGCGCGCATCCTCGAAGCGAGCGTTCTCAGCCGCTTTCATCCGCTGTGGTCGACGCGGCTCGCCTGCCTCACCCATCCGCTCGGCGCGGCCGTCGTCGCCATCTTCGGCGCCCCCGCCGCCAGCGCGTTTGCGCTGCTCCACGGCTCGGGCAACGGCATCCTGACCATCGCCCGCGGCACCCTGCCGCTGTCGATCTTCGGGCCGAAGGATTTCGGCTACCGCCTCGGCATCATCGGCGCGCCGGCACGGATGGCGCAGGCCGTGGCGCCGCTGGCCTTCGGCCTGCTGATCGACGTGATGGGAGCCAAGGTGCTGATCGTCTCGTCCGCGCTCAGCCTGTCGGCACTGGCCGCGCTGTTCCTGATCCGCGCCGAGCCGCGGCCGGATTGACCGGCTTGCGGCTTTCGCGCACAAGCAAAGCATGACCGAAGACAACCGTCCGCCCCGCGACTTGAAAGGCCTCCTGCGCTGGGCGACCACGCCGCCGCAGGCCTGGGGCGTCTATCTCCTCGCCATCATCCTGGTCTGGCTGGTCTCGTTCTATGCCGGGTCGCTGCGGCCGAAGAAGGCGCCGGATGCGAGCCCGCCCGCTGTGACCGCGCCGAAAAGCTGACCCCGGTTCGGCTTGCGGCCACGCCGCGCAATTCCGCTTCAGCCGATCACGTCAATGCGGGCAGGTCTCGACCTCGACCGTGACGTGGCTCAGCCCCTTCAGCCCGGCGAGCCGCTTCTTGTAGACGGCCGGCTGTTTCGGCTTGTCCGACACCACGGACACCAGCACGGCGCAATGGCCGGGGCCGACCTGCCAGAGATGCAGATCGGTGACGCGGTCGTCGCCGGTTTCCATCCGCGCACGGATCACCCGCTCCAGCTTCTCGTCGGCGCGCACGTCGAGCAGCACCGCACCTGATGTCTTGATCAGGCCGAACGCCCAGCTCGCGATCACCGCGCTGCCGATCAGGCCTACGGCCGGATCGGCCCACACCCACTCCGAATACATCGCCATCAGCAGCGCACCGATCGCCAGCACCGAGGTCGCGGCATCCGCCATGACATGGACGTAAGCGGCGCGAAGATTGTTGTCGTGATGATAATGGTGGTGATCATCACGATCGTCGTGGTCATGATGCGCATGGCCGTGGCCGTGATGGTGGTGATCATGGCTGCCGCGCAAGAGCCACGCGCTGGCGAGATTGACGCAAAGGCCAAGGGCAGCCACAGCGATCGCCTCGCCGTAGACGATCGGCACCGGCGTGATCAGCCGCAGCACGCTCTCATAGGCGATCTCGACCGCGATCAGCCCGAGAATGATCGCGCTGGAGAAGGCGGCGAGATCACCAAACTTGCCGGTACCGAAGGTGAAATGCGAATTTCCCAGGTGCCGCCGCGCAAAGCGGTAGGCGAAGGCGGCAATGCCGAGCGCCGCCGCATGCGTGCCCATGTGCCAGCCGTCGGCGAGCAGCGCCATCGAGCCGAACAGCGAGCCGGCGACGATCTCGACGACCATCATGACCAGCGTCAGGACGACCACGAGCCAGGTGCGCCGCTCGTTCTCCTCGTGCTTGTCGCCGAGAAAGGCGTGGTCATGGGTCCATTGCTCGATGGAATGGGAATGCATCAGGTCAGGCTCCGGGAACAGATTCCTCTGCCCAATATAGGCCGCGGCAGCCGATCTTTCTAACGCTCATCGCCTTCGAAACCGGCGATTGACAGGCTCGCACGATTTCGCTGTAATGTTCCCATGGGGATTTGAGCGATCTCCCCACGAGGCGACATGCCCAAGTATCGCGTCCCGTTTCGTTTATGCGAGGACGCATCATGTCAACGTTTACGACCATATCATCTGACAAATTGACACGGCTGATCGGCACGGCGAACGCCCCTGTGCTGATAGACGTGCGCACCGACGAGGATTTTGCTGCCGATCCGCGGCTGATCCCCGGCTCGATCAAGCTCAGCCACGAAAACGTCTCGGACTGGGGCGGCGAGCTGTCCGGCCGCTCCGCGATCGTCTCGTGCCTGCGCGGCGCAAAGCTCGCGCAGGGCACTGCGGCCTGGCTGCGGCAGCTCGGCGTGCAGGCCGAGACGCTGGAGGGCGGCTTCGAGGGCTGGAAGGATGCCAAGCTGCCGCTGATCGACGCGTCAAAACTGCCGCCGCGCGACGCCAGGGGACGCACCGTCTGGGTGACGCGGGCACGGCCAAAGGTCGACCGTATCGCCTGCCCGTGGCTGATCCGCCGCTTCGTCGATCCGAACGCGGTGTTCCTGTATGTGGCCCCGTCCGAGGTGGTCGCCGTCGGCGAGCGGTTTGGCGCGGCCCCCTTCGACATCGAGAACGTGTTCTGGAGCCACCGCGGCGAGCTCTGCACCTTCGACGTCATGATCGAGGAGTTCGGGATCGCCACCCCGGCCTTGCTCCGGCTCGCAACGCTGGTGCGCGGCGCCGACACCGCACGGCCCGACCTTGCGCCGGAAGCGCCCGGCCTGCTCGCCGCCTCGCTCGGGCTGTCGCGGATGTACGATGACGACATCGAGCAACTCGAGGCCGGCATGCTGCTCTACGACGCCTTCTACCGCTGGTGCCGCGACGCCACTGGCGAGACCCACAACTGGCCGACCAACAAAGTGAAGGCGTGATGGATACCCGTACTCTCGAAGCAGGAGCTGACGCCGGTCACGGCGTCAGCTTCCGTGAAGCGTTTCGCGTCTGGTTCCGCGTCGCCTGCCTGAGCTTCGGCGGGCCCGCGGGCCAGATCGCGGTGATGCACCGCATCCTGGTCGAGGAGAAGAACTGGATCTCCGAAGCCCGTTTCCTCCACGCGCTGAACTACTGCATGCTGCTGCCGGGCCCGGAGGCGCAGCAGCTTGCGACCTATGTCGGCTGGCTGATGCACCGCACCGCCGGCGGGCTGATGGCGGGCGGGCTGTTCATCCTGCCCGGCATCATCGCCATCTTCGGCCTCAGCTACGTCTATGCCGCCTTCGGCAATGTCAGCTTCGTCGAGGCGCTGTTCTTCGGGCTGAAAGCCGCCGTGCTCGCCATCGTCATCGAGGCCGTGGTGCGCGTCGGCAAGCGGGCGCTGAAGAACCGCATCATGATCGCACTCGCGGCGATCGCCTTCGTCGCCATCTTCTTCTTCGCAGTGCCCTTCCCGATCATCATCATCGCCGCGGGCATGATCGGATATGTCGGCGCGAGGCAAGGCCGTCCGGAATTCGCTCCGGCCGGTCATGGCCACGGCGGCAGCACCGCCGCAATCGACAGCATGCTCGGCGAGGCCGTGCCCGATCACGTCCGGCCCGATACCGGGCGCGCGATCCGGGTCGGCGCATTGTGGCTGGCGCTCTGGCTGGTGCCGGTGATCGCGCTGCTTCTGTCTCTCGGGCAGGCCAACGTCTTCAGCCAGATCGCGCTGTTCTTCTCCAAGATGGCGCTGGTCACGTTCGGCGGCGCCTATGCGGTGCTGGCCTACGTCGCCCAGCAGGCGGTCGAGCATTATCACTGGCTGAAGCCGCACGAGATGCTCGACGGGCTCGGCATGGCCGAGACGACGCCGGGCCCGCTGATCATGGTGCTTCAGTTCGTGGGCTTCATGGCCGCCTACCGCGATCCCGGCGGCCTGTCGCCGATGCTCGCGGCCACGCTCGGCGGGCTGCTCGCGACCTGGGTCACCTTCACGCCCTGCTTTCTCTGGATTTTCGTCGGCGCCCCCTACGTCGAACTGCTGCGCGGCAACAAGGGCCTCGCCGGCGCACTCAGCGCGATCACGGCCGCCGTCGTCGGCGTGATCCTCAACCTCTCGATCTGGTTCGCGCTGCACACGCTGTTCCGCGAGACCGTGCCGGTGCATGCGTTCCCGTTGAACTTCGACATGCCGGTGCCGACCAGCGTCGATGTCCCCGCGCTCGTGCTGTCGATCGCGGCCGCGACCGCGATCTTCCGCTTCAAGCTCGGGATGCTGACGGTGCTCGCGGGCAGCTGTGCCGCGGGCGTCGCGTTGCGGTTTGCGGGGATAATCTAGGGCGCATTCATCGCGTGCACTTCGGCCGCCAAAGCCGAATGCGATCGGGCCGTCGCCTGTAGCACGACTGCTACATGTAACGCCTCACACTCTCGAGAAAGCGTTCTTTTTCGCCGGGCGCGTAACCCTGGCAAGCCCCGTAATAGGCTTCGACGCCATGATTGCACGATCTGGTCTCGGCAGGCGCGCGAGAGCCTGATCCGATTTGGCGATGATATCGCGGATCATTCCGTCTCACCCGGGACTTCGTACCGGCATAGTATGGATTAAGGCTGCACGATTGACCGTTAGCCGCTGCCCGGCATTGGTCCATCGTATGGTAGGCGCATCTATGGTAAGAGGCGCCTCCCCGGGCGACGACGCGCAAGCAAACCGGAAAAGCCGGATCATAGGTCTGAGCCCCGGCGTACCCCGCTGTTAAAAGGATGCCCATCGTCAGGATCGTCAAAACCAACTTGCGCATTGGAACTTCCTCGACCTCGCACAAGGCTCCTGCACTTGGACCGGCAGTCTTGATCCAAGTCAATGTTCTCCAAGTCAATGTTCCCGGAATAGGTTCCGTGCAGTGACAGGCCGCGCGCGGCGTCATTTTGCGCCGTGCAAATTCTGAACGGCGAAATGCCTTACATGGGTCGAAGACGGCGGCCGTCGTCCCTTGAGTGGGACGACTTCTGCTCTACCTCTCGCTCGAGACAGGTCGCTGCGGTGTGACAACCAACTCGATGGACCATTAGCGGTCATTCAGGTGCCGTGGCGCGAGTCAGCCTGACGTGAAAGATGGCGCCACCGGTCGGCTTGTTCTCCGCCCACAACTCCCCGCCATGCGCTTCTACAATGGTTCGGGCAATGGACAGGCCCATGCCCATGCCCCGGGGCTTGGTCGTAAAAAACGGCTCAAACACGTTCTTGAGCTTCTCAGTGGGAATGCCGGGACCTACATCTGATACGGAGAGTTCCGCAAAATTGCGGTCACGTTTGGCCGAAATCGCAATTGCGCGTTCAGCAATCGGCATATCAGACATCGCATCCATCGCGTTCGTGATCAAGTTCAAGACGACTTGCTGGAGTTGAATCGGGTCGGCTTTGATGGGCAGCGGCAGCGGATCAATGTGGTTGGTGAGATTGACATTCCGAGCAACAGCCAATGCAGAGAGAAAGTGCACGGTGTCGCGGACAACATCATTTAAATCGATCTGCTTAAGTTCAAATGGCGCTTTCCTAAGCAAACTGCGCAATCGCGCGATGACCTCGCTTGCGCGTTGATCGTCCCGGCGAATATCCGCAAGGATATCTGCGATTTCGTTAAGGTTGGGCGCGCCGGATTTAACAATGATTTCCGCGGTCTCGGTGTTGGTCAATATCGCACCAAGCGGTTGGTTCAGTTCATGCGCAATAGTCGCAGTAAGCTCACCCGCCGTCGAATATCGATTGATATGCGCGAGTTCCGCCGCGCGCTGCTGCGCCTGCACTTCGGCACGCGAACGACGCAGCCGCTCCCTCAGCAAATTAGAAATCAGCACGCCCTGAAGCAAAATGACCGTGGCAATTAAAGCAATTTGCCAACGGTATTGCTCCCACGCGGTCGGACCGCGAAAATCGACTTCACTTCCTTGAGGAAGGCGACCCTCGGCTATCCCCCAACGTTTCATTTCGCGCCAGTCGAATTTCGGAGCTGCAAATGGAAGAGCGGGGATCCTGATTTCGCCTGCCTTTTCACCTCCAAGGATGCGAACCGAGACAGCGGCCGTGGTGCGGCTTGTGTCGCGTATTGCGTTGAACGGCCCCCCAACAACGCCTTGCCCGATAAGTGGCTCGGTATAACCAAAGATGGGTGCATTAGCGACAGCACGTAAACTCTTAAAAGGTTCGTCGCCGTCGTGCACAACACCTGCCGCATCGACATTCATCCCTTCCCAAATGATCGCAGAGTGCGGCGGAAGACGGGAAGCTTCTTTCAATATGTCTGCAAAGGACAAATTGTCCCATATTGTTAGCTCTACGCGGCCCGCTAAAGGTGCCGCTTCCTTTTTGATGAGGTTTGACCAAAACTGCTCGTTGGGTGAAGTGCCGTTGACGACCGCGATATGTCGGGTGTCGGGTAATACCTTTAGGATGTTCGCGATCACCGCCTTGTAGTCGATCTGAATAGGTATGACCGCATCGTCCTGCGTAAGGTCGGAATATCGGATGCGACGCTCCTCGAGAGTGGTCAGGACCATCGGAGTAGAAGCAAATAGCTGGCCGCGGTTTCGTTGCACAAACGCCGCCGCAGGAGCGCCGACACTTATGATCACAGCGGGAGGGTGTTGGGCGAACAGAGCAGCGAGATAGTCGGCGAACGGCTTCTCCGAACTGTTGGTATCGTAGCGAGCCGAGACCACCGATTGGTCTGTAATCGTCAGCGGCCATGGCGATTGACGGTTCAGCTCTTGACGAATGCCTTGAGCATAGTCACTCCAAGGCCTCATCTCGGCGCCGAACGAATGCAACAACAAGACGTGTTTGTTGTCGTCGGCCAAGACGCCGGGACCAGCGGCCATCGCCAGCAGCAAAAGTGCAGAAATCAAAGCCCGTGAAATGCAAGGCATATAGAAAAACAGCCGGCTTAAGGTCGACAGCTAGGCTTGCAAATGTTGCCACCGAACACAAGGCCGATGGGCAAGAGTCGCTCGGTTCGGGTAGGGTCAGTCTCGTCGGCTTGCCCCCGATGTGATGACTTCCGGTCTGACCGAATGAAGCGACCTCGTCAGATCGGACCTGCATGTCTCGAACGGGCCAGAACGCCCGCTTCGGGGCATGAGCCGTCGGTGATGACTTAAGCGGGGGCGACCTTCGCTTTGCCGTCAGTAGCCGCCATTTCTGAGTACGCGCTCGCAACGCAGACGTTCGTCACCTAGGTCTCGCCGTCGACCATTGTCCGTCTGGCAAAACACCGGGACATTTGGATCACTTCTCCTGTCAATCTCCATCTGCGAAAATATTCCATTTTACCGAATTTCGGAACTATCGTACAAACGAGCCACCCTGGCCCGAGACAAGGGGCGGATCGCGATCGTCACGAACCGCGGGCCGGGCAGCGATGGACGCGACGGCGTCGGGCGCGATCGGCGTTACAGGGCGGCTTCGGCCGTGAGTAATCGCCTTCGCGCGTACGACACGACGCTGACAAGCGTCTTGGCATGGCTTCGACGGCGAGCACACGCCAGCCTTCGAAGTCCCAGCGAAGACGTGCGCGGACGGAGAAGTCGTGTGGTCCTGACGCCCGGGGTCTGTGCGTCAAGCCTTGCGGTGACGTGGCGGCCCGACCGGGCACGTGCATCAGCCATCCGCAAGCGCGACGGGGGCATAGTGCATCGCTCCCCGGGGAGAGCACGAAGGACACCGTTAAAACCATTTCGCGCAGGGAAGGCCGGGCGATCCGGCGAGACCTGTGGTCCACCCCGTGTGCATTTCTATGGCGCACGGACCTGCGGGTGCCAGCCGGCGCCCGACCTTCCCTGCGCCCTTTCCTTGAAGATGGCGCGAAACTGACCGTAAACCTCGGGCACAACATGCCGCGAGAAAGCGACGGCGTGTCTGCTGCTTGACATGTGAATTGGAGAGCGATGCCTCGGCGCTTGCTCCGTCATTGCGAGCATCATGCCATCATCCTTAGGGCGCGCCTCAGGATGATGGTAACGAGTGGGTTTTGGCGCAGTAGCTCTACCGCATCATCATCCGCGCGATCGCCTCGCCGATCACCACCGTCGTGAAGTGGGTGTTGGCGCGGCAATCCGACGGCATGATCGAGGCGTCGGCGACACGCAGGCCGGAGATTCCCTTCACGGTGCCATCCGGGTTGACCACGCCGTCGGCGTCGTTGACGCCGCTCATCCGACAGCTGCCGGCGGCATGCTGGATGTCGCCGGTCTCGCGGCGCAGCAGCGCGTCGAGCTCGTGGTCCGGCAACGCTGCAGCCTGCGGCAATGTCAGTTCGGTGTCGGTGAGCCGGATCCAGTCGGCGATGCCTGAAAGCGCCGGCTGGGAGGTGATCACGGCCAGGCGCTTCACTGCATCCATCATGCGCAGCATGTCGCGGGGATCGGCCAGCATGTTTTCCTCGACAACAGGATCGATCGTCGGATCGGCCGAGGCCAATTTAAGCGTTCCACGCGAATATGCATTGAACAGACCCGCGCCGATCGCTCCGGGCACGCCGATGCCGCGGTGATTGAAGGCGATCAGGATCATGTCGCGCTTGCCGCCGTCGGCGAGGCCCGACGAATAGGTCACGCAGCAATTGGTGTGGCGGGTGTCGGGATCGGTGGGCCGCAGATTTTCGTGGAGTTGGATCGTGGCGCGAAACAGCGGATGGTCGAAGAAATGGCGGCCGACCGGCAGGTCGCGCTCGACCGCGATCCCCATCGCCTTCAACTCGTCGGCCGGTCCAATGCCCGAGCGCAGCAGGATAGCGGGGCTGTGGATGGCACCGGCGCACAGCACGATCTGGCGCGCGCTGATCTCGCTCGTGCCCTGGCCCTCGACGTGAACACGAAGGCCGGTCGCCCGGCCGTCGCTGATCAGCACGCGATCGACCAGCGCGCGCCCGCGGATCTCCAGATTGGCGCGCCCGCGCGCGGGCTCCAGATACCCCTCATTGGTCGTGATGCGGCGGCTGTCTCGGCTGTTGATGGGATAGCACGCCACCCCCTCGCCATCAGGACCGTTGAGGTCGTCGCACCAGGGATAGCCGCTCGCCAGTGCGGCATCGCGCAAGCCCCGATCGATCGGGCCCCACTTCTCAGGCGGCGCGCGGTAAACTGGCAGCGGGCCGCCGCGGCCATGGCCGGCAGCGTCGCCGAACTCAAAATCGTCCTCGATCACCGAGAATAGCGGCATCACTTCCCTGGCCGACCAGCCGGTGCAGCCATTGGCAGCCCATTCGTCGAACGCGTCGGCGACGCCGCGGATCGCGATCTGGCCGTTCATCATCGACGAGCCGCCGAGACCCTTGCCGCGCCAGTAGAAGCGCGGCTCCTGCCCGGCCACGCGGCGCGTCAGAAGATCAGGCCACTGCCACTTCTCCTGGTATTCGCGCTTGTGGATGATCGGGATCGGATTCGGCGTCCTGACCTCCCAGGGCGCCTCGTCGGCACGCCAGTCAAGGCCCGCTTCGAGCAGCAGGACACGCCTTGCGGAATCTTCCGAGAGCCGCGCCGCAACAGCGGCGCCGGCGGAGCCGCCGCCGACAACAATGACATCGTACATCGCGTTACTTCTCGACGTTCCAGAAAACCGGGATGGCGGACGGTATCAGACCGCGCAAGGTGGCGGAATGCAAATTGGAGAGCGACGCTCTCTCCTCGCGTCATTGCGTTGTGGAGGCAGTTGCACGCTGCTTCCACAACGTCACGGCCGCCCCTACCCGATCACCCGGCCGAACTTGTTCGACTTCGGGAATCCCTTGGGCGGCAAGCGGCCGGCGTCGGCGCGGGTGCCTTGCCACTCGGCCAGCTCCTTCATGGTCGCCGAGAATTCGCGGCCCGCGGAGTCCTTCCAGGTCAGGCCAGCCTTGGCCTCGAACACGGCAACGTCCGACAGGCCGCCGTCCTTGTACTTCTGCAGGCGGACGCCGCGGCCGCGGGCCATCTCCGGCACCTGGTCGAGGGGGAAGACCAGCATCTTGCGATTCTCGCCGATGACCGCGACGGTGTCGCCGAGCACCTCGGTGACCGTGCGCGCCTCGTTCGGCATGTCCACGTTGAGGACCTGCTTGCCCTTCTTGGTGGTGCCGACGCAATCGTCCTCGTTGACGACGAAGCCCTGGCCCTCGTGGCTCGCGACCAGGAATTTGCGGCCGCCCTTGTTGACGAACAGCGCGACGGGCGCCGCCTCCTGCTCCATGTCGATGAACAGGCGGATCGGCTCACCGTGACCGCGTCCGCCCGGCATCTTCGCGACGTCGAGCGAGTAGAACTTGCCGTTGGTGGCGAACAGCAGCAGCTTCGAGGTGGTCTCGGCGAAGAAGGCAAAGCCGAGCTTGTCGTCCTGCTTGAAGGCAAGGCCCGAGAGATCCTCGACATGGCCCTTCATGGTGCGGATCCAGCCCTTGTCGGAGACGACGACCGTCACCGGCTCGCGCTCGACGAAGGCCTCCTCGATCGCGGCGAGATCGTGCTCGGGCGCGTCCGCGAAGGTGGTCCGGCGCTTGCCGAGCGGCGTCTTCGGCCCGAACATGTCGCGGACCTTGCCGACCTGCTCGCTGACCTTCTTCCACTGCTCGGGCTCGGACGCCAGGATTGCGTTGATGCCCTTCAGCTCGTTGCGGAGGTTCTTGTCCTCGGTGCGGATCTCCATCTCTTCCAGCTTGCGCAAGCTACGCAGCCGCATGTTGAGGATGGCTTCGGCCTGCACGTCGGTGAGCTTGAACGCCTTGATCAGCGCCGGCTTCGGCTCGTCCACGGTGCGGATGATCCTGATCACCTCGTCGAGGTTCAGATAGGCGATCAGAAGGCCGCCGAGAACTTCCAGCCGGTGCTCGATCTGCGCCTTGCGATAATTGGTGCGGCGGATCAGCACGTCGCGCAGATGGTCGAGCCATTCACGCAGGCACTCCGCGAGTCCCACCACCTTGGGCACGCGGCCCTTCAGCAGCACGTTGAGGTTCAGCGGAATCTTGTTTTCGAGCTCGGTCAACCGGAACAACGATTCCATCATCAGGGCAGGATCGACGTTCTTCGACTTCGGCTCGATCACGAGACGGACGTCTTCGGCCGACTCGTCCCTGACATCGCCGACCAGCGGCAGCTTCTTCTGGTCCAGCAACTCGGCGATCTTCTCGACCAGGCGCGACTTCTGCACCAGAAAGGGGATCTCGGTGACGACGACGACCCAGGTGCTGCGGGCGCCCTCCTCCTGCTCCCATCTGGCGCGGACTCGGAACGAGCCGCGGCCGGTGGTGTAGGCTTCGGCGATCGCCTGCTTGGAATCGACGATGATGCCGCCGGTCGGGAAATCCGGACCCTTGACCCACTTCAACAACGCCCTGGATTTGGCGTCGGGCTTCTCGATCAGATGCAGTGCGGCGTCACAGAGCTCGGCGGCGTTGTGCGGCGGGATCGAGGTCGCCATGCCGACCGCGATGCCCTGCGCACCGTTGGCGAGCAGGTTCGGGAAGCCGCCCGGCAGAACCACCGGCTCCTTGGACTGGCCATCGTAATTGGGACGGAACTCGACACCGTCCTCGTCGATGCCGTCGAGCAGAAGCCGCGCGACATCGGTCATGCGCGCTTCGGTGTAGCGGTAGGCGGCGGGATTATCGCCGTCGATATTGCCGAAATTGCCCTGGCCGTCGACCAGCGGATAGCGCGAGGAGAAATCCTGCGCGAGGCGCACCATGGCGTCGTAGATCGCCTGGTCGCCATGCGGATGGAACGAGCCCATCACGTCGCCGACGATCTTGGCGGACTTCTTGAAGGCCGTGCCGGGGTCGAGCCTGAGCAGACGCATGCCGTAGAGGATGCGCCGGTGCACCGGCTTGAGGCCGTCGCGCGCGTCGGGCAGCGCGCGGTGCATGATGGTGGACAGCGCGTAAGCAAGATAGCGCTCTTCCAGCGCCTCACGCAGCGGCACATCGTGAATTTCGGCCGGGTCTTCCGGCGGAATCAATCGTTTTCCCATGCCGCCCGGTTAAACCGTGGAAGCGAATCGGGCAAGGATCGATTGGTTCCCGGTGGGCGGCCTACTGGCCGGCCCAGCCGGCGGTGAAAGTCTGGGTGGGTTGCGCGTTTTTGGCCTGCGTGGTGGCCGGGGCATTGGTCACGCAACGCCGGGCGGTCTCGATCTCGGCCTCGGTTGCCCCCTTGGATCGCGCCCATGCCTCTGCTGCTGCAGCGGAATATTTGGCCACATAGAATCTGACGACGGTGCAGGAGGCGCGACGAAACACGCCCGGCTGCTCGCCAGCGAGCGCTTCCGGCGCCAGCGCGACAAGCGCTGCCGATACGATAAGTCCCTTGATCAGCATCAGGTTATCCCCGGGTTGGAACCCCAAAAGGCAAGTCAGGGAAACCCGATTTCGTTCCACGGCGGGCTGGCCTATTGCGACAATGCAGAACTGCGACAGGCTCATGGCGCCGGAATGGCCGCCTTCGCCTGCTGCCGCGTCAGCGCGTTGATGAAGCCGGCCCGGGCGTCGGAATGGCCTTGCCCGCGCGGCTCCAGCACGTGGCGCAGCAGGAACAGGCCGGTCAGTCGAAAGCCGTCCTGGAGATCCTCGTCAGTGAGGTCACTCTGCATCTCGCCCTGGCGCAGGAACGGCGGCAGCCGCAACAGCCGGTCGCGCCATGGCTCGCCGGCGCCGCGCGACACCGCGCCGCCGGATTTGGGCGAGACGTAGATCAGGTCCGTGGTCTCCCCGGTCACCGCACAGTTCTCCAGCGCCAGCCCGAAGCCGAGCTCGGCGAGCATCGCCAGCTCGAAATGGATCACGTGGACGGCCGCGCTGCCGATGTCGTCGAAATCGTCGAGCGAATGTTCGAGCAGCGCAAATATCTCCCCGTGCGGATCGCGCTCCGGGAGCAGCCGCGCGATCGAGGCCAGATGAGTGATGCCGTAGACGCCGTGGGACGATCCCAGCAGCGCCGCCGCGCGCAGCTTGAGGCCCTCGATGGCATAGGTCCCGAGATGCTCGTCGAGCCGCGCCCGCCACACCACGCTGACGCTGTTGCCGGGCTGCAGCAGCGGCCGCATCCGCGAGCCGGCGCCACCGCGGACGAGACCGAGATGCCGGCCATGCGCGCGGGTCAGCAGCTCGACGATGGCGCTGGACTCGCCATGCCGCCGCACGCCCAGCACGATGCCTTCGTCGGTCCATTCCATGGGGTGGATTCTACCGCATTTCACGCGTCCGTAGGGTGGGCAAAGCGAAGCGTGCCCACCAATTTTGATCCGAACGGCGCGCTGGCAGTTGCGGTGGGCACGGCGCGCGAGTGCGCGCTTTTGCCCATCCTAAGGCACCGCGCGGACGCTCACGCGTTGAACCAGCCCTGCGCGTCGCCGCGGAACGAGAAATACAGGCCCATCGCCGTCAGCACGCAGGAAACGATCTCGATGGCGCTGTCGAGCTCCATGCCCTTCTCGCCGATGATCTGGCCGAGCGAGATCACCGACAGCACGAGCGCTGCCGCCAGCACCCAGCGCGGCCAGTTCTTGCGCCAGCGCGCGGCCAGCCAGACGAAATAGACCAGCAGCAGGATCATGCCCCCGGCGAGCAGCGTCGACGTCATGATCATCTGCTCGGACATCTCGGCATTGGGCGTGCGGTCCTGCACCGCCACCGACAAGGCATCCAGCATCAACGATGCATAGAGCAACGCTTCGAAGCGCCGGACGTTGCTGGGCACGCTCATCGGATACCGATCTTTTCTTGGTTATTCTCTGGGAAATTCCAGGCCCATCTCTCGGTAGCGATCGGGATCGTCGCCCCAGTTCTCGCGGACCTTGACGAACAGGAACAGATGCACCGGCACGCCCAGGATCTCGCCGATCTCCTTGCGCGAGTCCGCGCCGATCGACTTGATGGTGGCGCCGCCCGCGCCGAGCACGATCTTGCGCTGGCTCTCGCGCTCGACGAAGATCGTCTGCTCGATGCGCACCGATTTGTCCTTGCGCTCCTCCCACTTGTCGGTCTCGACGGTGGATTGGTAGGGCAATTCCTGGTGCAGCTTGCGATAGATCTTTTCGCGCGTGATCTCGGCCGCAAGCTGCCGCATCGGCGCGTCCGACATCTGGTCCTCGGGGTAGAGGAACGGGCCCGGCGGCACCATCTCGGCGAGCGTATGCCTGAGATCGTCGACGCCGTCGCCCGAGATCGCCGCAATCATGAAGGTTTTCACGAACGGCATGCGCTCGTTGGCGGCCTGCGCCAGCGCCAGCAGCTTTTCGCGCTGGACCAGGTCGACCTTGTTGATGACCAGGATCTTCTCGTGCTTGACGCTCGCCGCCTTGGTGAGGATCGCCTCGGCCTCCTCGTCGATGCCGGCCTTGGCATCCAGCAGCACGCAGACGAGGTCGGCGTCATGGGCCCCGCTCCAGGCGGTCGAGACCATGGCGCGGTCGAGCCGGCGCTTGGGCAGGAAGATGCCGGGCGTGTCGACCAGGATGATCTGCGCGTTGTTCTCGATCACGATGCCGCGGATCAGCGCGCGCGTGGTCTGCACCTTGCGCGAGACGATCGTGACCTTGGCCCCGACAAGCGCGTTGACCAGCGTGGATTTGCCGACGTTCGGCGCGCCGATCAGCGCGACGAAGCCGCAGCGCGTCGCAGTGGGCGCCTCGCCGCTTGCTTCAACCGTCATTGCTGCCGCCGACGCCTTCGCGTTCGATCATCACCGAAGCTGCCACCTTCTCTGCCGCGCGCTTGCTGCCGCCGATGCCTTCAGCCGGAGCGAGACCCGGCAGGTCGACGGCGACGCGGAATTGCGGATCGTGATGCGGGCCGGTGCGCTCGACCTCGCGGTAGACCGGCGTCGGCAGCCCCTTGCCCTGCGCCCATTCCTGCAGCACGGTCTTGGGATCGCGCAAGGGACGGCGCGGCTTGTGCATGCGCTCGGTCCAGTTGCGCTTGACGAATTCGGACGCCGCCTCGTAGCCGCCATCGAGGAAGACGGCGCCGATCACGGCTTCGCAGATGTCGCCGAGCACGCTCTTGCGCAGGCGCGCATCGGCGCTGGGCCCGACCGAACCGAGCTTGACGTCGTCGAGCAGACCGAGCGACTTGGCAACGTCGGCGCAGCTTTCCTTGCGCACAAGTTCGGCAAGTCGCTTGGACAACTCGCCTTCGTCCGCGTTCGGGAAGGCGTGATAGAGCATGTCGGAGACGACCAGCCCGAGCACATGGTCGCCGAGAAATTCCAGCCGCTGGTAGCTGTCGCCGCGCTTTCGCCCGGACTTCAGGGCCGAGACATGCGTGATCGCCTGCATCAGGAGATTCGGATCGGCAAAGCTGTGGCCGATGCGCGCCTCAAGCGCCGCGTTCGCGTCCGTGGCCTTGGCCTTGCTGCTCCGCGCCCGCTTCTTCTTCGCGGGCATCTTGGTCGCAAGTGCCTTGGTC
The DNA here is from genome assembly GCF_024519875.1 of Bradyrhizobium sp. Bra64. NCBI lineage: Bacteria > Pseudomonadati > Pseudomonadota > Alphaproteobacteria > Hyphomicrobiales > Nitrobacteraceae > Bradyrhizobium > Bradyrhizobium sp. Bra64. Next base: position 96,728 of record NZ_JALJRD010000005.1, on the reverse strand, counting down.
GCAGCTTCGCCGTCCGGGCCCGCTTGCGCCTCGGTCGGTTGGGTCGCGATGTCCTTGGCCTCGTCTTTCATCGGACGATTTTGAAGAAGCGGTTCCAGCGCACCGCCCACGGCCAGCGCCAGAACATCCAGGCATGCTCGCCTTCGGCGATGGAGAAGAAGATCATCTGGGCCCGCCCGATCAGATTCTCCTGCGGCACGTAGCCGACCTGGCCGAGGAAGCGGCTGTCGGTGGAGTTGTCGCGGTTGTCGCCCATCATGAAGAAGTGGCCGGTCGGCACGGTGTAGACGTTGGTGTTGTCCACATAGCCATTGTCGGCGCAGTCCAGCGTCTCATAGGACACGCCGTTCGGCAGCGTCTCCTTCCAGCGCTTCACCCGGGAGACGCCGCCGCCTTCGGCGCCGCAGGGATCCTCGCCGACAAACTCGCTCATGCGCTGCCGCTCGACCGGCGTGTCGTTGATGTAGAGCAGCCCGTCCCGCATCTGGATGCGGTCGCCGGGAAGCCCGATCACGCGCTTGATGTAGTCGGTGGAATCGTCCTTCGGCAGGCGAAACACGACGATGTCGCCGCGGTTCGGGTCCGAGCCCCAGATCCGCCCCGAGAACAGCGGCGGCGAGAACGGGATCGAGTAGTGGCTGTAGCCGTAGGAATATTTCGAGACGAACAGATAGTCGCCGACCAGCAGCGTCGCCTTCATCGAGCCGGATGGGATGTTGAAGGGCTGAAACAGGAAGGTGCGGATCACCAGCGCGATCAGGAGAGCGTGGATCACGACCCGGATCGTTTCGCCGACGCCGCTTTCAGTTTTTGTTCCCGAAGTCACGCTCATTGCTCTCTCAATTCCGGCCGGCGGTCATAGAGCGCCCTCCTCCCGCGAACAGCCCATCGGTTCGCGGCCCAAGGAGATTGTCCTGATTCTGATAATGAGGGCCAATTCCGGCGTAAAGCCGAATTCGCCCAGCCTGATTTGCGTCCGCGGACTTTTAGACGGTTGTCGGAGGCCACGCAATCGATGAACACATCAAAAGCGCGTAAGCGACTGATGTATAACGAGAATTATAAAATATTCAGAAACCGTCAGGGTTTGGCCTGCGGAACGGCCGAAATGACGACGAAAGCCTGGGCCAACGGCCAGTCGTCGGTGATCGACAGGTCGATCCGGGGCTCGAACCCCTCCGGCGTCAGGGCCTGGAGCCGGGCCAGCGCTCCGCCCGTCAATTGCATGGTCGGCCGTCCTCCCGGGAGGTTGACCACCCCCATGTCGCGCCACCACACGCCGCGCCTTATGCCGGTGCCGAGCGCCTTGGAGCAGGCCTCCTTGGCTGCGAAGCGCTTGGCGTAGGTCGCCACGACCATCTTCTCGTTCTTGGCGCGCCGCTCCGCCTTGGCCCGCTCGGCGGCGGTGAAGATGCGATCGAGGAAGCGCTCGCCATGGCGCTCCATCACCTTGGCGACGCGCGTGATATCGATGAGATCAGAACCGATGCCGATGATCATGCCCGGCTCCGGCCGCGGTCCATCGCCGCGCGCATGCTGCGCACCGTTTCGGCGAGACCGACGAACAACGCTTCGCCGATCATGTAGTAGCCGATGTTGAGCTCCATGATCTCCGGCAGTGCCGCGATGGTCTCCGCCGTCGCGTAGTCGAGCCCGTGCCCAGCGTGCACTTCCAGCCCGGCGGCCTTCGCCAGCTTCACGCCCGCCACGATCCGCTTCCACTCCACATCTGCCTTGTCGCTGTGGCCGTCGACCACGGCGTCGCACCAGGCGCCGGTGTGGATCTCGATCACGGGCGCGCGCAGCCGCGCCGCCATCTCGATCTGGGCGGGATCGGCGGCGATGAACAGCGAGACGCGGATGCCGGCATCGTTCAGCCGCGCGATATAGGGCGCCAGCGCATTGTGCTGGCCGACCACATCGAGCCCGCCTTCGGTCGTCACCTCCTGCCTGCGCTCCGGCACCAGGCACACGGCGTGCGGCTTGGTGGCGAGCGAGATGCGCATCATGTCGTCGGTCGCCGCCATCTCGAAATTGAGCGGCTTGGCGATCCCGGCCTTCAGCCGCGCCATGTCCTCGTCGCGGATGTGCCGGCGATCTTCGCGCAAATGGGCCGTGATGCCGTCGGCGCCGGCCTCGATCGCCAGCAGCGCCGCGCGCACCGGATCGGGATTGCGGCCGGCGCGCGCGTTGCGCAGGGTCGCGACATGGTCGACATTGACGCCGAGGCGGAGCGGAGGTGCAGGCATTTCAGGACTCACGACGGTGACATTTCTCAACTTGTCATGCGCGGGCTCGACCCGCGCATCCATCCTCTTCGAAGAGACGGGTTGCCGGGTCAAGCCCAGCAACGACGAGCCTCATCCATTAACACGTTCGACGCGGGCGACGACCGCCTTCGCACGCAGTTGGGCCAGGATCGCGCTCAAATGCTTGAGATCGTAGACTTCGAGATCGATCGTCGTCTCCGTGAAGTCCGGTGAGCGGCGCTGCATGCTGATGTTGTCGATGTTGCCGTCGTGCTCGGCGATCACGGTCGCGATCTGCGCCAGCGCGCCGGGCTCGTTGACGTTCTCGACCTTGATGCGGGCGGGGAAACGCTGCGGCGCGGAGTCCTCGATGTCCCAGCGCACGTCGAGCCAGCGCTCAGGCTCCTCCTCGAAATCCTTCAGGGCCGGCGCCTGGATCGGGTAGATGGTGATGCCCTCGCCCGGCGTCACGATGCCGACGATGCGGTCGCCGGGCACGGCGCCGCCGTTCGGCGCGAACTTCACCGGCAGGTCGGAATTGATGCCGCGGATCGGGATCGCGACCGGACTGCGGGGCGGCTCGGACGACTTTTCCTTGAGCTTGGCGGCGAGCCCCTTCTTGATGCCGTAGCGCGCGATGCGCTCTTCCTTGTAATCGGGATACATTGCGCGCGCGACGTGGGAGGCCTTGATCTCGCCGCGCCCCACGGCCGCCATGACGTCCTCGATCGAGGTCCGGGCGAGCCGCGGCAGCGCGCCCTTGAGCTTGTCGTCGGCGTATTCGATCTTGGCGCGCTCGAACAGGCGCTCGACGATGCGCCGGCCGAGGCCGACATATTGATCGCGCACGGCCGTGCGCGTGGCGCGGCGGATCGCGGCGCGCGCCTTGCCGGTGACCGCCAGCGTTTCCCAGGCCGACGGCGGCGCCGATTGCGCCTCCGAGGTCAGCACCTCGACCTCGTCGCCGTTCTGGAGCTCCGAGGACAGCGGTGCGAACTTGCCGTTGATCTTGCAGCCCACCGCGCTGTTGCCGACGTCGGTATGCACGGCATAGGCGAAGTCGATTACGTTGGCATGGCGCGGCAGCGCGATCAGCTTGCCCTTCGGGGTGAAGCAGAACACCTGGTCGTGGAACAGCTCGAGCTTGGTGTGCTCGAGGAATTCCTCGGGGTTCGCACTCTCGGAGAGAATGCCGATGGTGTGGCGCAGCCAGGCAAACGCATTGGACTCGCGCTTGAGGAATTCGGTCGGCGAGCCCACGCCTTCCTTGTAGAAGACATGCGCGGCGATGCCGCGCTCGGCGATCTGGTCCATCGCCTCGGTGCGGATCTGGAGCTCGACGCGCTGGTTGCCCGGACCGATCACCGTGGTGTGGATCGAACGATAGTCGTTCTGCTTCGGCGTCGAGATGTAGTCCTTGAAGCGTCCCGGCACGACCGGCCAGGTGGTGTGGACGATGCCGAGCGCGCGATAGCAGGCCTCGATGTCGTTGACGACGACGCGGAAGCCGAAGATGTCGGACAATTGCTCGAAGCCGACCGACTTGCGCTCCATCTTGGTCCAGATCGAGAATGGTTTCTTGCGGCGGCCATAGACCCGCGCCCCGAGGCCCCGGTGGCGCAGATTGTTGGAGAGCTGGTCCTCGATTTCCCCGATCAGGTTGCGGTTGCGCTCGGCGAGCGCGTCGAGCCGCTGCATCACCACCGAATAGGCTTCGGGATCGAGCGTGCGGAAGGACAGGTCCTCCAGCTCCTCGCGCATCTCCTGCATGCCCATGCGCCCCGCCAGCGGCGCATAGATGTCGAGCGTCTCCTCGGCGATGCGCCGTCGCGATTCCGTCGGTACGAAGTCCAGCGTGCGCATGTTGTGCAGGCGGTCGGCGAGCTTCACCAGAAGCACGCGGACGTCGTCGGCAATGGCCAGCAACAATTTGCGAAGATTCTCGGCCTGCTTGGCCTCCCGCGACACCAGCTCCAGCCGCTTCAGCTTGGTCAGGCCCTCGACCAGGGCGCCGATCTCGGGCCCGAAGATCTGGTCGATCTCGGCCCGCGTCGCTTCGGTGTCCTCGATCGTGTCGTGCAGCAGCGCAGCCACGATGGTGGCGTCGTCGAGCTTCAAGTCGGTGAGAATCGCCGCCACTTCGAGCGGGTGGGAGAAATACGGGTCGCCCGAGGCGCGCGTCTGCGAGCCATGCGCCTTCATGGCGTAGACATAGGCGCGGTTCAGCAGGTCTTCGTTGGTGTTGGGATTGTAGGACCTGACGCGCTCGACGAGGTCGTATTGACGCATCATGCGCGCGCGAGGCTTTGCCGGGCGCGCCACCGGCGCAGTCGGGGCCACGGCAACCGATTCGGTTGCGGCCTGCATCTGCGATGGTGTGCGGCGCCGATATACCATGCCGTCCTGCCTTCAAACGGGCCACGAGACCGCCCGTTGTATACATCTTAGCTCCGATCGCGCGCGTGTCCGATCAAATCAGTGACAGGGCGAGGCGCGAACTGACAACGCTATGGTAACCACGAAAACGCCAACAAAAGCAAAGGCCCGAACAACGGTTCGGGCCCTTGATAAGATCACAAGAAGTCGACGATCGCGACGGGACGATTTACTCGTCCTCCTCGGGCTGCTCCTCGGGCGGCGCGAGGCCTTCGAGACCCTTCAGGAGCTCCTCTTCCGTCATGCGCTCAACGGCAACTTCGGTATCATCCGCATCCACGCTCGCACCCGCGGAGCCGATCAGCGGCACAGTGTCCGGCTCGGGCTCGTCGACCTCGACGAACTTCTGGAGCGAATGCACCAGCTCCTCGCGGAGATCCTCCGGCGAAATGGTCGTGTCGGCAATTTCACGCAAAGACACAACAGGGTTCTTGTCGTTATCGCGGTCAACCGTTAGTTGTGAACCAGACGAAATCATGCGGGCACGGTGGGCGGCCAGCAGGACCAGGTCAAACCTGTTGTCGACCTTGTCGATACAATCTTCTACGGTGACGCGAGCCATGGACTGTCGCTCCGTTGTGGGTGGGACGAAATATGTGGATGATTGGGGCTAGTTATAGGGGCCGGGATGGTTTCGCAAGGCCAATTTGTGATTTGGCCTCGCCAAACGGCTCTGATACCTCCACATTAGGGCTGGGATGGGTGGTTTCCCGGGCTGCCATCGAGGGCGGCCCCGGGTGTATGCAAGTCCGCCATAACTATACCTTGATTGCCCCGACTTCTCCGGATTTGCGGTTTCGACGGGTTTCGGCGGGACTTTAGAAGTGCGCGGCCTGCGGCCGCCGCGCCAACAATAAACGATCAATCACGAACTCTACGCGAGCAAACTGAATGTCACCTTCCACCACCGACAAGATCGCGCTCTTCATCGATGGAGCCAATCTCTACGCGACGGCGAAAACTCTCGGCTTCGACATCGACTACAAGCGCCTGCTGAAGGAGTTTCAGAGCCGCGGGACGCTGCTTCGGGCGTTCTACTACACCGCCATCATCGAGGATCAGGAATACTCCTCGATCCGCCCCCTGATCGACTGGCTCGACTACAACGGCTACACCGTGGTCACCAAGGCGACCAAGGAGTTCATCGACGCCTCCGGTCGCCGCAAGGTGAAGGGCAACATGGACATCGAGCTCGCCGTGGACGCCATGGAGCTCGCCGAGCACATCGACCAGATGGTGCTGTTCTCGGGTGACGGCGACTTCCGCTCCCTGGTCGAGGCCGTTCAGCGCCGCGGCGTGCGGGTCACCGTGATTTCCACGATCGCCAGCCAGCCGCCGATGATCGCCGACGAGCTGCGCCGTCAGGCCGACGTCTTCACCGACCTCGTGGAGCTTCAGTCCAAGCTCGGCCGCGACCCGTCCGAACGCCCTGCCCCGCGTGACCGCGGCGAACGCGAGGCGCGCCACCACGCCCCGCAGTTCCTCCAGCGCGCGACCACCATGGCGCCGAGGGGCGATGACGACTTCGAGGAGTGAGGCGGCTCGGTCAAGCCGCCAGCCTCTCACCGTCGTCCCCGACCGCGATTGTCCGCTCTGCCCGCGCCTGGTCGCCTTTCGCGAGGCGAACCGCGCGCGCGAGCCGTTGTGGCACAATGCGCCGGTTGCGCCTTTCGGCGACATCAAGGCGCGCCTCCTGATCGTCGGCCTCGCGCCGGGGATGCAGGGCGCCAACCGCACCGGCCGTCCCTTCACCGGCGACTATGCCGGTGACCTGCTCTACGCCACGCTGCTCGAATACGGTTTCGCCAAGGGCAAATATCAGGCGCGGCCCGATGACGGGCTGAAGCTGGTCGACTGCCGGATCGCCAACGCGGTGCATTGCGTTCCGCCGCAGAACAAGCCGCTGCCCGCCGAGATCAACACCTGCCGCCAGTTTCTCGCGGCGAATCTCGCGACGATGCCGAACCTGCGCGCGATCGTCGCGCTCGGGCGGATTGCGCACGATACCGTGCTCAAGCCGCTGAATCTGAAGGGCTCGCAAGCCCCGTTCAGCCACGGCGCGGTGCATCAGGCCGGCGCGTTCAGGCTCTACGACAGCTATCACTGCTCTCGCTACAACACCAATACCGGGGTGCTGACGGCGGACATGTTCCGCTCCGTCTTCGCGAAGGTGAAGGCCGAGCTCGACTAGTTTTGGGCTAGGCCTTGGCGGGATTGGCCTTCAGCCAGTCCAGCACGTCGCCGGCGTTCCGATCGGGCGGAAACACCGGATAGAACACATGGGTGACCTTGGCATCGTCGATGATCAGCGCGAGGCGCTTGATCAGCGTCAGGCCTGCGACCGCCATGGTCGGTAAATTGAGGGCACGCGTGAACGCCAGCTTCTCGTCCGACAGCACCGGGAACGGCAAATGCAGCCGCGAGGCCATCTCGGTCTGGTACGCGTTGCTCTGGGTCGATAGGCCGAACACGTGGGAGGCGCCGGCCGCCTTCAGCTCGGCGAAAAGATCGCGGAACGCGCAAGTCTGCGGGGTGCACCCGCGCGCGCCGGGAATCATGTCCCAGTCGTCGACCAGTGCAATCTTGCCGGGCTCGCCGGTGCGGGGATAGGCGAACACCACGGTCCGGCCACGCAGCGCCGACAGCGCGACCGACGTGTCGTCCGTGGCGAGCAGGCTGATCGCCGGCAGCGTCATGCCTTTCAGGTGCGAGGCGCCGCCGTCGTCCGCGGGGGCGGGAATCTGGGTCCAATCGACCTCGAGCAGGTTTCTCTGGGTCATCTCGCTAGCCCCTCGCCCGCATCAGGCGCCCCTTCTCCCGACTCCAGTCGCGCTTCTTCTCGGTCTCGCGCTTGTCGTGCAGCTTCTTGCCCTTTGCCACCGCGAGCTGCAACTTGGCGCGACCTCGCTCATTGAAGTAGAGCTTGAGCGGGATCAGCGTCATGCCCTCGCGGTCCACCGCGCCCATCAGCTTGTTGATCTGCTTGCGGTGCAGCAGCAGTTTTCGCGGCCGTTTCGGCTCGTGATTGAAGCGATTGCCCTGGAGATATTCGGGAATGGTGGCGTTGATCAGCCAGATCTCGCCGTCCTTGGAATCGGCGTAGGATTCCGCGATCGTGCTCTTGCCGCTGCGGATCGACTTGACCTCGGTGCCGGTGAGCGCAATGCCGGCCTCGATCGTATCCTCGATGGCATAGTTGAAGCGGGCCTTGCGATTTTCCGCCATGACCTTGATAGGACGTTCGTTCTTATCGGCCATGGTCGAAAAACCTGATCGCATTGCGCGCGTAAGCTAGCAGTTTGGATGAAGCGCGCGCGTCACTTCTTGAGGAGATCGCGGATCTCGGTCAGCAGCTCGACCTCCGCCGACGGTTTTGGCGGCGCGGCTGGCGCGCTCTCTTCCTTGCGCTTCAATGTGTTCATGGCGCGGATCACCAGGAACAGCACGAAGGCGACGATGATGAAGTTGATCGTCAGCGTAAGGAAGCTGCCGTAAGCAAGCACTGCGCCTTGCTTTTTCGCATCCGCCAGGTTGGTGGCGGTGACCGCCTTCGACAAGGGGGCAAAGTAGTTCGAGAAGTCGAGGCCGCCGGTCGCGGCGCCGATGATCGGCATGATGATGTCACCGACCAGCGACGTGACGATAGCGCCGAAGGCCGCGCCGATGATGACGCCGACCGCGAGGTCGACGACGTTGCCCTTCATGGCGAACTCGCGGAACTCCGTGAGCATCCGCCTGCCCTTTTCGTCGACTGCGCTCATGACAAGCTCCCCGGTAGCCGATGCATCAGTTGATCAGGCCAGCGTGCACCATCGCACTGCGCACGGCAACGCGCGTCGGCTCGGTTACCGGAACCATCGGCAGCCGCAGCGTCTCGTCCAGCTTGCCGAGCAGCGACAGCGCATACTTGATCGGCGCCGGATTGCTCTCGATGAAAAGGTTGTTGTGCAGCGGCATCAGCTTGTCGTGCAGCTTCAAGGCGGTGGCATGATCGCCCTTCGCCCAGGCGGCCTGGAACTCCGAGCACAGGCGCGGCGCGACGTTCGACGTCACCGAGATGCAGCCATGGCCGCCATGGGCCATGTAACCGAGGATGGTGGCGTCCTCGCCCGAGAGCTGGTTGAAGTCCTCGCCCATCGCCGCGCGCTGCTGCGAGACACGGACCATGCTGGCGGTAGCGTCCTTGACGCCGGCGATGTTCTTCAACTCCCAGAGCCGCTTCATGGTGTCGACCGACATGTCGATCACCGAGCGCGGCGGGATGTTGTAGATGATGATCGGAATCCCGATCGCGTCGTTGATCGCCTTGAAATGCTGGTACATCCCTTCCTGGGTCGGCTTGTTGTAGTAGGGCGTCACCACCAGCACCGCGTTCGCGCCCGCCTTCTCGGCGTGCTGGGCGAGCTCGATCGCCTCCTTGGTCGAGTTGGAGCCGGCGCCGGCGACGACAGGCACGCGCCCCTTCGCTTCCTCGATGCACCATTCGACGACCTTCTTGTGCTCGTCATGGCTCAGCGTCGGGCTCTCGCCGGTGGTGCCGACGGGGACCAGGCCGTTGGTGCCTTCCGAAATCTGCCAGTTGACCAGGGAGCGAAACGCCGCCTCGTCCAGCGAGCCGTTCTTGAACGGCGTGACCAAGGCGGTGAACGATCCCCGGAATTTCGTCTTGGCTGCCATGGACTTCCTCCGTACGCGGCAATCTTGAGAGCAAGCCGCATTCATATCGGGTCTATCCCGCGGGTAAAAGGCCCGCTTCCGCGTGACGCACCGTTTAGGCCGCGATTTTGCCGCGGTGGTGGTGCAAACCCGGCAAAGGTAAGCGGCTGTTGGTATTTTGTCCGCATATTCAATCAAATACAGCCAGATCTTGTACAAGCAGGTCTTGAGCCAGCTGACTGATTCGGGGCGACGAAACGCCGTGACCTCCTTTCCGCGCGCCGCATGGCGATTCCTGGGTTTGCTCGTGTGCCTGATGGCCGGGCTGTCGCTCGGCTGCGCCGCCTGGGCCAAGTCCAATGAGACAAGCGCGGAAACCTCCAAGGAACCACCTAAGGAAACCGCGAAGCCTGCCGCCAAGCCTGCCGCCAAGCCTGCCGCCAAGCCTGCCGCCAAGCCTGCCGCCAAGGACACCACGAAGGGACCCGCCAAACGACAGGCCAAGGAATCGGCCAAGGGGACCAATAAGGGAACTGGCCCCGCCAAAGAGACAGCGAAGGGAGCAAGCAAGGGGGCAACTCCCGCCGCGGCGAAGGATGCCGCGAAGAAGCCTGCGCGGGACGCCGGCAAGGACCCCGCAAAGAACAAGCCCAAGTCTGCGGCAGCGGCCCCCGCGCCAAAATCACACCCGACCGCCAGCGGCCCGGTCCCCAGGACCGCACCCGCGCCGGCCATGACGGCCACCGTCAGGCCGACCGCCCCGGCCGCGGCCAAACCGCTTGCGGCTCCCGTGCTGGCTCCTGCGACCCGACAGCACGCGGCGCCTCGCAAGCCGATCACGCCGGCCGCGGTTGCCGCGACCTCCTCGACGTCACAGGCCGACAAGGACACGCTGGAGACCGTCATCGAACTCGTGCGCAAGCGCAAGTCGGGTGACGCCACCAATGCCGCGGACACGATCTCGGATCCCGTCGCGCGAAAACTCGCGGAATGGATCATCCTGCGCAGCGAGGACAATGGCGCCACCGTGGAGCGCTATCGCGCCTTCCTGTCCGCCAATCCGAGCTGGCCGTCGCAAACCTTCCTGCGTCGGCGCCTCGAGGCCGCGATGTGGGACGACAGGCGCGACGATGCAGTCGCGTGGTCATGGTTCGAGAACGAATCCCCCGTGTCGGCCAAGGGCCGCTTCACGCTCGCCAAGGCGATGCTGGCGCGCGGCGATCGCGCCAATGCCGAACGGCTGGTGCGCGAGGCCTGGCGCAGCGATCCGATGTCGGAAGACACCGAGAACAACGCACTCGACCAGTTCGGCGCGCTGCTGACTCCGGGCGATCAGAAGGCGCGCATGGACACGCTGCTGTACGGCAGCGAGACCGAGGCCGCATTGCGTGCTGCAAAGCGCCTCGGCGCCGGCTATGTCGCACTCGCCAAGGCCCGCATCGCCTCCCTCAAGAAGGCACCGAACGCGCGTGCGCTGCTCGATGCCGTGCCGCACGAGCTGCACGGCGATGCCGGCTTCATCTTCAGCAAGATCCAGCTGTTGCGCCGCGAGGAGAAGTTCTCCGAAGCCGCGCAGCTCATGCTTTCGGCGCCAAAGGATCCGAACCGGCTCTACAACCTCGACGAATGGTGGATCGAGCGGCGCCTGCTGGCACGCAAGATGATCGACACCGAGGAATTCCGCAGCGCCTATCTGATCGCGCGCGACGCCGCACTGCCCTCGCGCGACATCTACAAGACCGAGCAGGAGTTCACCGCGGGCTGGATCGCGCTGCGCTTCCTCAACGATCCCGCGGCCGCCACCCAGCATTTCGCCCGCATCGGGATCGGCAGCGTCAATCCGACCACGCTGGCGCGCGCCGGCTATTGGCAGGGCCGCGCCGCGGAAGCCGCTGGCCGCCAGCAGGAGGCGCGCAACGCCTACGCGCGGGCAGCCGAGCAATCCACCAGCTATTACGGCCAGCTCGCGCGCGCAAAACTCGGCCTGCCCCAGATCGAGCTCAACAGCCAGCCGCGCGGCCGCGGCGCCGAGCGGCTCGAGATCGTGCGCGCCGCGCAATTGCTCTACGAGCTCGACGAGCGTGAGATGGCGGTGCCCGTTCTGGCCGACATGGGCGAGAACGGCGATCCCGAGGCGCTTGCCGGCCTCGGCGAACTCACCCAGCGCTACAGCGACGCGCGCGGCATGCTGCTGCTCGGCAAGGCGGCGCTCAACCGCGGCCTGCCGTTCGATTTCTATGCCTACCCCATCAACGGCATTCCGCAGTTCACGCCGATCGGCCCGGAGGTCGAGCGCAGCATCGTCTACGCCATCGCGCGGCAGGAGAGCGCGTTCAATCCTCGTGTGGTCTCGCCGGCGCAGGCCTACGGGCTGATGCAGGTGACGCCGGATGCCGCGCGCTATGTCTGCAAGCGGCACGGCGCGACCTACGATCTGGGAAGGCTGAAGAACGATTCGGTCTACAACGCCACGCTCGGCTCGGCCGAGCTCGGCGGACTGCTCGAGGATTATCGCGGCTCCTACATCATGACCTTTGCCGCCTACAATGCCGGCCGCGGCAGCGTGAAGAAGTGGATCAATCGCTACGGCGATCCGCGCGACCCGAAGGTCGACGCGATCGATTGGGTCGAGCTGATTCCGTTCTCCGAGACGCGCAACTATGTGCAGCGGATCATGGAGAACCTTCAGGTCTACCGCGCCCGCTTCGGCGGCGGCACGCGATTGCAGATAGAGGCCGATCTGCGCCGCGGTGCCGGCAGCGTGGAATAGCGGCTCGTCGGTGGACCCGATCGGCTCCTGAGCCGGGGCGCCGGTGCGGCAGGCCTCGGCAGGATTCCGTTACTGCGTCAACGGCGCGGAGAGAGGGTTGGAACTAGCAATCCCACTCACCGGTTGGTAAGCCTCACAAAGTTGGAGACGTGTCATGTTGCGCGTGGTCGGTGCATTCATCTTCACCGCCGTGATTGTGTCGGTTCTGCCGAGCGGTGGCCCGCCGGCCTACGGCAAGAGTCGCCACCATTCCCAGCCGCAGGCGACCGGCATTCAGGATCGCTATTGCCTGCAAGGACGGCGTTGGGGGTACCCCGGCAACTGCCTGTTTTCTACTTACAGCCAGTGCATGGCGACCGCGTCAGGCACGAACGATTCCTGCGGTCTCAATCCAACCTACGCCTTCCAGGAGTGGAAGGGCCCGAGGTGGTAGTCTGATCGTTGTGCTCGGGGCAGCTCCGGGGAGCTGCAAAGCCGGCGCCGCTTCACGCGCGGAGGATGATTTTTCACCACGTCCTGGTCGGGGCGGACCGGCCCTGCGGCGCACCGGCTGGACCCGGCTGGGACCAATATGGATTGGCCATGCACATCGCCGACAGTCCCATTGCGGCGGCCCTGCAATCTTCCCATGACAGATAGCTGCAGGAGACCCTGTTACTGCCGCCCCACTCCCATTTCTGGAGGCAGACCGGATAACGGGGATCCAGGGGTTCAGCAGCTGCCGGCGCAAGAAGTGCCGTAACCGCGGCGACCATCGATGCCGCTGTCACGGCCAGCATCCGTCCCGTTAGAACCTTCATGCGCAGAAACTCCAATACCGCACAGCCCACCGAGCCGCTTTTAGACCGCCTCTACAAGGCCCGCAAAGAAAAACCCCGGCAGTTGCCTGCCGGGGTTTCCAGATCAACCGTAAGATTGATCAGAAGTTGCGCTGAGCGCGGAGCAGCAGCTGGAGATTGCCCTGATCCTTCAGCTCGTAGGTGGTCGCCGGCTTCGCAACCGCGGCGTTCGCCGTGGCCGCACCCGTGATCGTGCCCGAGTACTTCTGGTCGAGCCAGACGTAGCTCAGGTCGGCGGTGAAGGCGAGGTTCTTGACCGGGGTCCAGACCACGTTACCACCGAGAACCGCGAGGTTGAAGTCGGGGTTGCAAGTCGAAGTTGCGGCGCCGTAGGCGGCGACGAAGTTGGCGCAGATCAGAGCCTTGCCCGTGTCGCCGTAGCGAAGCGAAGCATAAGCACCATAGATCGACGAAGCCCAGTTCGGAGACCAGTTGTGGGTGTAACCACCGCGGAAGCCCCAGGTCTTGACCGTATCGATACCGGTACCGGTGCCGAAGACGCCGTCAGAAATACCGACGAAGCCGAGGCTCTGGTAGGCGATGCCGCTGCCACCGTAGATGAACATGTTCTGCGGCATCAGGCTCTGGAAGTTGTAGCGCGATGCACCGTCGGTGTAGACGGCCTGCAAGTTGATCGAGTCACCCGCGCCGGTCGGGATGTTCTTGATCGACAAGGCGCCCTGCACCGCAAAGCCCCACTTGTCGTCCGGGTGACCGGTCGTTTCCGAGGTGCCGTAGTAGGCCGAGTGCAGTTCGTGCGCGGCAACCGACACCTGGGCAAGACCCCAGGCCTGGTCGACGCGAACCTGACCGACGATGTCGGGGGTACGCGTGCCACCCCAATCGTTGGTGCCGTAGATGCCCTGGATCATGGCGGCGCCAGCAGCCGAGGCCGAGGTGAAGCCACTGATGCCACCAGCAGTGATGCTGGCGTTATAGAGGTTCGTCTGGCCGCCTGCGGCGGTCGTCATGTCCTGCAACGCCACCGAACCGGTGATGCCCTGGCCGAAATCAGCCGTGTAGGCAACCTGGTTCACACCGGTCACGTTGTTGCTGCCGCCCGGGAGGAAGTCGGGGCCACCAGCCGGATAGCTCTGCCACGGCGCGTCGAAGATCGAGACCGTGCGGCCGAAGGTGAAACCAGCAAACTGGATGAACGCATGGTAGAGGCCGAGCGTCGCGGAGCCGACCGAGAACGCCGACGGGTTGCTGGCGGTGGTCGCCTGGCTATCCCAGCTGAAGATCATATCGGCGTAGGTGCGCACAACGCCATACTCGGTCGCCGTACGCGTATCGACGTTGAAGTCCATACGAGCGCGGGACTGGTAGTAGTTGTCCAGACGGTTGTTCGCACCGCCGGGAGCGCCCTGGCCGATGCCGTAGTCGCTGTTCGTGTTCCCCAGCATGTCCGCACGGACGTAGCCGCCGAGCTTGATGCAGGTGTCAGTGCCCGGCATGTAGTAGAATCCGGCACCGTACAGGGAGCAGATCTTCACGTATTCGACCGCTTTGGCCTTCACGGGAAGATCGGCTGCCTGAGCTCCGCCAACGGCGATCAGACCCGCCGCCGTACCGAGCAAAAGGCTCTTAAACTTCATGGTAAACCTCCAAGTTTGCTCTATAGGGAAGGTTCCGGATCCGCTGGGTGATGACACCCTAAGGTTGGTTCCCTTGTCCCTTAACTCACCGCTTAGCCGCTTCGCGCCTTCGGACACACCCGCTGAACGCGAGGGACTTAAGCGAACCACCTAAACCGGGACGACCTCGGGATGCCCCCCTCCGTCGCCCGATCACAATTGCCGAACGTCCCTGCACACACAACAAAAGAACGCTTCGAAGCGGGCCCGTGACGCGTGTTTTCCGACGGGTGTTGCACAAATAACACGCAGTTGTGATCAGAGCGCCCTAGTAACTATTTGATAAATATAACAAGTTTCAGACGGTTCCATTTGCCTTCAAAAATCCGCGGTTTGGGCGCCGGGGCCAATGGGCGCCGTTCCGCCTTCCGTCTCCTCGAATCGTGCGAACGAATCCGCGTCGAATCTGGAGGCCCCTCCTTGCAACAAGGACCGGGCAGGCACCCGAGCATCGCGTGGAACATTCGTGCGTGAACCGGATGCTCGCGGCTCCCGCATCAAACGGATGACACCGGAGAAATCTCGATGTGATCCGGCGGCAATCCGGCGCGACACCGCCGAACCATGACCTCGAACGCGTCTTCCAGGTTTCGGGCAAGCAGAGGCGTATCGAACAGCGGTGCCGTGAGACGTTGCTGTTCCAGCCTTTCCCGGATGCCCCGAAGCCTCTCACGATCGAGAGCCAATGCGATCGCGCGCTCTTCATATTCATCACGAGAATGCGTGATCAGCTCGGCAAGTCCCAGTGCCTGCAGCAGGCTGGCCGCCACCCGTCCCGCAAAGGCTTCTCCGGCCAGCGTCAACACTGGCAGGCCGGCCCAGAGAGCGTCGCTGGCCGTGGTGTGAGCGTTGTATGGCAGCGCGTCCATGAACAGGTCGGCCAGGCCATGCCTCGCCAGATGATCCGCCGTCGAGGCAACGCGTGTCGCAAAGACCAGGCGCTGGGGATCAACGCCGCTTGCCTCGGCCGCTCTCCGCAAATTGGATTTCGCGACATCCTGCAGATCGGAAAGCCAGATAACGGAGCCCTGGACCTCCTTCAGAATGCGCATCCAGCTCCGAAACGTTGCCGGATTGAGCTTGTAGGCGTTGTTGAAGCCGCAGAAGACAAAGCCCTCGGCCGGCAGTCCCTGCTCTCGCCTGTCGAGCCCGACATGCGACATCGCACGTCCCTCGGCATCGTGGGGCATGAAGCAATGCGGCAGCCAGACAACCTTTTCCGAAAAATGCTTGCGGTCGTCGGCTGGAATGACCCTCTCGTCGGCGATCACATAGTCCAGCAATCCCCCGCCGACCGTGCCGGCGAAGCCGAGATAGTTGACCAGGATGGGAGCTGGCCGCTGCGCGAGAACGCCGAGCCGCGCTCCAAGCGTGTGCCCCATCAGATCCACGAGGATGTCGATCTTGGCCGTCTTGATGCAGCTGACGATTTCGTCATCGCTCTGCCCGTGGAGATCGGTAAAGTGGACGAAGCTCCTCTCCAATCGTGCACGCAAATCGCTGTCATCGGTCGGGCCGATCGAGAATCCATGCGTTTCAAATCTGGTGCGATCGTGGGCTTCGAAAAGTCCTGCGGACAGATAGCTCACCGGGTGGGTGCGAAAATCCGCCGACAAGTACCCGATGCGGATCTTGTCGGCGTCGGCGGGGACGACGTCATCCGATTTGCGTACGGCAAGACCAAGCATTCTTTCGATCCAGAAATCGGCGCTTCGTCGTTGGTCCTCGGCCGATGCGGCGATCGAGAGAAGCGCAAACGGCTGACATGCGCCCTCGCCCGCGCGAATGGATTCAATCAAGCGCGCCTTTTCGCTCTCGATGTCGGTCCAGTCGCAGCAATTCAGCTTCGAGTAGAGCCGCGCGCCCTCCACGCCGGGCAGCTCGCGATTCAGCGACAACGCCCTGTCGAAGGCTGCGAACGCATCGTCGTGGCGACGAAGATCGGCGAAGATATTCCCTCGCCCGAACCAGGCTTCCGCCAAATCGGACCTGAGGGACAGCGCCTTGTCGTAGCCCTCGAGCGCCTCCCCGTAGCGCTTGATGTCAGCAAAGACGTTGCCTCGCCCCAGCCACGCTTCGGCAAGGTCCGGAGCGATGGAGAGCGCCCTGTCGTAGGCAGCGAGCGCCTCGTCATGGCGCCGCAGATCGAGAAAGACGTTGCCGCGGCCGAGCCAGGCCTCGGCCGAACCTGCCCTGCCCGAGAGCGCCGCGTCATAGATTGCGAGCGCATCGTCGTGGCGCCTGAGGCCGAGGAAGACGTTGCCGCGACCAATCATGGCTTCAGTGGAGTCCGGCTTGATCGAAAGTGCCTTGTCGTAGGCTGCGAGCGCTTCGTCATGGCGCTTGAGATCGGCGAGGGCGTTGCCCCGGCCGAGCCAGGCGGCCGCCGCCTGCGGGGCGATGGCGAGTGCGCGGTCGTAGGATGCGAAGGCGTCCTCGTGGCGCCTGAGCTCATACAGAACATGACCCCTGCCAATCCAGGCCTCCAGCAGGTCTGTCCGGATCGAGAGAACCCTCTCAAAGGCGGCAAGAGCCTCAGTGCGGCGCCTGAGCCGGGCCAGCACGGTGCCGCGGCCTAGCCAGGCTTCCGGCAAATCCGGCCTCAAGGAAAGCGCGCGGTCGTAGGCCGCCAAAGCGTCCTGGTAGCGCCCGAGTTCGAGCAGCGACTTGCCCTTGTTCGCATGGGGGTCGGGATAGTTTCGATCCAATGCGATCGATCGATCGAAGTCGGATATCGCCGCTTCGTATTGGCCGAGGTCATTGCAAACCGCGCCACGGTTGTTCCAGCTCTCGCGCACATTGGGATTGAGCCGCAGGGCCCTGGTGAATTGCTCGTGCGCCAGTGCGGGCTTGTTGAGCTGCTTCGCGATCAGGCCGTAATTGTAGAAGGAAACATCGGATCCCTGATTGAGCTTGACCGCCCGCGCGATGAACGGCTCGGCCTCGGCGAACCGGTTGGTGTTCATGAGAGCGATCGTCAGCAGGTTCAGCGCCGGAACATGCGACGGCTCGGACTTGATGACGCGCCTGAAGCCCTCTTCGGCCTTCGCGAGATCGCGTGCATTCAGGGCCGCGAGCGCCTCATTGAAGATTGCTGCGATGTTCTTCATCGACGGGAACAGACCTCTTTCACCGCGTCCGGCCAGGTCCAATGGACCGATGTCGCGCTCAGCACCAAAACCATGCGGATATCCGCCAAGTCGAGCGCAGGATCGGTGAAGTACCCCACGCTTGCCCGGTTGAACATATGCCCGGCGCCATGTTCTCATCGGGCGAAGGCCGCAGAGAACGTGATCCAGCGGGCTGGGACGATCTCAGCAGAGCCGGATTTGACGACCTTGCAGGGCGTCCTTGCGTCGATTCGCGAGCAGCAAACCGGACGCCCCGGACCATGCGGGAGGATGAGGCCGGTGATCCCTGGCCTTCGCCCAATCCCGGCAGCCGAGCGCGCGGGTCGCCTGCGGAAAATATCTGCGATTTCAATCGGATAAATCTGGCGGAGACGGAGGGATTCGAACCCTCGATAGGCCTTTACAAGCCTATAACGGTTTAGCAAACCGCCGCCTTCAGCCACTCGGCCACGTCTCCGGCTCCGCCGGGTATGCCCGACCCCGCGGCGAGCCGCAAGCGGCAGAATTAAGACCGGTAGTTTCTTTGCACATGAGAGCTTCGACAGCGATGGAAGCCAGGGGCGGGTCAGGGCTGGCTGACGTCCCGAGCGCCGGCCGTCGCCGCGCCCGCACAGCAGGGTGCCGTCGCCTCAGGCCGGCATCGATATTTTCGTGCGCGACATCTCGGCACAAGCGCGGTCGTTTGGTGCCTCGAAGCGCGAGCGGCGCGGCCGTTGTTCTAGCCAGCAAAGGCGACTAGAGTTTTTTGCACCAGTTCGCCGAAGCACAGACCCCTCATCTGGGTCCAGAAACCCAATCACATGTCGCAGCAACGCCGCAACAAGGGAGCTTCGGCCCCCTCCTCGCTCCATCCGTCGGCTATTCTGGATCAGGCCATTGCGGCGCACCGTTCGGGCAATCTGTCGGATGCGGAACGGGCCTACGCGAGCATCCTGAGGGCAAGCAGAACGCATCCCATCGCGCTCCACATGCTTGGGCTGTTGCACGCCCAGCGCGGCAATTTCGTGGACGCCGAGCCATTGCTCAAGAAGGCGGCCCGCGTCGAGCCCGGCAATCCGCAGGTTCTCTTCAACTATGCCAACGTTTTGCGGGCATTGGACAAGACTGACGATGCGCTCGCCTGGCTCGCGAAAGCGATTGCCCTGTCGCCGAACTTCGCCGATGCGCATCTCAATCGCGGAGCGATCCTGATGGCACGGCAGGAGCTTCACGCCGCCATCGCGGAATTTGATCGCGCCATTGCGATCGCGCCATCGAGCGCAGCATTCGCAAACCGAGGCAGTGCGTTCCAGCAGCTTGGCCAACTTGACGAAGCGCATGACAGCTACCAACGCGCCGCCGCGCTTGCACCGTCGGATCCACAGAACCATTTCGCGTTGTCTGAGGTCCTTACCCGAATGGGCCGAGACGACGAAGCAATCGGGGCGCTCGAAAGAACGGTCGCGCTGGACAAGGCCTTCCCGTTCGCGCTGAGCAAGCTCGTTGCTTCCAGGCGGAAGCGTGCCGATTGGCGCAGTTTCGAGCGTGAACAGGCCGCGCTGGACGAGATCCTCGAAGCCGGCGCGCTGATCGACCCTTTCACCTTCTTTCATGCCTCATCATCTCCTGCAGGCCAATTGACCTGTGCGAAGACATATGTCGCCAACGTGGCCCCGGATCGAGGTGCCGCGAGACCCAGAACGCCGTCGCCGGCTTCCCGGCTGCGCGTTGCGTACATGTCTGCCGATTTCCGTAATCACGCGACCGCGAATCTGATGGCCGGAGTTTTCGAGGCGCACGACCGCGCGCGCTTCGACATCAGCGCCATCTCCTACGGACCGGATGACCGCAGCGAGATGCGCAACCGCCTGAAGGCAGCATTCGAACGCTTTGAAGATGTCAGCCACCTTGCCGACGAGGACGTGGTCGAGCTGACACGCAAGCTCGACATTGAGATCCTCGTCGATCTGGGAGGCTTCACCGCCGGTGCGCGCCCGAAAATCCTTGCGCGCCGGCCGGCTCCCATCCAGGTCAGCTATCTCGGCTTCCCCGGCACGATGGGCGCCTCGTATATCGACTACATCATGGCGGACCGGATCGTCATTCCCGAAGCAGAGCAGCAGCATTACACCGAGAAGGTGATCTATCTCCCCGACAGCTATCAGGCGACCGACGCCAGGCGACCGCTCCTGCCAAATGCGCCGGCCCGAAGCGAGGTCGGACTGGCGGATGATGCGTTCGTCTATTGCGCGTTCAACAGAACGCCCAAGATCACGCCCCTGCTGTTCGATGTCTGGATGAGGCTGCTTGCCAAGACCCCCAAAAGCGTCCTTTGGCTGCTTGATGGCGACCCGATCGCCACGGAGAACCTGAGGCGTGAAGCGGCCGCGCGCGGCATCGCCGCCGAGAGGATCGTGTTCGCCCCGTCGCTGCCTGCCGAGGAACACCTGGCGCGCCACCAGCTTGCCGATCTGTTCCTGGACACATTGCCCTACAACGCCCATACCGCCGCCAGCGACGCCCTATGGGCTGGCTTGCCGGTCGTCACCTGCCTCGGCACCGCCTTTGCGGGACGTGTTGCCGCCAGTCTCCTGAATGCCGTCGGCCTTCCCGAGCTGGTGACGCGATCGTTGGACGAATATGAGGCTTTGGCGCTTCGGATCGCTCACGATGTCGAGCTTCGAACCGCCCTCAAGAGCAAGCTGGCGGCGCATCGGTCCACTCGGCCTCTCTTCGATACTGTCCGCATGACGCGGCACATCGAAAAGGCCCTCAGTGAAATGTGGCGCCGGCATTGCGCCGGCGAAGCGCCGGCCTCGTTTGCCGTCCCAACCTCACCATGAGTCCGCCCCCGGCGCGATCGCACTGATCGGTCAAGGTTCGGTTCCCCCACGGCGAAGCGAACCGCTCAGTGGGCGGAAACCCACGCCCTCGCTTCGCGCTGTGCCGCCGCGATCTCGGCGTCCGACATCTGCCCGGCAACCTCCTGGCGCAGCGTCACGGCATCCTTGCGGCCCTTCAGTGCGGCGAGGTTGAACCATTTATGCGCGGCGACGAGATCGACGAGGCCGGAGCGGCCGCTCGCCCAATAGATCCCGCGCTCGAACAGCACGTCCGACAGCGCGCCCGCGTCGATCGGCGTTGCCGTCTCCAGATCGAAAGTACCCTGAAACATAACGCATCCCCTTTTTTCTTATGCCGCCTCGTCCCCCGAGCGCGGCTCCCGTCCAACTCTGATTTGCATGACCCCTTCCGGGATCGTGCGCTGTTCAACTCGTCCCCAAGTCTTCTTGCCAATGCCGTTTGCCGGCTTGTTGGAGGCGATGATGGCGGGCAAATTTGAATGGCAGTTTAAGTATCGCGATGAAGCAGAGGTAAACGCGAGCGCGCGGCGCCCCCGCGCCGAATTCAAAAAGTCCCTGATTTGCAGGCACTTCCGGGATTCCTCAGATTCGGTTTACCCTGGGATCTTGGGACATCGATAACCATCGCGCGCGGTGGTGCGTGTCGTGCGGTTACAATGTGTCGGAGCGGCCGCTGTCGTGCCCGCTCCTCGCCCTGTCATTCAATGACCGCAACGTCGTGCCCGATGGCCTGGTCAACCCGGGCGATGACGCCGTGCAATGGTCCGGCCGCAGCTCTCGCCTGCCCCAAGGCAGGCGGCCAAGGCAAACGTCCAAGGCAGGCGGTCACCTCAGCGCGATCAGATCAGCAATGTCGAGGGGGAATGCCGGCAATACCCCGGCCTCAAGAGAACGAGGGCGTCGGCGAACACGTCAGGACCAGATTCCACTTTGACCGCGAGGCCGCTCGTGAAATTGCAGAACCGGAAGAACCGGCCCCGCACCGAACGAAGAAAACTTGTTTCTTCTGCCGGACCGCGAAAGTGAAGCGATCCGACCGTTGACCTGATGTCTCGCCGACACCCTCTATCGTCGACCAGAACCTTAGGAGGCGCTGATGACGTGCCGGCTGTCTAGCAGCCGGCAACTTCAGAAGTCGAAGTTACTTCTTCTTCTTCGCGACCTTGCGGGTCTTCTTCGCAGTCTTCTTCACTGCGCTCTTCGCCTTCTTCGCCTTCTTCGCTTTCTTGGCCATGTTGCCCTCCGATGTGTGAGATGGCTTTAATCGCTGCATGCAGTCGGGGATCGAATGCACACTCATCCCGAATACACCAACACAACGAAAAAAACAGCGTCTCGCTTAAAGAAGTGTTGACGACGCAACGCGCGTGAGCTTGGCGAGCGCGATGCAGGCGCACTGCGTAACGTGCGGCAGCCATCGCACGGAGTGCTTGCAGCATCGACGTTTGCGGCAGATGCGATTGCAGGAAAACACTATGCAGCAAGTATTTTTCTGCATGAATGCATCGCGCGCGATCAGCGCGATGACCTGCGCCGCCAATCCCGCGATCGCCCCGCGAAGGCGCTTCGCGGACTCTGAGTCGCGACTTTTGGCAACGAAAATATTTTCATGCTTAACGGCGGAGGCGCTCGTCTGAGCGTGTGCAAGTCGCCGTTTTGCGCGAATCGCGTGACCGCGATTCGGTCGGGGGTCGCGGTCGATCAGGATGAAGTTTGCCGCCGAGCATGCGCGCGAGCGTCGCACCGCGAACCGAGAGCGAGGTGACGATGCATGTCCGTCACCTCGTTCGCACGCGTGACGTCAGATGCCGAGCTTGGACTTGAGCAGGTCGTTGACGATCTGCGGGCTCGCCTTGCCGCCGGATGCCTTCATCACCTGGCCGACGAACCAGCCGAGCGACTGCGGCTTGTCCTTGACCTGCGCCGCCTTGTCGGGATTGGCCGCAATGATGTCGTCGACCACCTTCTCGATCGCCGAGAGGTCCGTGACCTGCTTCATGCCGCGGCTTTCGACCAGCGCGCGAGGATCGCCGCCCTCCTGCCAGACGATCTCGAACAGATCCTTGGCGATCTTGCCGGAGATCGTGCCCTCGCCGATCAGATCGATGATCGCAGCCAGCTGCTCGGCGTTGACCGGAGAGCCCGTAATATCCCGGCCTTCCTTGTTGAGACGGCCGAACAGCTCGTTGATGACCCAGTTCGCGGCAACCTTGCCGTCGCGCGCGCGGTTGGCGAGATTCTCCAGCACGGTCTCGTAGAACACCGCGCTCTCGCGCTCGGCGACCAGCACGCTCGCATCATAGGCCGACAGGCCGAGATCCGCGACGAAGCGCGTCTTCTTCTGGTCCGGCAGCTCGGGCAGTTTTGCTTTCAGCTCATCGACGAAGCTTTGCGTGAACTCCAGCGGCAACAGGTCGGGATCGGGGAAGTAGCGATAGTCGTGCGCCTCTTCCTTCGACCGCATCGAGCGCGTCTCGCCCTTGTTGGGGTCGTAGAGCCGGGTCTCCTGATCGATCTGGCCGCCGTCCTCGAGGATCTCGATCTGGCGGCGCGCCTCGTACTCGATCGCCTGGCCGATGAAGGTGATCGAGTTCATGTTCTTGATCTCGCAGCGGGTGCCGAGCGGCGCGCCCGGCTTGCGCACGGAGACGTTGACGTCGGCGCGCAAGGACCCCTTCTCCATGTCGCCGTCGCAGGTACCGAGATAGCGCAGGATCGAACGCAGTTTGGTCACATAGGCCTTGGCCTGCTCGGCGTCGCGGATGTCCGGTTTCGAGACGATCTCCATCAGCGCCACACCACACCGGTTGAGGTCGACATAGGACATGGTCGGAGATTGGTCGTGCAACAACTTGCCGGCGTCCTGCTCCAGATGCAGCCGCTCGATCCCGATGGTCGCGGTCTTGCCGCCGTCCAGTTCGACCGCGACCTCGCCTTCGCCCACGATCGGCGACTTGTACTGGCTGATCTGGTAGCCCTGCGGCGAGTCCGGATAGAAATAGTTCTTGCGGTCGAACACCGAGCGGAGGTTGATCTGCGCATTGAGGCCCAGGCCAGTCGTGACAGCCTGCCTGACGCATTCCTCGTTGATGACGGGCAGCATGCCCGGCATCGCGGCATCGACCAGCGACACGTGCGAGTTGGGCTCGCCGCCGAAGGCGGTGGACGCGCCCGAGAACAGTTTTGAGTTCGACGTCACCTGGGCATGGATCTCCATGCCGATGACCATCTCCCAGTCGCCGGTTGAACCCTTCAGAAGCTTATGCGTGGCCGTACTCATGTCTTGCTCCCGAGCAGCGTGGCAACGATCCGCTCCCACTCCGCTTCCAATGAATCCTTCGCCGCCGACTGGCCCGCCTGACGATACCAGTAGCCGGCATTGCCGAGGTCGCCCTCGACGCGGTGCAGATAGGCATGCACCCAGGCCGCCTCGCGGCTGCTGTCGTCCTGCACGATCCTGTGCGCCTGCTCCCAGTCGCCCTTGGCGGCCCACCAGAGGCCCGCGAGCGGCGCACTGAGATCCGGCGCCGGCGCTGCGCCCTCAAGGCTGGCTATGAACGCCGCCGCATTCACCACCACCTCGCGGGCGTAAAGCGGCCGGCCGCCTGCTCGATCACCTCGCCGAGCGAGAACAGCGTCTCCTCGTCGAACGGACGGCCGATCAATTGCAGGCCAAGCGGCAGGCCCTGCGCGTCCTTGCCGGCGGGCACTGCAATGCCCGGCAGGCCTGCCATGTTCACGGTCACCGTGAAGATGTCGTTGAGATACATCTCGACAGGGTCCGCACCGCCCTTCTCGCCGATGCCGAAGGCCGCCGACGGCGTCGCCGGCGTCAGGATCGCGTCGACACCCTTGGCGAAGCAATCCTCGAAATCCTTCTTGATCAGCGTGCGCACCTTCTGGGCGCGCAGATAATAGGCGTCGTAATAGCCGGCCGAGAGCACATAGGTGCCGATCATGACGCGGCGCTTCACCTCTGCGCCAAAGCCTTCGGCGCGGCTGTTCTCGTACAGCTCGATGATGTTCTTGGCCTGCTCGCGCAGCCCGTAGCGCACGCCATCATAGCGCGCCAGGTTGGAGGAGGCCTCCGCCGGCGCCACGATGTAATAGGCCGGCAGCGCGTACTTGGTGTGCGGCAGCGAGACCTCGACGAGTTCGGCACCCGCCGCCTTGAGCCAGGCGGCGCCCTCGCTCCACAGCTTCTCGATCTCGGCCGGCATGCCGTCGAGGCGATACTCCTTGGGAATGCCGATCCTGATGCCCTTTACGGACCTGCCGATCGCGGCCTCATAGTCCGGCACGGGCATGTCGACCGACGTCGTGTCCTTCGGATCATGCCCCGCCATCGAGCGCAGCAGCATCGCGGCATCGCGCGTGCTGCGCGCGATCGGACCGGCCTGGTCGAGCGAGGAGGCAAAGGCGACGATGCCCCAGCGCGAGCAGCGGCCATAGGTCGGCTTGATGCCGACGGTCGCGGTGAACGCCGCCGGCTGGCGGATCGAGCCGCCGGTATCGGTCGCGGTCGCTCCCATGCAGAGCAGCGCCGCCACGGCCGAGGCCGAGCCGCCGGACGAGCCGCCCGGCACCAGCGTGGTGTTGCTTCCCGCACGCCGCCAGGGATTCCCGACGGGGCCGAAGCACGAGGTCTCGTTCGCCGAGCCCATCGCGAACTCGTCATTGTTGAGCTTGCCCAGCATCACCGCGCCGTCGCGCCAGAGCTGCGAGGTCACTGTCGACTCGTAGGTCGGCACGAAATTGCCGAGGATCTTCGAGCACGCCGTGGTGCGCACGCCCTTGGTCGCGAACAAATCCTTGATGCCGAGCGGAATGCCGGCGAGCGGACCGCCCTCCCCCTTGGCGATCTTCTCGTCCACCGCCTTCGCCATGTCGCGCGCGCGATCCGGCGTCTCCATCACGAAGGCATTGAGCACGCGCGCGGCCTCGATCGCGCTCAGATGCGCGTCGGTCAGCTCGAGTGACGTGAAAGTCTTGGCCGCGAGGCCCTTGCGGGCCTCGGCGAGCGTCAGCGATGTCAAATCGGTCATTTATTGATCGGGCTGCAGAAGAACGGAGACAGGGTCTTGTCGTTGGCCGGGTCGTCTTTTTTCTTGGCGGCGGCGTTGGCAGCAGCCTCGATCTCGTCGAGCACGGCGTTGACGGCGACGTTGGGATCGGCAGCCTTGCCCTGCCGCTCCATCTTGTCGAGATAGTTCATGTAGGCCTGATAGGCCTTCTCATCGTCGCAAAGCATGCACATCGGACGGCGTCCTAAGACTATTTAGTTTGACGCGTTTTCTTTACGCGAACCGGCTTCCACTTCGCTCGAAAACGCTATGCAGATTACTCGACGACCTTCGGCACCAGGAAGAAGTGACCCTCGGTCGCGGGCGCGTTGGCAACGATATCGTCGGCGATCTCGCCGTCATTGACCACGTCCTGCCGCTTCTTCATCTGCATCGGGGTGACCGAGGTCATCGGCTCCACGCCCTCGACATTGACCTCCGAGAGCTGCTCGACAAAGGCGAGCATGGCGTTGAGCTCGCCCTGCAGATGCGGAACCTCGCCCTCGGAAACCGCAATGCGCGCCAGATGCGCGATGCGGCGGACGGTAGCGGCGTCGACGGACATTATATAAGGCCTCTCACGGCAAAACCCATGTGCCGTATAGCAGAGGCCGGTTTTGCGCCGCAACCGGCGCTGCGCGCATGATCCGGAAAAGTGCGCAGCGGTTCTCCGAAAAGATCATGCGCAAACAATAACCTAAAGCGATGAGATCCTCTCGGACCTCATCGCGCCCTATCCACCCAGTGCTTTCATGCGGGCCAGCGCCGATTTGGCGAGATCCCGGGTCAATTCGGCCGCCGGGACCTCGCGGCCCAGGGCAATGGCCTGGCCGGCCCAGAGATTGGTGAAATCGACCCTGCCCTGCTTCTCGGCCGCAGCCTTCAGCGGTCCCAGCGCCGTTGCGGCATGGGGAAATGGCGGCGCATCCGGCGAAATCGGACCGGCCTCGCGCATCAGGCGGTTCTGGACACCGCGCGCCGGCCGCCCGGTCATGACGTTGGTGATGACGGTGGAATCGTCCCGGCCCTCGGCCAGCGCCACACGGGCCGCTGCACTGACCTTGGATTCCGGACAACGCAGATAGGCGCTGCCGATCTGCACGCCGGCCGCGCCGAGCGCGAAGGCCGCCGCGATGCCGCGGCCATCCGCGATGCCGCCGGCTGCGATCACCGGCACCTTCACCGCGTCGACCACCTGCGGCACCAGCGCGAAGGTGCCGGGCTGTTCGGAGATCTTGTCGGTCAGGAACATGCCGCGATGGCCGCCCGCCTCCGCGCCTTGCGCAATGATGGCATCAGCGCCGTGCTGCTCGAGCCAGACCGCTTCCTTCACCGTGGTCGCCGAGGAGATGACGAGACAGCCGGCCGCCTTGACCCGCTTGAGCAGTGCGTCCTCCGGCAGGCCGAAATGAAAACTGACGATCTCCGGCTTCAGTTCCTCCACCACCTCGCAGAAGCCGGCGTCGAACGGGGCGCGGTTCGCGGCATTGATGGGTGCGGCAGGATCGAGACCGTGCTCCCGGTAATAGTTCGCGAGGCGCTGCTTCCAGCGGGCCTCCGCCTCGGCCGTGAGCTCGACCGGCTTGTGGCAGAAGAAATTCATGTTGACCGGCGCGGAGACGCGCTGGCGGATGATGTTGACCTGCTCCCGCGCCTTCTCCGGCGACAGCATCGCGCTCGGCAGCGAGCCGAGCCCCCCGCCCTGCGCGACGGCAATCACCAGTTCCGCATCCATCACGCCGGCCATCGGCGCCAGCACGATCGGGAATTCGGTCTTGAAGAGATCAATCAGTCGACGGTTGGGCCACATGGTGGTGTCTCTTGTGTTTCAGGCGACGGAGGCGATGAAGTTGCGTCGGCCAGCAAGATGCAGCTCGGCTTCGGTGGCAATGCGCCCGACGATCTCGGCCGCCGGTGGAATATCATGGATCAGGCCGACAGCCTCGCCCGCGATCACCGCGGCGACGTCGAAATTGCCGGCCGCCTTCGCAGCCGCATAGTCGGCCCCGACTGCGGCGACATTCTGCATCAGTTCGACCTCGCGGCCGATCCAGCGTCTGGCGTGATCGTTGATGAGGCACCGGCCGGTAAACGGCGCCGGCCAGACATTGTTGCGGGAGAGATCGAAGATGATGCCGCGCACCGTGGAGCCGCTGTTTGCCGCGCAGATGCGCCGCTTGGCTTCGTCCGCGCCGTCGGCCTCCTGGCTCGCATAGAAGCGTGTGCCGAGCAGCACGCCGCCTGCACCGAGCATCATCATGGCCGCAAGCCCGCGCCCATCGGCAATGCCGCCGGCCGCCACCACCGGCACACGGCCCGCGGCAAGATCGACGATCGCGGGCACGAGATCGATCGTGGTGCGCGAGGCGCCGTGACCGCCCGCCTCCGTCCCCTGTGCGATCAGGACGTCGGCGCCGGCATCGAGCGCTTGCCGCGCCATCGTCTCGTCCTGCACCTGGCAGATCAGGCGCGCACCGGCGGAGTTGATCCTGGCCGCGAAGGGTGCGGGATCGCCGAACGACAACATGATCGCGGATGGTTTTGCGGCGAGCGCGATGTCGAGAAGTTCAGGCCGCTTGGCGAGGCTCCAGGTGATGAAGCCGATCCCGAACGGCGCGGACAAGCCGGCGAGCTTCGCAGTCTCGCGCTCCAGCCATTCCCTCTCGCCGTAGCCTCCGCCCAAGATACCAAAACCGCCGGCGCGGCTCACCGCTGCCACGAGGCGGCTGCCTGCGACGATATCCATCGGCGCCAGCAGGATGGGATGCTCGATCTGAAGCAGCGCGGTCAGCGACGTCGCGATCGGCATGGCCCCTCTCCCGTCTGGACAGCGAGACTAGTTGCGATTAGCATTCTCGAAAAATGAATTGTTGCGAACGCTGCCATCTCAAAAGCGAAACGAAGCCATGGAACTCAGCGACATCCAGACCTTTGCCGCGGTCGCCCGCAGCGGCGGCATCACCCGCGCCGCCGAAGAGCTCAACACGGTGCAATCCAACGTTACCCAGCGCGTCAAGGCGCTGGAAGCCGAGATCGGCACGCCGCTATTCGAGCGCCACAGCCGCGGCATGGCACTCACCGCCGCCGGCAAGCGCCTTTTGCCTTACGCGCAACGGATGGCGGCGTTGTCGCGCGAGGCCGTGCTCGCCGCGCGCGACGATGGCGAGCCCAAGGGACCGCTCGCAATCGGCTCGATGGAGACGACCGCAGCGGTGCGGCTGCCGCCCCTGCTCGCCGATTTCCACCGCCGCTTTCCCGCCGTGCGGCTGAGCCTGCGCACGGCACCCACGGCCGACCTCGTCGATTGCGTGCTCGAAGGCACGCTCGACGGCGCCTTCGTCGCAGGACCGATCGCGCATGCCGACCTGTTCGCGACCAGCGCTTTCCGCGAAGAGCTGGTGCTGGTCAGCGCGCGGCGCTGGAGCTCGCTTGCCGAATTGCGCGCCGGCACGCCGGAGTCGGGTCCGACCGCGCTGGTGTTCCGCACCGGCTGCACCTATCGCCAGCGCCTCGAGCAGGTGTTCGTCGAGTTCGGTTGGCCCTCGGCCGCGCGCTTCGAACTCGGGACGCTCGACGGCATGATCGGCTGCGTCGCCGCCGACATGGGCGTGACGCTGCTGCCGCGCGCGGTGGTCGAACGCAGCGCGATGAACGGCAGCGTGTCGATGCACACGCTCGGCGCCGCGCACGCGCGCGTCGAGACGCTGTTCGTCCAGCGCCGCGCCGGGCATCAAACCAGCGCGCTCGGCGGTTTTGCCGCCTGCCTGAAGACGGATGACGACGTCATCGCGGCCTGAGTTGCCATCGCCGCAGTGCGACGACGGCCCAGACCGCCTCGACCAGGCCGAACGGCCAGGCGCCTTGCAGGAAGCCGTAGGCCGAGCCGAGCGCGCAAGCACCGGCGAACAGCAGCACGAACCAGTGGCTGCGATCCTCCATGGCATAGCAGACCAGCATCGCGGACACGGCGAACAAGCCGAATAATGTCAGCACATCCATGTTCCGGGTTCACTCCGCAGCGCGACGCGTGATAAGCGCTAGTCCCATGCCGGCTCTTATCCTGCCTCTCGTCGATGCTGCAACCCACTGGCCCGATCGCGGCGGGTTGGTCGGCCTTGATCTCGGCACCAAGACCATCGGCGTTGCCGTGTCCAATCCGGACCGCCGGCTGGCGACCGGCGTCGAGACCATCCAGCGCAAGGCGTTCAAGCAGGATGCCGCCCGCCTGCTCGCGATCGCGACCGAGCGCAAGGCCGTCGGCTTCGTGCTCGGCCTTCCCATCAACATGGACGGCAGCGAGGGTCCGCGCGCGCAATCGACCCGCGCCTTCGCCCGCAATCTCGCCGGCCTGACCGCCCTCCCCATCGGCCTCTGGGACGAGCGCCTGTCGACGGCCGCGGTCGAACGCGAATTGATCGGCATGGACGTGAGCCGCGCCAAACGCGCCGAGGTGATCGACGAGCACGCCGCGATCTTCATCCTGCAAGGCGCGCTCGACCGTCTCGCCAATCTTCGCGCAAGCCCCGGGGCCGGCTGATCCATGGCCGTCGTGATCGCGGCGCTGCTGCCGGTCTTCATCCTCATCGTGCTCGGCGTGGTGCTGAAGCGCAGCCTGATGCGGCTCGACACGCAATGGCACGGGCTGGAGCGGCTGACCTATTTCGTGCTGTTTCCGATGCTGCTGATCCAGACCTTGGTGAAGGCCGATCTGTCCAGGGTGCCGGTCGCTGGCGTCGGCGGCGCGCTGCTGCTGTCCGCGCTCGCGATGTCGCTGCTGTGCCTGGCGCTCCGCCCGGCGCTGGCACGGCTCGACATCGACGGACCTGCCTTCACCTCGATCTTCCAGGGCGCGACCCGCTGGCAGACCTATGTGGCGCTGTCGGTCGCCGCCAACCTGTACGGCGATGTCGGGCTGGCGCTGGCCTCCGTGGCGATGGTCGCGATCATTCCACTGGTCAACGTCTTCAGCGTCGCCGTGCTCGCCCACTATGCATCGCCCGAAAAACAATCCGCGCGCACGATCGTCATGACGGTGATCCGCAATCCCCTGATCTGGGCCTGCGTCATCGGCCTCGTCATCAATGTGATCCATCTGCCGCTGCCGAAAATCTGGCACGAAGTTGCGGACGCGCTCGGCCGCTCCTCGCTCGCCATCGGCCTGCTCGTCACCGGTGCCGGCCTGCAGCTCAAAGGCCTGCTCCGGCCGAGCGTCAGCGCGAGCATCGGCGTAGTGTTCAAGCTGGTCCTGATGCCTGTGATCGCACTGGTGCTGGCGGCCTGGTTTGGCCTCTCCGGCAACAGCCTCGCAATCGTCGCGATCTGCGCGGCGGTACCGACCTCGCCCAGCGCCTATGTGCTGGCCCGCCAGATGGGCGGCGACGCGCCACTGCTGGCGCAGATCATCACGCTGCAGACGATCCTGGCGGCGATCACCATGCCGATCGCGATCGCGCTGGTGGCCTGAGCACCCGTCATTGCGAGCGCACGTCTCTCACCTCGTCATTGCGAGGAGCCCTTGCGACGAAGCAATCCAGACCGCCTCCGCGGAGGGATTCTGGATTGCTGCGCTGCGCTCGCAATGACGGAGTGCCTAGCTCCCCAGCCACATCGTCAGCACCACCGCCGTCAGATTGTTCAGCGCATGCAGCACGATCGTGAGCCAGAGCGAGTTCGCGCGGTAGCGCATGTAGCCGAACCAGAGACCGATGGTGAAGACCTCGGCGAGGAAATACAGGTCGTATTGCAGATGCACGACCGTCCACAGCAATGACGACAGGATGATCGCGCCGGGCACGCGCAGGAAGCTCGCCGACCAGCCGCGATAGAGGAAGCCGCGCGCCAAAACCTCTTCCGACATCGGCGCTGCGACGCTGAACGCGAACAGCAGCATCATTGCGGCGCCCTTGTCGCGGCCCGATTTCAACAGATCGCTCATGAAGCCCGGCGTCGCCTCGCGGCCGAGGCTGCGCGAGATTGTTTCCCAGGCCACGACGAGCAGGATGAGGCCGACCGCGCCGAACAGGAGCTGTGTCCAGGACGGCCAGCGCAGCGCGAGATAGTCGACGAAGGAGGCCTTCTTGATGCGAATGGCCAGCCACACGGCGGCCAGCGTCGCCGGCAGACCCATCGTGACAGAAAACGCGAGCGACGCCGGCTCGCGGCCGACGTGCTGCATCGATGTGAGGTCGATGGGGTCGCGAGCGACCCAGACCAGATAGACGATGGCACCGATCTGCCCGACGAACATCGCAGCGAAGATGACGATGCCCCAGAGCGAGGTGCCCCAGAATTTCCAGACGCGCGCGTCGGCCGCGGGCGTCACGGTGAGCGGCGGGAGATCGGGAGTGAGGGAGTCCATTCAAGCGCTTTCGTTGGCAACGGCACCGTCACGCCGGGCCGTTCGCATGACGATCTACCTCGTCCGCGGCGGAATCGGGAAATCATAGGCCGCCCCGCCCGCCCCCGGCAGCGAAAAGTGCCACCACTCCTTCGCATAGTTCACAAAGCCTTGCCGGGCCATCGCAGCCACCAGCCGCCTGCGCCAGGCGCGCTGGTCCGAATTGATCGACGGTGCGGACGTATGTCCCTTCGCGTCCGTGCAGTCATAGCCGGTGCCCATGTCGACGCTGCCTTCCGGCAATCGCGCCTCGACCGGCGCCGTGCAATCGGCATAGGCTTTCGACGAATCGTATTTGGCGGAATTGTCGGCTTTGAGGTCGACCAAAGTGAGATCGAGCGCCGCCCCGGTGGAATGTTGCGAGCGGCTCGCGATGTAGCCGAGACGGAACAACTCGGTCTTGGGAATCTTCGGATTGTAGCGCCGCTCGGCGGCGGTCTCATGGCCATTCTGCGACCACTTCACCATGTCGAGCGAGGCCTGCGCCGGCCGGTAGCAGTCGAACATCTTCAGCGACAGGTTTTGCGCCGCCAGCTCCTGCTGCACCGCCTTCAGCCGCAGGCCGACCTCCCGCTTCACCACGCATTCGCCGGCGTTGTACCCGGCGAGTGGACGGCCGACGAAATTGTTGGAGCTGGCGTAGCGGATGTCCTGGACAATGCTGGGGTCGATGTCGCGCAGATAGACGAAGCCGCCGGGAAGCGATTGGGCGTGGGCGGACGAGGCCAGGGCAATCGCGAGACATGACATCAAAATTGGCCCAACGAAACGCATCGCTTCCCCCTGTCATTCCGAGCCGGCCCGAAGGACGGCACCCGGAATCTCGAGATTCTCCGGTACGGGAGCCCGCATGATCGTGCGATGCTTCGCATCGCCCCGCACCGACGACAAGGTGACAGATCGGGGGATAACTCCCCGCCCCGGCATTGGCCCTTGCCCCCCCGGCCATCCCCGCCTATAGCTCTCGCTTTAATGACATCGAAATCGACCTTCGTCCTCGGCCACCGGCATTTGCTGGGCATCGAGGGCCTTTCCGCGGCCGACATCACCGGCCTCCTCGACCTGTCCGAAGAATATGTCGAGCTCAACCGCCAGGTTGACAAGAAGCGCACCGTCCTGCGTGGACGGACGCAGGTGAACCTGTTCTTCGAGGCCTCGACCCGGACCCAGTCCTCGTTCGAACTCGCCGGCAAGCGGCTCGGCGCCGACGTCATGAACATGTCGGTGTCCTCCTCGTCCATCAAGAAGGGCGAGACGCTGGTCGACACCGCGATGACGCTGAACGCCATGCACCCGGATATCCTGGTGGTCCGGCATCACGCCTCCGGCGCGGTGGAACTGCTGGCCCGAAAAGTCGACGGTTCCGTGATCAATGCCGGCGACGGCGCACATGAGCATCCGACCCAGGCGCTGCTCGACGCGCTCACCATCCGCCGCAACAAGGGCCGGCTCGAGGGCCTCGTGGTCGCGATCTGCGGCGACGTGCTGCATTCGCGCGTCGCGCGCTCCAACATCATCCTGCTCAATACCATGGGCGCCCGCGTCCGCGTCGTCGGCCCCTCCACCCTGCTACCGCCCGGCATCGAGCGGATGGGCGTCGAGGTCGCGCGCGACATGCGCGAGGGGCTCAACGGCGCCGACATCGTCATGATGCTGCGGCTCCAGCGCGAGCGCATGAACGGCTCCTTCGTGCCGTCGACCTCCGAATATTTCCACTATTTCGGGCTCGACCAGAAGAAGCTCGCTTACGCCAAGCCGGACGCCCTCGTCATGCATCCCGGCCCCATGAACCGCGGCGTCGAGATCGACACCGCGGTCGCCGACGGCGCGCAATCGCTGATCCGCGAACAGGTCGAGATGGGCGTGGCCGTGCGCATGGCCGTGCTCGAAGCGCTCGCCCGCAATTTGCCGAACGCGTGATGCTCATGCTGACTGACCGCCGTCCCATCCTGCTCGCCAACGCCCGCGTCGTCGATCCCAGCAGGGATTTCGACGGCCCCGGCGACGTCCTGATCGCCGACGGCATCATCCGCGAGACCCGCCGCGGCATTGGAGCTGCCGGCGTCCCCGAGGGCACCGACGTCGTCAATTGCGCCGGCAAGATCGTGGCCCCCGGCCTGATCGACATGCGCGCCTTCGTCGGCGAGCCCGGCTTCAGCCACCGCGAGACCTTTGCCTCCGCGAGCCAGGCCGCCGCGACCGGCGGCATCACCACCATCATCTGCCAGCCCGATACGTCTCCGGTGATCGACAACTCGGCGACCGTCGATTTCGTGATGCGGCGCGCCCGCGACACCGCGATCGTCAACATCCAGCCGATGGCGGCGCTCACCAAGGGCATGCACGGCGAGGAGATGACCGAGTTCGGCCTCCTCAAGGCCGCCGGCGCGATCGCCTTCAGCGACAGCGACAAGAGCGTGACCAATGCGCAGGTGATGCGCCGCGCGCTGACTTACGCCCGCGATTTCGACGCGCTGATCGTGCATTACACCGAGGATCCCGATCTCGTCGGCGAAGGCGTGATGAACGAGGGCGAGTTCGCCTCGCGGCTCGGCCTGATGGGCATCCCGAATGCCGCGGAGGCCGTGATGCTCGAACGCGACATGCGTCTCGTCGCGCTCACCGGCGGCCGCTATCACGCGGCGTCGCTGACCTGCATCGACTCGCTCGAAATCCTCAAGCGCGCCCGCGACGCCGGCCTCGCCGTGACCGCCTCGGCCTCGATCAATCATCTGGCGCTGAACGAGAACGACATCGGTCCCTACCGCTCGTTCCTGAAGCTGTCGCCGCCGCTGCGCACCGAGGACGACCGCCGCGCGCTGGTCGCGGCCGTGGCTTCCGGCCTCATCGACGTCATCATGTCCGACCACAATCCGCAGGACGTCGAGGTCAAGCGCCTGCCGTTCGCGGAAGCAGCATCCGGGGCCATCGGGCTCGAGACCATGCTGCCGGCAGGCCTTCGCCTCGTGCACAATGACGAACTGAACCTGAAGACGCTGATCCGGGCGATGTCGACCCGGCCGGCCGAGATCCTGGGGCTGCCGGGCGGAACCCTGCGCACAGGCAGCCCGGCGGACGTCATCGTGATCGACCCGGATGTGCCCTGGATCGTCGATCCCGCCGACCTCAAATCGCCCTGCAAGAACACCCCGTTCGACGAAGCGCGCTTTACGGGCCGCGTGGTGCGCACCATTGTCGGCGGACGGACGGTCTATGAGCATGTCTGACGTGCGGAGCTGCAGCCAGGGAATTTGCAGACATGGCGCTTGAATTGTTTCTGCCGGTGGCCTTCGTCATCGGTTACCTGCTCGGCTCGATTCCGTTCGGGCTGATTCTCACCAGGCTGGCGGGCACGCAGGATATTCGCTCGATCGGTTCCGGCAGCATCGGCGCCACCAACGTGCTGCGCACGGGACGCAAGAGCCTTGCCGCGGGCACCCTGCTGCTCGACGCGCTCAAGGGCACCGTGGCCGTGGTGATCGCAGGCTACATCGCGGGGCCCAATGCCGCCATGGTGGCCGGCCTCGGCGCCTTCCTCGGCCATCTCTTCCCGGTCTGGCTCAAATTCAAAGGCGGCAAGGGTGTCGCCGTCTATATCGGCATTCTGCTCGGGCTGTTCTGGCCCGCCGCACTGGTGTTCTGCCTGCTCTGGCTGGCGACCGCCTTCACCACCCGCTATTCCTCGCTTTCGGCGCTGGTGGCGTCCTTCATCACGCCGCTGTTCCTGTGGTGGTTCGGCCATCTCGCACTTGCAGCGCTGGCCGTGGTGCTGACGCTGCTGCTGTTCTACGCGCATCGCGAGAACATCAAGCGATTGCAAGCGGGCAAGGAAAGCCGGATCGGCGAGACGGCGTAAGGCCGGAAAAAGTACGGATATCGCCGCGCCCTTTCCGCATTATGTGCCAAATCCTGTTCGCAACTTGCGGCCGAATCGCGATTGTATTGGCGAACGGTTCCATGCCTGTCATCCTGACAGGGGAAGTGGCGTTACGCGGTTGCTCAGAATGAGCGAGAAGATTGTTGGCGCGCAAGACGAAGTCGGTTCGCACGGTGCTGCACGCACCGCGGCAAGCCGGCTGCTCTCGGCGACCAACATCTGGTCCGATGCGCCCTCGCCGCCTCCCATGCCGGAGCCGGCCCGTCTCCCGCCACCACATCCCGAATCCGTCGCACATGCGCCGCCGCCCGGGATCGTGACCGTAGCGGCGCCCGTTGCGCCCGCGCCGCCACGCGCCAGCCAATGTCCGCCGCGAAAACTCTCGCTGGCGCTCCAGGGCGGTGGCACCTACGCCGCCTTCACCTGGGGCGTGCTGGAACGG
This sequence comes from Bradyrhizobium sp. Bra64, assembly GCF_024519875.1. Lineage (NCBI taxonomy): Bacteria > Pseudomonadati > Pseudomonadota > Alphaproteobacteria > Hyphomicrobiales > Nitrobacteraceae > Bradyrhizobium > Bradyrhizobium sp. Bra64. The sequence goes on along the minus strand of NZ_JALJRD010000005.1, from coordinate 60,388 downwards.
CTGCTCGAAGAGCCCTCCATCGCGATCGACACCATCAGCGGCGCCAGCGCCGGCGCCATCAATGCGCTGCTGCTCGCCTCCGGCTTTGCGGAAGGCGGCCGTGAAGGCGCCCGCTCGCGGCTGAACCGGTTCTGGATCCGGCTGATGCACGAGGCCTCGTTCCGGTCGTTGATGCTGATCGGCGGCTTTTCGCCAGCGGGAAGCTCGGTCGCGTTCGGCCCGACGCTGCGCTCGGGCCAGTTCGATCCGTTCGATCTCGATCCGCTGCGGCAGGCGCTGTCGCGCGACATCAACTTTTCCGTCTTGCGCGACGCGCGGTGCCCGAAGCTCCTGATCGCGGCGACGCGGATCCGCGACGGACAACAGCAGATCTTCCGCAACGACGCCATCACCGCCGACGTCGCGCTGGCCTCGACCTGTCCGCCATTGGTTCATTGCGCCGTGGAGATCGACGGCGAGGCTTATTGGGACGGCGGCCTCGGCAGCAATCCGCCCCTGCTGCGGCTCGCGCAGGACACGACGAGCACCGAAATCCTGCTCGTGCAGGTCACGCCGGCGCGCGACAGCTACGTGCCGATCACACTTGCCGCCATCGACCGCAGGCTGGACCAGATCGCGGCCAACGCCGCCCTCAATGCCGAGATCGCGGCGATCGCATGGGCGCAATCGCACGCCGCATCGTCGTTGCGGCTCTCCAGGATCGCAGCCGAGGACTTCGTCGACGGCCTGGCGCAACGCTCATCGACCGATCTCGGCCGCGGCTTCATTCGCGCGCTGCACCGGAGCGGCCGCGAGGCCGCCGAGCGCTGGCTCGGGCAAGGCGCGACGGCTGCGGAGGCCCAACGCGCTCCGCCCACCGCCGAACTGGCGCTAGCCTGATTTCGCCAGCGCATCCTCCAGGAACCACGCCGCAGCGAGTGCGCCGGGATCGTTGCCGAAGCGCGCGATCACCTGCACGCCGATCGGCAGGCCATTGGCTTTCAGCACCGGCACGTTGACGCAAGGATTGCCCATCAGCGTCCAGAGCCGGTTGTAACGGGGGTCGCCGGTGGAGGCGAACTCCTTGGCCGGCGGCGTGCCCGGCGCCGAATAGGTCAGGAGCACGTCGAAACCCTCGAACAATTCGCCAAGCTCGCGGCGGCCGCGACGGCTGATCCGGCGTGCGTCGTCGTAGTCTTTCGGCGTCAGGCCGACGGTGGCATCGAGACTGGCGCGCAGCATCGGCGCGATCTCGTCGTGACGCTCGGAAAACTCCCAGGCGAGCGCGCGATGCGCCTCGAAATCCTGGATGACCGGATGAATACGCCAGGCCTCCTGCACTCCTTCGGGCAGATCGATCGTCTGCACGCTGGCGCCGGCCCGCGTCGCGGCCTTGATCGCGGCTTGCAGCCCCTGTTCGGCGGCAGGCTCCACGGCACCGGCGAATTCCTGCCGGACCACGCCGATGCGTGGCATTTTTGCCGCGACGATGCCGGAAAACTCCGTGCGACCGGTCATTCCCAAAAGGCCGCGCGCGAGATCTTCAGCGCGGGCGCCGAACAGGCCGACCGTGTCGAGCGCCCACGAATAGCATTTCACCCCGACCGTCGGCAGCATCCGGAACGACGGCTTGATCGCGGCAGTCCCGCAATAGGCGGCGGGCCGGATCACCGAACCGCCGGTCTGGGTGCCGAGCGCCAGCGGGATCATGCCGGCGCCGACGGCGGCCGCCGAGCCCGAGGACGAGCCGCCCGGCGTATGGCCGAGATCATGCGGATTGAGCGTCGCCGTAGGATCGCGCGAGGCGAATGCCGTGGTCGTGGTCTTGCCGATGATGGTGGCGCCCGCCCGCTTCAGCATCATGACGACCGGCGCATCGGCGCGCGGCTGCCAGCCGCGATAGATCTCCGAGCCCATCTCGGTCGGCATGTTGGCGGTGTCGATGATGTCCTTGATCCCGACGGCGATGCCGCGCAGCGGGCCGGAGGCTTGCGCCTTCGCCAACTTGTCGTGACGGACGAAGGCGCGGACGTCCTTCTCCCTGGCCTCGATCGCCGCGTGCGACTGGGCGATGGCATCATCGGGCGCAAGCTCGCCGGCTTCAATGCGGCGCTGGAGGTCGGCGAGTGAGATCATGGCAAAACCCTTCTTATTGGGATCGCTTTTAGCATCGCGGCGAGGTCGCGCAAGCGCACGTAGACGCGATCGATACATGCGTGCAGTCAACCGAGACCTACGGCTCGACCAGAGCATTCGTCTCCGCGACGTCGCGCCAATAAGGTCAAAAATGGAAACAGTAATTTTCAATCATTTCTATTTCGATCGCAATTCGATCGAGCGAATTTGAAGACACAAAGCAGGGCCTACGGCGCGCACTTTCTTCCAGGCCACAAGTGCTTGTGCGTCACAGCGTCTGACCTCAACCAAGTACAGGAGCGACTATCGTGGATACGACCCGTTATGCTTCCCTCGTTGGCCGGCTGCTGATCGGTCTCCCTTTCGCAATGAGTGGCTTCAGCAAGCTCGCCGCTTATGGCGCGACCACCACCTATATCGCCTCTGCGGGATTGCCTGTGCCCCCGTTGGCATATGCGGTCGCAGTTCTTGTCGAGTTCGGTGGCGGCTTGCTGCTGATCGCTGGCTATCAGGCGCGATCGATCGCGCTGGCGCTCGCCGTATTCTCACTCGCAGCAGCGGTCGCCTTTCACAGCAACTTTGCCGACCAGAATCAAATGATCCATTTCCTCAAGAACGTGATGATGGCAGGCGGCCTGCTGCAGATCTTTGCCTTCGGCGCCGGTGCGCTCAGCCTTGACGCTCGCGTCTCGCGTGGCAGCGTCGGCGTTCCCCAGGCGGCGCACGCCCGCTAAGCGAAGAGGTTCGCGGAAGACCCGTCGACCGCGGCGGGTCTTCCGGTCGTGCTTTTGAAGCCTGATCAAGCGCACGCCACTGTTGCCCACGCCCTCAGGTTGTTCCATGCTGTGCCCGCAAGGAGCCGCCGTGGACGCCATCAATCCGAGCGTGGAGCTGACCGAGCCGGCCGGGAATGTGCCGCTCGCCAGCTTATTGGTGATTTGATGCTTGTTTTCCTTCAGCCCGTGTTACTTGAGCCTTACGGCCGGCTCATCATAGGGAGGGCGCCGTTACCGATAGGGATTTGGAGTGTTTGGTGGGCAATACAAAGCAATTAGGGAATCCGTGCCTGTTCGCAAACTATCCAATTGCTTTTTGTCAGTAGGATCAAACGGTCTGAAATCGACTTGCGATGGATACTGGGGAGCATCGCCACTTCGGTGAACGAGAAATGTAATGTCTGGATAGTTGCCGCTGCGTTCTTCTTTAGCTATCTCATCGAAGTGATCGGTGTAGGGGAATGAGCCCATCTTGTCGCCGGGATGCATCCGATCAAAAAAATCAGCGTAGGTCAGAAATTTTCCAGCAGTAGCGCTTTTAAAAAGCTCAGCGCGAACCTTACGCTTAATTTCTTGATTGACTGGCATGCGTGGCACTCCAAGAACGACGCGAGACAGTGTATACAAGAAAATCGCGCCGGACTGCCATTCGATTAGAAATTCTAGCGCTTGCGTCGGCTTTCTTTATATCCGCTTTGAGGGAACGCGGCGGCACGCTGCCCCTCCTGAGTGTTGGGTAGAACCGGCAACTTGACATCGCTTTTAGCATCGCAGCGAGGTCGCGCAAGCGCACGCCACTGTTGCCCACGCCCTCAGGTTGTTCCATGCTGTGCCTGCAAGGAGCCGCCGTGGACGCCATCAACCCGAGCGTGGAGCTGACCGAGCCTGACAGGATCGACCGCCTGCGGCTGATCCGGTCCGACAATGTCGGGCCGCGCACCTTCCGTTCCCTGGTCGATCATTTCGGCACGGCGCGCGCCGCGCTGGAGCGCTTGCCTGATCTCGCGCGCCGCGGCGGTGCGCAGCGATCGGCGCGCATTTGCAGCGCCGACGAGGCGAAGGCCGAGCTCGCCGCGAGCCGCAAGGTCGGCATCGCCTGGCTCGCGCCCGGCGAGGATGGCTATCCGGCGCGGCTGGCGATGATCGACGATGCGCCTCCACTGCTCGCCGTGCGCGGCGACACCAAAACCCTGATGCGGCCGATGATCGCCATCGTCGGCTCGCGCAACGCCTCCGGCGCCGGATTGAAATTCGCAGGCCAGCTTGCCCGCGAGCTCGGCGAAGCCGGCTTCGTCGTCATCTCCGGCCTCGCCCGCGGCGTCGACCAGGCCGCGCATCGCGCCAGTATCGAGAGCGGCACGATCGCTGTGCTCGCCGGCGGGCATGATTGCATCTATCCGCCCGAGCATGGCGATCTGCTGGCCTCGATCCTCGATCACAAGGGCGCAGCGATCTCCGAGATGCCGCTCGGCCACGAGCCGCGCGCCCGCGATTTTCCCCGCCGCAACCGGCTGATCTCGGGCGCCGCGTTCGGCGTCGTCGTGGTGGAGGCGGCGCACCGTTCGGGCTCGCTGATCACTGCGCGCATGGCTGCCGAACAGGGCCGCGAGGTGTTCGCGGTGCCGGGCTCCCCGCTCGATCCGCGCGCCGCCGGCGCCAACGATCTGATCAAGCAGGGCGCAACGCTGGTCACGGAAGCTGCCGACATCATCAACGCGGTCGCACCGATCATGGAGCGGCCGCTGATGCGCACCGCGAGCGAGCCCGACAGCGAGCCGTTCGAAAGCGATCCGCAAGGACACGACCGCGACCAGATCACCGGCCTGCTCGGCCCTGCCCCCGTGACGATCGACGATCTCGTGCGGATGTCCGGCGCCTCACCAGCGATCGTGCGCACCGTGCTGCTGGAGCTCGAGCTGGCCGGGCGGCTCGAACGCCACGGCGGCGGCCTGGTGTCTCTGCTTTAGTTCTCGCCGCGCTCGTCGAACTGCGCACGTGCAGCCTCGATCTGCGCGAGATGCTCCATCGCCCACTTGCCGAGCGCCTCCACGGGCCGCGACAGGCCGCGGCCGAGATCGGTCAGCTCATAGTCCACGCGCGGCGGAATGGTCGGAAAGATGGTGCGCGTGACGAGGCCGTCGCGCTCGAGGCCGCGCAGCGTCAGGGTCAGCATCCGCTGCGAGATGCCGTTGATCATGCGCTTGAGCTCGTTGAAGCGCTTGGGCCCGTCGCCGAGCATCATGATCACGAACACGCTCCATTTGTCGCCGACGCGGGACAGCACGGAGGCAACCCCGCGACAATCGGCGTGGTTCGGATCCGGCCTCGGTGAGGCAGGCAAACCGGTGTGTGTCGGTTTCAAATATGTGTCCATGGCTCAAAAAGGTGCGTTCTTGCGGGGATTTCGATAGTCACTCATGTAGCTCTGGTTACAAACTTATACCAGGGTGACCCCAAATGAAACTGCTCCATATCGACTCCAGCGTGCTCGGCCCCCACTCCGTCTCCCGGCAGGTTTCCGCCGCCATCGTCGACCGCCTCAGGCAGGCGACACCGTCGCTCGACATCGTCTATCGCGACCTCACCCAGAGCCCGCTCGCGCACCTCTCCGGCTCGCACCTCGCCGCCGCGCAAGGCGCCCCGGCGCCGGCGGAACTCGGCCCCGACCTCGCCGCCAGCAAGGCCGCGCTGGACGAGTTCCTGGCCGCCGACATCGTCGTGATCGGTGCGCCCATGTACAATTTCACCATTCCCAGCCAGCTCAAGGCCTGGATCGATCGGGTTCTGGTGGCGGGGAAGACCTTCAAATACGACGCAAGCGGCCCGCAGGGTCTCGCCGGCGGCAAGCGCGTGATCTTTGCGATCTCGCGCGGCGGCTATTACGGCGCGGGCTCGCCCGCCGCGTCGCTGGAGCACCTGGAAACTTATCTGCGCGGCGTGTTCGGCTTCATGGGCATTCACACCCCTGAGTTCATCACCGCCGACGGCATCCAGGTCGGTCCGGAGCATCGCGAGAAGTCGCTCGCAAGCGCGCTCGAGGCGGCAACCACCCTGCGCGCGGCCTGAGCCAAAGCGCACATCATCAGCCGCCGCAACATCGCCTGCGGCGGCTGATCGACCGATGCGCGATCGGCGAAACTAAAACCAGGCGCCCTGAATGCCCAGGATGACGGCGACGAGCGAAACGAACAGGCCGATGCCGCAGAAAAGAGCGACCCCGATGAACTCGGAGGTGTCGGAACTCTTGGCGGGAACGGCGGTCTTCTCGGTGTAAATACGCGGTGCTGAAATCGGCGAAAAAATACGAGCTGCCTTTGGCATATCGGGCTCCATCGAAATGAGTCTTCGTGACCCCTGCCCGTAAAAGGGTCTTGGCAGCGCAACCGAAGGTTCAACGCGTCACGCAAGGTTCAGAAAATACAGCTCGCAAAATGTGGGAACCGGCCGGCGCAACCGCGTGCCGCTGCGCCGGTCGATTCAATTTGCACCAGGATTGATCAACCGCGATAGATCGGCGCGCCGCTTGGAGACGCAACAGCGCCGCCATCGACGAAGATTTCCTGGCCCTGTACATGCGCGGAATCGTCGGAGGCGAGGAACAGCACCGTCTTCGAAACGTGATCTGTTTCACCAATGCGCCCCAGCGGCGTCGTCAGCGCGATCCGCTTCTCGAATGCCTTCTCCGCCTCGGGCGTTGCGATCGCGGCGCCCCAGATCGGCGTGCGGATCGCGCCGGGCGCAACGACGTTGACGCGGATGCCGCGCGGCGACAGCTCCGAGGCCATGATCCGCGCCATCGCCCGCACGCCGGCCTTCGCAGCACCGTAAGCGGAGTAACCGGGAATGCCGAGCACGGAGATCACCGAACCGTTGAGGATGATCGAGGCGTTGTCGTTGAGATAAGGCAGCGCAGACTGCACGGTGAAGAACACGCTGGTCAGATTGGTGCTGATGACCTTCTCGAAAACGTCCAGCGTGGCTGAGCCGAGCGGCGTGCCGCCGGCGATGCCGGCATTGGCGAACACGATGTCGAACTTGCCGAATTTTTCGGCGCCCTGCTTGATCGCAGCTTCGGTCGCCGCGATGTCGGTGGCATCGGCAGCGAGCGCAATTGCGTTCGGGCCTAGTTCCTTCGCCGCCGCCTCCAGCGTCTCCCTGTTGCGCCCGGTGATCACCACCTTCGCACCCTCGGCCACGAACAGTTTTGCCGTCGCAAACCCGATGCCGCTGTTGCCGCCTGTAATCAGTGCCGTCTTGTCCTTCAGCCTCATGCTCGCCTCCAGTAGTTGCATGATAAAACTAGATTGCCATCTAGGCCATTTGGTTTTATGATGCAACCACACAAACGCGTGATCGCCGCCCAATTCTGGCGAATGCGACAGGACGACAGACGATGGTGAAACGAACCAGCTTCGAGGGCGATGCCTGCCCGATCGCGCGCTCGCTGGAGGAGATCGGCGACTGGTGGTCGCTGCTGATCATCCGCGAGGCGCTGTTCGGCGTGCGCCGCTTCGGCGAGTTTCAGAACAAGCTCGGCATGGCCAAGAACATCCTGTCGGCGCGGCTGCGCGCGCTGGTCGACCACGGCATTCTGGCGACGGCACCCGCTTCCGACGGCAGCGTCTACCAGGAATATGTGCTGACGCCGAAGGGCCACGGCACCTTTCCAATCCTGGTGGCGCTACGGCAATGGAGCGAGGAGTTCGACGATCACCCGGAGGAGATCGCGACCATCCTGGTCGATCGCGCCAAGGGCCGCCCGGTGAAGAAGCTGGAAATGCGCGCGGAGGACGGGCGCCTGCTCGCGCCGGCCGATACCATGCTGAAGCCGCGGCCCGCACCAAGGCGACGATCGGCCTGAGGGCTCCTTTAGCCCGGATTCCGCTGCGCTCTATCCGGGCTACCTTAGAATCCTGCCCTCACGACAGCTTGCGCTTGCTCCGCAGCCGCAGATGCTCGTCGGCTTCCAGCTTGGTCATGCCCAGCAGATAATGCAGCACGTCGAGCTTGTGGCGCTCGGCGAGCTTGCGCAATGCCCCGGCCTGCTCGGCGATGAAGGCGACCGCCTCCTCGACGCCGCCCTCCCCCGGCTCCTCGTGACGCGAGCCCGCTGCCGCGTCCGATGCGGCACGCGCCCGTTTCTTTCCCGGCTTAGTCACCAGCCCCCCAGCCGAATCCATGCCCCAAGGAAACATTACGCCTACATCGGCCGCAACTCCAAGGTGGTATTTTGCAACTTTCTCGATATGAAACTTTTCCCATCGGGAGGGCCTTCAACACCCTTCGATTTGACAGCGAGGGCCTCACCACCCATGTTCGGGACGAAAGGGCCGACCCGAATCCCTTCGAATTCGGCCCCAAATTTTCCCATAAGTTACTGGAACTACATGAATATCGTCATTGTGGAGTCGCCGGCGAAAGCCAAGACGATCAACAAGTATTTGGGCTCGTCCTACGAGGTTCTGGCCTCGTTCGGCCATGTCCGGGACTTGCCGGCGAAGAACGGCTCCGTCGATCCCGACGCCAATTTCAAGATGATCTGGGAGATCGACCCCAAGGCGGCCGGCCGGCTCAACGATATCGCCAAATCCCTGAAGGGCGCCGATCGCCTGATTCTCGCCACCGACCCTGATCGCGAGGGCGAGGCCATCTCCTGGCACGTGCTGGAGGTGTTGAAGGAAAAGCGCGCGCTGAAGGATCAGAAGATCGAGCGCGTGGTGTTCAACGCCATCACCAAGCAGGCGGTCACGGACGCGATGAAGAATCCGCGCCAGATCGACGGCGCGCTGGTCGACGCCTATATGGCGCGCCGCGCGCTGGATTATCTGGTCGGCTTCACCCTCTCCCCCGTGCTGTGGCGCAAGCTGCCGGGCGCCCGCTCGGCCGGCCGCGTGCAGTCGGTGGCGCTGCGGCTGGTCTGCGACCGCGAACTCGAGATCGAGAAGTTCGTCGCTCGCGAATACTGGTCGCTGATCGCGACCCTGCTGACGCCACGCGGCGACGCCTTCGAGGCGCGGCTCGTCGGCGCCGACGGCAAGAAGATCCAGCGTCTCGACATCGGCACCGGCGCGGAAGCCGAGGACTTCAAGAAGGCGCTGGAAGCAGCCAGCTACGCGGTGACCGCGGTCGACGCCAAGCCGGCCCGGCGCAATCCGCAGGCGCCCTTCACCACCTCGACGCTGCAGCAGGAAGCCAGCCGCAAATACGGCTTTGCGCCGGCCCACACGATGCGCATCGCCCAGCGCCTCTATGAAGGCATCGACATCGGCGGCGAGACCACCGGACTCATTACTTATATGCGTACCGACGGCGTGCAGATCGATCCGTCCGCGATCACCCAGGCGCGCAAGGTGATCGGCGAGGATTACGGCAACGCCTACGTGCCGGAAGCCCCCCGCCAGTACCAGGCCAAGGCCAAGAACGCGCAGGAAGCGCACGAAGCCATCCGCCCGACCGACATGTCCCGCCGCCCCGACAGCATGAGCCGCAAGCTCGATGCCGATCAGGCCAGGCTCTATGAGCTGATCTGGAAGCGCACCATCGCGAGCCAGATGGAATCTGCCGAGCTCGAACGCACCACCGTCGACATCACGGCGAAAGTGGGCGGCCGCACGCTGGAGCTGCGCGCCACCGGGCAGGTCGTCAAGTTCGACGGCTTCCTCGCGCTCTACCAGGAGGGCCGCGACGACGAGGAGGACGAGGATTCCCGCCGCCTGCCCGCGATGAGCCCGAACGACGCATTGAAGCGCCAGTCGCTCGCCGTCACCCAGCATTTCACCGAGCCGCCGCCGCGCTTCTCCGAAGCCTCGCTGGTCAAGCGCATGGAAGAGCTCGGCATCGGCCGGCCCTCGACCTATGCCTCGATCCTCCAGGTCCTGAAGGACCGAGGTTACGTCAAGCTGGAGAAGAAGCGCCTGCACGGCGAGGACAAGGGCCGCGTCGTGGTCGCGTTCCTCGAAAGCTTCTTCAGCCGCTACGTCGAATACGACTTCACCGCCAATCTCGAAGAGCAGCTCGACCGCATCTCCAACAACGAGATCTCCTGGCAGCAGGTTCTGAAGGACTTCTGGACCGGCTTCATCGGCGCCGTCGACGAGATCAAGGATCTGCGCGTCGCGCAGGTGCTGGACGTGCTCGACGACATGCTGGGGCAGCACATCTATCCGCCGCGCACCGATGGCGGCGACATCAGGCAGTGCCCAAGCTGCGGCAACGGCCGGCTCAATCTCAAGGCCGGCAAGTTCGGCGCCTTCGTCGGCTGCTCGAACTACCCGGAATGCCGTTACACCCGTCAGCTTGCCGCCGATGGCGAGGCCAGTGCCGATCGTTCGCTCGGCCAGGATCCTGATACGGGTCGCGATGTCTGGGTCAAGGCCGGCCGCTTCGGGCCCTATATCCAGCTCGGCGAGCCCAAGGACTACGAGGAAGGCGAGAAGCCCAAGCGCGCAGGCATTCCGAAGGGCACTTCTCCGGGCGATGTCGAGCTCGAGCTCGCGCTGAAGCTGTTGTCGCTGCCGCGCGAGATCGGCAAGCATCCGGAGACCGGTGAGCCGATCACCGCGGGTCTCGGCCGCTTCGGTCCGTTCGTGAAGCACGAGAAGACCTACGCCAGCCTGGAGGCCGGCGACGAGGTGTTCGACATCGGCCTCAACCGCGCGGTCACGCTGATCGCCGAGAAGGTCGCCAAGGGCCCGAGCCGCCGCTTCGGCGCCGACCCGGGCAAGGCGATCGGCGATCATCCGACGCTTGGCACCGTCACCGTGAAGAGCGGCCGCTACGGCGCCTACGTCACGGCCGGCGGCGTCAACGCGACGATCCCGGCCGAGTTCGAAAAGGACACCGTCACGCTGCCGCAGGCGATCGCGCTGATCGACGAGCGCGCGGCCAAGGGCGGCGGAAAACCCAAGGCGAAGAAAGCGGCCAAGCCGGCCAAGGCCAAGAAGGCTGCGGAGAAGGCCGCGGACGGCGATGATGCCGCGCCAAAGCCAAAGAAACCGGCCGCAAAGAAAGCCGCGGCCAAATCCGAATCCACCAGCAAGGCGCGCGCCGCCGTGTCGTCGACCGCCAAGACGTCGCCGACAAAGGCCGCCGCCACCAAGAATCCTGCAAATGCTCCGGCCAAGAAAAGTGCCGGCAAGACTTAGATCAAGAATTAGAGGTTAAGTGAAACGCAAGAATGACCATGGCTTTCCCGACAGGAGCGCCATCGTCGCCTTCATCAAGGCAAACCACGGAAACGTCGGGACCCGCGAAATTGCGCGCGAGTTCGGCCTGAAGAACGCCGATCGCGTCGAGCTCAAGCGCATGCTGCGCGAGCTCGCCGACGACGGAACCATCAAGAAGAAACGCCACAAGGTCTCGGAGCCGGACAGCCTGCCGCCGACGCTGGTCGCCGACATCACCGGCCGCGACGCCGACGGCGAGTTGATCGCCTCCCCCACCGAATGGGACGAGGTCGAAAGCGGCGAACCGCCAAAGATCCTCATCGTTCTGCCGCGCCGGCCGAAGCCCGGCACCGCGGCCGGAAGCGGCGACCGCGTGCTGCTGCGCGTCGAGCGCTCCGACGAGGCAGAAGGCCCCGCCTATCGCGGCCACATCATCAAGGTCTTCGACAAGACCAGGAGCCGCATCCTCGGCGTGTTCCGCAGCCTGCCCGAAGGCGGCGGACGGCTGGTCCCGGTCGACAAGAAGTCTGCCGACCGCGAGCTGAACATCGCCCCGGCCGAGACGCACGGCGCGCAGGACGGCGACCTCGTCAGCGTCGACATCATCCGCTCGCGCGGATTTGGCCTCGCCTCCGGCCGCGTGAAGGAGAAACTCGGCTCGGTCAAGTCCGAGAAGGCGATCAGCCTGATCGCGATCTACGCCCACGACATCCCGCTGCAATTCCGTCCCGCGGCGGAGCACGAAGCCGAAGCGGCGGAGCCTGCGAACCTGAAGGGGCGCGAGGACTGGCGCGACGTCCCGCTTCTCACCATCGATCCGCCGGACGCCAAAGATCATGATGACGCGGTGCATGCGCAGCCCGACCCTGATCCGAACAACAAGGGCGGCTTCATCGTCAACGTCGCGATCGCCGATGTGAGCTTCTATGTGCGCCCCGGCACCGCGCTCGACCGCGATGCGCTCGACCGCGGCAATTCGGTCTATTTCCCCGACCGCGTCGTGCCGATGCTGCCGGAGCGCATCTCCAACAATCTCTGCTCGCTGGTCCCGGGCGAGCCGCGCGGCGCGCTCGCGGTGCGGATGGTGATCGGCCCGGACGGCCGCAAGCGCTCCCACAGCTTCCATCGCATCCTGATGCGCTCGGCGGCGAAGCTGAGCTACGCCCAGGCACAGGCCGCGATCGACGGAAGGCCTGACGACACCACCGGCCCCCTGCTCGATCCGATCCTGCGGCCGCTCTACGCCGCCTATGCCTGCGTCAAGCGCGCCCGCGACGAGCGCGATCCGCTCAATCTCGATCTGCCCGAGCGCAAGATCCTGCTCAAGAGCGACGGCACGGTCGATCGCGTCGTCGTCCCCGACCGGCTCGATGCGCACAAGCTGATCGAGGAGTTCATGATCCTCGCCAATGTCGCGGCGGCGGAGATGCTCGAGAAGAAGTCGCTGCCGCTGATCTACCGCGTGCATGACGAGCCGACGCTGGAGAAGGTCCACGCGCTGGCGGAATTTCTGCAGACGCTCGATGTTCCCTTCGCCAAGAGCGGCGCGCTGCGCCCGGCGCTGTTCAACCGCGTACTGGCGCAGCTCGAGGGCCACGACCACTTCCCGCTGGTGAGCGAAGTGGTGCTGCGCGCCCAGGCGCAGGCCGAATATTCCTCAGAGAATTACGGTCATTTCGGCCTGAACCTGCGCCGCTACGCGCATTTCACCTCGCCGATCCGCCGCTACGCCGACCTCGTCGTGCATCGCGCGCTGGTCCGCGCGCTCGGGCTCGGCGAAGGCGCCCTGCCCGACAGCGAGACGCCGGAAACCCTGAGCGAAGTCGCCGCCCACATCTCGGTGACCGAGCGGCGCGCGATGAAGGCCGAGCGCGAGACCGTCGACCGCCTGATCGCCCACCATCTCGCCGACCGCATCGGTTCGAGCTTCCAGGGCCGCGTCTCCGGCGTCACGCGCGCCGGCCTGTTCGTCAAGCTGGCCGAGACCGGCGCCGACGGATTGATCCCGATCCGATCCCTCGGCACGGAATATTTCAATTATGACGAGGGCCGCCACGCCCTGGTCGGCACGCGCAGCGGCACCATGCATCAGCTCGGCGACGTCGTCGACGTCCGCCTGATCGAGGCCGCTCCCATCGCAGGCGCGCTGCGCTTCGAGCTGCTATCGTCGACCGGCGAGACCGCGCCGCGGGGCCGCAGGCCATCCGGCCCGCAACGCCGCCCCTCGTTCAAGGCGCAGCCCGGACGCAGCCCGGCGAAGAAGCACAAGGCGGCGAAGCCGAAGAAGCCCGGCAAGGGCAAGAAGCCCAAGGGAAAAGGCAAGGGACAGAAAGGCAAGGCATGGTGACGATGAGCACGGCGCCGAAGATATGGACCCGCGAGACCGGCCTCGTCGAGAAGCGCGACCTCTGGACGGCGATGAAACGCGGCTTTCGCGGCCGCTGCCCGCGCTGCGGCGAGGGAAAGCTGTTCCGCGCCTTCCTGAAGACGGCGGACAATTGCTCGGCTTGCGGCCTCGATTTCACGCCGCACCGCGCCGACGACCTGCCCGCCTATCTCGTCATCGTCATCGTCGGCCACATCGTGGTGCCCAGCATCCTCTGGATCGAGACCAATTACACCACGCCGGTCTGGATCAGCTTTGCGGCCTATCTGCCCTTTACGTTCCTGGCCTCGCTCGCGTTGCTCCAGCCGGTCAAGGGAGCCGTGGTCGGATTGCAATGGGCTCTGCGCATGCACGGCTTTGACGACAACCCTCCGGATGGTATTCCGCCGGTGTAAGCAATAAGCAAGAAGCGGTTTGGGTGAGGACATGACGGATACGGCGCAGGCGGAAAAGGCAAAGATCCACGAGGGCAAGGAAGCCGACCACCATCCCTATTTCCGCCCGAAGGATGCGGCGACGCTGATCCTGGTCGATCGCAGCAGCGCCATTCCAAAAGTCCTGGTCGGCAAGCGCCACGACAAGGTGGTGTTCATGCCCGGAAAGTTCGTCTTCCCCGGTGGCCGCGTCGACAAGGACGACTATCGCGTGCCCTGTGCCGCCCCCATCACGTCCGAGTTGGAAGCCAATCTCGCCAAGGGCAGCCCGAAGACGCCGCCCTCGCGCGCCAAATCGCTCGCCATTGCCGCGATCCGCGAGGCCTGCGAGGAGACCGGTCTCTGCCTCGGGCGCAAGGCCGAGGGCAAGGCGCCCAGGCTCGAGGGCCCCTGGAAGCCGTTTGCGGATGCGGGTCTGCTGCCCGATCCCTCCAGCCTGTTCCTGATCGCGCGCGCGATCACCCCGCCCGGCCGCGTCAAGCGGTTCGACACCCGCTTCTTCACGGCGGACGCCTCCGCGATCGCCCACAGCGTCGACGGCGTGATCCATGCCGACGCCGAGCTGGTCGAGCTGGTGTGGGTCGAGCTCGGCTCGAAGCCGCTCGCCGATCTGCATCCGATGACGCGCAACGTCCTCAACGAGCTCGACACGCGCCTGGCCACCGGCCCGCTCGGCCACGATGCACCCGTGCCGTTCTTCCATTTCTACGGCGGCAAGATGCAGAAGGATATTTTGAGCTGATCAATCGGCGTCGGGCTCGGTGCCGACATAGTCGCGCGCCGGCAGTTTGAGGACGCGGCCGATCTCGCTTGCGAGCTGGTCCGCCTGCTCCCGCCTCGTAAAACTCTGAAGCGTGATCGGCTCGGTGCCCTTGTTGCCGCAGAGATTGACGTCATAGGTCGTCAGATCCGCATCACAGTCGTCGGTGATGCTGATGAAATGATAGTCGGCGAGACTGCGCTGCCTGCGGATGTTCAGCGGGCCGAACTGCCGGGTGATGATGATCTGGCGCAGCGTCTCGTTGAGCACGACGAAGGTGCGGAAGGTCAGCAGGATCAGGCCGGGGATGCCGACGAGCAGCCCGAGGCCGGTGAACACCAGCACCGGCACGAGATCGTCGGCGAGCCGGCCGAAGCCGGAAAAATCCTGGCGCAGGCCGAGCGCGACATTCCACAGCAGATAGCCGCTCGCCGCCAGCAGCGGCAGCGACAGCAGCCGGCCGATCCAGGGCATGGGCCGGTCGATGCGGACGATTCCGCCGTCCACGCTCATTGCGCCGGCCATCAAGAGTCTCCTTGGAAGCGAAGGTCTTGGCTTGGTCGGCGCCGGCGGCGGATTGGTTCGATAAGCCTTCTCCCGCACCGTCACTCGGCGCCGCGGAATGACGCGATTGTGCTGAGCTGATCGCGAAAAACAAAAAATTCTTCCCGCCTCCCCCAATGGCGGAGTTCCCCGGCGTGCCTATGTCTTCCCGAACGTCACACAAAACGGACCAGGGCGCGATGGCACAACGGCAACTCAAGCTCGGCGCGTTCATGCGCCCGATCAGCATCCACACCGGCGCCTGGCGCTATCCCGGCGCCTGGCCGGACGCCAATTTCAACTTTGGACACATCAAAACGCTGATCCGGAAGCTCGAGGCCGGCAAGTTCGACGCCTTCTTCATGGCCGATCATCTCGCCGTCTTGAACATGCCGGTCAACGCGCTCAAGCGCAGCCACACCGTCACTTCATTTGAGCCGTTCACGCTGCTGTCGGCGCTCTCGGCCGTCACCGAGCGCATCGGCCTGATCGCGACGGGCTCGACCACGTTCGACGAGCCCTATCACGTCGCGCGGCGCTTCGCCTCGCTGGACCATCTCAGCGGCGGCCGGGCGGGCTGGAACATCGTCACCACATCCAATCCGGACGCGGCGCTGAATTTCGGCCTCGACGACCACATGGAGCACGCCGAGCGCTACAAGCGCGCCCGCGAGTTCTACGACGTCGTCACGGGCCTGTGGGATTCCTTCGCCGATGATGCCTTCGTGCGCGACGTCGAAAGCGGCCTGTTCTTCGATCCTTCGAAAATGCACACGCTCGACCACCACGGCAAATATCTCAAGGTCCGCGGCCCTCTCAACATCGCCCGCCCCGTGCAGGGCTGGCCGGTGATCGTGCAGGCCGGCGCCTCCGAGGACGGCCGGCAGCTTGCGGCGGAGACGGCGGAAGCCGTGTTCACCGGCGGCGGCAGCCTTGCCGACAGCCAGAAACTCTATGCCGACATCAAGGGCCGCATGGAGAAGGTCGGCCGCGACCCCGAGCACCTCAAGATTCTGCCCGGCGCCTTCGTCGTGGTCGGCGACAGCGTCGACGAGGCCAGGGAAAAGCGCGCGCTGCTCGACAGCCGCGTGCACTACGACAGCGCCATTGCCTCGCTCTCGGTCATCCTCGGCACCGATGCCTCGGGCTTCGATCCCGATGGCCCTCTCCCCGAAATCCCCGAGACCAACGCCAGCAAGAGCGGCCGCCAGCGCATGGTCGACCTCGCCGCGCGCGAAAAACTCACGGTGCGCCAGCTCGCCCAGCGCGTCGGCGGTTATGGCGGCCTGTCCTTCGTCGGGACCGCAAGGACCATCGCCGACCAGATGGAGGAATGGCTGGTCGGCCGCGGCTCCGACGGCTTCAACATCATGTTCCCGTTCCTGCCCGCCGGCCTCGACGATTTCGTCGACAAGGTGGTCCCGGAGCTGCAGCGGCGCGGGATTTTCCGGAAAGAGTATGAAGGGGCTACTTTGAGGGAGAATCTGGGCCTGCCGCGGCCAAAAAACCGGTTCTTCGAGGCGTAATGGGCCCGATTTGGGTGGTTTTCCGGCCCTAAAACCTTGACATCAGGCGGTTTCTGGCTAGGTTGCCGGCCAACGCGGGCCGTTTGGCCGGCTCCAGATTCCCTTCATTTCTGAGGTTCTGAACATGGCCAAAGCGGTCACCATCAAGGTCAAGCTCGTGTCCTCGGCCGACACCGGCTTCTACTACGTCGCCAAGAAGAATTCGCGCACCATGACCGACAAGCTGGTCAAGAAGAAGTACGACCCCGTCGCGCGCAAGCACGTCGAATTCCGCGAAGCCAAGATCAAGTAAGCAGATCAAGCAAGATCGCGGAACGTTGAATCCTTCGGGGCCCTTTCGGGCCCCGTTTCATTTTGTTGGACCCGGAAAGTCCCACGCGCGATGCGGACACATGGGCCCCCGCTCTGCAGCACATCGTCGAAGTGACGCTGCGCTGCGTCCGGGGCACGAGCGCTTTGACTGAGATCAACAATATCTGCCGGCAGATCGCTAAACAGGACAGCACGTAGCAATCCCACCGCTACGTCCCCACCAACAAGCCGCCAGCGCCCCCAAAGCTGGCGGCTTTTTCCTTTTCGCCTTGCTCCCCTACCGCCGCGCTCACCACATCAAATTTGATCTCCCGCAACAGTGCTTGCCGGTTTTTCCCATAGCCTTAGCCAGGTTCCGCTGAAACGCGGGGGAGGAACGAATGCTCGTAAGAAAGCAACAAGCTGCACCTCATCGGCCAAGCTCGAGCGAATTGAATGCGCTCGCCGGCCACGCCGTGTTTTGCAGTGAATTCAAATATCGGCGCGGCACCGAGATCTTTGGAGAGGCGGAGCCGACCGAATACCTCTACCAGGTCAAGAGCGGAGCGGTTCGAAGCTATAAATTGTTGGCTGACGGTCGGCGGCAGATCATGGCCTTTCATCTGCCGGGTGACATCTTCGGCGTCGAGAACGGTGCAGTTCACCGGTTTACCGCCGAAGCAATCGTCGAAACGACTGTTCGCCTGACCGAGCGCCAGAATGTCGTCGAGCAGGAACGTGGCGATGCGACCGCGACGAACAACATCCTCAGGCTCGTCACGGGCAGCCTTCAACATGCCGAAACTCACATGCTGCTGCTCGGGAGGAAAACGGCAATCGAGAAAGTCGCGGCTTTCCTGATCGAAATGGACGTCCGCTTGACTGCGGCGGGGGTCATGAGCCTCCCCATGAACCGCCGCGACATCGCCGACTATCTGGGGCTGACGCTGGAGACGGTGTCACGTGCCCTGTCGGAGCTCAGGGATCGCGACATTCTCAGCTTCATCGGGCAGTCCCAGCGACAAATCTTGTTGCGAGATCGAGCGAAACTGACCGAGTTCGATCAATGAGCGGAATTGATGCAATTGTTCTGCCCGGGGTTGCAAGCAGCTGATCCCGGCCGGGCGACCGACGGCGGCGGAGCAGTGTGACCCACCTCAAAGAGCCCAGTGAAAGGATTCAATATCTCCAGCGGGATCGTTGCATGACATTGGTCCATTCCCGTGAAGAGCCATTTGCCCCTGCTGGATCCGCTGCGCTTCGGGACCGCTCTCGGAGTCGCCATTTTTCACCAGATGTTCTGGTCCTGGGCCTGGGTTTCGATTGGCGTCCCGGGCTTCGAGCACTACGTCGCCGCCGATGTTCTTTACCCGTCCGCCGCGCCCTTCACATGGTTCGGCTGGGTCGGCGTTGAAATCTTCTTTGTCATCTCCGGTTACGTCATCGCGAATTCCGCGAGCCAATCTTCACCGGCCGCGTTTCTTCTCGGTCGCGCGCTCAGGCTTTATCCGGCCGTCTGGGTGTGCGCCACCGCGACCTTGCTCGTTCTGCTTGTCTTCGGGAGCGGACCGGCATCCGAATTCATTCTGCCCTACATCCACGCCATGCTGATGGTCCCCAAGGGGGTCACAGGTCAATGGCTTGACGAGGTCTACTGGACGCTGGCAGCCGAGACGGCGTTCTATGGACTCGTGTTTTGCGCGATGCTCACGAAGACAATCACCCTGCGACACCTGGCCTGGGGTCTCACCGTCTACAGCGCAATCTTCAACGCCGTCGCGCTGCTCGTACTGTCCTGCACGACGCCGTCCGACCTGCCTTATCTGGTTATTCTGATGTTCCGGGTGCCGTGCGCGGCATTCCTGTTGACGCATGGCTGCTTCTTTGCGCTGGGGATCTGGCTGTTCATCTCCGCGAACAGGCAATTGACGGCGCTCGAACAGGTAGCGGTTGCCGTCACGTGTCTTTCGGGCGCCGCGGAGATCTACTTCTTTGCTTCTTTCTTTTTGATGTCCATTCCCGCCATCTCGGATCAATCGGCCCTTGTGCCGATCATGGTCTGGGCGGCTGCGGTGCTCCTCATTGCAATTGCCGCGAACCGGAGCAGGCGCTCGGCTGGCACCGCTTCGCCTGAAGCACCGGCCTATTCGAGAACGCTCGGGCTGATCGCCTATCCGCTCTATCTGACCCACAACGTCATTGGCACGGCGATCATCCGCGCCCTGGTCGTTTCAGGCCTGGATGCCACCTCGGCCCTATGGATCGCGTTGGGCATGCTTGTCCTGCTCTGCTGGTTCATTTGCGCAAGGATCGAGCCAGCCGTCAGATGCGCTATGATGCAAGCCCTCTCCCAGTTCGGAAAGCTGCCGGAAAGACAGCCGGCGTCGAGACGCCGGGCATTGGCCCGGGGGCTGCGTCTTCCCCTGCCCGTCTCCGTGAAGGTGAACGTCGCGGCGTCCTAAGGGGCGCCGCGCTGCGCGTAGAGCACGAGAGCCGAGATGCTTCTAAATTGTCGCGTCGGCTTTACGCGCGGAAGACGACGTCGACGCAGAGCTAGTTGATGTCAACAACGGGCCCAGTTCAAGAAATTGCGAGAACCACTTTGGACGCCATTGCTAGTGTAGACCCCCGCACTGGGATCCGTAGATTGGCGTCCGGCTCCGCTGAAATCTGCTACGCCAAATTCTGCAGACGAGCTGGTCCATATGGCACAAATAGGCTTCTACGGTCCGACTGTGAAGCGGTTCATGCACATGGAGCATGAACCGGTCTCGCTGATCACGCGTTCGCTGCGCAACGCGGAGATTGCTGTCACTGAAACCCGCGTCGATGCTGCTGTGTCTCGCCCATCCGGCGAGATGGGTCTTGCAGATGCCTATGTTGTAACCCTTGCACTCAACGATTTCCCCAACTGCAAGATTTGGCAGCGTGGTATGTCCGTCCGGACCGATGTCCGCTCGGGCGCAGCGTACTTCTACGATATGAAGAAGGATCCTCGCTTCGTCATCGATAAGCCCTTCCACTCCCTTCATTTCTACCTTTCGCGTACATCACTCGACGGCATCTCTGAGCTGTCAGCCGCACCGCGCGTTGGTGAGCTTCCCTCGCGGCTCGGCGGCGGCCATGACGACGCGGTCATCCGTCATATTGGTGGGTCGCTCCTGCAAGCGCTGGGTAGGCCCGCTGAGATCAACCAACTCTTCATCGATCACATGATGCTCGCATTCACTGTACACGTCGCGCAGACTTACGGCGGTATGAGAAGCACCGCGGCGCTTGCACGAGGGGGTCTCGCGCCTTGGCAGCGGCTCTAATTCATCTTGCGGCGGAGCTTCTGGATGACTTCTCGGAGTTCGGCGGCATATTCCTCGATCAACCGGCGTGCCTCGTCCAAGCGAGACGGCCTCGCTTCCTTATTCTCGACTTTGCCAGGGTCGGACATGGCCGCACGGTCTGCCACGGAAGCGGAGACCGTTTGAGCCGGATCAAACGAACATGGCCAACTGAGGCGGCTTACTTCTCCGGCGGATGAAGCGCCGCCTTCCTCAATTCTGGGTCGGCAAGCATCCAAGCCGCGCTCGCCCATTAAGGACAGCGCCGCTGAGGCATTTCTCGTCCGACCAGCAATAAGCCTTGCACCAAATGCGCAAAGGGCAGCTAATATTGGCTTCAGCGCGCCACGCTACCCGCCGTCGGAGGGCGCAATGCAAAACTACATAAGCCACGAAAACATCAGACGTTACGAGAAGCTGATCGCCATCAGTGAAGGTGACCCGTCACGCGACGAAGCACGGCACCAAACGCTGTTACGGCTCCTGGCCGAGGAAAGAGCCAAGGACGAGAGACCGCACGACTGGCCAGACGTCTAATCGGGGCCGCTCCGATCGAGCGTTATGCGAGGCTCATCCCCAAGGCCCGGCGTCCGTTGCAAACTCCCAAGCGGACGCTCATAAGCACGCGCCCCGCCTACGCCGTCCGTAACACCGGCGCTGGCGGCTGCGACGGACGGATCAGCGCGAACGCGACCTGGATGATGCCGCCGGCAAGGCCCAGCGCGACGCCGATGCGCCAGGCCATGGTGTAGGAGCCGAGCGCGTCGTAGATCACCCCTCCTCCATAGGCGCCGAGAAAGCTGCCGATCTGGTGGCTCATGAAGGCAAGGCCCTGGATCATCGCCTGCCAGCGCAGGCCGAACATCTCGGCGACCGCGCCTGCCACCAGCGGCCCCACGCCCATCCACAGGAAGCCCATGATCGCGCCGAACAGCAGCGTCGAGGCCGGAGTCGCGGGCAGCGTGAAGTACCAGGCGAGCGCCAGCGAGCGCAGGATGTAGATGCCGCCGAGCAGCGCCAGCTTGTTCCAGCGCTGGCCGGCCCAGCCGAAGAAAAGCGAGCCCAGCACGTTGAAGCCGCCGATCATGCCGAGCGTCTGTGCGCTCAGCATCGGATCGAGGCCGCAGATGGCGAGATAGGACGGCAGGTGCGTGGTGAGGAACACGAGCTGCATGCCGCAGACGAGATAGGCGCAGGTCATCACCACGAAGGACGCATTGCCGAACGCGGTCTTCGCCGCGGTCATGGCGGTGGCATCGCCGATGTCGTCGGCCGTGGGCTTCGGCAGCGGAACCCCGTCGACGCGGCCGGCATACCACGCGGCCGGAAGCATCAGCACCGACATGATGACGAAGCCGGCGAGCCCGACGCGCCAGCCAAAGCCCTCGTTGAGCAGCTGCCCGATCGGCGCCGACAACAGAGCGCCGAGCGAGCCGGCGCCGGAGACGATGCCGAGCACGGTGGAGCGCACCGTCGCAGGGACCGCGCGTGCCGCCACCGACATCGCGATCGCGGCCGCAGTGCAGGCCAGCGACGTCCCGATCAGCACGCCGGCACCGATCATGATGCTGACGAGACCGTTCGCGGTCGCCATCAGCACGAGGCCCGCGATGTACATCAGCGAGCCCACGATCATGATCGGGCGGAAGCCGTAGCGCACCGTCATCGCGCCGGCGAGCGGCTGCAAGAAGCCCCAGGCGAGGTTCTGCACGGCCAGCGCCAGCGTGAAATCCGAGATCGAAATGTGGATGTCATGCGTGAGCGGCTGCATGAAGATGCCGAGCGACTGCCGCAGTCCCATGCTCAGGGTGAGCATGATCGAAGCGCCGATCAGGATGGGCAATGTCGGGCGCAGGACCTGCAACAGGGGCATTTTCTTCTCCCTCGTGGGCGCGGCGCACGCGCCGACGTCTGCAATATCGGTTGATTTTGGTTACACAGACCTGTGTACTTAGGCTATGAAAGGTGGACGCTTGTCAAGCCAACAGGACGCACGCTATCGCATGGCTCCCCCGACGACCCCACAGACGATGAAGGAGCGGATCCTCGAGACCGCCGACAAGCTGTTCTATCTGCAAGGCATTCGCGCCATCGGCGTCGATACCATCGCGGCCGAGATCGGGATCTCCAAGCGCACGCTCTACAACCACTTCCCCTCCAAGGATGCGCTGATCGCGGCGTACCTCGAACGCCGCTTCGTGCAGCCCCGCGCCTCGGACAAGCCGCCGGCCGAGCAGATCCTGGCAACGTTCGATTCGCTGGAACGGCGTTTCGCCGCCCGGGATTTTCGCGGCTGCCCGTTCGTGAACGCGGTCGCCGAGCTCGGCCCAGCCGACCGCGCCGTGAAGAAGATCGCGATCGCCTTCAAGGAAAGCCGCCGCGTCTGGTTTCGCGAGCGGCTGATCGAGCTCGGCGTCGCCGATGCGGATGCGCTCGCGACGCAGCTCGTGCTGCTGGTCGACGGCTCCATCGCCCAGGACCTCGTGCGCGACGACCCCGCGATGGCGCGCGCGGCGAAGGAAGCGGCGAAGGTGCTGCTGCGCAATGCAGGCGTGGATGTGGGGGATGGTGCGAAGCCGCCTGTGAAGCGAGGCAAGCCCTAGCCTCAATAACCGCTGTCGTCCCGGACAAGCGAAGCGCGGATCCGGGCCCCATGGATGCGGCGACAGCGTTCATTCACGCCCCGCCCGATCCTACTAAGATGCTCCTGTTTTGCCCGACGTGTCAAACGGCGCTGCCGATGGCGCAAGCGATTTTCGCGGCCCACGTAAGCCGTTGATCCGACTGGCGCGGCTACTGTGCATGGGGTTGTTTTCGCATTTCTTGTGTCGCCGGCGTTACGCCGCGTGCGACACCACCCGGTTGCGGCCATCGTGCTTGGCGCGATACAGCGCCGTGTCGGCGCGCTTGAGGACGTCGGCGACCGCCTCGCCCTTCTGCTCCAGCGTGGTCAGCCCGATCGAGATCGTGACCTCGATGCGCTTGGTGCCCTTGTGGACGGCAAACGGCTCGCCCGCGATCGAGCGGCGCAGGCGCTCGGCGACCATGCCGGCGACGTGGAGATCGGTCTCCGGCATCACGATGACGAACTCCTCGCCGCCGTAGCGGCAGGCCAGATCGATGCCGCGGATCGACTTGCGCACGCGCACCGCGAATTCGCGCAGCACGTCGTCGCCGGCGTCGTGGCCGTAATTGTCGTTGATCGACTTGAAGTAGTCGATGTCCAGGATCATCAGCGCGAGCGG
Source organism: Bradyrhizobium sp. Bra64 (assembly GCF_024519875.1). Taxonomy (NCBI): domain Bacteria; kingdom Pseudomonadati; phylum Pseudomonadota; class Alphaproteobacteria; order Hyphomicrobiales; family Nitrobacteraceae; genus Bradyrhizobium; species Bradyrhizobium sp. Bra64. The sequence goes on along the minus strand of NZ_JALJRD010000005.1, from coordinate 36,815 downwards.
CTTGCCGCGGGTCGCGGCCTGCTCGGCGAGCGTCGCCAGATGGCTCTCCATGTAGCGGCGATTGTGCAGGCCGGTGAGCGCGTCGGTGATCGCCATCTCGATCGAGTTCTGCACGTTGTCGCGCAAGTGGTCGGTGTAGCGGCGGCGGCGGATCTGGGTGCGGGCGCGCGCCAGCAGTTCGATCTTGTCGATGGGACGCAGCAGATAGTCGTTGACGCCGATCTCGAGCCCACGCAGCAGCCGTGTCGAGTTCTCGGGGTCCGCGATCGCCAGGATCGGCACGTGCCGTGTGCGCTCCAGCGAGCGCGCCTGGCTGCAGAGCCGCAGGCCGTCGAAATTGTTGAGGTCGAGCGAGACGATCAGCAGGTCGTAATTGCCCTCGGCGGCGTGGAACAGCGCTTCCGTCGGGTTCGGCTCGACATCGACGGTGTGCTCGGCCGCGAGCAGGCCCGCCAGCCGTTCATAGGAGGACTCGCGGTCGTCGACCAGCAGGATGCGGCCGCCCTTGCCGGTGTCGGCGACCGCAGTGCGCTCCGGCGCCTGCATGCCGATCTCGAGCGAGGTGATGGCGCGCATGCGCAGCTCGTCCGTCATCATCTTCAGCCGCGTCAGCGAGCGCACGCGGGCGATCAGCACGACGTCGGAGACGGGCTTTGTCAGGAAGTCGTCGGCGCCGGCTTCCAGCCCGCGATTGCGGTCGGCGGGGCTGTCGAGCGCGGTGACCATCACGACCGGAATGTGGTGCGTGGTCGGATCGGTCTTGAGGCGGCGGCAGACCTCGAAGCCATCCATGTCGGGCATCATGACGTCGAGCAGGATGATGTCGCACTCGGCGCGGGCGCAGATCGCAAGTGCCTCGGCGCCGTTGGAGGCGGTCATCACGTCGAAATATTCGGCGGACAGACGGGCTTCGAGCAGCTTGACGTTGGCAGGGACGTCATCGACGACGAGGATACGCGCGGACACTTTGAACTCACTTCCTATCCGATGAAACGCCGGACCGTCTCAATGAACTTGCCGACCGAGATCGGCTTGGACAAATAGGCTTCGCAGCCGCCTTCGCGGATGCGCTCTTCGTCGCCCTTCATCGCGAACGCCGTGACCGCGACGACCGGGATGGAGCGCAGCTCCGGATCGTCCTTGATCCAGCGCGTCACCTCGAGCCCGGAGACCTGCGGCAATTGGATATCCATCAGCACGAGGTCGGGCCGCATCTTGCGGACGAGATCGAGCGCCTCGTAGCCGTTGCTGGTGCCCGTGGTCTGGTAGCCGTGCGCCTCCAACAGGTCGCGGAAGAGCTTCATGTTGAGCTCGTTGTCTTCCACGATCAGGACGGTCTTAGCCATCCCGCCCTCCTGTTTGGTCCGCAGACCGATGCATGTAGCGCCTCAGGCGCCGCTCGCCGGCGCTTCAAAAACTGGATTCAAACTAGCCTCGAATTCGCTCTAGTTTCGTTAAACCCGAGTGCCCACTTTCTGCGATGTGGTTTCCAGTTGCTTGTCGAGGGTCCAGAGACTCGGGCATGATGGTTTCAAAGTAGACACCTAAAGTTAACGGAAAGGCAAACCGGCCCCTTGAAAAAGCCTGTTCACAACCCTCGCGAAGTCGCTGAAATCGTTGCGATTCAGGCCCTGTCTTTCGTCGCGGGCGATCCTGAGCGGCTGGGCCTGTTCCTGGCTGAGACAGGCGTCGGCCCGGAGTCGCTCCGGAACGCCGCCTCGGATCCCGGTTTCCTGCTCAGCGTGCTCGATTTCGTGATGCGCGATGACGCCACCGTGAAGGCCTTTGCCAGCTCCGCGGAACTGCACCCCACCAACGTGGCTGCGGCCCGGCAGGTCCTCGGTGACGCACTGGGCGACCGGACCTGGGAGCGCGACGTGCCGTGAGCGCTCCCGATCCGGCCGGGCCCCGCTGCTTCTGCCGGGATTGTTCGGCCGATCTGGATGCGGGCGTGCGGCGCTGTTCCGCCTGCGGCTCTCCTCGCCTCGTCCGCCACCGCGCGCTCGCGAGCCTTACCATCGCGCATATCGACTGCGACGCCTTCTACGCGACGGTCGAGAAGCGCGACAATCCTGAGATCGCCGACAGGCCCGTCATCATCGGCGGGGGAAAACGCGGCGTCGTGTCCGCCGCCTGCTACATCGCGCGCACCTATGGCGTGCGCTCGGCGATGCCGATGTACAAGGCGCTGGAAGCCTGCCCGCATGCGACCGTGATCCGGCCGGACATGGCGAAATACGTCCGCGTCGGCCGCGAGGTGCGGCAGGCCATGCAGGCGCTGACACCGCTGGTCGAGCCGCTCTCGATCGACGAGGCCTTCCTCGATCTCTCCGGCACCGAGCGGGTGCACGGCATGATCCCGGCCAAGGTGCTGGCGCGGTTCGCGCGCAACATCGAGCGCGATATCGGCATCAGCGTCTCGGTCGGCCTGTCCTGCAACAAGTTCCTGGCCAAAATCGCCTCCGACCTCGACAAGCCCCGCGGCTTCGCCGCGCTCGACCAGGAAGAAGCGCGTTTGATGCTGGCTTCGAGGCCGGTCGGCTTCATCTTCGGTGTCGGACCGGCCACGCAGGAGCGCCTAGTTCAGCGCGGCTTCCGCATCATCGCCGATCTGCAGAAGGCCGACGAGATCGAGATGATGCGGCAGTTTCCGAGCGACGGCCGCCGGCTATGGCGGCTCGCGCGCGGCATCGACGACCGCCGCGTCGAGCCAGATCGGGGCGCCAAGACGATCTCGAGCGAGACCACTTTCGAGACCGACATCCGCGATTTCGCGACGTTGGAGAAGATCTTGTGGCGGCTGTGCGAGAAGACCTCGTCGCGGCTCAAGAGCAGCGAGCTTGCCGGATCCACCGTCACGTTGAAGCTGAAGACCGCCGATTTCCGCCAGCGCACCCGCTCGCAGTCGATCGCAGCGCCGACGCAGCTCGCCGCCAAGATCTTCTCGATCTGCCGCGAGATGCTGGCCAAGGAGATCGACGGCACCGCCTTCCGCCTGATGGGCGCCGGCGTCAGCGCGCTGCGCGAGGGCTCGGCCTCCGACGACACCGACATGCTCGACCGCCGCGCCGCCCATGCCGAGCGCGCGGTGGACAGTTTGCGGAAGAAATTCGGCAGCGCCGCGGTGATCCGCGGCATTGCGTATGACGGGCCGGAGAAGGCGCAGGAGTGATGTCGGGGGAACGAGACCTCACCGCGCTGCTGAGACACATGAAGCCGGAGCTGCGGCCTGGCATCTTCGTGTTCTGCACGATTCCGGCAAACGAGCGCGTTCCGGCGGCGATCAGCCCGCTGCTGACATTCCGCGAGCGGGAAGGAACGACGCTGGTGATCCTGCGTGACGAAGCCGAAGCCGTGGGATTGCGCTACGAATTCCCCTCGCGTTTGATCACCTTGACGGTTCACTCCGCGCTCGATGCGGTGGGCTTTCTTGCGGCCATCACCGCACATCTGGCTGACTCCGGCATCAGCGTGAACGCCGTTTCGGCTTTCCACCACGACCATCTCTTCGTACCCGTCGACAGGGCCGATGATGCGATGGCCGCTCTGCAGGATGTATCAAACGTGAGTCTGGACTAATCCATCGTTTTGGCCGGCCGCGAGCACAGCGGAGGCAGCCTGTCGCGCGTCAGAGGTGCAAGCTTTAAGGCTCCGGGCGTGGACGAATCGAGCCAGAGAATCTCCTCAATCTCCGCTCCGGGAGCGACCGGGTGCGCGATGACGATGCGGAAGACTTCCGCATCGACTTGCCGGCCAGGCTCGTGCGCCGCAGGCGCGGTATATCGTCCGACATAGATCATCCCGCTTGGATCGACGTCGATGCCGAGCTCCTCGGACAATTCCCGCTTCAGCGCGGCCTGAGGGTGCTCGCCGGCCTCGACTTAATCCGCGACCGCGATCGCCTCGATCTCGATCAGCCATTCCGGCGCGGCGAGCGCGGAGACGCCGACGAGGGTCGAGGCCGGCGGCTCCATCCCTTCGAAGAAGGCGGAGCGGGCCTTGCCGATGATCGGGCGCAGCTCCGGCTTGTAGTTCACGACGAAGGTCGTGATCTTGACGATGTTGGCGTAGCTCGCACCGGCCGCCTTCAGCGCGTGGCCGAGATTTTGCATCACCTGGGTGGTCTGCGCGGCAATATCGCCTTCGCCGACGATCCGCCCTTCCTCGTCCACCGACACCTGGCCGGAGATGTAGATCGTGCGCGCACCTGTGGCGGTGACGACATGGGAATAGGCCGGATTGTGGTGCAGGCCGCTGGGGCGGAGATGATCGAGCTTGGGCATAGGCTTGCTCCCGGAGGTTTGTGGTTGGGAGCAAGCGTAGACGCAGAGTGCGACAAGGGCTAGACGCCTCGCCCTCAATTACAGGGCTTGCTGTCCTTGACGTCGAACTTGCCCATCGCGCCGGAGATCACGAAATCGTTGTAATCAAGCACGAGCTGGCGCGAGACACCGTTTTCGTAGAGCTCGAACGCCATCGCATAGACGGGGGTTTGCTCGCCTTCCTTATGCTGGGCTTCGCGGTCGAAATAGCTGACGGTGACCGGCCAGCGCTTGAGCGATTTCATGTGCTCGTCGGACGTCGACGGATCGGACGAGCCGGCGCGCTCGGCGGGGATCGGCTGGCCGATCACGGTCAGCGTGTTGTAGACCTTCTGGCCGTCGTCGGAGCCGTCATAAACCGACAGCTCGAGCAGCGACTTGCCGTCCTTGGCGGCGGCAATGATGCGCTGGATCTGCTCGGTCGGGAACACGATCTTGCCGTCGAGGGTAAAGCTCTTCGGCGCCGGCAGCTTCAGCTTGACGTTGATGTGGTCGCCGTCGCGTTCCGCGGAGCCGTCGACCCGGCCGGCGTCGGCCTCGTTCATCCGCGTCTCGATCTTGAAGCGATAGCTTTTGCCCGCAGCGTCCTCCCAGGAATTGGAGCGGAGGTCGCTGAGCGTGATCTTGCCCTCGCCGCTGTCGAGCTCGGAGACCTGGCGGAATTCGGAGGTATAGCCCTCGCACGAGCTTCCGGTGAAGTTGTAGAGGATGCGCCCGCGCGCGCTGTTGACCGAATTGGAGCGCGATTTCACCAGACTGAGGTCATAGAGCGCCTGATGCGCGAGAAACGGACCGCTGGCTGCGTAAGCCCCGCCCCCGGCTCCAAAGACGGCTGCCGCGAGCGCCATCACACCGAGTGAAGTCCGGAAAAGGTGCACCATGTCTGTTCCTTGAAGATGCGTCCTTGGGGAAGCGCAGATTCGACATTTTAATGACCGTTCCATTGCGCCGCAACTGAGGCCGTTTCACGTAAATTTGCGACCCTCACCCCGAACCGCCTGCCCTGCCTCAACAAAATGCGGGCCTTCCGGTTGCTTGCATGTGGCTGCACGATGGGCGAAACAGGGCGCGCCCGGCCGCCAACGGACGCGCCGGAGCGGATGAATTTTGGACAACGAGGTCGAAGATGGCGGGCACGGTCGAGCAGAAACTGGCGGAACAGGGCATCAAGCTGCACGAGGCCCCCACCCCCGTGGCCAATTACGTGCCGTTCGTGCGCACCGGCAATCTGCTGTTCGTCTCCGGCCAGGTCTGCTTCGATCCCGCCGGCAAGCTGATCGCCAAGGGCAAGCTCGGCGCCGGAGTGACCATCGAAGAAGGGGCCGCGGCCGCCCGCGGCTGTGCCGTCAACCTGCTGGCCCAGGTCAAGGCTGCCCTCGGCGACCTCGACAAGGTCGTCCGCGTGGTGCGCCTCGGCGGCTTCATCAACTCCGCCCCGGACTTCCTGGACGGGCCGAAGGTGCTGAACGGCGCCTCCGACCTGATGGTCGCCGCCTTCGGTGACAAGGGCCGCCACGCCCGCACCACCGTCGGCGTCGCCTCGCTCCCCGCGGATGCGGCGGTCGAGGTCGAAGGCGTGTTCGAGGTCGCCTGACGCGAATGCGCGCTCCTGATTGGCTGACAGCCCGGCCGGTCGCCCATCGTGGCCTGCACGACATTTCCCGCGGCATCGTCGAGAACATGCCGGGCGCGGTGCAGGCTGCCATCGCTGGCAATTTCTCGATCGAGGTCGATATCCAGCTTTCCGCCGACGGCGAGGCTATGGTGCATCACGACCATGCGCTCGGCCGCCTCACCGAGGCGACCGGCGATCTGGTCAAGAAGACCGCCGCCGAACTGAAGGCGATCAAGTTTAGGGATACCGACGAGCGGATGATGTCGCTGTCCGACCTCTGCGCCATGGTGGCCGGCCGCGTGCCGCTGGTGATCGAGGTGAAGAGCCATTTTGGCGGCGACCGCAAGCTGGTGAAGCGGATGGCCGAGGTGCTGGCGTCCTATCAGGGGGCAGCGGTCGGCATGTCCTTCGACCCCGACCAGGTGCTGGCTCTGCGCGAATTGTTGCCCTCCCGCCCGCGCGGCATCGTCGCGCAGCGGAGCTATGAGGACGAGTACTGGGCCTACCTGACCCGAGAGCAGCGCGACAGCATGCTGTACCTGCGCCACGGCTTCCAGACCCAGCCGCATTTCGTCGCCTTCAAGGTCGACCACCTCCCGGCCCCCGCCCCCTGGATCGCCCGCAACGTCTTTGGCTGCGCCCTGCTGGGCTGGACCGTGCGCACGCCCGAGCAGCGGACGCGGGTCGGGCAATATGCGGATCAGATGATCTTCGAGGGGTTCGTGCCTTAGGACGCCCTCTTGGGACGCCCTCTTGAAGTCACTGCTGCAATGCACGATCTTGGGCACGATGGCATCATCTGAAATCACGCTCGAGGCTGTACCCTCGATTGGCGAGGTATCTGCTGAGGATTGGGACGCCTGCGCCAATCCCGGCACGGCTTGTAACGGACATGGCAAGGGAACCTCGTCCGGACTTCCAGGCGATTCCCTCGGACTCTCAAAGCCTGCCTATAACCCCTTCGTCTCCCACGCATTTCTATCCGCCGTCGAGAAATCAGGTTCAGCCACAATCCGCACCGGCTGGGGCCCGCGGCATCTCGTGGCCAAGCTCGACGGCCGCGTCGCTGGCATCGTCCCTTGCTATCTGAAATCGCACTCTCAAGGTGAGTACGTGTTCGACCGCGGCTGGGCCGACGCCTATGAGCGTGCGGGCGGGCGCTATTACCCGAAGCTGCAGGTCTCGGTTCCCTTCACGCCCGCGACCGGCCCTCGGCTCTTGGTCCGAGACGGCGTCGACCACGAGCGCATCACGGAAGCGCTGGCGAGCGGGCTGGTGGCGCTGTGCGGCGTCAGCAAGGCCTCCTCGGTCCACGTCACCTTCGCGCGCGAGGCTGAGTGGAAGCTACTGGCCCGGCACGGCTTCCTCCAGCGCACCGACCAGCAGTTCCACTGGCACAATGAGGGTTTTGCGAGCTTCGACGACTTCCTGGCGACGCTGAACTCGCGCCATCGCAAGTCGATCAAGCGCGAGCGGCGCGACGCACTGGCCGCCGGCGTCACGATCCATTGGCTCACGGGCCGCGATATCACCGAAGACGCATGGGATGCGTTTTTCACGTTCTACATGGAGACCGGCTCACGCAAATGGGGCCGGCCGTATCTGACGCGGGAATTTTTCTCGCTGATCGGCGAGACCATGAGCCAGGATGTGCTGCTGGTGATGGCCCGCCGTAACGATCGCTGGATCGCGGGCGCGATCAACTTCATCGGCTCGGACACGCTGTTCGGCCGCAACTGGGGCGCGGTCGAGCATCATCCCTTCCTGCATTTCGAGGTCTGCTACTATCAGGCGATCGATTTCGCGATCAAACACGGCTTGGGGAATGTCGAGGCCGGCGCGCAGGGCGAGCACAAGATCGCGCGCGGCTACCTGCCGCGGACGACCCATTCCGCCCACTTCATCGCCGATCCCGGCCTGCGCCGCGCCATCGACGATTACCTCAAGCGCGAGCGCGCCTATGTCGCGGAGGCTGGGCGGGAGCTCGCCGAGCTCGGCCCGTTCCGCAAAGGCGTCGACGAGGCGCCTTGACGCCCTCGCGCCGCTGGTGACAGTAGGCAAAAATCTCGAGGAGCCGCAGCCATGACCGCCTACGATCCCAACAACATTTTCGCGAAGATCCTGCGCGGCGAATTCTCCTGTCACAAGGTCTATGAGGACGAGCATGTGCTCGCATTCCTCGACATCATGCCGCGGGTGCCCGGCCACACGCTGGTGATCCCGAAGGCCCCTGCCCGCAACATCCTCGACATCAAGCCCGACGACTATGCGCATGTCGCCCGCGGCGCGCACAAGATCGCCGCCGCTGCGATGAAGGCGTTCAAGGCCGACGGCATCACCGTGCAGCAGTTCAACGAGGCCGCCGGCGGACAGGTGGTGTTTCACCTGCACATGCACGTGATGCCGCGCCACGACGGCGTGGCCATGCTGCCGCCCGCCAGCCGCAAGGAAGACGTCAAGGTGCTGGAAGAGAACGCAACCAAGCTAATCGCGGCGTTGCAGGCGGTCTAAGTCTCTCCCACTCGTCATTGCGAGCGAAGCGAAGCAATCCAGACTGCTCCCGCCGAGACAGTCTGAATTGCTTCGCCGCAAGGGCTCCTCGCAACGACGACGTTAGAGCGGAGCGCCCCCCTATTCGGTCTGGAAATCCCCCGGCTGCGGCGCGGCCAATGGGGTGAACTCGCAGCGGTCGGGCTTGATGTCGATCAGCGGCGTATTGTCGATGCAATCGAGCCCGCGCACCAGGATCGCGTTGCCCTCGATGCCAACGAGCTTCACGATCGAGGTGCCGATCGGATTGGGCCGAACCGGCGAGCGCAGCGAAAAGGCGCCGCGGGTCTTCTCGTTGTTCTTCGGGCTTTGCAGGAGGATGTCGCGGCGCGACTTGTCGAGCCAGTAGAGCACTTCGAGATTGCTGTAGAAATCGACGCCCTTGATCGCCAGCAGGAACGGCTCGAAGATCTCGAGCCGACATATCGGGCCGTCATGCCGCCCCTGCCGCGGCGTCTCCAGCCGCGAGGTCCAGGGCGTGCGGATGCGGCCGATGAAGACGAGGCCGGCATCCCCGGTCGGGGGCAGCTCGATGGCGACCTCGCCTTCGCGGAGCTCGTTTTCGCGAACCATATTTCCAGTTCCCTGCTGTTCGCCGGGGTTTTAACCCAACCACCACTTGCCGGCCAGCATGAAGACTTCGCCCGCGACCACGCCCGCGAAGATCGAGCGGCGGGTCAGCAGGAAGACCACGAGGCCGGCGCCGACTGAGCCATAGCGCAGGACATCCGGCACGCTAGCGAGCGCGCCCGGCGGCTCGACCACGATCTGGGCGATGACGCCGGCCAGGATCGCGGTCGCGACCGCCCTCACCCAGACCAGAAGCTCGGAGCCCTCGTCGAGGCCGCCGCCGAACCACAGGCCCAGCATCCGCCATATCTGGTTGGGAACGACGCCGGCGACGAACAGCACCGCTAGCGCATGCCAGTCGCCGATGAACTGCGCATAGCTCATGCGCGCACCTCCCGCCACCAATGCACGCCATAGGCGATCGTGCCCGCGATCAGGCCGCTGACGAGGATGTCGAGGCCGGAGTTCATCTTCGCGGCCAGCGGATACAGCAACATCCCCAGCGCGAGCGCGACGACATCGGCGACCTCGCGGCTGTTGCGCGCGGTCGAGAACAGGAAGGACAACGGCGTCAGCAAGAGGATCGCCGCGCCAAGCGTCTGCGTGAGATTGGCGGCAAGGAAATAGCCGACCGCATTGGCGGTAAGGCACACCGAGACCAGGCCGCAGCCGAGCCCGTGGACGAACGCGATGCGCCGCTCGCGCGGCACCTGCGGCAGGAAGCGGTGGCATTCGACCCACAGCGTCACCGCGGTGAGGTGAGCGGCAAATACCAGCTCGCGCCTCTTGGTCGTCGGCGTGCGCATCAGCGGCAGCACCGAGACCACCATCGGAAACAGGCGGATCGCACTGACGGTGACCGCGATTGCGGACTGGATGACGGTCGCACCGGAGCCGAGCGTCGTGATCAGGATGATCTGCGCCGGACCTGCCCATACGAAAAGCGTCGAGCAGAGCGCCCAGAGCAGACTGAAATGGGTGTCGTGAGCGAGCGCGCCGATTCCGAGATAGGTCACGAACAGCACAATTGTGAGGATCGTCTGCGTGATCGAGCGCAGCCCCCACGCAAAGGCGCGCCACGGGCTTTGCCATTGAGGTGAATCGAGCGGAGGAAGCGCCACGGGAGTCTTGGGCCGGGGTGAGGAATCGTGCTGGCATAACGGGCAAAGCGAGGGCTGGCGTCAAGCAAGCGGGCGGCGGGGCTGGCATGCAGGCGTGGCGCTCGCGACCGTCGTTCCGGAATGCCCTACCCGCTCACACCACGGTTCTTCAGCACGAAGCAAGCCCCGCCTGACTTGCGGATTCGACCGCAGAGTTCGTCCGCCTCGCTCCGCGTGTCGGCGCCGATGCGCACCTGATAGAAGGCGCGCGTGCCGCGGCTGCGCATCACCGAGCTTAGCAGGCTCGGATCGCGTTCTCCGATCACGGGGCCGAGCCGGGTGACGGCGCGGGAATACATCGCCAGCGCCCTGTTGCGGTCGAAGCCGGCGGCGAGCTGCACGCCCCAGATCTTTGCGGCGGCAAGCTCGACATGCTGCTCCAGCTCGGCGACGAAGGCATTCGGAGCGCGCTTCAGGAGGGCCATCAGATCGCGGCAGCCCGTCGGTGGCGCGCTTGGCGGCCCCTTGCCGGTGCCCCCTGCCTTGGCCCAGGCATCGACGGATGTGCCGGTGATGGCGAGAACGTAGTTGCGTGTCTGCTCCGGCATCGGACCGGTGCCGGCGAGCCATTCCTGCACCCGGCGCGGCCCGGCATTGTAGGCGGCGGCAGCGAGGCCGAGATTGCCGAACTGGTTGCGCAGCTCGTTCAGGAATTCGGCCGACTTCGGCAGCGCCTGTACCGGATTGAAGGGATTGAGCAGCCCACGCTCGCTCGCGGTGCCCGGCATGAATTGCGCGATCCCCTGCGCATGCTCGCCGCTGCGCGTCATGGGCCCCACGGCATCGGCCTGGAAGCGGCTCTCCTGCCAGATCACGCGGGCGAAGAACTCCAGCGGCAGGTTGGCATCGCGCGCGGCCGCCTCGACGATCAGGCAGATCGACTCCCGCGTGTCGCTCTCGCGCGCGTCGGTGGATTTCTCCGCCGGCTTGGCGGGCTCTTCGGCACTGGGGACGGCGACGTCGGAGCTCGCGGGCGAGCTGTCCTCTGCTGCCACCGCTGTCGCCGAAACAAACAGTACAGTGATGACGCGCCATGCAATCTGCATCCACCGCGGGCAGGCGAGCCCGTGGCGCGCGCCGGTGCGGCGTGCAACAAGATGATCCGCCAGATTGTGGCATCCTGCCATGGTTCGATGAGTTGCCAATATGCTGCCTGACCTGCCTTTCCCAATGCGCTCCCTCGCCAAACGGATCCGGGCGATCCTGGCCCTCACCGCACTCCTCCTGACCGCCGCGCCGGCCATGGCGCAGGTCTGGCGCAGGTCTCCTGGCAGATGACCACGGAATACCCCGAGAATAACATCTCCGAGATCGGGCTCGCGACCTTCGCCAGCCGCGTCTCCGAAAGGACGCACGGTTTTGTGACCGTCGCGAACGCCTCCGAAAACGCCCTCAAGATCAATTCTGGCGAGATGCCGCGCGCCACGATCGACCGTCGGATCGCCGGAGGCGATGCCTTCGCGGGGGCGCTTTCGAGGCTCGATCCGGTGCTCGGATTGTCCACCCTGCCCTTCCTGGTCCAATCGGTGGATCTCGCCCGCGCCACCAATGTGCAGGCGCGCCCGCTCTACGAGAAGGCACTGGCAGCTCGCGGCCTGAAACTGCTCTATCTGACCATCTGGCCGGCCACGGGGCTGTGGTCCGACCAAGCGCTCGAAGGCGACAGCGATCTACCGAGACTGAATTTGCGAGCCTACGCGAAATCCAGGCAGGAGCGGAGACAACCGCGATCGTCGAATGGGCGAGACAATAATGAGGGAGCGGCAGCGGCCATCGGCGATGAACGCTCCGCCAGTGTTGTCGCTTGCCGGTCTAGTTTTTGATTGGAACCGGGCTTTCGCCGCGAATGGCGCGGTCGAGCGCATCGATCAGCGCCTGGATCTCCACGAACTTGTTGCGCGCTCGCTCGGCCGTGTCGCGCACAAAGGGAGCGGCCAGCACTTTCGCATGCGCGTCCCTGTCCTCGATCATGCGATCGCGGGCCTTCTTCAGTGTTTCAAGTCGCTCGCTCATCCAGCCTCTCCTGAAAATTTCGTTTCGATCCCAAGCCCGAACTCAGTCGAAGGACGCCGGCAGCTCGCCCTTCCGGAATAATATCTTGGGCTCGTCGTCATAGTCGCCCATTTCGGGATCGCCGCTCGACGAGAACGCAACGACGGCGAGTTTGATCAATGCCAGTCTCTCGGCCGTTCACAGCGCGCCGCTTTCCGACTTGCAGACGATCGGAGATCCCGGCTTCAAATTTCCGCCCTTGCCGGGGTTGAAGGCTTGCACGACATAAGTTGTTTCGCTGACCACGGGGAACTTCCTTTGGCCGGCTGCAAAACGCGGCGAATGAGCCCCCCTCAACAGCCGCGGCAGATGTTCTTCAGCTTCGCTGCGGTTCTGGCCTCTTCCGCAACGAACGGGTCCTTGTAAGCGGCGCGGGACGTCTTGTTCTCCGCAGCAACGGGCGTTTTCTCCTTCGGAGGAAACGCGGCGTCGTAGCAGGCGAGACGACCGCTCGTGCTTTCGATCACGCGGCATTCCGGTCCTGCCGCGGCGGCGCCTTGCGACAATGTGCCGAGCGTCAATGCGAAAAGAATCGCACTCACACGGGCGCCTTTCCTATCCATGCAGGACAGCCGCAGCGGCGACCAGAAGCAGGAGAAACAATGGAACGACCACCGGCGGCACGATCCATTCGGCCAGACGAAATTGAGACATGCATGCTCCTGCTCAGTCGGCGGGAGCGCTCGAGACCCTCAGTCACCGGTGGATGCCATGGGAAGGGCGGTGATGGCGCGAGTCTACGCTTCCCTCACGCCAATAGCGAGCGTTAAACGGTAAGCGACCTCAGTAGGGGGGATTTCGGCGTGAGAGCTGTTGCGTCTTGTCTTGGCGCGTTGCCTTGGCCCGTGGCCTCGTTTAGGTCAAACAACGGACGGCGGTATCAACACAGGCACGGCAACATGGTTACGATCTATTTCGATCTCGACGGCACGTTGACCAATCCCAAGCCCGGGATCACCCGCTCGATCCAGTACGCCCTGGAGCGCCTGAACCTCGCGGTGCCGGACGAGGACGAGCTGACCTGGTGCATAGGTCCGCCCCTGCATGCCAGCCTGCAAAAGCTCACCGGCAGCGAGGAACTCGCCGACCGCGCGCTGCTGCTCTATCGCGAGCGCTTCAGCGATGTCGGCCTGTTCGAGAACGAGGCCTATGCCGGCATCACGGATACTCTGGCAACGCTGGCCGCGACAACGCCGCGCATGTTCGTGGCCACCAGCAAGCCCGCGGTCTACGCCACCCGCATCGTCGATCATTTTGGCCTGAAGCCCTATTTCGAGCGCGTGTTCGGCTCCGAGCTCGATGGGACGCGCGTCGACAAGCGCGACCTGCTGCGCTACGCGCTCGACGAGGCGGAGGTCGACCCGAAACAGGCGATCATGATCGGCGACCGCAGCCATGACGTGGTCGGTGCTCGCACCAACGGCATGACCGCGATCGGCGTGCTCTACGGCTATGGCAGCGAGGCCGAGCTGAGGGACGCCGGCGCGCATCACATCTGCGCCGCGCATCCCGAGCTGCTCGGCCATTGCGTGGCCTAGGCGCCGACCGTTTCGACCGCCGCCAGCATGCCGGTCTTCGGGTGACAGTTCAGATATTCGAAGAACTGCTCGTCCGCGGCCGCCACCGTGACCTCGTGATAGAGCCTCAGCTTTGCCGAGGGTCCGAGCGTCGAGAGGTACTTCATCGCCGCGCCGAAGATCCTGACATGGGTCGGATGCGACTCTGCCCAGCGCTCCAGGGCGGCGAGACTCTTCCACCAGCTCTGGCCGTAGGATTTTTCGCTCGCGCTGCCCTCGGCCGCGAGCACGCGCATGTAGCGGTTGGCATAGCAGCCGATGCCGAGCCCGTCGTCGCTCAGAAAATCCATGCCCTCGCGCAGCACCGGCTCGACGTCGTCGAGATAGAGCTTTCGCTCGGAGGCCTCGGTGTCACTCCAGTCCTGCCCGGAGCGGATCAGGCAGAGATTGTCGTGAGCCTTCACCCGCAGCCGCGCGCCATCGCGGACCAGCTCCGGAGCACCGCCGGGCGCCAGCGCATCGGTTTGCGACAGCGGGATGCGGTCACGCATGCCGCCCCAATAGGCGTGCTCCTGCACCTCGCCGCTCATGCCGTCGGCGATGACTGCCACGCCTTCGGGCCGGCCGAGCGAGGAGAACAGCGTCTCGTGCCGCGCCAGTGCGGGACGCAGCACCTCGATGAAGGTGCCGACGCCCTCGCGCTGCCTTGCGGTCCAGGCCTCACGCCCCGGTTCGAACCAGGCGTCGAAACGCGCGATGTCGTCCCAATAGGCCACCGAGACGACGTTCTCATGGCCGGTGTGGTCGAGATATTGCGCGCGGTCCCAATGCGAGGGACCGCACTCGCCGGCGAACCGGCCGCCGATTTCAGCGAGCGCCTCCATCGCCGCCGCCGGTGCGGCGCCGCGATACTGCACGCCGAAATAGGCCATGACGACACGACTGACCGCGGGCTTGTAGCGCGCCACGAACGACGGGTATGGCGGCTGATAATCGTCCGGCACCCGCTTGTGGCGCGAGCGCTGAGTCTCGAGATGCAGGGGAATTGCGGATTCCATGATCAACCCTCTCAGCTCGCCGCTGCGCCGATGTCCGCGGGCTCGACGGTGTCGACCGGCAGCGCGAACTGCTCGACGCGCTGGTACCGCTTCTTGTTGAGCAGTAGCCGCGTCACGTCGGGCCGGGAATAATGCCCGGCAGGATCGGCGGCGTTCTTGGCGACGCCGATGGCGCCGAGATCGATCTCGGCGATCAACAGCCCTTCCTGGTCCGGCGCGAGCTTGTCGCCGATCTGGCTGCCGTCGGGGCCGTAGATCGCAGCAAAGCCGCCACCGGCATGCAGCAGCGCGTGCTTGTCCGGCCGATCACAGAGTTCGTCGATCATCGCTTGCGAGACTGTCGCACAAGGCGCGAGCACGAAGCAGGAGCCTTCCACCGCGTAGACACGCGAAGCGGCGTTGTTGACCTCAGCGCCGAGCGCCGGCGCGAAGGGATCGTAGAGCGAGAAGCTCGGCCAGGCCGCGACATGCACCTGCTCGTTTTGCGCATACATCGCGTATTTCGACAGCGGCTGGAGGTGCTCCCAGCAGCAGAGCGCGCCGATGCGACCGATGTCGGGCCGCGCATGCACGGCAAGATCGCTGCCGTCACCCTCGCCATAGACGGTGCGCTCGGCATGGGTCGGCCGCAGCTTGCGGCGCTTTGCGATGGTCTCGCCGTCCGGCCCGATCAGCCATTGCGCCAGGTAAAGGCTGCCGCCATCGCGTTCGGAAAGGCCGATCACGGCGGTAAGCTTCGCCTTGCGCACGGCATCGCGCAGCCGCTCGGCCTGCGGACTGTCGTAGGAGAGCGAATTGTCGAAATAGCGCTGCACGAAGCCGCGGCCGATCGCCCAGGCCGGCGAATCCATCCAGATGTGCCAGGGGTAACCGGGGATGAACGCTTCCGGAAAGGCGATCAGCTTGGCGCCCTTCTCGGCGGCGTCCCTGATCAGGGCGATCGACTTGTCGATCGAGGCGTCGAGATCGAGCCAGGCGGGCGCCGCCTGCACCACTGCGACCTTGTATTTCGGATGTTCGATGCCCATTGCCGCCTCCATTGCCGGTTGATCGGAAGCCACGTCCGATGCAGTCTATTTGGCCAAGCCCGGCGGCCGGGCGCTCGACCGCCGCGGAACGAAAACTCGACCGGACGGGATCGCGGCCCGGTACGGGATTTGCCTCCGGTTGGGTCGGAGCTGCGCCAACACGCGATTTTGCGGGATGTGAAAGGGAGGCTCTCCAGATGCCAATCCAGTTCACCACGGACGACAGCCCCGGCCACCGGCGGCTTGCGCTCTGGCAGGATATCGTCTGCGACGTCTTCGTCGGGCTGGACTGCAAGTCCGACCTCGGCAGCGCCTTTCGCGGCTCGGTCACGCAGGCTCCGCTCGGCAAGGCTGTATGCTCGGAGGTCTGCTCGGACCGTCAGCATGTATTTCGCACGCCCTCGCGCATCGCGCGCTCGGATCAGGATTTCGTGCTGGTCGCGCTCGGCAATCGCGGTGACGGCGGCGTGGTGCAGGACGGCCGCGAGACCGTGATCCACCCCGGCGAGTTCGCGCTCTACGACACGACCCGGCCCTATGAGCTGAAGTTCAACGGCACATTTTCGCAGACCATCTTCAAGGTGCCGCGCGAGATGCTGCAGCGCCGGCTCGGCGCGACCGAAGCCCTTACCGCCAGCTCTTTCGGACCAGATTCGCCGCTGCAGAGGATCGCCTACGACTTCATCGCCCGGCTGTGCCAGAGCGCGGATCAGATCGATCCGCTCCACGCCGCCGCTCTGTCGGAACAGGCCGTCGATGTCCTCGCCATGGCACTGGGCGAACGGCTGGGCAGGACGCCGCTGCCGTCCTCGACGCATCGCTCCGCCCTGCTCTACCGGCTGAAGGCGCATATCCGGGCTCACCTTGCCGATCCCGACCTCTCGCTGTCCGATACCGCAGTGGCGCTCGGCATGTCCTCCCGCTACGTGAACGATCTCCTCGCCGACGAGGACACCTCGTTCCAGCGCTATGTCCTCGGTGAGCGTCTTGCTCAATGCAGGCGCGACCTCGCCACCCCCGTGCTCGCCCACCGCCACATCAGCGAGATCGCCTTCGCCTGGGGCTTCAACGACCTCTCGCATTTCGGCCGGGTCTTCCGCGAGCATTTCGGGATGTCCCCGCGCGACTTCCGGCAGAGTCAATTGCGGCATTGATATCAAGACAGGCATCGGTCCGAGCCTTCGCCTCGGGCGAAGGCGATGCTCGGCAATCCAGATTGTCAGATCGTCCCGCCGGCATCAGGCTGGCGCACATGAGGACTCATGTCACGACAGGCGGATCGGAGGGTGCTGGTCGTGCTGGGCTGGGGCCTGACGCTCCTGCCGCGGCAGGCGCGTGACGGCGAGGCCGTCTGCCTTCCCTCGTCTGCAACAAGAGGCGTCGCTCAGCTTTCGGCGACGACGATCAGCGCGCGCCTGACCGACGCAGTCGTCGAGGACATGCGCCTGCATGACTAGGCCGTTTCCAAGCAAGGCCGGTATGTGAGCGCGGCGTAGGACACGGCGCGTGCTTGCACTACCATCGAGGACCAAGGCTGCAGGGATCAATCAGCGGCCAGCCGAGGAGCATATCGATGGAATACCGACGCTTGGGCCGCTCAGGCCTCATGGTGCCCGCCTTGAGCTTGGGAACAGGCACTTTCGGCGGCGTGGGCCGCCTTGCTGCGTGGGGGACGACCGACGCGACCGAAGCGCGCCGCCTTCTCGATATCTGCCTCGAGGCCGGCGTGTCGATGTTCGACACCGCCGACGTCTATTCGCTCGGCGAGTCCGAGCGTGTTCTCGGCGAGGCCATAAAGGGCCGCCGCGACAAGATTTTGGTCTCGACCAAGGCAACCTTCCGCTTCGGCGACGGCCCCAACGACATCGGATCGTCACGGCAGCATCTGCTCGCGGCCATCGATGCTTCGCTCGCCCGGCTCGGCACCGATTACATCGACCTGTTCCAGCTTCACGGCTTCGACGCCTTCACCCCGCCTGAAGAGGTGCTCGCGACCCTCGACGTGCTCGTGCGCGCCGGCAAGATCCGCTATGTCGGCGTCTCGAATTTTTCGGGCTGGCACCTGATGAAGTCGCTCTCAGTCGCCGACAAGCACGGTTTTCCGCGCTACGTTGCCAACCAGACCTACTATTCATTGATCGGGCGCGACTATGAATGGGAGCTGATGCCGCTCGGCCTCGACCAGGGGTTGGGGGCGGTGGTCTGGTCGCCGCTCGGATGGGGCCGCCTCACCGGAAAAATCCGCCGGGGCCAGCCGAAGCCCGAGGTGAGCCGCCTGCCCAAGACCGCCGACTTCGGCCCGCCGGTGCCGGACGAGCATGTCTACCGCGTCGTCGATGCGATCGACGAGATCGCGAAGGAGACGGGCAAGAGTGTCTCGCAGATCGCGCTGAACTGGCTGCTCCAGCGTCCGACCGTCTCGACGCTGATCATCGGCGCGCGCAACGAGACACAGCTGCGCGAAAACCTCGGCGCGATCGGCTGGTCGCTGACCAAGGATCAGATCGCCAAGCTCGATGTCGCCAGCAAGGTGACGCTGCCCTACCCCTACTGGCACCAGCGGGGGACTTTCTCCGACCGCAATCCGCCGCCGGTGTAAGGCGCGCCCGCCCTTGAGCTGCGTCAAGCCCGCTTGCGTCGGGCGTGGCATCCTGCGGCCGTCGCGAGGCTCCCGATGCGCCGATTTGCCATGAAGGCCCTGTTCACGGCTCTCACTCTCAGAAGGGGTGAGAACGAGAGGATCGATTGGGATCGCCGCATCCTGATCTTCTCGATAGCAGTAACGATCGCCTTGGTCGCATTCTACGTCTGGGGCAAGGCAGACTTGCGCTGGGAATGACGGGGAATGCTCGATGAAGAGGTTCACGCCGGTTCTGCTGGCCGTTGGCGTGCTATGGAGCGCCGATGGTCAAGCCAAGAACTTCGAGAACATTGAGCAGCGGCACGCTGAAGCACTGTTGCAGCGGATGTGCTCGCAGTGCCACGCGGTCGGCAGGACCGGCACGAGCCCAAACAAGGTGGCGCCGCCGTTTCGTCGCCTCGGCGAGAACAAGCTCTACGATCCCGATTTCATGCAGCGCCTTCAGGACGGCTACAGCAGCATCCACCGCTTCATGCCGACGTTTCGATTCGGCCGCGACGACGCCGAGGCCGTGGTAAACTATCTCAGAGCGATTCAGGAGCCGCAGAAGCCGAAATAGCCGTCGGCTTTGGCTGGAACCATCCCGGGTCGGACCAAGTTGCGGACGAGCAACCGCGCCTCAACCGAACACGTTTGCCATGTCGTCAACTACGATCGAGCATGCCGACGGCCTGCCGCAGCCGCAGCGGAACCGAGCGGTGCTGACCATTGCGCTCGGCATCATCATGGCCGTCGTCGACAGCGCCATCGCCAACGTCGCGCTGCCGACGATCGCGGCCGACCTCGACGCGAGCCCAGCTATCTCGATCTGGATCGTCAACGGCTACCAGCTCGCGATCACGATCTCGCTCTTGCCGCTCGCCTCGCTCGGCGAGATCGTCGGCTATCGCCGTGTCTATCTGGTCGGACTTGCACTGTTCACGCTGGCATCGGCATTTTGCGCGCTGGCGCATACGCTGCCGCTGCTGACGATCGCCCGCATCATCCAGGGCTTTGGCGCGGCCGGCATCATGAGCGTCAACTCGGCCCTGGTGCGCTTCACCTATCCGCGCAGCCAGCTCGGCCGCGGCATCGGGCTTAACGCGCTCGTCGTCGCCTTCTCGGCCGCGATCGGCCCGACGCTCGCCGCCGGCATCCTCGCGGTCGGAAGCTGGCCCTGGTTGTTCGCCATCAACGTGCCGCTCGGTGCGGTGACGCTGGTGCTGGGCCTGCGCTGCCTGCCGCACACCACGCCCGCGAGCCGTTCCTTCGACTGGCAAAGCGCGGGGCTGTCCGCCATCACCTTCGGCGTCGGCATCGCCGCGGTCGACAGCGTCGGGCACGGCGAGGCCGCCGCCACCTGCCTCGTGCAGTTCGCCATCGCTCTCGTCGCCGGCGCGCTGCTGATCTACCGCGAAACCCACATGAAGTCGCCGCTGCTGCCGGTCGACCTCTTGCGCATCCCGGTGTTCGCACTGTCGATTGCGACCTCGATCGCCTCGTTCTGCGGGCAGATGCTGGCCTTCGTCGCGATTCCCTTCTACCTGCAGAGCCGCTTCGGCTATTCGGCGGTGCATATGGGCCTGTTGATCACGCCATGGCCGATCGCGGTGGCGTTCGCAGCGCCCCTCGCCGGCCGCCTGGTCGAGCATTATCCGGCCGGCCTGCTCGGCGGCATCGGGCTCACGCTTTTCGCCTGCGGGCTTGGCGCGCTCGCCTTCCTGCCAGCGGCGCCGACGCCGCTCGACGTGATCTGGCGGATGGCGCTGGCCGGTGCCGGCTTCGGCCTGTTCCAGACCCCCAACAACCGCACCATGATCGCCGCCGCCCCGCGTGAGCGCGCCGGCGGCGCGAGCGGCATGCTGGGCACGGCGCGACTGCTCGGCCAGACCACGGGTGCGGCGCTGGTGGCGCTGTTCCTCGGCCGTTATCCGCTGGAGGGAACGCGGATGGCGCTGCTCACCGCCGTCGGCTTCGCGCTCTGCGGCGCGGCGCTGAGCATGCTGCGGCTGTCGCCCGCGGGCGCGCGCGGCGCGGAGCACGTCCGCGTGCAGGACGACCAGCGCCTGCGCGGCGAATAGCGCGTCACCGCCCGGCCGGCGACAACCCGTAGTTTTACCATGCCACCCAAGAATGATTGCGCTCGCGCTTTGGTTGCGCTTCATTGGCGATGGGACAAGGGGCATTTCATGCGATCATTTGGAATTGTGGCGCTCAGCGTCATGCTGGGCGGCTGCGCGTCTGTGACTCGCGGCACGACTGAAAACATCAGCATCTCATCGACACCTTCGGGCGTGGAAGCCGTGGTCAGCGGACTGGAGGTTCCGACCACCTGCACGACGCCCTGCGCCGTGGTCGTCAAGCGGAACGCCGACATCTCCATCACCTTCCAGAAGGAAGGCTATGAACCGCAGATCGTGCCGCTCAGCCGAGACATTCAGGGCGGCGGGGCCGCCGGCTTTGCCGGCAATCTCCTGCTGGGCGGTGTCGTCGGCATGGGGGTCGATGCCGCAACGGGCGCCGCAACCGATCACAAGCCGAATCCGGTCATCGTGACGATGCAGCCGTCGGTTCCTGCCCGCACGCGGCCGCCTGCGCCGAAGAAGCCGCGGCCGCCAGCGGCACCCGCGCCCGACACCGGCACTTAGAATCACTCACTGCTGCGACAAGCAAAAAGGCCGGCTTTTCAGCCAGCCTTTTGATTCATTGCGCGCGGATCAGACCTTGACCAGCGGGCCCTTGGAGGTCGGCCCCTTCGAGCCGCCGGGGCCGCCCGGCTTGGACTTGCCCGGCGGACGCTTGCGGGCGCCGGGGAGCTTCTCCTGCTTCGGCGTGACCGGGCCGTCGAGGAACTCGAAGCCGATCTTCTCCTTGGTCTCGTCGGCCTCGTCCTTGACGAGAACGACGCGAACGTGGCCGCCGCCCTTGAGCTTGCCGAACAGCACTTCGTCGGCCAGCGGCTTCTTGATGTGCTCCTGGATCACGCGGGCCATGGGACGTGCGCCCATCTGCTCGTCGTAACCATGCTGGACCAGCCAGACCTTGGCGGGCTCGGACAGCTCGATGGTGACGTCGCGATCGCCAAGCTGCGCCTCGAGTTGAAGCACGAACTTCTCGACCACCGTGCCGATCACCTCGACGCTGAGATGGCCGAACGAGACGATGGCATCGAGGCGATTGCGGAATTCCGGCGCGAACTGCCGGTTGATCGCCTCGTGGTCGTCGCCTTCCCGCTTCGAGCGCGTGAAGCCGAACGCCTGCTTGGCGAGATCCGCCGCGCCAGCGTTCGTAGTCATGATCAGGATCACGTTGCGGAAGTTGACCTGCTTGCCGTTGTGGTCGGTGAGCCGGCCGTGGTCCATGATCTGGAGCAGCACGTTGTAGAGGTCGGGATGCGCCTTCTCGATTTCATCGAGCAGCACCACGCAATGCGGATGCTGGTCGACGCCGTCGGTGAGCAGACCGCCCTGGTCGAAACCGACATAGCCGGGAGGCGCGCCGATCAGGCGCGAGACGGTGTGCCGCTCCATGTATTCGGACATGTCGAAGCGCAGGAGCTCGACGCCGAGGGAGGCCGCAAGCTGCTTGGCAACCTCGGTCTTGCCGACGCCGGTGGGACCGGAGAACAGGTAGCAGCCGATCGGCTTCTCCGGCTCGCGCAAGCCCGCGCGTGCGAGCTTGATCGAGGCGGCGAGCGACTCGATCGCCTTGTCCTGACCGAACACGGTGCGCTTCAGGGTCTGCTCGAGATGCTTGAGCACCTCGGCGTCGTCCTTCGACACGCTCTTCGGCGGAATCCGCGCCATCGAGGCGATCGTGGTCTCGATCTCCTTGATGCCGATGGTCTTCTTGCGCTTGTTCTCGGCGACCAGCATCTGCGCCGCACCGGATTCGTCGATCACGTCGATCGCCTTGTCCGGCAGCTTGCGGTCGTGGATGTAGCGCGAGGAGAGCTGCACCGCGGCCTCGATCGCCTCATTGGTGTATTTCAGCCGGTGGTAATCCTCGAAATACGGCTTGAGACCCTTGAGGATCGCGATCGCGTCCTCGACCGTCGGCTCGTTGATGTCGATCTTCTGGAAGCGCCGCACCAGCGCGCGGTCCTTCTCGAAGTGCTGCCGGTATTCCTTGTAGGTGGTCGAGCCCATGCAGCGGATGGTGCCCGAGGCGAGTGCCGGCTTCAGCAGGTTCGAGGCATCCATCGCCCCGCCCGACGTCGCGCCCGCACCGATCACGGTGTGGATCTCGTCGATGAACAGGATGGCGTTGGGATGCGCCTCGAGCTCCTTCAGCACCTGCTTGAGGCGCTCCTCGAAGTCGCCGCGATAGCGCGTGCCGGCGAGCAGCGTGCCCATGTCGAGCGAGAACACGGTGGCAGCCGCCAGCACCTCCGGCACCTCGCTGTCGACGATGCGCTTGGCGAGGCCTTCGGCGATCGCGGTCTTGCCGACGCCGGCCTCGCCCACGAACAGCGGATTGTTCTTCTGCCGGCGGCACAGCACCTGTATCGCGCGGTTGATCTCGGAATTGCGTCCGATCACCGGATCGATCTTGCCGTCGCGCGCCTTCTTGTTGAGGTTGACGCAATAGGTCTCGAGCGCCTCGCCCTTCTTCTTTGCGTCCTCGCTGCCTTTGGTCTCGGTCTCCTCGTCGACGCCGCGTACCGGCCGCGCCTCGGACACACCGGGCCGCTTGGCGATACCATGGCTGATGTAGTTGACCGCGTCGTAGCGCGTCATGTCCTGCTCCTGCAGGAAATACGCGGCGTGGCTTTCGCGCTCGGCGAAGATCGCGATCAGCACGTTGGCGCCAGTCACCTCCTCGCGGCCGGACGACTGCACGTGGATCACCGCGCGCTGAATCACGCGCTGGAAACCGGCGGTCGGCTTGGCGTCGTCGGCGCCGTCCGTCACCAGGTTCTCGAATTCGGTCTCAAGATAATTGACGAGGCTCGTACGGAGCTTGTCGAGATCGACGCTACAGGCGCGCATGACCGCGGCTGCATCGGAGTCGTCGATCAAGGAGAGCAAGAGATGCTCGAGCGTCGCGTATTGGTGATGACGCTCGTTTGCGATCGCCAGTGCACGATGCAGGGATTGTTCAAGGCTTTGAGAAAAAGTCGGCATTCGCGTCCTCTATGGCCCCCACCATCATGATCGCCATCGCCCGGTCAGGCAACAACAACCTTTGTCACATATAGGTATACAATATCGCCGCGAAAGACCGGTTCCGCGACTCAGGCGGATGCGCACCTGCGCCGGTTACGATGCAAGACCCGTTCCCATTTGGGCGCGATCGGGGCCCGTGCAGAATTCCAAGGCTTTTCCGGCGGCGACGAACATCGCGCGCAGACATCACGTGGCGATCACATTGCGACATGCACAAGAGGCGGCTTCGAACGCGCCGTGAGAGGCCTTACTTCTTTTCCATCACGCATTGTAGCGGATGCTGGTGCTTGCGGGCGAAATCCATCACCTGCGTCACCTTGGTCTCGGCGATCTCGTAGGTGAACACGCCGCACTCACCGATCCCGTGATGGTGGACGTGCAGCATGATCTTGGTGGCGGCCTCGGCGTCCTTCTGGAAGAATTTCTCCAGCACGTGGACGACGAATTCCATCGGCGTGTAATCGTCGTTCAGGATCAGCACACGATACAGGTTCGGCCGCTTGGTCTTCGGTTTGACCTTGGTGATGACGGACGTATTTGGCGCGGCAGGACCGCCGGAACGGTTCTCGTCGTTGCTCATCCGGGGAGCGTGGGCCGCGGAGGCCGCGGACAGGTCTGGTCTGGAAGACAATTGCGGCATGGCTCAGGCGTTCAAATTCCCCACGGAAGCGTATGGCAGTACACTGCGCAGCCCCAGCCTTCGGAGCTTCGCACAGGCGCGCCGCCCTGTCGGATCGCCGCTTCCAGCCGGTCCGGTTCGAGCCGGATTGGCTTCACCGAATATGGGCCCGCCCCCGGCTCGCCGCAAGCGTGCGACGGCTCGGCCGACGGCCGCAGCGGCCCCGATTCCCGGTTCGGGCGATCCTCACCGAGGTTAATCAATCCGGACCGATTTGACAAAACCTTCCGCCCCGCCCGCTTTGAAGGCGTTTGATCAGGAACCGGCCGCCGTCGCGGCTGGCACGATCTCGCGCAGGATGCCTCCGGATTTCTACGGTGCGAACACCGCCGAATTCAATTCGAGGACCTCGGTACGCCGTTGTCGAAGCTGCGTGGCGCGCCGAAGCGAATCCCCTGCGACCAAGAAAAAAAGCCCGGCATCAGCCGGGCTTTTCGATTCCAGGACTTCCAGAGAACGTTAGTTGGCCGGAGTGAACTTCGACACGATGGTCTCGACCGGCTTGAATGCCTGCTTGGCGAGGTCGCTGTAGAGGCCGGCGATCTTCTGCGATTCCGCAACGAAGGTCTCGTAAGCGGAACGGGCGAAATCAGTCTGCGCTTCCATGGCCTTGTCCAGCGACTTCACGCCGGAAAGCTTCTCGACGAAGGACTTGGTGTCTTCGAACGACTTCTTGGTGTAGTCGCCATAGGCGCTGGCGATCGCCTGGAGGCCGTGCTGCACCGAGGTCGCGGAGGCAACGTACTGCTCGAAGTGCTCTTTCCCGTAGTTCTGAAAGTCTTCAACCTTGAACATCTTGGAATCCTTTTCCCTGACTTTGTCGGGAAGCCCCGGCTCCCTGACTCTGCCCACAATTAGTGCAACGCACAAAAAAGTCAAGAATCTTGTGCGTCGCACAAAATTAACATGCAAATCGCTGAGATTCCCGGGGTTTCCCGCAATGGTTCCTTAAGCATTTGGAAACCGCGGCCCCCTACTTTGATTCCCTGGACGTGTTCAACTTCCGCAAGCGGCCAAAAGCCGTTTGAGAACATCACCTTAGCCAGAACAGCGGCTCAGGTTCAACGTCTCCCGCGGCGAACACCAGCGGACGGACAGCCTGAGCAGGTAATGATCCCGGGTCCATTGGGCACAATTTCGCCTCACGGGCCGGTGATCAAGTCAGAAACGGGGACGGGGTTTCATGCTTCGTAAAAACTTGTCTTCCTCGCGCTTGGCGCGGGTTGGCGTTTTCGGGCTTCTTACGGTCACCACCGCGGTCATCTTCACCACCGATGCTGCCGAGGCGCGGCGCCACCGGCGTCATTACGCGCATCACCGGGTACAGCGCGATATATCCGAGAGTTCCAGCCCGAAATTCGCGTCGATCATCGTCGACGGCAATTCCGGCTCCGTGCTCCAGGCGACGAGCCCCGACGGTATCCGCCATCCGGCGTCGCTCACCAAGATCATGACGCTCTATCTGCTGTTCGAGCGCCTCGAGTCCGGCAAGATGAAGCTCGACACCGAGATGCCAGTGTCCCAACACGCCGCCGATCAGGATCCGACCAAGCTGAACCTGCGCGCCGGCCAGACCATCCGCGTCGAGGACGCGATCAAGGGTCTCGTCACCCGCTCCGCCAACGACGCCGCCGTGGTGATCGCGGAAGCCATCGCCGGCGACGAGGACGACTTCGCCACCATGATGACGCGCAAGGCGCGTTCGCTCGGCATGTCCAAGACGGTCTACCGCAACGCCAACGGCCTTCCCAACGACGAGCAGGTCACGACCGCGCGCGACCAGGCCACGCTCGGCCGCGCCATCCAGGAGCGCTTCCCGCGTTACTATCGCTATTTCGCGACCTCGACGTTCAACTGGCACGGACAGTCGATCCGCAATCACAATCACCTGCTCGGCAGCGTCGAGGGCGTGGACGGCATCAAGACCGGCTACACCCGCGCCTCCGGCTTCAACCTTGTGACCTCGATGCGCCGCGGCAACCGACACCTGATCGGCGTGGTGCTGGGCGGCCGCAGCGGCGGCTCGCGCGACGCCATCATGCGCAACCTGCTCGCGGAGAACCTCGACAAGGGCGCGACCACTCACACCGTTGCCGCGGTTACCGAGCGCAACGGCTCCGACGCCAGCACCGAGGTCGCCGACGCGTCGGATACTCCGGCGCGCCCCGCCCCGCAGGCCCAGGCCGCAGCGGCCCCTGCTCCTGAAGCAGCCCCGTCACGTCTCGCCGCGCGCCTGTCGACGCTCGCAGCTGCGACTGCCGCGGTGCCACCGGCTCAGCCCAGGCCTGAAATCAACAAGCCCGAAGTTCGGCCGACTGAATCCAAAATCGAGCCGGCGCCGCTCACCAATGGCGTGATCTCGAGCCAGCCGCTCTCCATCATCCCCGGCTCGTCCGAGCCGATGAAGCCGGTCCGGGTCAAGACGGTTCAGGTCAAGGCCGGCGCCGTGAGAGTCGCCTCCGCTGCCCCAACTCAGGTCGCACCGCAGGTTACGAGCACGATTGCGCCCCGCTCCGACGTCGCGGAAACCTCCGGCGCCGTGGTCGCGCGGGCAGACCTCATCAACAGGCCCGAGATCGTCAGCCATCCGGAAGCGCCGAGGGCCGAGATGGCCCGGACCGAGCTGCCGCGGCAGCCGGCGGGCTTCGGCACCGGCAACGGCATCCTCGGTGTGCTGCCGGCCGCAACCGCGGCCGCCGCCCCGGCGGCCCCGAGGCTCGCTTCAGCCGACCCGGCGCCGCAGCCGATCCAGATGAGCTCCACCACCAGGCCCGTCGTCACCCACAGCGGCTGGATCGTCCAGGTCGGCGCACTCGAGAGCGAGAACGAAGCCCAGCAGCGCATAGACGCTGCGCGCAGCTCGGCCCGCGGCCTGCTCAGCAAAGCCGATCCGTTCACCGAGCCGGTCGTCGCCAAAGACAATCGCAAGCTCTACCGCGCCCGCTTCGCCGGGCTCGAGCGCGACCAGGCCGAAGCCGTCTGCCGCGCCCTGAAGCGCGCCGACATCTCCTGCATCACCGTTCGCAACTGATCTTTCGCACCGCTTCGATCAAGATGCCCGCGCCTTGCGCGGGCATTTTGATTTTCGGGGTCCGGTGATGACAAGGCCGTTCCACGACAACCTCTCGTCAAGGATTTACGGTTAAAACTTTACTCAAGGGATCGACCACGCCGGCAATGGCGGGCATCGGGGCGACGGCAAACAGAGCAAGCGGGACTCACGCGGGACTGGCGTTTGTAGCGTGGTGCCGGAGTTAGCCGTTATGCGTACGAAGCAGAGTATCCTTGGCCTCGTTTACACGGGCAGCGAGATACGTCGAGCCCCCCTGGTCGGGATGGAGTTTCTTCATCAGGGACTTGTGAGCCCGGCTGATGTCGTCACGTCCCGCCCCCGGCTGCAAGCCAAGGATCTGGTAGGCTTCCTCCGTCGTCATTTTGCCGGTCGCAACCGTGGGACGCTGCCCCCCTGCCGCGTCGCCCTGCGCGTTCTGACGCCAAGCGGGAAACCGGCGGTCCAGATAGCTTTCAAGTAGGGCCACGCTCTCGGCATCGAACGCCGGGACCATTGCCAGCAGGCCTGCAAGATCGAACTCGTCGAGATCGCGCCCAGCGTGAGGCCCGGCGACGATCTGGCCCGCGAGTCGGCCAGAATCGTGGTCGAGCCGCATGTCCAGGAATTGCGAGCGCACACGCGAGGCCTGTCCGGACGGGCGCGTCGCGCCGCCGCCGAACAGCCCGCCGATATTGCCGAAGCCGGCGTTCGCCAGCGGCGTCCAGCCGAGCAGCCCGGCGCCGAATATGCCGAGCGGGATCGCCACCGCCAGTTCGCCCCGCAGGCCCGTGAAGGCTGCGACCGCCAGCGCGACGACGCCGCCGCCGAACTTGATGGTGCGCGCCAGCACCGCCGGATTCGCGGAACGGAACATCTGGAGCAGCAGATAAAGCGTGATAATTGCGACAACGCCGGCGATCAGGGTCATGGCCGGAATATAGTCGCGTCACGCCGAAAAAGCATGCCGTTGCATCCCGCCAGGCAAACCCGCCTCACTTGAGCTGCTCGATCAGCTTCGCCGCGCCGTTCGCGGTTTTGGCCAATTGCAACAGCGCCTCGCGGCCGCCGGCGGCATAGGCCGCGGCTGCGCGCAACAGCTCGCGCAATTGCGCCGCCGCGCCCGGATCGAACCGGCACCACGCCCCGCCGGTAAGCCGGGCGATCTCGCGAAAGGCCTGCTCGGCCACTGCGTCATGGCCTTCCTGAAACATGAACACGGGCACCTTGAGCATGCCTAGCTCGCCGGCCTTGGCGCAGAGTTCGTCGACCTTCTCCTCCATGGCGTCGCCGACGAAGACAACGGCACGCACGCCGGACGCGACCGCCTCGCGCCGCGCCTCGCTCAGCACCTTGCCGATCTGGGTATCGCCGCCGCGGCAATCGATCTTGCTCATCAGCGCCGCAAGCCTGGCGCTGTCGGAGATCCATGCCGTGGCGCGACACTCGTTGAAGCCGCGATAGTAGACGAGCCGGATGTCGAGGCTGCCGAGCGCGGCGGTTTCGCGGAACATGTCGGCCTGCAGCGCGCACGCCATGTCCCAGGTCGGCTGCCGGCTCATCGTCGCATCCAGCGCGAAGATCAGCCGGCCTTTCGCACCGGGAGCGTGCGGCGACAGCGCACGCGCCTTGGCGACGAAGGCCGCGATGTCCTCCGAGGTCGCCGTCCCCGCCTGCGGCACTGCGCCGCCAGATTGCGCCGAGACGGCATCGCGGCCGCGCGGTTTGATGGGTTCGCCCGACATCTCTTGACCCTGCGTGAGCGGCTAATGTGGTCAGCGCGTGCAGCCCGGTCAATGAGCAAAGCCCCCGCCAGCGGAGGCCGGCAGGGGCTTTGAAATCGCTGCTGACGATGAGGGCGATGTCAGCGAGTAGGCTGTCAGCGAGGAGGCTGTCAGCTCTTGGCGGGCGCCATCAGAGCGACCGGACCAGGCTCGAGAATCTTGGGCGGGGAAGCCTGCGTGTTGACCGGCGCCACGTCGCTGTCGGTCGCGCTCAGGAATTTGTCGAGCATGCCCTGAATCGAGTTCTTGGCCACATCCGGACCGGTGTCGCGCATGTCGTTGTGCTGGAATTCGGTTTTGACGACCTGGATTCCGGCCTTTTCGCACTCCTCCTCGGTCGGGATCACGCCCGCATCGGTCTTAAACTGCGGATCCTGCGAACGGAACGACAGGATCTTGAACTTGCCGGCGGTGACGAAGGGCACACGCAGATTGTCGAGCGTGACGACCTTCTTGACCTCATCCGGATACTGCTTGGCGAAATACATCGTGATGTCGCCGCCCATGGAGTGGCCGACCATCGTCACCTTGGCGTAGTCGGCGTTGGGCTGAACCTTCTTCATCTCCTGCATGGCGAGATGGATGTTGGCGACGCCGCGCAGAATCTGCGGCAGGCGGCCGACATAGAGCTCGCCCGGTTTGGTCACCATCGGAGGATCGGTCGGCAAATCATGCTGCGGGCTGACGACCATGTAGCCGCGCGCGGCGAAGATGTTGGCGAGGAAACCGTACTCGGTGTTCTTGACGGTATTGCCGTGATTGATCACGGCAACGGGCAACGTGATCATGCCGGCATTGGCCTGCATTTCCTTGTCGCGGCGGATCGCGATGTCGACGGGCACCGGACGGTTGTCGCGCGAAGCGTCGTAGAAGGTGATGGTCTCGTGCTTGATCGCCCACTTGCTCGCGGTGAAATAGGCGACGCCACAGAGGGCACCGACGGAAACCAGAACGGCAATTCCACGCTTCATTTTCGTCCTCAGCCTCAGGCTCTTTTGCGGCCTGATCCCTGTTGAAAATCGTGTTTCTTCCGGAGCTCTTCGGCCCCTGGTCGCCTATTCCCTAATATATGTCACAGCCGCGTGACAGGAAGGCTAAATATTGTGAATTGGCAGCCCTTTCATTGTGCGTCGCACGCGTTTCTTGGGCACCCACTTTCTTACGGCTACGTGAGGGTGCAGGTCACCATCCGACGCAACCGGTCTCGATTGGGTTCAATTTTGCAGTAAACGCGTGGTGAAAACGACCGAGCGCAGGCTGGGTTCCGGCGGGAGGCGACGGCTTTATCGATTGGAAGTAGCGATATACCGCCGCCTCAGGCGCCGAGGATGTCGTGGACCTCGAGCGGCTTGTCGACCTGATTGAACCACTCGGCGCGGTTCGCCGCCCGGCGGCGGCCGCGCTCGTCGAGCGGCAGCTTGAGCTGACGCAGCAGGCTCGTCACCTCCTCCCGCGCGGTGAGATGGCCGAGATTGGGCCGCATGCCGAGCGTGGCTTCGTCGATCTCGTCGAGGGCGGTCAGGCCACGCGGGAAGAACTCGCGATAGACGACGCGCTCGGCGAAGCCGTCGACGTAGCGGAAGCCGAGTCGCAGCGACAAGTCCTTGAGGCCCTCGGCAACCAACTGCTTGTTGCGCGAACCGAGCATGGACAGGCGGTTGCGCACGACGATCCAGTCGGTGGTCGCGCCGTCGAGCTGGCGGCGCTTGCGGCGGGTATCCCGCACCATCTCGGCGTAATGGCTCTCGCCCGTGACGGCGTAGTTCGCCGGATCGACGGTGCCGAGCACATCGAAATCGAGGAAGCTGTCGTTGATCGGGGTCACCAGCGTATCGGCCATCGAGTGCGCGAGCCGCATCAGGTAGCTGTCGGTACCGGGCGTATCGATCACGATGAAGTCGAAGCTGCGCTCGACCGCAGAGACCGCCTCCATGAACTGCTGGAACTCGGAATTCTCGTTCTCGGCGATCTGCATGGTCTCGCCGAGCTTGATGCAGCGATGCACCGGCAGTTCGAGGTCGAGCTTGGTGCGGCGTGCCCAGGCGGAGCGGTTGCCGATGTAACGGGTAAAGCTCTGCTGACGGCAGTCGAGGTCGATGGTGGCGACGCGCTGGCCGGCTTTCAGGAGCGCCACCGCAATGTGCAGGGCGGTGGTCGACTTGCCGGAGCCGCCCTTCTCGTTGCCGAGCACGACCACATGCGCCGAGCCGGACTGGCCTTGGCTAGCTTGCACAAGCATCGCGATCCTCAACACCCCCGACGATGATCTTCGAATTGGCCGCGTCTGCGGTCAAGTGAAATGCGTGACAGGTCATGCAAATCGCAGCGCGCCGTTTTTCATCATGAATCGCTGTGCCGCCTCGCGTCTGTGATCCAGCCCACAATGTCGCGACATCCTCCGCAGGCTTGCGCGGGATGCTGTGCCGCATCCGGATGCATGGCGTCCATGACGCCCGCTTGTTAAGGTTAGCCGGCCGGACCACGAGCCGCGCCCGCTCCAAATCCCAACCCCGCCGAGTCCCGATGTCGCCACGCCCCTTGATCGCCCGCACGGTCCCTGCCCTGCGACGCGCCGTCGACAATCTTCGCAAGCGCAAGGCCACGATCGCGCTGGTGCCGACCATGGGAGCGCTCCATGACGGGCATGTGTCGCTGGTGCGCCTTGCCAAGCGGCGCGCAAGCCGCGTCGTGGTGTCGATCTTCGTCAACCCGACGCAGTTCGCCCCGACCGAGGATTTCGGCGCCTATCCGCGCACCTGGAAGGCCGACATCGCCAAGCTCGCGGCCGAGGACGTCGATGTCGTCTGGCATCCCGGCGCCGAGGCCATGTATCCGGAGGGCTTTGCGACCCGCATCGTGCCGGAGGGACCGGCGCTGGCCGGCCTCGAGGACCGCTTTCGGCCGCACTTCTTCGGCGGCGTCGCCACCGTCGTCGGCAAGCTGTTCACGCAATGCCGGCCGGACGTCGCGATCTTCGGCGAGAAGGACTTTCAGCAATTGCGGGTGGTGACGCAGATGGCGCGGGATCTCGACCTCGGCGTCAAGGTGATCGGCTCCCGCACCGTCCGCGAGCGCGACGGGCTCGCGATGTCCTCGCGCAACGTCTACCTGTCGCCTCAGGAGCGGCAGACCGCGACCACGCTGTACCGCGCCATGAAGGAGAGCGCCGCGCGCATCCGTGCCGGCGAGGCGATCGCCCCCGCGATGGCGCACGGGGCCGGGATGATCACGGCCGCCGGCTTCGCGCTCGACTATTTCGAGCTGCGCCACGCCGCGACGCTGGCAGAGGTCGCCTCGCGCAAGGACGGCCCGTTGCGGATCCTGGTCGCCGCCAATCTCGGTAGCACCCGGCTGATCGACAATCTCGCGGTTTAGAGCAATCCGAGATCGCGCAGCTCGCGGCGCATCGGCTCGGGCATGGCCGCGATCGAGCCGGCGGCGGACTTGCCGAGATCGGGCGGCACGGATTCATCGGCGAGATAGCGCCAACCCTGGAACGGCCGCATCGGTCGCGGCGACACCGGGATCACCTTCGGCTGCATCACGATCCGGCAGCGTCCGATGCCGTCCTTGTCGCGGAACGGCTCGATGCCGATGATCTTTTCGCGCGCGGCGATCTCGCCCTTGATTACCCAATAGAGCGACCCGCCCGACAGAATCTCCGCGTCGCGCTTGGGCACCATGCGGGTGATGTGGATGTGATGTTGCGGCAGACCCTTCTTCTTGGCGGTCTGCATCCGTTCGGCGATCCACTCCTTCAATTCCTTGACGGAGTCGCAGCCGACGGCGAGCTTGATCAGATGTAGTGGCATGCCCAAGCATTAGCCGGGCAGCCACCCATTTGGAATGCCGATCTACTCGTTATCCGCAGCTGCGGGAGCCGCGGCCGGCGGTGCGAGCGGAACCGGTGCTGCCGCCGGCGCCCGCGCAGCCTTCGGTGCAGGCGGCTTCTTCGCGGCCGGTGCGGCGTGCACTGCGGCCTGCGCCGCGGCCGCAGCCGGCGCGCGCGGAGCCGGCGCTGCGGCTGCGTTTGCGGCCGGCGCCGCCTGGCGGGCCGGCGGCTCCGGATTCATGATGCTCACCGGGGGCGTCGACGAGGCGCTCGGGAACTCCGCATTGGTGGGCTTGCCCGTCGGCATCGACGGCGGCAGCCCGGCAAGCGCAGCCGTGGCCGGCATCGACGGCGCCGCTGCGGGCGCATTCCAGGTCGGCGCATAGCGTGCGACCAGCGTGTCGTAGAGATGGGAATCCATGTTGGCCGCGACCTGTTGCTGATCGCTCAGCGAGCGGAAGGCCGCGCAGTCGAACTGCGTGCAGCCGTCGCGCGCGACCAGCACCTGCGCGACCAGGCCATAGCGATCACGCTCCAGCGACTTGCGCAGCACCTTCGTGTCGAGCGTCAGGCCGTTGTCGGCGGTTGCCGCATCGCCGAGCGCGGTCAGCCGGTCGATGCGGGCCGCTGTGGCGGCGACGGCCGCGGCCGCCGCGTCAGGCGCGCCGAACAGCGCCTTCTCGCACCCAATGGCCACAGCATCGCCGGCGAGATCGTCGAGACAGGACAGCGCCGGCAGGCTCGCGGTGACGGCGGCCTGGGCGCGCGCCTCGGTCGGCATGGCCTGCCCCGCCGGTCCATAGACGCGCACGGTCGCAGCCACGGCTGTGGCAATCGCGATCAGCGTAATGACGGCCAGCGCGCCGTTGGCGACCGATCTCTCGGCGCGCGGCAGCGTGATCAGGAGAATCAGTCCGAAGAAGCCGGCAGCCGCCAGCGTCATCCACATCGGAAAGGCCGGCGAGCGCCAGATTTGATCCAGCGAAGTGGCCCATGCCCAGTTCATGCGCGACGTCCCCTCACGCGAGCAAAGAGCGAATGGTCAAAGCGAGCACCGCGAACCGGCAACCGCCCCGGCCCACCTTGTGAAGGTGAAGCGGGCCTTTTGACGGCGGCAGGACACAAATTCCCGGAGGCGCCGATGCCGGCGGCGTCGGCCTTCAGGACAGCGCGAGCTGGCTTTCCTTGGCGACGCGTTCGAAGGCTTCGGTCGAGCTCTTGATCCGATACTGGCAGTCGTCGCCATCGGTCGGCAGCAGACGGATGACCTCATACGAGCCGCTGGCAGCGGGGCGCGCGACGTTGCTGGCCGTGAACAATACGCGCGCTCCAATCGGGAATTTGTGCTTCAACACCCTCTCCATCACTCAAACAGCGCCTGCCCCGCCCATGGTCCCACTGCGGCGGCCGGCCGGAAACCCGCCCGTCATATAGCATGCGACCGGGCTTTTTGGCCAGCAGTATGCGGCATGGCAAAGGCACCAATTTTGCAGTCTTTTCAGAGTGATCGGCCAGCGGATGATACCGCCGGAACCGGCCCTTCAGGCGCTATGGGGCAGATGGCCGTCGGGGCTGGCGTGGTCCACGGCCTTGGGCACTTCCTGGGCCAGAATCTGGCCGAGCTGGTCGACCGGGATGTTGTAGCGCGCAGCCAATTGGCGAACGGTGTCGCTGCCGAGCACGGCGCGGAGCTGGTCGGCCGAGATCGGCAGGTTCTGGCCGTTGCCGAGCCAGGATTTGACCTGTTCGCCGAAGCCGGCCTGCTGGAGCTTGGCGACGATCGCGCTGAGGCCGCCCTGATTGTTGCTGCCGAGCACCTCGTTCAGCACGGCCGGCAACACGGCGGCGCCGAGCTGGCCGAGCGCACTGCGGAGCGCGGGGTTGTTCTCCAGCGAGTCCAGGATTCCCATGGCCGTCTGCTCTCCTTGCCGATCACCGGGCGATTGAGCGCCGCCGGCTTGCTCAACGTCAAGCGAGGCCCGATCACGATTGCGGGTTACATGGTCTCGAACTTTGCGATGACGAGCGTCTCGGCGAGCCCGTCCTTGGTCCATTCCTGGAACGCCGGCAGACCGAGCATCGTGTCCATGTAGGCCTGGGTCTCCGGCGTGACCTCGATCGCGTAGGTGCGGAAGCGGTGCACGACCGGGGCATACATCGCATCCGCCGCGCCGAAGCGGCCGAACAGGAAAGGTCCGCCGGCACCATACCGGGTCCGGCACTCGCGCCAGATCTCCTGCACGCGCGCGATGTTGGCCTTGGCGTCCGCCGACAACGGCACGGGACCCACGGGGCGGTGCAGGTTCATGCCGCATTCGTTGCGCAGGGCCATGAAGCCCGAATGCATCTCGGCGCAGACGGAACGGGCGTGGGCGCGGGCGGCGACATCGTCCGGCCACAGCTTCTTTTCCGGATAACGCTCGGCGATGTATTCGATGATGCTGAGCGAATCCCACACCGTGAGATCGCCATCGACCAGCACCGGCACCTTGCCGGCGCGACTGAAGGAGATGATCTGCTCCTTGTCCGCGGGATTGTCGGTGTAGAGCGGGATGACGGTCTCCGCGAACGGGATGTCGTTGGCGCGGAGCGCGAGCCAGGGCCGCATCGACCATGACGAGTAGTTCTTGTTGCCGATCGCGAGTTTCAGCGCAGCCATGTCACCAGTCCTTCTCGAGAGTCTGCCGGATGCGGCTGCTTTTAGCGCCAACGCGTGCCACCAATCAATCGTTGCCGGGCTGGATCATGCGTGGCAATCGTTGCGATCTCGCGAGGAGACAGACATGAGCAGGCATTGGGTCGACATCACCGCGATCAGCTTCTTCGTCATCGAATGGCTGGTCTATGCCATGACGCTCGAGCACTCGGCCTATGGCCGCAACAGCCTGTCGGCGCGCATGAACGGCTATCGCGAGGTCTGGGTCCGCCGCCTGCTCGATCGCGAGGCCCGTATGGTCGACATGCAGATCATGGCCTCGCTCCAGAACGGCACCGCGTTCTTCGCCTCGACCAGCCTGTTCGCGCTCGGCGGCGCTCTGGCGCTGCTGCACGCCACCAACGACGCCATCACCATTTTGGGCAAGCTGCCGATCGACCTCAGCACCTCGCCCGCGATGTGGGAGCTGAAATGCGTCGGCCTGGTGCTGATCTGCGTCTACGCCTTCTTCAAGTTCGCCTGGGCCTACCGCCTGTTCAACTATGTCGCGATCCTGTTCGGCGGCATGCCGCCGGCCTCGCAGCGCGGCACGCCGCAGGCCGAAGCTCATGTGATCCGCACCTCGCGTGTGTTCGAGTCGGCCGGCCGCCACTTCAACCGCGGCCAGCGCGCCTTCTTCTTCGCACTCGGCTATCTCGGCTGGTTCGTCAGCCCCTGGGTGCTGTTCGTGACCACGGCAGCCGTGGTGATCGTGACCTGGCGACGTCAGTTCGCCTCCAGTGCATGGGCTGCAATGGCGCCGGAGGTGGCGACCGACGGCGACGCGATGCAGAAGCGCGGTCATTGGGCTCCGCAGCGCGAGAGCGAGATGTGACGCATGCTTTCTCCGCGTGCTCATGCGAGCGCAATGACGGAGCGAGGGGTGACATCACAGTCCTGCGACACACATTTCGACTTGCAGGCACGCCTTCGCGTCCTCGCGGCGCAATTCGCCCGAGCTTTGCTTGGTCGCTCCACCCTCTTTAAGCCAAGAGGGCGCAGGGAAGGCCGGGTGCCGGCTGGCACCCGCGGTCCGCTGCGCGAAAAGCACACGCAGAGAAAACCGCACAGCAGCATACAGGTGTAGCCAATCACTCGGCCTTCCCTGCGCAGTGG
>NZ_JALJRD010000004.1:0-391287 GCF_024519875.1 Bradyrhizobium sp. Bra64 | reverse complement strand
AGGATGAGGTCGCGTTTTGCGGTGAGATATCAGACCCTCATGGTGAGGAGCCCGCACAGCCCCCGCTACGGCAGCCCGCGTGCCTCCAACTGATGCACCAGCAGCAGTGTCGGCTCGGCGAGGCTGTCGCCGGAGCCGTCGAGGCCGAAGGCGGCGGCGATGCCGTCGCGGCTGCGCAGCAGCGAGGCGCGCGGACAGTGGCCGGCGCCGCAGAGCGTCTTCTTCAGGGTCTCGCCCTGTGCCATGATTCCAGCGGAATCGTCCGCGGCCCAGGCCAGCACGATCGGCACGTCGACATTGAGGATGCCGGGGAAGACCGACCGGCTGTTGTACTGGCCGGCGTCGCCGCCGAGATAGGCTTTCTCGCTGTCGCTCGCGTCCTTGCCCGCGCGGTAGATGCCGGACACCAGCACCACGGCGGCGACGTCGGCGCGGTCGGTCTGGAGTTCGGGATGGGCGAGCAGGGTAGCGACATGGAACGCGCCGGCGCCGTAGCCGACCGCGACGATCTCGCGGGCATCGCCGTTGAACAGGTCGATATTGCCGTGGACCCAGGACAGCGCCGCCGCCACGTCGGTCGCTCCCGTCGGCCACGTCGCCGAGGGCGCCAGCCGGTAGTTCACGCGCACGCCGATCATGTCGTTGCGCGCGGCAAAGCACATCACCTGGTCCTGGATCTGGCGCGACAGCTCCGGCGCGGCGCGGTCGCCGGTGAAGGTGTCGCCGGCCACGAACAGCAGCACTGGCCGCGGCGTGTCCGCCTTGGTCGTGCTGGTGGCGACATCGAGCACATTGGCTTCGCTCTCGCCGTAGCGCAGGCCACGCGAGAAGGCGACCTGCTCGCACAGCCGCGCCGTGCCGCCGGCGGCCGTGTCGTTGTCGGTGAGGCCCGCCTGCACGAGATCGGACGGCGCCGTCAGCCGCCCTGGCACCGGACCATGCGCAGAGGCTGTCGCGACGGTCAGAATCAGAAAAAATGCGAGATAAGTCTTCATGTCGGTGCCGGCCCTGCGTGCCTGATATGGGCTCGCGCATTTGGGCTGTCTTTTCAATTCGCCTTATTAGTTAGTTGGCCTTGAGGCGATTTCACGGCACCGGTGGGCCGCCTGGCGAAACCTGTTTGCACAAGCCCCGGCGCAGCCGGTCAATGACCGGCCGGAACGTGCCATCCGCCCATGCCGGCGCTCCGGTGGATGGCGGTTGTTCGATGGTGCAAGCTCTGGCCTGCAAGTTTTTGCGTGCAAGTTCTCGCATGTAGGTCTCTCGGGGTTCGATTTCGTTGCCAATTTCCGACAGGCTTCTTAGGCGGGCTTTAGAGAAGCAACCCCGTCACCCTCAATTCGTCATGGTCGGCTTAACGGGCGTGTCAGAATCCGGACAGAGTGTCGTGGATCGATCAAATAACCTGATAACTCGACTGAGTTAGTAGTCGTCCGGCCGGTCGGATTTCCGCGGCGGGAGTACCGCATGTCGAATGTCATTCAGTTTCATTCGAAGCCACGCGCAGGCGCGCCGGATGTAGCGAGGCGCGTGGATGCCGGTTCGGCCGCCGAGGTTGCAGCGCTGCGTGCAGGCGCGCGAGAGGCTTTCGTTCTCCTGGCCGGACGGCTCGAACTGGCAATGCATCATGCACGCGCGATCGAGACGCGAATGATCGATCCGAGACAACGTCAGGAGTTTGCAGACCAGATCGAGTTCACCCAGCGTCTCCTGGACGTGGCCCATCAGAAAATCCTGCTGCTCTAGACGCCGCATCTCCATTTTACATCGATCAATAGCCAGAGCGAATAAACCATGCGCACCAACTTGCCTGTTACGGGCGTCGAATATCCGCTGACAGACGAAACCCTGATCGTGTCCAAGACCGATCTCAAGGGCAATCTCATCTATTTCAACGACCAGTTCGTCGAGGCGTCGGGCTTCACCGAGCAGGAACTGGCTGGGCAGCCTCATAATATCGTCAGGCATCCAGATATGCCGCCGGAGGCCTTCGCCAATCTCTGGGAGACCTTGAAGGCGGGCAAGGCGTGGGCTGGCGCCGTCAAGAACCGCCGCAAGAACGGTGATTTCTATTGGGTGCTGGCGAGCGCCACACCGATCTGGGAGGGCGGTCACGTGGTCGGCTACATGTCGATCCGGACCAGGCTGCCCGCGGACCAGCGCGAACAGGCCGAGCGAGTCTACACCGCGATTCGGGACAAGAAGGCCAACGTTTTCAAGATCGAAGCCGGCATGATCCGGAAGCGCTCGCCGCTCGACGTCCTTTCGCCGCTCACGCGGTCCTTCAAGGCCCGGCTCACCACGATGGTTGGCGTTCTTTCGGCCTCCATGCTGATCATCGGCATCGTCGGTCTCGTTGGGATGAGCCAGGTCAATCAGCGTGCCAAGTCGATCTATGAAGATCGCTCGGTTCCTCTTGCCCAGCTCTTCGAGATCAACGATCGCATGAAGGAAAGCTCGCTCGTCATGTTGCGTTCCGCAATCGAGGGTCGCAACGGTCACGACGGCGCTAACGTTCAAAGCGCCATCGCCGCCAACGTCGAGAGGATCGGCAAGCTCTGGTCGGACTATATGGCGACGTATCTCACTCCGGAGGAGAAGTCGGTCGCGGACTCATTCACCCCGAAGCGGATCGAGTATGTCGAGCGGGGTCTCAAGCCCGCACTCGGAATGCTGGCCGATCGCAGATTCGACGAGCTGAACGCCCACATGATTGGCAGGGCAGCGCAACTCTTCGACGCCGCAAAGACGGACATGGATCGGCTGGTGGCGATCCAGGTCAAGGAGGCGAAGGCCGAATACGATGCCGCGGAAGCTTCGTTCCTTGTCGCGAATGTGGTTGCGATTGCTGCGCTGTGCCTTGGCTTGCTCGCCGCGGCCTGGCTCTCCCTGACGACTGTCCGCGCGATCACCAGACCGCTGGCGCATTTGAACGAGATCATGTCGAAGATCGCGCAAGGGGTTTTCAACAGCCGCGTCACCGTCGAGCGCGATGATGAGGCAGGAGTCGCGCTCCGCAATCTCCAGGCGCTTCAGGCCAAGCTCGGGTTCGACCGAGAGGCGCAACGAGATCTGGAGAAGCGGACGGCCGCCCAGCGCCGGGCCGACATGCAGAGACTGGCCGGCGAGTTCGAAGCCGCCGTAGGCAATATCATCGAGACCGTCGCCTCCGCAGCGACCGAGCTCGAGGCGACCGCGGGCACACTGACCAATACCGCGGAATCAACGCAGCGGCTTTCGACCACGGTTGCCGCGGCGTCGGAGGAAGCGTCGACCAACGTTCAGTCCGTTGCTTCCGCCACCGAGGAGATGTCCTCGTCGGTGACCGAGATCAGCCGGCGGGTTCAGGATTCCGCCAAGATGGCGGCCGAGGCGGTCAGTCAGGCTCGCCAGACCAACGCCCGCGTCAGCGAGCTGTCGCGGGCGGCCGCCAGGATCGGCGACGTCGTCGAGCTGATCAGCAACATCGCGGGGCAGACCAACCTCCTTGCGCTGAACGCAACGATCGAAGCGGCGCGCGCCGGCGATGCTGGCCGTGGCTTCGCTGTCGTGGCGTCCGAGGTGAAGGCGCTGGCTGAGCAGACTGCCAAAGCAACCGGCGAGATCGGCCAGCAGATCGCCAGCATCCAGACGGCAACGCAGGAATCGGTTGCCGCGATCGAACTGATCGGCGGAACGATCGGACATTTGTCCGAGATATCGACGGCTGTTGCCGCGGCTGTCGAAGAGCAGGGGGCCGCCACCCAGGAGATCTCGCGCAATGTCCAGCAAGCCGCGCGGGGCACCCAGGACGTTTCCTCCAACATCGTCAATGTCCAGCGCGGCGCATCGGAAACGGGCTCGGCCTGCTCGCAGGTCCTGTCCTCCGCGCAGTCGCTCTCCGTCGAGAGCAACCGTCTCAAGACGGAGGTGGACAAGTTCCTGACGACCGTGCGAGCGGCCTGATCGGTCCATCGATGGACCATGCTTCGGCCGCAGCGAGAGCGATCGCCGCGGCCGCTAGCGCGACTGCGCGCGCTTCAGCGTCTCTGACGGAAGCTCGCCATGGAGCCGAAGATAGTCCGCGGCGAAGCGTCCGATGTTCTGGAAGCCGCAGCGAAATGCGACGGCGGTCACCGTGGTGCCGTCGGAGGGAGATCGCAGCAACTCTCCCGCCCGCTGTAGCCGAACCCGCTTCGCGAACTGCGCGGGCGAGCCTTTGCCGGCGCGGGCGAACTCGCGAAAAACGGTGCGGA
This sequence comes from Bradyrhizobium sp. Bra64, assembly GCF_024519875.1. Lineage (NCBI taxonomy): Bacteria > Pseudomonadati > Pseudomonadota > Alphaproteobacteria > Hyphomicrobiales > Nitrobacteraceae > Bradyrhizobium > Bradyrhizobium sp. Bra64. Next base: position 387,052 of record NZ_JALJRD010000004.1, on the reverse strand, counting down.
CACTGACGTTCGCAATGCCTGCGATTTCCTCGAGATCGATCGGCCGGCTCCAGTTCGCCTCGATGAACGCCTCGATCCTCTCGACCGCGTTGCGCCCAGCGCCGCGCGGTTCACGCCTGAGCAGATCCGAGAAGTTGTGCTCATGGGCCAGGAGAAACCTGACGACCAGCTCGCGCTCCAGCTCGGCCCGGGCAAGAGGGGAATATTGATCGGCAAACGCCTCCAGCTCCTCTGCGAGATGGAAGACCTGCCGCCGCACGAATGACATGCTGGACGGGTTCGGATCGCATTCGGATAATTCCAGCCGCTTGTCACTTGCGTCACCGGCAAGCGCCTTGATGGTGCGTTCGAGCGCCAGCGTATCGATGCGCAGCACCAGTTGCCGATAGCCCTCGCCGAATTCCAGTCGCAGCCGCGACTTTCCGTCGACGATGGGCGTCCAGGCGCCGATCGAGGTACTCCTGTCCGACGTGGTGAAGCTTGCCCGGCCCTCAATGGAGAAGAATTGCCGCACGAAGTTCGCTTCGGGATACGTCACCACGACGGGACAATCGTACGAGCAAAAGCCCAGACCCACGGCCGTCAGTTTGGCGTAGTTCGCCCGGATACCGAATTTTCCACGCCCCTTGTCGAAGCCGTCCGCGCCGTACACGCTGAACAGCCGCTCCCGCGCAAGCTCACTGTCGTGCGAGTGCACCGCCTCATACTTATCCAGATAAATGATGTCACCCGGTAAACGAGAATCCGAATCTGCGGCCGCAAATCTACGCAACTATCGGTAAGTCGCCACCAATCTCGAATTGCATAACGCGCTCGCGCGCCGTGAAGCTCTATCCCGCAAGCAGCCGTGGACGGCAATTCCATTTGGTGGGGCGCTACGCGCGCATTTGCCGCATATCGGAAACCGGCAAATGGCACTGCATGCTGCGACTTGGTGGAATTTGAAATGCTGCGAGCGGTTGGCAACGCTCGTCGCCATTCGGTTTTGTCGGCGCTCGTCTGCAAGGATACGACCGATGCGCAATTCCGGTGTCGCCGGCGCTCAATTCCCCGGCTGGAACGTGCAATCAGCCCCGCTGCCGTCCTTCCGGCGGATGGCATTGGGGTCGATCGTGCAGCTCAGCTGCGTCAGGCTCTCGAAGTTCGATCCCGCCGCACCGTCGGGCGGGATGCCGGCCAAGGCTTCGGTGGCGAAGATCTCGTTGGCCGTGGAGCCGTTCACGGTCTTGGTCTTCTTGCCGATGGTGATCTCGCAGCTTCGCACGGTGATGTCGACATTGCCGGTACGGCAGACGATTCTGTCCGCGGTCACCACGATCGGCTTCTTGTAGGGAATGTCGCTGCTTGCGGCGAACAGCATCGCCATCGCCTTCTTCTCGGACCCCGACAGGGTCGGCGACAGCGGCGCGATCACCGCCGCGAGCGCCAGTGCTGTCGAGCCCGAGACCTTTGCGGGCGTCGCGCCTGAGGCGCCGGCCATGCCGGAGGCGCCGGCGAAAGCGAGAGCAGAGACGGTGCAGGCCCAGATCCCTGACCGGGGCCATGTCCTGAATGTCATTCGTGTCGCTCCTCTCCCGTCGCGGCTTCTCATGGCTTCGACGCCGCGAGAGACCGCGATCCTATGACAGAACTGCCGCTCCTGGCAGAGCCGTGCGCGCCATGCTGCTTGTCGAGGGCCTTGATGATGGCTGCGGCGACCGTCTGGCCGGACTGCAGCGCGCCTTCCATGTAGCCGAAATAGGCAAAGCAGGTGTGCTCGCCGGCAAAGAACAGGCGGTCCTCGAAACCCCTGGCCAGCAGCGGCCCGGCGCGGCAGACCTCGCCGGGGGCGGGACAGGAATAGCCGGCGGCGGTCCATTCATCGCGCGGCCAGGCCATGAACTCGGGCTCGCCGGCCAGATGCTCGACATAGCCCTTGTAGACGCCGCCGATCTGCCGCGCATAGAACGCGTCGATCCGCGTCTGGTCGCCGGGCTGGTAGTGCTTGAGCGCTTCCTTGGCGACGTCGGCGCCGGCAAACAGGCTGAGCTCGACCGGACGCTCCGGCGGGGCGATCTGGTTGTCCGTCCCTTCCCAGGTGACGCCGAACCGGTTCGAGATCGCCGTCGGAGCGAGGCCCTCGCCGATCCAGAACCGCTTCTTGAGCGGACTGAGATATTTTACCGCCGTCCCCATCGAGACGTAATAGTCGTGCGGCAAAGGGGGCGTGATCGCGATCTTGGCGTCGGGTGAATCCGGCCACAGGCTCGGCGGTATCGCGAGCACGGCGTAGTCGGCGGCGAAGGTCGTGCGGGGCGCGTCGTTTCCGGAGGTGCCGAGGTCCAGGGTCACGCCTTCGCGGTCGATACGGATGGCGCGCACCGGCGTCGACAAATGGGTGCTGGCGCCCTTGTCCCGGATGTCGCGCGCGAGACGAATGGCGAGCTCCTGGTTACCTTCCGAGCAACGCAACGTTTCGGTCTGGGTGAAGAAGGCGTCGATCTGATCCTTCATCCGCCCGCCCGCGATGACGGCGAGGTTGGCGAGAAAGCTCTGCTCGGTGGTCGGCTGGCCGGCGTCGTTGGAGAACTGCTCTTCCATGGCGTGCCTGGTGAGCTTCGAGCAGTCGAGGCTGGCGATCCACTCCGCGATCGTCCTGGCGTCGAGCTTCTTTGCGCCCTTGGCGCGCCAGGGCTTGCGGGGATCGATCCTGCCGGCCCACCGGCTGAGCTTGCCGAAGGCATCGTCCATCTCGTGATAGACCCGCTTCATCTGGCCCTCGGACAGCTTGTCGCCATCGAGAAACAGCGGCATGTCGAGCTCGAGCGCGTCGAAACTGGTGTCCGAGGTGATGACGGACAGGCCGAGCTCGAATCGCTTGGCCTGACCGAGCCAGAGCGGATGATTGTAGCCGATCAGCTCCCCGCCGGCCTCGACGATGCCGCTCGGCTTCTTCTTGCTGAAAACCCGGCCGCCGAAGCGGTCACGGGCCTCGAACAGCGTCACGTCGCAATGCGCCACCAGTTCGGACGCCGCCATCAGGCCGGCAAAGCCGCCGCCGACGATCGCGACTTTCGGGCGTCGCACCGCCAGCGCGCGGAGCGCGGTGGGTGAGCGGATCGATGGCCGGGTGGGTTGAAGGGCGAGCTTGTCCCTGACCCGTCGCTGGCGCTCCGCACCCGAAATCCTGGGTCCGTAACGCCGGTGCAGCCGCGCAAACAGCGAACGCATGGCGTGCTTCCCCGGTTCACAAATCCTGCAATTCCGCCGGAAATGGACGGATAGTACCAAGATTAACGTGCAATCTCAGGAAGAGTCGAGAGCTGCGCCACAGCGGCCGGCCTTCGGCCGTGTGCGTTGCAAGGGCGGTTCGCGCCGCGCTCTCAGGCGGCTTTCTTTCGCGTGGCGGCCTTCTTCGCCGTCTTCTTCTTCTTTGCCTTCTTTGCCGCCTTCTGGGCCGCAAGATAGGCTTCGACCTTCTTCGACGAATGGCCGGCCGCGGCGACGGCGGCCTTCAGCTTCGCGGGCGTGATCTTGAATTTCTTCGACCAGTAGCGGACCTCATAGGCCTCGCTGAGCGCGATCCGGCTCTTGTCGGCGGCGCGGTGCTTCTGGAGCTTGATGTAGGCCTCGACCTTCTTGGCGGAGTGGCCGACCTTCTTGACGGCGTATTTCAGCTTGGCCGGCGTCACCTTGAACTTCTTCGTCCAGTAGGCGACTTCGTATTTCTCGGTGAGCGCAATCAGCGCGCGATCCGCGCCGCCGCGCTTTGCCTTGTCGTCCGCCATGCTTTCCTCCTGCCGTGGATGCAGCCAGTCTAGCATGCAATCGGATTCGGAAGGCAAGGTGAGAGCTGCGTGCGATTGCGCGGAGCGGGCGTTTTGCACCGATGCGTCAAACGTTTGCGCGGCGCGACCCAGCCTCGCGCCGGCAACGGCTTTCTACTGTGCATGGGGTTGTTTTCGCGATTTTTGTTGAGGCCGGCCCGTCAGGCCTGCTTCAACGTTCGGAACGTGATGGAATATCGGCGCGCCTCGACCGGCGGGATGCTGTGCTCCCATTGCGAGCGTGCCTCGCCGTCAATCAGGTAGAGCGAGCGCGGCCGGGCCTCGAGTGTGTGGCGCTCCCATCTGTCGCCGCTGCGGCGGCGGAAGCGGAATTTGCAGGACGAGCCGAGCGACAGGCCGAGGATCTTGTCGAAATGCGGCTTGTCGCGGTGCCAGCCGATGCCGACGCCGGCGTCGTATTCGGTGCAGAGCACCTGCCGGACGCTGCCGCCGGCGAGGCCCGCCCATGCCTCGGCCTGTCGCGCGACGGGCAGCACCCAGTCCGGGATCGGCTCGGCCTCGGCCAGCCGCTGCAGCGAATAGTCGTAGCGATAGCCGAACGAGGCCACCCGGCGGTTGCCCTCGAAGGCGCCGAACTGGAAACGCTGCAGCGGCAATGCTGCGATGCGGCCGATCAGATCCTGCTCGACGGCGGGCTCGACGAATTGGTCCGCGTAGCGAAGCCCCGCAGGGCCGGCTTGCGGATCGGCGAACAAACCAAGCTGCGTCGTTCCTCGCATTTCCGTGATGGAACCTAATGGTGGCTGATGCGACTTATCTATTAACGCGGGGAGTAACGTGCGAGGCTGTCATGGCACACAAGCATACCGCCGATCCGGCAGAGATCATGCGGGCGACCGGTCACCCTGAGCTGGAATATGCCGCCGGCTGGACCATCGCCGGTCTGGTCACCATCGGCACCATCGTCGCGGCTTGGGTGTTCGCGATCTAGGCTGCGGGAAACCGCAGCTCGAAGGCCGCGCCCTGGTCTGCGGGCTTAAGCCCGATCGAGCCGCCATGGCTCGCCATCACCGCGCGCGATCGCCAGCCCCATCCCGGTGCCGTCCTGGCAATGCCGCGCGCGAGCGAGGCGGTCGGAAAGAGGCTTTCCGACCGAGCAGGCGCGATCTGCTTCACACAGCGTCAGCGTTGCCCGCCAAAATTAGCCCTTGGCGAACTGGCGATAGTCCGGCTCGCGGTGAAACCAGAACTCGTAACCGCTAATCGCCTTCTGCATGGCGACGTCATGGATCGGCTGGTTGAGCGGGACGACGGGAACGTCGCGCATGCAGAGCGTGATGAAATCCTTCACGGCCTTGTCGTACTCGGCTGCGTCCGTGGTGAACCGCGCCTTGTCGATCAGCGCGTCCATCTCCTTGTTCTGGTACGAGGAGATGTTGAAGATCGAATTGTTGCCGTGGAAATTCCAGTAGAAGTAATATTCGGGATAGTCCAGCCAGCCGCTGAAGCGGTTGAGCGCGAGCGGCAGCTCCTTCTTGTTCAGCGTGGTGCGCCAGTTCGCGCCGGGAATCTTCTCGATCGCCGCCTTGATGCCGACCCTGGCCAGGCTCTCCTGGATCAGGATGGCGGTCGGCTCGCCGACCGTGGCGGTGCCGGTGTCGAGCGACAACGTGGTCTCCAGTCCGGCTTCGAATCCCGCCTCCTTCATCAGCGCCTTGGCCTTGTCGAGATCGGTGACGTAGGGAAACGGCTGCGGCCAGACCGGCTTTGAAACGTCCGCCGCTCCGCCGTACATGGGAACGGCACGGCCGAAGAAGGCGCTGCTCTGGATTTGCTCGTACGGCATCGCCCAGGCGATGGCCTGGCGCAGCTTGACATTGTCGAACGGCGGCTTCGCTGTGTTCAGCGCAACGTACCAGAGCGCGTTTGGGATCGGCACGCCCGAGACCTTGACCTTGCCTTCCTTGATGATCTGCTCGAAATCGCGTGGCGCAAAGCCGCTCGAGATGTCCGCATCGCCACGCTCCAGCATCGCGCGGCGGGTGCCGGCGGAGGGGACGTCGCGCGCGATCACGCGCCGGAGCTTCGGCAGCGGTCCGCTCTTCCAGTCGTCGAACCGCGCCAGCACGGTCTCGCTGCCCGGCTTCCAGCTTTCGATCCTGTAGGCGCCGCCGCCGGCCTCGTTGTTCCTGAGCCACGCCAGCGCCCAGGGGTCTTCCGGCGTCGCGTTCTTTTTCGCAAGCTCCGAGTTGATGACGAAGGGCACGACCACTGCGACGTTGAACAGCAGCATCTTGTCCTTGCGGACGTAGTCGATGCGGAACGTGTGGTCGTCGACCACGACGAACTGCTCGGGCTTTTCCAGCGATCCCGCCGACATCTGAAAGGTCGGAAAGCCGCCGACCTTCACCGCGCGGTCGAACGACCATTTGACGTCCTTCGCGGTAACAGGCGTGCCGTCGTGGAATTTCGCGTCTTTCCGCAAGCGGAAGGTGCAGGACATGCCGTCGGCGGCAACCTCCCAGCTCTCGGCGAGTTCGGGCGCCAGCTTCTCGCGGTCATAGGACACAGTCCCATCGGGCAGTGTCGTGGACGCGTAGGTCAGCAGGCGATCGTAACAATTCCAGGACAGGCCGTTCACGGTCTGGTTGGAGCCGACCCCCTGCATGTCCAGCGAGTTCGGCCCCAGTTCCTGCACCACCAGCAGCGTCTCTGCGCGCCCCTGCGCCCAGGCAAAGCGCGGCGCGACGGCGGTCATTCCAGCGATGCCGAGGCCGCCGAGCACGTCGCGGCGGTTTACGTCGAAAGATGATGCGCTCATCGCGGCCTCCAGGAGAAAGTTGCGACATAAAGAGGCAAAGCGCGTGCCATCAACCGGGATTCATGGCGTCGCATCCCGCGTCGATCGCGTCTTACGGTGTCACCGCTCCGCGTGCGACCGCGCGCGGGGCGGTCAGCTCCTTCCAGGTCGAGTTTGCCACATGCACGGGCGAGAACGCCGGGCGCTCGACATAATGACCGTCACCGGCCTCGGCGCGCAAATCGCCGTCGTTCCAGACGACGCGGCCGCGCGATAGCGTCGCCGCCGGTCCGCCGGTGCAGGAAAAGCCCTCGAACACATTGTAATCGATCCGGCTCATCTGCCGCTTCGCGCTGATGGTCTTGCTCGCCTTGGGATCCCATACCACGACGTCCGCATCGGAGCCCACGGCGACCGCGCCCTTGCGCGGATAGATGTTGAGGATGCGGGCGATGTTCGCCGACGTCACTGCGACGAATTCCTCCTTCGTCAGCCGTCCCGTGGTGACGCCCGCCGTCCACAGCAGCGCGAGGCGATCTTCGAGGCCGCCGGTGCCGTTCGGGATCTTCCTGAAGTCGTCGCGCCCGAACCGCTTCTGCTCCGTGGTGAAGGCGCAGTGGTCGGTTGCGACCACCTGGAGCGAGCCGGCTTGCAGGCCGGCCCACAGGCTGTCCTGATGCGACCTGTCGCGGAACGGCGGCGACATCACGCGCTGGGCGGAATGATCCCAGTCCTTGTTCTGGTATTCATCCGCATCGAGCAGCAGGTGCTGGATCAGCGGCTCGCCATAGACGCGTCTGCCCGCCGCGCGTGCGCGGGCGATCGCCTCATGCGCCTCGCGGCAACTGGTGTGCACGATGTAGACCGGCGTCCCCGTCATGTCGGCGATCATGATGGCACGGTTGGTGGCTTCGCCCTCGACCTCCGGCGGCCGCGAATAGGCGTGTCCCTCGGGGCCGGTGACGCCGCGCGCGATCAACGCCTCCTGCATCAAGGCGACGACGTCGCCGTTCTCCGCATGCACCACCGGCATGGCGCCGAGATGGGCGCAGCGCGCGAACGAGTTGTAGAGCTCGTCGTCGTTCACCATCAGCGCGCCCTTGTAGGCCATGAAATGCTTGAAAGTGTTGATGCCGTAGGTCTTGACCACAGTCTCCATCTCGTCATGGATCTGCTTCGACTACGATGTCACCGCCATGTGGAAGCCGTAGTCGGCGGCTGCCTTCTCCGATTTGTGCCGCCACTCCTGGTAGGCCGCGAGCATCGACTGGCCGGGGTCGGGCAGGCAGAAATCCACCACCATCGTGGTGCCGCCGGTCAGCGCCGCCTTGGTGCCCGATTCGAAATCGTCGGCGGTCACGGTGCCCATGAACGGCATTTCGAGATGGGTGTGCGGATCGATCCCGCCCGGGATGACGTAGGCGCCACCGGCATCGAGGATCTCGCAACCGGTGGGCGTCTCGACCGATGCCCCGACCGCGACGATGGTCTCGCCGTCGATCAGCACGTCCGCACGGCGCGAATGATCATGATTGACGACGGTGCCGCCGCGGATGAGGAGGGACATGGGAGGCTCCGGAGGAGGGGGACCTCGCGAAGGCTAGGCGCGCTGAGCGCAATGCGACAGGCGAAATTTTAGTCACACGTCGCCAGCGGCTTCGCACTCGGCCTCTACGCCGCTTGCGCGATCAACCCGTCGATCATCGCACGCACCAGGCCGGCGATTTCCTTGCGCAGCGCCGGTAATGGAACTGCCACCAGTTTCTGCTCCAGCCCGAGCGCCACCATGCCATGCACGGACGAGAACAGACTGCGCGCGGTGACGCCGAGCTCCTCCGCGCCTCGCTTTGGAAACAGCGCGGCCAGCGGCACGTAGATGTGCCTGAACAACTGCATCTGGTCCTCGATGGACCAGTCGGGCACGGCCTTGTCGGCCTCCATGCGGTGCTCGAACAACGCGCGCCAGAGCTGGAGATTTTCGGCGGCGAAATCGCAATAGGCGATCGCGATGCGGACCAGCGTCTCCTGCGGCGATGGATTGCCCGCGCGCACTGCCGCGCTGAGCGCCTCGTCGAGCCGCCGTAGCGTGCGCGAGCCGACGCGCAGGACCAACTCGTCCACATCGGCGACCAGATTATAGACTGCGCCATTGGCGCAGCCGATCTCGCGCGCCAGATCGCGAGTTTTCAGGCCTGCCAATCCGCGAACCGCGATCATTCGTTCCGCCGCCAAGATCAGCTCCGTGCGCAATTTCTCTCGACGTTCCAGGGTCTTAGTCATTTCATCGCCAAATTATTGAGCGTCGCTCAAATATTTATTGAACGATGTTCAAGTTCTCTGCTACAAATCATCTGTGAGCAACGCTCATAACAGGGAGCAGCAGATGTTCAAGACCGTAGTGACACTTTTCCGCGGCAGCGTTGCCGCCGCAGGCGAGGAGCTGGAAGACCGCACGGCCCTTCTGATCCTCGACCAGCAGATGCGCGACGCGGCAGCCGCCGTCGAGCGCAGCAAGCGGACGCTTGCGCTGGCGATCGCGCAAGACCAGCAGGAAGGCCGCAAGCTCGAGGCGACCGTCGCCCGCATTGCCGATCTCGAGACCCGCGCAGTTGCGGCGCTCGACGGCGGCCGTGAGGATCTCGCCAAGGACGCCGCCGAAGCCATCGCGGGCCTGGAGGCCGACCGCGATGCGGCGATGACGGCACGTGCCTTGTTCGCGACCGAGATCGCGCGGCTGAAGCGGCATGTGGCAAGCGCTCAGGCGCGTATCACCGAGCTCGACCGCGGTCGTCGCGTCGCCCGCGCCTCGGAAGCGGTGCGCTCGCTTCGCCGCAGCGGCATCGAAGCGGCACGTCCTTACGAATCAACGCTGCCGGAGGCGGAGAGCACTTTGAGACGTCTACGCGACCGGCAGATGGCAGCCCAGGCCGCCGACGATGCCCTGGTCGAACTCGATGCGGCCTCCGGTCCGCTCGCCACCGCCGAAAAACTCGCCGAGCAGGGCTTCGGCCCCCGGCTCAAGACCACCGCGGACGACGTGCTGGCGCGGTTGAAATCCAGGCGCACGCCGACTGCGTGATCTCAAACCCGATCATCGTTCGAACCAACAGGAGACCATCATGAACCAGAACGGCCAGCCCCACAGCAGCGCCTGGGTGACCTTCACTTATGCGTCCTTCGCAGCCTCCGCCTTCCTTGTTGCTATCGGCGTCTTCTTCCTGCCGATCGATCTCTGGATGAAAGGCTATCTCACCATGGGCGTCGTGATGCTGATCCAGACCTGCATCACCCTGACCAAGACGGTCCGCGACAATCATGAGAGCAGCCGGCTGGTGAACCGCATCGAGGATGCCAAGGCCGAACGCCTGCTGATGGAAGTCTCCAAGGCGGCTTGAACGAGGCGGCTTGAGTGGGCGCGTAGGAAAACGAAGCCAGGCACGACGCGAAGCGGCGGGTGCACCTCATCCGCCGCTGCTGCTCATTTGTGGAACGCCGCAACATACTTCTGCGGCTTTCATATCGCGCCTGCGAAATGCAACCGAGCCATGACGGATCGCACGGGCGGGCGGTCTTGCGCAGCCGCGGCGGCCGGAGCACTCTGCGCAAGCGGCGCACAAAGAACGCCGCCAAAAAAGACGTACGTACAAGATCTTGGCGAGGAAGCTCCATGACGGCGACGCGGATCGACTGCGACATCCACCCGGCGGTTGGTGGCACGCGTACGACACTGCTTCCCTATCTCAGCGATCACTGGAAGGAGCAGGTGGTGAGCCGCGCCATCGACGGGCTCGATCTCACGAGTTATCCGCCGAGCATGCCGCTTTCGGGCCGCGCCGACTGGCGGCCGGCCGGTGGCGCCAAGCCCGGTTCCGACCTTGCCATGGTGCAGAAGGGCGCGTTCGAGCAGCTGGGTGCCAGCCACGCGATCCTCAACGTGCTCTATGGCGCACAGGCGGTGTTCGATGCCTACATGGCGGCTGACTTCTGCAAGGCGATCAACGACTGGATCGCCGCCGAGTGGCTGTCGCGCGATCCGCGCCTGCGCGCCTCCATCGTGGTGCCGATGCAGGACCCGGATCTGGCGATCGAGGAGATCGAACGCCGCGCCGGCGACAACCGCTTCGTGTCGATCCTGGTGCTGGCGCAGGGCGAGACGCTGCTGGGACGGCGCCACTTCTGGCCGGTCTACCGGCTCGCCGAGAAGTACAGGCTGCCGCTCGCGATCCATGCGGGTACGCAATATCGGCAGGCGCCGAGCTCGGCCGGCTGGCCGTCGCACCGCTACGAATACTACTTCGTCGAGGCGCAGGCGTTTCAGGCTCAGATCCTGAGCCTGATCTATGAGGGCGTGTTCGGCAAATTTCCGGACCTGAAGGTCGTGCTGATGGAGTCGGGCGTGAGCTGGCTGCCGGCCTTCATGTGGCGCGCCAACAAGACCTGGCGCGGCGTACGCGTCGAGGTGCCGTGGGTCGAGCGCGAGCCGGCCGCGATCATCCGCGACAATTTCCGCGTTACCATGCAGCCGTTCGATGCGCCGGCGGACGCGAAAAGTGTCGAGGAGATCATCGACCAGATCGGCTCCGAAAAGATGTTCCTGTTCGCCTCCGACTATCCGCACTGGCAGTTTGACGGCAACGATCCGATCCCGCCGCATCTGCCGAAGAGCATCATCGACAAGATGTGCGTCGACAATCCGCTGGAGACGTTTCCGCGGTTGTCGCTCAATTGAACATTGGAGGATCGCATGAGTGACGTCATCGACCGACCCTTGCTCGACGAGGAAAAACCCGCCGCGACGCGGCTGCGCATCGTCGATTGCGACGTGCATCCTAGCTTGCGATCGACGGACGATCTCAACGAGTTCCTGCCGAAACGCTGGCAGCAGCATCTGAAGGAATACGGCAGCCATCTGCGCACGCCCTACCTTTTCACGACGCCCTATCCGCGCTCCTCGCCGCTGATCGCGCGGCGCGATGCTTGGCCGCCGACCGGCGGGCCGCCCGGCTCCGATCTCGCCTTCATGCAGAAGCAGCATCTCGATCCGCTCGACGTCGAGTTCGGGATATTGCAGGTGCTCGATCTCTTCATCTTCTCGCAGCAGAACCTTGACTTCGGCGCGGCGATCCAGCGTGCGATCAACGACTGGCAGCTTGCATTCTGGTCGCATCGCGATCCGCGCCTGAAGGCCTCGATCCTGGTCGGACAGGATGGCGTTGATCTCGCCATCGCCGAGATCGAGCGCTGCGCGAAAATCGGCGAATACATCCAGATCAACGTCTCGCCGCGCGCCAACGAGCCGCTCGGCCGTCGCCGCTACTGGCCGATCTACGAGCGCGCGCAGGAGCTCGACTTGCCGCTCGGCATCCATGTCGGCGGCTATGGCGGCCACGCGCCGACGGGCGGCGGCTGGCCGTCCTATTATGTCGAGGAGCACCAGTCCAACGCGCATACCATCGCGGCGCAGCTTGCGAGCCTCGTCATTGAAGGCGTGCCCGAGCGGTTTCCAAAGCTGAAGATCGTGTTCATCGAGGGCGGCTTCGGTTGGATCCCGTCGGCGGTGTGGCGCATGGACCAGCATTTTGAGCGGTTCCGCAGCGAGGTGCCGCATCTCAAGCGAAAACCGTCGGAATATGTGCGCGAGAATTTCTGGTTCACGACGCAGCCGATCGACGAGCCGGACGAGGCGCGGCATCTGCGCTCGCTGATCGAGTGGGTCGGCGTAGACCGCCTGTTGTTCTCGTCGGACTATCCGCATTGGGATTTCGACGATCCGCGCTTCGCCTTCAAGACGCCGCTGTCTGAGGCCGAGCGGAAGAAGATATTCAGCACGAACGCCCGCGCGGTCTACAAGTTCTGAGATCAGCATGAGCCGTCATATCGTCGCCCGCACAACCGAGATCCCGCCCGGCGGCAACAAGGTCGTCGATATCGCCGGCCGCGATATCGTCGTGTTCCACGTCAACGGCGAGTTCTTCGCGCTATTGAACCGCTGCCCGCACGAGGGCGCGCCGCTTGAAAAAGCCGCATGCGTGGCGCGGCTGACCTCGCCCGAGCCTGGCGTCTATGAGCGCTCGCGCGTCGGCGAGATGTTGCGCTGTCCCTGGCACGGCTGGGAATTCGACATGCGCAACGGCCAGTCCTGGTTCGATCCGAAGCGCGTCAGGATACGGTCCTATCCGGTCGCCGTGGAACGCGGCGAGGAGCTGCAGAAGGGCCCGTATGTCGCCGAGACCTTCCCCGTGCATGTCGAGGACAGCTACGTGATTGTCGAGGTGTGATCGGTCGTTTCGGATTGTGATTTCGGCGCAGGTGCGATATGCCTCTCGCGCTTTCAGAGGCGGAGACGAGCTTTGTCGAAACAATCCCTGCGCGAGGAGGCCGAGCGCCTGATCCGCGAATCGATGGAAAAGAAGTCCATCGTCGTCAAGCAGGGCTCGACCCGCATCGAGGCCGTCTGTGGCAAGTGCGGCGCGCCGAACCGGGTCCAGGCGGAAAGAGGCCAGTCCAGAGCCAAGTTCGCCTGCAAGAATTGCGGGCACCAGCAAGAGACACTGTAGGCTTCTTGACCACTCCCCCATAATAGCGGGCGAGGGAGTGAGCGAACGGTGCGCGCCTACTCGCCCTTCACAAACTCCGCGAACGCATCCGCATAGTTCGGATGCCAGCGCGACAGCGGCGGGCGGTTCTCGACGATGTCACCTGCGGCCCACAGCATGCGCTTCTCGTCGAGCGCGCGCGGCACGTCATTGTCCGGGCACAGGATGTAGAAATCGCCGGCCTCCAGCCGCGTCAGCATGAAATTCACTGTCTGTTCAGCCGTCCAGGCCCCGGCCGGCTTCTCGATCCGGCCCTTCGCGGTCAGGCCGGTGAAGACGAAGCCTGGGATCAGCAGATGCGCGGTGATGCGGCAATCCTTCGTATTGCGCAGCTCGTGCTGGAGTGCCTCGGTGAACGCCTTCACGCCGGCCTTGGAGACATTGTAGGCGGGATCGCCGGGCGGCGTGGTGATGCCCTGCTTCGAGCCGGTGTTGATGATCAAGCCGGCCTTGCCGCGCGCAATCATGCCGGGTGCGAAGATGCGTGAGCCGTTGATGATCCCCCACATGTTGACGCCGATGATGCGCTGCCAGTTGTCGGGCTCGCCGAACAGCGTGCTGCCCGGCTGGATGCCGGCATTGTTCATGAGGATGTCGGCGCCGCCAAAGCGTTCGCGCACGGCGCGTTCAAGTTCCGCCACGCTCTCGGCGTTGCCGACGTCGACGGCGAATGTCATCACATCTGTGGCCGTCGCGATGGATGACAGTTTTGTCGCGGCCTCCGCCATCCGCGCCTGATCCACATCGGCGATGCACACCTTCAGGCCGGTGCGCGCGAAAGCCGCGGCAGCGGCGAATCCGATGCCGGATGCGCCGCCGGTGATCACGGCGACATTGTCTTTGACGATGGCGGAATGTGGCATGGATCTTTCTCCGGGGAGCGGCTCGGTCGAGCCATAACATGGCGACATTTCGACCCTGCACAAGTCGGCATGGGAGGTCTTCGTTCCGCGCCGCCTTTACGCCCATCCGGCACCGCTGTATCCTCTCGACCCAACGATCCTGCCCAGATCGAACCAATCAATCATTTGACAGGGAGTGCAGCCATGGCTGTGTCGCAGGCGATTCCGATCACGCGCCATCCGTTCGCCAATGGGTCCTACAAGCAGATGCTGATCGACGGGAAGTGGGTCGATGCTGCTTCAGGCAAGCGCTTCGAGACCCACAACCCTGCAACCGGTGAACTGCTCGCAACCGTCGCCGAGGGCGACAAGGAAGACATCGACCGTGCGGTCGCCGCCGCCCGCCGCGCCTTCGAAGGGCCCTGGAGCAGGGTCAAGCCGTTCGAGCGGCAGAACTTGCTCCTGAAACTCGCCGATCTCGTCGAGAAAAATTTCGACGAATTGTCGCAGCTCGACACGCTCGACATGGGCGCGCCGCTCAGCCGCACCCGCGCTTATCGCCTGCGCGCCGTCGGCATGCTGCGCTATTACGCGGGCCAGACCACTGCGATCCATGGCGAGACGATCGAGAACTCGCTGCCGGGCGAGATCTTCTCCTACACGCTGAAAGAGCCGATCGGCGTCGTCGGCGCCATCATCCCCTGGAACGGCCCGCTCACCGCCACGATCTGGAAGATCGGCCCGGCAATCGCGACCGGCTGCACCGTGGTGCTCAAGCCCGCCGAGGAAGCGCCGCTGACTTCACTGCGCATCGCCGAGCTGGCGATGGAGGCAGGCATCCCGCCCGGTGTCGTCAATGTCGTGCCGGGCTATGGCGAGACCGCAGGTGCGGCGCTCGCCTCGCATCACGATGTCGACAAGGTCGCCTTTACCGGCTCGCATGTTACGGGACAGTCGATCATCCGCGCTTCGGCGGGCAATCTCAAGCGCGTCTCGCTCGAGCTCGGCGGCAAGTCGCCGGACATCGTGTTCGCGGATGCCGATCTCGATGCGGCCGTGCCGGGTGCCGCGATGGCGGTGTTCGCCAATTCCGGTCAGATCTGCAGCGCCGGTACGCGCCTGTTCGTCGAGCAGGCGATCTACGATGAATTCGTCGGCCGCGTCGCCGAGTTCGGCAAGAAGCTGCAGGTCGGCAACGGCCTCGATCCCAACACCCAGATCGGTCCGCTCGTCTCCGAGCAGCAGCTCGAGCGCGTCACGAGCTATCTCGACATCGGACAGAAGGAAGGCGCCAAGGCGCTGGCCGGCGGTGGCCGCGTCACCGAAGGCGCGTTGTCGAAGGGCTTCTTCGTCTCGCCAACGGTGTTCGCGGGCGTCCAGGACAACATGCGCATCGCGCAGGAGGAGATTTTCGGCCCCGTGATCTCCGCGATCGCGTTCAAGGACATGGACGAACTGGTCAAGCGCGCCAACAACACCACGTTCGGTCTCGGCTCCGGCCTGTGGACGCGGGACGTCAGCAAGGCGCATGCCGTTGCGAAGAGCCTGCGCGCCGGCTCCGTGTGGGTGAATTGCTACCAGGCGATGGACCCGGCCGTGCCCTTCGGTGGTTACAAGATGAGCGGCTACGGCCGCGAGTCCGGCAAGCAGCATGTCGAGGAATATCTCAACGTGAAGGCAGTCTGGATCAAGACGGCCTAACGCCTGTTCTCCCCGCGTTCCGCGGAAGGGAATATTTGTTTTTATCGGGGCGGCGCCTTTTCGGGTGGCCGCCCCTCGCGATATGATCCGCATCCTTCCATATTCATTCGGGGCCCCCATGAAATTCGAGGCGTTGTTCAAACCGTTGCAGGTCGGTCCGTACAAGCTCGCGCATCGCGTCGCGATGGCGCCGCTGACGCGCATGCGCGCCGAGCGCGACAGCTTTTCGCCGCGGCCGCTCAACGCCGAGTATTACGGCCAGCGCGCCACCCAGGGCGGCCTGATCATCGCGGAAGCCTCGCCCGTGCTCTCGCATGGTCGCGGTAATCCGGCGACGCCCGGCATCTATTCGGACGCGCAGATCGCCGGCTGGCGCAAGGTGACGGATGCCGTGCACGCCAAGGGCGGCATCATCTTTCTCCAGCTCTGGCATGTCGGCCGCGTCTCGCATTCCTCCTTTCACGGCGGCGCGCTGCCGGTCTCGGCCTCGGCGATCCCGATCCAGGCCGAGGGCATGAAGGCGATGACCGCCGACGGCAAGGTTTCCGACTACGAGGCGCCGCGCGCGCTTGAGACGGACGAGGTCAAGGGCATCGTCGAGGCGTTCCGGCAGGGCGCGAAGAACGCGCTGGCCGCCGGTTTCGACGGCGTCGAGATCCACGGCGCCAACGGCTATCTGCTCGAGCAATTCCTGCAATCGCGCAGCAACCAGCGCACCGATCAATATGGCGGCTCGATCGAGAACCGCGCTCGGCTTCTGCTCGAAGTAACGCAGGCCGCGATCGACGTCTGGGGCGCGAACCGCGTCGGCGTGCGGTTGTCGCCCCATGGCATCGCCAATGATTCCGGCGAGCCCGATCCGATGCCGCTCTATACTCACGTCGTGAAGGCGCTCGACAAGCTCGGCCTCGCCTATCTGCATTTCATCGAGCCACGCTCCAGCGGCTCGGGGCGAGCCGAAGTCAACTGGCAGAACGTGCCGTCGGCGATGCTGCTGTTCCGCCCGCTTTACAGCGGCGTGCTGATGACCGCAGGCGGATTTACCGGCGAGACGGCGAACGCCGCCATCGCGGAGGGGCATGCCGATATCATTGCCTTCGGCCGCATCTTCATCTCCAACCCCGACCTGCCCCGGCGCCTCCAGCACGACTACCCGATCACGCCGTATAATCGTGCGACGTTCTACGGCGGCGAGGAGAAAGGGTATACCGATTATCCGGTGCATGACGAACTGACGCCGGCGTAATCTCTCCTCAAGTCATTCCGGGTTTGATGCTTCGCATCGCCTCCGGAATGGCGAGTTTGATTTGTCGCGCGATCGCCACCACAAACTCCGTCATTGCGAGCGCAGCGAAGCGATCCAGAGTCTTTCCGCAGAGGCAGTCTGGATTGCTTCGCCACGCGCAATGACGACGGAGAAAGCTCCATGGCCAAAGCCGCAGCCGCCGCAGGAATCGCCACCGGTCAATGTCTCTGCGGCAAGGTTACCTTCGAGATCGACGTTCCCGCGCGCTGGGCCTGGCACGATCATTCGGCCAGTAGCCGCCGCGCGCACGGCGCCGCTTATGCCACCTATGTCGGAAGCTGGAAGAAGCGCTTTCGCATCATTTCAGGCAAGTCCGCGCTCACCCGCTACGAGGACAAGGCGACCAAGACCGCGCGCAGCTTCTGCGTACATTGCGGCACGCCCATTGCCTATGAGCGGCCGCGCGGCCCGCACATGGTCAACATTCCCCGCGCCCTGTTCAGGGAGCGCACCGGCCGCCAGCCGCTCTATCACATCGCCATCGAGGAGTTGCAGGAATGGGCCTATAACGGCGAGCCGCTGGTGCCGCTGAAGGGTTTCCCGGGCGTGGTATGGCAGCGCTCGAAAAAAAAGAAGCGCGCGGGCGGCGAGGATCCGTTCGAGTTGGGGCGGGAGGAGATGTAGCGTCCCTCTCCGGCGCAACGCAGCCATGACCACGCTTCCTTGCGCGCATCCCGAAACTTCGGCCATCATGCTTTCAGTCCTTGCGGCAACGTCCGCTCCTGGAGGAAACATGAAGAATAAGATCACCGGCCGCTCCGCCTTTCTCGCGCTGCTCAAGGACGAGGGCATCACGCATCTGTTCGGCAACCCGGGCACCACCGAGCTGCCGATCATGCATGCGCTGAAGGACCATCCCGACCTCACCTATGTGATGGCGATGCAGGAGAGCCTGGTGGTCGCGATTGCGGACGGCTACAGCCGCGCCTCCGGCAAGCTGGTCGCCTGCAACGTCCACGTCGCGCCCGGCCTTGGGAACGCGATGGGCTCGCTCTACAACGCCCAGTTCACGGGCACGCCGATGATCCTCACCGCGGGTCAGCAGGAGCAGGGCCACGGCCTGATGGAGCCCGTCCTGTACGGTCCGCTGGTGCGGATGGCCGAACCGCTGGTGAAATGGGCGGTCGAGGTGACGCGGCTGGAGGATTTGCCGCGCATCGTGCGCCGCGCCGCCAAGGTCGCGACGACGCCGCCGACCGGGCCGGTCTTCATCTCGCTGCCCGGCGATATCCTCAACAGCGAAGCCGGCATCGATCTCGGCCGCTCCACCCGCATCGACACGCGCACCAAGCCGTCTGACGAGGCGCTGAAGGCCTTTGCCGCGCGGTTGCTGAAGGCCGAGCGTCCCGTCATCGTCACCATGGACGAGGTGGTCAAGAGCGATGCGCTGAAGGAAGCGGCCGAACTCGCCGAACTGCTCGGCGCGGCCGCTTACCAATCATCGACGCCCTATGGCGCGCACTTCCTCTCGGAGAGCCCGAGCTTCGTCGGCACGCTGGCGCGGGTGCAGAAGGTGGCGCGCGACACGCTTGCGCCGTACGACCTTCTGATCGCGCTCGGCGGCGATCCGCTGCGGATGTCGGTCTACAGCGAGGTCGATGCGCTGCCGGAGGGCCTCGGCGTCGTGCAGATCGGCCTCGTCGATTGGGAGATCGCCAAGAATTACGGCGCCGAGATCGCGCTGAAGGCGGATTTGAAGGAAACGCTGCGCGCGCTGATACCGGTGCTGAAGGAGATGGGTGGCGCTGCACTGGCGAGCCGCGCCAGGCAACGTCTCGCCGAGCTTGCGCCGAAGAACTGGACTGCGCGGCGTGCCGCGCTGGTCGAGCAGATCGGCAACAGCGCCGGCCGCAACCCGATCGATCCGGACTTTCTGGTCCTGCAAATGGTCGAGGCGATGCCTGATCACGCGATCCTCGTCGACGAAGGCCTCACGTCAAGCCGCCAGATCACGGCGCTGCGTCCGCATCGCGATCGCTATGGCTACCACGGCCTTGCCTCCGGCGGCATCGGCTGGGGCCTGCCGGCGTCGGTCGGCGCCAGCATCGCTAATCCGGATCGCCCCGTCGTGTGCTTCTCCGGCGACGGCAGCGCGATGTATTCGATCCAGTCGCTGTGGACCGCGGCGCATCACAAGCTGCCGCTCAACGTCGTCATCGCCAACAACGGCGGCTACCGCATCATCAAGCAGCGCCTGCTCGCCTTTCATGGCGACGACAATTACGTCGGCATGGATTTCGTCGATCCGCCGGTGGACTTTGCGGGAGTCGCGAAGGCGCTGGGCTGCGAGGCGATCAAAATCAGCGATCCCCGCGAGCTGAAGCCGACGCTGTCGTCGGCGTTCGGCCGGCCGGGGACGAAGCTGATCGAGGTGATGGTGGACGGGAAGGTGTAGGCTGCCTTCGCCGGGACAACGCCCGAGATGTGTCGCAGCCTACCCCTTCTTCCCCACGCGATACCCCGCCGCCGGATGCGGCGCACCTAGCCGCGCACGCCCGGCACCGAACAGCTTCTCCCGCAGCGTGCCTTTCGCATACTCCGGCTTGTATCGGCCACGCCGCGTCAACTCCGGCACCAGCATGTCGGCGATGTCCTCGAAATCGCCCGGCGAAATCGCAAACGCGACGTTGAGGCCGTCGACATCGGTCGCTTCGAACCATGCCTCGATCTTGTCCGCGACCATCTCCGGGGTGCCGACCACCACGGGGCCGGCACCGCCGACGCCGACATGCTCGATCACGTCGCGCACGGTCCAGACCCGGTCGGGATCGGCGCGGGTGACGTTGTCCATCGCGCTGCGGCCGGCATCGTTCTGGACGTGGCGCACCTGCTGGTCGAGGTCGTAGCCGGAGAAGTCGACGCCGGTCCATCCCGACATCAGCGCCAGCGCGCCCTCCGGGCTGATGTGGCGGCGATAGTCGGCATACTTTTCCTTTGCCTCGGCCTCGGTCCGCCCGAGGATGATCGTCATCATCGAGAACATCAGGATCTCTGCCGGGTTGCGGCCGAGCGCAGCCGCCTCCTGGCGGATTGCGGCGACGCGCGGCGCGATCACCTTGGCCGACGGCCCCGACATGAACACGCATTCGGCGTGCTGTGCCGCGAACTGCCGACCACGCGGCGAGGTACCGGCCTGGTACAGCACCGGTGTCCGCTGCGGCGACGGCTCGCTGAGGTGAATGGTGTTGTTGATGCGGTAATTTGCGCCCTCGTGATTGACGCGATGAACTTTGCCGGGATCGGTGAAGATGCCGCGCGCCCTGTCGCGCAACACCGCGTCGTCCTCCCAGCTCCCTTCCCAGAGCTTGTAGACGACTTCCATATATTCGTCGGCGATGTCGTATCGGTCGTCATGTCCGGTCTGCCTGTCCTTGCCGGCGCCGCGCGCTGCGCTGTCGAGATACCCGGTGACGACGTTCCAGCCGATGCGCCCCTCGGTCAGGTGATCGAGCGTCGACATCCGCCGCGCGAACGGGTAGGGCGGCTCGAAAGAGAGATTGCTGGTGACCCCGAAGCCGAGGTTCTGCGTCACAGCCGCCATCGCCGAAAGCAGCAGTAGCGGCTCGTTCGACGGCGTCTGCGCTGCGTTGCGCAAGGCTGCGTCAGGGCTGTTGCCATAGACGTCGTAGACCCCGAGCACATCGGCCAGGAACAAGCCGTCGAAGCGCCCGCGCTCCAGCGTCTTGGCGAGATCGATCCAGTAGGGCAGGCGGTTATATTCGGCGGTGCGGTCGCGCGGGTGGGTCCACAGGCCCGGTGATTGGTGTGCGACGCAATTCATCGCAAAAGCGTTGAGCCTGATTTGCTTCGCCATGCTGATCCCCCGGCGCCCTGTACCGGGCGCTCTTCGAATGATAGACGTGCGCCCCAACTTGGCGAAGTTCTTGCATATAACGCGACCTTGGCAAGGCCAAAATCGGCGGCGCGTCCGCTCTTGGCAAGCCAATCTCAAGAGAGCAAGAACGAAATCACAAGAGAACTACAAGCGAACTACAAGACTACCCACGTCCCCGCCACTTTCGAAGGGCACCCTGTCTCGGGTAGGCTCCTTCGCCTCGAAGCCCGAAAAGCAAGTCATGACCAGAGCCGACGCCATCGCCCGTGCCCGTGAGGATTTCACATCCGGCACGTTCCTCACCGAGCTCGACCGCCGCGTCGCCTATCGGACCGAAAGCCAGAATCCGTCGCGTGGCGCGGAGCTGCGCGGCTATCTGGAACAGGAGATGATGCCCTCCTTTGCCGCGCTCGATTTCACCAGCCGCATCGTCGAATCCCCGAGCGGCAAGGCGCCTTTCCTGTTCGCCGAACATATCGAGAGTGAGACGGCGCCGACCGTGCTGATCTACGGTCATGGCGACGTCGTCGACGGCATGGAGGGCGAGTGGCGCGACGGCCGCGATCCCTGGCGCACGACCGTTGCGGGCGCGCGCCTCTACGGCCGCGGCACCGCCGACAACAAGGGCCAGCACAGCATCAACATGGCCGCGCTTCGTGCGGTGCGCGACGCCCGTGGCGGCAAGCTCGGCTTCAATGCCAAATTTATCGTCGAGATGGGCGAGGAGATCGGCTCGCCCGATCTCGGCAAGGTCTGCGATCTCAACCGCGACGCCCTCAAGGCCGATCTGTTCATGGCGTCCGACGGGCCGCGCCTGTCCGCCGACCGTCCGACGCTGTTTCTTGGCTGCCGTGGCGGCATCCGCATTCATCTCGACGTTAATTTGCGCGACGGCGGGCATCATTCCGGCAATTGGGGAGGCGTGCTCGCCAACCCCGCGACCATTCTGGTCAACGCCATTTCGACGCTGGTTGACGGCCACGGCCGCCTCCAACTCGACGCGCTGAAGCCGCCCCGGCTCACCAACCAGATCCGCAGCTATCTTGCCGATGTGCAGGTGGTGCCGACCGAGGACGAGCCCGCGCTTGCGGAGAATTGGGGCGAAGAAGGTCTGTCGGCAGCCGAGCGGTTGTATGCCTGGAACACGCTGGAAGTGCTGGCGATGTCGTCCGGCAATATCGAGAAGCCCGCCAACGCCATTCCTGGCCATGCCAATGCCGTGCTGCAACTGCGTTTCGTGGTCGGCACCAAGGTCGACGGCCTGATCGATGCCGTCCGCGCGCATCTGGTCGCAAAGGGTTTTCCGATGGTCGAGGTGCGGGCGGCGCAGAGCTTTGCCGCCTCGCGCACGGATTTCGACAGCCCCTGGATCAAATGGGCGGCGGGTTCGGTGAAGGACACAACTGGCAAGGCGCCGGCGGTGCTGCCGAACTTCGGCGGCTCGCTGCCGAACGACGTGTTTTCCGAGATTTTGGGCCTGCCGACGATCTGGGTCCCGCACTCCTATCCCGGCTGCTCCCAGCATGCGCCCAATGAGCACATCCTGCTGCCACTGACCGAAGAGGCCTTGACGGTGATGGCCGGGCTGTTCTGGGATCTCGGGGAATTACCCAAGCCGCTGACCTAGAGCCCATTAACCTGAGCCACAAGCCAGCCGAAAGTCACATTCTAATCCGGCCCAATCTGTGCTTGCATCCGGGCCGCATCATCCTGAAAGGGGACCAAAATAGTGAAACATTTCCGTAGCATCGGCCTCGCGCTCGCCGCGACCTTCGCCGTCAGCCAGGCCGGGGCCCAGGAGCTGACCGGCACGTTGAAGAACATCAAGGACACCGGCGCCATCACGCTGGGCTTCCGCGACTCCTCGATCCCGTTCTCCTATCTCGACGACAACCAGAAGCCCGTCGGGTTCGCGATGGACATCTGCTACAAGATCGTCGACGCCGTGAAGAAGGAGCTCAAGCTCGACAAGCTCGAGGTCAAGCTCAATCCGGTGACCTCGGCGACCCGTATCCCGCTGATGGCCAACGGCACCATCGATCTCGAATGCGGCTCGACCACCAACAATGCCGAGCGCCAGAAGCAGGTCGCCTTCACCAACACCCACTTCCTGACCGCCAGCCGCTACGTCTTCAAGAAGTCGAGCGGCCTGAAGTCGATCGACGACCTCAAGGGCAAGACGGTGGTCTCGACCGCCGGCACCACCAACATCAAGCAGCTCACCGAGGCCAACGTCGAGAAAAAGCTCGGCGCCAACATCATCCCGGCCAAGGACCACGCCGAAGCCTTCCTGATGGTCGAGACCGACCGCGCGGTCGCCTTCGTGATGGATGATATCCTGCTCGCCAGCCTCGTCGCCGGCTCCAAGTCGCCGGGCGACTACGTCATCTCCAAGGACGCGTTCTCCAAGCCTGAGCCCTACGGCATCATGCTGCGCAAGGACGACGCGCCGTTCAAGAAGGTGGTCGATGCGGCGACCGCCGCGCTTTACACCTCGGGCGAAGGCCAGAAGATCTACGACAAGTGGTTCACCCAGAAGATCCCGCCGAAGGGCTTGAACCTTAACGCACCGATCTCGCCCGAGCTGAAGAACGAGTTCGCGAAGCCCACGGATTCGCCGAACCCGGACGACTACAAGTAAGATAGATCCTCGGTCCCAGAGATCGAGATCGTGTCCGGCCACTCTTGACACCAGAGTGGCCGGACATTTGCATAGGCGCCCGGGATATCTATGATTGGCGCGTTCGCGCGGGGGACACGTGAACTACCACTGGAACTGGGGAATTTTCTTCGAGCCGAACCCGATGGGGACAGGCACCTATCTCGACATGCTGCTGTCGGGACTGGTGCTGACCCTGAAGACGGCCGCGCTCGCCTGGATCATCGCGCTGATCTTCGGCTCGCTCGTCGGTGTCATGCGCACGCTTCCCTCCCGGGGCGCGGACTGGTTCGGCTTCTGCTGGGTCGAATTCTTCCGCAATATGCCGCTGCTCGTGCAGCTCTTCCTGTGGTTCTTCGTGCTGCCGGAGTTGCTGCCGAAGGCTGCCGGTACCTGGCTGAAGCAACTGCCGAACGCGCCGTTCTGGACGGCGGCGATCGGCATCGGCTTCTTCATGTCGGCGCGCGTGGCCGTTCAGCTGCAGGCCGGTATCGGCTCGCTGCCGCGAGGGCAGAAGATGGCGGCCACTGCGCTGGGCCTCACCACCTTGCAGGCCTATCGCTACGTGCTGCTGCCGATGGCGTTCCGCATCATCCTGCCGCCGCTGACCTCCGAATTCCTCAACACCATCAAGAATACGGCGGTCGCGATCACGATCGGTCTGCTCGAGCTGACCGGGCAGGCGCGCTCGATGCAGGAATTCTCGTTCCAGGTGTTCGAAGCCTTCACCGCCGCGACCCTGCTCTATCTCCTCGTCAACGCCGTTGTCGTGACCGCGATGCGCTTCCTCGAACGCTGGGTCGCGATCCCCGGCTACATCACGGGGAAATAGCGATGTTTGCCAATCTCGATTTCGACGTCATTCGCCGTGCGCTGCCCTATCTGTTCTTTGAGGGGATGAGGTTCACGCTGACGCTGACGGCGCTTGCAGCCCTCGGCGGCCTGGTCTTCGGCACGGCGCTCGCGCTGATGCGGCTGTCCGGCCACAAGATCCTCGGGCGCATCGCCGGCGTCTATGTCGACTTCATGCGCTCGCTGCCGCTGGTGCTGGTGATCTTCTGGTTCTACTTCCTGGTGCCTTATATCGGGCAATGGGTGACCGGCGCCTCGCGTCCGATCAGTGTCGGCGCCTTCGCATCCTCGCTCATCACCTTCATCATGTTCGAGGCGGCATACTTCTCCGAGATCATGCGCGCCGGCATCCAGTCGATCTCGCGCGGCCAGCCGGCCGCGGCCAGCGCGCTGGGGCTGACCTACGCCCAGACCATGCGCTACGTCGTGTTGCCGCAAGCCTTCCGCAACATGCTGCCGGTGCTGATCACGCAGACCATCGTGCTGTTTCAGGATACTTCGCTGGTCTACGTCCTCTCGATCACGGACTTCCTGGGCGCGGCGAGCAAGGTCGCGCAGCGCGACGGGCGCCTCGTCGAAATGTATCTGTTCGCGGCCGTCGTCTACTTCACCATTTCCTGTATCGCGTCCTTCGGCGTCCGCCGACTGCAGGCGCGCATCGCCATCATTCGCTAGGGCTAGCCGCTCATGATCGAAATCAGCCACGTCAACAAATGGTACAGCCCGAGCTTCCAGGTGCTGACCGATTGCACAACCAGCGTCACCAAGGGCGAGGTCGTGGTGGTCTGCGGCCCCTCGGGCTCGGGCAAGTCGACCCTGATCAAGTGCGTCAATGCGCTGGAGCCGTTCCAGAGCGGCGACATCAGCGTCGACGGCACCAAGGTCAACGACCCCAAGACCAATTTGCCCAAGCTGCGCTCGCGCGTCGGCATGGTGTTCCAGCACTTCGAGCTGTTCCCGCATCTGAAGATCATCGACAATCTCTGCCTTGCGCAGCAGAAGGTGCTCGACCGGTCGCGCGACAAGGCGATGGCGAAAGGCATGCAGCTGCTGGAGCGCGTCGGCCTCAAGGAGCAGGCGCAAAAGTTTCCCGCGAACCTGTCTGGCGGCCAGCAGCAGCGCGTCGCGATCGCGCGTGCGCTTGCGATGGACCCGATCGTGATGCTGTTCGACGAGCCGACCTCGGCGCTCGACCCGGAAATGGTCAGCGAGGTGCTCGACGTCATGGTGGATCTCGCTCATGAAGGCATGACCATGATGGTTGTCACCCACGAGATGGGCTTTGCCCGCAAGGTCGCCAACCGCGTGATCTTCATGGACCGCGGCGAGATCGTCGAGGACGCGGCGAAGGAAGACTTTTTCGGCAAGCCGCGCAGCGACCGCGCGCAGAAGTTCTTGTCGAAGATCTTGTCCCACTGATCCCGCCGTCATTCCGGGACGTGCCGCCCGGCGCGGGCCCGGAATGACGGGTTGAGGGTTTCGTGGCAACAACAAATCCCTTATACCGGCGGGTAATCCCTATTCCCGCCAGGAGACCTGCCTTGGACTCGATCGCCTACGTTAACGGCTCATTCGTCCCGCTCTCGGACGCCAAGATCTCGGTCCTGGATCGCGGCTTCCTGTTTGCGGACGGCATCTACGAGGTTTCGGCCGTGCTCGACGGCAAGCTGATCGACAACGCTTCGCATTTGACGCGGCTGGAGCGGTCGGTCGGCGAGATCAAGCTGAAGCTTCCGGAGACGCTCGAGCGCATCACCGAGCTCCAGAAGGAGCTGATTGCGCGCAACAAGGTCGAGAACGGCCTCGTCTACCTCCAGGTCACGCGCGGCGCCGACAAGGGCCGCGACTTCGCCTTCCCCAAGGGCGACGTCAAGTCGAGCCTGGTGATGTTCACCTCGGAGAAAGACATCATCGGTTCGGCCGCAGCCAAGACCGGCATCAACGTGATCACCGTGCCCGACATCCGCTGGGAGCGGCGCGACATCAAGAGCGTGGCGCTGCTGGCCCAGGTGCTGGCGAAGCAGGCCGCAGCCGAAGCCGGCGCCGGCGAAGCGTGGATGCTCGAAGACGGTTATGTCACCGAAGGCGGTTCGTCCTCGGCGTTCATCCTCACCAAGGACGACGTCATCGTGACTCGCAAGAACTCCAACGCGATCCTGCCGGGCTGCACCCGCAAGGCGGTGGTCGCGCTCGCCGAGGAGCGCCAGCTCCGTGTCGAGGAGCGTTCGTTCACGGTCGCCGAAGCGCTTGCAGCCAAGGAAGCCTTCGCCACCTCGGCCTCGCTGTTCGTCCAGCCGGTGGTTGCGATCGACGGCAAGAAGGTCGGCGACGGCAAACCCGGCCCGATGGCGGCGCGGCTTCGCGAGATCTACGTGGAGTTCGCCAAGGCGACGGCGGTCTAAGCCACATACTCAGCTATCGTAAGGGTGGGCAAAGGCGCGCTTGCGCCGTGCCCACGTCTTCTTCGCGGTTGCCCAAAAGAGGTGGGCACGCTTCGCTTTACCCGCCCTACGAGATTTGGCTGCGGCCTACGCCGCCGAGGCCTTCACCTTCACCGGATGCACCGCACGGAACGCGATTGCGATCCTGTTCCAGGCATTGATGGCGCCGATCAGCATGGTCAGGTTCACCGTCTCCGCATCGGAGAATTGCGTGCGGACCTGTTCGTAGACGTCGTCAGGTGCGTGCGTCTCCGAGATCAGCGTCACCGACTCGGTCCAGGCCAGTGCGGCGCGCTCGCGATCGGTATAGAGCGGGGATTCACGCCAGGCGTTGAGCAGATAGATGCGCTGCTCGGTCTCGCCGCGCTTGCGGGCGTCCTCGGTGTGCATGTTGATGCAGAAGGCGCATCCGTTGATCTGCGAGGCCCGGATCTTGACGAGCTCGATCAGCGATTTCTCGAGGCCCGTCGACTGGATCTGCTCTTCCAGCGCCATCAGCGCCTTCATCGTGTCCGGGGCTGCCTGGTAGAAGTTCATGCGGGGTTTCATGGTCGATCTCCTTGCTTGCTAGGTTGATTTCAGTGGGCGCCGCCGGCCGAAGTCGGGCCGGCCTTCTTCAGGAAGAGGACTGCGGCGAGCGCGACGATCAGCGCCATGCCGAGCAGATAGAAGGTGTCGCTGAATGCGAAGATGTAGGCCTGCTTCTGCACGACATGGCCGATCGCGACATAGGCGCGATGCGACGCATCGGCGCGGTCGAGAATGCCGTGATTGATGAAATACCGCGTGAGCTGCTCCAGCCGCGTGCGGGTGGCCTGCTCGAACAGCGAAACCGACTGCGTCAGCACGTTGGAGTGATACTGCTCGCGCTTGGTCAGCGCGGTCTGGAGTAGCGCGATGCCGACGGCGCCGCCGAGATTGCGCATCATGTTGAACAGGCCGGAAGCCGAGCCAGCATTCTCCGCCTCGATGCCAGCCGTGGCCACCGCCGACAGCGGCGCCATCACCAGTGCCTGGCCGATGGCGCGGACGACGTTCGGCCACAGCAGCTGGTCGGCGGCATAGTCATTGGTCATGGTGATGTTCATGAAATTGGAAGCCGCGAACAGCACGAAGCCGACGCCGATGATGATGCGCGCATCGAATTTCTGCATCAGGCGCGGCACCAGCGGGATCAGCAGGAGCTGCGGCAGACCGGTCCATGCCAGTACCATGCCGATCTGCTCGGCGTTGTAGCCCTGGATGCGGGCGAGATATTGCGGCAGGATGAAGACCGAGCCGTACAGCGCGATTCCAAGCAGGAAGTTCGCGAGCATGCCGAAGCCGAAGTTGCGGCGGACCAGCAGGCGCAGGTTCAACAGCGGCTTCTTCACCGTGAGCTCGATGATCAGGAAGGCGGTCAGCGCGACGGCCGCGATGACGGAGAGCTTGACGATGAAGGGCGAGCCGAGCCAGTCGTCCTTGTTGCCTTCTTCCAGCACGGTCTGAAGCGCCGACAGGCCGATCGCCATGGTGATGATGCCGGCCCAGTCGCCATCGCGGAGCAGCGTCAGCTTCATGGGCTTGGGGTCGAGCGCGTACCAGAGCATGCCGACCATGATCGCGCCGGGGACGAGGTTGACGTAGAAGATGTACTGCCAGCCGAAATTCTCGGTGAGATAGCCGCCGATGGTCGGGCCGATTGCGGGCGCGAACGTCGCCGACAGCGCGAACAGCGCAAGGCCGACCGGCTGCTTGGCCCGCGGCAGCAGCGTGATGATCAGCGTGAAGGCCATCGGGATCAGCACGCCGCCGGAGAAGCCTTGGACAGCGCGCAGCACGATCATCTGCGGCAGGTCCTGCGCAAGCGCGCACGCCGCGGACAAAAGCAGGAACAGGATCGCGTTGGTGAGGAGGTAGATCCGGATCGAGAACACCTGGGCGAGCCACCCTGAAAGCGGGATCACCACGATCTCCGCGATCAGATAGGAGGTCGAGATCCAGCCGCCGTCGTCGATGCCGGCGCCGATCGCGCCCTGGATGTCGGCGAGCGAGGCATTGACGATCTGGATGTTCAGCACTGCCATGAAGGCGCCGAGCGTCGCGCCGATCACGGCGATCCAGGTTTTTGCGGACACCGCCGGCGCGGCGGGCGCCGTGGCGGCGGGAACGTCGGCAGCGGCGTTGACGGTCGGTTGAAGCGTGCTCATGGAAGCCTCGTCCCGGTGACGGAGACAGGATGCATTCGGCGGACGGTTTCGATCATCGACGAAGTCCTGGAACGGTCATCCGGCGGGTTTGGTGTCTACGGTCGGCACCGCGGACATGCCGGGGCGTAGCAGGCCGGTCAGGCTGTGGTCGTCCAACACGATCTTCACCGGCACGCGTTGCACGATCTTGGTGAAATTGCCGGTGGCGTTATCGGGGGGCAGCAGCGCGAACTCGAGTCCGCTCGCCGGCGAAAGGCTGTCGACGTGACCGCGAAGCGTGCGATCGCGAAAGCTGTCGACATGCAGTTCGACCGGCTGGCCCGGACGCACATGGGTAAGCTGGGTCTCCTTGAAATTCGCGACCACATAGACTGCATCGAGCGGCACCACGGCCATCAACTGCGTGCCGGCCTGCACGAACTGGCCGACGCGCAATGAGCGCGCACCGACCGTGCCGTCGACCGGCGCGGTGATCTCCGTATAGGACAGGTTCAGCTCTGCCTGGTCTGCGACTGCACGAGCGCGTTCGAGCTGGGCTGTGGCCTGGGCGCGCTGGGTGGTGAGCACGTCGACCTTGCGCTGTGCGGCCACGAGGCCTGACTTGGCATGCTGCAATTGCGCGTTGCTGGCGCGCAGCGCCGCATCGGTTTGCTGCGCGCGCTGAATCGTGCCGGAACCCGACTTCATCAGGTCGTCGTAACGAGCGCGCTCCTCCTGCGCGAACTTCAGATTGGCGTCCGCGGCGGCGACATCGGCCGTGCCCTGTTCGATGATCGGCTGCTGAAGCGCGAGTTGCGCGTCGATGTTGCGCACCGAGGCTTCGCCGGCGGCGACATCCGCGCGGGCCTGACCGAGCGCCGCCTTGAAGTCACGGTCGTCGATCTTCGCCAGCACCTGTCCGGCTTTGACCTTTTCGTTGTCGCCGACCAGGACCTTCGCGATGTAGCCGGAAACCTTCGGCGCGACGATCGTGGAGTCCGCCTTGACATAGGCGTCGTCGGTCGTCTCGAGAAAGCGGCCGTTGATCCAGTAGTCGTGACCGTAATAGACAATCGCTGCCGTGCCGGCGAGGAGCGCGAGCACCAGCGCCGCGCGCTGGACCATCTTCCGGGTCGGCATACGCACCGACGGCTTGACGTAATCATCAGTGATTTCAGTTGCTTGCTGGAAATTCTCGCTGCGGGGCATCTCGGACATCGCGGTCTCCTATCGGCTCGCAGGGACTATCGGTCGTTCCAGGTCGAGCGATAATCGGTGAAATGCCGGAAGGATTATCCAGTAGGAGCGGATAGTCCCAGCTCCCGGCCCTGGTCTGCAGGGGGTTTAGCGAACCAGAGGTGCGGCTGCCCCAGAGCGATTGCCGCGTCTGTCGAGCGATTGCTGCTAACGTCTGCGCCCCTGCTGCACGAGATGATCGGATGGATAATCCAGGGGAATACCTTGCGATTGTCGACCGAGAGCGGATAATCAGGCGGCATGGACCGATTGACCAGCCTCGAAGTCTTCAGCCGCGTGGTCGAGACCGGTGGGTTCTCTGCAGCAGCTCGCAAGCTCAACATGTCGACCACCATGGTGAGCAATCACGTTCAGGCGCTGGAAGACCGGCTTGGGGTGAGGCTGCTTCAGCGCACCACACGCAGGGTCAGCCTCACCGAGATCGGCAAGGCCTACTACGACCGCTGCGTCCAGATCCTCGCCGATATCGGACAGGCCGACGACATCGCGAGCGAATTGCAGTCGGTGCCCCGCGGCACGCTACGGGTCCACGTCGCCACACACATGGTGCCGTTCGTCGCGCCCGTGGTGGCGAAACTCCTGTCGACCTATCCGGAGCTCAAGATCGATCTGCGCATGGGCGAGGCCGAAATCGACCTCATCGAGGAAGGCTATGACGTCGCCCTGCGGATGACCTCGCCGCCGGATTCGAGCCTGATCGTCCGCAGCCTCGCCACCTGGCGCCACGTGCTGTGCTGCTCGCACGACTATCTCGAAAGGCATGGCCGCGTGCAGAAACTCGACGAGCTCGCCGCGCACAATTGCGGCCGTCATTTGAATTATCCCTTCGGTGACGATTGGCGCTTCTTCGATCGCAAGGGCACGCCGGCATCGGTGCGGATCTCCGGCAGCTTCATCACCAATAGCGGTGAGGCCCTGCGCAAGGTGGCCCTGGAAGGCGCTGCCGTCTGCCTGATGGCCGGATTTCTCATCCAGGACGATCTCGAGGCCGGTCACCTCGTTCGCCTCCTGCCGGAATATCGTCCCGTCGAGATGTCGATGAACGCGGTCTATCCGCACCGTCATCATCTGTCGGCGAAGGTCAGGACCTTCATCGACATGCTCGTGCACCACAGCGCCGAGCAGCAGAAGCTGATCAATCCGTATTCATGACCGGCGCGGCGCCGGGAGTCGCCCGAACAGCCTTTCCAGCGCCATGCCGACCGCGAGCAGCCGCCGATCGCTGCCTGCCGGCCCGTCCAGCTCGAGACCTATCGGCAATCTGCAGGTGGCGCCCAGCGCAATGGGAATCTGGATGCCGGGAATGCCGGCATTGCTGCCGGGATCGGTGTTCTGGATGAAAAGACCGAAATTCTCGAGGCTGCTGGAGTCGGGATTGGACGCGATCGCCACGCGCGGCGTGGTCGGGAAGGCGATGGCGTCGAGCCGATTATCGGCAAAGGTCCTGCCGTAGAGCGCCTGCAGCGCGGGACGCGCGGTCTTGATTGCGTGGTCGTAGATCGGCCTGGCGTCGACCAGCGTGTCGTCGGGGCCGGGCAGTTTGCGCGGGATGACGAGGCCATCATAGGTACCCTTCACGTCGGGGCTGGCGATCTCCCTGGCCAGCGCCTCGATGGTGATGCCGGTGCCGGTATGCGCGAGATAGGCGACCAGATCGTCATAGGCCTCGTACAGCGCGACGGGAAAGCTGGCTTGCCCGTTGAGCTCAGCCAGTTGCGGCATCTCGATCTCGACGATCGTGACACCCTGCGCCTTGATTGTCGCGACGGCCGCGTGGAAGGCGGCTTCGGTATCCGCATCGAGATTGGCGAGCATGGTCTTCACGATGCCGATGCGGACCTGCTTCAGGTCGGCCGGCTGCGTGGCATCGCCGCCTGCAATGACACGGTCCAGCAACTCGACGTCGGCCATGGTGGCGGCCATCGGGCCCGCGGTGTCGCGGGTGTGGGATATCGGCGCGATGCCCTGTTGCGGATAGCGTCCGACGGTCGGTCGCAGCGAGGCGCATCCGTTCAGCGCGGCCGGCACCCGGACCGATCCGCCCGTGTCGGTCCCAAGCCCACCCGCGACGATCCGCGCCCCGAGCGCGGCGCCCGTGCCGGATGAGGAGCCGCCGGCGATCAGCGTGCGGTCATAGGCATTGCGGACACCGAACTCCTTGCCGGTCTTGAAGGCGGTGTTGTAGCCGGAGATGCCGAAGGCCAGCTCATGCATGCTGGTCTTGCCGATGATGACCGCGCCCGCGGCCCGTAGCTTCGCCACGACCGGCGCGTCGGCCTTTGGGACATAATCCTTCAGCGCGGGCGTGCCGGCGCTACAGGGTAGCCCGGCCACCTCGATGTTGTCCTTGATCACGATGGGAACGCCGCCGAGCGGCTTGCCCCTGTCCCCCTCCGCATCGAATGCAGCCGCGGCCCTCAGGGCGCCGGCCTCATCCACAGTGACGAAGGCGTTGAGATCGGCATTGGCCTTGGCACGGGCAAGAGCTTCCGTCGTGAGCGCGGTGCTCGTGACTTTTCCGGCGCGAAGGTCGGCTGCGGCCTGGGTCAAGGTCAACTGATCGAAATCCATGATGCGTCACCCGATTGCAGGGGTGCCATCAGGGCACCCCTCGGGTTCAGAGGCTGAAGCCTCGTCGTCGCCCCGTCAACCGTAAGCGCGCATCTTTGCGGGCGATGGCGCGTCGAGCTCGGAGAACAGCCGCTCGACCTCGGCCTTGACCTTCACGATCGCGGCGTCTTTGACCGGCCCGTAGCCGCGGATATCCATCGGGGCTTTTGCAATGGCGACGAGATTTGGCAGATGCGCCGCATCGAGGCCGTCGAGCATCCGCTTGACCACGTCATCGTACCAGCTGATCAGCTCCCGCTCGGCGCGCCGGTCCGCCGTGTAGCCGAATGGATCGAATGGCGTGCCGCGCAATCCCTTCAACCGCGCCAGCATGGCGAACGGCAACTGGATCCACTGGCCGAAGGCGCGCTTGCGCGGCCGGCCGCGGCCGTCGATCCCTGACGGCAGGAAGGGTGGCGCGAGATGATATTTGATGCTGAAGCCATCCTCGAATTCGCGCTTCAGTTCGTCCAGGAACCCGCTCTGCATGTGCAGGCGCGCCACCTCGTACTCGTCCTTGTAGGCCATCAGCTTGAACAGGGCGCGCGCGACCGCCTCGGTCAGCGCCGTGCCGTCCACGGAAGATTCGGCGTCGCGGACCTTTGCGACGATCGCCCGATAACGGGTCGCATAGGCGCGGTCCTGATAGGCGGTGAGAAAATCCGCGCGACGGTCGATGAGCTGGTCGAGCGTCTCGGCCTTGAGCGCTTCATCCACTTTGGGCAAGAGGTCCGGATCTGCAGCCGCGATCCGGCCCCAGGCGAAAGCCTGCCTGTTGCGTTCGATCGCGACGCCGTTGAGCTCGATCGCGCGCAGCAGCGCGTGCAGCGAGACCGGCACCAGGCCGCGTTGCCAGGAAAAGCCGAGCATGATGATGTTGGCATAGACGGCATCGCCGAGCAGACGCTCGGCGAGCGCGTTGGCATTGATCGTGTCGAGCTTATCCTCACCGATCACCCGACCGATCGCACGCAGGCGGGCGGGGGAGGCGAGGTCGGCGTCGCGGAAGCGGACGACGTCTCCGGTCGGCATCTCCGCGGTGTTGACCACGGCGCGTGTGCCTTTCCGATAGGTGCCGGACGCCTTCGGCGAGGAGCTGACGACCATGTCGCAGCCGATCAGCGCATCGGCCGCACCCTGGTCGATGCGCACCTGATGCAGCGCCTCGGGACTTGCAGCAATCCGGATAAAGCTCAGCACAGGCCCGAACTTCTGCGCAAAGCCGGTAAAATCAAGCACCGAGACGCCGCGTCGTTCGAGATGCGCCGCCATGCCGATCAGCGCGCCGACCGTGATCACGCCCGTGCCGCCGACGCCGGTGACGAGCAAATCGTAGGGAGGATCGAGCGTTGCGGGGTTGGGCAGGGCAAGCGTGCCCGCGTGGCTGACCGCGTCGATCAGGCTCGCGCTCTTCTTCCGGCGCGTCGCGCCCTCAACGGTGACGAAGCTCGGGCAGAATCCATTGAGGCAGGAAAAATCCTTGTTGCAGGTTGAGAGGTTGATCCTGCGCTTGCGTCCGAACGGCGTCTCCCTGGGTTCGACGCTGAGACAGTTGGATTCGACCGAGCAGTCCCCGCAGCCCTCGCAGACGAGATCGTTGATGTAGGCAAAGCGTTTCGGGTCGGCCATCTCGCCGCGCTTGCGCCGGCGCCGTTTCTCGGTGGCGCAGGTCTGCTGGTAGATCAGCACCGAGACGCCGGAGACGTCACGCAGCTCGCGCTGCACGCTGTCCATCTCCTCGCGCGGATGGAGGCCGACGCCGATCGGCAGGTCCGCCGGGGAAAATTGCGCGGGATCGTCCGACACCAGCGCGATGCGCTCAACGCCCTCGGCGCGGACGCTGTGCGCGATCGCGTGCACGCTGATGGGGCCGTCGACCGGCTGGCCGCCGGTCATGGCGACGGCGTCGTTGAACAGGATCTTGTAGGTGATGTTGGCCTTGGCGGCGATCGCCTGCCGGATCGCCATTGAGCCGGAATGATAATAGGTGCCTTCGCCGAGGTTCTGGAAGACGTGCTTGTGGCCGGTGAACCGTGACGAGGCCGCCCAGTTCACGCCTTCGCCGCCCATCTGGATCAGCGAGGAGGTCTCGCGGTCCATCCAGCTCGCCATGAAGTGGCAGCCGATGCCGGCCAGCGCTTTCGAGCCTTCCGGCACCTTCGTCGAAATGTTGTGCGGGCATCCCGAGCAGAAATACGGCGTGCGCGTTGCGCCCGAGACGTTGATCGTGCGCGCCGCCTCCGGCAGCAGCGCGGCTGCACGCGCGGTGAGATCGAGCCCCGGAAAAATCGGATCGAGCCGCCGCGCCAGCACGCCGGCGAGCACGCGCGGCGACAATTCGCCGATCCAGGAGATCAGCCGAGCCCCTCGCTCGTCGTGCTTGCCGACCATGCGCTCGGGTTTTGAGCCGGGATAGTCGTAGAAATATTCCTTGAACTGGCTCTCGATGATGCCGCGCTTCTCCTCGACCACGAGAATCTCGCGCTTGCCCTTCACGAAGTCCATGGCGTCGTGCAGCGCCAGCGGCCAGACCATGCCGACCTTGTAGACGTCGATGCCGATGCTGCGGCAGGCCGCCTCATTGAGGCCTATCAGCCGCAACGCTTCCATCAGGTCGAGATGCGCCTTGCCCGTCGTGACGATGCCGTAAGTGGCGCCGGGAATGTCGTAGATGTGGCGATCGATCGGATTGGCTTTGGCAAAGGCGTAGACCGCATGCTTCTTCGCCTCCAGCCGCTCCTCGATCTGGGGGCCCGGCAGGTCGGGCCAGCGATAATGCAGGCCGTCCGGCGGCGGCGTGAAGTCGGGCGTGCGGAAGGCGCGCGGCGGGCGCAGCGCGACGGAGGCGCCGGATTCCACGATCTCCGAGATCGCCTTGAAGCCAACCCACATGCCGGAGAATCGGCTCAGCGCGTAGCCATATTCACCGAATTCGAGATATTCGCCGACGTTCGCGGGGTGCAGCGTCGGCATGAACCAGCTCATGAAGGCGACATCGGATTGATGCGGCATCGAGGAGGAGACACAGCCATGGTCGTCGCCGGCGACCACCAGCACGCCGCCATGCGGCGAGGAGCCGTAGGCGTTGCCGTGCTTGAGCGCATCGCCGGAGCGGTCGACGCCGGGGCCCTTGCCATACCAGAGCCCGAACACGCCCTCGACCTCGCGGTCGGCTTGCGTCTCGACCTGCTGCGAGCCGAGCACGGCGGTTGCGGCGAGATCCTCGTTCACCGCGGGGAGGAACTCGATGCGGTCGCGCTTCAGCCGCTCCTGTATGCGCCACAGCTCCAGATCGATGCCGCCGAGCGGCGAGCCGCGATAACCTGAGATGAAGCCCGCGGTGTTCAGCCCTGCCGCACGATCGCGCCTGACCTGATCGAGCGCGATGCGGACGATGGCCTGCGTGCCCGTGAGGAAGACGCGGCCCTCGTCGCGATCGTAGCGGTCAGGCAGTTCGTAGCTGTCGAGTGATGGAATGGCGTCCATGGCGGGCCTCGCACGGCATTTGCCGAATACCGGAAGGTTATGCCCGGGATGGCGGTAGGTCTTACCTATTTGTCCCGTATCAGGTCGACAATTCGGTAGATTTTTGCACCAGGTGGCAGATACTGGTAGGATCGATCGGATCGAGAGGCTCCCATGATCGAAGACCAGGACGCGCGGATTCTGGCCCACCTCCAGAATGACGGCCGCGCCACCAACCAGCAGCTCGCGGATGAGGTCGGCATGTCGACCTCGGCCTGCTGGCGCCGTGTGCGCGCGCTGGAGGAGAGCGGCGTCATCCGGGGCTATGCGGCCCTTGTCGCGCGCGAGCAGGCGGGCTTTGCGATGTCGGCCATCCTCCACGTCTCGCTGGAGCGGCACGACGCAAAATTCGTCGACGAGTTCGTCGCGCGCGTGACCACGCGGCGTGAGGTGCTGGAGTGCTTTGCGACCACGGGCGATGCCGATTACCATTTGCGCGTCGTCGTGCAGGACATGGCCGCCTACAACAGATTCCTCGACGAGTTCATGTTCCGCATCCCCGGCATTCGCTACGTCCGCAGCAACGTGGTGCTGAAGGAGATCAAGACCAGCGTGGCGCTGCCGTTTTGAGTTTGCGGCGTATTCAAATCTGTCTCCTCACCCTGAGGAGGCCGCGCAGCGGCCGTCTCGAAGGGCGAGGCTGCAGCCGGGCCTTCATCCTTCGAGACGCTTGCTTCGCAAGCTCCTCAGGATGAGGATCAACAGCTACCGATGCTCCCGCACAAATCTGTTCCGCAATGTCCCGATGCCGGTGATGTCGATCTCCACGACGTCGCCATGCTTGATGTCCGGCGAGGCGCCGTCAGTGCCCATCCAGATCACGTCGCCGGGCCATAGCGTAAAGTATTTCGTCAGCTCGACCAGGAACGGGACCACGCCGAAGATCATGTCGTTGGTGTGGAAGCGGTTGGTCTCCTTGCCGTTGACCCTGACGATCGTCTGCATTTTGGCGAGATCGGCTTCGGTCTCGATCCATGGGCCCATCGGCTTGAAGGTGTCGGCGTTCTTCGAGCGCCACAGGCTGCGGTCGGCCTTCTGCCAGCTTCGTTCGCTGACGTCGTTGCCGATGGTGTAGCCGAATACGCAATCCATCGCGTTCTGTTTGGTGAGATGCTTCACCTTCTTGCCGATGACGACGACCAGTTCGCCCTCGTAGTGGATCTTGTCCGTCGCAAAGGAGGGGATCACGACCTCCTCGTCATGCGCGATCAGCGCGTTCTGGGCGCGATAGCCGATCTCGGGACGATCGGGCACGGCCGGTACCTCGCCGCGCTTGTCGGCGGCTTCCTTCAGGTGCTTCAGATAGTTCAGGCCGACGCAATAGAACGTCCGCGGGATCAGCGGCAACTCGATCTTGACCTGCGACAAGGGAAGCGTGCGCGAGGTGCGCTGCCATTCGCCGAACGGTTCGCCGTCGACCGCAACCACCTGATCACCCTCGACGATGCCCCAGGAGGTCTCGTTCGAGGCGGTGAATTTCAGCCAGCGCATGTCGTGTCCTCGTTGTTACTCCGCTGCATCGCGCGGTTGCACTTTCCAGGCGCCGGCGGCCGGCCGCCTCAAGCCGAGATTTTCCCGCAGCGTCTTGCCGCGATACTCCTTCTGGAACAAGCCACGCCGCTGCAATTCCGGCACCACGTGGTGCACGAAGTCGGCGTAGGAGCCGGGCACGTAGGTCGCGGCGATGACGAAACCGTCGCAGCCGCGCTCGACGAACATTTCTTCGAGCTTGTCCGCGATCTCCTTGGGGCCGCCGACCATCGCATCCTGGACCTGGCCGCGGCCGGAGAAGGTGACGAAGTCGCGCGCGCTCGGATTACTCTTGCCGGAATTTTTCAGCACGCCGTCGCGGATGCCCAGAATGCCCTGCATGCTCTTGAGCTCGTCCGTCGTCAGCGGCTCGTCGAGGTCCTTGGAAGCGAAATCGTAGTTGAGCGCTTCGGCCAGCAGCGACAGCGCGTCGATCTGGAGCGGCAGCTTGTTGATCAGCGCCATCTTGTCTTCGGCTTCGCTCTTGGTCGCGGCGCAGACCGGCGTCGTCAGGTTGCAGAGGAACATCTGGTCGGGATCGCGGCCGGCCTTCGCGGCCTCGTTACGTACCGCCGCATACCCGTCCTTGGCCGCAGCGAGGTTGCGCGCGGCGGTGAAGATCACCTCGCCCCATCGGCCTGCAAAGCGCTGGCCGCGGCCGGACGCGCCGGCCTGGATGATGACGGGATGGCCCTGGTCCGAGCGCGGCACGGTGAAGGGACCGCGCGACTTGAACGCCGGTCCCGTGTGATCGAGCCGCTTCACTTTGCTCGGATCGGCAAAGCGGCCGCTCTTTTTATCCATGATCAGCGCGCCGTCTTCCCAGGTGTCCCAATGGCCGAGCACGACCTCCATGAACTCGTCGGCCTTGTCGTAGCGGGAATCATGTTCGGGATGGGAGTCGCGCCCCATGTTGAGCGCCTCGCCGTCATTGAGCGACGTGA
Organism: Bradyrhizobium sp. Bra64; assembly: GCF_024519875.1. Taxonomy (NCBI): domain Bacteria; kingdom Pseudomonadati; phylum Pseudomonadota; class Alphaproteobacteria; order Hyphomicrobiales; family Nitrobacteraceae; genus Bradyrhizobium; species Bradyrhizobium sp. Bra64. The sequence continues at coordinate 348,219 of NZ_JALJRD010000004.1, read as the reverse complement.
CGACGTTCCAGCCCGCGCGCCCGCCGGACATCAGATCGAGCGTTGCAAAGCGGCGCGCGACGTCGAATGGCTCGTAGTACGTGGTCGAGCAGGTCGCCCCCAAACCGAGATTTTGGGTGACGAGGCCCATCGTGGTCAGCACGATGAGCGGGTCCATCTTCACGCAGCGGATGCCGTATTCGACGGTGTGGGCGTGGTCATTGCCGTAGCGGTCCGGCATCGCCAGGCGATCATCGAAGAAGGCCATGTGGAACTTGCCGGCTTCCAGAATCCTGGCGATCTCCTGATAATAATCCGCCGACATCGAATCATTGCGTGAGTCTGGATGCCGCCATGAGCTCGGCAAGTTCGTGCAGTTCTGCGCCTGGAGGAAGCCGACCAGTACCATCTGCCGCGTCATGCTGCTTTTCTCCAAAATTCGGTCAGGCCAGATCGAGGATGGTGTCGAGCCGGTAGTCCTGCGCCAGTGAGCGCAGCTTGTCCCAGGTCGCATCCTCGATCTCGATGCCGTCGCGCAGGCGCTGCTGCTCGCGCAGGCCCTCGAGCTCGCCGGGATAGTAGACCCCCGTGCTGCCCGCGGATGGCGGCGTCGATTTCAGATAGCGTGCGAACTCGCCGACCTCGCGCTTGAACTCCTGCAGCGGGCGGAACGCGGCGACATTGAACACCGCCATGAAGCATCCGTCATTGTGCCGCCCCGTGGGCTCGACACCGAAGCCGAGACCGGTGAGCAGGCCGCACAGCACCTCCACCATGGCGGCGAGGCCGCTGCCCTTGTAGCCCTCGGTGCCGCCGAGCGGCAGCAGCGCGCCGCCCTTGCGATACTGAGTGGGGTCGGTGGTATGCCGTCCCTCGGCATCGATGATCCAGCCCGTCGGGATCTCCTCGCCGCGGGCGACCGCGAGCTGGATCTTGCCGGCCGCGACCGCCGAGGTCGCCATGTCCAGGTAGAACGGCGCGTCGAGATCCGACGGCACGGCGATCGAAATCGGGTTGGTGCCGAGCCGCGCTTCCTTGCCGCCGAACGGCGCCACGTGCTTCGGCGAGCGGCCGGAATCGGCGGTTGCGATCCCGATCATGCCTTCGCGCATCGCCATCAGCGGATAGGCGGCGAGGCGGCCGACATGGCTCTGCCGGAACACGGTGCAGGCGGCGACGTTTGCGGTCTTCGCCTTCTCGATCGTCAGCGCCATCGCCCTGGCGTTGACGTGGAAGCCGAACCCCCAATGGCCGTCGATCACGGTCGTGGTCGGCGATTCCTGGACGATGGACCATTTGGCGCCGGGCACGATGTGGCCCGCCTTGATGCGGTCGATATAGGTGGGAACGGCGATCACGCCGTGGGAATCATGGCCGGCGAGATTGGCGTTGACGCAGCCGATGGCGACCGCGTCGGCCTCTTCCTCGGAAGCCCCGGCGGCACGGAGCAGCACAGCGCTGATGCGCGTGAGGCGGTCGGCCTTGACGATCGGCATGGCGTTTCCCCGGCTTGGTGCCCTTAACGGGCGGCTCGTTGGCAGCCATCGTCTCAAAGCGCGGCTGCGATATCAATCTCCCGTAAACCAACACAGGGCTGCAAATTCGTAAAGAGACCGCGCACTCGGTCGAGGATACGTCCCGCGCGGCGGTATTTTCGACGGTTTGGCGAAGGGCGTTCGCAGCTCGTTCACTTTGATCGATGGTTTGCGGCGCGCAATAACGTCCGTTTAGGCGATGGCCGTTCATAAAGTGCCCGGGATAAATAGGCAGAAATGCCCGGGAGCTGAGATCGTGCCGACGACACTCGCGCGCACCTTTGCGGCGTTGAGCGCCATAAACGAAGCGATCCTCTACGCGAAATCGCCGGACGAGCTGTACCAGAAGGTCTGCGACGCCGGGTTTTCGAGCGGGGATTTTTTGGCCGTTGCCGTGTTCCTGGTCGGAGCGGATGGCCGGCGGCTGCAGTTTGCGGCCGGCTGCGGCGATGACATTCCGCGGCTGAGCTCCATCACGATCACGACGGACGCCGGCACACCCGAAGGGTTGGGCGTTGGCGGCGAAGCTTTTCGCGATCAGAAACTGTGCGTCAGCAATGACTATCTGAACGATCCGCGATCGCTGGCGTGGCGCGCGGGCGCGGCCGAGGCCCGGATCGGCGCGGCGGCAGCATTGCCGCTGCTCTGCAACGGCAAGAGCGTCGGCGTGCTGTACGTGACCCGCCGCGAGGCAGGCTCGCTGAACGAGCAGATGGTGTCGCTGTTCGAGCGCATGTCGGCCAACATTTCCTATGCGCTGGACAATTACGCGCGCGAGACCGCGCGGCAGACCGGTGAGCGGGCGACCCGCCGGCTCAACCGCATGTTCGGCGCGCTCAGCGCAACCAATGAAGCCATCCTGCGCGCCAAGACCGAGCAGGAGCTGTACCAGCTCGTGTGCGACGCCTCCGTCCATGGCGGCAAGTCGCTGGCGACCATCGTTCTGCTCCGCGAACCGGATTCGCACTGGATGATTCCGGTCGCGTCCACCGGACAGAACCTCGAACTGGTCACCCAGGCCCGCTACTCGATCGATCCGGACAATCCCTATGGAAGGGGCATATCCGGCGAGGTGTTCCGGACGCAAAAAGCCATCGTCGAGGAGGATCTCGCCAGCCGCACCAGGGGCTCGCCGTGGGAGCAGGCCAACATCAACACCGGCGTTGCCGCCTGCGTGATCGCGCCGCTGATCAGGCGCGGCGAAAGCGTCGGCGTCCTGTTGTTCTTCATCAGCCGGTCCTGGGCCAAGGACGAGGAGATCGTCGCGCTGCTGCTGCGGATGGCGGAGAACGTCTCGTTCGCGCTGGACAATTTCGGACGCGAGGCTGACAAAGCCAGGATCGCCGTGGAAGAAGAACGCCTGGCCCGGATGTATGCGGCGCTCAGCGCCACCAACGAGGCGATCTTGCGCGCGCGGTCGCGCTCCGAGCTGTTCGACCTCGTCTGCGAGGCGACGGCCAAGGGTGCCAAGTTCACCTCGGTCACCATTGCGCTCGCCGATCGTCGCGCCGAGCTGCTGCGCGTCGTCGCCTGCTATGGACCGAATGCGGACCAGGTCCGCAGCTTCAAATTCTCGACCTCCGACCAGGTGCCCGAGGGCCGGGGGCTGACCGGCACTGCGTTCCGCACCTGCCAGCCCGCGGTCAGCAACGACGTGCTGTCCGATGACCGCATCAAGCCCTGGCAGCCGAGCGCCCGTCGCAACGGGATTGCGTCCTCCGCGGCGCTGCCGCTCTTCAACGGCGATCGCGTCGAGGGCGTGTTCCTGTTCAACTCTCCGGAGCGCGACACCTTCACGGGTGAATTCGTCGAGTTGCTGCGCAAGCTGCAGGCCAATGTCGCCTTCGCGCTGGAGAATTTCGACCGTGCCGACGAGAAGGCGAAGGCAGACAAGCAGCGCAGCAGGTCGAGCGGCATGTTCGAGGCGCTGAGCGCCACGAACGAGGCCATCATGCGCGCCAAGACCCGCGAGGAGCTGTTCGAGGTTGCGTGCCAGGCGGCCGTGCTCGGTGGCGTCTTCGCGTCGGCGACCATCGGAATCACGGACGAAAAACGCGAGCTGGTTCGCGTCGTCGCGGTCAAGGGACGCCTCCAGGAGCGAATGGTTGGACGTACTTGCGACGTCTCTCCCGATCATCCCGAGGGTCGGGGAATCATCGGCACGTCATTGCGCACGCGCCGGCCCAGTGTGATCAACGACTATCTCAACGACCCGCGATCGGCGCATTGGCATTCCAAGGCGGCTGAAGACGGAACCCGGGCCGCTGCCAGCTTCCCACTGCTGCGGGCGGGCCAGGAGCCGATCGGCATCCTGCTTTTCCTCGCGCCGGAAGAGAACACATTCACGCCAGATATGGTCGAGCTGCTCGGGCGCCTGGCCGAAAACGTGTCGTTCGCACTGGATAATTTCGATCGCGCCGAGGAAAAGGCCCGCACCGAGGCGCAGAAGGAGCGCCTGACGCGCATGTTTGCGGCGCTGAGCGCCACCAACGAAGCGATCATGCGGGCGAAGTCGCGCGCCGAGCTGTTCGACCTCGTGTGCCTTGCGGCGTCGGACGGCGCCAAGTTCACCTCGACCACGATTGCACTGGCCAGGGCCGACAGCGACCAGCTCGAGATCGTCGCGAGCGCTGGGCCGTCCGCCGACACCACGCGCAGCGTCCGTCTCTCCGTCGACCCCGACCGGCCGGAAGGCCGCGGCATGAGCGGCACGGCGTTCCGCACCCGCCAGCCCTGCATCAGCAACGACTATCTCAACGACGATCGCGTTCGCGTATTCCACCCCATCGTCCGCGCCGATGGCGCACGGTCGGGTGCGGCGTTCCCGCTCGTCGCGCATGATCAGGCCGTTGGCGTCATGATCTACATGTCGACCGAACCGGGCACTTTCACGACCGAGTTCGTCGAGCTGCTGCAGCGTCTCGCCCACAACGTCTCCTTCGCGATGGAGAATTTCGATCGGGCAGACGAGAAGAACGAAGCTGACGAGCGGATCGAATATCTCGCCTCGCACGATAGCCTGACCGACCTGCCGAACCGCGAGACGTTCAACGGGCTGCTGCGCGAGGCGATCGACGAAGCTCAGCGCCACGATCACCGCTTTGCGGTACTGTTCATCGACCTCGACCGTTTCAAGGTGATCAACGATTCGCTGGGCCACGAGGCCGGCGACCTGCTCCTGCTCGAAGTGGCGAACCGGTTGCGCGGTGCGCTGCGGGCAAGCGACGTGGTGGCGCGGCTCGGCGGCGACGAATTCGTGGTGATCCTCGACCAATGCGGCGAGATCGACGACGTCCAGCGCATCGCGTCCGGGCTGCTGGCGGCGCTCGCCGAGCCCATGGAGCTGGCCGGCCACGAGTGCCACACCACGGCTTCGATCGGCATCGCGATGTACCCGGCCAACGGCTCCGACGCGCAGACGCTGACCAAGAACGCCGACATGGCGATGTATCTCGCCAAGGAGGACGGCAAGAACGGCTGTCGCTTCTTCTCCAAGGAAGTGAAGACGCAGTCGATCGAGCGGCTGTCGCTGGAGAGCGCGCTGCGCCGGGCGCTGGAGCGCGACCAGTTCTCGCTGAACTACCAGCCCAAGGTGGACATGGAGACCGGCCAGATCACCGGCGTGGAAGCGCTGCTGCGCTGGACCCACCCCGATCTCGGCAGCATTTCGCCGGCGCAGTTCATTCCACTTGCGGAAGAAACCGGGCTGATCGTGCCGATCGGCCGCTGGGTGGTGAAGGAGGCCTGCGCGCAGGCCATGGCCTGGCAGCGCCGCGGCCTGCTGCCGGTGTCGATGGCGGTCAACCTGTCGCCGCGGCAGTTCGCCGACGAGCATCTGTTGCAGGACGTCGACGAGGCACTGGCCGCAAGCGGCATGTCGCCGGTGCTGCTCCAGCTGGAAGTTACCGAGAGCATGATGATGCGCAACGTCGGGCGCGCGCTGAAGGTGCTCGACGCCATCCAGAGCCGTGGCATCCGCCTCGCCATCGACGATTTCGGCACCGGCTATTCGTCGATGTCCCTGATGAAGCATTTCCCGATCGACACCATCAAGATCGACCGCTCCTTCGTGCGCGACCTGCCGCAGGATTCGGAAGACCAGGCGATCGCACAGGCGATCATCAGCATGGGCAAGGCGCTCGGCATGACGGTCGTCGCTGAAGGCGTCGAGAACGCCGAACAGGAGGCGTTCCTGCGCACCCACGGCTGCGACGAGATGCAGGGCTTCCTGATCTCGAAGCCGCTGCCGGCGCGGGAGATGGCCGAACTGCTGCGGCCGATGGTCCTGCCCGTTGCGCCGCCGCTCCAGCCGGAGCCCGATCTGGGCGCGGCCGAAGCCGCCGCGTCACGGCTGAAACGCGCTGCCGTCTGACGGCTGCGGATGCAGTTCGCGGAGGTCCTCTTCCCTGATTGCCGCCTTGCACGGAAAATCATCCGGCCAGGCAAGCGAGGTTTGTTCGGCGAACAGCGTGAGAAGGGTATGCGCGCCTTCGGCAAAGCTCGAGCCGTCGCCCAGGCCGAGTTCACGACACCAGGCCTGCCGCATCGGTTCGCGCGCGTCGAACACCGCCATCGCCGGTCCCCACCACCAGGCCGGTGCCGGCGAGCGTTTGTCCTCGGGCACGGCATGCCAGAGGACGAGCTCGCCCATCACGCGCTCGAATTGCAGGCTTGCGGCCTGATGCATTCGTGCTCCTTGGGCCGCGCCTGAAAGCAGGCCGATGCGCGGACTCGATTGTGGCCTTCGCTGTGAAAAATCGGCTCGCGCTGTTGGTCGAGCCACGTGTGCCGCTTCCATTGGCGGCCAAGGGCGGCCGGCATGGTCGCCGCCGCTGACTGTGACAATCTCTTTAGCCGCTAAGGGTCCCGACCAGCAAGGATAATACGGCGCCTAGCGCGATTTGAGTGGATGCGCTTTCTGGTGCCAGGCCCAGGCGGTCCGGATCACGGTGGAGAGGTCGGAGTGGCGCGGCGCGAAGTTCAGCACTTTTCGCGCGGCGGAGGGGTCGGCGACCAGATAAGTGGGATCGCCGGCGCGGCGCGGCTTGACGGTGTGCGGCACCTCGCGCCCGGTTTCCCGCCGGATCGCGTCAAGGATCTCCCGCACGGAGAAGCCCGCACCGGTTCCGAGATTGAAACTGCCGCCGGAATGTCCTTCCTCCAGCAGCTTCAACGCCGCAAGGTGCGCGGCCGCCAGGTCGGTCACGTGGACGTAGTCACGGATCGCCGTGCCGTCGGGCGTGGCGTAGTCGTCGCCGAACAATGCGAAATCGACATGTCCCTGGAGTGCCATCATGGCGCGCGGAATGAGGTGGGTTTCGTTGTCACGCAGCTCGCCGATGCCGCCGGCCGGATCGGCGCCGCTGGCATTGAAATAGCGCAGGCAGAACGCGCCGAAGCCATAGGCCGCGCGATAATCGGCGAGCATGCGCTCGATCATCCATTTCGACGCGCCGTAGGGATTGATCGGCGCGCAGGGGAAGTCTTCCGGCAGTGCCTTGGAATCGGCGTTGCCGTAGACGGCGCCGGTCGAGGAGAACACGATGCGCCGGCAGCCTGCACTCCGCATCGCCTGCAGCAGCGACAGCGTGCCCTGGACGTTGTTGACGTAGTATTTCTGCGGGTCGGTCATGGACTCGCCGACGAGGCTTGCCGCCGCGAAATGCATCACCGCCGTGACCTTGTGCTCGGCGAAGGCGCGCGCCAGCGCCGCGCCGTCGAGCAGATCGCCGGCGATCAGCGGGCCGGCGACGAAGTTGCGATGGCCCGTCGAAAGATTGTCATAAACGACGGGTTGATAACCGGCGGCAGTCAGGGCGCGGCAGGCATGCGAGCCAATGTAGCCCGCGCCTCCTGTGACGAGGACGATCGGTCGGTCGGTCATGTCGTCGTCTACTCAGCGATTGAAGGGCCGGTTGCGGCTAAAGAGAAGATAGAGCGCGCGGGGGTTGGTGGTCAAATAGCGCCAGAACAGGCGGCGAGGCTCGAGCATGGTGCGCCAGGCCCATTCCAGCCCGACCTTCTGCATCCATTGCGGCGCGCGCGGGCGGCTGCCCGACAAGAAATTGAACAGGCCGCCGGATGTCTTGATGACGCCGACATTGGTGAGTAACGGCGTGTATTCCTCGACGAATGCCTGCTCGTTTGGAACGCCCAGCGCAACCCACAGATAATCGGGTGCGAGCGCGTTGATCTCCTCGACCTTCGCACGTAGCGCCTCGCCGCGCAGATAGCCGTGGCTGTAGCCGACGATTTTGAGGTTGGGATACATCTTCTGGACGTTCTCGACCGCAGCGGCATTCTCGGCCTCGCTGGCGCCGAACATGTAGAAGGTGCGGCCGACCGCTTCAGCCTTGCGCGCGACGACGTGAAACAGGTCCGTCGTGGCGACGCGCTCGGGCAGCGGAAACCAGGATTGCAGTCTGGAGGCCGCCACCAGCGGCTGGCCGTCGGCGTTGATGAGGTCTGCGCCGCGGAACAGGCGTTCGGTCTCCGGTTCGGTCGAGCACCGCGCCAGCACCTCGCCATTGGCCGAGGTCAGGTGCAGCGGACGTCCGATGCGATGGCGCGGATCGGTCGCTTCGATCATGAAATCGGCGGTCGCTTCCAGGTCGAGCGCGGCCATGCGAAGGCCGCCGATGGTGATCCGCGGCACCTCGGCGGTTGCGGCACGGCCATCCTGATTGATGCGGCGCTCAAGCATATTGTCTGCCTCGCTGGCGCGCTTGGGCCATAGGGGTGAGCTCGTCGAGTACGACGCCGACGAGCTTGCGCTCGGCGCGGCCGAGCGTGTTCAATATCTCTTCCAGGCCGTCGTTGATGTCGAGGCTGGTCGGCAGCACCGCCACCGCCGCGTCGACGTCGTCGAGCAGCTTGCGGCTGCCGGCCGTGAGTGGCGCCGCGGGACCGTCGAGGATGACGAGGTCGTAGCCGCCGGCGGAGCGGGCCTGCGTGATCGCCTTGCGGATGGCCTCGGTGGCCTTGCCGGCGTCGTTCTCGCCGGCCGGCAATACCGAGATGCCGTTGACCGTCTTGATCTCGCGCGCGGCCTTGCTGCCGATCGAGAGCCAGCCGAGCTTGCTCGGCTCGACCTTGCCGGAACGGTTGACCTTGTTCGAGAGCGAGTGTGCCTGATGGTCGGCATCGATCATCAAAACGCGAGCGCCGTCGCGCGCGGCTGCGAGTGCGAAATTCAGCGCGGTCACGCTGCGCCCGGTGGTCTCACCGGCACCGACGAGCGCGATGACCGGCATCGCCTTGCCGCCGGCGCGCCGGGTTACCGCGGTGCGCATGTCGCGCCAGGCGTTGAGCAGCGTCGTCAGCGGAAAGCCGGGGCGCAGCGTCGGCCAGCCCAGCCGGGTAAGATCGACGCCGTCGCCACCGGTGGCGAGAATGGCACCGAGCGTGTGGATGACGTCGGCTTCCTGGAGCCGCGCGATCAGCGGCTTTTCGATCAGGGGCTTTTCGGCGATCGAAGGTTGCAGCGGTGGCGCGGCGAGTTCCGGCAGAGCGGACACGACTTCCGGGATTCGTGAATCCTGCTCGGCCCGCGCAGTCTCCGGAGCCCGCGACGTCTCCGGAGTCCGGGGAGCTTGCGGCGCCGGAGTGCGATTGGGACGGGCGGGCGCGGACGCGGGTGCGCCGGCGAGCAGCAGCTCGGCTGCGACGAACCAGCTCGCAGCAGCGATTGCGCCGACGGTGAATCCGATCATGGCGAACATGCTCATCGCCGGCGGGAACGAGCGCCGCTGCGGCACCGTCGCTTCGCCGATGATTCGGGCCGCCGAGGTGTTCAGCGTCTCCTGCTCCTCGGTCTCGCGCGAGCGCTTGAGGAAGGACTGATAGACGTCGCGGCTGGCATCGGCCTCGCGCTCCAGTTCGCGCAGACGCACGGCGGCCTGGCTGAGCTGGACGCTTTGTCGCTTCTGCGCCTCCAACGCCCGGTTGAGCGAGGCTTCAAAGTCGCGGGCTCGCGTCAGATCGTTCTTGGCGGACTGGGCGAAGCGGTCGATCTCTTCGTTGATGGTGCGCTTGAGATCCTCGACCTGCTTCTCGGTCTGGCGCAGCGCCGGGTGGCGCGGGCCGAGCTCGCCGGCCTGCTCCGCATATTTCTTGCGCGCGTCGGCGTATTGCGCTCGCAGGTTCGCGATGGTCGGCGATTGCAGTGTCTCGGTGTTCGCGCCGGCATCTGCTGTGGTGCGGCGGCTCGCCTCGATCTGGTCCAGGCGCGCCTGCGCATCCATCGTCGCCGCGCGGGCGGCTGAAAGCCGCTGGTTGCTGGCGGAAAGCTGCTGGTCGCTGATCAGCGCGTCCTGGGTGCCGACGAAATTGTTCTGGGCCTTGTAGGTCGCGAGCACGGTCTCGGCGTTGCGCAGCCGCTCGCGCAGCTCCTTCAGGCGGCCGGAGAGATCGTTGGTGGCGCGCCGCGCGGCCGAAGCCTGCGAGTTGCGGGATTCCATCAGGTAGGCGCTGGTCAGCGTGTTGGCGAGCATCGCCGCCTTCGCCGGATCGGTCGACCAGACCTCGATGTCGACGATGAAGCTCTTCTCGGTCTTGCGGATCGTGATGTGCCGGTTCAGCGCCTCGAGGGCCGCCAGCTGCACTTCCTTCTTCTCCGCGGCGGAGGGCGCGCGGGGCTGAAGGCCGATCAGGCCGAGCAGCGACGACATCAGGCTGTTGCCGTCACCGCCGCCGCCGAATTCGGGATCCTTGTCCAGATTGGCCTGCTGGATCACCTGCAGCAAGACGCTGTTCGAGGTGATCAGGCGCGCCTGGCTCTCGACCACCATCGACATGCCGGAGACATCCTGCGCGCGCGGCGTGAGCTCGCGATCAACGAGTTGAAGCTCGCGCGGATCGACGTAGAGCTGGGCAGTGGCGGTATAGCGGGGTGTCAGGCTCTTGCCAGCGGTGACGGCAAGCGTCGCACCGAGGAGCGCCGCAGCGGCAATCGCGATCTTCCGTCGCCAGAGCAGGTTGACGAGCTCCAGCACGTTGAAGCCGGTCTGGGGCCGCTGCTGCGGGGCCTCCGGTCGGGCCCGATCTATCGGCTGGTTATAGTCAAGCATGAGCCCCAGCTTTCATTCCAACTATCGCGTGCTGAGGGGTTAGTCTTCGTTTCTTGCCACGCACCAGGGATATAGGTGCCCAATCAACGCAACAGGGAAAATTAACCATACTCATTGAGGGACTATTCACCGAAATGGCAAACAAAGCGTTTAAGCGCAGGCCACTCTTCGACGCATCGCCGTGACATGCGGGATCGCGGGGTCCCTCGGAGATTAACGGTTCGTTACCGCGCGCTGCGTGGCCGCGGAGCTTCGCTCTCCTTGCGACCGGGCGCGCGCGTGTCATGGCTGTCAGCTCTTCCGCAGGATGACGTGATAGTCGCCGCGGCGGACATCGGTCCCGCGCGGAAGCACGGCGTTCATGACAGAGGCGCCGGCGTCGACCAGGGCTGCGAACAGCGGCTTGCGCCGGCGCATCTCGGGATAGCGTGGGCTTTCGACCTCACGGCGGTAGATCATCTCCAGACCGTTGGCGGCAGCGAACGCTTCGAGCCTCGGCAGCGTCACCAGGGGATGGAAGAAGGTCGGGAACGGCGGCTCGCCCGGCAGGCCGGCATCCTTGATGCCGCGGATATTCCGGTAGAACCAGACGTGGAACCAGTGCGGCGAGTATTTGGTGACGACGCCGGACAGCGAGTGCGGATTGGGTGCGCCGATCAGGATCATCCCGCCCGGCTTGAGCGCGTCGCGGAAGTTCAGCAGCGCGGCATCGACCTGGGGCAGATGCTCGATCACGTTGTAGCAGATCACCAGATCGAAGCTTTCGCGGCCGAAGCGGTAGGTCTGAACGTCGCCGAGGATCGCTTCGTCCGCATAGCTGTTGTTGCGCACCTGCTCCTCGTCGATGTCGACGACCGTGACCTTGCTGCGGCTCAGCAATTCCGGCGGCAGAACGCTGCACGAGCCGCCGCCGGCCTCATAGGTGGCGAGCTGGCCCTGCGGCAGTTCGCGGCGCAGCAAATCGTGGACGGCGAGCAGGCTGTCGCGGGCTTCACCGGGGACGAGATCGTGCAGCGCCTGAGCGGGCGCAGCGGCCGCGGCCATCGGGATCGTCGTGGCTGTCGCGAAATCAATCGTGGCTGGCTTGTTCATATTTTCTGACCGCGCTTGTTCGACTCAAATTTACAGGAAAAATCCCGCATGCCCGTAGAGCAAATCCGATGCTGCGACGCTTCACCCGTCGCGGTGCTTACGGTCGGGTTAATGCGCACAGGCGTTAACTACCGTATCGTCCGCGCCGGCCGCCATTGGCACGGTGGACCGCGAATTGCAGTATCACGCGCGCAGGGTTTCGCAGGAGAAACACGCGAAAGCGGTTAAGCGTATGGACGGCGGGAGATCGGCCTGGTGCCGTGACGAGCCTCGCGACGGCCGTTCGTTTCGGGACGCATTTGTCCCGCGGCGATGTGCCGTCGTGGGACGGCACCGATCCGCGGGATCGAAGCAGGGCTTTTTCAACACATCTCGGACATCTAGAGCGTCATGACATTGATCCCGACAGACCTGTCCGCCGCGCGCATCTCGGATGCCGTGCGCGATCCCAATCGGGAGATCGCGGCGAGCTCCCGGGTCATCGACCTGTCGGTCGGCATCGTCGTCTGCATTCCCTGCTTTCGCCGCCCGCAGCACCTGCGGCTGACGCTGGACTCGCTCGCCAGCCAGCGCACCCCGCGCTCCTTCGCCGTCGTCATGGTCGAGAACGACGCGGCGGGACGGGAAAGCGCGCCGGTCGCCGCGGAGTATCTCGCCGCCGGCAGGCTCCAGGGCGTCTGCCTGGTCGAGAGGCGGCAGGGAAACTGCCAGGCGATCAACGCCGCGTTCGAGACGGCGCAGGCGCTGTTTCCCGCCGCGACCCGCTTCCTGATGATCGACGACGACGAGATCGCCTCGCCCGACTGGCTCGAGCTGATGGTTCGCACTGCGGAGGCCACCGGAGCCGACGTGGTCGGCGGGCCGGTGCTCCCGGTCTTCGACGACGACAGCAGGCCCTGGCTTGCGCGCCATCCCGCCTTCCGTCCCGCCTATGACTACAGCGGCGCGGTGCCGCTGATCTATGGCTGCGGCAACTGCCTGATCACGCGGGCGGCGTTCGAGCGGTTCGACCGCCCCGCCTTCGACCTGCGCTTCAACTTCCTCGGCGGCGGCGACTGCGACTTCTTCGTGCGATGCCGTGATGCCGGCATGACATTCCACTGGACGGCGGAGGCGGTCATCACGGAGACGGTGCCGCAAAGCCGGACCAGCCTCGGCTGGATCGCAAAGCGAGGCCTGCGCATCGGCGCGATCAACTATCGCGTGCAGTCCAAGGCCGCGCAGGGCGCGGCGGCGCGGGTGCGGGTGTTTGTGCAGATGCTCGCAAGGTTGCCGTTGTCGCTGGTGCGCACGGCCGGCCTGCTGCCATCGTCGAAGGCCGTCGTGGCGATGCATCCCGTGATGGTTGCGCTCGGCTCCGTGCTCGCGGCGTTCGGCATCGAGCCGAAGCCCTACGAAGCCTCGAAGATCGTGTCCTGATGCCGCAGGATTAGATGCCGAAGCAGGCGAGGGCGATCCTGGCCGCGGCGCGCGGCAGCGATTTGAGCGAACGGCGGCCGACCATCCCGAGATAGGCGAAGGCATCGCGATATCGACCGAAGCGGACCGCCTGCATCGCCGAATAAGTGACGAGATGGACCTCGGCGGCCCGGCGCAGCCCGGCTGCCGTGCCGACGGGCAGTCTTGCCATGATCAGTCCGTCGTCGAACACCCGCGCGATCGCCGGGAAGAAGTCCTGCGGCGTCCGCACGGCGGCATTCATGGTGTTGGCGGTATGCAGGCGGTAGTCGAGCAAAAGCTTTGGCGCGAATTCGAACTCGCCGATCGCGGCGAGCCGGCACCAGCAGTGCCAGTCCTCGCAATATCTGAGCGAGACGTCGAAGCCGCCGATGGCGCGGAAAGCCTCCGCACGTGCGAGCGCAAGGCCGCCATTGACGATGAAGTTGCCGGCCGCGAGCCGCGCCAGCACGTCGCCGGACGGTTTGCGGCGTCCTTTCAGCATATCCCGCCGGCCGATCTGCCGTCCCTCGCTGTCGATCGTGTTGTAGTCGCCGTAGACGAGAACCGCGCGGGGAGCACCGCGCGCAGCCGCAAGCAGCGCCCCGACCGCGCCTGGGCGCAGGCGGTCGTCGGCATCGAGGAAGAGCAGCCACTGACCGCTCGCATGTCGCGCGCCGAGATTGCGCGCGGCCGAGACGCCGGCGGAGTCGTTGCTGATCAGGCGCAGCCGCGGGTCACGAATGGTGCGGACGATGGCGGTGGTGTCGTCGGTCGAGCCGTCGTCCACGACGACCACTTCGCCGACCTCGCCTTGCGCCAGTGCGCTGGCGAGGGTTTCCGCGACATAGGCCGCGACGTTCTTGGCCGGAATCACGACGGACACCGAGATGGTCGAGCCGACCTGCAGCGGTTGGCGCGCCGCCGGATCGATCCGTGACGAGGCCGGCAATTCGAGAACGTCTTCGGCGGTGATCAAGCTGGGGCTCGTCTTTAAGGATCTGTTAACCAGGGCGCATTGGCGATGCGATCGATTGCAACCGAGGCCGCGGCGAATGATACTCGCATTGCGGACAAAATCGCTGTCGCGAACGCCGGCGCCGCAGCGGTTTCGAAGATTAGCGTTAAGCCGCCGGCATTAAGCCTGTGGCAAATTTGGAAGAGTGCGACAGCCGGTCCCATGCGAGAATGCGCACCTGGCTGCCGCGGATGGACCCAGTGCCCGCAAACACATTCGACCACGATCCCGACGACATGATCCTCAACCTCTTCTACGAGGACAAGGACGATCGCTGGTTTCCCGGCGACCGGCATCTGCGGCGCATGGCGCGCCGCATGCTGCTCGGTGAGCCGAGGATGAGCGGCCAGCTGCGGGTGTTCCTCAATCTCTGTGCGGGCCTCGATCGGCTCGGCATCCGCTACCGCGTCAACGACTACGGCTACATCGCGCGGCATCCCGACGAGCTCGCCTGCATCATCGGCCGCACCTTCCTGCTCGACAAGTTCGCGTGGAAGAATCCGATCCTGCTCGGTGTCGCCGCGCACAATCATCCGCTCGACGATCCCGACCTGTTCAAGCGCCTGCCGGTCAAGAAGGTCGTGGTGCCCGGCCCGTGGTACGTCGACATGTACCGGCCGCATTGGCCCGACACGGAGGCCTGGCCGGTCGGCATCGACACGGATCTGTGGGCACCGTCGCCGACGTCGCAAAAGAGCGTCGACGTCCTGATCTACGACAAGGTGCACTGGGACCGCGAGCGCTATGCGCCGGAGCTGATCGAGCCCGTCCGCGCCCGGCTCGCCAGGGAAGGCCGCTCGTTCATCGAGCTGCGTTACGGCAGCTACAAGGAAGAAGACTATCAGACAGCTCTCGCGCAATCGCGTGCGATGATCTTCCTGTGCCAGAACGAGAGCCAGGGCATCGCCTATCAGCAGGCCCTGTCCTGCGGTGTGCCGGTGCTCGCCTGGGATCCGGGCGGGCCCTGGCGCGACCCCGATTATTATCCGCATCGCGTCCAGTTCGCGCCGGTGTCGTCGGTGCCGTACTGGGATGATCGTTGCGGTGCCAGATTCGCGGACACCGACGGGTTCGAGGCGGGCTGGGACGATTTCTGGGCCGGGTGCGCCGCCGACAAGTTCGATCCGCGGGGGTATGTCCTCGACAATCTCACGCTGGAGCAGCGCGCGCTGCAATATTACGAGATCGCGCGGAGCATCGTGCGGAAGCCGGCGGTATCGCAGACACCGGGTAGAGTGGTTGACGAATGCTTAACAGGGATGGGCTAAGACCTGAAGCTTCCCCGGCCTCATTACCTGCCTTGAGCCATGGACCGCAGCGCCGCCGAGATCACTGACGTCGAGACCCGATCGTTCGGTCACGTCCTGCGCGATGGCCTTGCGGAGCTGAATGCCGTGCGGGCCGCGCGTTGTCTCGTCGCGGTCGCGGCGCTGCTTCTCGTGCTGGTGACGCTCGATCCGTTTCCCGACCTGCGCAACGCGGACGTCACCACCGTCGTCGGCGGACGCATGGCGCTCACCTATGTCTCCTGGGGGCTGCTGGCCGCGGTCGCGGTGCTGTTCGTCGCCGCCACGGATGCGCCCGCGCTGAAGAGCTTGGTGACGCCGCTGCATCTTTGCCTGGTCGGCTGGCTGTTGATCAACATCGCCCTCTCCGAGAGCCGCGGCGTTTCGATGCAGCGCTTTGTGCTCGCGGCCAGCGTGATGTCGCTCGCGGTCCTGTTGCCGTTGCTGCCGCCGACGCAGCGCGGATTCAACCTTTGTCTCGGCGGCGCGGCGCTCGTGCTGCTCGTCCTCTGCTATCTCGGCGTCTTCCTCGCCCCGCAATACTCGATCCACACGGCGCTCGATGTCACCGAGCCGCAGCTGGCCGGCGACTGGCGCGGCAGCTTTGGCCACAAGAACATCGCCTCGCCGGTGATGACCATCCTGGTCTATGTCGGCATTTACCTGTGCGGCGTCGGGTCGTTCGTGATGGGACCGACGATCGCCGCGCTGGCCGGCATCTTCTTGATCTTCACCGGCGGCAAGACGTCGTCGGTGCTGTGTCTTGCGATCTACGCGCTCGCCTCGCTGGTCTATGTCACGCCGAGCCTGTGGCTGAAGCGGATCATCTGCTTCGTGCCGCTGGTCGTGATGAACCTGCTGACGGTCGGCAGTGTCATGAGCCCGGCGCTCGGCGCCATGACGCGGCTGCTTCCGCTCGATCCGACCTTCACCGGCCGTTCCGCGATCTGGGAGTTCGCGCTCGCGGCCGTTGCCGAGAAGCCGATCATCGGCCACGGCTATGCGGCTTTCTGGGACGACGTGACCGCAAGGCAGACCACCCAGGGCGCCGAATGGGCGACGTCCGCGGCGCACAGCCACAACAGCTATCTCGATCTTGCGGTCACCATCGGTCTGCCGGGGCTGTTGCTCGTGATCCTCATCTTCGTGCTTGCGCCGCTCGCCAATTTCCAGTCGGCGCAGGCCCATAATCGGAGTGGCGCGCTGGCGAAGCTGTTCCTGACCGTGTGGCTGTTCGGGCTGTATTACGGGGCCACCGAAACCTTCCTGCTCGAACGGCAGAATCCGATCTGGTTCATGTTCGCGATGGCCGTGGCCGGCCTGCACTTCCTGGCGAGGTTCCAATGCGTCGAGCAAACGGAACAGCGCGCTGACAGCTTGTCGCAGCCGGGACGGCCGTAGTGGCATCGGCTTAACGATATGCAGCGGCGTCACTTGTGGTCAGCGGCAAACATAATCTATCTGGAAACATTCGGTAATCGTATGTTGCGCGGATGACGTTCCTCAGCGTCGAGAAGCCAGATGGTCTTGTGTCCAGCACGTCTGGGATCGCGATCGATTTCCTTCGCGACTGGCGGCACGCCGCGCTGCGCCCGAGCGCCGGGCACCGCACGGCTTTCCAGCATGGCCACTGGCTCGGCGCGTGGTACGAGGCGTTCCACGATCTCGCGCCGCTGATCGCAGTCGTCTCCGATGTTGCGACCGGCAAGGATATCGCAATGGTGCCGATGATCAGCCACGTCAGGCGCGGCATCCGCATCGTCGAATTCGCCGACCTCGGCGTTTCCGACAACAACGCGCCGATCCTGGCGCTCGATGCCGCGTTGGACGCGGTTGCCACGGATGCGATCGGCAAGGCGCTGATCGACGCGTTGCGCGCGCTGCCCGACCGCTTCGACCTGCTGCGTCTGAAGAAGATGCCGGCCCAAATCGGCGGCAAGCCGAACCCGCTGGTGTCGCTCGGCCGGGTCGGATCCTGCTCGCTCAACGGCAATCTCGTGCTGACGGGCGACGACTACGAGGACTACCAGGCCTCGATCAAGCGCATGCAGATGCCGCGCTGCTGGCGCGTCTTCAGCCGTCATGCCGGCGCGCGATTCGAGATCGCCGCTGATGTCACGCGTGCGCGCGAGCTGCTGGACGTGATGGATGTCCAGCAGCAGGCGCGCATGCGCAAGCTCGGCTCGCGCTTCGTCCTCAACGACGAAGCCCATGCCAGGTTCTATCGCGAGGTCGCCCGCCAGGGCGTCGCGGACGGCTATGCCGTCATTTCGGCGCTGGTGTGCGACGAGACCGTCGTCGCCACCACCCTCGGCGTCAGGTCTGGTGCGACCTATTTCCTGCTGCGCATCAGCCACGCCGGCGATTCCTGGTCGAGCTGCTCGCCGGGGCTGCTGGTCACGGAGCGCACCATGGCGACGCTGCATGCGGAGGGCGTGCGCCGCTTCGACCTCAGCATCGGCAACCAGGGCTACAAGCGCCGTTTCGGCGCCGAGCCCGTGCCGCTGACCGATGTCAGCGTTGCGCTGTCCTGGCGCGGGATGCCTTACGCATGGCGCGACCATGCCGCGCAGGGCCTGCGCGGTCGCCACCCCAGGCTTGCCGCCCTCGCGGCACGGGCGATGGGCAAGGGGGCACGCTGACAGGCGCCGTCGTTTTGTCCGTCATCCACGAAGGCCCGCACGAAAGGCGTCCAGCAATGCGCGGCCCTGCGGCCAGGCGCCGAGCCCGCTCGACGCATTGATGTGACCGAGTTCACCCGGCACGATCAGAGCGGATTGCCAGGCGCGCGCAAATTTCTGACTTGTCTCGAGTCCGCCATAGGGGTCATTCGTGCTCGCGATGATGAGCGAGGGAAAGCGCAGCGGGCTGTTCGGCAGCGGCCTGAACGAAACGGCCTGGACGGGAAAATTGGCGCCATCCGGATCGGGGACAGCGACCAGAAAGGCGCCTGCGATCGCGGAGGGGAGGCGCGCGGCCCAGTGCGCGACCAGCAGGCAGGCGAGGCTATGTGCGACCAGCACCGGCGGCTTCGCGCAGCGCCTGACTGTCCGCTCCAGGGATTGTTCCCAGTCGTCGAGGTCGGGCTGGTCCCAGCTCGCCGGCTGAAATCGCGTGAAGCGCGCGTCGGTGCGCTCCCAGATCGTCTGCCAATGGGTCTCTCCGGAGCCGCCGAGGCCAGGCAAGGTGATGATGTCGTGCATGATCGTTCCGTGATATCTGAGATGGAGGCGCAGTGTGGCCGGTCACGGTCCTGCATCACATGGCAAGTCATCGGCGGAATCGATCATCTGCCGATGATCTCAAGGCGGAATGGAGAATTTTGTTGGATCGCTTCGGGAGGATCGACGCCAAGGACTTGAAGATCCTGGAGGCGCTGCAAGCCAATGCGCGGGTGCCGCTGTCCGAGCTTGGGCGTTCCGTCGGATTGTCCCAGCCGGCCGTCTTCGAGCGCGTCAAGCGGCTCGAGGAAGCCGGCATCATCGAGGGCTATGGCGCCCGGATCAATTCGCGCGCGCTTGGCCTCGGCCTGATGGCGCTGGTGCGCCTGCGCACCACGCATGAGCACATCAAGACCTGCCTCAAACGGTTCGCTGAGATCCCCCACATCATCGAGGTCCATCGCGTCACCGGCGATGACTGCTTCGTGCTCAAGGTGCTCGTTCCGGCGCCGGAGGATCTGGAGACGATCGTGGATCGTATTGCCGGCTTTGGCGCCGTCACCACCTCGCTCGTGCTGCGTAGCGAACCGGTGCGGCCGATCGGCAAAGACCTCATCAGGAAGCAAGCCGAACGCGGTTGAGGCGTGTCCCGCGCGATCGACAGGTCACCGCGCCGTCACGATTGCGCCGAGCTTCCGGTTGTCGCGTGTGTCGTGTTATCGACGGCGGATCACGCCTTCGTGCAGCCTGCGCAGTGAAAGCGGCCGCGTGAGGCCCTGAAAAGGCTGCGGCAATACCAGCGCCGCGCCAGTGCCTGGGCGGGCCTGCGGATCATCTGCGCGATCAACAAGAGTTCGAAAGCCATTCGTAGCGCATTTGGTTGGTGAGATATCCACAAAGATGGGGCGGCATTCCCGAGAGAGAATGCCGCCCGCGTCGCATCAGCCATGCAGTCGGTCGTGAAGCTTAACCGTGCAGCTCAGCCATGGAGTTTCCTGGCGGTCTCCGCGATCTGGCGGCCCTGATAGCGCGCGCCCGCGAGTTCGTTGACGCTGGGCTGGCGGCTGCCGTCGCCGCCGGTGATCGTGGTGGCGCCGTAGGGTGCGCCGCCGGTGACCTCGTCGAGCTTCATCTGGCCGGCAAAACCGTAGTTCAGGCCGACCACGACCATGCCGAAATGCAGGAGGTTGGTGATGATCGAGAACAGCGTCGTCTCCTGGCCGCCGTGCTGGGTCGCAGTCGCGGTGAAGGCGCCGCCGACCTTGCCGTGCAGAGCACCCTTGGCCCAGAGCCCGCCGGCCTGGTCGAGGAAGTTGGCCATCTGCGAGGCCATCCGCCCGAAACGGGTGCCGGTGCCGACGATGATCGCATCGTAATTGGCGAGGTCCTCGATCTTGGCGATCGGTGCGGCCTGGTCGACCTTGTAGTACGAGGCCTTGGCGACTTCGGCCGGCACTAGCTCGGGTACGCGCTTGATGTCGACGGTGGCACCGGCTTCGCGCGCGCCTTCGGCGACGGCATTGGCCATCGCTTCGATGTGGCCATAGGCGGAATAATAAAGGACGAGAACTTTGGTCATGATGGTCTCCGTTGTGTGGGTTCGATGCGCCGAGTTGTGCTGTTCGTTGTCATTGCCGGGCCTGACCCGGCAATCCAGCGCGCTTCGAAAGGCGCCCTGCGAAGGTGATGGATGCCCGGCTCAAGGCCGGGCATGACGGGTTGTTGCGTCGTTACGCCGCGTCGACGAGCACGATCTCGGAATCTTCCAGTGCCGTGATCTTCAGCCTGTCCTCGTCGCGGATCGCGGCGCCGTCGCGGGCGTTGACGCGCACGCCGTTGATCTCGACCGACCCCGCCGCGGGCACGAGATAAAGGTGCCGCGACTTCTGCGGATCGTACTCGGCGCTCTCGCCGGCTTTCAGCGTGGTCGCCAGCACCCGTGCATCGGCGCGGATCGGCAGCGCGTCCGCATCGTCCTGGAAGCCGCTCGCGATGGTGACGAGCTTGCCGGAGCGGTCCGCCTTCGGAAACGGTTTCGAGCCCCAGGTCGGCTGTCCCCCGCGCGCGGTCGGCTCGATCCAGATCTGGAAGATCCGCGTCCTGGTCGGCTCGAGATTGTACTCGGAGTGGCGGATGCCGCTGCCCGCGCTCATCACCTGCACGTCGCCCGCCTCGGTGCGACCCTCGTTGCCGAGGCTGTCCTGGTGAGTGATCGCACCCTCGCGCACATAGGTGATGATTTCCATGTTGGCGTGGGGATGGGCGGGAAAGCCGGTGTTCGGCGCGATCTCGTCGTCGTTCCATACCCGCAAGGCGCCGTGACCCATGTTGTTCGGGTCATAGTGGCTGGCGAAGGAGAAGTGATGCTTGGCCTTGAGCCAGCCGTGGTCGGCGCCGCCGAGCCTGTCGAAAGGTCTGAGTTCGATCATCTGCGTAATTCCTTTTGGTGAGGGGGCGCCTTGATCAGGCGCCGAACCCGCCGTCGACGTTGAGCACGGTGCCGGTGACGAAGGAGGCTTCGGGGCTGGCGAGGAAGACGACGCCGGCGGCGACTTCCTCGGGGCGGCCGAAGCGCTGCAGTGCGTGCTGCTTGCGCTGGGTCTCAGCGAACTCGCCGCCGTCCTTCGGGTTCATGTCGGTGTCGATCGAGCCGGGCTGCACCACGTTCACTGTGATGCCGCGCGGGCCGAGGTCGCGTGCCGCGCCCTTGGTGTAGCCGACCACGGCCGCCTTGGTCGCGACGTAATCGGCAAGGCCCGGGAACGAGGCGCGATCGGCCAGCATCGAGCCGACGGTGACGATGCGGCCGCCTTCTCCCATCAACTGTGACGCTGTGCGGATCGCGGCGATCACACCATGCACGTTGATCGAGTCCTGGCGCGCCAGCGCGTCGGTATCCGCGTTCAAATCATCGATCGCGCCGCCGGCGGCGACGCCGGCATTGTTGACGAGGATGTCGAGATGACCGAACTCCTTCGCGACGTCCTTGACGAGCTGGGTGACGTCCTTGGCCGAAGCCTGATCGGCCTTGAAGGCGCGAGCCTTGACGCCGCGGGCCTTCAGCTCGCTGACGACCGCTTCAGCCTTTTCGGGCGAGGCAACATAGCTGATGGCGACATCGGCACCTTCGTCGGCAAGAGCGCGGGCCGATGCCGCGCCGATGCCGCGGGAGCCGCCGGTGACGAGTGCAACCTTGCCTGAGAGCTTCTTGGTCATTGGATTTCTCCATTCCTGCATGTCTGATGACCCTTGGATAAGCCTCCCTCTGTGGTATAGAAATAGAAACTGTTGAAACGCATTGTTTCCTATATCGTCGCGATTGGACCGCTCCCATGGCAAAACTCCCGGATTTCGAGGCCCTCGCGATTTTCGCAAAAGTCGTGGAATTGCGGTCGTTTGCGGGGGCCGCGAGTGAGCTTGCGACGTCCAAGGCGACGGTGTCCAAGGCGGTGACCCGGCTGGAGGAGCGGCTCGGTGCCCGGCTGTTCAACCGCACTTCGCGCCGGCTGGCGCTGACCGATGCCGGGCACAAGCTCGCCGAACGGGCGACCCGTCTGCTCGCCGACGGTGAGGCGGCGGAGAACGAGGCGCTGGCGCAATCGGTGGCGCCGCGCGGCCTGGTGCGGCTCGCAGTGCCCATGACGTTCGGGATCAAGGCGGTGGCGCCGCTGCTGCCGGAGTTTTTTGAGACCTATCCGGAAGTCTCGGTCGATCTGCATCTGAGCGATGCGACCGTCGATCTGATCGGCGAGGGTTTTGACATGGCGGTGCGGATTGCGCGGCTGCCGGATTCCTCGCTGATCGCGCGGCGGCTCTTCACCATGCCGCGTTTCACGGTGGCGGCGCCGTCCTACCTCAAGCGCCACGGCCGGCCGACGCATCCGATGCATCTGGCCGAGCACAAATGCTTCAGCTACGCCTACCTCTCGACGCCGAATGTCTGGCACTACACCAATTCGGCCGGCGAGCAGGCCAGCGTGCGCCCGGGCGGACAGCTTCGCGTCAACAATGGTGAAGCGGTGATGCCGGCGCTGATCGCCGGTCTCGGCATTGCCGAGCTTCCCGAATTCATTGTCGGTGAAGCCATCTCCTCGGGTGAGGTCGAAGTGATCCTGAAGGACTGGAAGCAGGCCGAAGGCGCCGTGCATCTGGTGACGCCGCCCGGCGGCCCGCGCCCCGCACGCGTCGAGGCGCTCGGCGATTTTCTCGCGGCGAAGCTGCCGGGCACGTGCAAGCGGCGGGTGCGCGGAAAGGCAAAGCCGTCATAGAGCGGGCGGGACCATCAGTCATTGAGAGAGCAGCGAAGTAATGATGGAATTCGGCTACGACACCTTTACGCCGTCGCGCGCGACAATGCGCAGGCCCGGCTTCAGCGTCTCTTCGAGCTGCGACTTCAATTCGTGCACACGCGGGTCGCTCGAGCGCTTCGCGCAGACCGCGTATTGATGCACCGATTTCGCCAGGGCGCGCCGCGCTTCCGGCGTACGCGTCACGTCGGGCTTTGAAAGCCGCAGGACGATCGCGGCGAGATTCACCAGCATCTCGTCCAGGGCGACGTCGATGGTTGCGAGTTTTCCCATGACACACTTCCTGGGAGGGCAACGATGGCTCGGGGGATGCGTTCCGGGTCCGGCCCAACATGGTTAATGCTTCGTAAACGGCTTGTTCTTGCCGATCGCCACGTTAGGCTGGGAGCGAAACAAGAACAATCGAGGAGGGGGCTTCCATGGATCGTCGCGACATCCTGCGCGCCGCTGCTGCATTGCCGCTGTTGCGCGCTGCGCTGCCGGACCCTGCTTTTGCGCAAGCCTATCCCGCCCGCAACATCACGATGATCGTGCCGTTTCCGGCCGGCGGGCAGGCCGATCTCGCGGCGCGTCCCGTCGCACAGGCTCTGGAGCGGATCCTCGGCAAGCCGGTCATCGTCGACAACCGCGCCGGCGGCGGCGGCGGATCGGTCGGCAACGCCGCGGCGGCGCGCGCCGAGCCTGACGGCTACACGCTGCTGATGGCGCTGTCTTCGCTTGCGGTGCTGCCGGAGGCCGACCGGCTGTTCGACCGTCCCGTCGCCTACGAGGTCTCGCAGTTCATGCCGATCGCGCGCGTGCTGGCCGATCCCACGCTGCTCGCCGTGCCGGCCTCGGCACCGTGGAGGACGGCGCAGGATTTCGTCGAGGATGCGAAGAAACGCCCGGGCCAGATCACCTATGGCTCGTCGGGCCCCTACGGCACGCTGCACGTGGCGATGGAGATGTTCGCAAACAGCGCCGGCATCAAGCTGCTGCACGTGCCGTTCCGTGGCGCGGGTCCCGCGCTGACCGCGATCCTCAGTGGGACCGTGCAGGCGATCGCCGCCGCACCCGGCACGCTGAAGCCGCAGGTCGACGACGGCAAGCTGCGCGTGCTCGGCAATTGCGGCGCGCGGCGCATCGCGAGCTTCCCGGATGTCCCGACCTTCCAGGAACTCGGCTACAAGGACGTCGAGATGTACATCTGGGCCGGCCTGTTCGCACAGAGCACGTTGCCGGCGTCGATCGCGACCCGCCTGCGCGAGGCGATGGCGCAGGTGATGACGAGTCCGGACGTGCTCAAGGCCTTCGAGACGTCGGGCAGTCTGGTCGCCTATCAGGACGCGCCGGCCTTCTCCGAGTTCGTGGCGACCGACAGCGCGCGGCTGATTACGGCGGTCAAGAAGATCGGCAAGGTCGAATAGGTTCCCCGTCCGTTTTCACATTTTTTTGTTGGTCCAGAACCTCTCCGCGTCTCATTGATTGAAGAGAATTCGAGAGACTCGCGAAGGAATCGGACATGCGAACAGAGCGGATTGCGCTGGGTGTGGCGCTTGCGGTCGGCGGCATCGTCGCGCATAGCGCTGCATCCGCTGAAGAGTATCGCGGAACCATGGAGCAGCAGATGGCCTGCACGCCGGATGTGTGGCGGCTGTGCAGCGATCAGATCCCTGACGTCAGCCGCATCACGGCTTGCTTGCAGCAGAATACGCCGCAACTCTCTAGCGGCTGCCGCGCGGTGTTCCAATCCAATAACCAGATGCAGCCGCAGCAGCCGGTTCCGCGCAATCGCGCTGCGCCGCCACCGCGTTACAACGCCGCGCCGCCGCCTCCGCCGGAACAGCCCCGGCCTTACGACGAGGATGATTAGCGCTGCCTGGAGCAGGATCCGGGAGCGTGCGCAGCGACAAGCGCCAGGATGCGGTCGGGCCGGCTCATTCAGCGCTCTCCTTTGCCGTCCGACTCAGGTCGATGCCGGAGGGCCGTCCGCATGATGGCACCGAAGAGCAAAGCTGCGACTGGCCAATGGAACCAGATCCTGTGCATGCCAGTGAAAATATTGATCAGAATCAGAAAGGCCGACACCGTGAGGGCCGCTGCGACCGGGCGGGGCAGCTTCGCCAGCCCATCTGAAACCAAGCGCATCCATGTGGATGACTCATATCTGTCGCGGTGTACGGCGTCAGTTTGCGAGCCCGCAACTGCACCCTGGGAAGCCAGGCGTTCGCCAGGCGGAAAGCCCCGTGCTTGAGCGGTTTGGCCGCTCATGGTCACGCGATAACTGGTCACGGGAGCGATGTTCTTCATTGGACGCTGGCCGAGACAGTCGAAGCCAACAGATAATTTGTTGTGCACCTGATCATAGGCGGAGCTGGAGATCACGATGCCACCGGGGTCGGCAAGTTCTTGCAGGCGCGCGGCGATATTGACCCCGTCTCCATAAAGATCCGAACCATCCACCATCACGTCGCCGAGATTGATGCCGATGCGAAAACGCATCGGCGGAGGTCGGTCCAAATCCTGGTTGGAAATTTCCTGCTGAATCTCGACCGCACATTGCACGGCCTCGACGACGCTGGCGAATTCGGCGATGACGGCATCACCCCAGGTATTCACGATCCGCCCGTCATGGCGCTCCACCAATCCGGCAATGGCCGTGCGGTAGCGGCGCAGTGTCTCCAGCGTTCCCGCCTCGTCTGCTTCCATGAGGCGAGAATAGCCGTGCACATCAGCGCACAGCACGGTGGTTAGCCGTCGTTTTACCTTATCGTCGGGCATGGTCCGTACATTAGCCTTCCTGACCGGCAAATGCATCAGGCATCCGCTGACTTACGGCCTGATCTCGCAGACATCGACCCATTCAGCCCCGGTCAGCTCGGCCATCCGGTCCGGCGTGATGCGCACCGCGCTGTGAGTCGAGCCCGCGGCCGGCACCACGACGTCGAACGCCTTCAGCGAGACGTCGCAATAGACCGGCAGCGGCGACTTCAGCCCGAACGGGCAGACGCCGCCGACCTCGTGGCCGGTGATCTCGGCGACCTCTTCCAGCCCCAGCATTTTCGGCTTGCCGCCGAACTGCGCCTTCACCTTCTTGTTGTCCATCCGCGAGGTGCCGGCCGCGACGATCAGGATCACGCGCTCGCCGACACGCAATGACAGCGTCTTGGCGATCATCCCGGGCTCGACGCCGTAGGCCTCGGCGGCCAGCGGCACCGTGGCCGAGCTGATCGGCGATTCAATCACTGATATGTCGGGGGCTTTCTCGGCGAAGAAGGCGCGAACGGATTCCAGGCTCATTCACAACTCACGGGCGGGCGGCGATCCCCGGGTCATCCCTAGAGATGATCCCGGGCAGCTCGGAGAGCGAGCGGACGCGGTGGTCCGGCGCAAGTCCAAGCTCGTCCATCTGGGTGCGGATCGCCTTGAACATGGTCAGCGGTGCCACGAGTTCGCTCTCGACGCAAGCCAGCGCCATCGCCTCGGGCGTCACCCGCTCGATCCAGGCGACGTTCAGTCCAAATGCCTTCGCGCCGGCGACGTCCCAGGGATTGGACGAGACGAACAGCACCTCGTCCGGCGCGGTGCCGAGCATTTCGCCGATCAGCGCGTAAGCTTCCGGACTCGGCTTGAAGATCCTGTTCGCGTCGACGCTGATGGTGGCATCGAGCAGGGCGTCGAGGCCGGTGTTGCGCACGAGCGCATTCAGCATGTCCGGACTGCCGTTGGAGAGGATGGCGAGCTTTCGCGGCTTCAGGGCCGTGAGCGCGGCCGTCGCCTCCGGATAGAGATCGAGATGCAGATATTTCTCGATCACGCGCTCGAACGCCTCGCTGTCATAAGCAAGGCCCAGCACGCGCAGCGTATAGGCGAGCGAGTCGCGGGTGACGGCGGCAAAGTCCTGGTAGCGCCGCATCAGCGAGCGCAACCAGGTGTATTCAAGCTGCTTGATGCGCCAGATCTGCGTGATGATCTCGCCGTAGCCCGGAAACGCATCCTCGGTGATCTCCGCGACCGACTGGATGTCGTAGAGCGTTCCGTAGGCGTCGAAGACGACGGCTTTGAGGGGCACGCGAGTTTCCTGCGCTCAACTGGCTACGGCGTTGCCTATACCTCATTTTTGGTGTCCGCGATATCGGTGTCGATCGGCACGACAAGCCAAATTATTCATCGCAATGCACACCACGGGAGGGAAAGCTCCGGCATGTAGGTTGGTCGCCATTCGCAGATGCTTTCCGGTCCGCTTCGCTTCAACGCCATCTTCAGCGGCTCCGCCTGGCTGATGCCCACATGGAGCCCGATCAGCGCGGCGCCGATCGGGAAGGTCCAGCGGCTCACGCGCATGTCCGCCAACTCGTTGAGGAGCACCATTCCGGCGAGGATGATCAGCGGATCGGTGAACACGAAATATTCAAGCTTCAAACCCCGCCGCACGCCGATTGCGTCGATCGCTATCGCAGCGAGCATCATGAAAGCGGCTTGAACGGCGACCTGATGCTTGCATTGCCGCCAGGCAAGGATGATGCCGGGAAAGATCAGCCAGGTCAGAAACACAGTGGGTCGCGGCGAGGTGAACAGCACGAAAGTATAGCGCTTGAGCACGCCAAGCACGCCCGTCAGAATAAGGCCGGCTGCGCCTTGCACGCTCGTGGATGCGTCCGGCGCGTCGACATACATCAGCATCTTCTCGATCGGATTGAACACGACGACGAGAGCGGTGACGTCGTATTGAATATAGAGCGTCAGGGTGGCGAGCGATGCGCCGATGACGAGCGCACACATCGCCGCAACGGTCTCCAGCAGGCTCACCCGCCAGATCCCGGCAAAAGCGATCGTCCACCCCACGAACCAGCCGGCCAGCCCAATCTGATAGGTGCCGAACCTGCCCAGAAGGAGCGGCTTGAGGCCGGCGGCGCTCGCCGCAACGGGATCGAGTCCGGCGGCGGCCAGAGGCCATGCCAGCAGCGCGGCACAAATTCCGAGCGCGGCGGTTGCCGTCGCCGCAAGCGTCGCGCCCGAGCCCGACCGCCAGAACCCGACGCTGGCGCTCGCGCTGTTCCCGAACGGAATGACCAGCACCGGTAGAGCGGCGATAAGCAAGATCGCCTGCACCTTGTTCTGAAGTCCGAGCACGCAAAGCCATGCAGCCAGGCCGACAAGCAGCGGCCGATAGATTGTGGCCCGGCGCGCAGCGACGATGAGCAGCATCAGGGCGGCGATGCAAAAGCCGGCGGCGATCATCTCGCTTCGCAGAATGCGCAGGTGCATCTGAAAGCCGCCGGAAAACGCGAATGCAAAAACGCCGCAAGTCGCGACCCGCAAGTCCCCGCCGATCCGACGGGCCAGCGCGGCAAACAGGAAAAGGAGGCCAGTTGCGGTCAGCAGCGCGGCCACCCTCGCAGCGCGGACCGCGCTCGTCATAGCCGCATCAAACGATGGTCCGTTCGATGCAGGGGGAATGGCGGAAAGCGTCCAGGCCTCGAGCAGGCGAAGCTGGTGGAGCAGACGGAACCATGCCTCGACCGACAGGATGGTCAGATCGGCAGGGTGGTCGAAGAATGCGCGCTTGCCCCCGTCATTGAGTGCAAGTGCGTTGTAGACCACCATGAAATCCATGTCGGCGTTGCGCCAATACACGATGAAATAGCCGCACAGCAGGAACGACAGCAGCGTTAATCCGAGTATCACGATGAGGCCGCCTCGCCATCCGAACGGCGTCAGGCGGTCGAGCGGATCGCAATGGGATCGCCATGTATGGACGGCGTTGACAACAGGCCGACACCGGCGCGCCAACTCAGCTTTCAAACCATCCTCGCCGACATCACTACCATTGGCGTCAAATGGCCTTGATCTTGAAGAATGCGAACACGACCATCTTCAGCAGCATCCAGCCGTGGCTGAAGCGCGAGATCTGCGTTTCGCCGTAGCTGCGCGCTGCGTAGCGAATGGGAATATCAATGCTCTTCAGGTTGAGTTTCGAGGCACCGAAGATCAGATCGAAGTCACCAAACGGATCGAAGTCTCCGAAATAGGCCTTTCCCGCCTTGAGACGATGGTAATCGCTTCGGCGCAGGACCTTGGTACCGCACAGCGTATCCGTGTAGCGCTGGTTCAACAGCCACGAGAACAGATATGAGAAGACCTTGTTGGCGATCAGATTCAGGAAGCGCATGGCCCCGGCGTCCATCGGGTAGACCAGACGCGAACCGTTGATGAACTCGCCCTTACCCGATCGCAGTGCCTCGTAGAACTTACAGAGCTGCTCGGGCGGCATGGTGAGGTCGGCGTCCAGAATCATCAGCACGTCGCCTCGCGCGGCATCGAAGGCGGTGAAGACGGCGTCGGCCTTTCCCTTGCCCGGCTGCCGCATGACTTTGACGTCCTTGTCGGGGAATGCCTGTTGGACCCGTGTCATCTCCTTGAACGTGCCGTCCTTGCTGTGGCCCTCGATGAAAATGATCTCGATGTCGGGACAGAACTGCGCAACCCGTCGCACCGCAGGCTCGATATTGCCACGCTCGTTTCTGGCGGGAATGATCACGCTCACGGACGATACGTCATCGTCGACATGGCGCAGCGAGCGCGCCACGAGATAATGGCGCAGCGACAGCGCGCGAATGCCGGGCAGGACGCTG
The DNA here is from genome assembly GCF_024519875.1 of Bradyrhizobium sp. Bra64. Classification (NCBI taxonomy): domain Bacteria; kingdom Pseudomonadati; phylum Pseudomonadota; class Alphaproteobacteria; order Hyphomicrobiales; family Nitrobacteraceae; genus Bradyrhizobium; species Bradyrhizobium sp. Bra64. Next base: position 318,722 of record NZ_JALJRD010000004.1, on the reverse strand, counting down.
ACGAACCGGTTGGCGAAACGTCCGATCCCGAACAAGCGCAGGGGAGACAGGATGCGTTGCTCGGATTCGATCGGATCGAAGTCGGCCAGGGCTGCGAGGTTGCGCAGATCGTCGGGCGAAAGCACGTTTTGATCTGGCTGGGGCATGCGAAGGCCCAGGATCTCGGCAAGCTTGAGAACCGGATACCAGAGGTGAGAAAAATGGCCGATCACCAGCCGCGTCTCGCGCGAGCACAGCGGGTGCAGTTGTTCGATGAACCTTTGGCAATCGTCGAGGGAGCCGATCGTGTCGAGGACGAGAATGAAGTCGAACGGGCCGTGGACGGATGACAGCGTGATCGCGTCCTCGGCGTCCGCCTGGATGAACTGAAGATCAGGATGGCGCCGCCGCGCGAGTTCGATCTGCGCATCGCTGAAGTCGAGGCCGACTCCATGAGATGGCTTCAACGCGGCGAGCGTGTCCCCGAGGCCGCAACCGATATCGAGGACGCGGCTTCCCGGCGGAATGAGGAATTGCAAGTAGCGTTCGTCCTCGCCGTGAAAAAATGCGGCCTTCTCGCGCCAGCGCGCCCGGGAGACGGCGAACCGGTCAGCATGATCGCGAAGCGCCGCCTTGCGCGACGAAAAATTGCGCGGCGCCACCTCGCCATCGCGGCAGGCGCGTGGCAAGGCAGCGTTCCGCGCGTGCGGAAATTCCAGGTCCGATTGCGTCATGAGCCCCCGCCCGACGACTTCGATGAACGCAGCATGGCAGAAAAGTGCTGCTGTTGGCTATGCGAAAATGGTCTGCTGGACGCTCCACTCCGTCGCTGCCTACCGCCTCTCGCCGTCGCGCGAGACGGTACTCGGGTTAGATCCCCAGCAGCTTGCGCGCGTTGGCCTTGAGCACCTTCGGCCGGATCTCGTCGCGGATCTCGATCTTGGCGAAATCCGACAGCCAGCGGTCCGGCGTGATCACCGGCCAGTCCGAGCCGAACAGCATCTTGTCCTGCAGGATCGAGTTGATGTAGCGCACCAGGATCGGCGGGAAATATTTCGGCGACCAGCCGGACAGGTCGATATAGACGTTCGGCTTGTGGGTCGCGACCGACAGCGCCTCCTCCTGCCAGGGGAAGGAGGGGTGGGCGAGGATGATCTTGAGGTCGGGGAAATCAGCCGCGACGTCGTCCATGTACATCGGGTTGGAGTATTTCAGCCGCATGCCCATGCCGCCCGGCATGCCGGAGCCGACGCCGGTCTGGCCGGTGTGGAATAGCGCGATCGCGCCGCCATTGTTGATCTCTTCGTAGAGCGGATAGGCCATGCGGTCGTTGGCGTAGAAGCCCTGCATGGTCGGATGGAATTTGAAGCCGCGCACGCCGTATTCCTCGATCAGCTTGCGCGCCTCGCGGGCGCCGAGCTTGCCCTTGTGCGGGTCGATCGAGACAAACGGGATGAGGACGTCGAGATGATCGGATGCGGCCTCGATCATCTCGTAATTGTTGTAGCGGCGGAAGCCGGTCTCGCGCTCGGCGTCGACCGGGAAGATCACCGCGGCGATGTTCTTGGAGCGGTAGTAGGCGGCGGTCTCCGGCACGGTCGGCGGATGCTTGTGCGGCGACTTGAAATAGTCGGCCATCTGCGCCTGGAAATCGTCATAGCCGTCGTCGGGATGGGTGCCGCAAGGCTCCTCGGCATGGGTGTGGATGTCGATGGCGACGACGTCGTCGATATTGGGCAGCTTCAGCTTCGGCATTGTTTCCTCCCGACGGGTTGCCGAATTGATTATAGGATATAACGAATTTGGCAAGGCGTCGCTGGCGGTAAAACCGCAGCCAGCAAAAGCATTTGCCGTGCTCGGCCGCGAAGGCCCAGATTGGGCCGATCCGGCCGCTTCTACTGTGCATGGGGTTGTTTTCGCGAAATTGCCGGTTCGGAACCGGGCACTCAACATTGACATCACCTCCCGCCATGCCTTAAGAACCGCCCCGTCCCGGGCGGTCGTCCGCCAGCGGGAAAAATCTCATTTTGCCACATTCGCGCGTGCCGAAACGGTAGTGCCGAACACGGCCTTTCGAACGTTCAGGATTCCGCCATGAAGGTCCGTAACTCGCTGAAATCGCTGCGCGGTCGCCATCGCGCCAACCGCCTGGTTCGCCGCAAGGGCCGGGTCTATGTGATCAACAAGGTGCAGCGCCGCTTCAAGGCTCGCCAGGGCTGATATCGCCCTGCCGGACGCTCGCGCGCCCCGCAAGACCACGGTCTCACGCGAGTTTGACGCCGCCTTTGCTTTGCAAGGGCGGCTTTACGCGTTTAGACTTTGACCATGGCAGTGAGATTCCTGTTCGCGCGCACCCTGTGGCTGGCCCTCGTTATGGGTGCCGCTGGCCTGACGCCGGCCCTGGCGCAGAAAGTACTGCCGGCCCCTTCCGGCAAGGAGCAGAAGAAGCTCCCGGAGGCGCCGGCCAAGCTGCCCAAGGTCGACCGCAGCAAGAATCTTGATTTCCTGTTCGGCGCGCTGAAAGCCGCGCCCGACGAGGCCAGCGCCAAGCATGTCGAGGCGCGGATCTGGGCGATCTGGATTCACACCCCGAGCGACACCGCGTCGTTGCTGATGGCGCGGGCCAGGACCGCGGTCGACGCCAAGAAGATCGACATCGCGATCAAGCTGCTGGATTCGGTCATCAAGCTGAGGCCCGACTACATCGAGGCCTGGAACCGGCGTGCCACGCTCTATTACATGCAGAACGACTATGGCCGCTCGCTTGCCGACATCCGCGAGGTTCTGATCCGCGAGCCCCGCCATTTCGGTGCGCTTGCGGGCCTCGGCATGATCATGCAGGAAGTCGGCGACGAGAAGCGCGCGCTCGAGGCCTATCGCAAGGCGCTCGCCGTCAATCCGCACCTCGAGAAGATCCCCGACCAGGTCAAGGCGCTGACCGAGAAGGTCGAAGGCCGCGACATCTAGCCTACAAGTCGATCATTTCTTGAGCGAGTGTGGCCTGTGCGGATTAACCACGATCACACGCGCCGCGCGGAAAGCACTATTGTCGGCAGCGCCGCAGGCCTACCTGCATGGCAGGAGCAACAGCCATGAAGCGTTTGATTCTCGCAGGTAGCTTGCTGTTGGCGTCGGGCTCGGTGAGCTTCGCCGACGGATTGTTCTGGGTGGTCGGCAACCGCGCCACCGGCAAATGCGACATCGTGACCAGCAATCCCGTGATCATCGGCGATATCTGGTTCGGAGACGGTCCCTACAAGTCGAAGGCCGACGCCAGGCTTGCCCGTTCGACGATCCGCGCCTGTCCCGCCGTCACCGCCGACGACGAAAAGGACGAGGACGGTACGAACTAGGTCGACAGGGACCTAGTGCAGAACGCTGGTGCCGCGCTCGGTGAGGCCGCGATCGGCGGCGGCGGCGTAAGCCTTGGCAAGCTCGGTTTCGAGATGCTCATTGATCAGCAGCAGCGCTCGCACGGCACCGCGCAGGTCGCCGTTGCAGCTTGCGACGATCTCGTCGATTGCAGTGTCTTTGGATCTGAAGCTCATCGAAATTCTCCGGTTCAAATCAGGACAAATCCTGCCGGCCTTTCCCGCATCCCCTGAGGTCTGCAAGCAGGATCGGCGCCCACCCGCGCCTAGATGGCGGAACCGACCGTGGCGATTATATGGAAGCCGCGATGACGACCTCATGAAGCTGTTCCGGGGCTGGCGTGCGATTCAGGACGCCATTGATTTTATTGTGTTTTTCCTGCTGGAATTATGCACATATCCACAGCCCCGGCATTTCGGTGGAGCGCTTGGTGCCATGGAGCGAAACTGCCGCCCACAAGCCGCGTAACTGCCAAGTGCCCTGGATCGCCCGGATTCTCTCCATGATCGTGATGTCAGTCGTGACGGCGCTGGTTCTGCTGGCGCTGGTCACGCAGGCCGGAATCATCGCCGTGCAACGCGCCTTTCCACCGCAGGGCCGGATGATCGAGGTCGATGGCGCCACGCTTCACGTCGTCGATGTCGGCCCGCGCGATTCGGGCCTGCCGATCGTGATGCTGCACGGTGCGAGCTCCAACCTCGAAGCGATGCGCCGCCCGCTCGGCGACCTCCTCGCCAAGAACCATCGCGTCGTCCTGATCGATCGTCCCGGCCACGGCTGGAGCACGCGGGCGCGGCGGCAGGATTCGACGCCACAGGTCCAAGCGCGGATGATCGGCGATGCGCTTGGCAAGCTCGGGATCGACCGCGCCGTCTTCGTCGTGCATTCCTGGAGCGGCGCGCTCGGCGCGCGGCTGGCGCTCGATCATCCCGGCCGCGTCGCGGGCCTCGTGATGCTCGCGCCCGTCACCCATCCCTGGCGCGGCGGCGTCGGCCGCTACAACGAGATCATCGCGACGCCGGTGATCGGCCCGCTGCTCGCCTACACCATCACCCTGCCGCTCGGCTATTTCCTGAGCGAGCCCGGCGCGCGCAACGTCTTCCTGCCGCAAATGATGCCTGACGGATTCGTGCAGGATTCCGCGACGCCGCTGCTGCTGCGCCCGCGCGAGTTCATCGCCAACGCCTATGATCTGGTGACGCTGAAGGAAGCGGTCGCCGCGCAAGTCGCGCGCTACGGCGAGATATCGGCGCCGGTCACGATCATCGCCGGCGAGCCCGACAAGACCGTGAGGACCGACATTCACGCGCGCCCGTTTGCCGCGGCGGTGCAGAATGCGAAGCTGATCGTGCTGCCCGACCTCGGCCACATGGTGCAGAACGCCGTGCCGGATCTCGTGAAGACCGAGATCGAGGCGATGATCGGCAAAATCGCCCCGGCGCAGGCGGCCGCCGATTAGCGGCCGCCGTTCACCCGCTTACTGCTTGATCTTCCCGTCCTTGTCGAACTGAGACACATAGGTCCAGAGATTGTTGATCTCGGTCTCGTTCTTGATGCCGGCGAACGCCATCTTGGTGCCGGGGATCTTGGCCTTGGGGTCCTTGATGTATTCCTTGAACGTGGCTTCGTCCCAGGTGATGCCGGAATTCTTGTTCGCGTCCGAGTAGTTGTAGTCCGGAGCGGTGCCCGACTTGCGGCCGTTGAGGCCGTTGAGCTCGGGGCCGACCTTGTTCTTGGCGCCTTCGCCGATCGCATGGCAGGCCAGGCATTTGTTGAACGACGTCTTGCCGGCCGCGGCATCCTGCGCCATCGCGGCGGGTGCGGTGGCAATCGCGGTGAGGATCGTCAGTGCGCCGAAAATCAGTTTTGTCATCGGGTGCTCTTCGTCTCTTCCCTGGGAGGTATGGTCAGTCGCTTGCCTGATCGGCAATCGTCGGACCTGCCGGTTTTGGCAGGCCCGCCCGGCTTGGACAAGCCGCCAAACGATGACAGGTTTCACGATTTCCTACTTGTCCCAGAGCGAACTCGCGCAAGATCGCCGCTCCGACTTTCGGATGGCCTACCCAAACACCCCCGGACGTGGTTGATTTGCCGCGACAATTCGATCGTCCGGCGTCAGCCGGAAGGATATGCCATGAAGGGTGTGATATGGCCATCATGATGCCTGCCAGCGACCAGGCCGTGCTCGCGCGCCGCGCCGAGATCGTGGCTGCGTTGCGCGCAATCGTGCCTGGCGAGGGCGTGATCGACAGCGCTTCCGAGATGCGGGTCTACGAATCCGACGGGCTGACGGCCTATCGGCAGCCGCCGCTGGTCGTGGTGCTGCCGGACACGACCGAGCAGGTTTCGCTCGTCCTGAAATATTGTGCCGGGCAGGGCATCAAGGTGGTGCCGCGTGGCTCCGGCACCTCGCTGTCCGGCGGCGCGTTGCCGCTCGAGGACGGCGTGCTGTTGGGCCTCGGCAAGTTCAAGCGCATCCGCGAGATCGATTTCGACAACCGGGTCGTCGTCACCGAGCCCGGTGTCACCAACCTTGCCATCAGCCAGGCGGTTGCGCATGCCGGCTTCTACTACGCGCCCGATCCGTCCTCGCAGATCGCCTGCTCGATCGGCGGCAATGTTGCGGAGAATTCCGGTGGCGTGCACTGCCTCAAATACGGCATGACCACCAACAACGTGCTGGGTTGCGAGATCGTGCTGATGAGCGGGGAGATCCTGCGCATCGGCGGCAAGGGGTGCGAAAATTCCGGCTACGACCTGATGGGGGTCATCACCGGCTCCGAAGGCCTGCTCGGCGTCATCACCGAGATCACGGTGCGCATCCTGCAAAAGCCGGAGACCGCGCGCGCGCTGATGGTCGGCTTTGCCGAGGTCGAGGCGGCCGGCGAATGCGTGGCGCGGATCATCGGCGCCGGCATCATTCCCGGCGGCATGGAGATGATGGACAAGCCGGCGATCCACGCCGCCGAGGCGTTCGTCCATGCCGGCTATCCGCTCGACGTCGAGGCGCTCCTCATCATCGAGCTCGACGGTCCCAAGATCGAGGTCGACGAGCTGATCACGCGCGTCGAGACAATCGCCAACGCTTGCGGCTCGACCACCTGCCAGATATCGACCTCGGAGGCCGAGCGCAATCTGTTCTGGGCCGGCCGCAAGGCGGCGTTCCCGGCCGTGGGCCGCATCTCGCCAGACTATCTCTGCATGGACGGCACCATCCCGCGCGGCGCGCTGCCCAAGGCGCTGGCGCGCATCCGCGAGCTCTCGGAAAAATACCAGCTCGGCTGCGCCAACGTGTTCCACGCTGGCGATGGCAATCTGCATCCCCTGATCCTCTACGATGCCAACAAGGAAGGCGAGATCGAGCGCGCGGAAGCGTTCGGCGCCGACATCCTGCGCGCCTGCGTCGAGTTCGGCGGCGTCCTCACCGGCGAGCACGGCGTCGGCATCGAGAAGCGCGATCTGATGCCGGAGATGTTCACCGAGATCGACCTCAACCAGCAGCAGCGGCTGAAATGCGCCTTCGATGCGCAGGGCCTGCTCAATCCCGGAAAAGTGTTTCCGACCCTGCACCGCTGCGCCGAACTCGGCCGCATGCACGTCCATGCCGGCAAGCTGGCTTTCCCTGATATTCCGCGGTTCTAGGCGCCGATCGCTGCACCTTCGCTGCAATGCGCCAAATTTGATTTCCCCTGTAAACTTGGATACCCGCTCAGTCGTGGATACGCTCAAGGTCAGAGACGCCAAAGACGTCGAAGAGGTGGTGCGCGCGGCGATTGCCAATGAGCAGCCGCTCGAGATCATCGGTCATGGCAGCAAGCGCAGCATCGGCCACGCCATGGCGACCAACGCCGTGCTCGACGTCTCCGCACTGAATGCCGTCACCTCCTACGAGCCCAACGAGCTCATCGTCACGCTCCAGGCCGGTGCGCCGCTGGCCGACGTGCTGTCGCTGATCGATGCCAAGAACCAGCAATTCGCCTTCGAGCCGATGAACACCGCGCCGCTGCTCGGCACGCCCGCGCTCGGCACCATCGGCGGCATGATCGCGGCGGGCCTCGCCGGCCCGCGGCGCATCAGGGCGGGCGGGGCACGCGACCATCTGCTCGGGGCGCATGCCGTGTCCGGTTTTGGCGACAGCTTCAAGACCGGTGGCAAGGTGGTGAAGAACGTCACCGGCTACGACCTGTGCAAGCTTCTCGCCGGTTCCTGGGGCACGCTGTCGGTGATGACCGAGGTCACGCTCAAGGTGATGCCGAAGCCGGAGGCCGAGCGGACGCTGCTCTTGCACGGGCTCGACGATGCCACCGCCAACAAGGCAATGACGGCGGCGCTGGGCTCGCCCTTCGACGTCTCCGGTGCCGCGCACCTGCCGAAATCGGCGTTCCGAACCAGGACCGACGGCCTCGGCGATATCGCGGGCCAGGGCGAGGCGTTGACCATGCTGCGGCTCGAAGGCATTGCCGCCTCCGCCGCCCACCGTGCCGGCTCGCTGCGCGAATTGCTGGCCCCGTTCGGAACCGCGACGCTGGTCGAGGACGTCGCGTCCGCTGCGGCTTGGGCTACGGTCCGCGACGTTCTGCCGTTCGCGGCCAGCGGTGCGCTTGGCGCCTGGCCGGTCTGGCGGATCGTCTGTCCGCCGGCGTCCGGCGCGGCGCTCGGGACGCAACTGGCGCGCGAGACCGGCGGCGAGGTGATCTATGACTGGGGCGGCGGGCTGATCTGGGCGGCGCTGCCGCCGAATGGCGACGCGCACGCCTCCGCCGTGCGCGAGCGCGCCAATGCGACTGGCGGGCACGCCACGTTGATCCGGGCGGCCGAGGACGTCAGGCGCGGTGTCGATGTGTTCCATCCACAGGCGCCTGGCGTTGCCGCGCTGAGTGAGCGAGTGCGCGCCAGTTTCGATCCGAAGATCATCCTGAACCGGGGACGGCTGACGCGGGGCGCTGCGGCATGAAGACGGAATTCTCTCTCGCTCAGCTCGCCGATCCCGATATTGCGGAGGCCGACAAGATCCTGCGCGCCTGCGTGCATTGCGGCTTCTGCACGGCTACCTGTCCGACCTATGTGCTGCTTGGCGACGAGCTCGATAGCCCGCGCGGCCGCATCTATCTGATCAGGGAGATGCTGGAGAAGGACCAGGCCCCGACGGCCGAGGTGGTCAAGCATGTCGACCGCTGCCTGTCGTGCCTGGCCTGCATGACGACCTGCCCCTCCGGGGTGAACTACATGCACCTCGTCGACCAGGCCCGGGTCAGGATCGAGCAGCGCTATCAGCGGCCGCTGACCGAGCGGCTGCTGCGCCGGGTGCTGGCCTTCGTCCTGCCGGATCCGCGGCGTTTCCGGGCCAGCATGTGGCTGGCGCGGCTGGCCCGCCCGCTCGCCCTGTTCCTGCCGACGCCCCGTCCCTCCGCCACGCCCGGCCTGATCCAGCGTCTCAAGGCGATGCTGGCGCTGGCGCCGGACCGGCTGCCGTCGCCGGGCCCCGCCGCCGGCAGTGTATTCGCAGCACTCGGCAAGAAGCGCGGCCGGGTCGCGCTGCTCCAGGGCTGCGCCCAGCAGGTGCTGGCGCCGCGCATCAACCAGGCCGCCATCAGTCTCCTCACGCGCCACGGCATCGAAGTCGTCCTGGTCAGGGACGAGCAGTGCTGCGGCGCGCTGACCCATCACCTCGGCAACGACCACGATGCGCTGGCGCGGGCTCGCGCCAATGTCACGGCGTGGCGGAAGGAAGCGGCAGGCGAGGGGCTCGACGCCATCCTGGTGACGGCGTCCGGCTGCGGCACCGTGATCAAGGACTACGGCTACCTGCTGCGCGAGGATCAAGTCTTCGCGGCCGATGCCGCGAAGGTGTCTGCGCTTGCCAAGGACATCACCGAATACGTCGCCGGTCTCGGATTGGAGCCGGTCGCACGACAAGACAACATCGTCGTCGCCTATCACTCCGCGTGTTCGTTGCAGCATGGCCAGAAAATCACGGGCCTTCCGAAAGAATTGCTTTCCAAGAATGGATTCGTGGTGAAAGATGTGCCGGAGAGCCATTTGTGTTGCGGTTCGGCGGGGACCTACAACATTCTCCAGCCCGAGCTTGCGGGCCGGTTGCGCGATCGCAAGGTCGCCAACATCGCGAGCGTCAAGCCGGACATGATTGCCGCTGGCAATATCGGATGCATGGTGCAGATTGCCAGTGGCACGTCAGTTCCGGTCGTACACACGATTGAGCTCCTCGATTGGGCTACGGGCGGGTCGCGACCGGCGTAAGGCTGAGCTTTTGAAGGCTGAGCTTTCGTCCGGAGATGGCGGCGGAAAGACGCCCAATCGACCATGGTTCGGCGGCAACAGGAGGACCACGATGGCAAAAGCGAAGAAGAAAAAAAGCAAGAAGGCCAAAAAGGCCAAGAAGGTTGTAGCGGCGAAGAAGACCGCGAAGAAGACCGCGAAGAAGGCAGCCAAGAAGTCCGCGAAGAAGTCTGCCAAGAAAGCTGCCAAGAAAGCTGCAAAGAAATCCGCGAAGAAGGCCGCGCCGAAGAAGGCCGCCAAGAAGTCGGCCAAGAAGGCTGCCCCTAAGAAGGCCGCCAAGAAGGCTGCGAAGAAAGCGGCTGCGAAGAAGGCGAAGGCAGCTTCCGCGCCGAAGCCGTCAGCGCCGGTGGCAGCTCCGGCTCCCGAGCCTGCCGCCGAGACGAGCTGGGCGATGCCTTCGTCTTCTGCGGAACCGACGCCGGCCGAGGGGCAAGGTTAGGCTCAAAGCCAGGCCAAAGGCCGGCACGAATTCAACGGCCATGATCGACAACAAAAGGGCCGCGGCGGCGACGCTGCGGCCCTTTTGCATGGCGGCTACGCCGTCATCCACGGCGCCAGCCTTGATTCGTGGCGCGCGGAACACGGTACCGCCTGTCACCGTACTAACCCGGTCTCCGAGTGCCCTTCAGGATGCAGAAAATGTGATCGAGAAGCCACACAGGCTGACAACCTTTCTTGAAATCGCCATAACGCCTAAAAAGTCGGCAGATGCCCGTGTTTTTTGCTTCACGGTTTGCATCCCTCAATACAGATTGTCGCAGTAACGCAATTTTGCAGACAGGTCGTACGCCCCGGGGGGCTTCCGGGATACCGACTGGGTAAGAACTGGTGATGGGGATCGAAATGAAAAAAGTGGCTTTGTTGGCAACGGCGCTGGCAATGGTGACGGGTTCGGCTTTCGCGGCAGACATGCCTGTGAAGGCAATGAAGGCTCCGCCGCCGCCCGCCTTCGACCCCTGGGATGTCGCCTTCGGCGGCGCCATCATGAGCGACTACGTCTTCCGCGGTATCACCCAGTCGAACCACAAGCCGTCGGTCGCGGCCTATTTCGAGCCGCGCTATAACGTCACCAAGGACCTCCAGCTCTACATCGGCGTGTCCGGTGAGAGCATCTCCTTCCCGAACCGCGCCGCCGGCGAAATCGACATCTACGGCGGTATCCGCCCGACCTTCGGCGCTTTCGCGTTCGACATCGGTGTCTGGGGCTACCTGTATCCGGGCGGCACCTGCTACTTCGGCGGCACCGGCATCGACAACGCCGGCAACTTCCAGGGCGCTGACTGCGCCGAGAAGGCCTTGCTGAACACCAACGTGATCAAGAAGGACCTGAGCTTCTTCGAAGTCTACGGCAAGGGCACCTACACGGTGAACGACAACTGGTCGTTCGGCTTCACCGAATACTACACCCCGAGCTATCTGAACTCGGGTGCCTGGGGCAACTACGCTTCGGTCGTCGGCAAGTACATCGCGCCCCCCACGATCTTCGGTGCGAGCGGCGTCGGCATGTATGTGTCGGGTGAGTTCGGCCGTCAGTGGCTCGGCACCTCCGACAGCTTCTACGGCGTCCCGGCGTTCCCGAACGGCATCAAGTACGCCGACTACAACACCTGGAACATCGGCATCGGCTTCACCTACAAGGTTGCCACGCTGGACCTGCGCTACTCCGACACCGACCTTTCCAAGGGTGATTGCAACGCCTTCACCAGCGACTTCTCGGCTCGCGGCAACCTGACCGCTTCGACCGGCACCTACCTGACGCCGATCAATCCGTCCGGCGTCGGCTCCAACTGGTGCGGTGCCACCGGTATCGCCAAGCTGTCGTTCGACCTGACGGCGATGAGCAACCTGAAGTAAGCTTCTTTCCGAAGCGATTTGATGAGGGCGGCAGGTCAACCTGCCGCCCTTTTGCTTTGGGGTGCAGCGGTGCTCGGCCTGCATGGTTCGAGACGCCTGCCTTCGGCGGGTTCCTCACCATGAGGGACTCGGATTTCGCAGCAAGGACAGATCTCATCCAGAGGAGCCCGCCGAAGGCGGGCGTCTCGAAGGATGGGCCGCGACCTCCGCGCCGCCGCTCGCGCCTCAGCGCGCCACGCTCGGCTCCTTCTCGGCCGGCGCGCTGCCGTCACCGAGAATGTGGATCGCGCCGCTCTTCACCATCGTTACCTTGCGGCTGTGGAAGGCGTCGAGCGTCGAGCGGTGGCCGATCGAGACGATGGTGGCCTGCGGCAGCTTCTCCGCCAGCAGCCGGTACAGCCGGGCCTCGGAGGGCTCGTCCAGAGACGCTGTGGCCTCGTCCAGGAACAGATAGTCGGGCGCATGCAGCAGCGCGCGGGCGAGCCCGAGGCGCTGCTGCTCGCCGAGCGACAGCATCCGGTTCCAGTGACCGTCCTCCTCGAGTCGTTCGGCAAGGTCGGGCAGCCCGACCGCGATCAGCGCATCCCGGATCCTGGCGGCCTCGAATGCGCCAGGAGCGGCGGGATAAACCACGGCATCACGCAATATGCCGACCGGGAAGTAGGGACGCTGCGGCAGCATCATCAGCTTCGCCTTCTCGGGAATGACGATGGTGCCGGTGCCGAACGGCCAGATGCCGGCGATGGCGCGAAACAGTGTCGACTTGCCGGAGCCCGACGGCCCGGTCACCAGCACCCGCTCCGGGGCCTGGACGGTGAACGCGTCGGCGGCGACCAGCGGGGTGCCGTTGGGCAGGTTCACACAGAGCTGATCGAGCCCGATAGTGCGGCCGCCGTCAGCGGCCTCGAGGGTGATGGCCGGCTCATGCGCCGGCAGGTGCGCGGCCGAATCGACCGACATCTCGAAGCCGTCGAGACGCGCGACGATCGAGCGCCATTCCGCCAGCGACCGGTAGGCCGTGACGAAAAACGAGAGCGCGCCCTGCACGCTGGAGAAGGCGGATGCGGTCTGCATCATGTCGCCGAGCTGGATTTTCTTGGCGAAGAACGCCGGCGCGACCAGCACGTAGGGGAAGATCACGGCGGCCTGTTGATAGCTCGCCGTGAACGCTGTGAGGCGCTTGGTCCGGCTCATGATGGCGTACCAATTGCCGATCACGAAGCCGAAGCGATCGAGCAGGCGCGAGCGTTCGGCGCCTTCGCCCTTGAGCAACGCGATCTGCTCGGAGTTCTCGCGCACGCGAACGAGGTTGAAGCGGAAGTCGGCCTCATAGCGCTGCTGCTCGAAATTGAGGTTGACCAGCGGGGCGCCGATCCAGTGCGTCAGCGCGGTGCCGAAGATTGCGTAGATCAGCGCGCCCCAGCACAGATAGCCGGGAATCATCAGATCGCGGCCGAACAGGTGCAGCGGTGCGGCGTTGGACAGGCCCCAGAGGATGATGACGAAGGAGAACAGCGTCACGATCGACGAGAGCAGGCCGAGCCCGATCGTCAGGGTCTGCTCGACGAAGTTCTTGACGTCCTCGGTGATACGCTGGTCGGGGTTGTCGGCCGCATCGCCCTTGAGCTGCATGCGGTAATGCGTAGCGTCTTGCAGCCATTCGCCCAGATAGTGCCGGGTCAGCCACTGCCTCCAGCGGATCTGAAGCCATTGGTTCAGGTAGAGCTTGTAGACGGCCAGCGCGATAAAGGTGAAGGCGAGGCCGACGAAGATCCAGATCTGTGTGACGAAGGCATCCCAGTCGCTGCTCTGGAGCGCAGTGTAGAACCGGTTCTGCCACTGGTTCACCAGCACGTCGATCGCGACCAGCGCCAGCTCCATTGCGATGACGGCGGCGAGCAGGCCGCGCCCGGCCCATTTGTCTTCCGACCGGAAATAGGGAGCGGCGATTCGCCAGACGATCGCGAGGGTGGCGATGATGTTCTTCACAGAGCTGAATCTCCTGCGGGGATGTGCACAAATGCCCGGAGCCAAATGGTTGAGGCAATGGCTGAAATCGGCGCGCTTAGACTAAAGTCGCAAATTCTGCAATTTGCGTTGGCTTGTCGCAGCTTGCAACCCTAGCATGGGCTTCGAGGGCGCGGGGTGGGGGCCTCCGGGATTTCGCGAGCTTGTGAGCGGACGGGAACCGCTGCAGTCGCGAGGAATTCGCGTTCGGCTCGGGGGTTATCCTTCTGCGTCAAGCAGGATCGGCTGTCCACGCGGGCCGCCTGCCTTACATATGCGTGGGGAGGAAGACCATGTGGAATCAAGTCTATGATCCGCTGCACAGCCCTGTGCTGTCGACGATCGCGGCGGCCATCCCTGTCGTCACACTGCTTGTGCTGATCGCGAGCGGCCGCGTCCAGGCCCATATTGCCGCCGTCATCGCCGTGATCGTGGCCAATCTGATCACGATCTTCGTCTTCACCATGCCGGCCAACATGTCGATCCGCGCATCGGTGCTGGGCATCGTCACCGGCTTCTTCCCGATCGGCTGGATCGTTCTCAACGTCATCTTCCTCTACCAGGTGACCGTGTCGACCGGGCGCTTCGAACTCCTCAAGCGCGCGATCGGCGGCGTCACCGAGGACCGGCGGCTGCAATTGCTGCTGATCGCATTCTCCTTCGGTGCCTTCTTCGAGGGTGCATCGGGCTTCGGCACGCCGGTGGCAATCACGGGCGCCGTTCTGATCGGCCTCGGCTTCTCGCCGCTTGCGGCAAGCGGCCTGTCGCTGATCGCCAACACCGCGCCGGTCGCCTATGGCGCGCTGGGCACGCCGATCCAGGGTCTTGCCTCGGTTACCGGGTTCGATCCCTACATCCTCGGCGCGATGGTCGGACGGCAGCTGCCGTTCTTCTCGCTGATCGTGCCGTTCTGGGTGATATGGGCTTTTGCCGGTTGGAGAGGCATGAAGGACGTCTGGCCGGCGATTCTCGTCACCGGCGTATCATTCGCGATCCCGCAATTCGTGATCTCGAACTACATCAATCCCTGGATCGTCGATATCGGCGCGTCGCTGATCTCGATGGGTGCGCTGATCCTTTTCCTGAAGGTCTGGCAGCCGAAGCAGCTCTGGCTGTCGCCTGCGTTGCGCGGCAATGATGAATCGACCTCCACCATGGCCGGGGCAAAACCGCTCGACAAGACGCCACTCACGCAGAGCGAGCTGTTCAGCGCGCTTTTGCCTTGGATCGTCGTCTGTATCGTGATGCTGATCTGGGGCAACGGCGGCTTCAAGACCTGGGCGAATTCGATCTTCACCTGGAACTACCCCGTTCCCGAGCTGCATCAGATGATCAACAAGATGCCGCCGGTCGCGCCAGGGCCGACGAAAGAGAGCGCGGTGTTCGGCTTCACCTACCTGTCCTTCACCGGCACGGGCATGCTGATCGCCGCGATCATCTCCGGCTTCCTGATGGGCGTCGGTCCCAGCCAACTTGTGACCCAGTACGGCCGCACCATCCGGCTGTGCGCGATCTCGCTGATCACGATCTCGGCGATGCTCGCGATCGGCACGCTGACGCGGCTCTCCGGTGTCGACGCCACACTCGGCCTCGCCTTCGCCGCAACCGGCGTGCTCTATCCCTTCTTCGGCACACTGCTCGGCTGGCTTGGCGTGGCGCTGACGGGGTCTGATACGTCGTCGAACATCCTGTTCGGCAACCTTCAGAAAATCACGTCCGAGCAACTCGGCCTGTCGCCGATTCTGATGGCCGCGGCGAACTCGTCCGGCGGCGTGATGGGCAAGATGATCGACGCGCAGTCGATCGTGGTCGCCTCCACGGCCACCAACTGGTACGGCCATGAGGGCACCATCCTGCGCTTCGTGTTCTGGCACTCGATCGTGCTGGCCTGTCTCGTCGGTGTGCTCGTGACGTTGCAGGCCTATATCTATCCGTTCACGGCGATGGTCCTGAAGTAGCAGGCCGCGTCCCGGCTTCGACGCAAATCAAATCCCCGCGGGTTGTCCTCGCGGGGATTTTTGCGTTCGAGGCCGGCGAACCTTCTCAACGGCGCCGCCGTCTTATAGAAGGTGCGGCAAATCGGGTCGGTCGAGAGGTCTCATGGTTTCGCTCAAGCGATTGGTGTGTGCAGCGGTTGCAATGCTCGCGATGTCCACGCTCGCGCGTGCGGAGGACGGTTTTCCGTTCGGCACCGAGATGACGCTGGAGGCGCTGCCGCAGCCGGGCTCGAAGCGGATTCCGAACATCGAGATCGGCGACAACGGCGAAGTCGTGCTGGAGCTCTGGTGCAAGGGCGGCAAGGGCCAGTTCTCGGTCGCCGGCAACACCGTGATCTTCGTCCCCGGCCAGATCCAGGACCGCGCCTGCCCGTCGGCAAGGGCGCAGGCCGACGACGATCTCGTCGCAGCCCTCGGCAGCGTCGAGACCTGGAAGCGTCAGGGCGACGTGCTCACGCTTCTCGGCCCCAAGCCGCTGCGCTTTCGCGTCAACGGAAATTAATCTAGGTCTCGCTCTCGTGTCCCGGACAAGGCGCAGCGCGAGAGCGATGCGCCGCAGAGCCGGGACCCGGTTGTCTATCCTCGATCTCGCGTGCGGCTTCTGGGCCCCGGCTCGCAGCGCTTCGTCCGGGGCACGAGAGCCTATTTCCACACCGACTTGTCGGCGTCCCAGCGCTGGCCCTTCAGCTCCTTGGCGAGCGCTTCGACCGAGCCGTTGTCGTCGGGCTGATCGGCTTCCTCGTCGGCGGTCGCATCGTCCGACAGATTGAGCTTGGCGCCGCTGCTCTCGTCGGCGGTCGTGGTCGAGGGGCTGCCGATCCAGAGCATGAGCTTGTCGGTCGTGCCGGGCTTGTCGGGCGAGACCAGGCCGGCAACCTCGATCGTGTCGGTGAGCTCGAGTGCCGGGAAATCCTGGTTCGGCCGCTTGAAGACCAGCTTGAGCCTGCCCGTGGCCGGGTTGAAGCCTTGCGAGACCGGCTTTGCCGCGAGCGTCCTGCTCAGCACGCCGGCGACGGCGGATGCGAGCTTGTCGCGGTTGATCCTTTCGCCGTCGCGCCAGTCGGCGGCGGGAATGCGGATGGTGCGGTCCATCTCGGTCATGCCCGCGGTCCAGCCCGCGGCGGTGACGCCGGGCATCGCCTTGAATTTTGCCAGCAGCGCTGCCGCGCGCTCCGGATCGACCGACATGTTGATGGTCTGCTCGCCGGCGCGCAGCGCATCGCAGCCCACGGTCAGGCTCGCCAGCGTCACCTCGACCTCCTGGCCCTTCAGGCTCTTCAGGAACTCGTTCGCGGCCTCCAGCTTGACCTTGACCGCGATCGCTTCGGGCGAGACGTCGGTGAAGTCCTTTGGCTGCGGCGTGATGCCGTCGTCGGAGGTCTGGTTGTCCAGAAACTCTTTTTCACTGAGGTCCGAATTGTCGGGCGAGGTGACCTCGGTCACGGCCTGGCCAATCGCGATCTGGCCGCGGAATTCGAACGAGTCCCCGGCCTGTTTGCGCAGCAGCTTGACGGTGACGGGCGCCTTCTCGCCGAGGCTCTGCGTCGTGCCGGTCAGGTTCTGGCCCGAGACCTGGAGATTGACGACGAAGCGGTCCTTGCGATCGGAATTCTTCGCGACGGGATAGCAGACGTCGAGCACGGCTGCGGTGACCGTCTTGCCCTGCCGCGTCTCCTTCAGGATCACGTCGGCGTTGCCGTCCATCAGCCCGTCGATCGAGGTGAAATAGCGCGTCTCGGTTCCGCCCGGGGCCGTGGCCTTCGGCGACAGCTTCATCTGGGCGGATGCGACCTCGGGCGAAATCGCAAGCAGGGCCGCCAGAAGGGCGGTGGAGCAGACCAGAAGCGCGCGCATCGACGAAATCCCCGGGGAAGGGAGCATGATCCGGAAAAGTGTGAAGCGGTTTTCCGAACCGATCATGCTCAAAATTTAGAATCGGCGCGTCACCGTAGTGGGTTTTGGCCGCCGGTTGAATCGGAAAGCTCCTTCCATGATCGGTAAAAAAGAAGGCCGCCCGGAGGCGGCCTTCGCATGATTGTAATGGAAGGGATGGGCCTTAGAAGCCGCCCATGCCGCCGCCGCCCGGCATGGCGGGCGGAGCTTCCTTCTTCGGCGTCTCGGCGACCATGGCCTCGGTGGTCACCAGGAGGCCGGCCACGGAGGCGGCGTCCTGGAGCGCGGTGCGGACCACCTTGGCAGGATCGATGATGCCCTTCTCGACCATGTCGACATAGTCCTCGGTCTGGGCGTCGAAGCCGAAGGTCTCGGACTTGTTCTCCAGGATCTTGCCGACGACGATCGAGCCTTCCACGCCCGCGTTCTCGGAGATCTGGCGGATCGGGGCTTCCAGCGCCTTCAAGACGATGTTGATGCCGGCCTGGACGTCGGCATTGGCGTTGGTGAGACGGCCGACGGCCTTCTTGGCGCGGAGCAGCGCGACGCCGCCGCCGGGGACGATGCCTTCCTGCACCGCGGCGCGGGTGGCGTTGAGGGCGTCCTCGACGCGGTCCTTCTTCTCCTTGACCTCGATCTCGGTGGCGCCGCCGACGCGGATCACCGCGACGCCGCCGGCGAGCTTGGCGAGGCGCTCCTGCAGCTTCTCGCGATCGTAGTCGGAGGTGGTCTCCTCGATCTGGGCCTTGATCTGGCCGACGCGGGCCTCGATCTCCGGCTTCTTGCCGGCGCCCTTGACGATCGTGGTGTTCTCCTTGTCGATCACCACCTTGCCGGCCCGGCCCAGCATCTTCACCGTGACGTTCTCGAGCTTGATGCCGAGCTCTTCGGAGATGAGCTGACCGCCGGTGAGGATCGCGAGGTCCTCGAGCATGGCCTTGCGGCGATCACCGAAGCCCGGCGCCTTGACGGCGGCGACCTTGAGGCCGCCACGCAGGCGGTTGACGACCAGGGTGGCCAGCGCCTCGCCCTCGACGTCCTCGGCGATGATGACGAGCGGCTTGCCCGACTGCACCACGGCTTCCAGCACCGGCAGCATGGCCTGCAGGCCCGACAGCTTCTTCTCGTGCAGGAGGATGTAGGCGTCCTCGAGCTCGGCGAGCATCTTCTCGGGGTTGGTGACGAAGTAGGGCGACAGATAGCCGCGGTCGAACTTCATGCCCTCGACGATGTCGACCTCGGTGACGAGCGACTTGTTCTCCTCGACGGTGATGACGCCCTCGTTGCCGACCTTCTGCATCGCCTGGGCGATCATCTTGCCGATGGCGGCATCGCCGTTGGCCGAGATGGTGCCGACCTGGGCGACCTCGGAGGAGGCGGCGACCGGCTTGGCGCGCTTCTCGATGTCCTTGATGACGGACGCGACCGCGATGTCGATGCCGCGCTTGAGGTCCATCGGGTTCATGCCGGCGGCGACCGCCTTGGCGCCTTCGCGCACGATGGCCTGGGCCAGCACGGTCGCGGTGGTGGTGCCGTCGCCAGCGGTGTCGTTGGTCTTGGAAGCGACCTCGCGCAGCATCTGCGCGCCCATGTTCTCGAACTTGTCCTCGAGCTCGATCTCCTTGGCGACGGTGACGCCGTCCTTGGTGATGCGGGGCGCGCCGAAGCTCTTCTCGATGAGAACGTTGCGGCCCTTCGGGCCGAGCGTCACCTTGACGGCGTTGGCGAGAATGTCGACGCCGCGCAGCATGCGATCGCGCGCGTCTCCGGAAAATTTGACGTCTTTGGAAGCCATGGTCTGCAAACCCTCGTGTTTCGTGATGTGTCTTGTTCGTGCTGCGGCGCGCTCTCTTCGTCATTGCCGGGCTTGTCCCGGCAATCCATCACCTGGCGAAGAATGATGGATGCCCGGGGCAAGCCCGGGCACGACAGCGGCGCATTCAGCGGCGGTTCAGGCTGGCGGCCTTAGGCCAGGACACCCATGATGTCCGACTCCTTCATGATCAGGAGATCCTCGTTGTCGATCTTGACCTCGGTGCCCGACCACTTGCCGAACAGCACGCGGTCGCCGGCCTTCAGGTCGATCGGGATCAGCTTGCCGGCCTCGTCGCGGCCGCCGGGGCCGACGGCGACGACTTCGCCCTGGGACGGCTTTTCCTTGGCGGTGTCCGGAATGATAATGCCGCCCTTGGTCTTTTCCTCGGCGTCGATACGTTTGACCACGACACGGTCATGCAGCGGACGAAATTTGGATTTAGCCATGACGTTTCCCTTTGGAGGCTCGCTTCGGAACTAGCGGAAGTGGGTGGGGCGGCGCTGTCCGTCCACCCTCTCCCCGAGGATCAAACGGCGCGCTTAGCAATCGGGCTTTCCGAGTGCTAATAGTGGGCTCGGAAATATGGCTTGGCCGCGATCCTGTCAAGCAAAGGTGGTTAAGCGATTGGTGAGGCGGATATAGGATGGTGGTATTGGAAACTTGTTCGGGGCGCCGGCGTATCAAAGGACGTCATTGCTCAGGCTGCGGTTTTGCGCTTGGCTGCGGAAGGGGTGCGGCCATGGTCTTGTTCGGGGGAATGCCATGATCAGTTCGGCTCACGCGCGCACGGTCGCCAATCTGGCGGCCGCGTCTTGTCTGGCGCTGTTGCTGGGCGCCTGCGGCGGCGGCATGAGCCTGCCGTCCTTCTCGTCATCCTCGCCGCCGCCCGAAGCCGAGCCCGGCACCGGTCCGGAAATGCCGGCGAGCATCCGCGCCGACGAGATCGTCGGACGCTGGGGTCTCGCCTCGTTCCAGAACCCGGCCGACCGCGCCCGCACCGAGGCCGCCGCCCGCGCCCAGTGCAAAAATCCCTACGTGATCACCGCCGGTTCCTCCGGCGGCGTGATCATGCATCTGGCCGACCAGGCGACACCGCAGGAGCTGCGGCTGAAGGGCTCGCCCAGCGGCAAGAACTATATCGGGCCTGCCGGCCCGACGCCCGGCGAGCAGGACCGCGAGATCGTCTCCTTCGACGGCCGCGTCCTGATCACCCGCTTCATCGACAAGGACGCCGCCACCCGCTACGGCAACATGGTCTACGTCCGCTGCGCGCCGAGGGCGTGATCGGGGCTGGGCTCTCACCACGCGTCATGGCGCAATGACGCCCAAAAAAACGCCGGCTCGCGCCGGCGTTTTGTTTTTCACTCTGCCGCGTCCGCTCAGTCGAACAGCGCGTCGATGTCGTCCTGCGAGGCGTGGCCGACGTCGCCGGCGAGCTTGGGGCCGTTGAGGAGCTTCTCGTCCTCGCTGCGGGAATCGACCGGGGCCGGCACGTGGGCCTTGATCGCGTCGACGCCGCCCCAGATCTCCATCATGGCGTTGATGTGCTGCTCGATGAACTTCATCGTGGTCATGACCTTGCTGATGCGCTGGCCGGTCAGGTCCTGGAAGTTGCAGGCTTCGAAGATCGAGATGACGCGCTCCTGGATGTCGTCGGCGAGACGCTTCTGCTGGTCGGCCGATTGCACCTTGGACATCGCGCTGGCCGCCTGGTCGATCGACTCGGCGGCTTCGAGAATCTGCTGGGTCGCCTGTTCGGTGCCGCCGACGACCGCGCCGAGCTCGCCATTGACCTTGGCCATTTCGCCGCCGTCGAAGCTCTTGCCGTGCAGTGTCGCGATCTCGCGCTTGGTACGGTCGATGGCGTCGTGGATGAGGTCGAGCTCGACCTTCAGCTTTTCGCACTGCTCGATCTGCGCCCGGTAGGTATCGAGCATGGTGCGGGCTTCGGAGAGCTCG
This sequence comes from Bradyrhizobium sp. Bra64, assembly GCF_024519875.1. Classification (NCBI taxonomy): domain Bacteria; kingdom Pseudomonadati; phylum Pseudomonadota; class Alphaproteobacteria; order Hyphomicrobiales; family Nitrobacteraceae; genus Bradyrhizobium; species Bradyrhizobium sp. Bra64. The sequence continues at coordinate 297,548 of NZ_JALJRD010000004.1, read as the reverse complement.
TGGGCAGTGGAGGCATCGATCGCGGCCATGGCGGCGCTGCCGGACAGCGGGACAGGGGTGCCCTTCGCCATCTGTGCGCGGATCGCACGCAACTCGGCCATGATCTCGCTGTGCATCGGCATTGCCTCTTCGGTTACGTCAAGGATTGGCATTTCGCCACCGACGATATCTTCGACACGAAAACGTTTGCGGTGAACAGCCATCAGGATACTCCCCCCACCTCATTCACGCGTCTTTGTAGGCAGAAGCGATTTAACACGAAGTTCACAGCAGGAACTGTTGTGCTGCGTCGCGCGACGGCGCGCAAAGAAGCAATTAACCATGGGCGCGCGGCATTCACCGAAAATAAACGCTGATCGCCGAATTGCACCGCTGCTGGCGACGTGGTGAATCCAAATGCCGCTTTCGTTTACCAAACAAAACGGCTTTTGCTTTTTATTGACCACGTCGCGGGGCGCGCGGATCAGCCATCAGCTCGCCACGACGCGTGTGATCTAGACGAAACAGTACAGAGTACGTCGATGTTCAAGAAAATGTCTGTGGCGCTGCTCGGCGGCGCTTGCACCTTCATTGCCGGCGCCGATCGCGCCAGCGCCTTCGACAACACGGTGCCGAACGATCCGCCCGCGGTGCTCTACCAGCCGCAGGTGCCGCCGGCGTCGGTGCGCGTCGCCTCCAATGCGAACATGGGCGGCGGCTTCATCGAGTTCCTGTTCGGTGACGGTCCGGGCCGCGGTCCGGCCTACTCACCGCAGCAGCCGGTGTATCAGCAACAGCCCGGCTATTACGACCAGCGCCGCCTGCCGCCGATGGGCGAGCCGCAAGTCCAGGGGGCAATTCAGCAGGACGCGGTCGACCCGCGCCAGCGTCAGTTCGATCCGAGATTCGAGAAACAATCCGTTGACTATAGCGGCAACGAAAGCGCCGGCACGATCGTGGTCGATACGCCGAACAAATTCCTCTATCTGGTCGAGGGCAACGGCCGCGCGATGCGCTACGGCATCGGCGTGGGGCGTCCCGGCTTCACCTGGTCCGGCGTGAAATCGATCACGGCCAAGCGCGAATGGCCGGACTGGACGCCTCCGGCGGAAATGATCGCGCGTCGTCCCGATTTGCCGAGACACATGGAAGGCGGCCCGGAAAACCCGCTCGGTGCCCGCGCGATGTATCTCGGCTCCACGCTTTACCGCATCCATGGCTCCAACGAGCCCTGGACCATCGGCACCAACGTTTCTTCCGGTTGCATCCGCATGCGCAACGAGGACGTCATCGATCTCTACGGCCGCGTCAATGTCGGCACCAGGGTCGTGGTGATGTAGGCGCATCGCGCTCGAAACAGGAACGGCCGCCTCATCGGCGGCCGTTCTCGTTTGGCGCAGGGATAAAAGCGTCAGGCGTAATCGCTGCCGCCGTCGTCATTGCCGAAATCACTGTCGTCGGCGAGGTCGACGTTATCGTCGCCGTTGTCGTTCTGATCGTTGTAATTCCGGTCGTCGTTCGACGCCTGGTCGGCAAAGCCCTGGCGGGAAGCATCCCCGCGGTCCCGACTAGAGCCGATGTCGTCGAGGCCGGCATCGCGCGCGAGCGAGCCGCCCGACTGGTCGCTGCCGCTCCAGGGGCTGCGATCGCCCAAGGCATTGGTGTCGCCGAAGGCCTGCTGGTGCGATCCGCCCATCATGCCGCGGATGCTGGAGAGCAGCAGCGAGCCGCCGACGACGCCGGCCGCGGCTGCCGCCGCCGTGCCGAGGAACGAGCCGCCGCCACCGCCGACCGGCGGGGCGCCATAGCCCTGACCCGGACCTTGATTTGGACCTTGACCGTAAGCCTGCCCATAGGGCGGCTGGCCATAACCGGGCTGGGACTGCTGCATCGCCTGGCCGCTGTTCCAGACCGGCCGCGCGTCGCGCGGCGGCACGTTCGGAACCGAGCCGCGCGACGGGCCCCCGCCGAACAGCGTGTCGCGCATCGTATCCAGGAAGCCGCCGGACTGCGCCTGCTCGGGCGCGTGCCCCGCCTCCAGCTCCTGAATGCGGGCATGGGCGCGCTTCAGCGCTTCATCCTGCAACAATACGGTCTGCACCAGCGCGTAGATCGCGCCGGGGGCCTTGCGCAGCCCGTCGGAGATGGCGGCGATCGCATCGGGATCGCGCGGTGCATTTTCCAGTTTAGAAAGCCGGTCGAAAAGCTCGTCGACGAGCTGGCGTTCCTGCGGCGTCATGATCTGTCTCCATCGCGCAAAACAAGCGCGAGGCAGATGTAGGGTTCCATTGTGGCCCCAACAGTGCCGGCTGGATTAAATTTCGGTATGCGACAAGCTGCCTCGCAAGGCCTGCTTTCCGCCGGTTTCATCCCAGCGTGACGCCGCTGTCCGTCAGCAGGCGCGCGAAGGCATCGCCGGCGAGATAGGCGTGCTCGCGTTCGCGGACATCCGTCATCGGGTCGAGGCCGGTGAGGACGTCGTCGACGAAGCCGGGATGGCACATCACGAGGCCGCCATCCGGCAGGCCTTCGAGGAATTGCCGCATCAACTCGCCGAAATCGGCGGCGCGGGTGAAATCATAGGCGCCGGCGAAACCGGGATTGAAACCGAGGCCCGCGTCGCCGGCGCGCCGGCGAAACTGCGCGCTGAGAATGTCGAGCACCAGCGCCTTCGGCGAGGCAAGTCGCTGCGCCAGCGGCAGGTCACGGCCGCCCTGGCGCACCCAGGCTTTTGGCGCGATCTCGCTGACCGCGTCGACAAAGCCGTCGCGCACCTGCGGAAACAGCTGCACATGCTGGTGGCCGTCGATGAAATCGGGCACGCGTCCGAACGCCTCCGCGAACGCCGCCAGCTGCACCTTGACCTCGTTGCGAAAGAATTCGCGGTCGAGCCTTCGCGTCAGGCCTGCGCGCAGCAACTTCGGAAACGGGAGAAACATGTCGCCGTCGAGTGGACGGAAATGCATGGTGAGCGGCCGGAACGGCGCCGACAGCGTCACGTGCAGTCCGATCGCGCAGCGCGCATTTGTCTTCGCTGAAGCCTGAAGCGCCTCGACCTCGCCGCGCTCGATTGCCGGGCCCACCATCATGACCGAGGTGGCGTTGAGGCGGCCGCGTTCGATCAGGTCGCGGATGGCGCGATTGACACCCGGGCTGATGCCGTAATCGTCGGCGCAGAGCCAGATCCGCCGCAGCTCCGCGGCCGCGCTCATTCGGCCGCCGTCCTCTTCGAGGCGTCGTCGGCCTTGTCGGTCTCGAAATGCTTTTCGCTGTGCTCGGCGACGAAGTAGATCGGGCGTGCCTTCAGCTCGGAAAGGATCTTGCCGATATATTCGCCGACGATGCCGATCATGATGAGCTGCACGCCGCCGATGGTCATCAGGCCGATCACGAGGGAGGGATAGCCGGGCACCTGCTTGCCGGTGGTCCAGACCTCCCAGAGGATCGAGAGGCCGAACAGGAAGGCGCCGCCGGCGAGGATCACGCCGAGCAGGCTGGCAAAGCGCAGCGGCGCCACCGAGAACGAGGTCACGCCTTCGATCGAGAGGCCCAGCAGACGCGCGGCGCTGAACGTCGTCACCCCATGGGTGCGGGGCGCGGGCTCGTAGTCGACGCGGATCTGGCGGAAGCCGATCCAGCTCGCCAGCCCCTTGAAGAAGCGATTGCGTTCCGGCAGCTGCCGGAGGGCTGCGACGGCGCGCGGCGACAGCAGGCGGAAGTCGCCGGCGTCCTCGGGAATCTTCTGGCGCGCGCCCCAATTGATCAGCGCGTAGAAACCCCGTCCGGCGAGCCGCCGCAGGAAGGGCTCGTTGTCGCGATGCGCCTTGGCGGTATAAACGACGTCGTAGCCGTCCTCGATCCAGTGCCGCACCAGCTGCTCGACCAGATCAGGCGGATGCTGGCCATCGCCGTCCATGAACATCACGGCGCCGAGGCGGGCATGGTCGAGGCCGGCCATCAGCGCCGCCTCCTTGCCGAAATTGCGCGACAGCGAGACGACCTGGACGTCGAGCGCGTCGGCCGGCAGGGTGCGTGCAATCGACAGCGTCGCATCCGCGCTGCCGTCGTCGACATAGACGATCTCGCAAGCGAGCCGATAGCGCTGCCGCAAGGTCCTGGCGAGTTCGCAGATCCGCTGGTGCAGGCCGGCGAGGCCCGCCGCCTCGTTGTAGACGGGGACGACAATCGACAGCCCCTTCGCGGCGGCGCTGGCTGCGGTGGTCGTCATGCCGGAAACGTCAGAGCCCAGCGTCATCGATCGAGGTCCCAGAGGCGTTCAAAGTCTTCACAACAGCATATGGTAGCTGCCGTTTGCTGTCGCTACGCTGAACGAACCTGGGGCTCACTGCCGCAGGAACGCCTCGAGCCTGGCGAACAGCGGGTTCTCCCGGTCGAAGACGTAGTCGAGCGAGACCACCGAGACGGTCTCGGCGCCATGCTCGCGCAGGAAGCTCGCCAGCGCATAGAGCTGCCCGGGCGGGCAGTGCAGCGTGAGCATGCCCGACGAGGTCGGCCCGCCGAACGGGGTCTCGACGCCGAACCGGCTGTGGGCTTCGCCAAGCAGGGCGGCGTCGCACTGTTTGAAGCGGGTCCGGACCTCGCGATATTTGTTGGCCCGCGCCCGTGCCGCGATGTGATCGAGGATGATACGCGCGGTCTCCCGCGCCTGCGGCGACCAGTCGGCGTCTTTCGAAGCGACCAGATTGGCCTGGCTGCGCAGCATCACGCCGTCGTCGAGCACCCGCAAGCCGTTGGCGGCGAGCGTCGCGCCCGTGGTGGTGATGTCGACGATCAGCTCGGCGGCACCGGCCGCCGGCGCGCCTTCGGTCGCACCGGTGCTTTCGACGATGCGGTAATCGGTGATGCCATGGCTCTGGAAGAAGGAGCGGGTGAGGTTGATGAACTTGGTTGCGACCCGCATCCGCATGTGATGCTGCTCGCGAAAGCCGGTGGTGACGTCGTCCAGGTCGGCCATGGTGCGGACGTCGATCCACGCCTGCGGCACCGCGACGACGACGTCGGCGTAGCCGAATCCGAGGCCCTCGATCAGGGACACGCGCTGGTCGGCATCGGCGATGGTCTCGCGCACCAGATCCTCGCCGGTCACGCCGAGATGCGCGAAACCGCGGGACAGCTGCGAGGCGATCTCGCTCGCCGAGAGATAGGCGACCTCGACATTGTCGAGACCTGCGATGGTGCCGCGATAGTCGCGGGCGCCGCCGGCCTTCGACAGCTTGAGGCCCGCACGGGCGAAGAAGGCCTCGGTGTTTTCCTGAAGGCGGCCCTTGGAGGGAACGGCCAGAACGAATGGCGCGCTCATGACTTAAGCTCCCACCTTGCGGCCGATCCGGGTCAGCGCATCCACCCAGACCGAGAAACCAACCGCGGGGATCGGTTCGGACGATCCAAGCTGGGTCATCAGCCCGTCATAGCGGCCGCCGGCGACCAGCGGCTCGGCGCCGTTGCCGCGGTGATGCAGCTCGAATTCGAAGCCGGTGTAATAGTCCAGGCCCCGTCCGAACGCGGTCGAGAAGCGGGTTCCCTTCACATCGATGCCGCGCGCGGCCATGAAGCCGACCCGGCTTTCGAACTGGTCGATGGCGGCACTGAGGTCGAGCTTCGCATCATTAGTGAGCGCGCGCAGCTCGGCGACTGCGTCGTCGGGATTGCCCGATATCGACAGGAAGCGCTTGAGCACCGCGATCGCCTCGCGCGGCAGCGCGCCGCCCTTCAGCGTCGACTGCTCGAGGAAGCGGTCGGCGATCTCGGCCGTGGTGCGGCCGCCGACATTGGTGGTGCCGGCGATCGACATCAGATCGGTGACGAAGGCGAGCGCCGCCTTGCGGTCGGAGCCGGCAAGCGCTGCGAGCACACCCTCATACTCGCTGCGGGTCGCGGTGGTTGCGGCCGCCAGCCGCCCCAGGTCCTGCTCCAGGCTGATCTTGCGGTTGAAATCCTTGACCAGGCGGCGGCGCCAGACCGGGTAGAGGTCGAGCGCGTCGAGCAGCGCGTTGAACAGCGCCACGTCGCCGGTGCGGATCTCCACGTCACGGACGCCGAAGGCGGCGGTTGCCTCGAGCGCCAGCGCCAGCATCTCGGCATCGGCCGCTGCGCGGTCCTGCCGGCCGAATGATTCGATGCCGGCCTGAAGAAACTCGCTGGTCTGTCCGCTGCGGTATCGGAAGACCGGCCCCAAATAGCTGAATCCGGCCGGCTGGCCGGCGCGGCCGGAGGCGAGGTAATCGCGCGCAACCGGAATGGTCAGGTCCGGGCGCAGGCAGAGCTCCTCGCCGGAGAGGTCCGTGGTCAGGTACAGGCTCTTGCGGATGTCCTCGCCGGAGAGATCCAGGAATGGCTCGGCCGGCTGCAGGATCGCGGGCTCGGCCCTGACATAGCCGGCCTGCGCGAACGACAGCAGCAGCGTATCCGCCCAGGCGGCGGAGCCGGCAGCATTTGAGGTGGCAGTCGCGGTCATGACGGGGTCCATCGTCCCGGGTGGAACCGGGCAGGCAAGGGCGAGAGTTGGCGCAGCCCTTAGCATGGCCCGAAAGCGGTTTCGACCTCCAAAGGATCAATCGCTTAACGGTCGGCTTCCCGGATTTTTCATCGCGTTGCCGATGGCTTCGACGTGACTGGGCGGACTTGGGCCCTCAAGCTTCCGGACCGTTCGGCAGCCAAATCGCAAAGCCTTGCTCTTCGTGACGGCCATTAGAGGTATTTAAATACCATATTGCCGTCACTTGGTCCCTTCCTGGTTTGGACAGGGAAGTCGATCGGCCACCCCAGCGACATACCCTCCTTATTCAGGCCGTCCAGCGATGTCTTCGGGCGCTTCGCCAAGCGATGTCTCGGGCGAGGCGAAGGCGAGTCCTGCCGCGTCGGGGATGGCCTCATCCGCGAGCTGCTCTGTCAGTTTGAGGATTCTCTGCCGCTTGCTCGGGTCGGTTATGCCGAGAAATGCTCTGATCAATCGCAATTCCTCGCGTCGCCGCATCTCGAATACGAGATCCTCGTCCATGGCCATGTCGTCCTGCGCAACTGCCAGCCGAATGGCGGCATCATCGAAGTAACTGGATACGGTGGTCGCGCGTCGGAGTTTCGGCAGGCAGGCATGCGACGGTCAGTCGCTCGGCCGGTCGCGAAATTGTCTGGCCAACGCGCCTCGATGCGCCTGGAACTGCAGGCCAGCCTCACAATGAGAAATTGAGGACGATAGGCAAGTCGTCGCATACTCATTTTGGGTATGCAGGGTGATCCGCTCGCCGCTGCCGTCGTTTACAAGATGAATGTTGGTTTCCGATTCATGCTCAATACTTCAGATGCTATCCGGACGGTCTCGCGACACACGCTTGCCTATATGCTGTTTTCGATCAGCGAGCTTTTCCGGCATTACGACGAGTTCGATCCGCTGGACCTTCTGATCGTTCATGCGATTCTGAATGCGAACGTCATAGGTGTGATGAACGATCCGTCGTTGGACGAGAGGTTTTCCAGCATTCATGCGGTCGAGCCGGATGTCATCAAGCAAGGGGTTTCTCGTGCGGCACTCTCTCGCTTCCTCAGCCTGCCACTCGAGACAGTTCGCCGTCGCGTGACGGGACTCAAGAGGCGGAAAATTCTCGCCGAGACCAAGGCCGGCCTCATCGTGACCGAGCAGAACGCATTCAGGTTCGGAAACAATCACGAACTGCAGAAGACCAACATGCTGCTGCTGACGAAGCTGCTTCGGGACCTCAGGCGCGCCGGAATCAACGGGCCGGATGATCTGCTCGCCGCCAAAGGCACCGCATCTACAAGGAAAGCGAAGTAAGCGGCAGGATATGGATCAAAGCCATCTCAACATTGCTCGCGACGGAGTGCAAAGATCGGCGACGGACGGTTTGCTGTCGTTTCAGGGGCTCAAACCGTCCTCAGCCCTCGAGCTCCGATCGTATGACATGGATCATTTCGATGAAAGCGAGAGATATGCCGGCGCATCCAGCATGCCGTTGTCTGCCGGGGCGACCGCAATCATGCGCGCGCGGCTCTGCTTGCCGACCCTGACCGTGTCTCTGCTGAGGACCTTCCCGCGGATCATTCGCGGCTATCAGCTGACGCATGCCGTCGCCGTGGTGGTGCCGATGGATCATGTGACCTCTGCCCGTATCAATGGGCAAACAATTGGTAGTTCCGTCCTCATTCTGACAGGCGATTCCGATTGCCTCGTGTATGAGCCGGAGGGCCGTCTGATCGCCGTTATCTATTTCGCTCTCCCCCACCGTGAACCTTGGCCTCAACTGGGTGAGGGCTATCATTTGCTGAACCCGGCATCGAACGTGCTCGCCTCCCTGCGCGGCTTGATCTCCAACACGCTTGAAATCGCAGCACATGATCCGGGCTTCCTGAACGAGCCGGCGTCGCGCGCCATCGTCGAGCAATCCCTGCGCAGCAAGATGGAAGCCGCGATTGGCACCAGCGTGGGCGGCGGACCCGTGCCATCCACGACGGACGGCTATCGGCGGATCGTCGCGGATATGGAAAAATTGATCCGGCACGATCTGACGATCTGGCACAAGACGACCGAACTGGCGCGGCAGGTGGGCGTGTCCGTCCGGACGCTCCAGAGTGCCGCGCAGGCCATCTGCGGCATGAGTCCGCATCGCTATAGCCGGGTCTTGCGCCTCTGGTCTGTGCGTCGGCAACTGCGCATCGGCCCCGGGCGGCGCAGTGTGAAGTCCTGCGCGATTGCGCATGGGTTCTGGCATCTCAGCGAGTTCGCGGCGAGTTACAGGGCGGCCTTCGGAGAGCTGCCTTCCGAGACCCTGCACCGGTCGATGCGAGAGAGAGTCTAGCCGCTTCCGCCGCCCCAATCGCCCAGCACCGCCTGCACAAGGGCCAGCGCGGCTACCGCGGCCGTATCGGCCCGCATGATCCGGGGGCCCAGGGCCAGCCGCAGGATTTTGGGCTGCCGCAGCAGCAGCGCGCGCTCTTCCTCGGCAAAGCCGCCCTCTGGCCCGATCAATACGTCGATACCTTGTCTGGATTCGCGCGGGCCTTGCAGGCTCTGGATGGGGTTTTGGACCTCTGCCGCCTCGTCGCAGAAGATGAGCAGCCTGCCCTCGGCGCGCTGACTGAGATACCGTTCCAGCGGCACCGGCTCGGCAACAGTGGCGATGCTGAGAATGCCGCATTGCTCGGCGGCTTCGACCACATTGGCGCGCATCCGCTCGGTGTTGACCCGGGAGGCCTGGGTGAAGCGGGTCAGGACCGGCTGCAGCGTTGCGGCGCCCATCTCGATGGCCTTCTGCACCATGTAGTCGAGCCGGGCGTGCTTGAGCGGGGCGAAGACGTAAGCGATGTCGGGCAGCCGGTCCTGGAGCCGGGTCTGCTGGAGGATGACCAGGCCGTCCGGCCGCTTGCGACCTTCAATGGCAGCCTGCCACTCGCCGTCGCGGCCGTTGAATGCCAAAACCTCGGCGCCGGCGGCCAGCCGCAGCACATTGCCGAGATAATTGCTCTGGTCGCGGTCGAGCGCGACCCTGGCGTCCTGGGCAAGGGGGGCATCGACGAACAGGCGGGGGGCGCGGAAATCGTGGGAAGGCATCTTTCAAGGTCCGATTTGCCGCCGTTCTTAACCGAAACCCGCCATTTCGGGGACAAATATTGCCAAACTGGTGCGTCGGCGCGCCGCGCTCCTGCCCCATTCGACGGGTTGTTAAGCGCCGGCGGGAATCGTAAAATCGCGAACACGCTGGTTGCGCTTCAATTGGGAAGGCGCCGAACCCGTAAGCTCCTGCCGGAGAGACTGCCTTGATGATCCGTCATTTGATGGTTCCGATCACTGCCGCCATGGTCGCCATGGGCGCCGCCGGCGCCTATGCGCAGAGCGCCTTCCCGGCGCCGCTGCCTGGCCAGGCAGCGCCCGATCCCGCGTTTCCGCCTGTGAACGGCTCGGCCCCGGTCGCCTCCGTCGGCGGCGCGCCGCGCTCGTCCTTCCCCGTGAACGGTGCCGCGCCCGTCGGTGGCGCCGGCGCCTTCAGCGCGGCCCCGCCGACGCAAGGCGGACCCGGCGAGGACTGCATGAAGGCCTTCATTCCTCTGCGCGAGGACGCCGAGAAGCGTGGCAAGCTGATCAAGGCCGCGAGCGACCGTCACGCTGCGCCGGACGAGGCCTGCAAGCTGATCCGCAGCTTCGGCCAGGCTGAAGCCAAGATGATCAAGTACATCGAGTCCCACGCCGCCAAATGCGGAATCCCGCCCCAGATCGGCGATCAGATGAAGGCCGGCCACAAGAACACCGAGGCCATGCAGACGAAGGTCTGCAATGTCGCGCAGCAGATGCAGAACCAGCCGCGCGGTCCGGCCGGCCCGTCGCTGAGCGAGGTGCTGGGGTCGGGCACGGCGCCCGAGGCCAATGCCGGCAAGAAGGGCGGCAGCACCTTCGACACGCTCAACGGCAACGTCCTGACCCGATGAGCGATACATCCGCCCGCGTTGCCGATTCCACCGGCAACTGGGTCGATACCCGCGCGCCGCAATGGGCGCGGCCTTATCTGCGCCTGTCCCGTTTCGATCGTCCGATCGGCTCCTGGCTCCTGTTGATGCCGTGCTGGTGGTCGGCGGCGCTCGCCGCCGGCATGGCGCATGACGTCCGCGGCCTGCCGCTGATCATCGTCCTGTTCTTCATCGGCGCCTTCGTGATGCGCGGGGCGGGCTGCACCTGGAACGACATCACCGACCGCGACCTCGACGACAAGGTCGAGCGCACCCGCTCGCGGCCGCTGCCGTCGGGGCAGGTGAGCACGAAGCAGGCGCTGGCCTTCATGGTCGCGCAGGCGCTGATCGGGCTCGTGGTGCTGCTGCAGTTCAACCGTTTCGCGGTCCTGACCGGCATTGCCTCGCTGCTGATCGTCGCGATCTATCCCTTCATGAAGCGCGTCACCTGGTGGCCGCAGACCGTGCTCGGGCTCGCCTTCTCCTGGGGCGCCTTGATGGGATTTGCCGTCACCTTCGGACGCATCGACGTCACCGCGCTCGTGCTCTATGCCGGCGCGATTTCCTGGGTGATCGGCTACGACACGATCTACGCGCATCAGGACGCCGAGGACGACGCGCTGATCGGCATCAAGTCGACCGCGCGCCTGTTCGGCGCCCACACCCATCAGGCGCTGATCCTGTTCTACGGCCTGTCGGTGGTGCTGATCGGCGTGGCGCTGGCGTCCGGCGATGCGCGCTGGCCGGCCTGGCTCGGGCTAGCGGCCTTCGCCGTGCATCTGGCCTCGCAGATCGTGCGGCTGAAGATCAGCGACGGCGAGCTCTGCAAGCGGCTGTTCTATTCGAACCGGGATGCCGGGCTGCTGCTGTTTGCGGGATTGCTGGTCGACGCGGTGATGCGGTCGGCCTAATTCCTCGCGATGATCTCGCGTTCGCCCTGATGCACCGGCAGTTCGCGTGCGATGCCGGTGCGGCGGCGCATCAGGAATTTCGGACGGCGGGCGCGGATCGCGTTGGCGCGGCGACGGCGGGCTGCGGGCTTGCGGGCGCCTTCGTCGAGCTGCGGAAGTGCGAACAGCTCGCTCCACACGGCCCAGGCCTCGGCGAGATCGTCGCCGTCGGCGCTGACCAGCAGCGGAACGGAGAGCGAGGGGTCGCGATGCACGAGCACGAGGGTCTGCGCCTCGTCGTTGCCGCGCAGAGCGACGCCGGTGAAGTCGCTGACGCGGACGTTGATCGCCATCTGCATGCCGCGGACGGCACGGCGCAGCACGACGCGTTCGCGATGAAGCTCGATCTGCCTGGTGTATCCGTCGGCGCGCGGATCATGCGCATCGAAGCGGACCGGAAGGGAAAGAGGGTCGAGCCGCAAGCTGCGGCCCGACCCGGCGGGAGCGATCCCGCTTGTTGCTGTTTGACGCCTCACGGCTTCGTTCTCCCCGCCAGGATTATGTTCCCGGTCGATGCGAGGACCTTAGCGCGCGCCGCTCCGAAACCGCTTAAAAAGGCTGGTTAATCCAGCGTCACTGCGGGTCATGATTGACAAGACCTTGGCACGCATGATTGACGAGACGTTGCGGAAGCTTCGCGAATCTGAGCTTTCTGAAGCCTGAAAATGCTTGAAGTCCGCGCCAATCGGGCACATCTGTGGGTTCCGGTCCCGAACCCCCGCCCCAACAGGATTTCGTTTGTGAACCCTTCACCAAGCTCGACGCTTTCGCCCAAGGATTCCTCCAAAGAATCGTCCAAGGCCAATCGCGACCTGTTCGACCAGTCGGCGCTCTCCGATCTCGCGCAGCGGCTGGTCGAGGCTGCCAGGCGCGCCGGCGCGGATGCGGCCGACGCGGTCGCGGTGCGCGGCATCTCGCAAGGCGTCGAGGTGCGCGACGGGCGCGTCGAGGAATCCGAGCGGTCCGAGGGCGACGACGTCGGCCTGCGCGTGCTGGTCGGCCAGCGCCAGGCGGTGGTCTCGACCAACGACGCCAGCGGCGATGCGGTGACCAAGCTTGCCGAACGCGCGGTCGCGATGGCGCGCGTCGCGCCCGACGACAAATATGTCGGCCTCGCCGATCCCGCACTGCTCGCGCGCGACTTCCCCGATCTCGATCTGCTCGATCCCGACGTGCCCGCAACCTCGGAGCTCGAGCGCCGCGCGCTCGAGGCCGAGGCTGCCGCGCTCGCGGTGAAGGGCGTCACCAAATCCGGCGGCGCCTCGGCCTCCGCCGGCATGGGCGGCATGGTGCTCGTGACCAGCACCGGCTTCCACGGCTCTTACCTGCGCTCGAGCCAGGGCATCTCGGCGACCGCGATTGTCGGCGAAGGCACCGGCATGGAGCGCGATTACGACTTCACTTCGGCGCCGCATGGCGCGGACCTCTTGTCGCCGGAGATCGTCGGCCGCTCCGCCGGCGAGCGCACCGTGGCGCGCTTCAATCCGCGCAAGGTCGAGACCTGCAAGGTGCCGGTCGTGTTCGATCCGCGCGTTGCCGGCTCCCTGGTCGGCCACGTCGTCGGCGCCATCAACGGCGCCTCGATCGCGCGCAAGACCAGCTTCCTGAAGGACAAGCTCGGCCAGCAGCTGTTCGCGAAAAACATCCGCATCGTCGACGATCCCCTGCGCAAGCGTGGCCTGCGCTCGCAGACGTTCGACGCCGAAGGCGTGGCTGTGAAGAAGATCGCGCTGATCGACGAGGGCGTGCTGACGACCTGGCTGCTCGACTGCGCCACCGCGCGCGAGCTCGGCCTCACCACCACCGGCCACGCCCATCGCGGCGTCTCGTCCTCGCCGTCGCCCGGGCCGTACAATCTGCATCTCGAAGCCGGCACGCCGACGCCGGCCGAGCTGATCTCCGACATCAAGCAGGGCTTCTACGTCACCGACCTGATCGGCTCCGGTGTCAACGGCGTCACCGGCGATTACAGCCGCGGCGCGTCCGGCTTCTGGATCGAGAACGGCGAGCTCACCTATGCCGTGAGCGAGGTGACGATCGCAGGGCACCTGTTCGAGATCTTCAAGTCGATGCAGCCCGCGAACAATCTCGAGTTCCGCTACGGCATCAATGCGCCGACGGTGCGCATCGAGGGTTTGACGCTTGGCGGACGTTGACGCGAACCCGACAGATCGATCCATCCTGACGCGCGACGCGGCGCTGCTGCAAGACGCGGTGCGGGAAGCGGGTGCTCTGGCGCGGTCGATGTTCCGCACCGAGTTGAGAAAGTGGACCAAGGGCGCGTCCTCGCCGGTGTCGGAAGCCGACATCGCCGTCAACGAGCTGCTGGAAACGCGCCTGCGCGCTGCGACGCCCGACTATGGCTGGCTGTCGGAGGAGAGCGCCGACGATGCCGCGCGGCTGTCGCGGCGGCTGACCTGGATCGTCGATCCCATCGACGGCACGCGCAATTACCTCAATGGCCATGACGAATGGTGCGTCAGCGTCGCGCTGGTCGAGGACGCTACGCCCGTCCTCGCCGCGGTGTTCGCGCCGACCAGCGACGAATTCTTCTTCGCGGCCCGCGGTCAGGGCACCACCCTCAACGGCGCGCCGGTGCGGGCAGCGTCCGGATCCGAGCTGGACTTCTCGCGTGTCGCGGGCCCGAAGCCTCTGGTCGAGCGCCTCAAGCCGTCGCTCGGCGAGATCATGCTGCATCCGCGAATCGGTTCGCTCGCGCTGCGGCTCTGCCGGGTCGCCCATGGCGCACTGGATGCGGCCTTTGCGGGGGGCAACAGCCATGATTGGGACCTTGCGGCGGCCGATTTGATCGTGCAGGAAGCGGATGGTAGGATGAGCGACCTCTCCGGAGATCCCATCCTCTATAACCGCCGGGAAGTGGCGCACGGGGTGCTGGTGGCAGCGGGTCGCGATCGACATGCGAACATTGTCGCGCATTTTCGAGCCCGCCCCTTGCCCTGAGCGCTTTCGTCCTGCTTGTCGAACACTGCTTTGCCGGGCAGCCCGTTAGGAACAGAATCCATGCCAGATAGTGCCCCGCAACAACTGCTTCACCTCGTGATCGGCGGCGAGCTCGTCAATCTCGAGCACAACACCTTCAAGAACCTCGACGACGTCGAGGTCGTCGGCCTCTATCCGAACTACGCGACCGCGCACGCCGCCTGGCGGGCCAAGGCGCAGAGCACGGTCGACAACGCGCAGATGCGCTATTTCATCGTCCATCTTCATCGGCTGCTCGACCCGAATCAAGAACCGGCGCGTTGAAAAAGCTGCTTCGCAATACGCTGCGAAGCAGCTTTGTTCAGCGTGCCGTCGGGATCCTGGCGGCCGAATACCTGCGTCTGGTCTGGCGGACCAACAAGTTCACGTTCGATCCGCCTGATGTCTATGACCGCGTCGAGCCGCAGATCCCCGCCATCTTCGCCTTCTGGCACGGCCAGCATTTCCTCACGCCGTTCATCAAGAACAAGGACTGGTACAAGGCCAGGGTCCTGATCTCCCGCCACCGCGACGGCGAGTTCAACGCGATCGCCGCCGAGCGGCTCGGCATCGGCACCATCCGCGGGTCCGGCGACCATGGCGGCGCCTTCCATCGCAAGGGCGGCGTCGGCGCCTTCAAGGAAATGGTGCGCACGCTCCAGGACGGTTGTAATGTCGCGCTGACCGCCGATGTCCCCAAGCGCTCGCGCGTGGCCGGGCTCGGCATCATCATGCTGGCACGGGAATCGGGGCGGCCGATCATGCCTTTTGCGATGGCGACCAGCCGCTTCGTCCGGCTCCAGAACTGGGACCGCACCACCATCAACCTGCCGTTCGGGCGGGGCGCATTGGTCGGCATCAAGGAAATCCACGTTCCGCCCGATGCCGACGCCGCCACCATGGAAGCGCTGCGGCTCGAGCTGGAAGAGACGTTGAACGAGGCGACCCGGCGCGCTTATGCGCAACTCGGCCGCCCGGGACCCGCAGATGGCTAACTCGCTGCCCGGCTCGCTGCCGATGACACTGCGGATGTATCGGCGCCTGGCTCGCGGCCTGGTGCCGCTCGCGCCTGCGCTGATCAAGCGGCGGCTGAAGCAGGGCAAGGAAGATCCCGCGCGTGTCGGCGAACGGCGGGGCCTGTCCCGGGACGTGCGGCCGCACGGACCGCTGGTCTGGATTCACGGCGCCAGCGTCGGCGAGGTGCTGGCCGCGGCGGCGCTGATCGAGCGGCTGCGCGATCTCAATCTGCGCATCCTCCTCACCTCCGGCACGGTCACCTCGGCCGCCGTCGTCGCAAAACGCTTTTCGCCCGACGTCATCCATCAATACGTCCCGTATGATTCCCCGCGCTACGTCGCGCGCTTCCTCGACCATTGGAAGCCGTCGCTGGCGCTGTTCATCGAATCCGATCTGTGGCCGAACCTGATCCTGGCCGGCGCGGCGCGCCGCGTGCCGATGGTGCTGATCAACGGCCGGATGTCGCCGCGCTCGTTCCCGCGCTGGCGGCGCATGCACGGCACCATCTCGGCGCTGCTGTCGCGGTTCGACATTTGCCTCGCGCAGTCGAAGACCGATGCCGAGCGCTTCTCGACGCTCGGCGGCCGCGACGTCGTCACCACGGGCAATCTCAAGCTCGACGTTGCCGCGCCGCCCGCCGATCCCGCCAAGCTCGAACGGCTGATGGCGATGACGCGCGGGCGTCCGATCATCGTCGCCGCCTCGACCCATCCGGGCGAGGAGGAGATGCTGGTGGCCGCGCATCGCAGCCTCGCCGGTTTCTTCCCGCAGCTCCTCACCGTGATCGTGCCGCGCCATCCGGATCGCGGCTCCTCGATCTCGGGCCTGATCACGGCATCGGGCCTCGAGCCCGCGCTGCGCTCGCGCGAGGAACTGCCGACGGCGACCACCGACGTCTATGTCGCCGACACCATGGGCGAGCTCGGCCTGTTCTACCGCCTCTCGCCGATCGTGTTCATGGGCGGTTCGCTGATCCGCCATGGCGGCCAGAATCCGATCGAGGCGATCAAGCTCGGCGCGGCCATCGTCCATGGTCCGCACGTCTTCAATTTCGCCGAGGTCTATGAGGCGCTCGACGGCAGCGGCGGCGCGCGCCAGGCCGACACGCAGGAGACGCTGGTCAAGCTGCTCGGCCAGCTGCTGGCCGATCCCGCCCTGCGCGACAAGATCCAGCACGCAGGCCACGGCGTGGTGGAGCAGCTCGGCGGCGCGCTCGAGCGCACGATGACCGCGCTCGAGCCGTATCTGTTGCAGTTGCGGATCGAGATGGGGGCGGCCAATGCGTGAGCCGGCCTTCTGGTACCGGCCACGTTCCCTCGAATCGTACGCATTATGGCCGTTGGGCGCGCTCTACGGCGCGATCGCCGAACGGCGCATGCTGCGCGAGGGCGTGGACGCCGGCATCCCCGTGATCTGCGTCGGCAACTACCATGTCGGCGGCGCCGGCAAGACGCCGACCGTGCTGGCGCTGACCAGGCTGTTGCGCGAGCTCGGCGAGACGCCGGTGGTGATCAGCCGCGGTTACGGCGGCAGCCTGAAGGGTCCTGTGATGGTCGACCGGATGCGTCACACCGCATCCGATGTCGGCGACGAGCCCCTGATGATGGCGCGCGACGTTCCTGTATCGGTGGCGCGCGACCGTCTCGACGGCGCGGTGCTGGCGAAGTCGCAAGGCGCCACCGTGATCCTGATGGACGACGGTTTCCAGAACCCGCGTCTGCTCAAGGATGCGTCGTTGATCGTGATCGACAGCGAGCGCGGCCTCGGCAACGGCAAGATGTTTCCGGCCGGCCCCCTGCGCGCGCCGCTGCAGGCGCAGCTCGCGCGCACCGACGCGCTGGTGCTGATAGGCGGCGGCCATGCCGCGGATGATGTCGCGGCCGAGCTCGCCGGTCGCGACACGCCGGTGCTGCGCGCCCGGCTGAAGCCGGACGCAGCTTCGGTTGCGCAACTCCTTGGCAAGCGGGTTTTCGCCTTCGCCGGCATCGGCGATCCCGAGCGCTTCTTCCGCAGCTTGCGCGCCTGCGGCATCGAGATCGCGCGCACGCGTCCCTTCGCCGATCACCACATGTTTTCGGACGACGAGATCGCCGCGCTCGCAGCGGAAGCGCAGCGCGAGCAGCTCACCCTGGTGACGACGGAAAAGGATCTCGCGCGCCTGCGCGGCCGCGAGGGCGTGCCCGGCGGCATCGTGCCGTTCGCCGTCCAGCTCGAATTCGACGACCCGGCGGCGCTGCGACAATTGATCAGCGACCAGCTCTACAAGGCGCGCGAGCGGCGGTTCAGCACGCGTTGATCTCGAAGGGCAGGCAAAGCGACGCCGCCGCGGCCAAAAAGCGAAGTGTCGCAGCCGATGAATTCTCTTCCGCGCATTCGGGAGTTGATATAGCCTTGCATGAGAGCCGTCGCCGGGACGTGCCGAACTCCCGGAAATCATTGGCGGCGTTTATGCCCACGGCGGGCAGTACCTTCATCATTTCAGATGCAGCGGCCGTAACGACCAGTTCGGAACGGCAGGGAGAGTCATTGCCAAAAGCCCAGAGGAGGACATGCCATGCATTTTTGCCTCACCGGACAATACACACCACGCGCTCTCAACGCCATTTTGGAAAACCCCACGACCAATCGCCAGGAGGCGGCCAGAAAACTCATCGAAGCGGCCGGTGGAAAGCTGCTTTCGATGTACAGCGTTGCGGCCGACGGCCCAGGCGTTCTGGTTATTTTCGATGTGCCCGATCCGTCGGCGGCTCCGGCAATTTCCGGCCTGACCGTCACGGCGGGCACCCTGCAGAACGTGAAACTGACTCGGTTGTTCACGCAGGACGAGATCAAGCAGGTCCGCCAGAACGCGGCGAAGCTGCGTTCTTCGTATACCCCGCCCGGAAGCTGACATTCGAATCTAGTCTAAAGCGAAGCCGCCGCAGTCGCGGCGGCAACGCCCACGTCACATCAAGAATCAATTCTGCAAACCGAGGTGAGACGAAGGCCTTCCGGCGTCCGTTGACGGACGATGCGGTACGGCGCGTGCTGCGTCCGGCGCCATAGGTCCGACTGAACGTGCCTGCCTGCGGCCCAGTTAACGCCTGCGATCGCGGTTCAGCAGTCAGTCATGCTCACCACGCCCCAACGGCCATCAATCCGACAATGGTCAGGCACGTGACGCAGGTCACCATGACAGTGTAGCACTCGGGTGTATTCATTGCTGCCTCCCAAACTGCTGCCAATTGCTTGGTCGCTACTACGCGGGAGAGGTCGCCGGTCCAGGGGCCGCTTCAATTCGGCACGCCGCGACCGGTCTTGTGTTGTGCGTCCGCCCTCTCATCGTCACCCTGACCCGCAGGATGATAATGCGCTTCGAGAGCTTCAGAGCGTTCAGCTGCGATCAGAAGCTGCTTCCGCATTTCAGCGAGGCGGGCGCGGCAATATTCACGATAGAGCAGGTCTAGTATGGTGGGCATGATCAAACCCATCGTTTGACTTTTCGATTTACAGACATTCCACCGCGAATTTTCGAGGTGAATCATAGCCCATCATATGGCTCTCGATATGAGCCCGTTCACAGACTGCGCCAATTCCAAAGCTCAATGGCCGTTTGGTTGACTTGATTGTCTGTGCGATAAAAAGAGCAGGGCCAATTACCTAACATGCAGCATAGCAGCCTTCTGTTTCACCAAGACTTCGTCAAACAACTCAAGGGCGCCGACCCGCGACAAAGAATCCAACCACAGCGCGAAAAGACTAACCACGAAGTGCAAGCACTATGCGATGCAACACGGATCGGCACGACGGAGATCATTTCGGCTGTGAGACTCGCAGTTCAGGTGCGCACGAACATCGTCGGGACGCCGACACATCCATCCCCGTGCCTCGCGACAGGCTGCACCGCTCGTGCTACCCCGGCAGAGCAGCGCGCTTTCCCCACCCTACCGCAGTTCGCCATTCAGGCGACATTCATCGCACGGCTCCTATCGATTTCAGACGATGGGGAGAATGCGATGAAATTGCCGTCCGCAGCCGTTGCCGCCAGCCTTGTGTGTCTGATTGTTGCGCCGGTGTTTGCGCAAACGGCGCCGCCGGCGGCTTCCACCGCCACAGTGCCGGTTCCCGCGACTAGGCGCGTGACATGTCTCGCCACCACGGCGAGCCTGAAGGGACAGGACAAGCGCGACCAGATGCAGCTCTGCCTGGCGCAGGCGCGGTTGGATTGCCTGAAGCAGGCGATCGATCAGAAGGTCGTCGGCGAGCCCCGCAAGAATTTCATCAAGACCTGCGTGGGCGGCGATGGTCCCGGGCAACAATAGAAGCGCCGGCGCGGCCTTACGGCCGCGGCGCGGCGGGGTAGTGCCGCTGCAGCACGGCGGCGGGCGTGGCGTAGGCTTCCTGCAGGTCCACGCTCCAGTATTTCAACTCGTCGAGCGGGATGCGCGTGTCGGTGATCGCGCAACGCACGAAGGTCCCCGGCGAGATCACGCGGAAGTCGCCGTCGAGATATTGCACCTGCGCTTCGCCATGGCCCGAGGGGCCGAACTTGTTCAGCACGGTCGAAAGTCTCCGTGGAAGGCCGCTTCGGGGAAAACCCTGGAGGGCACGATATGTTGGACTGGATCTAGCATAGATAGGGTGGCTTGTCCGCCCGGTAAACCCACCGGTTTGTGATGTTTTGCCGCCGTTTCCGCATGATAGTGCTTGAGCGAAGGATATTGACGCAGAGTCCGATGCGCCTTCGACTGACCGCCCTGTTCCTGATGCTCCTGATGTCGGCCGCGCACGCGTCGCCGGCGCCGCAGCAGGTCGACATTCCGCTGGCGTCCGGAATTTTACACGCGCAGCTCTACAAGCCCGTGGGCGAGGGGCCGTTTCCGACCGTGATCGCGCTGCATGGCTGCGGCGGCCTCGGCGGCCATTCCGATCCCGTACTACCGCGCTACCGCGACTGGGCCGAGCGGCTCGTGAGGGCCGGCAACGCCGTGCTGCTGCCAGACAGCTACGGCTCGCGCGAGCTCGGGCCGCAATGCCGCGTCAAGGAGATGCACCTCAAGGCGCGGCGCGAACGCGTCGGCGACATCGCGGCCTCGCGCGCCTGGCTGATGAAGCAGGCCTGGGTGGCGCGCGGCCGCGTCAGCCTGATCGGCTGGGCCAATGGCGCGAGCGCGCTGCTCTGGGCGGTGCGTCCGCAGGGTGCGGCGCGCGACGCGGCCCCGGATTTCCGCGCCGCGATCGCGTTCTATCCGGACTGCCGGATCTCCGCCGGCCTCGGCTGGAGCGCGCGGGTGCCGACGCTGGTGCTGATCGGCGGCAATGACGATGTCTCCTCGCCGCCGGCCTGCCGCCAGATGGTCGAGGGCGCGCATGGCCGCAGCGCGCTCGCACGCATCGTGGTCTATCCGGGCGCCTATCACGATTTCGACCGTGCCAACACGCCGCTGCACGCGGCTGCCGGCAGCACCGACGTTGCGGCGCCCGAGCACGGCCATCTCGGCACCGATGCGGTAGCGCGCGCGGAGTCGCAGAAGGAAGTCGCGGAATGGCTGGCGCGGTAGAGACGGCGCCGTAGTCCGATGGGCGGACTTCTCCCGCCGCAGCTCGCAGCCGGACTTGTCCCGCCGCAGCTCGCAGGCGGACTTGTCCCGCCGTAGCTCGGTAGAGCGAAGGCGGAAGCGGGGCTGCCCGAGGAACAGCGTGAGGCGGACAGCCCCGCATCGACCACCGCCCTGCATGGATAATGGCCGACCGTAAATCTACGGATCGCGCGCGGCTGCGGTTTCAGCATGTGGCGGTGCCATCATTCGACCACGATGTCGGGTAAACGCATCTCACATGCGCAACCGCTTCGTTCTGTTCTCCTCCGCACTGATCGTCTTCACCGTCGCGGTCTTCCTGTTCGAAGCCCACGCCGGCGCGCCGATGCGCGCGCCGGAACATTGCGGCTTCTGGACCACGATCGACGCGGGATTGTCCTGCCGGTAGGTAGCGCGCGCTGCCTCCACGCCGTCATTGCGAGCGCAGCGAAGCAATCCAGAGTCCCTCCGCGGAAAGATTCTGGATTGCTTCGCTGCGCTCGCAATGACGAGTTCGTGGAAGCACCTTCCACCGCATCTCAGAACAACGTGCCCTGATCCACCGGCTTGCCCACGCGCTTCGGCGCGGGCTTGGCATCGTGCGCCGCGGACTTCGGTTGCGATGGTGCGCGTTTGGCGGCGGGCGCCGGGCGATCCGCATCCGCGGTTGCGCCGACACGGCCATCCGCGAACTCGATCTCGACGCGCGCGCCGGGACCGACGCTGTCTGCCGCGTGCAGGGGATGGCCGGCCTCGTCCCGCACCAGCGCAAAGCCGCGCGCGAGCACGCCGCGATACGACAGGGCGGAGAGCAGCTTGCCGCTGTTCTCGACGCGGGCATCGAGCCGCTGCAGCAGCGTGACGAGCGCGCGCCCCGCGCGCTCGGAAAGACGATGCGTCCGCTCGCGCTGGCGGGCGATTGCATTGCGCTGCGCCTGCGCGTTGGAGAGTTTCGAGGCGCGCAGCCGCACCTCGAGCCCGGCAAAGCGGTCGCGCCGGCGCCGCAGCAGCGAGCGCGCGGACAGACCAAGCCGCTCGCCGCACACGGTGAGGCGATGATCGGCCTGCGAGATCTGGCCGTGCAGCACGCGCAGCGTCAGCTTGGCGCCGGCGGCGGTGAACCTGCGGAAATGCGCATGCGTGTTGGCCTTGAGGCAGCGGGGCAGGGACGCGCCCGCCGAATCCAGCCGCTGCCGCGGGATCGCGAGCAGATCGCCGGCCGCCGGCAGCGCGCGCGCGGCGGCGCGCAGTTCGCTGCGTCGGCTCTCATGGGCGCGTTGCCAATAGGCGCGGGTGCGCCGCCCGAGATCCGCGACCTCGACAAAGAGATCGCTGCGCACCGGCACCGCCATCTCGGCGGCCGCCGTCGGCGTCGGCGCGCGCTTGTCGGCGACGAAGTCGATCAGCGTGATGTCGGTCTCGTGCCCGACGGCCGAGATCAGCGGGATCATGCTCTCGGCTGCTGCCCGCACCACGATCTCCTCGTTGAACGACCAGAGATCTTCCAGCGAGCCGCCGCCGCGCGCGACGATCAGCACGTCGGGCCGCGGAATCTTGCCGCCCTCCGGCAGCGCGTTGAAGCCGCGGATCGCGGCTGCGACCTGCTCGGCCGAGCCGTCGCCCTGAACTTTCACCGGCCACACCAGCACGTGGCGGGGGAAGCGGTCCTCCAGCCGGTGCAGGATGTCGCGGATCACGGCGCCGGTCGGCGAGGTCACCACGCCGATCACCTCCGGCAGCCACGGCAGCAGCTGCTTGCGCGCCTCGTCGAACAGGCCCTCGGCGGCGAGCTTCTTCTTGCGCTCCTCCATCAGCGCCATCAGCGCGCCGATGCCGGCCGGCTCCAGCGCCTCGATCACGATCTGGTACTTCGAGGAGCCCGGATAGGTCGTGAGCTTGCCGGTGGCGATGACCTCGAGCCCCTCCTGGGGCTTGAAGCGCATCCGCCCGTGCACGCCCTTCCAGATCACCGCCTCGATCTTGGCGCTCTCGTCCTTGAGCGCGAAATAGCAATGGCCGGAAGAATGGGCGCCCCGGAAGCCGGAGATCTCGCCGCGGACCCGGACATGGCCAAAGGCGTCCTCGACCGTCCGCTTCAGGGACTGTGAGAGCTCGGAAACGGTGAATTCGGGAGCGTTGAGCAGGGGTTCCGCAGGCGGCATCGGCACACGATTCGGGGTGTTTTGGGGTCAGACCCGACGTTACGGATTTTCGCCGCGGCGCGCCAGCCTCCGCCGTCATTCCGGGGCGCGCACTCTTGGGCGCGAGCCCGGAATCCATCCCACTGCTGACGCCGCTTCTCAATCGAAGCTCGCGCTGCGCGCGCCCCAAAATGACAGGGAGTTCGGGGCCACCCCCTTGAGGCCAGCGGGTTTCTGGTGACGATGCCGCCAAATGCCGTCAACTGCTGCTTTGGAATTGAGAGCACGGTCACCGTCCCCCGAGCTATCTGAGCGAAAACGGCTTAGCGAGCTTGCCCCGCTGATCGACGGGCGTCGACCACCACTGCAATTCGAGCTGCATCGTGACCAGTTGCCAAAGAATGTTCTCAATCGCCTGTGTGGGATACGTCACCGTCTCGGGCGGCGTCGGTTGAGCCACCCATTTCAGAGCCCCAGGTGGGGGTGGGGTGGTGTTAGAGGTGATCTCAGCGCGGAGCGTCTTGCAAATTTCTTCCAGCCGGTGGGCGGCGCCCTGAGCGGCACGTTGAAGATTGGGAACGCTGGCTCGATGAACGGTTTTCACGGCTTGGACCTCCTGGTGCGGCGCCCTGACTACCTTAGGCAAATTTGCCTAAGGTCTGCGCTAATTTATGCGCCGTCGGCGCAATATCGAGACCAGTACGTGCGTGTGTGCGAGTCCGGACGTTCGATTGCGGTGACAGCTCGTAGGATGGGTTTCGCAAGAGCTCAATCCATCCTACGGGCTGAAGCATTTGACAGCGCGGAATGCTTGTCTGCTTGTGGTGTTAGGTCCACACCTGCGATGATCATTTCGTTGACCGCGACGCAAATTCCGATGCAGGCCATTGATAAGTATTCATAGGTTTCAGCAATTTCCTTTGCCCGAACCAAAGGTTCAACATCAAAGCGGGCGCCATTGGGATCGGGGACTACGTACCGATTGAGAGCTGTGATAGAAGGGTGTGCAGCGTCCATCGATAAGTGAGCGTAGAATATGTACGTCTTCTTGAAGTCGGGGCGCAGCGCGGCAACCGTCTTCGGGCTGAGCGTCTTTTTTCCGATGTCGATCTTGGCCGCGTCGCGCAGGTAATTGCGGAGTCGCGTCTCCACCTCGTCATCCAAAGATGCGCCGCTCGCGAAAATCGCTTCTCCCGTAGATTTTCGATAGTTGATTTCGTCGTCCCGCATCTGCCTAACGAACTTGTCGCCTTCCTCGTATAGGCCCACCGTCCAATAAAGATTTTCAAGACAGGAGCGCGTAATCGTTCTTGCCTCGACGATGCGCCGAGCGTCGAGCAGGATCATTGCTCCCTTGAGGTTCGACATTGTCCGAATGAGTAGCGCGAGCGCAATGAACTTGGGCTCAGCAAATCCTCTCTCAGTTATCGTCACATCTGCGCGCAAAAGTCGTTCTGCGGCCTCGATGATGGTAACGCAATGTGCCTTCCAGTTTTCCGGCAATGTGGGCATGGTTGAACCTCTATTCGACTGTCTGAGGCGCAGCCGGCAAACCCGAATTAGATCGGGGCCACAGCTCGTAGATGGGGCGCCCCCTTGCGAACCCCATCGCCTTTCTATCGCCACTCTCCGTCATCCGACTGTGGCGGCCAATCAGGATGGCGCCAGGTCGGCTAACTTTCCGGATGCTTCGAGAAATACGTGTGATGGGTTTTGCAAGGGCTCAACCCATCCTACGGGCTGTCACCGTAATTCCTGGCGCCGGTCGTCCGAAGGGTAGAGGTAACTATGGGGAGCCTACGGTATCGGTAAGAGTGCCATTATCGATGGTCGAAGAGGTCAAGGTCTGGCGCGAATCAAGGGCCGCAAACTGCTGGTCTACACGGTCGGAAAGCTGGGAGAGTGTTTATAACTTCCCCCACCGTGACTGACGAATGTGAGCAGATTCAAAGGGATGTCGAGCCAACACCGAAATAAATCTGCAAAAGCCCTTGCGGGGGACTCAGAAAATCGGTCACATCAATCATCCCCCCGAAAGACATGTCCCTTTTCTCAATGGAGAACTGCGTCATGTCGAAACATCATCTGGAATTTAAGGGCTGGGGCTTTAGCGTCAGTGCTACCGGCGTCGTCGGGATTGCTGCCGCCGTCCTCATTATCGCGCTACTGGCGTGGATACCCCGTCCATGGTGAAGCTACTCGGCGGGGTTCAAGCTCGTCGTGATGATGGGAGCTTGATACCCAGCGATGGATTTCGCAACGGTGGTGAACGTGCATCGTGGGTGAAGCCAGAGGCGCATTTCCCGTCGATACTCTGCGAACACGCCGTTGAGATAGCGCATGAGGAAGGACCGCGCGCTTTCCAACTCGTCGTCCTTCAGGTCGTGCCTGACGTTGCCGACGGCAATGCCCCCATACTTTTCGAGTTCGTCAGCCGAATACCGCATGTCGCCCGTAGCGCTCATCTTTAGGCTGCTAGTCGGTTTGAAATCTATGCGCCTGGCAATCTGTCTCTTCTCACGCAAAATTTCCCAGAGGCTTTTGTCCTTCATCTCAGAATATACGCTCGGATACTTGATGTTGCGGAAGTCATCGAAGCTGCTGGCATTTGCAACTGTCCAAGCGATTGCGTCGTGCCGCGTCATAGCCTCGCGCGTGAGCCTGTACCAAGATTCGCTCAGCCGCTCCGCATCCGCGAGGCACTTTTGATAGTTGGTGAAATAGAAGCTTCCGATCGCCCCTATGAGGCCGAGAACGAGAACCGAGAAAAGCCGGCTGTTGACGACGGCAGTCCACTTTGGAGGCTTTGGCCGCTCCAGCGCCGCCAATACACGTCTTTGAAACTCCTGATCGCGCCTTTCCCGTAGAAGGTCACTCATGCTCGCTCCGCCGAATCTGGGCGCATCTCCAGAGTTGTAGCTCGTAGGATGGGTTGAGCCGTTGCGAAACCCATCGCTTTCCCAATCTTGCTCCCCGCCTTCGGGACTATCATCCGATCCGAAGTGACGATTAATCGCTCATGGCGCTCGGTCAGCTAGCTTATCATGTGATGGGTTTCGCAAGGGCTCAACCCATCCTACTGGCTACGGGCTGAATCTATTCCGTTCTAAGAACGTACAGGGTGCCGTTTGTCAGCGGCTAAATACTAGAATCTCGTCGTTTGGCGTTTCGGTCAGGCGCCCCCAACGTTCCGGCATCTCAGGTGGGTCATCCTTTCGCCGGACGAGCAGCAGTTCTGGCGCTACCCTATCGTAGGTGATTGCGATGCCGGTGCGACGAATCACATCCCGGAAAATCTCCAGCACGGGTTTGTTCGGCTCTGTTGAACGAATACTATCCGGAAGGCCTTTTGAATACGCATCGGTCCAGTCGATACCTACCAGCTCAGGTAAATCCGCAGCTGCGATTGCCAATTCGATGAGGTCCTTGTCACTCGATCCAAACCGCGGGAATTCTGCAGCCACTGGCCGAAAACAGATGATGCACCTGCCTTTATCGCCAAGCCGCGCAACAACCTCGTCAGGCGGCACGTCAACTACTTTCGGCTCCAAGCCTATCTCCCTTATGCGGTCCAGACCGGAGCTCGATGTTTGGTGGATGTAGAAAGCATGACTAGCGACCAGCTGCTCACGGCACGCCGGTATGTCGGCTAAAAATTCGTCTCGTACGGTCATATATATCCCCAGCGGCATCATACCCGACGGCGAGCCAGGGCAATAATAATAACAATCAGGACCGCAGCCCCGATCGCCCAGACGCCATCAGCGCTGATGCTTGCACCCCAAAGTACCAGAAGTTTGTCCGACATGACGCAGCTCTCCATTGAGGAAGTTCAGAGCTGTCCGTTGGGGGATGGTCAGTTGTGGCAAATGGCCGACTGTCGTCAAGGGGGCTTTCCAGCAGGAGTCCACTCGACCGGTCTAGACCGCATCAGGGATTACGAGGCCAAACCGATCGATTTCGAGCTGATTTCGCCGATCATCACGACGAAGTGACCTTCGGCGCTGCCGACCTATTGAACGCTCCAAGAACGTCATTCCTGCTCTGTTCGCGTAGATCCTCCCGCGCAGGCCACTCCCCCTACTGCGGCGCCATCACCTCGAACATCCATGGCCTGGGCTGAGCCCAAGGGCCGCCCATTGCCTTTGACCAACTCGGCATGTTGGACACCATGACGCTCCTCGAAACCGTCACGGTCCGCGTCGCATTCGAGAGGCGGGCGCACTTCGAGAAACTCGCGGCAAGGAAGTGATGGGCCTCATCCCGGTCCCCGTTCCCACTCCACGCCTCTGGAATGGCTTCGTTCGACAGCCGACTCATCGGTTAGATTGAAGAAGGATGCCGGTCGCTTCATAACTAGGCGTCGAGAACGGAGTAGCGGAGCAAGTGGCTCCGAATGACGGGGAGCGTAGAGCCGTCCCCCCTTGAGCCCCACCCCGATTCGTGCCACCTCCGCCCCATCCAACCCCTCATCCCTGAGCCCTCGATGCACATTCTCCTCCTCGGTTCCGGCGGCCGCGAACATGCCCTGGCGTGGAAGATCGCGGCCTCTCCCCTGGTGACCAAATTCTGGTGCGCGCCCGGCAATGCCGGCATCGCGAAGGAGGCGGATTGCGTGGCGCTGGATGTCGCCGACCATGCGGCGGTGATCGAGTTCTGCAGGACCAACAAGGTCGAGCTGGTGGTGGTCGGGCCGGAGACGCCGCTGGCGGCCGGCATCGTCGATGATCTCACCGCCGCCGGCATCAAGGCGTTCGGGCCCAACAAAATTCCGGCCCAGCTCGAAAGCTCCAAGGGCTTCACCAAGGCGCTGTGCACCGAGTTCGGCATTCCGACCGGCGCCTACAAGCGCTTCACCAACGCCAAGGATGCGCGCGACTACGTCAACAGCCAGGGCGCGCCGATCGTGGTGAAGGCCGACGGGCTCGCCGCCGGCAAGGGCGTCGTCGTCGCCAAGACCGTGCGCGAGGCCGAGGACGCCATCGCCATGATGTTCGAGGGCGCGTTCGGCGAGGCCGGCGCCGAGGTCGTGATCGAGGAGTTTCTGCCCGGCCGCGAGATCAGCTTCTTCGCGCTGTGCGACGGCGAGACCGCCATTCCGCTGGCCTCTGCGCAGGACCACAAGCGCGTGTTCGACCACGATGTCGGCCCGAACACCGGCGGCATGGGCGCCTATTCGCCGACGCCGCTGGTGACGCCCGCGATCCACGACGCCATCATGGCGAAGATCATTTTGCCGACGGTCGCGGGCATGAAGAAGCGCGGCACGCCGTTCCGCGGCATCCTCTATGCCGGCATCATGCTGACGACGCAGGGCCCAAAGCTGTTCGAGTTCAACGTCCGCTTCGGCGATCCCGAGTGCCAGGTGCTGATGCTGCGCATGATGAGCGACATCGTGCCGGCGCTGCTCGCCGCCTGCGACGGGCAGCTGAAGAATTTCGATCTGCGCTGGCACAAGGAAACCGCGCTCACCGTGGTGATGGCGGCGAAGGGCTATCCCGGCGACTACCAGAAGGGCACGCGCATCGAGGGGCTGGAGGAGGCCGCGAAGGTCCCGACCGCCGAGATCTTCCACGCCGGCACGGTCGAGAAGGACGGCGCGATCCTCGCCAATGGCGGCCGCGTGCTCAACGTCTGCGCGCTGGGAGCGACCGTGACGGAGGCGCAGAGCCGCGCCTACCAGGCCGTCGATCGCATCAACTGGCCCGAAGGCTTCTGCCGCCGCGACATCGGCTGGCAGGCGGTGGAAGCCGAGAAGGCCAAGGGCTGACAGGCTTTTTTCCGGATCGCGCGCACGGAACCCTGCGCCATCGCTCCGCCACATCGTCGTTGCAAAAATGCGTAGTCGGCTGTTGGGCTTGGCGTCCTTCGCCGAGGACGCGTGCTACTGTGCATGGGGTTGTTTTCAACATTATTGTCGTGAGCAGCTCCGGGACTGACCCGACAAGGATGCAAAAAGATGTCCGATCTCGCCGACCTCTATCCGGGTTTCGCCTCCGAATGGATCAACACCTCCTTCGGCCGCATCTTCGCCCGCGTCGGCGGCAGCGGGCCGCCGCTGCTGCTCCTGCACGGCTTCTCCGAGACCAACGTGATGTGGCACCGCGTGGCGCCGCAGCTTGCCGACGCCTTCACGCTGATCATCGCCGACCTGCCGGGCTATGGCTGGTCCGACATGCCCGAGAGCGACGCGCTGCATATCCCCTACAGCAAGCGCGCGATGGCCAAAGCCATGGTCGAGGCGATGGAGCGCCTCGGCCACGTGCACTTCGCGCTGGCCGGCCACGACCGCGGCGGCCGCGTCTCCTACCGCCTCGCGCTCGACCATCCCGGCCGGCTGTCGCGCCTTGCCGTGCTCGATATCCTGCCGACCTATAATTACTGGGAGCGGATGAACCGCGCCTATGCGCTGAAGATCTATCACTGGACCTTCCTCGCCCAGCCCGCGCCGCTGCCGGAGACGCTGATCTCGAGCAATGGCGAGTTCTTCCTGCGCTTCAAGATGGCGAGCCAGACCGGATCGAAGACGCTGGACGCCATCGACGAGCGCGCGCTGGAGCATTACATCGCCCCGTTCCGCGATCCCGCCCGCGTGCACGCGATGTGCGAGGACTACCGCGCCGGTGCCTATTTCGACTACGACCTCGACAAGGCCGATTTCGAAGCCGGCAAGAAGATCACCATTCCGATGCTGGCACTGTGGGGCAATGCCGGCATTGCCCAGGCCGCCGCCACCCCGCTCGACATCTGGAAGCAATGGGCCACGAACGTGGAGGGCATGCCGGTGGATTCGGGGCACTTCCTGACCGAGGAGAACCCGGACGTCACCGCAAGGGCGCTCCGCGAGTTTTTCGCGGCGACTTAGCGCCGCTCCCGAAAGAAGTCCTTGAGCAGCCGCGCCGCCTCGCTCTCGCCGACCCCGGAATAGACGTCCGGCGCGTGGTGGCAGGTTGAGGATGCAAAGAACCGCACGCCGGACTCGACCGCGCCGCCCTTGGGGTCGGCCGCGCCGTAATAGAGCCGCCTGACCCTTGCAAAGGAGATCGCGCCCGCACACATGGTGCAGGGCTCCAGCGTCACGTAGAGGTCGCAGTCCACCAGGCGCTCGCTGCCGATCTTTTGGGCCGCCTCGCGCAGCGCGACAATTTCGGCATGGGCGGTCGGATCGTAATCGGTCAGAGTCCGGTTCGCCGCGGTGGCAATCACCTCGTAATTGCGGACCACCACGCACCCGATCGGAACTTCGCCCGCCTTTCCGGCATTTTCGGCCGTTTTGAGCGCCAAATCCATGAAAGAGGGGGCTTTCAAGCCTCGTATCATCCGAAGAAACCTGCTAGTAGCTGCGCCTTCAGCAGAAGTGCTTACCGATATTGCCTGAGCATGCGGCTCGAGACGAGCGCGCACAATGCTTTCTGGCCACCCCCTGAGTGAGATTATCCATGCCTCGCGACAGCGACAAAGACAACGATTCCCGCGGCCGGCGAGGCCCGGCCAAAGGTCGCCCGGCCGGAGGCCCGCCCAAGGGCCGGTCCGGCAAGCCGCGCGGCCCCGAGAAGAAATTCGCCAAGCGCGGCCCCGAGGGCAGGGGCGACGCGCGCCCGCCGCGTGGCGACCGCGACAGCCGCGCGCCCCGCGAGGGTCAACCGGTCCGCCGCCGCGAGGAGGGCGATGCCCCGCGCCGCGACTTCAGCGAGCGTCCGAAGTTCAAGCGCGACGACCGGCCGCGCGGCGAGGACCGTGGCGAGCGCAGTTTCAAGCCCCGTGGCGACCGCCCGTTTTCCGATCGCAGCTCACGCGATGGCGGCGACAAGCGGCCGTTCAAGCCACGTGGCGATCGGCCGTCCTATGGGCGTGACGACCGTCCGCCGCGCAGCCGGGATCGCGACGATTCCCGTCCCGCGGGCCGGTTCGGTGACAAGAAGTTCGGCGACAAGCGGCCCTACGCACCGCGTGGCGACCGCCCGGAACGCAAGTTCGACGGCGAGCGGAAGTTCTCGCGGGGCGCACCCGACCGCAGCGACCGCCCGCGCGACTTCGGTGACCGTCCGCGCGATCGCGGCGAGCGCAGCGATTCAAAACCTTGGCAGAAGCGCGATGCGGCGCCGCGTGGCGACCGGCCGCCGCGCAAGGATTTCAGCAAGGGCCCGCGCAAGGATTTCGGCGGTCCAGATCGCAGTGGAGACAAGCCCTGGCAGAAGCGCGACGATCGGCAAGGTGGTGGCGGTGACCGTCCGCACTTCTCGCGGTCGCGCGACGATCGTGCGTCCGGCGACCGTCCGTTCCGCGATCGGCCCAAATTCGACCGGCCCAAGTTCGACCGGCCCAAGTTCGATCGCCCGCGCGACGACCGCCCCAAATTCGATCGGCCCCGCCGTGACGGCGACGGCGACCGTGGTGGGCGTGGCGACGACCGTCCGAAATTCAATCGCCCGCGCGAGCGCTCGGAAGGCCGCTCCGACTGGCACGAGCATCCGCGCAGCGAAGGCGGGTTTGGCGATCGTCCGCGCCGCGAAAACGAAGATGAGAGCAGGATCTTCGAGAAGCGTCCCGCCTTCGGCGGCCGCGGCGCCTATCGCAGCCGCGATCGTGACTTTGAGGGAAGGCCGCGTCGGGAAGAAGAGCCGAAGCCGAAGAAAGCCGGCGAACGCATCGCAAAAGTGCTGTCGCGTGCGGGCCTCGCCTCGCGCCGCGATGCCGAGGAGATGGTCACGCAGGGCCGCGTCAGCGTCAACGGCCGCGTCATCAACTCGCCCGCACTCGACATCACCTCGAACGATGTCGTCACCGTCGACGGCAAGCCGTTGCCGGAGCGCGAGCGCACGCGGCTGTTCCTGTATCACAAGCCGCGCGGCCTGATGACGACACATGACGACCCCGAGGGCCGTCCGACCGTGTTCGACAATCTGCCCGAAGGCCTGCCGCGGCTGATCTCGATCGGCCGGCTCGACTTCAACACCGAGGGCCTGCTGCTGCTCACCAATGATGGCGGGCTCGCGCGCACGCTGGAGCTGCCGGACACCGGCTGGCTGCGGCGCTACCGCGTCCGCGCCCATGGCGACGTCACCCAGGCCCAGCTCGACGAGCTCAAGAACGGCATCGAGGTCGAGGGCGTCAAATACGGTCCGATCGACGCCACGCTGGAGCGTGACCAGGGCGCCAATGTCTGGCTGGTGTTCGCGATCCGTGAAGGCAAGAACCGCGAGGTGCGTAACGTCTGCGCCCATCTCGGGCTCGAGGTGAACCGGCTGATCCGCGTGTCCTACGGCCCGTTCCAGCTCGGCGAAGTCCCCGAAGGCGAGGTCGAGGAGATCAAGTCGCGCGTGCTGCGCGACCAGCTCGGCGACAAGGTGATCGAGAAGTCCGGCGCGCAGTTCGACGTGCCGCAGAAATCTTCTTCGCAAGACGGCGAAATGCCGCGCGAGAAGAAGCCCGCCAGCAAGCGCGACGTGATCGCCGACCGCAAGGGCCGCCGCGTGCTGGTGCAGCGCACCGGCAGCGAGGAGGCGCGCGAGCGCAATGAGGCCGAGGCGAGCGGCTACGGCCCGCCGCGCCGTCCCAAGCGCGGTTATCACGGCAAGCGCGACCTGACGCCGCGGGAGGACTAGGCTTGCGCGTCGTCGGCGGTCGCTTGAAGGGGCGCAATTTGGCCTCACCGTCCTCGCGCGACATCCGCCCCACGGCGGACCGCTTGCGCGAGTCCGTGTTCAACATCCTCGTGCACGCCTATGACGATCCGATTTCGGACGCGCGCGTACTCGATCTCTTCGCCGGTACCGGCGCGCTCGGAATCGAGGCGTCGTCACGCGGTGCAAAGTTCACGCTGTTCGTCGACAACGGCGCGGAAGCGCGCGCGCTGCTGCGCAACAATGTCGAGACGCTCGGCCTCGGCGGCGTCACCAAGGTCTATCGCCGTGATGCCACCGATCTCGGCCCTGCGCATCCGGTCGAGCCGTTCTCGCTGGTGTTCCTCGATCCGCCCTATGGCAAAGGCTTTGCGGAGAAGGCGCTGGCAAGCTTGCGGGACGGCGGCTGGCTCACGCCCGGTGCGCTGCTGGTCGTGGAAGAGGCGAAGTCCGCGCAGTTCGTGACGCCGGAAGGTTTTGAGGAGCTGGAGCGGCGGGCGTACGACGACACCGAGTTCGTGTTTTTGAAACGCAGCGCGTAAATCACCTTCGCCCGAACAGCTTCTCGACATCCGACAGCTTCAGCTCGACATAAGTCGGCCGGCCGTGATTGCACTGGCCGGAGTTTGGCGTCTCCTCCATCTCGCGGAGCAGGGCGTTCATCTCCTCCGGCCGCAGCCGGCGGCCGGCGCGCACCGAGCCGTGGCAGGCCATTGTCGCAGCGACGTGCATCAGGCGACGTTCAAGAGGAAGGGCTTCGTCCCACTCGGCCATGTGTTCGGAAAGATCGCGCAAGAGCCCGCCCGCGTTGGTCTTGCCGAGCAGCGACGGCGTCTCGCGCACCGCGACCGCGCCCGGGCCGAAGGATTCGATCGCGAGGCCGAACGATGCCAGCTCCTCGCTGCGCTCCAGCAGGCGCTCGACCGTGGCCTCGTCCATCTCGACGATCTCGGGGATCAGGAGGATCTGCCGCTGCACGCCGTTGGCGGCGAGCGACGCCTTCAGCCGTTCATAGACGATGCGCTCATGCGCGGCATGCTGGTCGACGATGATCAGGCCGTCGCGGGTCTGCGAGACGATGTAGGTCTCGTGGATCTGGGTGCGCGCCGCACCGAGCGGGCGATCGACCAGGTCGCTGACGGGCTGCGTTTCGAACCGGACGTCTGCGCTCGGCGCGCCGACGTCGAATGCGGCCTGTGACCGCTCGGCGAAGGCGGGCGCGGCGGAGCGGTCGAATGACGGCGTCGGCGCGACCGGGGCGGATGGCGAGGCCCGCCAGTCCCAGCTCGCCGGCCGTGGCGTGAATGCAGGCCGGAACGAGGACAATGCGCTGTCGCCGCTATTGGCGGCGGTGCGCCGGCCCTCGCGCGCGAGCCCTTCCTTCAATCCGTGCACGATCAGCGCGCGCACGAGGCCGGCATTGCGGAAGCGCACCTCGGTCTTGGCCGGATGCACGTTGGCGTCGACCTCGCGCGGGTCGAGCGTGACGAACAGCGCCACCACCGGATGGCGGTCGCGCGGCAGATAGTCGGAATAGGCCGCGCGTACCGCCCCTAAGATCAGCTTGTCGCGCACCGGACGGCCGTTGACGAAGAGGTATTGCCCGAGTGCGTTGGCTTTCGTCAGCGCCGGCGCCGCGGCATAGCCGGCGACCACCACGCCCTCGCGCTCGGCGTGTACCTCGATGGCGTGGCTGCGAAACTCCGCGCCCAGGATATCGCCGAGCCGCGTCAGCCGTCCGGCGGCGCCGGGCAGGGCCGCAGCCCAGGTCACCGGCGCTCGCTCTTCGCCGGCAAGCGTAAAGGCGACGTCTGGCCGCGCCATCGCCAGCCGCCGCACCACCTCGCGGATAGCCTCCGCCTCGGTGCGGTCGGTCTTCAGAAACTTCAGCCGCGCCGGCGTCGCATAGAAGAGGTCGCTGACCTCCACCCGCGTGCCATGCGCCAGCGCAGCCGGCATGATCTCGGACTTGTCGCCGCCCTCGACGGTCAGCGCCCAGGCATGCGGCTCGCTCGCATGCCGTGTGGTGATGGAGAGACGAGCCACCGAGCCGATCGAGGGCAGCGCCTCGCCGCGGAATCCGAGCGTGCGAATCTGGAGCAGGTCCTCGTCGTCGAGCTTGGAGGTCGCATGGCGCTCGACCGCGAGTGCGAGATCTTTTGCGGTCATACCGCCGCCGTCATCGGTGATGCCGATCCGCCGCCGGCCGCCGCCGTCGGTGAAGACGTCGATCCGGCTCGCGCCGGCATCGATCGCGTTCTCGACGAGTTCCTTGACCACACTCGCCGGACGCTCGACCACCTCGCCGGCGGCGATGCGGTTGACGATTTGCTCTGGAAGCTGGCGGACGGGCATGGTCTGGTTCTTGGATTCGCTGGACGCGCTATTCTATGCCGTGTTGCGTCAAAAGCATGTGCCAAGCAACAGGCAACCTGGTCCGCTGGGGAGTGTTGTGGACGATTGCGCTGAAGCCATTGGACGTTCGAGCAAATCGCGTCGGCCGCCCTCCTCCCTCAGTCCTGATTGTGGGGCGCCGGGCAGCGGTGTAGCATCGTGAAAAAATGGCAACAGGACGGGAGGACGCCATGTGCCATCTCTTCGCGCACCAGCCCCAACGTGACTACGAGTCCCAGACCCGTTCCTTGCGGATCGGCGGGCACTGCACCTCCATCCGGCTGGAAATGGCGTTCTGGGATACGCTGGAGGAGATCGCGGCCAAGGAGAACATGAGCGTCGGGAAATTCCTCACGACGCTCTACAACGAGGTGCTCGACCATCACGGCGAGGTCAATAATTTCGCCTCGCTGCTGCGATGCTCCTGCCTGATCTATCGATCTCGGAGCGTGGCACCGGTGCAGGAGTTCAAGGGAACAGTCGCGCCTATGCTCGACGCGGCCGAATAGCGGCTACAGCGAGAGCCGGCACCCGCAATTCCAACGTCGTCCTGTCGAACGTGCTCGGCCTGCATGGTTCGAGACGCCCGCTTTGGCGGGCTCCTCACCATGAGGGTCTGATATCTCGCCGCAAAACCAGACCTCATCCTGAGGGCCCGCCGGAGCGGGCGTCTCGATGGATGGCCACGGGCGAACTTCCTGCCAAGTTCTTCCATGCGAGGACTGCGAGAGATCAAATCTCCTTCTTCTGCATCGCGCCGGCGATGTAATCCGCCTGCCGGATCGCCAGCGCGACGATCGTCAGCGTCGGGTTGCAGGCCGCGCCGCTGGTGAACTGGCTGCCGTCGGAGACGAACAAATTCTTGACGTCGTGGCTCTGCCCGTACTTGTTGACCACGCCGTCGCGCGGCTTCTCGCTCATCCGGTTGGTGCCGAGATTGTGGGTGCTCGGATAGGGCGGCGTCGGATAGGTCACGGTGGCGCCGACGGCGTCATAGACGGCGGCGCCCTGCTTGTAGGCGTGCGCGCGCATCGCGAGGTCGTTGGGATGGTCGTCGAAATGCACGCTTGCCACCGGCTGGCCGAACTTGTCCTTTACGACCGGGTCGAGCGTGATGCGGTTGGTCTCCTGCGGCATGTCCTCGCCCACCAGCCACATGCCGGCCATCCGTGGATAACCATCAAGCGCTGCGGTGAACGGACGTCCCCAGGCGCCGGGATTGAGGAACGCCGCCATGAAGGGCAGGCCGATCGAGAGCGTCTCCATCTCGTAGCCGCCAACGAAGCCGCGCTTCGGGTTGTTGGCCGCCTCGTCGCGGATGATCCCGGCCATGGTGGTGCCGCGATACATGTGCACCGACTTCTCGAATACGGCATAGACGCTGCCGGTCATGTGCCGCATGTAGTTGCGGCCGACCTGGCCCGATGAATTGCCAAGGCCGTCGGGGAACATGGTCGAGGCACTGTTGAGCAGCAGCCGCGGGCTTTCGATCGAATTGCCAGCCACCGCGACGATGCGCGCCTTCTGGCGTTGCATCGCGCCGCTCTCGTCGGCATAGACCACGCCGGTGACCTTGCCGCTCGCATCATGCTCGATCTTGACCGCCATGCTGCCGGGGCGAACCTCGAGATTGCCGGTCGCCTCCCCCTTGGGGATCTCGGTGTAGAGCGTCGACCATTTCGCGCCGGATTTGCAGCCCTGGAAGCAGAAGCCGATCTGCTGGCAGGCGCCGCGACCGTCGCGCGGCTGGCTGTTGATCGCCATGTTGCCGGTGTGCACGGTCTTGTAGCCGAGCTTCTTGGCGCCGGCTTCGAGCACCTTGAAGTTATTGTTGCCGGGAAGTCCGGGAATGCCGTTGGTGCGGGTCACGCCCATCTTGTTCTCGGCCTTGGCGTACCACGGCTCGATCTCCGCAAGCGTCACCGGCCAGTCCAGGAGGTTGGCGCCGGGGAGATTGCCGTAGGTGCTCTTGACCCTGAACTCGTGCTCGTCGAAGCGCAGCGAGGCTCCGGCCCAATGGGTCGTGGAGCCGCCAACCGCCTTGACGATCCAGGCGGGGAGGCCCGAGAAGTCCTTGGCGACGCGCCATGTTCCCGACGTGGTGCGCGCGTCGGTCCAGGCGAGTTGCGAGAAGCTCTCCCACTCGTCGTTGACGAAGTCCTGGTTCTCGATGCGGGGACCTGCTTCGAGAATGACGACCTTGACGCCCTTCTGCGCGAACTCGTTGCCCAGCGTGCCGCCGCCGGCGCCGGAGCCGACGATCACCACAACGCTGGAATCGTTCAGATCGAATTTTGGCATCTGCGTTCTCCTGAACCGTTGGGGTGGGCTTTAAGCCTTCGGCAGCCAGTCGATGTCGGCGAAGCCGCGATTGATGTAGCCGCCGTGCTCGGCGGAGGAGCCTTCGTATCCGAACCGCGGCCAGACCTCTTTCTGGTTGTAGAGCGACACGATCAGGTCGCCTCGCACCTTCTGGAAGAAGTCGCTCTGCTCGATCTCCTTCAGGAGCACCACGCGGTCGGCTTCCCAGGGCACCTCGGCGTAAGCCACCTTGTGGCGATCCCGCGCGTTCTGATCGAGCCGCGTGATGCCGTCGCTGATCAGCGACTTGACGGCGGAATCCTTGGCCGCCTTGCCATCCCACGGCTTGATCGCGGTGATGTAGTAGCTGTCGCCGAGGACGTCGTGCGGATAGATGTCGCGCGCGACCTTCAGCAGCGTTTTCATCGTCGCGGGAGAGAGCGTGCTGGCCTCATCGGCCCAGGCACCCTCGATGCTGACGGCGACGCTGGTCGCAACGGCCGCGACCGGCACGGCGGTTGCGGCGCCCTTGAGAAAGACGCGGCGGCTATGCTTGCTTCGACGATCGACTTCTCTCATGGGTTCCTCCGTGGATTTTTGTGATTTGGATTTTTTGATTTGGTTAGTTGAAGCGTCCGCCCCGCTGGATCACTTCGATCTTGTAGCCATCGGGATCACTGACGAAGAAGAAGCGCGCCAGCGTTTTGCCGTCGTGCTTGAAGTCACGCAGCGGCCCCGGTGCGAGCTTCTCGCGCTCGAAACGGACATGCTCGGCCTCGAGGTCCTCGACCACCACGGCGAGATGGCCGTAGCCGTCGCCGAGCGCGTACGCTTCCTTGCGATCGAAATTGACCGTCAGCTCGACTTCGAAAGGTGAGGAGGGATGACGCAGATAGATGAGGGCAAAGTCCGCGAATTTCAGATGGTCCGCGACCTCGAGGCCAAAGGCGCGTCTGTAGAAATCGAGCGAGCGTTCCTCATCCAGCACGCGGATCATGGAATGGACGGGCTTGGCCATTCAATTCAGCTCCTTGAGGTAGGCGATGATGGCTGAGCGCGTCTCCGGTTTTGCCTGCCGATAGGCCATGACCACGCCGGGAATGACGGCCTGCGGATTGGCCAGCCAGGCGTCGAGCTTCGCCTCGTCCCAGGCGAAGTCAGCTTTGGCGAGGCCATCTGAATAATGAAAACCTTCGACCTTTCCGGCGGGCCGGCCGACGATCTTCACCAGCGGCGGGCCCTGCCGTACCGGTTCTGACAGGTTCGTGGTGTGGCACACCGCGCATTGCTGCTTGAACAGTGTCGCGCCATCGGGCGGCTTTGCGGCCGGCAAGGGCATTTGCGCGTCGGCAACCCGCACAATCAGCACCATCGCGGTGCACAATCCCAGCACGACTGCACGCATCGCCAAGAGCTCGCCCATCCACGTCAAATTCAGCATGCGCAAACTCTAGGCGCCGCCAAACATGCGGTGGTAGTAGCGGGCTATTTTGCTGCAAGCGGAGATACTCGCGGGTCATGACGTTCCGCGCTGCCGCATATGCGGAGCACAATTCCGCGAAACCGCCTCGAAATCCCTAAGCGATGACCACACGAGGCGGATTGCATCGCAATCGCGCCGTTCGATCGCTCTACACGATGAAGTTTCGTGGTCAGCGTCCGGTCGATCAGTCGTCGAAACCGCGGCCGCCGCCGCGTCCGGCCTTGATGTCGCTGCGGCGCTTCTTGCCCTCGAGGCGGCGCTGCTTGGAGCCAAACGTCGGCTTTGTCGCACGCCGCGGCGTCGGGCGTATCATCGCCTCGCTCAGGATATCGACGAGCCGGTCAATGGCGTCCTGGCGATTGCGCTCCTGGGTACGGAAGCGCTGGGCGTGGATCACGATGACGCCGTCCTTGGTCATGCGCTGGCCGGCAATGCGGGCGAGCCGGATCGCGGCGTCCTCCGGAAGGGTCAACTTGCGCGTGTCGAAGCGCAATTGAGCCGAGGTCGCGACCTTGTTGACGTTCTGCCCGCCCGGGCCGGAAGCGCGGACGAAGCCGATCTCGATGTCGTCCTCGTCGATAACGAGATCGCGGGATATCCGCAGCATGGTGGCACCATTCGTGATGCCCGGACATATCCCGGACGTCTACATTGGGCAATGGTGCACCGTGGAAATGCAAATGGCCGGGCGAGCCCGGCCATTTCAGGACATTTCAGGGCGTCAGTTCGACTTCGTGGCCGGCGCCGCGGCCGGTTGCGCGGCGGCCTGCGGGGCGCGGCCGACGACGACGGTCAGGAGGCCCTGGCCCCAGAGGCGCCTCGCGGCCGCCTTGGCGTCATCAAGGGTCACCGCGTCGACGATGCCGTTGCGCTTCTCGATATAGTCGATCGGCAGTTTGTCCTGCTGGTACTGCAGCAGCGCCTGCGCGAGCTTGGAGGAGCTATCGAGCGCCAACATCTGCGAGCCCTTGAGATAGGACTTGGCCTCGTCAAGCTCCTTCTGCGTCGGTCCCTCCTCGGCAATTCGGCGCACTTCCTTCTCGATGGCGTCGATGGTGTCGCCGGCGCGGTCGGCGCGCGTGCCGGTATTGCCGATGAAGAGCGCCGAATGCTCCATCCAGAGCAGGGATTCGAACACCGAATAGGCCAGGCCGCGCTTCTCGCGGACCTCGCGATAGAGCCGGGAGGACAGTCCCCCGCCGCCGAGGATGTGGTTGACCACATAGGCCGCCATGAAGGTCGGATCGCTGCGCTTCACGCCAGGGCCGCCGAAGGTGATGACGGTCTGCGGCACGTCGAGCGGCACGAAGGCGCGTTGCGGCGGCTTGGCCGCCTCGATGTCGGGGACCGGCGCGAGACGAGCCTTGGCGGGCAGGCTCCCAAACGTGTGGTCGAGCAGCTTGCCGAGCGTGGCCGGATCGACGTCGCCGACGACCGCGATCTTCAGCGTGTCCTTGGCAAGCACGCGGCCGACATAATCCTTCATGTCGGCGACCGTGATGGTCGGAACGCTGTCGAGGTTGCCGTTGGTCTGCCGGCCGTAGGGATGATCGCCGAAGGCGATTTCCAGGAACTTGCGGCTCGCCAGCGAGGTCGGGTTGGTGGTCTCGCGGCGCAGGCTCGAGATGACTTGAGAGCGGATGCGTTCGACATCGGCAATGTCGAAATGCGGCGAGGTCAGCGCACTCCTGAGCAGGTCGAAGGCTTCGTCCTTGTTGTCGCGCAGCATGCGCAGACTGCCGCGGAACGTGTCGCGGGTGGCGCTGAAGGACAGCTCAATGGCGCGGCGGTCGAGCCGCTCATGAAAGGTTTTGGAATCCAGATCGCCGGAGCCTTCGTCGAGGAGGTCGCCGACCAGATTGGCGACGCCCGACTTGTCCTTGGGATCCTGGGCCGAGCCGCCGGCAAAGGAATATTCCATGGCGATCAGCGGCACGGTCGCGTCCTGCACGAACCAGGCTTCGATGCCGCCC
Source organism: Bradyrhizobium sp. Bra64 (assembly GCF_024519875.1). NCBI lineage: Bacteria > Pseudomonadati > Pseudomonadota > Alphaproteobacteria > Hyphomicrobiales > Nitrobacteraceae > Bradyrhizobium > Bradyrhizobium sp. Bra64. The sequence continues at coordinate 256,677 of NZ_JALJRD010000004.1, read as the reverse complement.
GGCGAGGTCAGGTGCTGGATCTTTGCAGCCGCCTGCGACGGCGCGACGGTCGCGAGCGCAAGGACTGCGCCGGTAACGAAGGACAGCGCGAAGTGTCTCGTGCATAGGAAGTGTCTTGCGCGAAGGAAGAAATAGGTCACGAACGCTTCTCCTCGCGCTTGGTGGTCGCGGTGTCCTTGATCAAATAGCCCGTCACCGAGCGCTTCTTCTCGAGCCATTTCTGCGCGACGGTGCGAACCTGCTCGGCGGTGACGGCGCGGATGCGGTCGGGCCAGCTCCTGATGTCCTCGATCGACAGTCCCGTGGACAGCGCGCCGCCATACCAGCGCGCCAGCACCGCCTGGTTGTCCTGGGCGTAGATCGCCTCCGCGATGAGCTGGGTCTTCACGCGCTCCAGATCCTCGGCGCGGATCGGTTTCTGCGCGATGTCGGCGATGACGCCGTCGATCACCTGCTCGACCTCGGCAAAGCTGACACCGGATTTCGGCGAGGCGGAGATCGCGAACTGGGTCGGATCGAGCGATGTACTCGAATAGCTGGCGCTGGCGGAGACCGCCAGCGGCTTGTCGACCACGAGCGCGCGGTAGAGATAGGAATTGCTGCCGCTGCCCATCAGCTGCGCCAGCACGTCGAGGGCCGCGCTCTCGCCGGCCGCGGCCGTCGTCGCGGAGGGCACCAGGTAGTAGCGGCGCAAGCCTGGCTGCTCGACGCGCGGGTCGGACAATGTGACGGTGCGCGGTGCGGCCGGCTCCGGCTCCTGTGGCCGAACACGCCGCGCCGGGATCGCGGGCTGGGCCGGGATCCCGCCGAAATTGCGCTCGACCAGCGGGCGGACGTCGGCGGCCTCGACGTCGCCAGCGATCACCAGGATCGCATTGTTCGGCGCGTAGAAGCGGCGGTAGAAGGCGAGCGCATCCTCGCGATCGAGCTTCTCGATCTCCTGGTGCCAGCCGATCACTGGCCGGCCGTAGGGATGATTGAGATAGAGCGCGGCCATGATCTGCTCGTTGAGCCGCGCGTCCGGATTGTTGGCGACGCGCATGTTGTATTCTTCAAGCACGACGTCGCGCTCGGGCAGCACGTTCTCGTCCTTGAGGATCAGGCCGGTCATGCGATCGGCCTCGAACTCCATCATGGTCGGCAACTGCTCGCGCGGCACGCGCTGGTAATAGTTGGTGTAGTCGACCGAGGTCGAGGCGTTCTCGTTGCCGCCGACGCGGAGCACGGTCTGCGAAAACTCGCCGACGGGATGCTTCGAGGTGCCCTTGAACATCAGGTGCTCGAGGAAGTGGGCGAGCCCGGACTTGCCCGGCGTCTCGTCTGCCGAGCCGACCTTGTACCAGATCATCTCCGTGACCACGGGCGTGCGGTGATCCGGAATCACCACCACCTGCAGGCCGTTGCCGAGCGTGAAGCTGGCGGGCGGAGCCGATGTCACCGTGGTCTGGGCGAGGGCGGCGCCGGCTGAGAGGACGCTCGTCGAAAGCAGCGCGGCAAGGAAGCAGACCGCCGATCGGTGAGAGGACATCATGATCCTTTTGAAAGACCGAGCGCGGATGTCCGGCCCGGAGCCACACTATGGTACACTGCGCGGCTGAGGCTTCGCGTCACGAAGCAGAGAACGCCATCAATTCGAGAGCAATCAGGGACCGCATGAGAGAGCCGGCGGCAGCTCCGCTCATGCCGAAATGTCGCGGCACGGCGGGAGCTATTTCTCCTTCTCCTTGCCAGATTGGACGTCGAAGTAAGTTCGCTTCGAATTATCCGGCCCGGAGCCGTAGGCATAGTTGGGCGACGGCGTCTGATATCCCGCCGGCGGTTCCACCAGCGATTGGCGCGGCGGCTCCGACGTGAACTGCTTGGACTCGGGGTCGCTCCCTTTGAAGAGCTTCCACAGGCCGCCAGTGTATCCGAGCTGGGCGGGGCTGAGCGTCGGGTTATTGGTGCTGTTGCCGGGCTGGAGCGGTTCGTTGCTTTGGCGGGACGGCCCGGCCGTCCTGGCGGCGTTCATCTCGCTTGGCGAGAGCGGTCGGCCTGCCTGCCAGCTCTCCGTCGCCTTGGGTGCTTTCTTCCGCGCGGCGATGGCTTCCTTGCGGCGCCTCTCGTCGGGATCCTTCGGCCAGTTCGGCGCAACGTTGGCCTCGGTCGCAGCCGGCGGCGGCAGGTCGAGCTTGGGCGGCACGACCAGCGGCGAGCGCTCGCGGTACTCGATGCCGGGCTTCTCCATGCTCCTGCCGCCGAGGCCGGACATCAGATTGTCGATGAGCTTCTCTTCGAAGGTCATGTCGTCATCGTCGTCGTCGTCACCGGCGCGGGCGGCGCCAGCGGCCATGACGAGACCGATGCCGAGCGCGACCGCGGACAGTTTCAATGCCCGCCGGCCTTCCCGCCGGGGACCTCGAACCATCGAACCGCTGGTCTTCGAGCTGCGCATCACTGTACCTGTTCCATATCGTGGCAGATTGCCGCTCACACGCCGCCAATCCTCGCAAAAAGCAAGGTTCCACCTGCCAGCCCGTATCGGCCGGGATCAGGGCGCTTTTGCGGCGGGTACCCCCAGGAAGGAATCATACAATAGCGCCGCCACCCCAGCAACGATCGCCACGTCCGCGAGGTTAAACACGTACCAATTATAGGTATTTCCGCCGATCTCGACATGGAACAGGGCGAAATCGACCACCGCGCCATAGGCCAGGCGGTCGATGCCATTGCCGATGGCACCGCCGATGATCAGGCCGAGCGCCACGGTTGCGAGCAGGGTGTGCGAACGGGCCATCCAGATCGCCAGTGCGACCACGGCGAGGACCTTGACCGCCATGAGCGCGAGCTGAGCTGCCTGGCTGTCGTTCTGGAGCCAGCCGAAACTGATGCCGATGTTCCAGGCCAGCACCAGGTCGAAGAACGGCATCACCTTCACCGCGCCGCGACGGGCGAGGTCGAAAACGTTCAGCAGCCAAAGTTTTGAGGCCTGGTCAGCCACGAGCGTGACCACGGCCGAGAGGATGCCGGCGCGGAGCGGGGTCATGCCGGGATCAGACCCTCACCCCCAACGCCTTCCATTCGCGCAGCGCCTTGGCGTCGCGCGGGGTGACGTCGGGGTATTCGGGGTCTTCGCCGACCATCGGCGAAATCTTCCAGGAGCGGGCGCATTTGGTGCCGACCGCCTTTTCCACCACGACCGCGACGCCGGGCACGGCATCGAGACGGAATGCATCGGCCGGCGCCTCGCCCTCACGCACCTCGTAATTCGAAGTGATGCAGACTTCGGCGAGATCGGTGTCGAACAGCGCCGCCAGCATGTCGCGGTCGGCGACATAGATCACCGGCGAGGCCTCGAGCGAGGAGCCGATGTTCTTGGCGGCGCGCTCGAGCTCGAGTGCGCCGGTGACGACGCGGCGGACGTTGCGGATCGCTTCCCACTTTGCGGCGAGCTTGTCGTCGCGCAAGCTTTCGAGGTTCTCCGGGAACAGCGTCAGATGCACCGAGGGCTCGGCGTTCGGCCGGAACATCCGCCACGCTTCCTCGGTCGTGAAGCTCAGGATCGGCGCGAGCCATTTCAGGAGGGTATCGCACAGGAGCTCGATCGCGGTGAGCGCCGCCTTGCGCGCCGGCGAGGACGGCGGATCGCAATACAGCGTGTCCTTGCGGATATCGAAGTAGAACGCCGACAGCTCCGAGTTCATGAAGGCCGAGAGGCTTGCGACGACGGTCTTGTAGTCGAAGGCGGCATAGGCCTTGTGAACGGTTTCGGCATGGCCGGCCAATTCGTGCAGCATCAGCCGCTCGAGCTCGGGCATCTCGGCATGGGCGACCTTCTCGCTCGCCTTGAAATGATGCAACGTTCCAAGCATCCAGCGGATCGAGTTGCGCAGCTTGCGATAGGTCTCGATGGTGTTCTTCAGGATCTCGGGGCCGATGCGCTGGTCGTCGGCATAGTCGGTGGCGCAGACCCACAGGCGCAGGATGTCCGCTCCCGAATCCTTGATCACCTTCTGCGGCTCGACGGTGTTGCCGAGCGACTTCGACATCTTGCGGCCGTTCTCGTCGAGCGTGAAGCCGTGGGTGAGCACGATGTCGTAGGGCGCGCGGCCGCGCGTGCCCGCGCTTTCCAGCAGCGAGGAATGAAACCAGCCGCGATGCTGGTCGCTGCCTTCCAGATACATCACGGTGTCGTCGCCGCCGTCGATCTTGCGGACGATGTTGCCGAGCTGCGGGAAGTTCTGCCGATCCTCCAGCACGAAGGCGTGCGTGGAGCCGGAATCGAACCAGACGTCGCAGATGTCGTCGACCTTCTTCCAGTCCTCGGCTGCGCGGGACCCGAGAAAGCGCTCGCGGGCGCCGTCCATGTACCAGGCGTCCGCGCCTTCCTCCATGAAGGCCTCGGTGATGCGCTGGTTGACGATCTCGTCTTGCAGGATCTCGGCCGAGCCGTCGCTCTTCTCGCGAACGAACACGGCGATCGGCACGCCCCAGGCGCGCTGGCGCGAGATCACCCAGTCCGGCCGGTTGGCGATCATGCCGTTGATGCGGTTCTCGCCCGCCGGCGGCACCCATTGCGTGACCGAGATCGCGCGTAGCGCGCGGGCGCGCAGGGTGTCGCCCTTCTTCGCGTGGCCATCCTCGCTGATGTCCTTGTCCATCGCGATGAACCATTGCGGCGTGTTGCGGAAGATCACCGGCTTTTTCGAGCGCCACGAATGCGGATATTGATGCTTGAGGCGGCCGCGCGCGAGCAGCTTGCCGGCCTCGATCAGCGCCTTGATCACGGCCTCGTTGGCATCGCCCTTCTCGCCCTTGTCGTTGAGCACGCGCTTGCCGGTGAAGCCCGGGGCCTGCGCGGTGTAGGTGCCGTTCTCGTCGACGGTGTAGGGGATGGCGGTCGAGATGCCGCGCGCATCGAGCTCGCGGGTGTTGGCCGTCCAGACGTCGAAGTCTTCGCGGCCGTGGCTCGGCGCCGTGTGCACGAAGCCGGTGCCGGTGTCGTCGGTGACATGCTCGCCGGCGAGCAGCGGCACGATGAACTCGTAACCGCCATCGAGGCCGCGCAAGGGATGGGCGCATTCCACGGCGTCCAGCGTGTCGCCGGGAATGTCGCGCACCTTCTCATAGGCCGTGACGCGCGCCTGCTTGAACACCTCGGCGGCGAGCGCATCGGCCAGGATCAGGAGGTCGCCGGTCTTGGCCCAATTGTCGGCGGCCGCGTCCGTCACCTTGTAGAGGCCGTAGGCGATCTTGGGCGAGAACGAGATCGCGCGGTTTCCGGGCAGCGTCCACGGTGTGGTGGTCCAGATCACGACGCTGGCGGAGGCAAGCGCGCCATGCGCGGGCGAGGTGACCGGGAATTTTACCCAGACCATGTCGGAGGTGTAGTCCTCGTACTCGACCTCGGCTTCCGCGAGCGCGGTCTTCTCGACCACGCTCCACATCACCGGCTTGGAGCCGCGATACAGCGTGCCGTTGGCGGCGAATTTCATCAGCTCGCGCGCGATCTGTGCTTCGGCCGGATAGCTCATCGTCTGATAGGGGTGATCCCAGTCGCCGATGATGCCGAGCCGCTTGAACTCCTCGCGCTGCACGTTGATCCAGTTGGTCGCATAGGCGCGGCATTCCTTGCGGAACGCCACCATTGCGGTGGAGTCGCGGAAGTCGGGCTTCTGCTTGCCCTTGGAGCGGTAGTTCTCCTCCTCGATCTTCCATTCGATCGGAAGGCCGTGGCAGTCCCAGCCGGGCACGTAATTGGAGTCGAAGCCGAGCATCTGCTGGCTCTTGGTCACGACGTCCTTGAGGATCTTGTTGAGGGCGTGCCCGATATGGATGTTGCCGTTGGCATAGGGCGGGCCGTCATGCAGCACGAATTTTGCGCGGCCCCGCGCTTCCTGGCGCAGCTTGTCGTAGAGGCCGATGTCGTTCCAGTATTTCAGCAACTCCGGCTCGCGCTGCGGCAGGCCGGCCCGCATCGGGAATTCGGTCTGCGGCAGATAAAGGGTCTTGGAATAGTCTTTGGCGTCGGACTTTTGCGGCTTTTCGGACATGAGGCTGACTGGCTCGGAAGGGCGCGGGAACGGATGGCGATGCGGAATCGCGGGGTGAAACGACAAAATCCCGGTCTTGCGCCGAGCCGAAAGCTCAGGCGGAAGCCGGGCCGCTAATCCCTATGATGCGCCGCGCAAACATGGGCTCTCCATAGCAGCCGGGCGGGGGAAGCGCAAAGGCCGACAGGCCCGCTTCGAGCCCTCAATCGATCACGCCAAGCCTCGGAAACGCGTCCGGGGCGGCCGCGAGCATGGTGCGGGCGCGGGTGGAATCGTCGTCCATCTGGCGGATCAGGGCATCCAGGCTGTCGAATTTCAGCTCCTCGCGGATGAAGCCGACAAAGGCGCAGTCGAGCGCCTGCCCGTAAAGGTCGCCCTTGAAGTCGAACAGGAAGATTTCCAGCAGCGGGGCGCCATTGTCGAAAGTCGGGCGGCGGCCGAAGCTGGCAACGCCGTCGAGGCGTTCGGTGCCGCGGCCGACCCGCACCGCATAGATGCCGTGCTTGAGGCCGCAATTGGCATCCAGCCGGATGTTGGCCGTGGGATAGCCGAGATCGCGGCCGCGCTTCTCGCCGTGGATGACCTCGCCGGTGATGAACCAGGGGCCGCCCAGCATGTTGGTGGCTTCGTCGAGTTGGCCCTCGGCGAGTGCGATCCGGATCGCACTGGAGGAGACCGGCCGCTCGTCGAAGTCGACGTGCGGCTGCACGTCGACTTCGATGCCGAGCCGGGGCGCCTCGTTGACCAGGAGGCTCGGCGAGCCGACGCGACCCTTGCCGAAATGGAAGTCGTAACCGACCGCGATGCCGCTGACGCCGAGGCGTCCGATCAGCTCATGGTGAATGAAATCTTGTGCGCTGGTCCCGGCCCTGGCCTTGTCGAAGGTCATGACCACGGCGCCGGCAAGCCCGGTGCCGGCCAGAAGCCGCAGCTTGGCCCGTTCTTCCGTCAGGCGGAATTGCGGGGTGTTAGGGCTGAAGAATCGCCGCGGGTGCGGCTCGAAGGTCAATGCCAGCGCGGGGCGGCCATGTGTCCGGCCCATCTCCAGGGCTGCAGCGATCACGGCGCGGTGGCCGAGATGAACGCCGTCGAAATTGCCCATGGCGACCACGGCGCCCCTTGCAATCGCGGAGTCCGGCGTGGTGTCGCGGATAATGGTAAAATGCGGGGCCATCAGGGGAATTCTCGAGCCGGCGGGACCGGCCGGGACCGTGGCTTGACCGGCCGGATGAAGTCAAGCGGGAGGGGGCGGCCGCCTCGAATGCGATTTCAGTCAAGCGGGGGCGCCCCCAATTAACGGGCTGTTTAACGCCTTGGTGTTAGTCCTTGGCGAGTGGAACCGCCGGGCTCCGGCTTGGCAGGTCCGATTGTAATATTCCTTGGTTTGCGTTGGGGGAGTCGAGATGGCGGTTGATTTGTCGATGTCGGTTCTGGTGGTGGACGACTACAGCACCATGATCCGGATCATCAGGAATCTCCTGAAGCAGCTTGGCTTCGAGAATATCGATGATGCCAGCGACGGTTCGGCTGCGCTGAACAAGATGCGCGGCAAGAAGTACGGTCTCGTGATTTCCGACTGGAACATGGAGCCGATGACGGGATACGACCTGCTGCGCGAAGTGCGCGCGGATCCGAACCTCGCCACCACGCCCTTCATCATGATCACGGCCGAATCGAAGACCGAGAACGTGATCGCGGCCAAGAAGGCCGGCGTGAACAACTACATCGTCAAGCCGTTCAACGCGGCGACGCTGAAGACCAAGATCGAGGCGGTCTTCCCGGACATGGCGAGCGCGTAAGGCGCGATCGAAGCCATCAGGTGAATTCGGAAGGCCCGGGCGGTTGTCCCGGGCTTTCTTTATTGGGTTTGTCGTTCCGGGATCGATGCTCACGCGACTGCGGAGTGTCGATCAGCTCACTACCATTTCAGTTCGCGCATCAGCGCCTTCGGCGGGTGGCCGAACAATTCCAGCACGGAGGCCGGGTCGAGCTGGTCGAGCCCCTCGAACTCCTCGGCATGGATGCCGCGGGTCACGAACAGGCAATCGATGCCGAACTCGCGCGCGCCGGTGAGATCGGTACGGACCGAATCGCCGATCGCCAGCACCTTTTTGCGGTCGATCTGGTGGCCCTGGCGTTCGCCGGCGAGCGCCATCGCGCGCTCGTAGATCGGCCGGTGCGGCTTGCCGTAGAAGATCACCTCGCCGCCGAGCTCGCGATAGAGCTCGGCGATCGCGCCGGCGCAATAGATCAGCCGGTCACCGCGTTCCACCACGATGTCGGGGTTGGCGCAGACCAGCGTCAGCTTGCGCTCGCGCGCCTTCAGCATCATGCCGCGATAGTCTTCCGCCGTCTCGGTCTCGTCGTCATAGAGGCCGGTGCAGACGATGTAATCGGCCTCTTCCAGCGGCGCGGTCACCGCATCGAGGCCGCGGTAGATCGAGTTGTCGCGCTCGGGACCGAGCCAGAACATCTTGCTGCCGGGATGCGCGGCGACATAGAGCCGAGTCAGGTCGCCTGACGACACGATCGCGTCGTAGGTTTCGTCGGCGACGCCGAGCTTGCGCAATTGCCGCTGCACGGAGTCGGCCGGGCGCGGCGCGTTTGTGATCAGGATCACCGTACCGCCGCGGCTGCGATAGGTGTGCAGCGCTTCGCAGGCTTCGGGGAAGGATTCGAGGCCGTTGTGAACCACGCCCCATATGTCGCTGAGCACGACGTCCACGCCGCCCACGAGCTCGCGCAGGCTTTCGGCGAAATGCAGCGTGGTCATGATGCGCGCGGCCGATCAGAGGCGGCGCGCCAGCGCGGCGTTGCCGGTGATGCGTTGTGCCGGAGGCGCGGCTGACGTCGCGCCTGGGCTTGGTGTGCCGGAGCCATTGGATCCCTGAGTGTCCTGCGCCTGGGTCGGCGCGGCCCCGCCGGTAGCAGATGCCCCCTCCGGCCGCAATGGCCGGGGCGGCGCGAACAGGAACCCCTGGCCGAACCGAACGTCATAGTCGAGCAGGTCAATCACGGCGCGCTCGCCCTCGATCCGCTCGGCGATCAGGTCGATGCCGAAGCGACCGAGCAGGTCGGAGAGGTCGGAGGGGTGGATGTCCGAGGCCGACGCCTGTTTCGGGTCGAGCAGCAGCGTCGCCGGCACCTTGATGAAGCGCACGCCGCGGTCGGCGAGCTCGCGCGGCTCGATGCGCAAATCCGTGACATGGTCGATGGAGAAACGGAAGCCGCGCTGCGCGAGCGCAGCAAGATTCTCGGTCTCGGCCGGGCCGAGATTGCGGAACGTCGATTGCTTGAATTCGAGCACCAGCGAGGGCGCCAGCGCCCGGTTGGCTTCGAGGAAGTCGAGATATTGCGCGAAGGTGGTGGAATTGCCGAGCGTGGAGGCCGCGACGTTGCAGAACACGCCGACGTCCTTGTTGCGCACCATCAGTCGCCGCAGCACCTGCACACAGCGCAGCATCACCATGTTGTCGATGCGCCCGATCAGGCCCGAGGCCTCCGCGATGCTGATGAATTCCTCGGCCGCGATCAGCTGGTCGCGCTCGTCGCGCAGGCGCGTGACCGCCTCGTAGAACCGGACCTTGCGCTGCGGCAGCGTCACCATCGGCTGGAGGAAGATGTCGATGCGGTTCTCGTCGATCGCGTTGCGCAGCGTCGCCAGCAATTGGGTCTGGTTGCGGCCATTGGCCGTCTGAACCGGATTGGCGGTCCGGCTCTGGACCGCCGGTGGGGCCGGCCGCGCCGGCGGTGCGGGCACTGGGGGAGGGGCAGCCGGCAGCTCCTCGAACGACGCAATCAGGTCGAGCGGCGCCTCCGGCTCCGGCCTCGCGACCGGGGCGGGGGCCGGCACCGGCGCGTGGCCGGCCATCAGATCCTCATGGGCCGACACGGTGGTGGCGAGCTGCCTGACCAATCCGCCGAGCTCGTTGATCTCGCCCACCACCGACTGGATGCGGTCGGAGTTGGTCGAATTGGAAGAAGCGATGCGCCCCTCGACGGCCGCAAGCCGGCGGCCGAACTCGGCCACCTGGCGGGCGAGGTCGGCGGTGCCGCGCGAGAGGTCGGCGATCTGGCCGCCGACGTCGCTGCGGTCGCGCAGCCGCATCGACACTGCATTGTAGAGGATCAGGAAGGTCAGGGCGGTCAGCGCCACGATCGCTGATTCGGTTCCGCTGATGCCCGCGACCGCGTAGAGCACAAGCCCGAGCGAGGCCGCGACCAGAACCATGCAGATGGCGATGAAGATCGTCGAAATGCGAATCATGCCGCGCGCTACGCCTCAAAGAGCTGCTGCCTCACCCCGGGAAAACACGGGCCGCTGTGCGACCCCGTCACGCCTCATGCTCCCCCAAGCGGCACGAGCCTAACATCATTGTTGATTCGAGGGGATAGCGGCCTGTTCGCGGGTCAGGTCAGCCCGGCGCGGCGAAAGCCTTCGAGGTAGTGCTCGCGGTCGGGGGCGAGCCTGATCGGCATGAACTCGGCGATCCAGGCCAGCGACACGTTTGGCTGCGCGCGGCGGAGTTCCTTCAGGGCCGCGCTGGCGGTCTCGGCATTCCCGGCCATGCCGGCGGCCGCGGTCAGTACCCGGTGTCCGCCGACGAAATCGCTGCGCTGGCGCAGGGATTCCTGCGCCAGTCGGATGGCTTCTTCGTAGTCGCTGCCGAGGAAGCGGGCAAAGGCGGCGATGCCGAAATAGACCGGCGCGTAGGGATCGCGCGGGCTGAGGCGGATCGCTCGCCGCGCCGCCTCGTCGGCGTCCCGCCAGCGGCCGCAATAGCCGAGCGCCAGCCCATAATAGCCCTGCGCGAGCGCAAAGTTCGGATTGAGCCGCAGCGCGGTCTCGAATTCGGCCAGCGAGTCGTCGAACCGCCGTGCGAACAGATTGACATGGCCGAGCGCATTGTGCGCCCAGGCATCCTCACTGTCGGCGCGGATTGCGGCCCCCGCCGCGCGCTCGGCGGCGGATATGGCGGCGGCCATCTCCATCCAGCCCATATGCGCCGTGAACATGTAGCTTGTGCCGAGCAGCCCGAGCGCCTTGCCGTAGTCGGGGTCGAGCGCGATGGCCTTTTCGAGCAGGGCCTGTGCCACCACGTGATCGTGCCGCGTCACGCGCCAGTAGTGGGAGAGGGCGCGCATCACGAGATCCCAGGCATCCATGCTGCCGGGCGGCTTGCGCTCGGCGCGAAAATTCTCCGCGGCATAGAGCTGCGGCTCGATCGCGGCGACGATGCGTTCAGTGATCTCGTCCTGCACGGCGAAGACGTCGGCGAGCTCGCGGTCGTAGCGTTCGGCCCAGAGATGGCTGCCGGTCGCGACGTCGTTGAGCTGCGCGGTGATGCGGACGCGGTCGCCTTCCTTGCGGACGCTGCCCTCGACGACATAGCGCACGCCCAGCTCTTCGGCGATCTGGCGCAGGTGAACCGCGCGGCCCTTGTAGACAAAGGAGGAGTTGCGCGCGATGACGAAGAACCAGCGCAGCTTCGATAGCGCGGTGATGATGTCCTCGCTGATGCCGTCGGAGAAATAATCCTGTTCGGCCTCGCCGCTCATGTTGACGAAGGGCAGGACCGCGATGGCGGGACGGTCGGGCAGCTGCAAGGCCGCCGGTGGCGGGGCGGACGGTCCGGCCGCCGCAGCCGGTGTTGCTGCTTTGGAGTGCTCGGTCACCTCGCCGACGAACCGCATGCCCTTGCGGGCGATGGTGCGGATCAGCCGCTGCTCGTCGCCATTGTCGTTGACCGCACGGCGCGCCGCGTTGATCCGGCTGGTCAGCGTGGATTCCGAGACGACGCGGCCGTTCCAGATCGCGTCGAGCAGATTGTCCCGTGTCACCACGCGCTCACGGTTGCGGACCAGATAGAGCAGCAGATCGAACACCTGGGGCTCGATCGCGACGAGCGTCTCCATCTGCCGCAATTCGCGGCGTTCGGGATCGAGCACGAAATCCTCGAACTGAAATGTCACGCTGCTCCTCGGCTCCTGTCCGGAAATCAAGGTGCTCTCAGCCTAAAATAACGCCGCTCTCAAGGCCAGCGAACCGCATGCGCCCTATCGTCCCGGCGTTTTCAACCGCAGGAGATTGCCATGTCGACATCCGCCGCGATCAAGCCGGCCACCGCTCAACCCGATCTCGCCGCCGTGAAGCAGCGCCAGCACGGCGCCTGGTCGTCCGGCGACTATGCCGTCGTCGGCACCACCTTGCAGATCGTCGGCGAGCAGCTCTGCGAGGCGCTCGACCTGCGCGCCGGCAGCAAGGTGCTGGACGTCGCCGCCGGCAACGGCAATGCGACGCTGGCAGCGGCGCGGCGCTGGTGTGACGTCACATCCACCGACTATGTGCCGGCGCTGCTCAAGCGCGGCCGCGAGCGGGCCGCGGCGGAGCATCTGATGGTCGAGTTCCGCGAGGCGGACGCCGAAGCGTTGCCGTTTGCGGATGCGAGCTACGACGTCGTGCTTTCGACCTTCGGCGTCATGTTCACGCCGGACCAGGACAAGGCGGCTTCCGAGCTCGCGCGGGTCTGCAAATCCGGCGGCAAGATCGGCCTCGCCAATTGGACGCCGCAAGGCTTTATCGGCCAGCTCTTCAAGATTATCGGCAAGCATTTGCCGCCGCCGGCAGGGGTGAAGTCGCCCGCGCTGTGGGGCACGCCGGCGCGGCTCGAGGAGATGTTCGGAGGCCAGGCCTCGGAGATCGCCGCCGAACCGCGCATGTTCGTGTTCCGCTATCGCTCGCCGGATCACTGGCTCGACGTGTTCAAGTCGTTTTACGGGCCGATGCTGAAGGCGTTCGCCGCCCTCGACGAGAGCGGCCAGGCGGCGCTGCGGCGCGATCTCATGACGCTGCTCGACGAGTTCAACCATGCCGATGACGGCACGGTCGTGGTGCACAGCGAGTATCTGGAAGCCGTCATCACCAAGCGGTGACGGCGAATCGGTCAGGCCGGACAATCTCCGGCCTGACCGCCGTGATCAGGTTGGCGCTGCGGCGCCGACCGTATCGGCCGAGACGGCCTCGCGGTTGCCGAGCGGCTTGGGCCGCCCGGTGGTCGTGTCGCGCAGGGTTTGCCGTTCGATCTCCGAATTCAGCTCGGCGCCGAACATGATGACGATCGCCGACACCCACATCCACATCATCAGTCCGATCGCCGCGCCGAGCGAGCCGTAGGTCGCGTTGTAATTGGCGAATTCGGACAGATACCAGGACAACAAGGCGGAGCCGGCAATCCAGAGGATCGCGGCCGTCACCGCGCCGATGCTCAGCCACTGCCAGCGCGGCGCGTCGCGACTGGGCGCGAAGCGGTAGAGGATGGCGAGCGCCGCCAGCAGGATGACGAGCAGCAGCGGCCAGCGCGCCAGCGCGACGATCAGCTTGCTCTCGGGCGCCATGCCGAGATGGTCGAGCGCGAGCGGGAAGGCAACCACGGCGCCCACCATCAACAGCAGTGCGGCGATGCCGCCGACCGTGAAACTCAGAGAAATCAGGTTCAGCTTGATGAAGCTGCGCTTCTCGCGCTCCTCATAGGCGACGTTGAGGGCGTCGAAGATGGATTTGACGCCGGCATTGGCGCTCCAGATCGCAAGCAGGAGGCCGAACAGGAAAGTCACGCCGAGGGCCGTATTGCCATTGGACACCACGCGCGCGACCTGGTCCTCGACGATCTGGAACGCGCCCTCGGGCAGCATCAGCGCGAGCGTTTGCAGATTGCTGCTGATCGTCGAGGGGTCGGCGAACAGTCCGTAGGAAGAGACCAGCGCGGTGACGGCGGGGAAGATCGCGAGCAGCCCGAAGAATACGACGCCGCCGGCGGTCGCGAGCAGGCGGTCGTCGTCGATGCGCTGGTAGGTCCGCCAGAAAATGTCCTTCCAGCCCCTCCAGGGGATCGCGAACGGGCTTTTCGAGCGGCGGCCATGGCCGGCCTGCAGGGCTGCGCCTGCCGGGTTCGTTTCCGGTGAGCTTGCTTCGTTGTTGCGGTGGTCCTGCGGAGGCCCCGGCCGAATCAAGCCGGAGTCCTGAAAGTATCGTTCCGCCGTGAGCACGAAAACCGTCGTGGCTGCCACCAGCAGCCAGCTGTCGAACTGCTCGGACTGCCGCGCACGCATGTCAGGCGTCCAAGCGGTGACCGTGACGTCTCCGACGCGCGGCTGTGAAGCCCACCAATCCGATCGCGGCGAGCATCAGGCCAAGCTGTACGGGCCGGTTTGTCGCAGCCCGCGAAATGTTGCCGCCGTGGCGGCGTTCGCCGGGCGCGAGGGGAACCAGCGGGATCGTCGTTGCGACCTCCTTCACCGCCTGCTGGACCGTCCCGCGCGGGATCCGCGGTGTGGCGATCGCAACGCGCATGCGGCTGGCGAGCGGCACGATCGGCCTGGTCCGGCGCTTGATTTGGGCCATGGCCACTCCGGCGCAGGCTGCAGCCAACACCAGGAGCAGGGCTGCGACGGCGCCAAAGCCCCAGAATTGTCCGTATGTGATCGCAACCCAGCGATACAGCGCGATCAGACCGACAAGGAAGGTCGCGATCAGGAACAGCCCGGCCGCCGCGAACAGCCCCGCCGCGACCGCATAGGAGGTTGCGCGTCCGGTGGCCTGATTGGTGCGGTCACGCAGATAGGACTGTGCGGCGCGCTTGAGATGGTTGAGTTTCAGCGCCACGCCGGCGCGCAGCAATTCGCCCGATGGCGCGAGCATGCGGGACATCCTCCGAGAGCGAGAAAATTCGTCAGGGGATGAACGTGGCGGAATTTGACTTGTTCCGCCGGGGTCGCAGCTGTCGTGACGGATCAGCCCAGATCGGCCGCCGCGATCCAGAAAACCTCGCCCTCGGACTCCTCGGTGTCCAGCCAGAGCAGCGGCAGTTCAGGAAAGGCCTCATCGACCAGTTCGCGTCCGCGGCCGATCTCGCAGATCAGCCCGCCGTCCGGCGTCAGATGATCGGGCGCGTCTCGCAGGATCCGGCGGACCACATCGAGGCCGTCGGCACCGCCGTCGAAGGCGAGCTTCGGCTCGGCGCGGCACTCCGGCGGCAGCGCCGCCATGCCTTCGGCGTCGACGTAAGGCGGGTTGGTGATGATCAAATCGTATTTGTTGTCACCGAGCGGGGTGAACAGGTCGCCGCGGTGCAGACTGATCCGGTCGTCGAGCCCGTATTCGCGGACATTTCGCGCGGCGACTTCGACCGCGCCCTTCGAGATATCGACGGCATCGATCGTCGCGTTCGGGAAATGATGTGCGGCGAGGATCGCGAGGCATCCCGATCCCGTGCAGAGGTCGAGCACGCGCTCGACGGCCGTGGGATCGTCGATCAGCGAGCCGGCATCGCCGTCGCCGCCGAAATGCGAATCCAGGAGCTCGCCGATGAAGGAGCGCGGAACGATGACGCGCTCGTCGACATAGAAGGGCAGGCCGCGCATGTAGACCTTGTTGACGAGATAGGCGGCCGGTTTGCGCGTCGTGACGCGCTGATGGATGAGATCGAGCAGGGTCTTGCCTTCCGCCGACGTGAGGCGGGCATGGGCAAAAATCTCGAACTGGTCGGGATGCAGATGCAGGGCTTCGCAGACCAGGAAGGCGGCTTCGGCGACCGGATCGGTCGTGCCATGGGCGAAGGCGAGCTTTGCCTCATTGAAGCGGCTGACCGCATAGCGGACGAAATCGATCAGCGTGACCAGCTCACCGGGGCCGACCTTCGCGAGTTTTGGCGCGGCGGGGCCGCGCGGGGTCTTTCTCGTCGCTCTCGCCATCAGGATCGGGTCCAGCGTGCGGCCGCCTCGTCGTCACGGGCATGGGCCTCGACCCAGCCGGTGCCGGTGGCGCTCTCTTCCTTCTTCCAGAACGGCGCGTTGGTCTTGAGATAGTCCATCAGGAACTCGGCCGCCTGGAATGCCGCCTGGCGGTGCTGCGAGGCGGTCAGCACCAGCACGATGTTCTGGCCGGGCATGAAGCGGCCGACACGGTGGATCACAGTGACGCCGTTGAGCGGCCAGCGCGATACCGCCTCGTCGGCATGGCGCCTGATCTCTTCCTCCGCCATGCCGGGATAATGTTCGAGCGTGAGCGCTGCGATCTTCGCACTGTCCTCGTCGCCGCGGCAGATGCCGGAGAAGCTCACGACCGCGCCGATGTCGGTGCGGCTCCTGGTCAGGGCCGCGATCTCGCGCGCGATGTCGAAATCGTCTTGCTGAATGCGGATGGTGACGGGGCAGGTGGTAGCAGGGGAGGTGGTCACAGGGGAGGTGGTCACGGGAGAAGACATGGCCTAGCCGCCGGTCATCGGCGGGAAGAACGCGATCTCGCGGGCGCCCGCGATCGCAGCGTCCGGCCTGACGTGGGCATGGTCGATCGCGGCGCGGATCACCTTCGGCTTCTCGAACGCGTAGGCGTAGGCTTCGCTTTGGCCCGACAGCCAGGCGATCAGCTCCTCCACGGTGCGCACGGTCGCAGGCGGCTCGATGGTCTCCTCGGCCTTGCCGACGCGCTCGCGTACCCAGGCGAAATACTTCACCTTCATCCCTCATCCTCCTTGATGAGGTGATGGATGCCGGCACGGAAATAGTCGTAGCCGGTGTACATGGTGAGGATCGCCGAGGCCCACAGCAGCGCCAGCCCGATCATCGAGACCACGGGCACCACTTCGTCGCCGGCCGGACCGGCCAGCAGGAAGCCGATGGCGATGAGCTGAACGGTCGTCTTCCACTTCGCAAGCTTGGTCACGGGCACGCTCACCCGCAAAGCGGCGAGGTATTCGCGCAGGCCCGAGACCAGGATCTCGCGGCACAGGATCACGATCGCGGCCCATAGCGACCAGCCGTGGATGATGCCGTCGGCGGCCAGCATCAGCAGGCAGGAGGCGACCAGCAGCTTGTCGGCGATCGGATCGAGCATCCGGCCGAACGCCGATTGCTGATTCCAGATCCGCGCGTAATAGCCGTCGAGGTAGTCGGTGACCGCAGCCGCGATGAAAATGGCGACCGCGAGCCAGCGCAGCCACAGCGAGCCGTCCATGATCGACTGTGCATAGATGCACCCGACCACGACCGGGATCGCGGCGATCCGGCCGTAGGTCAGGATGTTCGGGAGGGACATCGCGCGGCTGGTCGTCCCTCGTGTCGTGGCGATGTTCATTCGTCCTACCAATACCGCTGCAGCCTGAAGGTCAACCGTTCCGCTCCCAAAATGGGCCGCGGGATGCGACGACCATATGACCGCGGCCCCCTTAGTTCACCCCGGCTGGGGATGGAAATAATCGAAAATCCTGCGAGCGCTCTCCGCGCTCACCCCCGGAACCTTGCCGAGATCGGCGATCGAGGCCCGTTCGATCTCCTTCAAGGTTCCGAAATGATGCAGCAAGGCACGTTTGCGTGACGGGCCGATGCCCGGAATCTCCTGCAAACCGGCCTCGCGGATGTCCTTCTTGCGCAGCTTGCGGTGCGAGCCGATGACGAAGCGGTGTGCCTCGTCCCGCAGCCGCTGGATGAAATAGAGCACGGGATCGCGCGGCTCCAGCTTGATCGCCTCGCGCTCCGGCATGAACAGGGTCTCGCGGCCGGCATCCCGGTCGGGCCCCTTGGCCACCGACATCAGCGAGACCTGGGTCAGGCCGAGATTAGTGAAGATCTCGCGGACGGCGTTGAGCTGGCCACGGCCGCCGTCGATGATCACGAGATCGGGCCATTGCGGGAAATCGTCGTCCTTGACCTTGGCGCCCTCCTCGGGCGGATTGATCAGGCGCTTGAAGCGGCGCTCCAGCACCTCGCGCATCATGCCGTAGTCATCGCCGGGCGTCAGCCCTTCCGACTTGATGTTGAACTTGCGGTACTGGTTCTTCACGAAACCGTCCGGGCCGGCGACGATCATGGCGCCGACTGCGTTGGTGCCCTGGATGTGGCTGTTGTCATAGACCTCGATCCGCTTCGGCGAATGCGGCAGGCTCAGCGTCGTGGCCATGGCGTCCAGCAGGCGGCCCTGCGTCGCGGTGTCCGCGAGCTTGCGGCCCAGCGCTTCGCGCGCATTGGTGAGCGCGTGGGTGACGAGCTCCTTCTTCTCGCCGCGCTTGGGCGCGGCGACCTCGACCTTGTGGCCGGCCTTGATCGACAGCGCATTGGCGAGCAGCTCGCTCTCCTCGATCTCGTGCGAGAGCAGGATGTTCCGCGGTGGCGGCTTGTCGTCGTAGAACTGGGCAAGGAAGGAGCCGAGCACCTCTTCGGGCGTATAGCTCTTCTCCGCGCGCGGAAAATAGGCGCGGTTGCCCCAGTTCTGCCCGGTGCGGAAGAAGAACACCTCGACGCAGGAGAAGCCGCCGTCCTGGTGGATGGCGAACACGTCGGCTTCCTCCACCGTGCGCGGGTTGATGCCCTGCTGCGACTGAATCGCCGACAGCGCGGCGAGGCGGTCGCGGTAGAGTGCCGCGGTCTCGAATTCGAGCTCGCCGGAAGCCTTCTCCATCTCGCCGGCGAGCTCCTGCTTCACCGCCTGGCTCTTGCCGGACAGGAAGTCGCTCGCCTCGCGCACCAGGGTCGTATAGCCGGGGAAGTCGATCTCGCGGGTGCAGGGACCGGCGCAGCGGCGGATCTGGTAGAGCAGGCAGGGCCGGCTGCGGCTCTCGAAGAAGGAATCCGTGCAGGAGCGGATCAGGAACGCGCGCTGCAGCGCCGTGATGGTGCGGTTGACGGCGCCGGCGGAGGCGAACGGGCCGAAATAGCGCCCGGGCCGGGTCTGCGCGCCGCGGTGCTTGAGGATCTGCGGCGCCCAATGGTCGCCGGTGATCAGGATGTAGGGAAACGACTTGTCGTCGCGCAGCTGCACGTTGAAGCGCGGCCGCAGCTGCTTGATGAGGTTGGCCTCCAACAGCAGCGCTTCGGTCTCGGTGTTGGTCGAGACGATCTCGACGGTCACCGTGGCGGCGATCATGCGCAGGATGCGCGCCGGCTGCGGCGCGCTTTGGCGGGCATAGTTGGACAGGCGCTTTTTGACGTTCTTGGCCTTGCCGACGTAGAGCACGTCGGCGGTCGCATTGAGCATGCGGTAGACGCCGGGCGAGGTGGGGGCGAGGCGCACCGCGCGCTCGATCGCCTCGTGGCCGGTCGCCAGCGGCTCTTCGCCGACCGCGCCGTTCTCTTCCAGGATATCAGGCAGCCGCGCATCGTCCTCGTCGTCACCGCTTGCGGTCGCGGGATCGAGGTCCGGCGGCCCCATGTCCGTTTCCCGGGGCGGGGCGTCCGGCGCGGTGCCGCGCACGGGTCTGCGCGCGCGCGCGTCGTCCGGATTGTCAGGGGAATCGTGAACCATGGAACGAATTTAGGTGCTGGGGCGACCGATTTGAAGTTCCGGCCGTGCCGTACGCACAGATGACGGCGCAGTTCCCGGTAACACTTGCTTAAGCCTGTTAACAGCGCGGTAACCCGGCTTAACAGCGCTTTAACTTAAAACTCTCGATAAATCTTACGCGAAAAGATCTTGGTTTCGTAACCATGCGACACGGCCCGGCGCGGCGATGCCGGCATCGCACAGGTTGCGACAGTTGCGTTGGAGTGTGTGATGAAGAGGCTCGTTGTGGGCGCGGCCGCGTTGGTCGCAGCCGGCTGGACAGCTTCGGCAGAGGCCGCCGATCTCAGTTACGGGCAGCGAGCGCCCTATACCGTCAACCAGCCGCTCAACGCCTATAGCTGGGCCGGTCCGTATCTCGGCGGCAATGTCGGCTATGAATGGGGCTCGGTGAGCAACTCTCCCGTCAAGCCCTCCGGCTTCGTCGGCGGCGTGCAGGCCGGGTACAATTTCCAGAACGGCCCATGGGTGTTCGGTGTCGAAGGCGACATCCAGGCCGCCGGTGCCGACGACACGTTTGCGCCGTGGAAGTTCTCCAATCCGTGGTTCGGCACGCTGCGTGGCCGCGCCGGCTATGCCTTCAGCAACATACTCTTCTACGGCACTGCCGGTCTCGCTTTCGGTGAGCTGCGCGCGCAGACCTTTGGCTGGACGGAGTCGCACACCAGCGCCGGCTGGACCATCGGTGCCGGCGCGGAAGTCGGCTTCGCGCCGAACTGGAGCGCCAAGCTCGAATATCTCTACATCGATCTGTCGTCGAGCCAGTTCGCAATTACGGGCGTGTCAAACGGCTATAGCGCCAGCGTTGTGCGCGCAGGCGTGAACTATCACTTCTGATAGCCAAAGAAGAAAATACCGGACCACAGCCTCCCGGCCGCTCGCGGCCGGGATTTTTTTTACGCCAGGTGTTTCGTCAGAATCGCTAGGAGAGGATGACCAAATTGACCGCTTTCGGCCCCTTCCCCTTCTTGTCCGGTTCGACTTCGAAAGTAATACGCTGTCCTTCGGCAAGGTCCTTCAGTCCGGCCCGCTCCACAGCTGTAATATGCACGAAGACGTCGCGGCCTCCGTCGTCCGGTTTAATAAAGCCGTAGCCGCGTTCGCCGTTGAAAAACTTCACCGTTCCCGTCATGGCCATCGGGAAACTCCCCCTCATTGCTCCTCCGCCGCGACGCAACTCACGTCACGACATGACCGGGCCTTACGAAGCCCGGGAGCTGGCCATCCTTGGGCGGACCTTTCGGTCCGGTCGGATCTTTCTTAGGCCTTCACTCCGCCGCAACCATTCGCGGAAGCGGAACGTAAAGCCGGTCACGGAAACAGCATAATACGGTTCTTTGCGGATTGACTACCGCTCCTGCATATTTTTCCCAAGAATGCCGGAGTGTTACGGCCTCGGCACCTCTAATCGGAATCTGGCAGCGCCGCCCTGGCCGAGCGGCATTTCCAGCTCGGGCAGGATCGTCTTGAGCTCGCCATGCAGCGTGTAAGGGGGATTGACGATCAGGAGGCCGGTGGAGGTGAGAGCCGAGCCGTCGGCTTGCGGCGCAACGCTGAACTCGAGGCGCAGGCAATTTGCCGGCGGCTTTGCTGCGGCTGCGAGCCGAGCCACTGATTGCGCCAGGGCGTCGGTGGCACGCCGGCTCTTGGCGGGATACCAGATTACATAGATACCGGTCGCCCATTTCGCGAAAGCCGCCGAGAAGGCTTCGCCGAGCTTTTCGAACTCGTCCTTTGCCTCGAACGGGGGGTCGATCAGCACGACCCCGCGCCGTTCCTTGGGCGGCACGAAAGCCGGCAGCGCCACCCAGCCGTCGAGATCGACCACGCGGGCCTGTTCGTCGCGGCGCAGCACGCCGATCAGCGCCTTGCGCGCCTTCGGCTCGAGCTCGCAGGCGACGAGGCGGTCCTGCGGCCTGAGCATGCCGCGCGCGATCAGCGGCGAGCCCGGATAGGCCTTGAGTTCGCCCTTCGGATTGTAGGCGCGGACGATGTCGAGATAAGGCTTCGTCAGGGCTACGGTCTCGTTCGACAGCCGCGCCTGCATCAGCCGCGCGATGCCGGTCAGCCACTCGCCGCCGCGGCGCGCCTCGTCGCCTTCGAGATCGTAGAGGCCGGCGCCGGCATGGGTGTCGATGACGCGGAACGCCCCGGGCTTGTCCTGCAGATAGGTGATGAGGCGTGCCAGCACGATGTGCTTGATGACATCGGCGAAGCTGCCGGCATGGAAGGCGTGGCGGTAGTTCATGAGGAAGAGTTACGACATCGGGCGATGAAAGTAACTGTTGTCATTCACGGCGGTGCACCCGCACCGAACCATGAGGCGCAATTGCGCATCTGAGAATCCATTTCGCCGCCGCCGATCTGGATGCCGGGATTTCGCGCATGTGCGCCCGGCATCACGTGCCGAGAGCTCGCGCTACCCGCCCCTGATCGGCGGCATCGTCACCTGGTCGCGGCGGCAGGCGCGGCGGTCGGTCTCCTCGCAGGCCCGGAATTGCAGGTCCTTGCTGAGGCAGATGCGGACTTCGGACAGCCGCGTCCGGTTGCAGGTGATTGAGACGGCGGCATTGCTGAGGCCCGGGTTGGCCTTGATGAAAGCCTCCTCGACCTCCGCCGGCGCCACGGTCTTGGCTTGCGACAAATCGAGATATTCGGCCGGAATCTTGATCGCGGCGCGCGCCTTTCGGATCGTCTCGAAATAGCCGCGGTCGGCAAGCCCCGAGCAGGTGCCGTGCTTGTCCCACTCGTTGAAGATCAGCCCCGGCGCGGGCATCAGGTCGAGCATCGAGGAGACGATGCTGCGGTTCAGCCGCGGCGCCGGCCGCTGGCAATATTCCGGAAAACCGTTCTCATATTGCGGCCACAGACCATGCACCACGAAAGCGTAGGGCCGTCCGCTGCACTGGATCTGCGAGCGGCCGCCGCGCTCCGCCGCCTCCTCGCAGAAGGAGGGAGACCACGACAGCGAGAGCACATAGAAGTCGAATTCGCCGGGCGCGTTCTGCCGCTTGTCCTGGGCCTTCGCGCCGCCGGCGAGGGTGGCCAGTCCCGCGGCCAAGGTCAGCGAGATCATCAGGCGGGAGAACGAATGCAATCTGGAATAAAACATGGCAACGCCCCTCAACTAGACTGTGCAACCGAGCCTAGCAGGCGATAAGAACATTTCAAGAACAAAATTCGAGCCGGGAGCGTTTAGTCGCCCGATCGGTGCGAATCAGCGCTCTTCCGATCAGGGCTTGTAATCAGGGCCTAGCGGCGCGGCAGGCCGGGTTGTAGGCCCAGTTGCGGTCGAGCCCGACCACGCACCATTCGACGCCATTGCCGTAGCCGGCGAAGCCGCCGTCCTCGATGATCGAGAAGTGCACTTTGCGCATCTTGCCGTCGGTGAGCATGGCTTCGCCGGTGCAATAGCGGCGCGGAATATTGTCGGACTGCCAGGGCCGGAAAGCGGTCTCGTGAACGGCTGTAAAGCCGGTGATCTTCAAGGAGGAATTCCAGAACGAGCTTTCCTTCTCCCAGAACTGGGTGGCGATTGTCGGCAGCGCCTTGTCGCAATCGGCGACGGCACCGTCATAGCGCGGCCCGCTCAGCCAGAAATTCAGCTCCAGCGGATTGGCGGCCCTGGCCTCACCGAGCGACAGCGCCCCGAACAGGAGGCCTAGCACGGCGGCAAAACGGAGTGATTTCAGGGGGGGCGAGGCGCGCATGGGCAATCCAGACAGCATGATCTGCGAGGGTGGGACGGTGCCGCGAAGGCCGGGCGGGGTCAAGTGCAGCGCGGCAACACTCGGCCAAGAGTTGACTGCAATGCTGCGTCAGACAGGCCTTCCGTTCTTTTCACAGCCGCGCAGGCACCGTAAACTGGCGCCAACCAATTGGAGTAACGGGAATGCGAATCATTGCGGCCGCGGGCCTTCTTGCCTTGGGTATGATGGCGAGCCAGTCGGCGCGCGCCGATCTTCTTCCGGTGCCTCCGTTCAAGGGCAACGACACCGGCGGCATCATCGCCTATTCGATGGCGACGCAGGTCGATGCCCGGCAGGCCGCGGTCGATCACTGCGCGCGCTACGGCAAGGTCGTGAAATTCCTTGCGGTGCAGGCCTATGAGGGCGGCTACATCTCGTTCTCCTGCCGCTGGGTGCCCTATGGTGCCGCCGACCAGCCGATCCGCACGCTCTACTGAGGCGTTGTCGTAACGCCGCGTCTCTCAGCCGGGAGCCTCTCACATGACGCGCAAACTTGTTTTGCTCGGCTCGACTCTTTGCCTGGTGCTGTCGGCCGGTGCGGCCTGCGCCGACGATCTGCCGGTGCGTAAGGCCGGCCTGTGGGAGCTGAAGATGGCCAGGACCGGCTCGGCGATGCCGGACATGACCATGCAGCATTGCACCGACGAGAGCGTCGACAAGGAGATGAACAACAACGTCTCGCCGATGGCCAAGCAGATCTGCGCCAAGCAGGACATCAGGAAGACCGCGACCGGCTATGTCAGCGATTCCGAGTGCAACGTCGCCGGCATCAGCACGACCTCGCATGCCGAGATCACGGGCGATTTCAACTCGGCCTACACCGTGAAAACCTCCTCGCACGCGCAAGGCGGCGCCGCCGGTACCGCGGGGCGCGATACCACAATGACTCTCGAAGCGAAGTGGCTGGGAGCCTGCAAGCCGGACCAGAAGCCCGGCGACATCGTGATGCCCGGCGGCTTCAAGATGAACGTGCGCGACGTCGACAAGCTGAAAGCGCTACTGCCGAAATAGGCGGCCGCGCCGCGAAACCGGTGCGCTCCCTCGCCCCGTTCCTACGGGGCGAGGTGAGAAGTAACTACACCGGTATCCGCACGCTCGCTCGCAATCCCCCCATCGGGCTGTCGCCGAGCGTGATGTCGCCGCCGTGCGAGCGGGCGATGTCGCGGGCGATGGCAAGGCCGAGGCCGGTGCCGCCTTCGTCCTGGTTACGGGCGTTGTCCAGCCGCAGGAACGGCTTGAACACCTCTTCGCGCAAATGGGCGGGAATGCCTGGGCCGTCGTCGTCGACCGTGACGGTCAGATAACGGTGATCGCGCTGGCCGGTGATGGCGATGGCCTTGCCGTAGCGGGCGGCGTTGGTGACGAGGTTGGCAAGGCAGCGCTTGAACGAGGCCGGCTTCACCGTGACCACGGGCAGTCCGTTGAACGCGACGGTCGCAGTGTGGCCGTGACGCTCCGCGTCGCTGCGAAGCTCCTCGAGCGCCTGCGCCATGTCGGTCGGCTGCGACTGCTCGCCGGAATCGCCGCGCGCGAAAGCGAGGTAATCCTCCAGCATCATCGACATCTCGTCGACGTCCTTGCGCATGCCTTCCAATTCGGGGTTGTCGCCGATCAGCGCCAGCTCGAGCTTGAACCGGGTCAGGATGGTACGCAGATCATGGCTGACGCCGGCGAGCATCGCGGTGCGCTGCTCCATCGTGCGCTCGATGCGCGATTTCATTTCGAGGAAGGCGACCGCCGCGCGCCGCACCTCGCGCGCGCCTCTGGGTCGGAAGTTCGGCGCCTCGCGGCCCTTGCCGAAACTTTCCGCGGCATCGGCAAGCCGCAGGATCGGCTTGATCTGGTTGCGCAGGAACAGCACGGCGACGATCAGCAGGATCGACGACGTGCCGACCATCCAGAACAGGAAGATTTCCGAGTTCGAGGCGTAGGCGGCGCTGCGTTGCGCGAACACGCGCATCACGGCGTCGTCGAGCTGGATGCGGATCTCGACGAGGTTGGATCGGCCGACCGTGTCGATCCAGAACGAGCGTCCGATCTGGCGGCCGAGCTGTACCGACAGCGTCTGGTCGAGCAGCGAGAAGAACGGTTTTGGCCCGGGCGGCGGCATGTCGCCGGCGGGCAGGAAATCGACGACGAGGCCGAGGCGCTGCTGGGCGATGCGGCGGATCTGGTCGCGATCCTTGTCCTGCGGATAGCCCTTGTAGACGTCGATCAGTGCGGCGATGTCCTGCACCACCGCGGCCGACAGGCGGCGTGTCACCGTGTTCCAGTGCCGCTCCATGAACACGAAGGCGACGACCGATTGCAGGATCACCATCGGCACGATCATGATGAGGAGCGCGCGGGCATAGAGGCCTGTCGGCATCCAGCCCTTGAACGCGTTGCCCATCCAGCCATTGACGGCGGAGACGCGGCCGGCGGCGCTTTTGAGCAGCGTCAGGCCGGTATCGATCGTGCTCATCGGTCGCGCTTCACTGCTCTGACTCTATGGCGATGCCACCAGGCGGTAGCCGATCCCGCGCACCGCCTGGAGGAAAAGCGGATTGGCGGGGTCGGTCTCGATCTTGCGCCGCAGGCGGTTGATCTGAACGTCGACGGCGCGCTCGTTGACGCTGCCATTGCCGGTCAGCGCGCTGCGCGGCACGGTTTCGCCCGGCGTTTCCGACAGGATTCGCAGCATCTCGCGCTCGCGGTCGGTGAGGTGGATGACGTCTTCGCCCTGGCGCAGTTCGCCGCGATCGAGATGGTAGACGTAGGGACCGAACGCGATCTTCTCGACCGCCGCGGCCTGCGGTGGCGGAGCGGCGCGCTTGAGGATGTTGTTGATGCGCAGCGCAAGCTCGCGCGGCTCGAACGGCTTTGCGACGTAGTCGTCCGCGCCGATCTGCAAGCCCTCGATGCGGGCTTCCGCTTCATGGCGTGCCGTCAGCATCACGATCGGCACCGAGGAGGAGGTCCGGATGAAGCGGGCGAGGTCGAAGCCGGTCTCGCCGGGCATCATCACGTCGAGGATCAGGAGATCGAAATGCAGGCCTAAAAGCTTCGAGCGCGCGTCGCCGGCACTGGCCGCGGTGGTGACGCGATAACCTTCACTGGCGAGGAAGCGCGACAACAGATCGCGGATGCGGCGGTCGTCGTCGACCAGCAGCAGATGCGGCGCGTCGTCTGCCGGTTGCACCGGCGGACGGGTGAGCGTGGCAGCGAGCGGCACGGTCACTCCTTTGCGTCTTGATTGACGGAGGCGAAGATCGTCTCGAGCACCTTGTCCGGATCCTCGCGGTCGATCATAGCGCGCAGGAAGCGCTTGACGGTCTCGGCATCCTGCGGAGCCATCTCGGCGAGTGCCTTGGTGATCCGCGTGGTCTGAAGGCCGGCCAGCTTCTGCACCAGCGCTTCGCCCTTCGGCGTCGCGTAGAGCAGGCGCTGGCGGCGATCATTGTCGCCGGTCTTCTGCACGATATAGCCCTCGTCCAGGAGCTGCTTGAGCACACGGCCGAGCGACTGCTTGGTGATGCGCAGGACATCGAGCAGGTCGGCGACCTTGAGGCCGGGATAGCGATAGACGAAATGCATGACCCGGTGATGGGCCCGGCCGAAGCCGAACGCCTCCAGCTCCTGGTCGGGATCGCCGACGAAATCGCGATAGGCGAAAAACAGCAGCTCGATGATATCCCAGCGCAAATTGCCTCCATCGCCTGCGGCCGGCCGAGGCTCGGCAGCGTCTTGAGGGGGAGTCGCGAAATTTATGTCAGGCATATTGACGTATCTTGGGTTCAATGTTACAAAACGATCAGCCCGCACGAAATTTTAGATCGTTTCGCGTCGGGTGGCAGTTTCAAGAGCGGCCGGAGAGAGCCGGACAGGCGGCAACGGCCGGATCAGATCTACCGTGCGATTGTCGAGCGGCATTTCGGCAAAACATACTGGACTTCTGCCTTCCGCAAAAGCATGTCCTCGCCGACATGCTGGCCACGGAAACCGGCCGTAACAAGGCTGGCGGTGGTCCGGCCAGTAACCTAATCAAGCCAGCCGGGCCCGGAACGGGCAGGCAGGCGCCAGAACAGCGCCGCCAACGGCAGCGGGAGCCAACGACATGAGCATGACATTCGACATCCAGCCCGCATCCAATCCGACGCCAGAGAAGGACCGCGTCGCCAAGCTGGTGGACCCCGGCTTCGGGCGGGTCTTCACCGATCACATGGCGATCGTCCGCTACAACCAGGCCAAGGGTGGCTGGTACGAGGCGCGGATCGAGGCGCGCGCCAACTTCCAGCTCGATCCGGCTGGTGCCGTCCTGCACTACGCTCAGGAAATTTTTGAAGGCCTCAAGGCCTACAAGCGCGACGACGGCGGCGTGAACCTGTTCCGCCCCGATGCCAATGCACGGCGCTTCAAGGACTCCGCCGACCGCATGGCGATGGCGCAAATCCCCGAGGACGTCTTCATCGAGGCGGTCGAGCAGGTCGTGCGCATCGACCGCGCCTGGATGCCTGGCGGTGAGGGCAGCCTTTACCTGCGCCCCTTCATGATCGCGAGCGAGACCTTCCTCGGCGTCAAGCCGTCGTCCGAATACATTTTTGCGGTCATCGCCTCGCCGGTCGGCTCCTATTTCAAGGGCGGGCCTGCGCCGGTGTCGATCTGGGTGTCGGAGAACTATACGCGCGCCGCAGTCGGCGGCACCGGCGCGGTCAAGTGCGGCGGCAATTATGCCGCCAGCCTGCGCGCCCAGGCCGAAGCGATCCAGCACGGCTGCGATCAGGTGGTCTTCCTCGACGCGATCGAGCGCCGCTATGTCGAGGAACTCGGCGGCATGAACGTGTTCTTCGTGTTCGACGACGGCTCCCTCTCGACGCCGCCGCTCGGCACGATCCTGCCCGGCATCACCCGCGATTCCATCATCGCGCTGGCAAGAGATGCCGGCAAGACCGTGCGCGAGGAGCCGTATTCGCTCGACCAGTGGCGCAAGGATGCGGCCAGCGGCAGGCTGAAGGAAGCGTTCGCCTGCGGCACCGCCGCCGTGATCTCGCCGATCGGCAAGGTGCGCTCGGTGAGCGGTGATTTCGACATCAGCGGCGGTGTCGCCGGCCCGGTCGCCATGGGCCTGCGCAAGCAGCTCGTCGACATCCAGTACGGCCGCACCAACGATCCGCACAACTGGATCCGCAAGGTGTTTTGATGCTTCTCCCTCTCCCCGCTTGCGGGGAGAGGGGCACCATGAACGCCCTGCCACGATCCCGCGACAAAGCCCGGAGATACTGGCGCATCCGGACATCGCGAACATGGCACCCAAACTCTCCCAGCCCGTGAAATGGGCCGTTCTCGCCGCAGTCACCGGCGTCACCGTTTTCGGCATCCTGACCATCGGCCCCAAGCCCGAGGTCTCGGCGGAAGACCGCTCGCCCCGAGATCACTCTCCTATCGTCGACGTACGCACCACCGATCCGGAGATGAATACCGCGATCGCGCGCGCCCGCGGCACGCTGTCGACATTCTGGGCCTCCTATGGGGCGCCGAAACCGTCGGAGACGGGGCACGCCCTGAAAGTGCGCTTTTCGACCCGCAAAGGCGGTGAGCACATCTGGATCGCCGAGGTAAGGAAGTTGCCGGGCGGCGCCTATTCCGGTCTCTTCGCCAATGAACCGCGCGATCTGCCGGGCAAGCGGGCCGGCGATAAGGTCGAGTTCGCTGAGGCCGACAGCTCCGACTGGATGTTCATGCGCAATGGCAAGATCGTCGGTGGAGAAACCATCAAGCCGACGCTGAAGTCACTGCCGAAAGCGGACGCGGATGCCCTCCGGGCGCGGATGGAGCAGCCGTAGGGGACAAGCCGGCAGTTGCCGCTTCGCGCGTCGGCTGGTAAACGCCGCGCATGGCCGAGAAACCCAAAAAACCCCAGAAATTGAAGGCGCGGCTGCCGCGCGGGCTCGAGGATCGCGACCCCGCTGCGATCCGGGCGACGCGCGAGATGGTCGAGAAGATCCGCGCCGTCTACGAGCTCTACGGGTTCGAGCCGGTGGAAACGCCGGCGATGGAATACACTGATGCGCTCGGCAAGTTCCTGCCCGATCAGGACCGTCCGAACGAAGGCGTGTTCTCGTTCCAGGACGACGACGAGCAGTGGATCTCGCTGCGCTATGATCTGACCGCGCCTCTCGCCCGCTATGTCGGAGAACGATACGGGACCGACGGTCTGGTCCTGCCCTATCGCAGCTACCGGGTCGGGTACGTGTTCCGCAACGAGAAACCCGGCCCCGGCCGCTTCCGCCAATTCATGCAGTTCGACGCCGATACGGTCGGCTCGGCGACGCCGGCGGCGGATGCCGAGATCTGCATGATGGCGGCGGACACGATGGAAGCGCTCGGGATTGCGCGCGGCTCCTATGTCGTCAAGGTGAACAATCGCAAGGTGCTGGACGGCGTGCTGGAAGCCATTGGGCTCGGCGGCGAAGAGAACGCCGCGCGCAGACTGACCGTGCTGCGCGCGATCGACAAGCTCGACAAGTTTCCCGCCGACGAAGTGCGCAAATTGCTCGGTCCCGGCAGATGGGATGGTGGCGAAGAAGGCAAGGGCGACTTTACCAAAGGCGCCAATCTGAGTGCGGCGGAGGCCGACGTCGTTCTCGCCATCACCAAGCCGCGCGACGACTGGAAAGAGGCCATTGCCGCGGCAGAAACCTACCTCGCCAAGAGCGAAGTCGGTCAGGCCGGCGTGAGCGAGCTGGAAGAGATTGCCAAGCTGGTCACGGCGTCGGGTTACGGTGCGGACCGCATCAAGATCGACCCGTCCGTGGTGCGCGGCCTCGAATATTACACCGGCCCCGTCTACGAGGTCGAACTCCTGCTCGAGACCAAGGACGAGAAGGGCCGCCCGGTGCGGTTCGGCTCGGTCGGCGGCGGCGGGCGCTATGACGGCCTCGTGTCGCGTTTCCGCGGCGAGCCGGTGCCGGCAACCGGCTTCTCGATCGGCGTCTCTCGCTTGCAAGCCGCGCTGACGTTGCTCGGCAAGCTCGACACGCGGCCCGAGTTCGGACCCGTCGTCGTGACCGTGTTCGACCGCGACCGCGTCGCCGACTACCAGAAGATGGTCGCTGCCTTGCGCAGCACGGGCATCCGCGCCGAGCTCTATCTCGGCAATCCCAAGAACATGGGCAACCAGCTCAAATATGCCGACCGCCGCAACAGCCCTTGCGTCATCATCCAGGGCTCGGATGAAAAGGCGCGCGGCGAGCTGCAGATCAAGGATCTGATCGAGGGCGCCAAGGCGGCCGCTGCGATCGCCTCCAACCAGGAATGGCGCGAGAGCCGCCCGGCGCAGTTCTCGTGCAGCGACGCCGACCTCGTCGTAAAAGTGCGCGAGGTCCTGGCGCGCCATGACGTAAAGTGGGGATAGCCATTCCGGCAAGCCGTCATGCCCGGGCTTGTCCCGGGCATCCGCGTCTTGTTTGATGGCGACCGTCAATGGCCGGAGTTCGGCCGCATGGGAGAGAACAATGCCTGAGATCACCGTCAGCATGGCCGTGGGCCGCACCGATGAACAGAAGGCCGGCATGATGCGCGACATCACCCAGGCACTGGTGAAGAATCTCGGCGTCGATGCCGACGCCGTCGTCATCCAGATCAACGAAGCCCCGCTCGCCCACAAGATGAAGGGCGGCAAGACCTTCGTGGAGCGCGCGGCGGCGGCGAAGAAGTAGCTTCGGCTCGCGCGGCATTTTCCGCTGTCGTCCCGGATCGGCGCGCGCTTGGGGCGCGCTTGTCCGGAACGACACCGTTGAGGCAAGCATGGACGCACGCGACGTCATCAGGGTCGGCATGAGCGCCGAGCGCACGCTGGTGGTACCGGTGGAGCGCACGGTCGGGCATTTCGTACCCGGCATGCCGATGGTCTATGCGACGCCGATGATGATCCTGGAGATGGAGATGACGTCGGGCGATGCGATCCGCGGCGCGCTCCAGCCGGGCTGGGTCACCGTCGGCACCGAGGTCGACATCCGCCATCTTGCGGCAGCCTTGGTCGGTGCGACGGTGCGGACCACGGCAACGGTGATCGCGGTCGAGCGCCGCGTCATCCGCTTCGAGGTCGAGGCTTTCGAGGACACGCGCAAGCTCGGCGAAGGCCGTCACGCGCGCGGGCTCGTCAATGTCGAAATGTTCAACAAGCGGCTGGGGGCGACTTAGCGTCCGCTTGCTTCGACCTCATCCTGTGAGGAGACCGCGTAGCGGTCGTCTCGAAGGACGGCTGCGGGTGAGAGACGGGCCTGCATGGTTCGAGACGGCGCTGGCGCGCCTCCTCACCATGAGCGCCTATCTATTTCGCCAATTCCTTCGACCGTTTCGTCGCCGCCGCGATCGCGCGGATCATCAGGTCGCGCAGGCCGGGCTCGCCCATCAGCACGCCGAGGGCCGCGGCCGTGGTGCCGCCGGGCGAGGTGACGTTCTGGCGCAGCGTGCTCGAGGCAAGCTCCGACTGGTGCAGCAGCTCACCGGAGCCGGCGACGGTCTCGCGCGCGAGTTTTGTTGCCAGCGCCTCGGGCAGGCCGGCTTCGACGCCGGCGCGTGCGAGCTCTTCGGCGAGCAGGAACACATAGGCCGGGCCCGAGCCCGAAACGGCGGTCACCGCATCCATCAGGCTCTCGTCATCGACCCATTCGACCGAGCCGGTGGCGCGCAACAGCGCATCGGCCACTGCGCGCTGTCCGGTGCTGACGCTTTTTGCCGCGACCGCGACCGTGATGCCACGGCCGATCGCGGCCGGCGTGTTCGGCATCGCGCGCACCACGGCGCCGCCACAGACCTCTTCTAGCGATGCGATCGTGATTCCCGCCATGATCGACACGACGGAAGTGCCGTTCGAGACGAACGCTTTCAGCTTGGCGCCTGCATCGCGGAACATCTGCGGCTTCACCGCGACGACCATCGTCTCGACGGTACCTGCCGCCTGCGGGTCGGGATTGAGCGCGACGCCTTTTGTGGCCAGCGCAGTGATCTCCGGCGAGATGAACGGATCGACCACCGCGACGCGGCGCGGATCGAGCCCGCCCGCCAGCCAGCCGGTCAGCATCGCGCCGCCCATCTTGCCGGCGCCAGCGAGAAGGATGGTGCCGGTAATGCTTTGAAGAGTGCTGTTCGCCATCGCTGTTGCCACACCTGGTGTCGTCCTGGCCTAGTGCGCAATTGCGCACGGGGAGCCAGGATCCATTACCCCGAGGGTTCTAGTGGATGAAGGGCAGAGCAACAAGCATCGCGCGATGCGGAGAAATCACGCGGTATCGATCCCGGATCTGCGCTTCGCTTGTCCAGGACGACGTTGGAGAGAGAGGCGAGACTTACGCCTCGCCGACCGTGTCGAACATCGCCGCGTCCATCGCTTCGGTCGTGGATTTGCCCGCCCAGACCACGAACTGGAACGCCGGAAAATAGCGCTCGCAGGCGTGGATGGCGCCGGCGAGCATGGCTTCGCATTGCGCAGTGGAGGCGATGAGCCCGCCCGGCAGCACCAGGGCCTGCCGGTGCATGATCATGCCGGTGTTGGTCCACAGGTCGAAGTGGCCGACCCACAATTGCTCGTTGACCGCGGCGACGAGCCGCTGGACCTCGGCCCGCCGCGCGACCGGAATCTTCATGTCGAACGCGCAGGCCAGATGCAGCGCCTCGATTTCACCCATCCAGGTGAAGGAGATCTGGTAGTCGGTCCATTGTCCCTTGGAGACAATGGTGAGTTCGTCTTCGCCGGAGCGTTCAAACGGCCAGTTGTTGCTGGCAGCGATATCCTCGACCACCGCGAGCGGATGGTTTTTGGAATCGATAGTGCCTTCGAGCAGGGACATGCCGTCTCGACCTCTTGCCTTTTTGTTGTCTTTGATACGCACGCGGTTGGTCCGGCGCGCGCTCCCTCAATGTCGTTAAGGCGATCCCTCGGAGTCGCTGTTGCGATCTCCTCGGATCAGCGCGGGCTTGTCGCGGATCAACTGATGTGATTTGCGGAATCTGCGCAACCGGCTGCCGAGTCCGTCCACAAGTCAGGACTCGTTCGTCCACAGCTCATCTCCGCCACAATTATTAACGAAAAGAACAAACCGGAGTCGGATTCCGGGGGCGCGCCCAATCGTTAATTCCGCCCCGCGAGGGCCGCGCCCGCCATAGCGGCATGGGACCATGCGGTTTTCCCATGCGGAACGCGCTTGCTGCAGCCCCGAACCGGCGTCATATTTCCAGCTAGGCCGTTCATTCCGGACGGCCGATGTTCTCAGGGCGGGGTGAAAGTCCCCACCGGCGGTAAGGGCCGAAAGGCCCAAGCCCGCGAGCGCCTTCCTCGAGGTTTCCACCGAAGGGAAGGGTCAGCAGATTCGGTGCAACTCCGAAGCCGACGGTTAAAGTCCGGATGAAAGAGAACGGTCGGTGGCGGACGCATCGCAGGATGCGGCTGTTTGTCGTTCCGTGTGCCCTGATTCTGGTCCTTAACTGAGGAAAGCCATGAATCAGATGTTGCAAGACCCCCAAACCGAAACGTCCCAGACAACCCAGCCGCCGGTTCCCGTGGACCCGCCGGCAGTCGAGCACCCGCGCTTCGCAAAACCGCAGCGGGTGGCCTTCGTGCAGGCCTGCTGGCACCGCGACGTCGTCGAAGAGGCCCGCATCGCCTTCGTCAAGGAGGCCGAGGCGCGGCACCTCACCCACGTCGACGTGTTCGAGGTGCCGGGCTCGTTCGAGATCCCGCTGCACGCGCAGGTGCTCGCCAAGACGCGGCGCTACACCGCGATCGTCGCGGCCGGCCTCGTCGTCGATGGCGGCATCTATCGCCACGAGTTCGTGGCCGACACCGTGATCAAGGCGCTGATGGACGTGCAGCTGCGCACCGAGGTGCCCGTGTTCTCGGCCGTACTGACGCCGCAGCAATTCCACGAGACCGAGGTGCACTACGATTTCTTCCGCAGGCACTTTGCGATCAAGGGCGTCGAGGTCGCGGCAGCCTGTGCGGAGACGTTGCTCGGGCTCGAGCGTCTGCGCGGCCAGGTCGCGGCGGGGATCGTGTAACGCAGCGCGACGACCATCACCCCTCATCCCGAGGAGCGCGTAGCGCGTCTCGAAGGATGAGGGGCCATTCTACGATCGCGGCCATCTTGCATCACCCCAATGACACGCCCGCCTTGGCCCGGCTGATCCCGAGCGTCAGGATGCGCTGCAGGAGATCCGGATATTTGAGCCCGGCATGTTGAGCCGCCGTGGCGAACTCCTGGCTCTTGGCGATCTCGGGGTTGGGATTGGCCTCGATGAAATACGGCGTGCCGTCGGCGGCGAGACGAAAATCGATGCGCGCGTAGCCGTCGAGGCCAAGCGCCCGATAGATCCGCTTCGCCGCGCGCTGGATGCGCGCGGTGACTTCGGGAGCGAGGTCTTTCGCCGGCCCGTCGACGATGCCGACCTTCTCCTGATAGTCGGTGTCGTGCTTGGCTTTTTCGGTGGCGATGTGGCGTGACCTGCGCCCGCCCATGCTGCCGAATTTCAATTCCCAGACCGGCAGAACGCGCAGCCGGTTGTTGCCGAGCACGCCGACATAGAGTTCTCGCCCCTCGATGAACTGCTCGGCGATGGCGGCGGATTCGACCCGCTCGTGGATGAAGGCAACCCGCTCCGCGAGCTTCTCGTCGGTGTCGACGATCGAGGCCTGCGAGATGCCGAACGAGCCATCCATGTTCAGGCTCTTGACGATCAGTGGCAGCGCAAGCCGCGTCGGGCGCTTCACCTTGCGGCGCATCGGGAAGACGGCGAAGGCCGGCGCCGCAATCCGGCGGTGATGCACCAGCGTCTTGGACAAATCCTTGCCGCGCGCCAGGATCAGGCCGCGCGGATTGCACCCGGTATAAGGGACCTTCATCAGCTCGAGATAGCTGGCGATGTGCTGGTCGAAGGCGACGTTGTTGTGGAATTCCTCCAGCAGCGTGAAGACCACGTGCGGCTTGAACTCCTCGATCGCCTCGCGCACCGGCTTGATCTCCTCCTGCGCGCCGAGCGGGCGGACGTCGTGGCCGGCCGCGCGCAGGGTGCTCACCACGTCGTATTCCGTTTTCCACGTGTTGATCTCCTGCGGGGTGTACCCGTCGGAGGAGTCCGGGGGCAGGAAATCCGGATGCATCAGGACCAGAATACGGAGTCGCCTCATAGCGCGATCCATTTGCGCCGAGACGGGCCAAACAGCGCGTGCATCGTCTTGGCGGTCACGAGGACGGTGAAATCGAGAACGAGCTTCTGTTCGGGGCCGACGGCGCGCAGATCGAGCTCGCGGCAGCGGGAGATCATGTCGTCGAGAACGGCATCGAGCGTGAGCTGGTTCTCGCCAGTCCATCGCGAGACCAATTGCCTGATCTGGGCGCGGTGGCCCCTGATCAGGGCCGAAGCCGGCTTTGAGCGGTGATGGCGCGGATCGGCCGAAAACAGCCGTGAGAGGTCGCGGTCGTAGGTCTTCGGCGGCGTGAAGGCGTAGAACGCCTGCTTCTTCTTGTAGTGGTCTTCGAGCGTCTGGCCGAGCCGACCCAGCGGGTCGACGCGCTCTCGCGTGGTGATCAGCGGCCGCTTTCCCGCAATCTCGCTCATCAGCTCGTCGACATATTCGAGCTTCTTCAGCGCCGGCCAGCCGGCATATCGCGTTCGCCAGTTCGAACGCGGCCGCAGCCACACCGCAAAGGTCTCGGCGAAATCTTCGTCCGGATGGCTCTGCGCGTACCACAGCCGGAGATGCTGGACGTAGCGCCTGCTGGCAGGATTGGGCCGATAGTAGCGCGGGTAATGTTTCGACGACGGGCCGAACAGCTGCTGCCAGCGCCGGCGTCGCTGCAGCTGATAGCCGTGCTGCATGGCATGGCCGGCCTCGTGACGGAGGATGGCCATGCACTCGCGCCAGGTTCCGCCCTCGACGTCGAACATCATCTTCTTCTCGAGCTTCATCAGACGGGGATGGGCGAGATAGAAGGGGATGGCGATGCCCGGCACATCGCCCGGACTGAACCACTCGCTCGAGATCCATGTGTGCGGCCGCAGCCGAATGCCCCGCTCTTCGAGTTCCTCATGGAGCGTGCTGACGCAGTCCTCGAGCCAGGTGCCTTCGACCGTCACTCTCAGGCTGGAGAGGCGCTGCTTGAGCAACTCGTCATCCGACAGCTTCTCCCAGGCAAATTTCCGGCTTGGCATCAGGAATCCAGAGGGCAGAGATGACTCGGTATCCGGATGATGTCATGGGCGGCGGGCGGCAACAACCGGGGGGCCGTGAGGCGTGCTGCGGCGCGTCAGAGCGAGAGGCGGTAGGGTCGGCAAAGCGCAAGCGTGCCCACCACCTTCATCACAAAAGAAAAAGGTGGGCACGGCGCTTTGCGCATTTGCCCACCCTATGAGACCTTCCGGGATCGGAAGAACTAGTCGAACAAGCTCGACACCGACTCTTCCGCCGCGGTGCGCGCGATCGCGTCCGAGATCAGGCTGGCGATCGGCAGCGTGCGGATGTTCGGCGCCTTGGTCACCGCATCCGTCGGCAGGATCGAGTCGGTGATCACAAGCTCCTTCAGCTTCGAGCCGGCGATGCGGGCGGCCGCGCCGCCGGAGAGCACGCCGTGGGTGATGTAGGCATAGACGTCCTTGGCGCCCTTGGCGATCAGCGCGTCGGCCGCGTTCACCAGCGTGCCGCCGGAGTCGACGATGTCGTCGATCAGGATGCAGGTGTAGCCGGCGACGTCGCCGATGACGTTCATGACCTCTGATTCGCCCGCCCTTTCGCGGCGCTTGTCGACGATCGCGAGCGGGGTGTTGATGCGCTTGGCGAGGCCGCGTGCGCGCGCCACGCCGCCGACGTCGGGCGAGATCACCATCGTCTTGGAGAGGTCGAACTTGTCCTTGATGTCGCGCACCATCAGCGGCGCCGCGTAGAGATTGTCGGTCGGGATGTCGAAGAAGCCCTGGATCTGGCCGGCATGCAGGTCGAGCGTCATGACTCGGTCGACGCCGGCCTGCGTGATCAGGTTGGCGACGAGCTTGGCCGAGATCGGCGTGCGCGAGCCCGATTTGCGATCCTGCCGGGCATAGCCGAAATAGGGCAGCACCGCGGTGATGCGGCGCGCCGAGGAGCGGCGCAGCGCGTCGGTGATGATCAGCAATTCCATCAGATGGTCGTTGGCGGGAAACGAGGTCGACTGGATGATGAAGGCATCCGAGCCGCGGACGTTCTCCTGGATCTCGACGAAGATTTCCATGTCGGCGAAGCGCCGGACCACTGCCTTGGTCAGCGGCAGGTCGAGTCCTTGCGCGATGGCCTGCGCGAGAGCCGGATTGGAGTTGCCGGCGACGAGCTTGATGGAGCCGTTCTTGGCCGACATGGACGCTTCCTCCCGCGCTTTGCTGGACACGATGTTCAACATCTCGGATACCCACGGAGCACGGTTACGACGGGCGAGGAAATATCAGGCCGAGGGCAGCAATGGCAACCCGGCATGCTACGTTTTCCCTTCGAAAATCCTGAGTCGGGCCAACGGTTTGGCCGCAACTTCCTGAATACTTGGGGCCGTGGTTTAGCGGGGGTTATCGGTCGGCATAGCCGAGCGCCGAGGCCGGCATCCCGGCCGCCGGAGCCTCCGGGATGGCGCTCGCCACCGCTGGTCCCCGCAAGCCCGGCGCAGCGCCCGGTGCATCCGGGGTGCCGTTGATCATGTTGGAAAGTCCGCTGAATCCGGCCTGGGCGATCTTCCGCAGAACCAGATCGTCGGCGGCGCCCCAGGGATCGCGGCCACCCCTGGCCGAGGTCGGTTCCTCGCCGGAAAGCCGCAGCGCCCGCTGCTGGTTGGCGTCGTAAACGTCCCAGACCCAGGCGATCACGGTCCTGCCGCGCACGATCTGGGCCGAGAGATAGCTGCGCACGCGGTAGGCAGCCGTCCCCTCGCGGGAGACGACGGACAGGCTGCGCAGCTTGGATTCGCTGTCGAGCACGCCAACCATGCGGTCGAATACCTGCGGCGGTGGCCCGTCGATCGATTCGAAGGCGACCGTCGCCCCGGAGCCTGAGCTTGGCGCCATCGCATAGGAGTTTGCGGCACCACCGCCACCGGCGCAGCCGCCAAGCGCGGTCGCAGCCGCCAGCAGCATGACCGCCAGCACGCGCGAGCCCGCACGGCGCAAGATGAATGACGCGTCCCTCATTATGGAGGGCAGCGATATCGTTAAAACGCATTAACGTCTAGGGCGGGGGCGCCACAGGCCACGTCATTCCGGGTTCGATGCGGGCCGCATCGCCCCGCAATGACACGAGGTTGCCCGTGTGTTCACCCCTCCAGCGCGATCGCGTGAACGTGCCGGCCGTAGTCCGGCTCCTTGCGATGCACCGAGCGGCGATAGCTGAAGAAGCGCTCGTCGGCGTAGGTGTCCAGACCAAGATCGTCGATCATCAGGATGCCGGCGGCCTCCAGCCTCGTACGGATGAAGCCGGCGAGGTCGAACATCGCGTGTCCCTCGCGCACCGACGGCATGAAGAATATCGCGTTGTCCGCGTCCGCCTCGATGAAGCGCACCACGAACTCGTTGCCGACCTCGTAGCTGTCCTGCCGGATCAGCGGGCCGATCGCGGCGATGATGCCGCCGCGCGTGGCGCCGAGCTTTTCCATGGCCGAGATCGTCGCCTCCAGCACGCCTGTCAGCGCGCCCTTCCAGCCGGCATGGGCACCGCCGATCACGCGCGCGTCGGGGTCGACGAACAGCACCGGCCCGCAATCGGCGGTGGAGACGCCAAGCGCGATGCCGGGCGTTCTGGTGACCAGCGCGTCGCCCTTCGGCCGCGGCCCGCCCGGCCAGGGCGTTTCGGCAACGAGCACGTCGGGCGAATGGATCTGGTGCAGGCTGAGAAAGCGTTCCGGGGCAACGCCGACATGCTCAGCCATGCGGCGGCGGTTCTCCGCGACGAGGGCCTGGTCGTCATTGGAGCCGAGCCCGCCGTTCAGCGCCGAATAGATGCCGCCGGAGACGCCGCCTTCACGGGTGAAGAAGGCATGGCGCAGGCCTGGCACCGCCGAGAGCAGCGACGAAGTGAGTGTCATCCGTTCCCTCCGGCCTGTTCGAGATCGCTGAGGCCGGCAAGGCCTGTTAGCCGCGGCTCGGAGATGCCGAGCACCTTGAACATCGAGCCCATGCCGCTGCGCCCGGTGTCCGTCAGGCGCTTCAGCGCCACCGAAATGTCGGTGGCGATTTCAGGCGTTGCCTTCTGCATCAAGGCGGCCGCGCGGGTGTCGATGCCGACGCGCTTGAGGAAATCGCCCTGCGTCACCGGCCCGTGCACGCGGGCGCCGACATCCTCGGCGGCACGCGCCAGCGCCTGGAAGTCGACATGGGCGGTGACGTCGGCCTGGCCCGGCGCCTTCAAGGGATCGGTGAAGCTGTGGCGCGCGATCGCCTGGAACGTGTCGCCGGCGTCGCTGCGCAGATGGCCGTAATCGATGATCAGCGCCGCGCCGTCCTGGTCGCGCACGCGCGTGGCGAGCTTCATGACCTCCGCATCGGGCCGCCATTCGAACACGGCGCCGATGGGCGCCGCGCGCACCAGAGGCGGCAGCAGCACGTCGAAGCGCGGCGTGGGCTCGGAGGCCGCGCCGAATTGAAGCTTGCCGTTGGGATCGATCTCGATCACGCGCTCGTGCCAGCCGTTCTCGCGCTTCACCATCTGGTGGATCGGCAGCACGTCGAAATATTCGTTGGCGAGGATGATGCTCGGCCCCTCCGGCACATCGTCGATGCTGTCGTGCCAGGCGATGTTGCGTACGCCCGACAGCGTCGCGTTCTGCCGCTCGCGCAGCACCGGATTGACCTCGACCATGTGGATGTGAAGCGCCTGGTACAGCGGCGGCAGCACGCGGAGCGCGCGCAGCGCATCCGCCATCATGGTGCCGCGGCCTGGGCCGAGCTCGATCAGCCGCAGGAATTGCGGCGAGCCCATCTGCTTCCACACCGAAGCGGTCCACAGGCCCAGGAGTTCGCCGAACATCTGGCTGACCTCGGGCGCGGTGGTGAAGTCGCCTTCACGGCCCAAAGGATCGCGCGAGACGTAATAGCCGTAGCGCGGGTGCATCAGGCACAGTTCCATGTACCGCCAGACCGGCATGGGGCCCGATGATTTGATCAGCGCCCTGATCTCGTTGAGTAGCGGCTGCTCGGTCACGGTCCATCTTCTCGAAAGGAATTAACGAATGGCCCCTGCGGGCTTGGGCGCATCGCGCCTCACTGCCAGTACAATAAGTATGCCGCCGATGATAAGCATCGGGATCGACAACAGCATGCCCATGGTTAATCCGCCCCAGAGGAAGCCGAGCTGGACGTCGGGCTCGCGAAAATGCTCGCCGGCGATGCGGGTCAGACCATAGATCAGGATGAAGGCGCCGAGGATCATGCCCGGCCGCTTCAGGGCGCCGAACCGGATCATCACCGCGAGCACGGTGAACAGCAGGATGCCCTCCATGCCGGCCTCGTAGAGCTGGCTCGGATGGCGCGGCAGCTGGGTGGGATCGTTGGGGAAGATCATCGCCCAGGGCAGCTGCGGGTCGGCGGCGCGGCCCCACAATTCGCCGTTGATGAAATTGGCGATGCGCCCGAGCAATAGCCCGACCGGCGCGACTGCGGTGGTGATGTCGCCGAGCGACAGGATCGGGATGCGGTTGCGATAGGCAAACCACATCACCGCGACGACGCAGCCGAGGAAGCCGCCATGGAACGACATGCCGCCTTCCCACAATTTGAAGATCGCGGCGGGATGGTCGATGAAGAAGGGCAGATTGTAGAACAGCACGTAGCCGGTGCGGCCGCCGAGGATGATGCCGAGCGTGACCCACAGGATGAAGTCGTCGATCTGCAGCAGCGACATCGGCGCCGGCCCGCCCCACAGGCGCTCCTTCTTCAGGAGCGAGCGCGCATAGAGCCACCCGAACACGATGCCGCAGATATAGGCCAGCGCATACCAGCGGATCGCGAACGGTCCGATCTCGATCGCGATCGGTTTGAAGGCGGGAAAGTCGATGAGCAGAAAGGGCATCGGGCCTTGCTCTTAGAGTTTGATGGGCAAGCTGCGGCCCCGACGGAATTGCGCTCCCTCCCCCGCTTGCGGGGGAGGGCTGGGGAGAGGATGCCTCCACTGAAAGACTCCCCCAGAGGAGAGAGCCCTCACCCGGCGCGTTGCGCCGACCTCTCCCGCAAGCGGGAGAGGTGCACCGAGTTCGCGGATAGACTGATCCATGCTGCTCACACGAGATTGCGGC
Source organism: Bradyrhizobium sp. Bra64 (assembly GCF_024519875.1). Lineage (NCBI taxonomy): Bacteria > Pseudomonadati > Pseudomonadota > Alphaproteobacteria > Hyphomicrobiales > Nitrobacteraceae > Bradyrhizobium > Bradyrhizobium sp. Bra64. The sequence goes on along the minus strand of NZ_JALJRD010000004.1, from coordinate 215,291 downwards.
GATAGAGCGCCAGCAGACGCTCCCAATGCCGCTCGGCGGCGTCACGGTCATAGACCGGCCGCCTGGGAAAGGCGAAGCCATGATGGGTGCCGGGATAGATCTCGACCTCTGCTTTTGCGCCGCTCATGCCCTGCTTGACCTTCTCGATGATCTCGGCGGGCGCGTAGATGTCCGTCTCGGCGCAGGCGAAATAGAGCTCGGCCTTGGTCTTGTTTCCTGCGAGATGCGGGCTGTCATCCTGGTCGGTCGCAAGCTGCGTGCCGTAGACCGAGGCGGCGGCCTTGACGCGGTCGGGGAAATGCGTGGCGGCGTTCACGGCATAGCGGCCGCTCATGCAATAGCCGACGGTGCCGATCAGCTTGACGTTCGCCGCCGTCTGACCCTCGGCATAGGCGAGCAGCGCCCTGGTGTCGTCCATGATCATCGGAATCGTGAGCGAAGCCATCAGTGCGAACATCCGCTTGCGCTCCGGCGCGTTCGGATCGGCCGGCAGCGCGCCGAGCTCCATAACGCCGGAGCGGTAATAGAGGTTCGGCAGCATCACGTAATAGCCCGATGTCGCCAGCCGGCGCGCCATGTCGCGCAGCTCTTCGCGGATCGCCGGCGCGTCCATGTAGAACAGGATGACCGGAAACGGCCCGCCACGTTCGGGATGGGTGATGAAGGTTGCGGTGTGGCCGTCCTTGGTGGGGATCGCGATCTGCTGCTCGATCATCTCGTGCGCCTTCTGATTCTTCTTATGCAGGGACGTTGAATACGATTGCAAGGAAACCGGAGCATGACAAGGATACCGCCGCTCGGCCCTTGATCCGCCCTGTCCGGATTGCCATTGTCTTCCGAGCTGTTCGCGCAAAGTTTATCGGAGGCCGCCAATGACCCAGACCAACAACCGGTTTTTCGACGAGATCGGCCGCCTGATGAACGACGCCGCCGGTGCGGCCCAGGGCGTCAAGCGCGAGGTCGACACGGTATTGCGCACCCAGGCCGAGAAATTCCTGCGCGACATGGACCTGGTCAAGCGCGAGGAGTTCGAGGCGGTCAAGGACATGGCCCGTCTGGCGCGTGAGGAGAACGAGGCCCTGAAGGCGCGCATTGCGGCGCTGGAGGCGAAGCTCGGGGGATCTCCGGCAACCTGAACTGCGTGACGATCCGCCTTCTCACGATCCTGCTTGGCGCAATGGCGGGTACCGCCGTCAACCTGCGCTGAGGAGTTTGCGGGTTTCGGCTGCTTCTCTCGCGACCAGTCGGGTTTCGACCATATTCACGAGCAAATTCTTCAGCGGCAGCCTCATGAAGACGGGCGGGGCGGTGCGGCCGGATTGCCAGCGCGAAACAGTGGAAACGGCGCAGGGGAGTACTTCTGCGATGTCACGCAGCGTCAATCCGACTCGTAGCGCACAGGCAATCAACTTGCTCCAGTGAGCCTGTTCATCCACGCGACGCATCAGATCCAGCACCTGATGATCGATCGAATCGAGTTCCTCGTCGATTGACAGGGGTCGAAACCCGGCGTTCGACTCCGCATTCTTTACAGCGGGGGCCATTTGTGGTGCCTAACTTCGCGTTTTGCAATCAAGTCATCCCGAAGCAACTCAACGCACAATATGCAATAATGTTGCATATTGCAATAGGTCGGCACCCTACCTCATTACCGCAATTTCACTTCGAGGTAGAAGCTTGATAGCATGACTCTTTCTGCGGGTATGCAGTCATGGAAACGTTTTTGATTGCCGCGTCAAAGCGCGATGAGCTTGACGACCTGATAGGATTTTACCAGTCCGGCGAGACGGACACGCTTCCCGTTCCGTCATACGTCAGTCTCCGAGACGCCTTGGCTAATCAGTCGCTTATTACCGTAAGGGCCGCCGACGGCACCCTCGTTGCCGCGGCGGGCTATTTCGAATACGAGGTCGATCGATGCCTGGATCATCTATGAATTAGCGGGCACCAGGGTCAGAAACGCCATCGGCCGCCTGGCACCAGTCCCCCTTCAGCAGATATTACTCTCGCTGCGCATTATCCAGGTCGCCGGTACCGAAGAAGGGCCTCTCACCTTGATCTCAAGTGCGAAAAGCCTCGCCAGCATTGGCAATCTGGGATCTGCCGGCCTTGAGCTGATCAATCCGCTGCCCAATTGGTTCGAATACGATACTTGTAGCTGGATAGGCATGGCCGACCGGCCCGCATGGAAGCATTTCGCTGCGACCGCAATGACCGTCGGCAAAGCGCTTTCGATCCTGACACTCGTTGGCTTTGGTGGCGGGACCCACATCTGCGATGCGTCGCAGAAGCTGCCGGATGATACGATCGCCAGCCGTCGCATCAGGCTCGTATACGACCTGAAGGGATTGGTCCGTCAGTTCCCCTGGATGGTGACTGCCCACCGCCGTGGTTTCTGGCAAGATCCCTTCGTTCCCCTTCCGGCCCATCTCTGAGGGCACCCCTTAAAAAATCCCCGCATTTCCTTGTCATTTCCGCATCTTCCGGGTAAAAGCCCGCCAAGTTCGCGGCCCCCGCACCCCTGGAGGCTTGCTGCGAGCTGCACCATGGGCCGCGTTGCGGCCCATTAACTTTTGCAAAAACAAGGACTTAACGTTATGGCGACGACCGTCAAGGAATTGAAGGCGACCGCACGTCCGAAGAGCGGCAAGGGGGCCGCCCGGGCTGAGCGTCGCGCCGGGAGAGTGCCCGGAGTGATCTATGGCAACAACCAGCCCCCGCTGACGATCTCGATTGAAGATCGTGAACTGCGCCAGCGCATCCTCGCCGGCCGGTTCCTGACCACGCTGGTCGACATCGACCTCGAGGGCAAGAAGCACCGCGTGATTCCGCGCGACTACCACCTTGATCCGGTCAAGGACTTCCCGATCCATGTCGACTTCATGCGGCTCGGCGAAGGCGCCACCATCCGCATCAGCGTTCCCTTGCATGTCGTGAAGGCTGAAGGTTCGCCCGGCGTGAAGCGCGGCGGCGCCGTCAACATTGTGGCGCACGTGATCGAGCTCGAGTGCGGCGTCGAGAGCATCCCGCAGTACATCGAGGCCGATGTCGGCTCGCTCGAAATCGGTCACTCCTTGCATCTGGCCGACATCAAGCTGCCGGCCGGCGTGAAGGCGCTGACGCGTGAGGACGCGACCCTCGTCACCATCGTGCCGCCGTCCGGTTACGCCGAAGAGCAGAAGGCCGCGGCTGCGGCTGCTGCTCCGGGCGCTGTTGCGGCTGCTCCGGCGGCTGGTGCGGCGGCCCCGGCTGCGGGTGCTGCTGCGCCTGCTGCGGCTGCCAAGGCTCCCGCCGGCGGCGACAAGAAGAAGTAATCTTCCAAAGCTGGCGCGCGGTCTCTGATCGCGCGCCGAGCGAGGGGCGCGCCGCGTCATGCGACTCTTTGTTGGGCTCGGCAATCCCGGCGCGAAATACGCACGTAACCGGCACAATATCGGCTTCATGGCCGTCGACGAGATCGCGCGGCATCATGGTTTCGCACCATGGCGCCGCAGGTTTCAGGGCGAGACCTCGGAGGGAACGCTCGGCACCGAGCGCGTGATCCTGCTCAAGCCGACGACCTACATGAACGATTCCGGCCGCGCAGTGCAGGAGGCGGCAAGCTTCTTCAAGATCGCACCGGCCGACGTCACAGTGTTCCATGACGAGCTCGAACTGCCGCCGGGCAAGGTGCGGGTGAAGATCGGCGGCGGCATCGCCGGCCACAACGGCCTGCGTTCGATCTCGGCGCATATCGGCAACGACTATCGGCGGGTGCGGCTCGGCATCGGTCATCCCGGCGTCAAGGAGCTGGTGCACGGCCACGTTCTGTCGGACTTCGCCAAGGCCGACAACGAATGGGTGGTGACGCTCTGCGAGGCGGTGGCCGAGCACGCGGCATTGGTTGCCAAGGGCACGGACGCGACCTTCGCCAACAGGGTTCATCTCGCCATGCAGGCGAAGGGGTTTTTGACCAAGGACGACAACGGCAAGGAATAACGCTCGTGGGATTTAAATGCGGGATCGTCGGGTTGCCCAATGTCGGCAAGTCGACCTTGTTCAATGCGCTGACCGAGACGGCCGCGGCGCAAGCCGCCAACTATCCGTTCTGCACCATCGAGCCGAATGTCGGCGAGGTCGCCGTGCCGGATCCGCGGCTCGACAAGCTTGCGGCGATCGCCAAGTCCGGACAGATCATCCCGACGCGGCTCACCTTCGTCGACATCGCCGGCCTCGTGCGCGGCGCTTCCAAGGGCGAAGGCCTCGGCAACCAGTTCCTCGCCAACATCCGCGAGGTCGACGCCATAGCGCATGTCGTGCGCTGCTTCGAGGATTCCGACATCACCCATGTCGAGGGCAAGATCGCCCCGCTCGCCGACATCGAGACCATCGAGACCGAGTTGATGCTCGCCGACCTCGACAGCCTCGAGAAGCGCGTCGACAACCTCTCCAAGAAGGCCAAGGGCAACGACAAGGACGCCAAGGAGCAGCTCGACCTCGTCAACCGCACGCTGGTGCTGCTGCGCGAGGGCAAGCCGGCGCGGCTCGTCGAGCGCAAGGCGGAGGAGGGGCGTGCCTTCGGGATGCTCGGCCTGCTGTCGTCCAAGCCCGTGCTCTACGTCTGCAACGTCGAGGAAAGCTCGGCCGCCACGGGCAATTCGTTCTCCAGGGCGGTGCAGGACCAGGCCGCCAAGGAAGGCGCCATCGCCGTCGTCATCTCGGCAAAGATCGAATCCGAGATCGCCACCATTTCGCGTGAAGAACGCGCCGACTTCCTGGAGACGCTGGGCCTCGAGGAGGCCGGCCTCGATCGCCTGATCCGCGCCGGCTACACGCTGCTCGACCTCATCACCTATTTCACGGTGGGCCCGAAGGAAGCGCGCGCCTGGACCATCCATCGCGGCACCAAGGCGCCGGGGGCGGCCGGCGTGATCCACACCGACTTCGAGAAGGGGTTCATCCGCGCCGAGACCATCGCGTATGAGGACTACGTCGCACTGAACGGTGAAGCCGGTGCCCGCGACGCCGGCAAGCTGCGCCTCGAAGGCAAGGAATACGTCGTCGCCGACGGCGACGTGATGCATTTCAGGTTCAATACGTAAGACGCTGGCCGCAGTGCCGTAGGGTGGGCGAAGCGTGCCCACCACGTCACCCTTATCTCGCGAAAGATGGTGGGCACGGCGCTTTGCGCCTTTGCCACCCTACAGCGCCGCCACCCGCCTCACCGCAATCCGCCGCCCTGGTCCCGGATCGCGCCGAGATGCTCGTTGATGCGGAAGATGATCAGGATCAGCTCTGCGACGATGCGCGAGAACACGATTCCGACGACGACGCTCGCGATCGACGACAGCAGCATCAGGAAGCCGCCGAACGGGCTGATCGCCATCATCGCGAGGCCGGAGAAGATGCCGGAGAGGCCGAACAGGCAGATCAGCGCGATCACCAGCCAGTAGAAGGTCTTGATGATTGTCGGCGTGATGAAGCGGTCCCACTGAAACAGGTCGCTGAATGAAAACATCGCTCTCCCCAAGCCAAATCGAGGCTCCAAACCGGGCCTTGCAGGAAAATCCTGGCCCTCGGTTGATCCGACTCAAGACCAACGCCGGCGCGCCGAATGTAGCACGAGCCATGCGGGCCGGCGGGTTGAGATTGCCGCAAAGTGCGGCCACAATCTGTCATTCCCTCAAACCTCTCCCACGATGACCCTGACCTTCGAAGATTTTCCGCCCGGCCGTTACGGAACATTCGGCCCGCGCCATGTCACTCGCGACGAGATCCTGGCGTTCGCTGCCGAGTTCGATCCGCAGCCGATGCACCTGGACGAGGACGCCGCCGGCAAAAGCATGCTGCGCGGCCTGTCCGGCTCGGGCTGGCACCTCTGCTCGCTGATGATGCGGATGATGGCTGACGGCTTCATTATCCGGGCCGCTTCGCTGGGATCTCCCGGCGTCGATGAAGTGCGGTGGTTGTCGCCGCTCAGGCCCGGTGACGACCTCATGCTCGACGTCGATGTGCTGGAGGCGCGCGGATCGAAGAGCCGCCCGGAGCTCGGCATCGTCAAGTTCAAATGCACCGCGCGCAACGCGGCGGGGCAGGCGCTGTGCGAGATGACCTCGCCGATCCTGATCAAGCGGCGCGAGGGGGCGGTCTGATGCCGTTCTTCGAGGAGATCGAGATCGGGCACCGCCGCGAGATCGGCGCCTATACGTTCACGGCGGAGTCGATCAAGAGTTTCGCCGCAAAGTTCGATCCGCAGCGTTTTCACCTCGACGAGGAGGAGGGCAGGAACTCGCTGTTCGGCGGGCTCGCGGCCTCGGGCTGGCATGTCGGCTCGGCCTGCATGAGCCTGCTTGTCGCCGACGGCCAGCGTCTGGCGCGGGAGGCCGCTTCGCGCGGCGAGGAGGTCGCGGTGTGGGGCCCGTCGCCGGGCTTTCGCGACCTGCGCTGGATCAGACCGGTGCTTGCCGGCGACACCGTCGCTTACGTCAACGTCGTGATCGACAAGCGCAGCTCCGCCTCGCGCCCCGGCTGGGGCATTTTGAGCGCCCGCACCACCGGCACCAACCAGCGCGGCGAGGAGGTCTATTCGATCACCGCCAGCGCCTTCGTGCCGAAGCGCCCGAAGGACGATTAGATCTGTTCCAGGATGAACGGTCCAAATGAGTGCGTGAGTGTTGCCCGCGCGCTATGGACGCGATTCCGGACGGCTGCCATAAGCCTGCGCAACATGGTTACCCGCGAAGCAATTGGGGGAACCATCGAGTTGCTAACCAATTATGAACCTGTCGCTGTCTAATTGAAACCAATTGGGCAGAGTACAGGGGAACGAGGACCATGGCAGACCGCGGCGCACTCAAGCTGGTCGGATTCATCTTTGCTACCGCGACGCTGGCCGTGATGCTGGTCGCCGGCATGGTGGTGAAGGGCTATGCCGATGGCGGCTACACCCTGGAAGCCTCGACCGTGGAAGCCGCCCGGTAAGATCTCGTTAATTCTTCGGGGCCGGCATCGGGCCCCGCTTCAGCGGCTATAGACGAACGCCAGGATCGCGATCGCAACCGCCAGCAATCCGACAAAACGCATCATGATCGTGCCGAACTGGTTCGGCGCGGGCCGCAGCGGTATGGGGTCGGTATTGTCGGGCCGAATGCTTTCCATGAAATGTTCCCCTGAGGCCAATCGCAACAGGGACCGGCGCTGGGCATTGGTCGCCGTGGCGGCGCGGAAAGTTCAAGGCCGTCCGGGCGCGAGACCCCTCCAGAATCAAAACCGCCGCGCTCCTTGCGGAACGCGGCGGCTGGTGATGCCTTCCAGTGATCAGCTGTTGCGCAGGCCGTCGGCGGCGCGCTTCCACTGCGCGACGTTGTCGGCGATCATGCGGGTCGACTTCATTGCGGCCTGGCTGAGCTGGGCATAGCCGGAGATCTCGCGCTGGACGCGCTGGCCTTCGGCATGGAGCAGGTCGCGCAGGCTCTCGAGCTCGGAGATCAAGTTCTCGATCTCGGCGAGCGAGGTGCCGGCGACGCGCTGGATCAGCGAATTGACGTTGGTGACGGTGGCTTCCGCGCTCGGATCGAGCGGCGGCGCGTCCGTGGCGGTCGTGGCCGGGCGGCGCAGATAGGCGATGTCGTTGCGGACGAAATCGCGGATGCCGGCTTCGACTTCGGTCACGGCGGCAAGGTTGGTGTCGACCGTCTCGGTCTCGGTGGTTTCGGTCTTTTCCGGACGCATGGCGTTCATCGTTTTCCCCTGTTCGCGTTGAGCGCAGCGCGAGTGTCCCCCGCACGACGACGTCAGTCAGGGACTAGGGCGTCGGATTTTGGCCGCAACTTGGCCGAGGTGCGGCAAGGGCGGTCCATTCGGGGGCTTTGCCGTGGCGTATGGTTACGAGAGTCTGAATGCCTGGCGCAGGGAAGAACCGATCCCCTCATGGTGAGGAGCGCGAAGCGCGTCTCGAACCATGCAGGCCCGGCTGCCGGAGCGGGGCCTCGATCCTTCGAGACGCGCGCGAGAGGCGCTCCTCATCAGGATGAGGGGAGAGAGTGGTGCGCGGGCTACCAGCTCTTCTTGAAACCCGCGGTCAGGCTCTTGTTGATCGCCCCTTGCGAGGTCTCGCCGACCGAGCCGGACACCGTGACGTTGTCGAACAGCTTCTGCTCGGCGCCGACCTTGCGCAGCCATTTGTCGTCGGTGGTCGACAGCGTCTGGCCGGCGGTGATGCTGGTGCCGGTGTCGGTGAGGGTGACCTTGGCGGACTGCTCGGTCTCGTAATTGCGCGTGACGTGCCCGCCGACGCCGGGCACCGCGGTGGTGCCCTGCTGGTTGACGCTGTAGCCGTTCTGGAGCGTCAGCGAGGTGTCGTCCGACAGCGGCACCGATTTGATCAGGGACGCCCCGAGCTTGCTTTGCTCGGCGCCGGGATCGACACGGGCCTCCACCGCGGTCTTGTCCCAGATCGCGCCCGCGCCCGGCGCGGTCGCGGCTGCCCAGGCGCTGCCGGAGGATTGCGGCAGGTTGCCGCCGTTGGTGGCCTTCTGCGCCAGCAGCTCGGACATCGTCCGCGGCTCGCTCGCCACCGTCATGTCGGCGCCGATGCGGGCGTCCCAGAACGAGGAGACCGACTGCTTCACCGTCACCGCCGAGGAGCCGTTGGCATTGGCGTTGGACGACCAGTTCAGCCCGTCATTGGCGGCGGCCTGCGCGCGTTTCTTGGCGGCGATGATGTCGTTGAGCGTGCCGGCGTCGATCGCGAGCTGGCTCCAGTCGAGCTTGTCGACGTCGATGCCCTTCATCACGTCGGGATCGCTGACGTCGGGGGCTTCCGCCGCTTCGGTGTCCTCGTCAGGCGCGGTCGCGGCGGGGGAGAAGGGCGGAATGATCTGCGCCGACACCGTCAGCACCGATCCCAAAATGAACATGGCCGCCAGCACCGGCAGCCTGGTCCAGCCAAAACCTGTCGAGAATTCCATCGTCCTGCCCGCGAACCCCGGCGCATGCCTTCCGATATTATATATCGGCCTTCGGTGATGACCATGCGCCATTCCGCGCAAAACATGTTGATCCATCGGTGCGAAATTGTGGCGGCTCGCGCCGCGGACGCGAACCAACGGGCCGCGCGAAGGGCGCGCGCCCGATGACGAGCTTCTCCACGACGGCATCCGGCGGGGCTGGAGGCCAGGACGCGTCGTGGGGAGCATCAGTCAATCGGTCCCGGAAAGCGGGGCCCGTTGGCGTCCCCCTCAGCCGACGCTGCTCATCTTCGGCAGATGAATGGCGCGGCCGAGTGCCTGCTCGACCAGGTCGAACGTGTCGATCAGCACGCGCATGCTGATCAGCCTGCCCGCCCTGAACTGGGCGAACTGCGCGACCCGCAAGCTGATCGGCTTGTTGGAATCCAGCGCCGTCAGCGAATAGCGCAGCATCGAGGCGGCGGAATCGACGCCGAGCATGATGCTCTCGCGGTCGAAGCGGCGGACCTGGAAATTGTCGGCGAGCTGGCGGATGACGTCGAGCACGGAATCCTTGCCCTGGCGCGCGCCGAGGAACGGAAACATGTCGATCGGGCCGTACAGCGCCCACTCGACGTCCTCGTCGATCAGGGCCTCGATGTCCTCGAAATTCCTGTCGTTGATCGCGCGGTGCAACGCGCGCGAGAAACGCCAGAGGCTGTGCTCTGTCATTTTGGGCAGTCCTGACGCTGGCTTGCGAAAAACGAAAAACAACCCCGCGCACGGCAAAGTGCCGCGGGGCCCGCTCAACTCATTTGTATACGAACGAAATACCAGATTTCGGCCAAAACGCAATTCACGTTTTTGCAATGCACAATTGATCGCGGTGTGTGGGATTTACAATAGAACCCCGTATTTTCCCGGTCCCGGCGGTCCTACCCCCCGTCCCCCGGCGCGCCCACGATCAGCGGCCCGATCTCCCGCTCGAGCACCTGCTGCACCAGATCGTAGGAATCGATGATCTCGCGGATCTGCGCGATCAGCCCGCCGCGCAGCGTGTAGAACACGGCCATGTCGAACTGCACGACGCGGTCGTTGCCGCGCTTCCTGAAATAGGTGTGCATGTAGGTCGCGACCGCGTCGCCCTCGGCGAGGATGTGCGGCGTCTTGTAGCGAACCTCCGAATAGCGCGACCAGACCGTCTGCCACAGCGCGCGCAATTCGGCCTTGCCGTGGCGCGGCACCATGTGCGGCAGCACGTCGATCGGCGCGTGCGTGAGGAAGTCGACGTCGTCGGTGCAGCAGGAGAGGGCGGCCTCGATATCGCCGCCCGCAAAGGCGTCGAGCAGATGCAGCACGCGTTGCCTGTTCAGCGATTCGACCGTCATGCTGCTCCCGCCCTCATCGGCTGCGGATTGCCAACGCTATCGTGGGGTATGCCGATCCATCAATCCGCAAAAACACAGGGGGTCATTGCAGCTTATGACGCGCGAGCACAATGCCGCGTTCATGGGGTACAATTACGGGTTGTGCGCCTGTTCGCGTGCAAGAGTTCGAACAGACGTCGCGTCGGGGAGTGACGTTGCGCGCACACCGGAGGGCGCGCCTTGCCGGGTCTGCGCAAGGGAACCCGGACCCGCCTGCGCTCGTTGATAGCGGGACATCGCATCCGGAGACATCGATCCATGAAATCCCCGCTTCTCGCCGTCACTGCCGCCCTTCTCATGCTCGGCGCAACCTCCGCTGCCAACGCCAAGGGCTGCATCAAGGGCGCCATCGTCGGCGGCGTCGCCGGCCACTATGCCGGCCATCACGGCGTCCTCGGAGCCGCCGCCGGCTGCCTCTACGGCCGGCACCATGCCAATGAGCAGGAGAAGCAGCGGCAACAGCAACAGCAGAGCCAGGTGAACGGGCAGGGCAAGCTGTAACGCTGTCGCCACCTTTCCACGCAGCTCGCGTCGTGGTAGCGAGACGTCGCGGCAACGGGCCGCGCTTCCAACCGATGGAGGGCGTCATGCGCAAGTCTCGCGATCTCGAAAACCTCCCCAGCTTTCAGCATCACGCGTAAGCGGGGGAATTCATTCCCCTCGGAAACCCACGTCAAGCGGGGCAGCCGCGTCGTTCACGGCGACGTCGAGCTGAAAGAAAAGCTCGGCCGCAACGACCTCTGCCCTTGCGGTTCCGGACGCAGGTTTCAAGGCCTGTTGCATGACCTCCGGCGCCCATGACGGCTCCAACCGCAAATACTACTTTTAGGGAGTAGCCGTGGAAGCGCGGCGATCGCTTTCAACTCGTCGTTCCGGGGCGCGCGAAAGCGCGAGCCCGGAATCCATCACGCCCCTTGTTCCGCCAGTGAGGAGGGGCGTGACCCACCTCACATCGCCCCGCTACCATCGCGCCTAACGTCATTCCCATGTTCATCAGGGAGACGTGCCATGGCCGCCCTCGCCACCGCCAGAAAGTCCCGCCTGCACAACGCGCTCGAAGGCCTCGCGCTGACCGCGACGCTGCAGAGCTTCCCGACCTTCGCCGCCGCCGCCTTCCTGCTCAAGCTGGTCGGCAACCACGACCTCGTCGGCGACCCCGGCGTCGCCATCTTCGTCGCCATCGCCTCGCTCGCCCATGCGATGCTCGCGGTGACGTTCGGCCCGAGCTTCCCCGCAGTCTTCAAGACCGTCTACGAACCCAAATTTTTCGAGGCCCATCTGTCGCTCGCCGACAAGATCACGGCATGGCGCACCCAGCCCGTCGCCTCGCTCCAGCTCGTGACCATCGTGCTGCTGCTGTCGGTGATGGCCGTGGTGACGGCGAGCGTGGGGTGAAGGTGCCATGCTCTTCATCACCGCGCCAAAACCCGGTCCGCTCAACTGGCTCGAAGGTTTTGCGCTAACCTCAATCCTTCAGGGCTTCCCGATCTTCGCCGCCGCATCCCTGATGGTGAAGCTGCTGGGAGTCTACCGCGGCAGCAGTCCCGTGCTCACCATTGCATTGGCGTCGATCTTCTACGGCATTTTCGTCGTCTCGGTCGGATCGGCCTTCCCGAAGGTCGAGCGGCTACGAAGCGCAGTTTTTCGACGCCAGCCTGTCCCCCTCCGAGAAGATCGCCCGCTGGCGCGCAAAGCCCGCAACCTCGCTGCAGCTCATGGCATCAGTGGCTGCTGTCGCTGCTGGCGACGATCGCGGGGTGAGGTGCGGACGATGCTCCGCCGCCCTACCTCTTCTTCCACCCGCCCCGTCGCCCCGGCATGCCGCCCGTCGACTTCGGCGCCGGCCCGAACTCCGGGCCCGACTGCCTTGAATCCGTCGGCTGGATGATCCGGCTCTCGCCGCCGAACGGCTTTGACGGCAATGCGCGGTTTTCGCGGTAGGGTAGCGACTCCGGGCCGTGCATCTCGTCGAGATGCGGCTTGTGCACTTTCGAGCCGCTGCCGCCGCCGCTGGCCTTCAGCGCGGAGCTCACGGTCTTCTTCTTCATCGCGCTGACCGGCAAATTCGCGGCGTCGCCGTACTTCTTCGCTCCGGCATAGGCGCCGGCCTTGCCCTGCACGGTGCGCTGCTTGACGGTGGGGTCGTCGACCACGGCAAGCTCGGTGGCGCGCAGGCGCTTGACTTCGTCGCGCAGGCGGGCGGCTTCCTCGAAGTTCAGGTCGGCGGCGGCCTCGCGCATCCGCGTCTCGAGATCGCCGAGCACGGCCTCGAAATTGTGGCCGATCGAGATGACGTCGTCGGTCATGTCGTGGCCGCCGACCTCGACCAGCACGTGGTCGCGCTCGTAGACCGAGTTGAGGATGTCGCCGATCTGCTTCTTCACGCTCTCCGGCGTGATGCCGTTGGCGGTGTTGTACTCGACCTGCTTCTCGCGGCGGCGGTTGGTCTCGGCGATGGCGCGCTCCATCGAGCCGGTCATCTGGTCGGCATAGAGGATCACCTTGCCGTCGACGTTGCGCGCGGCGCGGCCGATGGTCTGGATCAGCGAGGTCTCGCTGCGCAGAAAACCTTCCTTGTCGGCATCGAGAATGGCGACCAGCGCGCATTCGGGAATGTCGAGGCCTTCACGCAGCAGATTGATGCCGACCAGCGCGTCGAACGCGCCGAGGCGAAGATCCCTGATGATCTCGATGCGCTCGATGGTGTCGATGTCGCTGTGCATGTAGCGGACGCGAATGCCCTGCTCGTGCAGATATTCGGTGAGGTCCTCCGCCATGCGTTTTGTCAGCACGGTGATCAGCGAGCGATAGCCGGCCTGCGCGGTGGCGCGGACCTCGCCGACGAGATCGTCCACTTGCGTGCGGGCGGGGCGGATGTCGACGGGCGGATCGATCAGTCCGGTCGGGCGAATGACCTGCTCGACGAACACGCCGCCGCTCTCGTTGAGCTCCCAGCTGCTCGGCGTCGCCGACACCGCGACGGTCTGCGGCCGCATCATGTCCCACTCCTCGAACCGCAGCGGGCGGTTGTCCATGCAGGAGGGCAGGCGGAAGCCGTATTCGGCCAGCGTCGCCTTGCGGCGGAAGTCGCCTTTGAACATGGCGCCGATCTGCGGCACGGTGACGTGGCTTTCGTCGGCGAACACCAGCGCGTTGTCGGGGACGTATTCGAACAGCGTCGGCGGCGGCTCGCCGGGCAGGCGTCCGGTGAGGTAGCGCGAATAGTTCTCGATGCCGGCGCAGCTTCCGGTCGCCTCCATCATCTCGAGGTCGAAGGTGGTGCGCTGCTCCAGCCGCTGCGCTTCCAAAAGGCGCCCCTGGTCGTGGAGCTGGTCGAGCCGCTGCTTCAATTCGGACTTGATCGACTTGATCGCCTGCACCAGCGTCGGGCGCGGCGTCACATAGTGCGAATTGGCGTACATCTTGATGAATTCGAGCTCGTCCTGCTTGTGGCCGGTGAGCGGATCGAACTCTTCGATGGTCTCGATGATGTCGCCGAACAGATTCACGCGCCAGGCCCGGTCTTCATAGTGCGCCGGGAAAATGTCGATCACGTCGCCCCTGACCCGGAAGGTGCCGCGGGTAAAATCGGCCTGGGTGCGCTTGTACTGCAGCGCGACGAGGTCGGCGATGAGCTGGCGCTGGTCGATGCGCTCGCCCTTCTTCAGTGCGAAGGTCATCGCGGTGTAGGTCTCGACCGAGCCGATACCGTAGATGCAGGAGACCGAGGCGACGATGATGACGTCGTCGCGTTCGAGCAGCGCGCGCGTCGCCGAGTGGCGCATGCGGTCGATCTGCTCGTTGATGGACGAGTCCTTCTCGATATAGGTGTCCGTGCGCGGCACGTAGGCTTCTGGCTGATAGTAGTCGTAATAGCTGACGAAATACTCGACCGCGTTGTCCGGAAAAAAGCTCTTGAACTCGCCATAGAGCTGGGCGGCCAACGTCTTGTTCGGCGCCAGGATGATGGCCGGCCGCTGCGTCGCCTCGATCACCTTTGCCATGGTGTAGGTCTTGCCGGAACCGGTGACGCCGAGCAGCACCTGCGAACGGTCGTTGCGATTGATGCCCTCGACCAGCTCGGCGATCGCGGTCGGCTGGTCGCCGCGCGGCTCGTAGGACGATTTGATCTCGAAGCGCACGCCGCCTTCGGACTTTTCCGGCCGTGGCGGCCGGTGCGGGGTCCACACCTGCATCGAGCCGTCGTTCCCGCGGAACTCCGGCCGGCCCTCGCGGATCAGCGATTCCAGCGCCTCCGCGGTCGCCTTGACGCCGAGTGCTTCCAGCTTGCTGCGCGGTGGGCGGGCGAGCGCCTCGGCGTCGTCCTCCTCGGTGGGAAGACCGAGCTGCCGCGCCAGTTCCGGATCGAGCGTCGGGATCGTGGCCGCGGTGCCGTAATTGGCCTGCGGCGCCTCGCCAAGACCTTCGGCCTCTCCGCCCTTGCGGGGGAGGGTCGGGGAGAGGGGTAAGCCACGCGCCGCGCTGCCCGTCGCCATATCCTGCGGAAACTCCTTCGGCGTCGAGGCCCGCGCGCGATGCGCGGCGGCCTCGCCGCCGGAGCGGCGGTCGCGCGAATTGTCCGGCGGCGGCTGCAGGCCGGTGCCCGATCCAAGCCCGGCATCGCCGCGATTGATCGCGGGATTGAGCAGTTCGGCCAGCGCCGGCCCGATCGGCTGCACGTCAGGCCGATGCGCTTTGGAGTTCGGGGCCTTGGATTTCGGGGATTTTGGGGGAGCAGGTTTCTTCGCCATGACGCGAATATGGGGCGAGTCCGCCTCGCAATAAAGGGCGAATGCCCGTCCCGGGATCAGGCTGCTGACAGCAGGTTGGCAGCAGCGATGAGCGCAGGTGTGCGAACCAAAGTGCGGCGTGTCGCCCGGTCTGAAATTTGGGGCCTCGAGCTCCGTTTCATCGTGCGCTGCCGGGCCCACGCAGCGAAAGTCGCAAACTTCGCGCGGAGCCTCACTAGAGAGCGCTATTGTCAATCAAAACATCCCATGATTGTATATTGCGAGGAACCTTTCCCGAACTCCCTGCGACTGTCGACGGCTTTCACCAAAGTAATTTTGACATCGAATTTTTCAGGAGAGGCGGATGGCACGGCGAGCCAAAACTGCCGTCAAGACTGCCGTCAAGGCTCGTGTAACGAGCGCGCAGACCGATAAGCCCACGAGCGAGCAGCTTGATAAGCAGGTCGATAAGCGTCCCTGGCACCGGGAGCGCGTTCAGAGCTGGACCGAGTTCCAGAGCCGCATCGAGAATTATCTGGATGGCAACTATCTCTTTCGAGGTGTTGCCTCGGTGCGGTTTCCTCTCGTGACCTCCGTCGGCCGTCAGCGAGAGGGCTATGAGTACAGCAAAGTGCGCGAGCAGGCCTTGTTTGACCAGTTCAAGCGCGAAGCGTTGCCGTTCCTGCCGGTCCGGCCCGCCAGCAATTGGGAATGGCTTGCACTTGCTCAACATCATGGCGTGCCAACGCGTCTGCTGGATTGGTCGGAATCGCCCTCCGTGTCCTTGTTCTTCGCAGTGTGGGGAAATGACGAGGAGGATGCCGGTCTCTACATCATCCGTCGGCCGGACGAAGTTAAGGCCAAGGAGTTGGAAGAGCAGTCTCCCTTTGGCGTGACAGATGTCGCCTTCTTCTACCCCGGTTACGTCACGCCGCGGCTGGTCTCGCAACGCGGACTCTTCACGGTTCATCCGAAGCCTGATGAGCCCTATACAAGCGAGGAAATGCGGCAGATCGTGATCGGCAAGGAGTGCAAGGCCGATTTCCGCAGAAAGCTGGACGCCAGCGGCATCCACCATGCGGCAATCATGGCTGACCTCGATGGATTGTCGAGGCGTCTGGTTGCGGTTCAGGGGTATCGCGCGACGCCGCTGTCGCCGACGGCGGTCGTCGTCAGCTCCTCGGCCGGTACGGCACGCGCTGGCACCCTCGCGGCGAGCAATGCGAAGGTCGATGCCTCGTCGCCGAATCTGCGGATCAATCCAAGAGATCCGCAAAAAGGGCAGTGGGGCGGAAAGAGCGCCGATCGTGGTTGGAGAGTTTCGGCGAAGGTGGCCGAAAGCGAGACCGACTGGTTCAGGATCACCCTCACTGTGTCCGCGGCCCGTGGCGCAGGCAAGGTGCTTTCGGGCGATGTCGTATTCCATCTTCACGATTCATTCGCGAAGTCGGTACGCACGGAGCCTGCCCGCAACGGCAAGGCCGTCCTGCAGCTCTGGGCGTACGGCGCCTTCACTGTCGGGATATTGATCAAGCAGGACGGCACGATGCTGGAGATCGATCTTGCCGAACTGAAGGGAGCACCAAAGGTGTTTCGCGAGCGTTGATCTTCGCAAGCGCGTGCGCGGCAGGCTGGAATCTCAGGCCGCCGGCGGCGGCCCCTCGTCGTTCCCGGCCGCCTGATGCGGCTCGAGGATGTCGAGATGGATGCCGCCGCAATCGGTGCAGCGCATGGTCCAGTACTCGCATCCGGCACGGCCGCCGATCACACGGAGCACCGAGAGCTCGCCGTCGCATTCGGGGCATTTCGACAGCACGGTGCGGTCGTAGATCCTCGGCCGCGGCGCGTCTTCGAAATCGATGACTGACATGACCGGTTCCCCCTTTTACGCTGCCTGTCCCTTGCAGTCCGCTCGCTTATGCGTCGTCGGCACGGCGGCGGAAGCGATCGATATGGTGCTTGGCGTCGGCAATCGCGGCGTCGGGGTCCGGCCAGGCGAAGCCGACTTCCATAGCCGGAAACAGCACGCCGTCGATGGCGACGAGGCTGAGATCCGCGCGGCGGATGCGGGCATGCCAGAGGCCCTTGCCGGCCTCGAAGGATTCGATGTCAAAACCGTCGTAGAGGGTCGTCATGTGTAGTCCCCAGAGTGTCCCGTAAGTGTCTTGTTGGAGGGTCAAGGGACCACATCTGCGGATTTCCGGATGTGAAGCCGTTCACAAGCGGCGGGCTTTTTCGCCCGCGGAACCGCTGAATTTCAGTTCCGCGCCGCGCCACGGCCGATCCGCTTGACCGGCCGAGCGGCGGGTTCCGACGCCGCGCGCATGATCCAGCGGCGGAACGCGGCGAAGTCGCGCTGCTCAGTCTGGAAGCTACGATAGAGCAGGTACCAGCGCATGCCCTTGGGCACCGAAAGGTCGAACGGCGCCACCAGCCGGCCGGCGGCAAGATCGTCGTCGATATAGGGCCGGATGCCCATGGCGATGCCGAGGCCGTCGGCGGCGGCCTGGAGCGCCTGGCCGTAGAACTGGAACTCCGGGCCGCGCGCGCTGATCCTTGTGAGGCCTGAAGCCTTCAGCCAGGTCGGCCAGTCCTCCGGCGAATGCTCGACGCGGATCAGGCTGGGGCCCTTGAGGTCGGCCGGGCGCTTCAGGCTCGCGGCGAGGCGAGGCACGCAGACCGGCGTGAGGTCGCCGGCAAACAGGGGCTCGGCGACCAGCCCCGGCCAGTCGCCGGTGCCGAGCTTGATGCCGCAGCTCCAGTCCTCGCCGAACGGCACCGCCGCGCCGCCGGTGGTGAAGCGCACCTCGATGTCGGGCTCCTCGCTGCGAAACTCCGACAGCCGCGGGATCAGCCAGCGCATCGCAAAGGTGTGGCCGACGCCGATGGTGAGCACGCGGACGCCGGACGGCGCCGTCACCTGCGCGGTGAGGCTCGCCAGCGCGTCGAAGATCGGCGTCAGCCCGCTCTGATAGGCGCGGCCGGCCTGCGTCAGCACCAGCTTGTTGGCCTTGCGCTCGAACAGCGCGACGCCGAGCCGTTCTTCCAGGATATGCACCATGCGGCTGACGGCGGCCGCCGATACGCTGAGCTCGAGCCCGGCCGCGGCAAAGCTGCCGGTGCGCGCCGCCGCCTCGAACGCCTTGATGCCGTTGAGAAACAGCAGCCGCCGCAAATGACCACCCTCAGGAAAGCTGATGCCAGGCCAAGATAACTCAGTTTGCGAAGGCAGGGCAAGCGGGGCAGAAATATCGGCGTAATTCCAGCTGATGTGTTGAAGGCCTGGACGAGGGGGCGCGCGCAGCTTGCGTTCCTGACCGGTCCACCACGGGAGAGCCCCCTTGACGCCCATCATGATCGCGGCCCTTGGATTGCTGATGGTCGGCACCGCCTTCCTGTCCGGGCTGTTCGGCATGGCGGGCGGGCTGATCCTGATCGGGGTGCTGCTGGCCCTGATGCCGCTGCCGACCGCGATGGTGCTGCACGCGATCACGCAGATGGCCTCGAACGGCTGGCGCGCGTTTCTGTGGCGCGCGCATATCCGCTGGCGGCCGGTCGCGAACTATATGGTCGGCGCTGCCGTCGCGCTCGCGGCCTGGTCGCTGACCCGCTACGTGCCGGACAAGCCGATGGCGCTGCTGCTGCTCGGCATCACCCCGTTCATGGCGCGGCTGCTGCCCGCGAACATCAAGCCGGATCCCGACCGTCTCTCGCAGGGCGCGGTCTACGGCACGATCTGCATGGGCCTCATGCTGATGACCGGCGTCTCGGGGCCGCTGCTCGACACTTTTTTCCTCGGCGGCGATTTCGGCCGGCGCGAGAAGGTCGCGACCAAGGCGATGTGCCAGCTCGTCAGCCATTTCACCAAGCTGATCTATTTCGGCGGCATCATCGACCAGGCCGCGACGCTCGATCCCGTGCTCGCCGGCGTCGCTGTCCTCGCCTCCATGCTCGGCACGACGCTGGCGCGGCGCATTCTCGAAGCCATGACCGACCAGCAATTCGTGGCCTGGTCGAACAAGCTGATCACCACCATCGCCTGCTACTACATCGCCTATGGCGGCTGGCTGCTGGTTCGCACGCCGGTGCTGGCGGCTTTCGACAAGGGAGGTTTGCAATGAGCGAGACCGCCGATCCGCTGGTGCTGGATTTCGTCGAATGGGTCGCACGCGAGCCGCGCGCCTATGCCGAGGTGATCGCGACCTGGAAGACCTCGTGCCCGCGCCTCACCATCTGGGAAGACGCCGCCGAGCGCGGCTATGTCGCGCGCGAGACGCTGCCCGGCATCGGGCTGATCATCGCAGTGACACAGGACGGCGAGAAGTTGCTGCGAATGAATGGGCGGTGATGTCTCCACATCATCATTGCGAGCGCGAGCGAAGCAATCCAGAATGGGAGACCCTCACCCTGAGGAGCGCGCATCTTGCGCGCGTCTCGAAGGGCGAGGTCGAGATCGGGCTTTCATCCTTCGAGACGCGCGTTCCGCGCTCCTCAGGATGAGGTCCGGCGGGAGTTGCCTTTCCATGTCGCTCAAGCTCTTCGAACTCGTCGGCACCGACGCCTCGCGCCCGTTCAGCCCGTATTGCTGGCGCGCGCGGATGGCGCTGGCGCACAAGGGGCTTTCGGCGGAATCCCTGCCCTGGCGCTTCACCGAGAAGAGCGCGATCGCGCCGCACGGCTCGGAGAAGGTGCCTGTGCTCCTGCATCACGACAAGCCCGTCGTCGATTCCTGGGCGATCGCGAACTATCTCGAAGACAATTTCCCTGATCGCCCGTCGCTGTTCGGCGGCACGGGCGGCCGCGCCATGGCGCGCATGCTCAACGCCTGGGGCGACATCGCCATCGTCGGCGGCATCTTTCCGCTGATCATCGCCGACATCCCGAAGAATCTGGCGGACGTCGACGCGGACTATTTCCGCAAGTCGCGCGAGGCGCGCTTTGGCGGCAAGACCCTGGAAGAGATCATGGCCAGCCGCGACGCGGCCGTGGTCGCCTTCCGCAAGTCGCTCGAAGTGATGCGGCAGACGCTGAAAAAGCAGCCCTTCATCGGCGGCGATGCGCCGAACTATGCCGACTACATCGTGTTCGGCGGTTTTCAATGGGCGCGGGTGACGAGCCCGTTCAAGCTGCTGGAAGCCGATGATCCGGTGTATGCCTGGCGCGAGAAGCTGCTCGACGCGTTCGATGGCATGGCGCGGAAGTCGCCGGGGCACGCCGTGTAAGCTCGGTTGCTACGATACTGCCCCAGCCCGGATTAAGCTTGCGCTCCATCCGGGCTCCGCGCCGCCTTCCTTAGACATTCCCGGCACAAACAATCCTCGCCCTTGACCGGCATCGGCAGGCGCGCCGTTTCCTCCGCGCACCAGCAGGTCCCCGAAAGATCGCAGCCGAACTCGGTGCCGCAGCGGGAGCAGGCGAGGCGGCGTGGTTCCGGCATTGGAGATTGTTTCGGATTTGTCATGATTTCCGCAACGGCTTGGCCATCATTTTCATGTCGGGTTCATCTCTCGCTGCGGTATATTATGCGCTGTGCGCAAGCTCGGAAAGCGCTTCAGGACGGCGCGAAGGACAAATCGATGGCCCGCGATTCGCAAGCCGCCCTCGTTGCGCTCAATCGTTTCGGCTTCGGAGCCCGCGGCGGGGCCTCGGGCGATCTCATCAATGCGGCGTCCGATCCGCGCGGCTTCGTGAAGGCGGAGCTCGCGCGTCCCAACGGTGTGCTGCTGGAAGCGCCGGGCCTGCAATCGACGCCGCAGCTCGGGCAGGCCGTGTTCGCCTATCAGGATCAGGTCAAGCAGGCGCGCGAGGCCGCCGCCAAAGCCGGCGCGCCGGCCGAGGCGGCGACGCCGGCCGATCAGAAGCCCGGGCTGCGCCGCAATCTCTCGCTCAATGCAGTCGCAACCGAGATCGCCGGCCAGATGGCCGAGGCCAAGCCGATTGACAACAAGCCGACCGACAATATGGCGAGGCCGGACGCCATGCAGCCCAACGTCGCCGCGCCGCCCGCCGCAAAGCCGGCCCCGCAGCCGCTCAACGTCATCCAGAAGACCTTTCGCGCCGAGGCGCTGGCGCGGTTGCAGCGCGCGACGCTGGTCGAGTGCGGCTTCACCGAGCGTCTCGTCGTGTTCTGGTCGAATCATTTCTGCATCTCCGCGAGCAAGGGTGAGCTGGCGCGAATCTGGGCCGGTGCTTTCGAGCGCGAGGCGATCAGGCCGCACGTGCTCGGGCGTTTCGCCGACATGCTCAAGGCGGTCGAGCAGCATCCGGCGATGCTGTTCTTTCTCGACAACCAGCAATCGCTCGGGCCGGAGTCGCGCGCGGGACAAAATCGCAAGCGCGGGCTCAACGAAAATCTCGCGCGCGAGATCATGGAGCTGCATACGCTCGGCGTCGGCGGCGGCTACACGCAGGAGGACGTCACCTCGCTCGCGCGCATCATCACCGGCTGGACCTTTGCCGGCCGGCAGGGGCAGCTCGGCACACCCGGCTCCTTCGTGTTCAACACCAATGCGCACCAGCCCGGGCCGCAAACGCTGCTCGGCAAGACCTACGAGGCGACGGGGCTGGCGCAGGGCGAAGCCGCGCTCGCCGACATCGCGCGACATCCGTCGACCGCGAATTTCGTCGCCGTCAAATTCGTCCGTCACTTCGTCGCCGACGATCCGCCACCCGCGCTCGTTGCGCGATTGCGCGATGTCTTCGTCAAGACCGACGGCGATCTCAGGGCGATGGCGACGGCGCTCGTCGATTCCGACGAGGCGTGGAAGGCGCCGCTGACCAAGATGCGCAGCCCTTACGATTTCCTGGTCGCGAGCGGCCGGCTGCTCGCGCGCGTGCCGGAGGATCCGGGCGCCTATCTGAACGGTCTCAATCTGCTCGGCCAGCCCATGTGGGCGCCGGCCGGTCCCAATGGCTTCCCTGACACCGCTGCGGCCTGGGCCGCGCCGGAAGGCATCAAGCTCAGGCTCGATATCGCCGCACAGCTCGGCGCGCGCCTCGGTAACAACATCGATCCGCTCGACCTCCTGGAATTCGCCGCGGCGGATGCGGCATCCATCGAGACGCGGCGGACCATCGAACGCGCGGAGTCGCGGCAGCAGGCGCTGGCGCTGCTGTTGATGTCGCCGGAAATGCAGCGGAGATGATGATGATGATCGATTGCGTCGAGAACCGGCTGCTCACCTCGCGCCGCGGCCTTCTGCTCGGCGGCGCCTCCTTCGCGGCCTGGGCTTATTTGCCGAAATTCGCGCGCGCGGCCGAAGGGCGCGATCCCCGCCTGGTCGTCGTGATCCTGCGCGGCGCGCTCGACGGGCTCTCGACCGTCGCGCCGGTCGGCGACCCCGACTACGCCGGCCTGCACGGCTCGATCGCGCTCACGGCGGACGGCGCGCATCCCGCGATCATGCTCGACTCCTTCTTCGCGCTGCATCCGGCGATGCCGGAATTCGCCCGCATGTATCGCGACATGCAAGCCGCTGTGATCCACGCGGTGGCGACGCCCTATCGCGACCGCTCGCATTTCGACGGCCAGGACGTGCTCGAAAGCGGCTATGCCGGCCCGGGCCGCGTCCAGTCCGGCTGGCTCAACCGCGCGCTCGAAGCGCTGCCGCGCGGCGAGCGCGTCTCGTCAGGTCTTGCGGTCGGCCCCACCACGCCACTGGTGTTGCGCGGCAATGCGCCGACCGTCGGCTGGGCGCCGGTGGCGCTGCCACAGGCCGATGACGACACCGCGATGCGCCTCGTCAATCTCTACCGTCACCGCGATCCCGCGCTGGCATCGGTGCTCTCGCAAGGCCTTCAGCTGGAAAGGGCCGCCAGCGGCAACGACATGAAGCCGAAGCCCGGCAACCAGGTCGCGCAGATGCGGCAGGTCGCGCGCGGCGCGGCCAAATTGATGGCGGCCGATGACGGCCCGCGCATCGCCGCGCTCGCCTTCGACGGCTGGGACACGCATGCGAATGAAGGCGGCCCTGTGGGGCGTCTCGCCTTCCTGCTCGGTGGGCTCGATGGCGCCCTCGCCGAATTCGAGAGCGGCCTGGGGGAGCGCTGGCGCGATACCGTCGTCGTCGTCGCCACCGAGTTTGGCCGCACCGCGCGCATCAACGGCACCGACGGCACCGATCACGGCACGGCCACCGTCGCGCTGCTCGCCGGCGGCGCCGTGAAGGGCGGCCGCGTCATCTCCGACTGGCCCGGCCTCAAGCCCGCCAACCTCTTTGAGGCACGCGACCTCAAGCCCACCACCGATTTGCGCTCCGTGATCAAGGGCGTGCTGCAGGACCAGTTCGGCCTGTCCGACCGCGTGCTGGCCGAGACCGTGTTCCCAGACAGCGCCAGCGCAAGGCCGATGAAGGGGCTGGTTACTTAACCTTTCCCCGCTCTTTGCGGGGAGAGGTCGGATCGCGCAGCGATCCGGGTGAGGGGCAAGGCAATGCGCGGCCATAGCGACAAATCCATCCGACTCGCGCGACGCTTGCGCGTCGATCAAACAGATGCGGAGACGGTTCTCTGGAATCGCATTCGCGGTCGGCGGATCGACGGCAACAAGTTCGTCCGGCAAGAGCCTATTATCGGCTACATCTGCGATTTCGTGTGCCGTGAGAAGCGGATCGTCATTGAAGTCGACGGCGGGCAGCACAATGAATCGGCAGCAGATGCGATCCGGGATGAACGCCTGCGCGAAAAAGGATATAAGATCCTTCGGTTCTGGAACAACGACGTGCTCGGAAATATCGAGGGCGTTTTGACCATTATTCAAACCGAACTCGCGGAGGCGGCCCCTCACCCCACCCTCTCCCCGTAAGAACGGGGCGAGGGAGTGAGAGAGCGGTGCCTCCCTTACGACTATGTGCCTGGTAGGAGATATCGACGATGTACATCGCCATGAACCGCTTCCGCGTCAGCAAGGGCTCCGAGGCCGCCTTCGAGCAGGTCTGGCTTTCGCGCGACACCCACCTGGACAAGGTGCCGGGCTTCGTCGAATTCCATCTGCTGCGCGGCCCCGAGCTCGAGGACCACACGTTGTATGCCTCGCATACGGTGTGGGCGAATTACGCGGCGTTCGAGGCGTGGACCAGGTCCGAGGCGTTTCGCGCGGCGCATGCGCGGGCTGGCGACACCAAGCCGACCTATCTCGGTCATCCCCAGTTCGAGGGCTTCGAGGTGATGCAGACGGTCGGACGCGGCGCGAAGTAACGCGCCGCGCCGCTAGGATCAGCCCAGGGTGATCTTGTCGATCTCGGCGAGATCCTCCGTGCCGAGCTTCCACGCGATCGCCTTCACGTTCTCCTCGACCTGCTCGACGCGGGTGGCGCCGGCGATCACGCTGGAGACTTGCGGCCGCGCGGCAAGCCAGGAGAAGGCGAGCTCGAGCATGCTGTGCCCGCGCGCCTTCGCGAAGGCCGCGAGCTTCTCCACGATGTCCTCGTTGCGCGGCGTGACGTAGCGGTCGCGCAGCCGCGGCGTCTGGCCGAAGCGGGTGTCGCCGGGCGCGGCCTCGCCCTTCCTGTATTTGCCGGTCAGAAGCCCGCTTGCGAGCGGGAAGAACGGCAATAATCCGAGCTTGTATTCCGCTGCTGCCGGCAGCAAATCCTTCTCGATGTCGCGCACCACGAGGGAATATTCGTCCTGGCAGGAGACGAAGCGGCTGACATTCATCGCGCGTGCGACGTACTCCGCCTCCGCGATGCGCCAGGCCGGAAAGTTGGAATTTCCGATGTAGCGCACCTTGCCCTGACGGACGAGATCGTCGAGCGCGCGCAGGCTCTCCTCGATCGGCGTCAGCGGATCATAATCGTGCTGCTGGTAGAGATCGATGTAGTCGGTCTTCAGCCGCGTCAGGCTCGCCTCGACGGCGTTCATGATGTAGCGGCGGGAGGCGCCCTGCCTGGTTCCGTCCTCCGCCATCGGCTTGGAATATTTCGTCGCCAGCACGATGTCCTTGCGGCGATCGCCGAGCACGGTGCCGAGCACCGTCTCCGATCCGCCCATTGCGGAATAGATGTCGGCGGTGTCGAACAGCGTGATGCCGAGATCGAGCGCGCGGTGGATCACCTTGCGCGAGGCCTCCAGGTCGATGCGCTGGCCGAAATTGTTGCAGCCGAGCCCGACCGCGGACACGCGCAGGCCGGAGGCGCCGAGATTACGAATTTCCATGAAAGATCCTGTCGGAGATGGTCAGCGGCGCATTGTGACCACCGCGCGCCGCGGCAGCAAGCGGCCCGCTGCGCTGCTGCCATGCCGGCAGAGCGGACAAAAAAATGCGGCCCCTGTCAGACGCGGCGACTGACGGGGACCGCTTTGGGGCGCTTGATCGGTGACGGGGGGCCTGATCAGACGCAGGTGCAGCCTAATCCCGGAGTGTTACGCGCCGGTGACAGGTAAAGTTATCCACAGGCCGCGACCGCGAGGATCAGAAGATCTTGCGATAGACGATGAAGCCGGAGCGCTCGGCGACCTTGTCGTACAGGCTCTGTGCCGTGACATTGGTCTCGTGCGTCTGCCAATAGACGCGCGGGGATCCTGCGACTTTCGCACGCTCGTAGACGCCATGGATCAGCGCCGAGCCGACACCCTTGCCGCGTGCGGCCTCGGTCGTGAACAGGTCCTGCAAATAGCACGACGGCTCGATCGCGGTGGTGCTGCGATGAAACAGGTAATGCGTCAGCCCGAGCAGACGGCCGTCGCCTTCGGCGACCAGCGCATGCACCGGCTCATAGGCGTCGAAGAAGCGCTGCCACGTCATGCGCGTGACCTCGGGTGCGAGCGCGGTCTGGCCGGAGCGGCCGTAGAAGGCGTTGTAGCCGTCCCATAGCGGCAGCCATTGATCATAGTCCTGCTTGGTGACGGAGCGAATGGTGAGCGACATGTGAACTTCCGCAGGAGGACGCCAGGCAAAGAGCCGGTGAGGTGTCCTTCATACGTGATGATCGGCGCATCAATCAATCGCGCTTGTGCCTCACTCCGCGACGCGCAAGTACCGGATCAGCTTGCGGCTGGCGGGATCGCGCAGCGAGCGGTAGTAGTCGGCGCGCGACGGCGCATCGGTGTGCCGGACGAGGTCGGTCACGGGAGTGTAGCTCAGCATGCGGCCGCCATCGGGCAGCGCGGCACAGACGAAGCGCAGCACCTCGCCGTTGCGCAAGGCGATGTCGAACGGCGTGGCATCGCCGATCCGCACCGTCTCCATGCGCTGGGCGATGAAGGTGCCGAGCTCGTCCTCGGGCAGTTCGAATGCACCGGTGTCGCGGCCGTGATACATCAGCGCGATGAAGGGCGGCCTGCCGTCGGCGACGTCGTCCGGCACCGCAAAATAATCGCGGAACGCACGGTTGATGAATTCGGCACGCGTCTCGGCATCGAGCAGCACGATGCCGATATCGATCCGGTCGAGCGCGGCCGACAGCCGCGCCGTGGTGGCGTGGTTGCGGCGCTCGGCGGCGAACGTGCCGAGCAGCCGCGCGCGTATCACGCCGGTGATCCCCGCAGTGCCCGCGGCAGTGATCGCGAGCAGGCCGAGTTGGAGCAGATCTGCCGGCGCATGGAACGGGCCGGCGCCGTGGGCGAGGAACAGCAGCGCTGCGCCGATCACCGCGAGCGCCGCGCTGCTCATGGCGGAGGCGAAGCCCGACAATGCGCCGGCCAAGGCTACGACGCAGACGAACAGCGGCGCAGGCGAGGGGACGGGGACAAAACGATCGAGCAGGATCGCCAGCAGCGTGATCGCTGCCGTCAGCGCCGGACCGGAAATGGCACGCCATCCGAACCGCATGAGCCTGGCCCGTTCCTCCCTGAACGAGATAAGGCCGCCAGACTGACCCATGGTTGCAGGAGCGCAATGCGATTTCGTGCGGGGCGCTTAAGGTGCGCTTGCCTGCAAGCGCAAAGCTTTCGGTTGTTTTTAGACCAAATGCACGGACCGCTCGCGCTGTTGCAGCGCGGGCGCGTTCAGCGTCGATATCCCCGGGCCTTTGCGCGTGCCGACGAATATCAACAGCGACGCCGCGACGAGGATGGCCGCAGTCAGGGTGATTGCAACGACTAACACAGGTGATTTCATCGACGTCCTGTCGCGATGCCGGTCGGCGCGGGCCACGCGGCGCCTTGAAGGCGGGTCCAGGATGAAACGGGAATCAGACCGGCAGGCCCATCGCCATGGTCGCCTTGGTCGACAGCACCGTCAGGGTGACGATCAGGCACAGCGAGAGCGCGGCGACGGCAAGCGAGGCCGCGACCGCGTTGGTCAGCCGGGAAGACGAAACGGTAGCGGGATGGCCTTGAAAGCCTGCCGTGCCGGACGCCCGAGTCATTGTCTAAATCCTTCAACGCACGAGCGAATCACCCGCGACTCGCGCAATTTCCCTGTTTCAACCGGCAATATTGCGGCGGCTATCCTGCCGAAAATGGCGACAATGCGGCAAAGGTCACGCTTGTGCCCGCTATTCGTTGGAGCGGGCGCCCGTCAGGCGCCCGCAGCGATGCTGGCGGGGGCCTCGACATCGGCCGGTCGCCAGTCCATCGCCACGAAGCCGGGGGCAGCCTCCACCCGTTTCAGCCAGTCCCGGATCGCCGGGAAGGTCGAAAGATCGAAGTCGCAGCGGTCGGCGAGGTGGGTGTAGCCGTACAGCGCGATGTCGGCGACCGTGAGCTGCCGCGCGGCAAAATAGGCGTTGGTCTTGAGGTGGTTCTCCATCACCTGGAGCGCCCCATAACCACGCTCCATCCAGTCTTCCAGGGAGTGGGTCTGGAGATCGCGGCCGCCCTTGACCAGCGACAGCCAGAAATAGGCGGCGCCGATGTTCGGCTCCAGCGCGTGCTGTTCGAAGAACATCCATTGCAGCGCTTCGGCGCGGTCGATCCGGTTCTCCGGCGCGAGCGGTGTTCCGACGGCAACATACCAGAGGATGGCGTTGGACTCGGCGAGATAGCGGTCGTCGCCGACCTCGAGCAGCGGCACCTGGCCGGACGGGTTCTTGGTCAGAAAGTCCGGCGTGCGGCTCTCGCCGCGCAGAATGTCCACCTCGACCGCTTCGTAAGGCACGTTCAACAGCGCCAGCGCAAGGCGGACCTTGTAGCTGTTGCCCGAGCGCTGCATCGAATAGAGCTTGTACATTCTGAGAATGATTCCGGAAGACGGGAAGGCGCGGCGCTTGTTGCCTCGCGACGCGGCTAAACAATGATGCCGATGCGAATCCGCTGCAAGGGTCAGCCAGTAGAAAAACTCGAAAACCCTACCGCATTGCAACGCGGCGGAAGATCATTTCCGTGCGAGCATGCAATTCGGTTCACGCTTGCGTCAACGCGCGGGCACATCGCGCGGCGCGTTCGCGTGAGAGAGTTGAACGGACGTGATCGCCTCGGTCGCCGTCGATCCGCCCGACACTCCGCCCGTCTCTCGAGCGTCGGACCGCCGTCGACTTCAAGGCCTGCGATGGGCGCAAAATTGCTCCGAGGACAGGTCTTGCCGGATATGAGCGATTTGCCCGGCAAAATTGCGGGAAATTGCGGGAAGTCGCGCATTGAACCGCTCCGGATCCGCAAACTTTTGCAAGATCGGACCGAAGATCGGACCGAAGTTTCTTGCGGTGCAGCGGCACTCGTTTTAAGGTCACGCATTCCCACAATCAGAGTCGTGAAGCCAAAGGGTTCACGACGCTTGTCAGGAGATGACGATGTCCTTCCTTGCCGCTGCGCTCGACCGTGTGAAGCCGTCCGCGACCATCGCGGTCACGGATAAAGCACGTGCGCTGAAAGCGGCGGGCCGCAACGTCATCGGCCTCGGCGCCGGCGAGCCCGACTTCGATACGCCCGCCAACATCAAGCTGGCCGCGATCCACGCCATCGAAGCCGGCAAGACCAAGTACACCGCGGTCGACGGCATCCCCGAGTTGAAGGAAGCCATCATCGCGAAATTCCAGCGCGAGAACGGCGTCGTCTACAAGCCGAACCAGATCATCGTCGGCACCGGCGGCAAGCAGGTGCTGTACAATGCGCTGATGGCGACCATCAATCCGGGCGACGAGGTGATCATCCCCGCGCCGTACTGGGTCAGCTATCCCGAGATGGTGGCGCTCGCCGGCGGCGAGCCGGTGTCGGTGGTCTGCACCGCCGCGACCGGCTTCAAGCTTCAGGCCGAGGCGCTCGAGCGCGCGATCACGCCGAAGACCAAATGGGTGATCCTGTGCTCGCCGTCGAACCCGACGGGAGCTGCCTACACCAGGACCGAGCTGAAGGCGCTCACCGACGTGCTGGTGAGGCATCCGCATGTGTGGGTGATGACCGACGACATGTACGAGCACCTCGTTTACGACGACTTCCAGTTCACCACAGTCGCGCAGGTCGAGCCGAAGCTCTACGACCGCACGCTCACCGTGAACGGCGTGTCGAAGGCCTATTGCATGACCGGCTGGCGCATCGGCTATGCCGGCGGTCCGGCGCAGCTCATCAAGGCAATGGCGACCATCCAGTCGCAATCGACCTCGAACCCGTCGTCGATTGCGCAATGGGCCGCGGTGGAAGCGCTGAACGGTCCGCAGGACTTCATCCCCGCCAACAACAAGGTGTTCAAGGAGCGTCGCGACCTCGTCGTCTCCATGCTGAACCAGGCCAAGGGCATCGAGTGCCCGCGTCCCGAGGGTGCGTTCTACGTCTATCCGTCCTGCGCCGGGACGATCGGCAAGACCGCGCCGTCGGGCAAAGTGATCGACAATGACGAGACCTTCGTCACCGAGCTGCTGGAGACCGAAGGCGTCGCTGTCGTGCAGGGCTCGGCCTTCGGCCTTGGACCCGCGTTCCGCATCTCCTACGCGACCGCGACCTCGGACCTCGAAGATGCCTGCAAGCGTATCCAGCGCTTCTGCGGCAATCTTCGCTGAGCCTGTCGCGACAACACATCGACAAGGCCCGCTTCGGCGGGCCTTTTTTATTGCTTCACGAAATCTGGCACCGGCATCACACTTGTGGCATAGAACTCCCGCGCGGCTTTTACCGCGCCCTTTCTGCTCCCATCGCATTCATCGCCGGAGACATTTCATGCGTCGTTCGTTCATCTTCGCGGGGCTCGCTGCCGCCAGCCTCGTTGCGTCCGTCGCGAGCACGAGCGCGCAACAGCGGATGGTGCGGGTCGGCGTGCTCGAATGCCGCGGCGGTGCCAGCGTCGGCTTCGTGGTGGGATCGGTGACTCATCTCGGCTGCGTGCTGCGCGCCGAGGGTCTGCCCGAAGACCGCTACGTCGCGACCATTCGCAAGGTCGGCCTCGACATCGGCATCACCCAGGAGACGGCGCTGGCCTGGGGCGTGTTCGCACCGGTCGACCGGCTCGGACCGGGCGATCTCTCCGGCACCTATGCGGGCGCGCAGGGCAGCGCGTCGGTCGGCGTCGGCCTCGGCGGCAACGTGCTGGTCGGCGGCTCCAACAATTCGATCGCGCTCCAGCCGCTCAGCGTGCAGGGCCAGGTCGGCCTCAACGTCGCCGCCGGCCTCGAGAGCCTGGAACTTCGTCCGGGCCGTTGACGAATTCGCGACGGGAATCGCGCCGGCCGGCACGATCCCGGCATCGACGCACCGCAGCGACGTTTGACGCTTGCCAAATCTCGGGGACGGGCAGAGCATCTGCGTTTGCCGACCCAATCATGGGCCGAGCTCCACACCAAGGAGGCGGCGAAATGGGACAAGACGTCAGAAGTCCCCGAGGTCCACGGTGCATAGCGCTGGTGGGCCCTTTCCAAAGCGGTAAAACCACACTTCTCGAAGCAATACTGGCGCGAACGGGCGCCATCCCGCGCGCCGGCAGCGTCGATGCCGGAACTTCCGTCGGCGACGCCGCGCCCGAGGCCCGCCATCACAAGATGACCGTCGGGCTGACTGCCGCCACCACGATTTTCATGGGCGACAGCTACACCTTCCTCGATTGTCCGGGTTCCGTCGAGTTCGCCCACGACATGCGCGCCGCGTTGCCCGCGGTCGACGCCGCAATCGTGGTCTGCGAAGCCGACGAGAAGAAGCTGCCGCAACTTCAGATCATCCTGCGCGAGCTGGAGGAGATGAAGATCCCGCGTTTCCTGTTCCTCAACAAGATCGACCGCGCCAACAAGCGCATCCGCGAGACGCTCGCAACGCTCCAGCCCGCCTCGCGCGTGCCGCTGGTGCTGCGCCAGATCCCGATCTGGAAGGACGAGCTGATCGAGGGCTTCGTCGATCTCGCGCTGGAGCGTGCGTTCATCTATCGCGAGCACAAGGCTTCCGAGGTCATCGGGCTCGAAGGCGGCGATCTCGATCGCGAGAAGGAAGCCCGCTTCTCGATGCTGGAGAAGCTCGCCGATCACGACGATGCGCTGATGGAACAATTGCTCGAGGACATCCAGCCGCCGCGTGATGCCGTGTTCGACGATCTCGCCCGTGAATTGCGCGAAGGGCTGATCTGTCCCGTGCTGCTGGGCGCGGCCGCGCGCGAGAACGGCGTGCTGCGCTTGATGAAGGCGCTGCGTCACGAGGCGCCCGGCATTGAGGAAACCGCAAAACGTCTCGGCGTTTCCGAGAGCAAGGACGCGCTCGGCTTCGTCTTCAAGACGCTGCATTCCCAGCACGGCGGCAAGCTCTCGCTGACACGGCTGCTCGCCGGCCATCTCGACGACGGTGCCACGCTGCAATCCTCCTCCGGCGGGACCAGCCGCATCTCCGGCATCCTCGCCGTCACCGGCGCCTACGACACCAAGCGTGCCGCGGCGGACGCCGGCGACACGGTGGCGCTCGCCAAGCTCGATCTGATCAAGACCGGCGACACGGTCTCGAACGGCAAGTCGCCGCCGGCAGCGCTGGTCGCCGCGGAGCCGACAGCGCCGGTGCTCGCGGTCTCGATCGCTGCCACCGATCGCAAGGACGATGTGAAGCTCGGCCAGGCGATGGCGCGGCTGCACGAGGAGGACCCCTCGCTGGTGGTCGTGCAGAATGCCCAGACCCACGACACCGTGCTGTGGGGGCAGGGCGAGATGCATTTGCGGGTCGCCGGCGAGCGGTTGCGCGACCGCTTCGGCGTCAAGGTCACCTCGCATCCGCCTGCGATCGGCTACCAGGAGACCATCCGCAAGCCGATCATCCAGCGAGGCCGCCACAAGAAGCAGTCCGGCGGCCACGGTCAGTTCGGCGACGTCGTGCTCGACATCAGACCGCTGCCGCGCGGCGACGGCTTCAAGTTCGCCGAGAAGGTGGTCGGCGGCGCAGTGCCGCGCAACTACATCGGCGCGGTGGAAGAGGGCGTCGTCGACGGGCTCACGCGCGGCCCGCTCGGCTTCCCCGTCACCGATTTGCAGGTGACGCTGACCGATGGCTCCTATCACAGCGTCGATTCTTCCGACCTCGCTTTCCGCACCGCGGCGCGGATCGGGCTGAACGAAGGCCTGCCGCTATGCCAGTCGGTGTTGCTGGAGCCGATCCACGTGGTCGAGATCGTCTGCCCGACCGATGCCACCGCCAAGATCAACGCGATCCTGTCGGCGCGGCGTGGCCAGATCCTAGGCTTCGACACCCGCGACGGCTGGAGCGGCTGGGACTGTGTCCGCGCCATGATGCCGGAAGCCGAGATAGGCGAGCTCATCGTCGAGCTGCGGTCGGCCACGGCCGGCGCCGGCAGCTTCACCCGCACATTCGACCACATGGCCGAAGTCACGGGCCGCGCCGCCGACCAGATCATCGCCGCGCATCAGCACGCGGCGTGATCGGCTTCGCGCGATAAGGGAGGCATCGCTCTCTCACTCCACCTCTCCCCGTTCTCGAGGGGGAGGTGGGGTGAGCAGCCTATGCCTTTCCTCGGGCTCGCATGAGCGTCTCGGACGGCGGCTCCCCGAACTCAACTCTGTAGGTGTGCGAAAACTCCCCCATGTGCCAGAAGCCATGAGCGGCAGCGGCGGCCTTGATGTTGGTTCCCGGGTGGGCCTTTGCCAACGCACGGCGAACCATCCAAAGCCTTTTTATCCGAATGTATCTGTGCAGCGAGATGCCGTGAACGGCCACTATCGCGGCTTGCAACGTTCGCACGGAAGTTCCGAGGGCGAGAGCCAAGTTCTCGCTGTACATCGCGACGCCGGGTGCTTCCTGGATCATGGCATCGAGCTGGCTAACGAATTTGAGATGGCGATCATAGGACCTCGGACGCGATTCTATTGCGTCTGGGCGGATCAGGATGTCGTCCAGAGCGGCGTACAGTGTTTCCTGCATGTCAGGCGCTTGTTGCGCGAAGTCATCTGCTACCGGGCAAGCGGATGCCGCTTTGGCGATGTTCCACAAGACCCGCTGCAAATAATGCATCTGTTGAGCGGTGGCGCCAAAAAGGCCCAAGCCCTGCTCGACGTCCGCCCACCCTCTCGTGCGCATTGCCGTCCCGAGGCGGACCAGCGCGTATGTGTTTGGATACGGTTCGACCACACGGCAGGGCACAATTCCCCGCAGAAGGACAACTCCATCGCCTCTGACTTGCTGACCGTTTACGGTGTGGCAATGATCGTCGGACATTGGCACGACCAAGCCGCAGGTATCAGAGCCGAGATCGCCTTCATATTCGCGAGCGAACGATCGTTGCAGCACCAAGCGGCACTCCGGCAAAGCCAGCGTCGCGCGATGAATGGATGCTGACGCAGGATCGAGCGCGACCGTTCTTGAAGTGCCGAGGATGCCGCTCGGGCGAAATTGTTCAAAAGTCGCGAAGTGATCGGTCCGCAGCACCGCCGAGCGTCTCAGTCCGCAAAAACCCGGGGAGCACCCGGCTTGATCTTGAGAGCCGTCAAGGGCGCTTAGGTGGCGCATGGTCGCAAATCAGCAACTTTCTCGCGAGCAGATTCGATCAACAAATTCAAAGCAGCTGACTGTTCGATCAGCTGCGCCGTCGTCGGCACGTCTCGAAAATCACTCAATACAATTCGGATACATTTGTTTGCCGCGTCCAGTGCCGCGAGGGCGCGAGACAGGTCAGCCGCAGTGCTCAGATGCACTGTGTCGAGGCTCGCAACAGCTTCCCTGATGCCGTTAAGTCGTTTGACCGCGGGGTGCGCAAGCGGCCCCCGGACTGCAGGAAGGGGTATTATGTTGGGCATTCCAACATTTCCTTGTCGCTTCGATTGGGCGCTGGCGATACGGAGGGTGCACTATGATGGATATCATCTAATGATTAATGTCCCAACCGGCCCGCTTATCGGATTTCGGCGAGAATAGCGCGTGCTCCCATCGTGGCCGGAAAATGCAGCGGTAAAATCTTATTCTCGTTCGGTGGATCTGCATTGATCCAGATCAAGCTGAACGCTTGCCGGATTCCGTTAGGACTCCAAACGTCTCGTTAGCGAAGGCACGCACTTTTCTCGAAGCAGCGGGCTATCGTTAGGCGGTCTGAAGCCTTGCATGATGATCATCATTCGGGTGCATCCGAACGGACCAGACGGCAATGGCTCATATCCATCAGTCGATTCAACGCAAGCCGCAACTGATGGTCGGCGCATTCCTGGCATTGATGTTGGCCTCGGTCCTTGGTCTGGTCTCCTGGAAGACCTCGGTCGCTCGCAACGCAACCCTGGTCCGGGCAGAAGAAGATCTGAACAATCTGGCTCGTTCGCTCGCCCGGCACGCGACCAACACCTTCAAGGCCTCTGACGTGGCCATGACGGGAATGGCGGACCTGCTGAAGTATCAAAATCCATTGCCAGAGCGGTTCAATGCCCATCTGATCGCCACCACTCGAACCCTGTCGCAAATCCGAGAGATCGGCGTGCTTAACGCGGAG
This sequence comes from Bradyrhizobium sp. Bra64, assembly GCF_024519875.1. NCBI lineage: Bacteria > Pseudomonadati > Pseudomonadota > Alphaproteobacteria > Hyphomicrobiales > Nitrobacteraceae > Bradyrhizobium > Bradyrhizobium sp. Bra64. Next base: position 180,445 of record NZ_JALJRD010000004.1, on the reverse strand, counting down.
GGCAACTGGCGATACTCGTCATTTGAACGCCTGCCGGAGCACAACAATTCCGATCGCCCGTACTTTGCGCGTCACCGCGACAATCCCAGCTCGAAGATGCTCGTGACGGGGCCGATCATCTCCAGGATGAGCGGCCAGCCTTCCATCATCTTGTCGAAGCGGATCACCACGCCAAGCGGCGAGTTCGCAGGTGTCGTGGTGGCCGCGATCGACTGCGGTTACTTCAGCAGTTTCTACTCGTCCTTCGGCGTCGGCACCCAGGGCGGCATCAGTCTCCTGTCTACCGATGGAACGATGCTCGCTCGTTGGCCAATCGTGGAAGCAGGTCGAAAGTTCGCCGACACCTCGCTCTTTCAGAAGCGCCTGAGTGAAAGCTCCGCGGGAGCCTACAAGATCACCTCGCCGTTCGACGGTCTCGCCAAATACATCGCATACGAGCGGGACCCCGAATACCAGATCGTCGTGACGGTGGCGCGATCGGAGAATGAAGTGCTCGCTAACTGGCGTGCCGATCTCATCTCGGACGCAGTTGTGGCAGGCGTGCTGGTGGCAATCATCATCGGGATGGCGGGGCTGTTGAGCAGCCAATTGAGGTTCAGGACGGCACTCGAGCGGTCGCTGCGGGAACGCGAGGCCCGGTTCAGGCTGTTGGCGGACAACATCGCCGACATCGTGATCGTGATGGACCGAAACGGAGTCCTCCGTTACGTGTCTCCGTCCGTGGTGCCGGTGCTCGGGATGACCGAGAACGTCTTCCTGGGGCGCTCATGCCTCGATGTCGTGCATGACGATGACCGCGAAAAGGTAATAGCCGCGAGCCGCGAATTGAAGCAGGCAAGGGCCTACAGCTCAGTTCGGTTCCGCGTGCTGCGAGGCGATGGAGCCATGGCCTGGCTGGACGCCCACTTCAAGCTGGCAGAGCAATCGTTTGGCGGTGAGTTAGAGATCGTTGGAGTCCTTCGCGACATCACGGAGCAGAAGGGCCTTGAGGACGAGTTGTCGTCCGCCAACCTGAAGCTGGCGCAGCTCGCCACGACAGACGGTCTAACGCGGCTCGCCAACCGGCGCAGCTTCGACGCCTTCCTTCGCGAGGCTTACGTCAAGTATCCAGTTCTCTCGGTGCTGTTGATCGACATCGACCACTTCAAAGACTTCAATGATACCTTGGGTCATCAGGCCGGTGATGACTGTCTCCAGCGCGTCGCTGAAGTCGTTGGAAGTGCTACTGCGAACACAGGAGGGCTTTCGGCGCGATATGGCGGGGAGGAGTTCGCCATGGTTCTACCAGGCGTGGACGAAGAGAGGGCAGTCAAAGTGGCCGATGCCCTTCGAGTGCTGATCAGGCGGCTGCAAGTCTACCATCCGCGGGCGCCGCGAAGCTATTTGACGATCAGCGTAGGGGTCGCCCAAAAGAGCGACGCTACGATTGATGAACGGGCTCTCGTCCGCGATGCCGACATAGCCCTGTATCACGCTAAGGAACAGGGGCGAGACTGCACGATGGCAAGTTCGAGGCTGGTATCCGCTCGTTTGCGGACGCCCTCCCTGGTGCCGTCCTTGTCAGACTTGCAGAGGACTTCCAATGACGCCTGACGGAGTCACCCAGCCAAGACCACGTGACGCGTCTTCTTCAGGCACCGGCCGCCGTTCGTCGATGTACCGTTGGACAGATGCCTTTGTTATTCCGCAAAATCTTGCGGCTGCATGCCGGGCGCACGGAGCCATTCGCTCAAGTGAGACCCGGTCTCGCATTGGCGAGCCTTTTTCAGCAGGTGCTCGCGCTCCACGCCGGGGGGAAGCACTTTCGCTTCTTCCCGCAAACGGGCGGCTTCCCTTGCCAGTCTGGATTCCAGACTCGTTACCTGTTTGATCCGACGCCGCTGCGCCATGGTGATCTCCATGCCGAAAAACGCTCCAACGTTCCGCTGGGAGAACAGTTCCTCAAACGCGGGCGCTTGCAGCGCGAGTGGGGGCGCGCGCGGGCTCAGCAACTGCGATCTGGTTTGCAAGCCGAAGGCGCGCGATGGTCGTACGAGTCGGACGGACATTCGCTGGTAGCAAAGGAGTGCTCCCCCCGGATCGCACCGGACGATGCTCCCGTCACCGGACCGATCCGACCGCCCCCGCCGGCAAAGCGGGGAGATGTTGGCTCTTGCGCTTGCCCACATATGATGTATTTTAAATCATTGTACATGTACTAGATATCACTTATAAGATCTGATACGTGAGGCCAAGGTGATCACGTCGTTCCAAATGCGGGCAGCCCGCGCGCTGCTCGGCATTGACCAGAAAACCCTGGCCGAGCTTGCCGGCGTTTCGTTGCCGACCGTCCAGCGGATGGAGGCCAGCACCGGCAATGTGCGTGGCGTGGTCGAGACCTTGATGAAAGTGGTCGAGGCGTTCGACCGGGCCGGCGTCGAGCTGATCGGTGAGCAGGCCCGCAGCGAAAGCGGCGGGCGTGGTGTTCGCCTGAAGGAGCCGGGGCCGCCGCGCCGTGTGGGGGCTTGATCGGAAGATGATCGTGCCTGGGATCAGGATGAGCTAGCGCATCGTCGCACGCACGATGCATCGGAGCATTGTGGGCATGAGCAGCACAGGCGAACACGCAGGCAAGCTGCACCAGCTTCGTCGACCGACATTTGCAGAACTCTATCTGCCAAAGTTCGTCACGGTCTGGCGCGAGGGCTACGGCGTCGCGGACTTTCGCGCCGACGTGTTCGCGGGCCTCACGGTCGCGATCGTCGCGCTGCCGCTGTCGATGGCAATCGCGATCGCTTCGGGTGTGACGCCGGACCGCGGCCTCTACACGGCCGTCGTCGGCGGGTTCATCGCGTCGCTGCTCGGCGGCAGCCGGTTCCAGATCGGTGGACCGGCCGGCGCCTTCATTGTGCTGGTTGCGGCGACGGCCGACCGTCACGGCGCCGACGGCGTCATCCTCGCCACGCTGATGGCTGGGCTTTTTCTGATCGCCGCCGGCTTCCTGCGCATCGGCACCTACATCAAGTTCATTCCATATCCTGTCACGGTCGGCTTCACCGCCGGCATTGCCGTGATCATCTTTGCGAGCCAGCTCCGCGATCTCTCGGGGATCACGCTGGCCGGGAAAGAGCCCAGCGAGTTCGTTCCGAAACTCGCAGCGCTCGCCAAAGGCCTGCCTACCGTCAATCCGTCAGCGCTTGCCGTCGCAATCGGCAGCATCGTCATCATCGCCGCCTTGCGCCGCTGGCGGCCGTCCTGGCCCGGCATCCTGATCGCGGTCGTGTTTGCGGCGGTCGCGAGCGCCGTGCTGTCGCTGCCGGTCGAGACCATCGGATCGCGATTCGGCGGCATCCCGCGCGAATTGCCGTCGCCGGCGCTGCCGGCGTTTTCGCTTGCCAAGGTGCAAGCGGTGCTGCCGGACGCGATCTCCTTCGCGCTGCTGGCCGCGATCGAATCGCTGCTGTCCGCCGTGGTGGCCGACGGCATGACCGGACGCCGTCACCGCTCCAATTGCGAGCTGGTCGCGCAAGGCGCGGCCAATGTCGGCTCGGCGCTGTTCGGCGGCATCTGCGTCACCGGCCTGATCGCGCGCACCGCGACCAATATCCGCGCCGGCGCGCGCGGACCGCTCGCGGGCATGCTGCATTCGGTCTTCCTGCTGCTGTTCATGCTGATCGCGGCGCCGCTCGCAAGCTACATTCCGCTGGCCGCACTCGCCGCCGTGCTCGTCGTCGTGGCCTGGACCATGGCGGAGAAGCAAGAATTCACGACGCTGCTGCGCTCCTCCTGGGGCGATGCCGTCGTGCTGCTCGCAACCTTCCTGCTCACGATCTTCCGCGATCTGACCGAGGGGATCCTGGTCGGCTTCGCGCTCGGCGCGGTGCTGTTCATCCATCGCATGGCGGAAATGACCGGCATCGAGGAGCGCTCGCCGCTGGTAGTCGCCGATCGTCCCGATGACGGCAATGGCAAGCGCGTGCCCTACGATCCCGCGCTCGCGGTCGATCGCGACGTGCTGGTCTACCGCATCACCGGCGCGTTCTTCTTCGGCGCGGCCTCGGCGATCGGAAGCGTGCTCGACGGCGTCGCCGACAAGCGCAAGGGTTTTGTGGTCGATTTCGCCGACGTGCCGTTCCTGGATTCCACCGCGGCAAACGTGCTCGGCCGCGTCGCCGCCAAGGCCCACCGCCAGGGGATCCGGCTGTTCATCACCGGGGCATCGCCCACGGTCCGCCGCGCGCTGCTCACCCATGGCGTCACGCCGCCGCGCGCCCGCTATCGCGAGACCATCGCGCGTGCGGTCGCCGACATCAAGGGCGGCGCGGCGCAGCCCGCGGCAGGTGACGCGGGCACGACCTAGCGCCGCGCCCCTCCCGATGCGGCGCCCGCGCGCTTGACAGAGCCTGCGGGACGCGAAATGGATCGCCTCCGAAACGACCCGAGGGGAGGACGACCGTGACCAAGGCTCCCGCAGCCTGTCTGATCGGATGGCCGGCCGCGCATTCGCGCTCGCCGCTGATCCATCATTACTGGCTGCGCACGCTGGGTATCGAGGGCGGCTACGTCATCGAGGCGGTACCGCCCGATGATTTGCGCGATTTCGTGCTGCGGCTGTCGCTGCGCGGCTTCGTCGGCGCCAACGTCACCATCCCGCACAAGGAGGGCGTGCTGGCGCTGTCGACGCCCGATGCCCGCGCCATGGCCGTGGGCGCAGCCAACACGCTGTGGTTTGCGGACGGCGAGCTGCGCTCGACCAACACCGACGTCGAAGGTTTTCTCGGCAATCTCGATGCCAGTGCGCCCGGATGGGACGGCGCCGCCGAGGCGGTGGTGCTGGGCGCCGGCGGTTCCTCCCGCGCCGTCGTGTTCGGCTTGCTCGAACGCGGCTTCAAGCGCGTCCATCTCGCAAACCGCACCATCGCGCGGGCCGAGGCGCTGGTGAAGCAGTTCGGCGAGAACGTGCATCCCGTCATGTGGGACAGGATCAGCGACGTGCTGCCGGCCGCAAAAATTCTCGTGAACACGACCTCGCTCGGCATGCATGGCCAGCCGTCGCTCGAAATCGACGTGTCGCGCCTGCCGGATGGCGCCGTCGTCGCCGATCTCGTCTATGTCCCGCTGGTGACGCCGCTGCTGGCGGCCGCGAAAGCGCGCGGCCTGAAGACCGCCGACGGGCTCGGCATGCTGCTGCATCAGGCGGTGCGCGGCTTCGAGCTGTGGTTCGGCCGGCGGCCGCAGGTCACGGCCGAGCTGCGTGCGCTGGTCGAGGCCGATCTCACAAAGACTTGAGAGATTAGCGCGTAATCTCCGTGCCCGGCGAGAAAGCCGAACTGAAGACCGGCGCCAAGATCATCGCCTTCGTCAAGCCGCTGGCGGATGGATCACTCGAAGCCAATCGCATCAGCGTCGGCCGTTGACGGCCTGACGCCGCCGATGTGAGGCGGATGCTGCCGCCACATCCTCGCGGTCGTCCCGGACAAGCGAAGCGCAGATCCGGGACGACATTTGAGGCGCGCGTTTCGCGCCTCTGTGCCTCATACCGCAATGATGTGATCGTCGATCTCGTCGATCCTGTTGACGCCGCACAGGCCCATGGTGGTGAGCAGCTCCTTCTGGATAATGTCGATCGCCTTGGCGACGCCGGCCTGGCCGCCGGCGCCGAGGCCGTAGGCGTAGGCGCGGCCGATCATGCAGGACTTTGCGCCGAGCGAGAGCGCGCGCATCACGTCCTGGCCGGAGCGGATGCCGCCGTCGAACATGATCTCCACCTTGTCACCGACGGCATCGACGATCTCGGGCAGCACCTCGATCGAGGACGGCGCGCCGTCGAGCTGGCGGCCCCCATGGTTGGAGACCACGATCGCCTGCGCGCCGGTCTTGGCGGCGAGCTCGGCGTCCTCGACGTCGAGAATGCCCTTCAGGATCAGCTTGCCCGGCCAGATCGAGCGGATCCAGTCGATGTCCTTCCAGTTCAGCGAGGTGTCGAACTGCGAGCTGATCCAGGTCGACAGCGAGGTGATGTCGTCGCTGACCTTCAGATGCCCGGCGAGATTGCCGAAGGTGCGTCGCTTGCCCTGGAGCACCCCCGACACCCAGGCCGGCTTGGTGGCGAAATCGATCAGCTTCGACAGCGACCATTCCGGCGGCACCGTCATGCCGTTCTTGATGTCCTGGTGGCGCTGTCCGATCACCTGGAGGTCGACGGTCAGCACCAGCGCCGAGCATTTTGCGGCGAGCGCACGCTCGATCAGCGCCTTGATGAAGCCGCGGTCCTTCATCACGTAGAGCTGGAACCAGAACGGCTTCTCGACATTGGCGGCGATGTCCTCGATCGAGCAGATCGACATCGTCGACTGCGTGAACGGGATGCCGGCGGCCTGCGCGGCGCGGCAGGCATGGATCTCGCCGTCGCCATGCTGCATGCCGAGCAGGCCCACGGGCGCGAGCATCAGCGGCATGGACGAGGGTTCGCCGAGGATCGTGGTGGAGGTGTCGCGCTTGGAGACGTCGACCAGGATGCGCTGGCGGAACTTGATGTTTTGCATGTCGTCGCGATTGGCGCGCAGCGTTTCTTCGGCATAGGAGCCGCGGTCGCAATAGTCGAAGAACGCCTTCGGAACGCGGCGCTGATGCAACGTGCGAAGATCGTCGATACAGGTGATGTGCTTCATGAACGTTTCCCCGGCCCGTCTTCTATCGGAAAGTCTCTTGGTGTCAGGAGTCTTGCATCGGAAGATCGAGGGGTCATCTAGCATGGTTGGATGCACAGCCAAATCGTTTGAGAGGAGGGCGCCATGACCAAGCCGCACGCCGGACCTTCGCCGGAAGAGATCAAGGAGAAGCATGATCTCGAGGAAGCGCTGGAGGAAGGTCTGGAAGAGACCTTTCCGGGCTCCGATCCGGTCAACGTCACGCAGCCGGCGCCGAGCCGCGGCGACGGCCATGTGAAGCGCTCCGGCTAGGCAGGTTCCGCCCTGTTTCGCCATTTCGGCCGGAAATATAATGTTAACAAGACGTTAGCGGGCCGGCGGTGGGGCCGGTTCCGTAATGATTCATCATATTTTTTGAAGCCAAGTTAGCCGCGATGGCTCTATAACACCTAAGCAAATCAGGGATGCGGGGCCCGTTGGGGCAGCCCGCGGTTGTATTGGGGGACCCTGGTTGTTGCGTGGGGGACGATATGAGCCGCAAATATTTCGGGACGGACGGGATTCGGGGCCGCGCCAACGGACTGATCACGCCGGAGCTCGCGCTCAAGGTCGGCCAGGCCGCGGGCCTCGCGTTTCAGCGCGGTGACCACCGCCACCGGGTCGTGATCGGCAAGGACACCCGCCTGTCCGGCTACATGATTGAATACGCCATGGTCGCGGGCTTCACCTCGGTCGGCATGGACGTGCTGCTGGTCGGCCCGATGCCGACGCCGGCGGTCGCGATGCTGACCAAGTCGATGCGCGCCGATCTCGGCGTGATGATCTCGGCCTCGCACAATCTGTTCGAGGACAACGGCATCAAGCTGTTCGGTCCGCAGGGCTTCAAGCTATCCGACGACGTCGAGAAGCAGATCGAGCAGCTGCTCGACGAGCCCATCGACAAGCGCCTCGCACAGAGCGCGAGTCTCGGCCGCGCCCGCCGCATCGACGGCGTGCACGACCGCTACATCGAATTCGCCAAGCGCACGCTGCCGCGCGATCTGTCGCTCGACGGTCTGCGCGTCGTGGTCGATTGCGCCAATGGCGCCGCCTACAAGGTGGTGCCGGAAGCGCTGTGGGAGCTGGGCGCCGACGTGGTGCCGATCGGCGTCGAGCCGGACGGCTTCAACATCAACAAGGATTGCGGCTCGACCTCGCCGGAAGCGCTGTCGAAGAAAGTGCGTGAGATGCGCGCTGACATCGGCATTGCGCTGGATGGCGACGCCGATCGCGTCATCCTGGTCGACGAGCGCGGCCATGTCGTCGACGGCGACCAGCTGCTGGCGGTGATCGCGCAGAGCTGGAAGGAGGACGGCCGGCTGTCGCGGCCCGGCATCGTCGCCACCGTGATGTCCAACCTCGGGCTCGAGCGCTTCCTGAAAGGCCAGGGGCTCGATCTCGTGCGCACGCCGGTCGGCGACCGCTACGTGCTCGAGCAGATGCTGAACGGCGGCTACAATCTCGGCGGCGAGCAGTCCGGCCACATCATCCTGTCCGACTACGCCACCACCGGCGACGGCTTCGTTGCCGCCTTGCAGGTGCTTGCGGTGGTGCAGAAGCTGCGCCGGCCGGTGTCGGAAGTCTGCCACCGCTTCGATCCCCTGCCGCAGATCCTCAAGAACGTCCGCCACAAGGGCGGCAAGCCGCTCGATGATTCCGACGTCAAATCGGCGATCTCCGACGGCGAGAAGCGGCTCAACGGCCACGGCCGCCTGTTGATCCGCTCCTCCGGCACCGAACCGGTGATCCGCGTCATGGGCGAGGGCGAGGACCGCATCCTGGTCGAGGACGTCGTCGACACCATCGTCTCGGCGTTGGGTCAGGCAGCGGCCTGAGGTCTTCTTACCCTCTCCCCTGGAGGGGGAGGGTCGTTCGCGCGAAGCGCGAGCGGGGTGGGGTGATCTCTCCACTCGGGCAGTATGGGGTGCGGAGGGATCGTCACCCCACCCCGTCTCACATTTTCGCTGCGCTCAATGTGAGCCGACCCTTCCCCTCCAGGGGAGGGTAAGCGACGAGAGCACACGCGCATCCCAGCCATCGACGATTGGCGGTGGTTCGGCCGCAGCTGGCATCGTAGTTAGGCAGTGCGGCGGTTCGCCGCGCCTGCCGGGATGCGCCATTGAACAAGCCTGTCGTCGTCTCCGAGGAAACGCTGACCGAGCCCGTCGTCGTCAGCGACGTGGCGCCCGCCGCTAAGGGTGCGGGGCCGGCCTATGTCGTGCTTGCCGGCATCAGCGTCTCGCACTTCCTCAACGACACCATGCAGTCGCTGATCGCCTCGGTGTACCCGATCCTGAAGGACACCTACGCGCTCGACTTCGCGCAGATCGGCATGATCACGCTGGCCTTCCAGTTCACGGCCTCGCTGCTCCAGCCGGTGGTCGGGCACTACACCGACAAGAAGGCGCAGCCTTATTCACTGGCGATCGGCATGGCCTCGACCTTCTTCGGCCTGTTGCTGCTGAGCGCCGCGCACCAATATCTCGTCATCCTCGTCGCCGCCGCGCTGGTGGGGCTCGGCTCGGCGGTGTTTCATCCCGAATCCGCGCGCATCGCCCGGCTGGCGTCGGGCGGCCGCTACGGCTTTGCGCAATCGGTGTTCCAGCTCGGCGGCAGTTTCGGCACCTCGATGGGGCCGGTGCTGGCCGCGCTGATCGTGGTGCCGTTCGGGCAGGGCAGCATCGCCTGGTTCTCCTCGATCGCGTTCCTCGCGATTCTCATCCTCTGGCGCATCGGCCGCTGGTACGCGCCGCAGATCAAGGCGAAGAAGACGGTGGCGGCCCTGGCTCATCCCGATGCGCCGAGCTCGCGCCGCGTCGTCGTTGCGCTTCTCGTGCTGGTGGCGCTGTTGTTCTCCAAGCAGCTCTACGTCTCGAGCCTGTCGAGCTATTACATCTTCTACCTGATCGATCGTTTCGGCGTGTCGACCCAGGCCGCGCAGATGTACCTCTTCATCTTCCTCGCGGCGAATGCGGTCGGCGCGTTTCTCGGCGGACCGCTGGGCGATCGCTTCGGCCGCAAGATCGTGATCTGGATCTCGATCCTGGGCGCGCTGCCGTTCACGCTGGCGCTGCCCTATGCCGGCCTCTATGCGAGCGCGGTCCTGTCGGTGATCATCGGCCTGATCATCTCCTCGACGACGTCGTCGATCATCGTGTTCGCGCAGGAGCTGGTGCCGCATCGCTTCGGCATGATCTCCGGCGTGTTCTTCGGCGTCGCCTTCGGCATCGGAGGCCTCGGCGCCGCCGTGCTCGGCAAGCTCGCCGATCACACCTCGATCGCGTTCGTCTATCAGGTCTGCGCCTATCTGCCGGCGATCGGACTGCTTGCGGTGTTCCTGCCCAAGCTGCCGCGGCACGCGCGTTAACAAATCCTGCTTCGCTGCATTGCGGCTTCATCAATCGTTAGCAATTGCGGCGCGCATGCGTTGCATTTTTGCAATGCTCTGGCCGCATCCGCGTGTGCGGTCAGAAAAAATCAACCTTAAAAATTAGGGTTAAGTGGCGCTTAAACATTTGCTGCCATCGTCCGTCCTGTGAGTTTCCAGAACGTGAGGCATCTGCATTTTGCCTCACCGGCCATAAGGACGAAGCCAATGCGTAGCGTGAAGTCTCTCCTTGCCGCGGGTGCGGCAACCCTGATCTCGTCGATGGCGTTCGCCGCCGATATGCCGATCGCGGCGCCCCCTCCGATGTACGCTCCGCCGGCTCCGCCCGCCGACTTCGGCGGCTGGTATCTGCGCGGCGACGTCGGCATGACCAATCAGCGCGCCAAGAGCATCGAGGGCACCATAGCGCCTGGGTTCACGAAGACGACGGAGGGGCTCGGCTTCGACTCGTCACCGCTGTTCGACCTCGGTGCCGGCTATCGCTTCAACAACTGGTTCCGCGCCGACGTGATCGGCCAGTATCGCGGCAAAGCCAATCTGCACGGCAGCGACAACGTCGTTGGACCTGGCTTCGTCGGCGTCAACAATTACACCGGCAGCAAGTCCGAGTGGGTCGTGATGGCCAACGCCTACGTCGACCTCGGCACCTGGTGGTGCATCACTCCGTTCATTGGTGCCGGTGTCGGCGGCTCCTACAACAAGATCAGCGGCTTCCGCGACGACGGCGTGTCGTACAGCCCCGGCCTCAACAACAGCGTCGCCTACTTCGCCGACAACGGGAAGTGGAATCTGGCCTGGGCGGCCCATGCCGGTCTCGCCTACAAGGTCAATCCCGGGTTCACCGTCGAACTGGCCTACAGCTACATGGATCTCGGCGACGCGGCGCCCGGCAACTATCGCTTGTTCGACAACAGCGGCTCAGGCCCGAGCTCGATCAAGATCAAGGACATCACCTCGCACGACATCAAGCTCGGCGTGCGCTGGGATCTCAGCAGCCCGCCGGCCTACATGCCGCCGCCGCTCGTCACCAAGGGCTGATCAGCAGCCTCATCGCTTAAGACCTCTTAACGGCGCGGGATCATCCCGCGCCGTTTTGCGTTGCGTATTTTTCATGGCGAGCGGTGACGAAGGGCTCCGGCGCAACCATTGGTTAAGGTTAACGAGCCATGATCATGGCGAAAGTTCGAGTTCGATGGAGCGTTGCAATGCGTAGGCTTTTGTTGGCGGCGGCAATGTTGGGGACGGTATCTGCCGCGCACGCGGCCGACATGCCGGATCTGCCGATCCTGCGCGGCAGCTTCACCGACGGCTTGAGCAAGTCCAACGTCAATTGGCAGGGAAGCTATTTCGGCGCCCAGGGCGGCTACGGCGCGTCGGACGAACATTTCAGCGGCAGCAACAAGACGATGCTGGACACGCTGCTGGACCACAACGTTATCCAGCAGATGGACGTGGCGAACTGGAATCTCGGCCTCGGCGGGCAGTCGACCCGGTCGAGCGGCTACGGTGCCTTCTTCGGATATAACGGCCAGTGGGACGATGTCGTCCTCGGCCTCGAGGTGAGCTATCTGCACGGCTCATTCGGTGGCACGTCACAAGCGTCCAAGGAGCTTGTCAGTGGCAGCGCGCTCAGCGACGGCTTCTTCCACGATGTCAGGGTGACATCGTCGGCCGGAATTTCAATCTCGGACATGGCGACGTTCCGCGGCCGCGCGGCGTATGCCTGGGGCTGCTTCCTGCCATACATCTTCGGAGGCTTCGCGCTCGGCAAGGCCGATATCTCGCGCAGCGTGCTCGTCGAGGACGCGGTCAGCGCCACGATCAACGGAGCTTATACGACCCTCCAGCCGCTGACCGCCAACGATACCGTGCACAACCACATGATCTACGGCTACACCGCTGGACTTGGCGTTGACGTCAACCTCGTCGGCGGGCTGTTCGCGCGCGCCGAATGGGAATACATCCGCTTCACCAGCAGCATCGACACGAATATCAACACCGTCCGCGCGGGCCTCGGCTACAAGTTCTGACGCGCGCGCATGGCGCCGGTTGACAGGTTTCCTCCGTCCTGATGCTCTGTCGCCCTGAGCGGGGCGACGGCGATGAAGATCTACGGCGATACCAATTCCGGCAATTGTCTGAAGGTGAAATGGGTCTGCGACAAGCTCGCGCTGCCCTATCACTGGGTCGAGATCGACACCGGCAAGGGTGAGACCCGCACGCCGCAATTCCTCAAGATGAACGGTGCCGGCCAGGTGCCGACCGTCGAACTCGACGACGGCCGCACGCTGGCGCAGTCCAACGCCATCATCCGCTATCTCGCCCGCGACAGCGCGCTGATTCCGCGCGATGCGTTTGCTGCGGCCAAGATGGACGAATGGCTGTTCTGGGAACAGTACAGCCACGAGCCCTATATCGCGGTATGCCGCTTCCAGCTCGTCTATCTCGGCAAGGCCGCGGCGGATCTCGATCCCGAGAAGGTCAAGCGCGGCTATGCGGCGCTTGAACGCATGGAGCAGCATCTCTCCGGCAGCCGCTTCTTCGCGGGCGAGGGAGCTTCGCTCGCCGATTTGTCGCTGCTCGCCTATACCCGCGTTGCGCATGAGGGCGGCTTCGATCTCGGTCGCTTTGCTGCCGTCCGCCGCTGGATCGGCGAAGCCGAGGCCTATCTCGGCCTTCCATCGGCGCGTTGAGCCTGGAGCTTTTCGCATGAACGATAAGTCCGTTTCCATTCGTCCCGCACGTCGCGAGGACGTCCCTGCGATGATCGCAATGCTCGCCGACGATCATCTCGGGCGCGCCCGCGAGCGCGTGGAGGATCCGCTGCCTGCGGTCTATTACGCGGCGTTCGAGCGGGTCGAGCGCGATCCCAATCTCGCGCTCGTAGTCGCAGAGAGCGAGGGCAGGGTGGTCGGCTGCCTGCAACTCGCGGTGCTGCCAGGCATCAGTTCGCAAGGCGGTATCCGCGGCCTGCTCGAGGACGTTCGCGTTGCTTCCGATTGTCGCAGCCGCGGCATCGGTGAATTGCTGGTGCAATGGGCAATCGCGGAAGCGAAAGCGCGCGGCTGCAATCTGGTCGAACTGTTGACGCATCAGACGCGAGTCGATGCTCAGCGCTTCTACAAGCGGCTTGGGTTCACTGCGAGTCACGTCGGCATGACTGTCCGCTTTTGACTGTCCGCTTTTGACGCAGCTCTGCGGGAGCCTTGCGCGATCAGCACATTCGGATCGCGCGTGCGTTCGTATTAAGAGTGGGTAAACTACCCAACCGTCGTTCACGTGGAACCAGGAACGAACGGTGCTACCGCTGCGTCTGAAACCGGGCTCGGTCGGTTCGGGGATTTCGATGAAAAGCTATTCGATGATCAAGGTCGGCAACGACTACGTTGTGCAGGCCAATGACAAATGCATTTTGAAGGTCGGCAGCCGACGCCGTGCCGCGCAATTGATCAGCGATGCCACGGACTTGCTGAACGCGCTTGCCGTGGTCGAATCCCCTGATATCGCGCCGGAGGCGCCATCACTCGCGCGTGAGGCTCCGGAACTTCCTTGACGACTCTTCCCGTTTCCCGTATCAGCCGCGGCGGGACACCTCCCCCCAACGGGAGGCTTACTATCTGGAAGGGTAGATCATGACTGTAGCGAAGCCCGCTTCGCGGCCCAACGTGCCGCATTTCTCCTCCGGCCCCTGCGCCAAGCGCCCCGGCTGGAATGCCCAAAATCTCAAGGACGCAGCGCTCGGCCGTTCGCATCGCGCGAAGGTCGGCAAGACCAAGCTCAAGCTCGCGATCGATCTGACGCGCGAAGTGCTTGAAGTGCCCGCCGATTATCGCATCGGCATCGTGCCGGCGTCCGATACCGGCGCGGTCGAGATGGCGCTGTGGTCGCTGCTTGGTGCGCGGCCCGTCACCACGCTCGCCTGGGAATCCTTCGGCGAGGGCTGGGTCAGCGACATCGTCAAGGAATTGAAGCTCAAGGACGTCACCAAGCTCAATGCGGCCTATGGTGAAATCCCCGACTTTTCGAAGGTCGATCCCAAGAGCGACGTCGTCTTCACCTGGAATGGCACCACCTCCGGCGTGCGCGTGCCGAACGCGGACTGGATCAGTTCTGCCCGCGAAGGCCTGACCATCTGCGACGCCACCTCGGCCGCGTTTGCGCAGCCGCTCGACTGGGCCAAGCTCGACGTCGTCACCTTCTCCTGGCAGAAGGCGCTCGGCGGCGAGGCCGCGCACGGCATGCTGATCCTGTCGCCCCGCGCGGTGGAGCGGCTCGAGACCTACAAGCCGGCTTGGCCGCTGCCCAAAATCTTCCGCATGACCAAGGGCGGCAAGATCAACGAAGGCATCTTCGTCGGCGAGACCATCAACACGCCGTCGATGCTCTGCGTCGAGGACTATCTCGACGCGCTGAACTGGGCCAAGTCGATCGGCGGCCTGAAGGCGCTGATCGGGCGCGCCGACGCCAACACCAGGGTGCTCGCCGACTGGAAGGCGAAGACGCCGTGGATCGACTTCCTGGCCAAGGACGCCGCGATCCGCTCCAACACCTCGGTGTGCCTGAAGTTCACCGATCCCGCGATCACCTCGCTCTCCGAGGACGCGCAGGCCGAGTTCTCCAAGAAGCTGGTCGCGCTGGTCGAGAAGGAAGGCGCCGGCTACGACTTCGCCTACTACCGCGATGCCCCGGCCGGCCTGCGCATCTGGTGCGGCGCCACCGTCGAGGCCAGGGACGTCGAGCTCCTGACGCATTGGATCGACTGGGCCTTCGCCGAGACCAAGGCCACGCTAGCGAAAGCAGCGTAAGTTCTTACCCTCCCCTGGAGGGGGAGGGTCGACGCACCGCCAGGTGCGGCGGGGTGGGGTGATCTCTCCACACGGCGCACCGGCGATTTTCTTTTTGCAGCTTCACCCCACCCCGGCGCTTCGCGCCGACCCTCCCCCTCCAGGGGAGGGTGTGAAGGACACATTCCCATGACCAAGCCCAAAGTTCTCATTTCCGACGCGCTCTCGCCCGCTGCCGTGCAGATCTTCAAGGACCGCGGCATCGAGGTCGACTTCCAGCCCAACCTCGGCAAGGACAAGGACAAGCTCGCAGAGATCATCGGCAATTACGACGGTCTTGCGATCCGTTCCGCGACCAAGGCGACCGCCAAGATTCTCGACAAGGCCACCAACCTGAAGGTGATCGGCCGCGCCGGCATCGGCGTCGACAACGTCGAGATTCCCGCTGCCACGGCAAAGGGCGTCATCGTGATGAACACGCCGTTCGGCAATTCGATCACGACCGCCGAGCACGCCATCACCCTGATGCTGGCGCTGGCCCGCGAGATTCCGCAGGCGGACGCCTCGACCCAGGCCGGCAAGTGGGAGAAGAACCGCTTCATGGGCGTCGAGATCACCGGCAAGGTGCTCGGCGTCGTCGGCTGCGGCAACATCGGCTCGATCGTCGCCGACCGCGCGCTCGGCCTGCGCATGAAGGTGGTCGCGTTCGATCCGTTCCTGTCGCCGGAACGCGCCAAGGACATCGGCGTCGAGAAGGTCGAGCTCGACGACCTGCTCAAGCGCGCCGACTTCATCACCCTGCACACGCCGCTGACCGAGAAGACCAAGAACATCATCGATGCAGCCGCGATCGCCAAGATGAAGAAGGGCGTGCGCCTGATAAACTGCGCGCGCGGCGGCCTCGTCGACGAGCAGGCCGTGGTCGATGCGCTCAACGCCAAGCACATTGCGGGTGCCGCCTTCGACGTCTTCGTCGAGGAGCCCGCGACTGCGAACGTGCTGTTCGGCCATCCCAACGTGATCTGCACGCCGCATCTCGGCGCCTCCACCACCGAAGCGCAGGAGAACGTCGCACTCCAGGTCGCCGAGCAGATGTCGGATTATCTGCTGACCGGCGCGATCTCGAACGCCGTCAACTTCCCCTCGATCACGGCGGAAGAAGCGCCGAAGCTGAAGCCGTTCATCGCGCTCGCCGAGAAGCTCGGCTCGTTCGCGGGCCAGCTCACCGAGAGCGGCATCCTCAAGGTCGAGATCACCTATGAGGGCCACGTCGCCGAGATGAAGATCAAGGCGATCACGTCAGCCGTGCTGTCGGGCCTGCTGCGGCCGATGCTGGGCGAGATCAATGTCGTCTCCGCGCCGGTCGTCGCCAAGGAGCGCGGCATGGAGATCGACGAGATCGTGCGCGCCGCGCAGAGCGACTATGAAAGCCTGATCACCGTCACGGTCACCACCGAGCGGCAGGAGCGGTCGGTCTCGGGCACCGTCTATGCCGACGGCAAGCCGCGCCTGGTCGACATCAAGGGCATCCGCGTCGACGCCGAGTTCGGCAAGTCGATGATCTACGTGACCAACGAGGACAAGCCGGGCTTCATCGGCAAGTTCGCAAGCCTCCTGGGCGACGCCAAGATCAACATCGCGACCTTCCATCTCGGCCGTGTCGCGCCCGGCAGCGATGCCATCGCGCTGATCGAGGTCGACGGCGCGGTGCCGGCGGACCTGCTGGCCAAGGTGCAGGCCCTGCCACAGGTCAAGCAGGTCAAGGCGCTGACGTTCTGAGACGCCGACATATTCCGACCCGCGGAACAGCGCCGCCCTGATCCGAGGGCGGCGTTTCTGTTTGCCGCGAGGCGACGCTATATTTTCTCCAAGCTTCGTGTACCAATGGCGCGATAACGCTGGGTTCAAGATCGTTCGAAAAGGGAGAAGACAATGCGTGAAGCCGTCATCGTTTCCTATGCGCGCACGGGCCTCGCCAAATCCGGCCGCGGCGGGTTCAACATCACGCCGCCGATGTCGCTCGCGGCCCACGCGATCCAGCACGCGGTGAAGCGTGCCGGCGTCGAGAAGGACTATGTCGAGGACTGCTATCTCGGCAATTGCGCTCACGGCGCGCCCAACATCGGCCGCCAGGCCGCGCTGCTCGCCGGCCTGCCGACGACCACGGCCGGCGTTTCGGTGAACCGTTTCTGCTCGTCGGGCCTGCAGACCATCGCGATGGCCGCCAACTCGATCCGCTCGGACGGGGCCGATTGCATCGTCGCCGGCGGCGTCGAGAGCATCTCGATCCCGGGCGGCGGCTCGCCGAAGGAATCGATCGATCCCGAATTGCTCAAGGTCGCGCCCGACATCTTCATGGCGATGATCGACACCGCCGACATCGTCGCCGAGCGCTACAAGCTCAGCCGCGAATACCAGGACGAGTTCTCGCTGGAATCGCAGCGCCGCATGGCATCGGCTCAGCAGGCCGGCAAGTTCAAGGACGAGATCGTCCCGATGAAGACGAAGATGAAGGTCGTCGACAAGGCGACCAAGGCCGAGAGCATCGTCGACTATGTCGTCGACCGCGACGAGTGCAACCGGCCCGAGACCACGCTGGAAGGCCTTGCCAAGCTCGAGCCGGTGAAGGGGCCCGGCAAGTTCGTCACCGCCGGCAACGCCAGCCAGCTCTCCGACGGCGCCGCCGCCGTGGTGCTGATGGAGGCCAAGGATGCCGAGAAGCGCGGGCTGAAGCCGCTCGGCCGCTTCGTCGCCTGGGCGACCGCCGGTTGTGAGCCGGACGAGATGGGCATCGGCCCGGTGTTCGCGATCCCGAAGCTGCTCAAGCGCACCGGCCTGAAGATCGACGACATCGACCTGTGGGAGCTCAACGAGGCCTTCGCCAGCCAGTGCCTCTACTCGCGCGACAAGCTCGGCATCGATCCGGCCAAGTACAACGTCAACGGCGGCTCGATCGCGATCGGCCATCCCTTCGGCATGACCGGCGCACGTCTCACCGGCCACCTGCTGCAGGAAGGCGCCCGCCGCAAGGCCAAATGGGGCGTGGTGACGATGTGCATCGGCGGCGGCCAGGGCGGCGCCGGGCTGTTCGAGATCTACAGCTGAGATCGCAAGGTCTGAATTGCGAAGGGCACGGCGCAAGCCGTGCCCTTCGTCATTGCGCGGGGCCGAAAGCCTTCGTCTATCCCGCAGTTCGTATTTGAAGCCCTCAGGCCTTCGCCAGCGCCTGTGCGAACACCACTTCGATCAGCGTGCCGGTGTTGGCCGTGCTCCTGATGTTGAACCGGGCGCGGTTGGCTTCGACCAGCGCCTTGGTCAGCGACAGGCTCAGCGCCGAATTGTCCTCGGCATCGCCTGGCGGCGGAGTGCGGAACGGCTCCATCGCGGCGGCGACTTCGCGCTCGGTGAGGCCGTGGCCGGTGTCGCGGATGCGCAAGGCAACCTCGCCGCGGTCGGACAGCGCGGTCGAGACGATGACCTGGCCGCCGGCGCTGGCGAGCCGGATCGAGTTCGAGATCAGGTTCATCGTGATCTGCCGCATCGCGCGCGCATCCACGCTGACCTGCGGCAGCGCATGGGCGAGCGAGGTGCGGATGATGATGCGCTCGCGGTTGGCCTGCGGCTGCATCACCACCACGCAGGCTTCGACCAGGTCGTTGAGGTTGAGGTTGGCGAAGTTGAGGTCGAGCTTGCCGGTCTCGATCCGCGACAATTCCAGCAGGTCGTCGATGATGGCGATGACGCGCTCGCCGGAGGCGCGGATGTCCTTCATGTATTCGCCGTAGCGCTCGTTGCCGAGCGTGCCGAAGCGTTCGGAGATCATCACCTCGGCAAAGCCGATGATGGCGTTGAGCGGCGTGCGGATCTCGTGGCTGATCCGCGCCAGCATGTCGGCCTTGGCATTGGCCGCGCCGTCGACGAGGTGGCGGGCGCGCATCAGCTCGCTCTCGCCCTGCTTGCTCTGGGAGAGATCGCGGAACACGGCGAAGAAGTTCGGGCCGTCGGGCCGCGTGCGGCCCATGATCATCGCGAGCGGAATGACGCCGCCCTTCTTCTCGCGTCCCAGCACCTCGCGGCCGTGGTCGAGCAGGCTGGCGATATCCTGGCTCTTGACGCTTTCGAGATAGTCGGCGACGACATGCTGGCTCTCCGGCGCGAACAGCGTCACCAGGTTCTGCTGCATCAGCGTTTCGCCGTCATAGCCGAACAGCGCCTCGGCGCTGCGGTTGCAGGCGTGGATGTTGCCTTCGGCATCGAACATGACGATGCCCTCGGCCGTGGTGTCGAGGATCGCGGCGAGATCTTCCGCGTCGGCATCGCCGGCCTCGGGCTCGAGCGCGTAGGGGAACGATTCCGGGACGATGGTTTCGGCAACGACAGACTGGGCGACAACGGACTGCACGACGACGGTCTCGGCGGTGACGGGCGCGGCGACCACGGGAAGCGCCTGCGGCAATGCGCAGATCAGCGCGTGCGCGCTCTCGCCGTCCCAGTCGATGGCGTGCAGATGCGCTTCGGTGGTCGGCAGCGGCGCTTCGCCGCTCGCCACCGTCGCGCTGATCGTCACCGGCGTGCCGGCCTGCGACGTGCTGCTGGCCGGGGACACGCCCGGCTCGACATAGAGCGCATCGAGCCCGCCGGCGTTCTCCAGGGCGCTGATGCTGGCATAGCCCATGCGCGCGAGGAAGGCGGGGTTGGCGTAGAGCAGCCGGTCGAGGCGGTAGATCAGGATGCCCGTCGGCAGCAAATCGAGCAGCGCGCGGTCGCGCGTACTGTGGCCGCGTGCGGGCGGCGCGGGCTCGGTCAGCCATTCGGCCGGCGCGTGCGGGGCCTCGGGCTCCGGCGCCGGCGGTTCGGGGGCGATCTCGGCCGCCGGCGGCTCGATCGCGCTTGCTGTGATCGTCTCGCGATCGCGTTCGAGCCGCTCGGACAATTGCCGGGCGAGCTCGTTGAACGCGCTGTTCTCGATCGGCGTCAGCGTCGGCGATCTCTGATCACCGGGTGATCTGACATCGCCCGACGGGCGGAACGGCACGACATTGGGGGGCGTTTCCACGGGTGCTTCCGGATCGGTTGGGTGTGAAGTCACATCGGTTGCGGGTTCGGGCAGTTCGGCGATGGGCTCAGGCTCAGGCGTGGGTTCGGGCGGCTCGATCGGCGGAGGCGGCGCCTCCAGCTTGGGTTCGGGCTCAGGCTCCGGTTCGGACTCGGGTTCGACGATGTCGGCGGACAGGCCTTGCGGCGCCGGCGGCTCGGCGCGCTGCTCGAAACGCCGGAGCGCCTCGAGCCGGTTGAGGCCGTCGAGATCGCGGCAGACGCCGAACCCCCGGAAGCCGGCGAAATTGCGCGCGCTGTCGTAGACGGGAAGGCCCGCAAGCTCGATCGGCAGATGCTCGCCGCCGTCGGCCGGCCAGTTCACGGTAATGCCGGCCCAGGTGTCGTGACTTGCGAGCGCCTCTGCGACGCGCCGGTCCGGATCGAGCGCGAATTCCGCGGCGATCTCCTGCCAAAGGCGGCCGAATCCGGCGGCCGTGCGCGGACCGATCAGGTTGATGAACTCCTCGGAGAGCAGCGCAAAGCGGCCCTCCGCATCCATCTGCCAGAGGAAGCGCAGCGGATGCTGACGCGGTGCGGGCGGCTCTTCATGGCCCGACGGCGGCTCGACCATGCGGGAAATGATCGGCGCGGCCTGCGGCGACACAATGGCTTCCGGCGAGTTTTCAACCGGAGTCTGCGGGGCGCTGCCGGCGGTCCCGGCGAGCGCTTGCTGGATCGACACGATCTCCGTCGCCGGCTCGCTCGCGGGCGATTGGTGCGCGAGCGTCCCGGTTGCGTCCGGCGCTTCGACCGGCTCGGCAAAGGCGTCGAACAGCGCGAATTCGGACGGACCCTCGTTCGCCAACGCAGGCTGCACATCCTCCGGCACGGCGGCTGCAGGCGCGGGCGGCGCAGCCTCGGGCTGAGTTGTTTCTTCGCGCGCGACGTCTTCGGCAGTTTCAGTTTCGACGTCACCAGGCGCGGGCGCTGCAGCTTGCGCGGCCGGCTCGATCAGCGCGACCAGGCCGATATCGGCACCGCTGCCGACCCGTTGCAGCACCATCTGGCCGATGCCGATCGGGGTCTCGGCGCGGCCGAAGCTGAGCGCGTCGCTGCGCGCCTGTTCGAGGCCGGCTTCACCGAGATCGCGGAAGCCGAGCAGGGGACGGGCGGCCTCGCTGGCGCCGACGAACAGGCCGTCGGGCGCGAACACCGCCATCGGCACCCTGGCGCCGTCGACGAGACGAAGCAGGCGCTCGACCAGCGGCATGGTGCGCAGGTTCGGGTCCATCGCGGTAACGAGCACGCCGGAGCTGCCATCGGCAAACTCGAGCCGGGCGCAGCCGCAGGTCATCAGCGTGCCGAGCCGGGCGCCGAAGCCGCGCAGCCGTTCGAGCCTGATGGCGCCGTTCGCCGGCAGCTGGCGGGCGAGCCGGGCGACCTGGCGGCGATGGCCGTCGGCCGGGCCGAAGCTTCGCTCCGCCAGCGCCGCGGCATGGATTGCGCCGAACAGTCTTGCGCCGACCGGATTGGCCCACAGCACGCGCGTGCCGTCGATCGACCAAAGCCAGGCGGGCAGCGGAGAGGTCGCGTGCACGGCCAGCCGGGGATCACCCACGCCTCGCAACTGGAAATCCGAACTCGTCATCCGACCGGCTTCAAGTCTCGCTGTCACGCATCAGGGTACGAGGCTGCCGGAATGACAGCCTTAAGAAAGGGTTAGTATCGCCCGCGGGCGCGGGCAGGTCCACGGCCCCGGTCTACAGGGGAGGCCCTAAAGCCGCGATAACCTTAATCCGGCCGGCGCCGCAAGCCGCTGGCGCTCTGCATCCGCAGGATTCGCGGGGGGCTGCTCATTACCCTCCCCTGGAGGGGGAGGGTCGATCGCGCGAAGCGCGAGCGGGGCGGGGTTAATCTCTCCCCTCGGGCACCGCTTCTGCGGAAAGACTGTCACCCCACCTCGGTTCGCATACCGCTTCGCGCCATGCGGACCGATCCTCCCCCTCAAGGGGAGGATGGGCACTTACGATGTCGCCGCCCGAGCAATTACCCCTACCCCGCCACCTCAACCACCGGTTCCATCCGCCGGGAACCTCATCCTCTCCGGGATTAATTTTCGCAACGCCGCCCAAACTGCGTTGCGATGCACAATGTTGACATGTTAGGCAGCGATAGTGCTGGGCGTTGGGCGAGCCATCATTCGTTTCGCGTTTCCAGTCTTCGTACCCGCCAGGTCTTGGGCCAGTACTCTTCAGCCAAAGACACAGCCCGGTTGGCCGGCGGGCGCGCCAGAAGGCTCACTCCATTTTTCCATTAGCGTGAGGGACAACCATGACAGGTGCGACTGATCCGTTTTCTGCCTCGATCATTCCGTTCGAGGTCCCCGAGCAGATGCGTGCGTTCGCCGAAAAGGGCGTGTCGCAGGCCCGCGAGAGCTATGCCAAGTTCAAGGACGCCGCCGAGACCCACAACGGCACCATCGAGGCCGTGTTCACCTCCGCCCACAAGGGCGCGAGCGAGTACAATGCCAAGGTGATGGAGTTCATGAAGGCCAACACCACCGCCCATCTGGACTTCACCCAGGAGCTGTTCAGCGTGAAGTCGCCGCAGGACGCGTTCGCGCTGTGGACCGGCCATTCCAAGAAGCAGCTCGAGACCTTCCAGGCCCAGGCCAAGGAGCTCGCCGAGATCGCCCAGCGCGCGGCCACCGCCGCCGCCGAGCCGATCAAGGCCTCTGCCGCCAAGCTCTACCCGCCCGCCGCCTGAGCGGCTGGCTGGTTTGAATTATTGAAACCCGGGCCTCACGGCCCGGGTTTTCCTTTGGAAATAACGTCGTTTGAGGGTGGATTCAGTCCGTTTGCGGCCTTGCCAAAAACGGCCGTTGCACCTAGTTTCCGCCCCGTCCAGCCCCCCTCGGTACCGGCCCTTTCAAGGGCGCCCTTCGGGCGGCTCGCAAGGATGCAGTTGTAGCTCAGTTGGTTAGAGCGCCTGTCTGTGGAACAGGAGGTCGGTGGTTCGAGCCCACCCAACTGTACCAGCGTTGCGGATCTTGCCGCATCTCCAGCGTGCGGAAATTGATGCGCACCCAGCTATGGCGGGGACCTTCGATCGCTCAGGCTATTGCCTGACACGACACGGTAGACCCAACAAGGCGCGCGGAGCCCTCCCGCATTCATGCGCCATGTGCGGAACCACAGCACTTGCGCGGGACGATGGTTCCGCCTTGAATGCAACCTTTCGGAGAGACATTTTATGGCATCGCTACCGGACTATGCAGCGTTCGTCGCTGGGCGTCTGGATGCAATCATACAACAGCTTCAGCTGAAGAATCTGCGAATTAGAGGCTTCTGAATGTTGCGGCAGGCCAGCCAAATGCTGGTCGCAGTTCAGCATCAACGACATTTACACGAGGGATTTTGATGATCGCTCAACTTGGGACATTGAAAAGAGTAGTTATCCGCGAAGTTTGGAAATTCGAAGATAGCGACTTTACTCCTTGGCTTGCTCAGTCGGAGAATATTGCCCGGCTAGCCGCGGCTATCGGAATGGAACTAGAAGTTACCGGAGTCGAAGTACCGGTCGGTCCATTCTCAGCTGATATTTTGGCTAAGAGCTCATCGGGCGAGTTCATAATTATCGAGAATCAATTTGGAAAGACCGATCACGATCATCTCGGCAAAGTACTTACTTACGCGGCCACGCTAAATGCCTCAGCCGTGGTATGGATAGCCGAGCGGTTTACAGACGAGCATCGCAAAGCAATTGAATGGCTGAACGATCATACTAGCAACGACCTGAGCCTATTCGCTGTCGAACTCCAACTCTGGCGGATAGACGAATCCCGGCCTGCTGTTCAATTCAATGTTCTCAGTGAACCCTCAGAAATCGTGCGGCAAGCCACGGCTGTCCGAGATGCAGGCCCTGTCAGTGAGGCTCGCCAGCTGCAAGGAGAGTTCTGGACCGGTTTTCGCGAAGTTTTACTTACAAAGAAAATCGTTGGGTCGGCACAAGCGGCGAGGCCTCAGTATTGGTTCAATGTCGCGCTCGGACGAGCCAACGTCCATCTCTCGAATATCGCCAGTGTGGCCGATAGTCGAATTGGAGTGCGGGTGTATATTAGCAATCGGATCGCTTCCGAAGCGCTGCCGCAGCTTGAAGCGCAGAAAGCTGAGATCGAGACGGAGATAGGAAGCTCGCTGAAGTGGAATCCGAATCCGAATGCAATCGACAAAGTCATCGTACTGGATCGCGCCGCTGACCTCGCTGACCGCACCAAATGGCCCGAATATTTTGAATGGCTCTGCGAACAAGTCTCACGCTTTAAGAAAGCATTCGAGCCGCGGATTAGGCAGCTAAAGTACCCACAACTGGACGAAGCGTCCGACTCGGCAGGCCTTTAAGCGCCTTCGGCGGGCGCGACGCCGCTCGCTTACCTCGCGACGGAGAAGGGGCTCGGGTCGTCGAGGAGATTCCGTTACGGTGACAGTGCACAAACTCCCGATCCAGCAGGACAGGCGCGCTATCCGCAACGCTGCGAATTTTGTGCGCGGTCACCGTAACAGCTGTTAGCCGCGCCACGATCGTCACCGCCGCCGGCAATCTCACCGCGGCCAGCAGCGCGCTAAGCTCCCGTGCCCGACACTGGGTTCATCAGCGGCTGGTACTGCATCGCGAAGTTGTACGCGTTCGCACCGGTCGGCATCGCCGCGAATAGCACGACCACGCTGGCCGCGGTCGGAGGCAAACCGAGCAGCTTGGTCAGGGGAAGGCGGCGGCCGGCCATCGCCAGCAGTTTGAGGAATTACGCTGACAGTGCACCAAACTCTCGACGCGGGGACTGCCCGCAACTGCTCAAAGCCGGTTTTGTGCCGGTCACCGTTACTCCCATCTGAGACAGGCCCAAGGTTGGGCACTAGAGAGCCACCTTATTGGGCGCAAAGGATTGGCGAGACTTGTCAGCGGAGGATTGATCTGTTAGATGATCTGTGCAGTGCATTCAGGAGATTAAAAATGCAGATCGTCTTCCCAGATAGTCACGAGGCATCTCAAGGAATTTGGATAACAAGGGTCCTCCCACATCACCTGACCATGTTTGGCAGCCCAAGCATTCCTAAAGGCAAAACCAGCGTGCTCATGGTGATCAAGCCCCGCTTCGATGAGGAGAAGGAGGAGTTAGCCGTGCAGGCCGAGCAAGTGCTTCTGTTGAACGTCGGAACAACTGCTCGAACCATCGTGATAGACGTGGACGGCGGTACAGCGCTGGGCGAGAGCGTAGATGCTCTTGCCGCTCAGGGCCCTGGAGACAAAGATTTCCGCTATCTGGTCGATGTCCATCTCAAGGGTGAAGCGCGTGAAGCCGCGCACACCCTTCTGACCAAAGTACGCGAGGTATCTCCCGGAGACCTAAAGCGAGGTGAGCGCAACAATTTCAGCAACACGCCCGACAATTTTTGGTACGTGATCGTCCAACCTCGAGTGCAGGCCCTATCTGTGACTGTGCGCGGTGAAGCAGAAAGCTTCATGCCTTCAACTCTGACGTTGGTGACAGATCGCCCGGGTTTCACTCGCTTTCAGTTGCGTGGTCTCAACGAAATTGAGGAAGCGCTGAGGTTGATCAACAGCTCCACAAGGAGCAAGCGGTCAAAGCTCGGAAAGTACACCTGAGGAGGGTCCTCACGAGAAGGGCCATGTTACGGTAACAGTGCACAAAACTCTCGACGCAGGGAGTGCCCGATCCGCAACGCTGCTCAGAGCCAATTGTGTCCGTGGTCGCCGTAGCTCCTCAGTCCGCAATGCGCTATCGGTAGCTCGCCAAAGACGTTCATGAACAAGAAAGCCGGGCGAAAAAGATCGTGAGTTTCTTCGAGCGTCTCAAGACAGCAGCAGCCGCCGAGTGGCGGGCCTACACCGAGCATCCCTTCACGAACGGATTGGCAGACGGCTCGCTCCCCGAAGCGGCGTTTCGTCACTATCTCGTTCAGGACTATCTGTTCCTCATCGAGTTTGCGCGCGCCTACGCGCTCGCGGTCTACAAGTCGCCCAGTCTTGCCGACATGCGTGAAGCAGCGGCGGGCCTTTCGGCCATCCTCGATGTCGAGATGAACCTGCATGTGAAGCTCTGTGCCGAATGGGGTCTATCCCCGGCCGACCTCGAACAGGCCGCTCCGGCGGCCGAGATGCTGGCCTATACACGCTACGTGCTCGACGCGGGAATGCGCGGCGACCTGCTGGCACTCAAGGTGGCGCTGGCCCCCTGCGTGATCGGGTACGCGGAGATCGCGACGCGGCTCGCCTCGCTCCCCCTCGCGGACGCTGCGACGAACGCCTATCGCGTCTGGATCGCCGAGTATGCCGGCGCGCCGTACCAGGAGGTCGCTGCCAAGGCGCGGGCGCACATGGAGCATCTCGCCGATCTCTACGCCACACCGGCCCGCGAGGCAGAACTGATTGCGATCTTCAAGGAAGCCACCCGGCTCGAGGCAGACTTCTGGGAGATGGCCTGGCGCGCGGGCCAGCGGGTTCAATAACCCTTTCGGCAGTCGCCAGGCTCATGGCCTGAAGGTTATCAGCATCGTGGCACGGTGGATGCGCAGCGTCTCCAGAGCCGCGCGATCACCCGGTCGCACCTAGCCGTCCACGATCAGCGATACCGCAAGCGGCATGCCGGTCCGGTTCAATGACCGTGCGGCACGCGATAACCCGCATTTCGCAGCTTCAGGACGTTCGAGGTTGAGAGTTCTGCAGCTGACAAGCGGGACGCCACGTACGTCTGCGACGCGATGAACAGGCAAATCGAAAATGCAATCGTCGTGGTCGCACTCGCGATTTGATGCCAGACACCCATCGATCCCTCTTGTTCCAGACAGTCCCGCATTCAGAAGCGGCAGGGAGGCCATTCGTTCCTTCGTTCGGGAAAAATCGGCAATCGGTGCGGCGGACCTTTTCGGCGGCCGGGGTGTTTGCATACGGCAGGGACAAACAACGCTGAGGAGTTGAGCCATGAACGGAATTATCTATATCGTCGGTCTCGTCGTCGTGGTTGGCGTAATTCTGTCATTCCTGGGATTGCGTTGATCCGGCGGGTTGCGACCTGCCGAAGCGGAACGCGCCTGGCGGCCAGACGTGCCACCACCATGACCACCACCGGTAACGTCACCGCCGCCAGCACCGTGCCCGGCGCCACCGCGCCGGACACCGGGTTCAACAGCCGCTGATACTGGACCGCGTACGCGTTGGCACTGGTCGGCATCGCCGCGAACAGCACGATCACGCCGGCTGCGACCGGCGGCAATTCGAGCACGAGGATCCCGGGCTTCTCTCCCTGCGCGAGGACGATTCAATCCAGTCTCATCGCGCGTCAGGAGATCATGGCTTTGATTTGTGCCGTGTCCGCGAACTCAATCAGCTCGGCGATTTTGCCATCCTCAAATCTGAACAGGTCGAGAATCTCGGTGCTGGCAGTCTTTCCGGTTGGGTGGTGTCGAACGAGAGCGCGGGAATGTATTGCGGCACGATTCCCGTCAACCAACTCAGCCAGAATTTCGCGGCTTTCGAAGCTGAAGTCGGCAATCAATTGGCCGAAAGCCCCGCGCAGGGTCGGGTGCCCTTGCATAGTTCCCGTCAGTTCGAGCGTGCTCTTGTCTCCCATCAACGTGAACAGGCCCTCGGGATGAAAAGCCGCGACCAGGCCCTCCACGTCACCGTCATCGCGCGCGGCGTAAGCGCGTTTGATGACGTCGAGCATTCCCTCGCGAT
Source organism: Bradyrhizobium sp. Bra64 (assembly GCF_024519875.1). NCBI lineage: Bacteria > Pseudomonadati > Pseudomonadota > Alphaproteobacteria > Hyphomicrobiales > Nitrobacteraceae > Bradyrhizobium > Bradyrhizobium sp. Bra64. The sequence goes on along the minus strand of NZ_JALJRD010000004.1, from coordinate 152,813 downwards.
GTCCCATATCCGCCTCCTGTGATGCCTGTCATCCCATAATAGCTACCTTTGCGTGCAATGGCAAAATCGTGGCAGCGGGCTTACCGCGCCACCACCACCACCACCACCGGTAGAGTCACCGCCGCCAGCAGCGTCCCCAGCGCAAACGGCTCCAGACCACCGGGTTCACCAGCCGCCGATACTGAGCCGCGAAGATGTACGCGTTCGCTCCCATTGCCGCGAACACGAACGCGGCTGCCGGCATCGCCGGCAGTTTGAGCGCGTACGCCACGGCGACGGTCAACGACGAAGTTAGCGTCTATGCCTGGTCTCGCCGGGTCGTTTCGAGCTCTCCGAGAGCGCCAGCCGAGATCAGCTCTGTTGGCTCAGCTGGCTGGACCATATTCAGCATTTGGAGTAGGCTTTTTGGACACGGCATCATGTCAGCGGAGGTTCTCCGTGGAACATCGCGGCGTCAGCTTTTCGATCGTTGAAATAAGCTATTTGTCCGGTTGGCAGTGGACGGTCGGAAAGGGCCGAACCGTGTCGGTCGGTGTCTGTGCGACGCGGCTGGATGCGATCCGACAAGCTCGGACTTTCATTGACGCGATTGTGGACTGGGCTGCTTGAGCGGATCACTCACCGTCCCACCGGCAACGTCATCCCCGCCAGCAGCGTCCCAAGCGCCACCGCCCCCGACACCGCGTTCACCAGTTGCTTAGGCGATTATATACTTTACACCACATACACTATAGGTTGTATGGGCTAGTAACGGATTCGTGATCGCAGATCTGTGGGAGTCCAGTCGGTTTAGTGGACTGAAGCTTGCCTTTGATGGACCCAAGGCCCATAAGGCGAACATGGTAAACCACACCGATGACACTGATCCGCTCGCGCTAATCAATAGGCGCAAGGCAGAAATGGAAGCTTCCCGCGCGCGGGAAGCCGAGGAGCGTGCACGTCTCGACGCGGAGGCGGCCGCTCGTGCCAAGGAAGAGGAAGAACTGGAGATTGCCGCGCGTGTTATTGCGCGCCTGAAGGAGAAGACTTCTTCGGTCACTCCAATGGCAGAAGCGCCGCTCTCCAACAATCTTCAGGTCATCGGAACAGGCACTATCAGTAACGCCGACCTCTTGACGCGATACAGCGGAGGCACCAGCAATGCCGCGCTGCTAATGGCGGCAAGCACTCAGAGACCCAAAGTCCCCGCGACCGGTGGCGCTCCCCGGCCGCCGAATATTCCGACCGTCCCGCAGATGGTCCTGATCCTGCTAGCCGAGGCAGAAAAGCGTGGCGCGAAAGGTCTTACCTCCACTGAGATCATGGTCGGTATAAATGATCGGTGGTGGCCGGGCGTTGCCGTCAATCTTGTGATGCCGACCGTTTATCGGTGCATCGCGAAAAAGCATTTCTTCGACAAGAAGGACAAATGGATTGTGCGTCGAGACGATGGCGGCCAACCATCTCGGCGCGTCGGGGGTTCTGATCTTTTGAATCTCAACAGCTAAACGGCGGCCCAAAGGCCGCCGCTTCAATCCCTCTTGCATAAGGCCGTGTGTCCCGATGCAAGAGGCAGTCACCGCGAGGGTGGCAGGATGGGTTGCGAAGCCCGTTCAGTAACTAACCCTGGGGGGAGTCACGGAGATCCCCGGGGGCCTTAAAGGAGGTGGGAGCAATGCAACCACCATAGAGTAGGCGTGGCGCTGTACTGGTCTGATCCACCGGTACGGCGTCACGCCCTTTCTATAGTAAATCCTTGGAAAAATGCAAGGAATCTCATGAGCAAGCGCCCGCCAGATGATCGATATAGTGAAGCGGAGGCTCAGCGTCGGTTCCTAGATGCCCTCAAGGGCGGCCTGAACACACCAGCCAAGCCTCTTAAGGACAAGCCCACGGCCCGCAAGAAGATCAGGAAGAAGCGGGCTAAAAACACTACTCCTCCATAAAGTTGTTTCTGACCCAATCGACGCCGTCACGACCTTTCGAATCTTGCCTCGTCAAGGCCGCAAAGGTCTTTGGTTCAACTTCGAAAACCCACGCACGTACAGTCCGATCTAGTTCATGGATCTTATCGCGAATCGATTCGGCCGTTAGCTCTTCAGTTGTGTCCGCAATCAGCCAAAAACTAGGCAGCCATTTCCACCACCCATGCCCAGTTAGGTAAGATTGCAGTTCCTTCACATCACTTTCAGCCATGGTGTCCGTCGCCACCACAAATTTGCGGGTCATCGCGCGTCTCCTTCAGTAGGAGTCGCTGCCGGTCCGGCTAGTTTTGGGGTTGACGATCGACTGTCAGGCTCAATCATTCCGATCCGACTGTCGCCATACAAGCCATGCTCAATTGCTAACTTATTTAGCGTGTATTTCTCTGAGCGGAGGGCGTCGCGATCATTGATCAAACAGAACACATAAGAGGCCCCGTAGAGAAGCATGCTTAGAACAAATAGAATTGAAAATATTATAAGTAACCACTCGGGGGCCTTCGCGACGACCAGTCCGATAGTCGCCGACATGAGTATGCCCATCGGCCACACAAGCGAGCGCAATACATCGGTTCTTGAGAGATTCGCTTGCATCTGCTCGCGTAGCGAACTGAGCACCTGAAGAAATTCTGTCATCCCTCGTCCTATTTCTTCTGCTTCCGCAGCGCCCTTCTAATCACCCGGCGGAGATCGCGCTTAGTTAGATTGACGATACGTCAGACGTTTGCCAGCCGCGCCTTTGACGGCAAGGTCCGCACGTTCTCCATCCTCGATGCCAAGCGCAACGCGGTTGCTGTAGCGGAAATCAAACTCAGCCAAATAGCGGTGAAGGTGCTTCTCAGAGCAGTGCTGATACACGCCCTTCATGCCGCGCTTGAAGATGCTGTAGTAGCCCTCAACCGTGTTCGTAGAGATCACCTTGTCACCTTCGCGGCGGACATATTCGTCCTTGCTGTGGGTGACGGTCGAATGGTCGAGACCATCAGTCTCAGCAATGAATTTGTAAGCGTTCGCTTCGTCCGTCATCAACTGAGCTTCGCGGCTCAGGTTCTCGCGGATGATCGGCATCAGGTCGCCAACACGCACGCCGTCAACGTGAAAGCTGCGGGCGGAGCCGCCGCGCTCAACCAGCGTCAAGACGACGTTCTTATTCGACCACGCGCGACGCCCGGTCTTGGGCTGGCCTTCTAGAAATCCATAGAACGTCTCGTCCACTTCCACGACCTTGCCGCCAGCGCCCAGTGGGGCCAGAAGGCCGCCCGCGCGCATCGCCTCGCGAATGCGGTGGGTCAGAAACCAAGCCGTCTTGTAGGTCACACCAAGGGCGCGGTGGAGCTGGTGCGAACTGACACCCTTCTTGCTCGAAGCCATCAGGTAGAATGCCTGCAACCAGACGTGCAGCTTGACGTGGCTGCTTTCCATCACGCTCTTGGTGGTGACGGTGAAGTCCTTGCGGCACTCCTTGGCAGCGCAACGATAGACGCCCGGCTTTTTCTTGTTTTCGTAAGACTTGCCGACCGTGCCACAATGCGGGCAGACGCGCTCAGCACCCCAGCGGATCGCCTCGAGATAGGCGCGGGCCGCTTCGTGGCTCTGAAAGTGCGGTGCGTTGAACTGCGACATGACGCCAATCCCCTAGAACTTACCAAAATCTAGGGGTTGCGCTTTGTGGTGTCAAGTATATAATCGCCGTTGCTTATACTGAACCGCAGCGCGATGAGGCTTCGTCCCCAAGCCATCTCATCCCAAGCCATCTCATTTCAAGCCATCGCGCTTCAGAGATCATCTCGCGGACCAACGAATTTCATTTCCCCAAAAGACGGTCATTTTCCGGGCATTCAGGCGTAGCTCGCCAGGCAGGGACAGCGAGCAGCTACTTCACACCCGCCACCACCATGACCACCACCGGTAACGTCACCGCCGCCAGCAGCGTGCCCAGCGCCACCGCGCCGGACACCGGGTTCACCAGCCGCTGATACTGGACCGCGAAGATGTACGCGTTGGCGCCGGTCGGCATCGCCGCGAACAGCACGATCACGCCGGCTGCGACCGGCGGCAGGTCGAGCAGTTTTGCGAGCACGAACGCGACCGCCGGCATCGCCAGCAGTTTGAGCGCGCTCATCACGACGACGCTCAACGTCTCGCCCTTGACCTCGAACCGGAACAGATTGATGCCGAGCGCGATCAGCGCCGCGGGGGATCCCGCTTGTGCGAGCAGCTCGATCGTCCTGTCGACGACGGGATGAAGGCCAAGGCCGGTGAAGCGCCAGACCACGCCAAGGGCGATCCCCAGCATCAGCGGATTGCGCGCGAGATCCGCGAGCACGGGCCGGATCACCGACAGCACCGAGCCCGTCCGCTTGCGGCTGACGAGCTCCATCTGCAGGATGCCGCAGAGCCAGAGCAGCGGCGTGTTCACCGACAGGATCAGCGACATCGGGCCTGCGGCCTCGTTGCCAAGCGCCGAGAGCGTCATGGGGATGCCGAGCATCACGATGTTGCCGTAGACCGAGCCGATCGCGAACACGACGCCGTCCTCGCGATCCTCGCGCCGCTGCCGCAGCAGGGCCGAGAGCGCCAGCGCCGCGATCCAGATGATGGCGAGCGCGCCGTAATAGGCGCCCCACATCCGCCAGGGGCTGACGTCGGGGAATTCGGACACGACGATGGTGCGGAACAGCAGCGCGGGGATGGCGATGCTGAAGGCGAATTCGGAGATGCCCTTGTGCGCGGCCTCGGAGACGAAGCGAAACAGCACCGCGGCGTAGCCGGCCGCGATCAGCGCAAACACCGGCGCGACGATCAATACGGTGGCCATGCGACCCTCACCTCAAGGGGGGAGACAGCCGACCACCCCACGCATCCTCGATCATGCCATCATGCCACTGTTTTGCCCGACGGGTCAAATTGATTTCGTAAAATCCGCAGGCGTGAAAATTCGCAGGGACGCTCAGTGCCCCGGCTACTGTGCATGGGGTTGTTTTCGCATTTTTTGCTGGAGGGAGAGGTGCGCTCCCTCTCCCGCTTGCGGGGAGGCCGGGGAGGGGGCTGTTGCCGAGACCGCACACGTCCGACCTTTCGCCTCGCCCCTCGTTGCCAACCAACGCCCGTTCACCCACTATTCGCATCGACTCGACATTTGGGGGGATCGATGCCGGCGTTCCGCTTTAAGACAACCTTGGCTGCTGCGATCGCGGGGATCGCCCTGGCCGTCCTGATCCACCCCGGTGCGGGCTTTGCCTACACGCCGGAGGAACAGCAGGCCTGCTCGCCGGACGCGATGCGGCTGTGCGGCGAGTTCGTACCGAACGTCGATGCCATCACCGCCTGCATGATCCAGAAGAAGTCGCAGCTCTCGCCGCCGTGCCGGGCCTTCTTCCGGCCGGGACCGGAGCCGGGCGAGGCCCGCGCCGGCAAGCCCACCAGCATCGCGCCCAAGGCCGCGAAGAAGACCACCAAGCCGGCGCCGAAGAAGAAGAAATCCAGCGAAGGCTGAGCGCCGGGCGCGCGCCGCGTTCCTCGCCTGAAACTCATCGTGCCCGGGCAAAAGCGCGTTGTCGCGCCAAAGGTCCCGGGCATTTGCGTTTCCGGGCATCAGCCCCGCGACAGCCACCGGACCCGTTTTGTTCGCGCGGCTGGCGCGCAGGAATTGCGACAATTGCGACCGCGCGCGATGGAAAAGAGTCGCCAAACGGTTTGCGCGGCGAGGTTGCATTCCGCCTTGTCCGGTCCGGCTGCTCAAAAAACGCACGATTGGCCGGCGTGGAAGGCGTTTCATTGCAGTTCGTGTCGAGCGCCGAACGACGCAGTGTGACTCAAAAGCCAACACGCCTTGTTATTTCGTGGCGGCGAGGCAACTGTCGGTAAATTTTTCTTTCCCGAATCAGCGCGCTGATTCATTTTCACGGCCTGGGGTCAATCTGGAGGCCGAAGGTATGAACGTTATTGTTTTTGCATCGCGTAAAGGCGGCTCGGGCAAGAGTACCCTCGCCGCACATCTTGCCGCGCAGATCAAGGCGACCAAGCCCATCCTGCTCGTCGATGCGGATCCGCAAGGCTCGCTCACGCTGTGGCACAAGCTGCGTGGCACCAACGAACCGCCGATCAAGGCTGCGGTGAACTCGGTCAGCGGCATCGTCTCCGCTGCCAAGCGCGACGGTTATGAATGGGTGTTGATCGACACGCCGCCGAACCTGTCGGCCGTCGTCGACGACGCCATCCGCAATGCCACCATGGTCGTGATCCCCGCCCGTCCCGGCGTGTTCGACGTCAACGCGGTGCAGGAAACGATCCAGATGTGCCGTGCGGCGCGCAAGCCCTACGCGGTCGTGCTCAACGGTGCGCCGGCGCGCCGCGACGAGTCCGAAAGCCCGATCGTGACCATCGCCCGCGAGGCGCTGGCGAAATTCCGTGCTCCGGTGTGGGGCGGCCAGATCACCAACCGTTCGGATCTGCTGATGGCGCTGAGCCACGGCGAGGGCGCGCGGGAATACCAGGCCGAGAGCCGTGCGGCTCAGGAGATCGCAAGGCTGTGGGCGGCGATCGAGCGTTCAGTGAAGGCTATTCGCGGCACGGCGTCGGCGTCCGGCGCAATGCACAAGCAGGCGGCATAATTTTCATAAATCATTCCCCGGACGAAAAACGCGCGGACGTCCGCGCGTTTTACGTTTCTGGAGATAGCTATGGTGGTTACGCCACCATCAGCATGTAGAACACGATCACCGGCGACAGCGTGAGGATCACCGACCAGATGCCGGCGGCCCAGAGAATGTCCTCGGTGGTGAAGCCCTGCTGTCCGGCGTCGTAATGCGACGCCATGTCGTTATGACTATTCATAAACGCCCCCGCGATTTCTTCGCTTATGGACGTGAACGATAGGCAGGATGTTTTAAAATTCCGCGTCGCAGTTTCGCGCGCTTTCGAACACAGGTGCTACCACGGATTAACCATCCGAAAGGGATGCGCGTCAGCTGAGCCAGATCCGAAACACCAGCACCGGCATCAGGCCGAGCACCACCGCCCAGAACCCGAACGACGACACCAACAGAATTCCCCGCAAGAGATCGGCGGGCGCGAACATGTCTGCCGCCGTCGGGCGGATGCGTTGTCCCATGGTCATTCCCCCTTTTGAAAGACGTCGAACGCAAACGATAGGCGCGATTGCGTAAACGAGCCGTGGACGCGCCATGCGGCAGCAGCGAAGGCCGTTCGCGCCCGGTTAACCACGGAATCCACTTACCCTCCCCTGGAGGCTCCCCAGGGGAGGGTAAGATGAACTACGCCGCCACCTGCATCCGCCGCTCGATCTCGCGATCGAGCGTAGCGGCAAGCTCGCTGCCGACTTCCACCATCGGCAGGCGCACTTCGGGGCTGTCGATGAGGCCTGCCCGCCACAGCCAGTACTTCGCCGGTGCGGGGCTGGGCTCTGCGAACAACAGTCGCGTCAGCTCGGCAACCTCGTGCCAGTGCGCCTGTGCCGCGTCATGGTTGCCGCGCCTGAGCTCGGCATATACCGCCGCGAACGTCGCGGTCTCGACATGGGCCGACAGCACGACGCCGCCGTCGGCGCCGTCGCTGAGCGCCTCATGATAATTTACGTCCTCGCCGGTCAGCACGCGAAAACTCTTGGGACGGTCGCGCAGCAGCGCGATGGATTGCTCGCGGCTCGCGCCGCAATCCTTCAGCCCGACGATGTTGCGATGCTCGGCCAGCCGCAGCAGCGTCTGGTTGGTGATGTTGACCGAGGTGCGATAGGGAATGTTGTAGAGCGCGATCGGCCAGGCGGCGTGGTCGGCAAGGGCTTCGAAATGCGCCAGCAGCCCGCGCTGCGACGGCCGAACATAATAGGGGCTCGCGATCAGATATCCGTCGATCGGCCAGTCCGCGGTCTCGTCGAGACGCTCCTTCATCCGCGAGGTGTCCGCGCCCGACAGGCCGAGGCAGATCGGAATGCTGCGGCGATCGCCGGCCATCTCGTCGCGCACGATGGCGGCGAGCCGTTCGAGTTCGGCCTCGCGCAGCGTCATGCCTTCACCGGAGGTCGCGCCCAGGATGAAGCCGTCGACGGCCTGCCCGCAATAGTGCCGCGTCAGCCGTCGCAGCGACCTCTCGTCGAGCGCGCCGTCGCGAAACGGCGTCACCAGCGGCAGCCAGAGGCCGTGCAAATGATCTTGTAGACCGGTCATGTTCCATCTCCTTCTCGGGAAAAACCTGAGACGGAGGCACATGAAAAAACCCCGTCCAGGCGGCGGGGTTTTCGAAGATTTGCTGCGATGACGAAGGCAGTATTAGCGCGCGCAAAAATCCGAGGTCCCCGGGTGGGGGCCTTTTTTCGAAACGAGTGCGCACGACTTCGTGATCATTTGCAAATGATGCGGGGTATGCGTGGAACTGTCAATACACGCGGAAGGCGAGAGCCCGATCGGACAGAAAAAAAGCCGGACCCGAGAGGGTCCGGCTTAAGGTATTGGCCACGTGAGGCCGACACAATCACCTTCCAAGAGGGATTACTGAACTCCCGCGCCACTGGAGGAGGGGGACAAATGCGCAACGCGAAGGCTCAGCGTGCGAGCAGTATGAGCTTGACCCGCGGCTTGCAGCAAGCGCCGGAGCCGCATGTCAGTCATGCGGAAATCAGGACGGCCAGCGCTGCGCCTTGCTCACCACGAAGTCGCGGAACACCTGCACGCGTGCGACCGTCTTCAGCTCTTCCGGATAGACGAAATACGTATCGAGCTGGATCGAATCCGATTCGCCGAACAGCTGTACGAGGCGGCTCTGTTCTTCGATCAGATAGTCCGGCAGCGCGGCGATGCCGAGGCCCTGCTGACAGGCGCGGACGAGGCCGAGGATGTTGTTGACCCTGAAATAGGCCTCGCGCGGACCCGAGCCGTTGCGCCCCGCTTCGACCAGCCAGTTGCGGTTCTGAAGATGCGGCGCGAAGTTGCCGTCGGAGAGCGTGATGATGCGGTGGGAGTCGAGCTCCTCGAGCGTGCGCGGCGTGCCGAAGCGCTTGATGTAGTCCGGCGAGCAATAGGCATGGAAGCCCATCGCGAAAAGCTTGCGCTGGATGAGATCCGGCTGCGTCGGCTTGCGGGTGCGGATCGCGACGTCGGCCTCGCGCATCGAGAGATCGAGCTCCTCGTCGGTGACGATCAGCGAGATCCGGATTTCCGGATAGAGCGCGGTGAACTCGCCGAGCCGCGGGATCAGCCAGTTGATGCCGACGCCGGGCGTGGTGGTGATCTTGAGATCGCCGCTCGGCCGCTCGCGGCTGTCGGTCAATTTGGCGCGCGCGGCCTGCAGCTGCATGAAGACGTCATGCGCGGTGCGGAACAGGAGATCGCCCTGTTCGGTGAGGATCAGGCCGCGGGCATGGCGGTGGAACAGCGAGACCGAGAGCTCCTGCTCCAGCGCCGAGACCTGGCGCGACACCGCCGATTGCGACAGGCCGAGCTGCTCGCCCGCATGCGTGAAGCTGCCCGCTTCAGCTGCCGCGTGAAACACCTTCAGCTTGTCCCAATCCATATCCGTAAATCCGTCGCGTGTTCGAGGCATGATCTTTATTCCGCTGCCGCGCGCTCGCTGGCGCGCAGGGCCAAGAATCGTTCGGCCTCAAGGGCTGCCATGCAGCCGAGGCCGGCGGCCGTCACGGCCTGTCGATAGGTTTCGTCCGCGACGTCGCCGGCGGCGAACAGGCCGGGCACCGAGGTCGCGGTCGAGTTCGGGGCGACCTCGACATAGCCCGAGGGTTTCAGCTTGACCTGTCCGGCCACGAGCTCGGTCGCCGGCGCGTGTCCGATGGCGATGAACACGCCGTCGGTCTTCACGTCCGTAAGCGCGCCGGTCTTGACGTTCTTCAATCGCACATGGGTGACCTTGTTCGGGTTCTCGCTGCCGCAGATCTCGTCGATGGCCGAGTCCCAGACCACCTTGATCTTCGGGTGCTTGAACAGGCGCTCCTGCAGGATGCGTTCGGCGCGGAAATGATCGCGACGATGCACGATGGTGACCTGCGAGGCATGGTTGGTGAGGTACAGGGCTTCCTCGACCGCGGTATTGCCGCCGCCGACCACCAACACTTCCTTGTTGCGGTAGAAGAAGCCGTCACAGGTGGCGCAGGCCGACACGCCGCCGCCCTGGAATTTGCCTTCGGACGGCAACCCGAGCCAGCGCGCCTGGGCGCCGGTGGCGAGGATGACGGTGTCGGCGAGATAGACGTCGCCGCTATCGCAGGCGAGGCGGAACGGCCGCTGCGAGGTGTCGAGCTTGATCACCAGATCGGTCTTGATCTGTGTCCCTACATGCAGCGCCTGCTTCTCCATCTGCTCCATCAGCCAAGGGCCCTGGATCACGTCGGCGAAGCCCGGATAGTTCTCGACGTCGGTGGTGATGGTGAGCTGGCCGCCCGGCTGGATGCCCTGGATCAGGATCGGCTCGAGCATCGCGCGCGCGGCGTAGATCGCTGCCGTGTAGCCGGCGGGGCCGGAGCCAATAATGACGACCTTTGCATGGACAGGGGCGGACATTTCGACGGACGCCTTTCACGGGGGATTGCAGCGCGGGCGCGGAACATGCCGGGAGGCCTCGCGGAGGCGCTGAAATATCAGAGCTAATCTAAGCCTTCTGGTGAGCTATGCAAGAATTGCATTCCCTGTCGGCGGATTTTTCCAACAGGGAACAAAACTCGATTGCGCTGCACGCGCAATAAAATTGCGCTGCGCGGTGCGTCTGCGCTATGAGGATTGCGACAAACCCACCAATACCGTCGCAAAGGCCCAGGAGTTCCAATCACGTGTCGCGGAACCTAGACGAGATCGACCTGAAAATTCTCACCGAGATTCAGGCCGACGGTCGAATCACCAATGTCGAGCTGGCCAAGCGCGTCGGTATCTCGCCCCCGCCCTGCCTGCGCCGCGTCCGGGCGCTGGAGGAGGAGGGGTATATCCACGGTTATCGCGGTCTCCTCGACGCGCGAAAGCTCGGCTTCGACGTCACGGTGTTTGCCGCGGTGCATCTCTCCAGCCAGGCCGAGGCGGATTTGCGCGCCTTCGAAGAGTTCGTCCGCGCCGAGCCGCTGGTGCGTGAGTGCTGGATGCTGTCGGGCGAAGTCGATTTCATCCTGAAATGCGTCGCGCCCGACATGGCGACCTTCCAGGATTTCGTCACGCACCTGACCGCCGCGCCCCATGTGCGCAACGTGCGGACCTCGCTGGTGCTGCACAATTCGAAGTACGAGGCGGCGGTGCCGCTGGACGTGAAGGGGAGACGGTAGGGCCTCCTTCGTCATTGCTTCGCTGCGCTCGCAATGACGAGTGGTGAGCGCGCGGGTTCACCTCAGGCTCAGGAACACGCCGAAACAAAAAGGCCGCGCATCGCGCGGCCTTTCCAAAACGTCATCACGCGGCAGCGACAAATCCCTACCGCCACTCCACCTTGGTGATCTCGTATGCCTTGGCGCCGCCGGGTGCGTTGACCTCGACGGTCGAGCCCTTCTTCTTGCCGATCAGCGCGCGCGCGAGCGGCGAGGTGATGGAAATGCGGCCCTTCTTGGCGTCGGCCTCGACCTCGCCGACGATCTGCCACACCGCCTTCTTCTCGGTGTCCTCGTCGACCAGCGTCACGGTGGCGCCGAACTTGATGGTGTCGCCGGACAGTTTCGAGATGTCGATGATGTCGGCGCGCGCCAGCTTGTCCTCGAGCTCGGCGATGCGGCCTTCATTGTGGGACTGCTCTTCCTTCGCGGCGTGATACTCCGCGTTCTCCGACAAATCGCCGTGCGAGCGCGCCTCCGCGATGTGCTCGATGATGCGCGGACGGTCCTCGGACTGGCGCTTCTTCAATTCTTCCCCGAGTGCGGCAAAGCCGCCCGCTGTCATCGGAACCTTTTCCATGTCTTCTCTCGTCCTTCGGCCGCGCGCCCAGAAAAACAAAGGGCGCGGCAACCTTGATTCGTCAGTGTTTCCGGGGGCTGAACACGCCGCCGCCGGAATGTTATGTGGGCTTGGCGCCGGAACAGAACAACCGCATGGCCGGACAGTTCCTCCGGCCATTGTGGCTTCATCGCCAGTCACTTAGCAAAAGGCTTCCCCCTCAAGGTGTCCCCCTCGAGGCTTACCCTTCAAGGCTTACCCTTCAAGGCTTGGCCTTCCGCTCGGATCAGGTTTCCGAAAAGTAGCTCTGAAGAGTCCGAACCTCAAGGTCCCCGCCCAGATAGGCGCGGATGCCCTGCGCGGCCGCCACGGCCCCGGAAAGAGTGGTGTAATACGGCACTTTATGCAAGAGGGCCGCGCGCCGCAGCGAACGGCTGTCGGCGAGCGCCTGCGGGCCTTCGGTGGTGTTGAAGACGAGCTGGACGTCGCCATTGGTGATGGCGTCCACGATGTGCGGCCGGCCCTCCAGCACCTTGTTCACCTTCTCGGTCGGGATGCCCTGGTCGGTCAGGAAGCGCGCCGTGCCCGACGTTGCCAGCACCTTGAAGCCGAGCGAATGCAGCTGGCGGACGGCCTCGGCGATGCGCGTCTTGTCGCTCTCGCGGACCGAGACGAACACCGTGCCCTTGCGCGGCACCCGCGTGCCGCCGCCGAGCTGGCTCTTGGCAAACGCCACTGCGAAGGAGCTGTCGATGCCCATGACCTCGCCGGTCGAGCGCATCTCGGGGCCGAGCACCGTATCGACGCCGGGGAAGCGGGCAAACGGAAACACGGATTCTTTCACGCCGACATGCTTGAAGTCGGGCTTCTTCAATTTGAAGTCGGCGAGCTTTTCGCCGGCCATGATCCGCGCGGCGATCTTCGCAACGGGCGTGCCGACCACCTTGGCAACGAAGGGCACCGTGCGCGAGGCGCGCGGATTGACCTCGAGCACGTAGATCTCGCCGTCCTTGATCGCGTATTGCACGTTCATCAGGCCGACGACGTCGAGGCCGAGCGCGAGCTCGCGGGTCTGCCGCTCCAGCTCCCCGATCATCGCGGCATCGAGCGAGTGCGGCGGCAGCGAGCACGCGCTGTCTCCGGAATGGATGCCGGCTTCCTCGATGTGCTCCATGATGCCGACGATGAAGGTGTCCTTGCCGTCGCAGAGGCAGTCGACGTCGATCTCGGTCGCGTCGGACAGATAGCGGTCGAACAGCAGCGGGTTCTTGCCGAGCACGGTGTTGATCTGCCCGGTCTTGTCGTTCGGGTAGCGCGCCTTGACGTCGGCCGGCACCAGCTCCGGCAGCGTGCCGAGCAAATAGTCGCTGAGCTGGTTCTCTTCGCGGATGATCTGCATCGCGCGGCCGCCGAGCACGTAGGACGGGCGCACCACCAGCGGCAGGCCGAGATCGGTTGCGACCAGGCGCGCCTGCTCGACCGAATAGGCGATGCCGTTCTTCGGCTGCTTCAGCCGCAACTTGTCGAGCACGCGCTTGAAGCGGTCGCGGTCTTCCGCAAGGTCGATGGCGTCGGGGGAGGTGCCGAGGATCGGCACTTCGGCCGCTTCCAGCGCGCGCGCGAGCTTCAGCGGGGTCTGGCCGCCGAACTGCACGATCACGCCGTGCAGCGTGCCGTTGGTGCGCTCCTTGGCGATGATCTCCAGCACGTCCTCGGCGGTGAGCGGCTCGAAATAGAGCCGGTCGGCAGTGTCGTAGTCGGTCGACACCGTCTCCGGGTTGCAGTTGACCATGATGGATTCATAGCCGGCGTCATGCAGCGCGAAGCAGGCGTGACAGCAGCAATAGTCGAACTCGATGCCCTGGCCGATGCGGTTCGGCCCGCCGCCGAGGATGATGACCTTCTTCTTGTCCGACGGCGTGCTCTCGTCCGCGGGCGCACCTGCGAACAGCGCCTCGTAGGTCGAGTACATGTAGGCGGTCGGCGAAGCGAACTCGGCCGCGCAGGTGTCGATGCGCTTGTAGACGGGGCGAACGCCGAGCGCGTGTCGCTTCGCCGTCACCTCGGCCTCCGTCGTCTCCGCGAGCACCGCGAGCCGCGCATCGGAGAAGCCCATGGCCTTGAGCGTGCGCATGCCGAAGGCGTTGCCGGGCAGGCCGCTCTTCCTGACCTTCTCCTCCATGTCGACGATCCCGCGCATCTCGCCGAGGAACCACGGATCGATCTTGCAGGAGTTGAAGATCTCCTCGTTCGACCAGCCGAGCCGCATGGCCTGGGCGACCTGCAGCAGCCGGTTCGGCGTCGGCGTGCCGAGCGCGGCGCGGATCGCGTTCTTGTCGTCGTCGCGGCCGAGCCCTTCGATCTCGATCTCGTCGAGGCCGGTGAGACCGGTCTCGAGCCCGCGTAGCGCCTTCTGGAGGCTTTCCTGGAAGGTGCGGCCGATCGCCATGACTTCGCCGACCGATTTCATCGACGTCGTCAGCGTGGTGGAGGCACCGGGGAATTTCTCGAAGGCGAAACGCGGCACCTTGGTGACGACGTAGTCGATGGTCGGTTCGAACGAGGCCGGCGTCGCGCCTCCGGTGATGTCGTTGGCGATTTCGTCCAGCGTGTAGCCGACCGCGAGCTTGGCGGCGACCTTTGCGATCGGAAATCCGGTGGCCTTCGAGGCCAAGGCGGAGGAGCGCGACACGCGCGGATTCATCTCGATGACGACCATGCGGCCGTCTTCGGGATTGACGCCGAACTGCACGTTGGAGCCGCCGGTCTCGACGCCGATCTCGCGCAGCACCGCCAGCGAGGCGTCGCGCATGATCTGGTATTCCTTGTCGGTCAGCGTCAGCGCCGGCGCCACCGTGATGGAATCGCCGGTGTGCACGCCCATCGGATCGAGGTTCTCGATCGAGCAGACGATGATGCAATTGTCCTTCTTGTCGCGCACGACCTCCATCTCGTACTCTTTCCAGCCGAGCACGGATTCCTCGATCAGCACTTCGTTGGTCGGAGACGCGTCGAGACCGCGCTCGATGATGTCGAGAAACTCTTCCTTGTTGTAGGCGATGCCGCCGCCGGTGCCGCCCATGGTGAAGGAGGGGCGGATGATCGCGGGCAGGCCGATCTCGGACAGTGCCATCAGCGCCTGGCCGAGCGCATATTCCTGATAGCGCTTGCGGCGGTCGCTTTCGCCGAGTGTCCACTGGCGCTCGAGCTCTTCGAGCGCGGCACCCGACGCCTTCGCGCGTTCGGCCTGGTATTTGTCGCGGAAGGACTTCTTCAGTTCGGAGGCGTTGGCGAGCCGCGACTTCGGCGTCTCGAGCCCGATCTTGGTCATGGCCTCGCGGAACAGCTGGCGATCCTCGGCCTTGTCGATCGCGTCGGCGGTCGCGCCGATCATCTCGACGTCAAACTTTTCCAGCGTGCCCTGCCGGCGCAGCGACAGCGCGCAGTTCAGCGCGGTCTGTCCGCCCATGGTCGGCAGCAGCGCGAAGCCGCCGGGAATGACGTGGCGCTCTTTCTCGATGATCTTTGCGACGATTTCGGGGGTGATCGGCTCGATATAGGTCGCATCCGCCAATTCCGGGTCGGTCATGATGGTGGCCGGGTTGGAATTGACGAGGACGATGCGATAGCCCTCTTCCTTCAGCGTCTTCACCGCCTGGGTGCCCGAATAGTCGAACTCGCAGGCCTGGCCGATCACGATGGGACCGGCGCCGATGATCAGGATGGTGGTGATGTCTGTACGTTTGGGCATCAACTCTCGCCGAAGTGGAATTTGGGCACAAAAAAAGGGCGCGCTTGCTGCGCGTCCCTTTGGCCGAGAGCGCGGTGGTCTCCCCTGCGCGCGGGTGGGTCTTAGACCAGTTTTCGGGGCGGCGAAACCCCGAAAAACACCCATCAACCGGCAATTTTGACCGGTTTTGGCCGGGCCTGCCAGCCGCGGGCCAGATGCACCAGCAGCGAGGCGGCAACGCTCGTTCCGCCGATCCAGCCGAGGTCGTCGGACGAGAGGGTGGCCAGCACCGCGCCCCCCAGGGCCCCGCCGACGGCGAAGCCGAGATACATCGCGGAGGCGTTGAGCGAGAGCGCGATCATCGAGGCCTGCGGCTCGATCCGGATGATGCTGGCGACCTGGGCCGGATAGAACGCCCATCCCGAGATGCCCCACAGGAAGATCGCGCCCAGCACCGCATAATGCGCCTGTGCAGGCATCAGCTTCAGGACCAGCGAATGCAGGATCAGCGCGCCGGCCATGCCGGCGAGCCCGATGCCTGCGGTGGCGAGCGTGCCGAGCCGGTCGGCAAGGACGCCGCCGAGCATGTTCCCGATTGCGGCGGCGCCGCCGAACACAAGCAGCGCGAGGCTGATCTGCGAGGCATCGAAGCCAAGGCTGCGCAGCGGGATCGCGAAATAGGTGAACACGGTGAAGCCGCCGAGCGCCCATAAAATCGTGATCAGAAGGGCGATCAGGACATTGCTGTGACGCGCAACCGCCAGCCGTTCGCCGAGCGAAGCCGTGTTGCGCGGCAGGCCGCGGGGCAGGCCAAGCAGCAGGCCGGCGAGCGCAACGGCGCCGATCAGGGCGACCATGGCAAAGGTCGCGCGCCAGCCGAGAAGGCTGCCGACGAGGTTGCCGAGGGGAACGCCGATGACGGTCGCAACCGTGAGGCCCGAGGTGACCAGCGCCACCGCACGGCCTCGCCGTTCCGGCGCGGCGACCGCCACGGACACCGCGAGCGCCGTCGGCATGCACAGGCCTGAACCCAGGGCCATCAGCATGCGCGAAGCCAGCAACAGGGCGTAGTTGGAGGCCACCATCGCCGCGAGGTTGCCGGCAATGAACGTGGACAGCGCCAGGGCCAGCACGGTGCGGCGGTCGATATTGTTCAGCGTCACCGCCAGGATCGGCGATCCGACCGCATAGGTCAGGGCGTAGGCGGTGACCAACTGTCCGGCTGCGGGGACGGAAATCGACAGGTCGGTGGCGATCGCCGGTAAAAGCCCTGCAATGACAAAGCCTTCCGTACCGATCGCGAAGGCGGCCAGGGCCAGCCAGAGCACGCTCATTGAATCTATCCTCATGTTCAACGTTTATTGAACTATTGTATGCGAAAGGTCAGGAGTCAATTGGTTCAAGAACTATTGAACATTCCGGCCAGTTCGCTATGATTCTCGGACCATGAGCCGTACACCTCTCCACCCCACCCGCGAGCAGATCGAGCTGCCGATGGTTCTGGATTGCCTGAGCGATCCGATCCGATTGGCGATCGTGTACCAGCTCGCCCAGCAGGAACGTGTCAGCAGCGAGCTCTGCTGCGGCGACTTCAGCGGGCTCGCCGGCAAATCGAATCTCGCCTACCACTTCGCCAAGCTGCGCGAATGCGGCCTGATGCTGACGCGCGTCGCGGGGACCAACCGCTTCATGCGGCTGCGCCGGGAGGATCTGGACACGCGTTTTCCCGGTCTGCTCGATGCCGTCATCAACTCGGCGAGCAAGGATGCCGACCGGCTTCAGCTGCTGTCGGAGTGCGAGGTGACTGCCGCGGGTTGAGGCTGGGACGATTGCGCGCCAACGCCCGACTACGCCCGGCGTGCTTCGTCGAGGCAGCCTTCGCCACGATACGGCTCGCCTGGCCGAAGCTGGCGGAGCCAGCGAAGGCTGGAGACCCGGCCTGGATTTGAACCAGGATAAAGAGCGATGCACCGCCCTCGCGTAGACGCTTCCGCCACCGGGCCGCAGCGATCATTACCGATCGGGGGTGCGACAGGCCATCCCAGGCAGTCGTTATGCTTAACGGACCAGAGGCGGCCGCGCGATGAAGGTCATGCGCCAGCGATTGTGGCCGATGTTGCGCTGAGCGCGCTGGACCGCGAAGCCGGCTGCCTTGAGCTTGGCGGTGATCTCCTCCTCGCTGTAGCGCTGCAGTCCGATGCGCGTGCGCAGATGACGGTAATCCGACAGCGCGGTGCTGATCAGCCCGATCAGCGCATCTTTCAAAAAGCCGTGACGCAGGCCGAAGCTGAGCAGAGCCAGGACGTCCCTGAACATGCCGACCTCAGGCTGGAGGATGTCGCCGAGCACCAGCTTGCCGGACGGCGTCAACAATCGCCGGATGTTGAGGAGCGCGGCATCGAGCTCTTCCGGCGCCATGTATTGCGCGACCGAGTTCATCACGACGAGATCGATTGACTGGTCCTGCATCTTGCGGACGTCGTCGAGCGAGCGGACACGAATTTTTGTATTCGGGGCAAACCGCGCAATCAGACGGCCGCGCACGCCGGGCGCAGGCTCGGCGAGGATCAGTTGGCCGCAAGCCGATGCAACCTGGGTCGCCGACAGCGCCTCGCCGCAGGCATAGTCCAGCACGGTCGCCTCGGGCGAGGAGATGTAGGCGATGATGTCCCGCGCAATGATCTGGAAGTGCAGGTCGCGATGCAGCTTGCTGACATAGATCGTATGCGTCGAGTCGTAATAATCGATCCAATCGTCCATGGTATCCGAAGGCCCCCGGCCAGACGGTTCCGGCAGAGGAACCGACGCTGCCCGCATTGCGTTAGGGGTGCGGCAGCGCGCCGTCAATGTCCGCGTCCTAACAGGAAGGTTTCCCGTGAGCAAAGCCCCGACCAAGGTCTCGCCCGATCTCGACACGCCTACCGATCTTGCACCTGATGGGGTCAAGAAGGTCTCGGAGGCGCTCAACGTGCTTCTGGCCGACGCTTTCGCGTTGTATCTGAAGACCAAGAATTTCCACTGGCACATCAGCGGCCGGCATTTCCGCGACTATCATCTGCTGCTCGACGAGCAGTCCGACCAGATCTTCGCCACCACCGATCAGCTGGCCGAGCGCGTCCGCAAGATCGGCGGCACCACGCTGAAGTCGATCGGCCAGGTCGCGAAGCTCCAGACCATCAAGGACAACAACGAGGACTACGTCCCGCCGCGCGAGATGCTGCGCGAGCTGATGCAGGACAACAAGCATGTCGCCGGCGCGATGCGCAAGGCGCATGAGGTCTGCGATGACGCCGGCGACGTCGCAAGCGCCAGCATCCTCGAAAACTTCATCGACGAGACCGAGCGCCGCACCTGGTTCCTGTTCGAAGCCACGCGCCAGGAAGGCGGCAACGAGGCGTAGTCGGACTGCATCAGCATCGTCGTCCCGACCTTCGCCGGGACGACGATGGAGTGTGCAGCTGGCGTTCGCGACTCACTACCGCCACAGGCGCATCATTGCCCCATCCTTGCCCGTGACCGGATCGGCCGGCGGCAGCGCGACCTTCGGGATCGTCTTCAGCGCCTTGGCATGGTTGTCCGGCGTTGCTCGCGTGATCTCCATCTTCGCGCCCGGTGGATAAGCACCGATCACGCAGAAATCGCCGCTCGCCTTGATGCGCTGATGTCCCGTGCCGGCCGGCAGGATCGCGACGTCGCCCGTCTTGATCTCCAGCTCCTGGCCATGATCGCCGCCGAAGCGAACACGGGCGCTGCCACGCGCGACGCCGAGCACCTCATGCACCGTCGCGTGATAGTGCAGATAGTCGAAGACGCCGTTGCGCCACGTGCCGCCCCAGCCGTTCGCTTCGAACAGGCTCTCGATCGTCTCTTCCGGCTGCGTGGAATCGAGCTTCACCGCGCCCTGATAGACCAGGAAGGGGAGAACGTTGTTCGGCACGAGCCCGTCATCCTCGAACACGATGGCGAGTGGCTCGGCATTGTCGCGGACGACGGCCATGGCGGGGCTCCTGCGCGGAATAGTTTGAATCAACGAAGGTCGTCAAGCGACGTTCCTCCGTCGCTCCGGCCTCGCGCTAGGCGCGCGCCAAAATGACAAAGCCCGGGGCGGACCCGGGCTTTTGTCGTGGAAGTGCTCTCGCGAGAGCGCCTTACGCGCTCTTCTTTTGCCGCATCAGATCGGCAAAGCGCTGGAACAGATAGTGCGAGTCGCGCGGACCGGGTGAAGCCTCGGGGTGATACTGCACCGAGAACACCGGTTTTCCGTCGAGCTGGATACCGCAATTGGAGCCGTCGAACAGCGAGATGTGGGTCTGCGTCGCGCCCTTCGGCAGGGTCTTCTCGTCCACGGCAAAGCCGTGGTTCATCGAGGTGATCTCGACCTTGCCGGTGGTCTCGTCCTTGACGGGATGATTGGCGCCGTGGTGGCCCTGATGCATCTTTCTGGTCTTGGCGCCGACGGCGAGGCCCAGCATCTGGTGACCGAGGCAGATGCCGAAGGTCGGCGTGCCCGACTTGATCACGTCCTGGATCACAGGCACGGCGTATTTGCCGGTCGCGGCCGGATCGCCCGGACCGTTGGACAGGAACACGCCGTCCGGCTTCATCGCCAGAATGTCTTCGGACGAGGTCGTCGCCGGCACCACCGTCACCTTGCAGCCGACGCCGGCGAGCAGGCGCAGGATGTTGCGCTTGATGCCGTAGTCGATGGCGACGACGTTGAACTCAGGCTTGTCCTGCCGGCCAAAACCCTTGTCCCAGAGCCACGGTGTCTCGTCCCAGGTGAAGCGCTGGCCGGAGGTGACCATCGGCACGAGGTCCATGCCCTCGAGGCCCGGCCATTCGCGCGCTTCTTCCTTGAGGCCATGCAGGTCGAACTCGCCGTTCCTGGCGTGTGCGATCACGGCGTTGGGCATGCCCTTGCTGCGGATCAGCGCGGTCAGCGCCCTCGTGTCGATGCCGGAGAGGCCGATGATGCCGCGCGCCTTGAGCCAGGCGTCGAGATGCTTGGTGGCGCGGTAGTTGGAGGGATTGGTGATCGCGGTGCGCAGGATCACGCCGCGCGCGCCCGGCGTCGCGGCCATGTTCACCGTCTCGATATCTTCCTCGTTGGTACCGACATTGCCGATATGCGGGAAAGTGAAGGTGATGAGCTGGCCGGCATAGGAGGGATCGGTGAGAATCTCCTCATAACCGGTCATCGCGGTGTTGAAGCAGACCTCACCGACGGCGTGGCCCTCGGCGCCAAGGCCAAAGCCTTCGAGCACCGTGCCGTCGGCAAGCACCAACAGCGCGGTCGGTTTGTGGTCCGGCCAAGCGGGATCGTTGTCATGTTGTGTCATGAGCCCGGTTCATAGTCCCAGCGGACGCCGGCGTCAAAGCGGAGAAGCGCCGATTCACATGCGTTTTTGCATATTTGACAGCTCCCGCCCGGCACTTAAAGCTCTGCAGAATAATTTCCGGCAAATTCCGGGGCTTGAGAGGCAATAATGGATCAGACCACCCCGATCGTGCTGGTTCCGGGGCTTGCCTCCTCGGCCCGGATCTATGCCCCGGTCATCCCGGCGCTCTGGCGTTTTGGCCCCGTGATGGTCGCCAACCATATCCGCGACGACAGCATGGCGGCGATCGCCCGCCGCGTTCTGAGCGAGGCGCCGCCGCGCTTCGCGCTCGCCGGCCATTCCATGGGCGGCTACATCGCGTTCGAGATCATGCGCCAGGCGCCCGAGCGGGTTTTGAGGCTCGCACTGATCAACACCCAAGCCCGGCCCGATACGCCGGAAGCGACCCTGCGCCGCCGCAGCCTGATGGAGCGAGCGAAGCGCGGCGAGTTGCGTGCCGCGCGCGAGGAGATGTTTCCGGAGCTCGTGCATCCCTCCCGCCGCGACGATTCCGGCATTCGCCGGCTCGTGGATGAGCAGGGCGAGGACGTCGGCGTCGAAGGCTATCTCCGCCAGCAGACCGCGATCATCGCGCGGGTGGATTCGCGGCCCACGCTTGCGACGATCACATGCCCGACGCTGGTGCTGACAGGCGATGCGGACAACACCATCTCCAACGCGTTCTCGAAGGAGATGGTAGAGGGCATCGCCGGTGCAAAGCTCGTCATTTTGGAGAATTGCGGGCACCTGCCGCAACCGGAGCAGCCCGAGGCGACAGTGCGGGCGCTGGTCGAATGGCTGGGACCCCCGGTTGTCTCAGGGACGCGAACGGCCTAGATCAGGCGTCGGATATTCGAAGGGATCACGATCATGCTGCGCGACGACATCAACAATGCGGTCAAGGAGGCCATGAAGGCCAAGGACGAGCGCAAGCTGTCCACGCTGCGCATGGTCAATTCGACCATCAAGAACGCCGACATCGAAGCGCGCGGCAGCGGCAAGCCGCCGCTGTCGGATGCGGACCTGCTCGGCGTCTTCCAGAAGATGATCAAGCAGCGCCAGGAATCGGTCGAGCTCTACGACAAGGGCGGCCGCGCCGAGCTCGCCGCGCAGGAGCGCGAGGAGATCGCGGTGATCTCGGCGTATCTGCCGAAGCAGATGGCGGATGACGAGGTGAAGAAGGCGATCTCGGATGCGATCTCGGAGACGGGCGCAGCCGGCATGAAGGACATGGGCAAGGTGATCGCGGTGCTGAGGGCGAAATACGCCGGGCAGATGGATTTCGGCAAAGCATCCGGTCTCGTGAAAGCTGCGTTGACTGGCTGAGCTCGTCCCCGTTCCCCTAGTGGGGGGAAGGGGGCACCTTTGAAGCGGCGCCCGTTCGGTCTACTCTCTCCCGATAGATAAATCGGGAGCAACCGATGACCGTCATCAAGCCGTTCCGCATCGCCGTCAGCGACGACATCCTCACCGACCTCAAGTCACGCCTCGTCCGCACGCGCTGGCCGGAGGCGGAGCTGGTCGACGACTGGAGCCAGGGCGCGCCGCTGACATGGATCCAGGAGATCTGCGGTTACTGGGCTGATGGCTATGACTGGCGCGCGCGAGAGGTAAAGCTCAACCGCTTCGAGCAATTCACGACCGAGATCGACGGGCTCGACATCCACTTCGTGCACGTCCGTTCGAAAGAACCATCAGCGCTGCCGTTGATCATCACCCATGGCTGGCCCGGCTCGATCGTCGAATTCCAGAAAGTGATCGCGCCGCTGGTCGATCCCGCCGCGCATGGCAGCAATCCGGCGGACGCCTTCCATGTGATCTGTCCGTCGCTGCCGGGTTTCGGCTTCTCGGCAAAACCCAGGACAACCGGCTGGGGTGTCGACCGCATCGCCGCGACCTGGGCCAGGCTGATGGACCGGCTGGGTTATGCGCGTTACGGCGCGCAGGGCGGCGACTGGGGCTCGGCCGTGACAACCTCGCTCGGCGCGCAGGACGCCGGGCATTGCGCCGGCATCCACATCACGCTCGCTTTCAACGCGGCGCCCAAGGTCGAGGGCGAGCCGACGGTGGAGGAGAAGCGCGCGCTCGCCGGGCTCAAGCATTATGTCGATCTCGACTCCGGCTATTCCAAGCAGCAATCTACGCGGCCGCAGACGCTCGGCTACGGCCTGACGGATTCGCCGAGCGGGCAGGCGGCCTGGATCTTGGAAAAGTTCTGGGCCTGGACCGATTGCAATGGCCACCCCGAGAACATTTTCGACAAGGACGAGCTGCTCGACAACGTCATGCTCTATTGGGCGACGCAGACGGCGACCTCTTCCGCGCGGCTCTATTGGGAAAGCTTTGGCAAGCGCCGCACCACGCCGAAGGTCACCGTGCCGACCGGGGTTGCCGTGTTCCCCAAGGAGATCATCACGCCGGTACGGCGCTGGATGGAGCCGAACTTTTCCCGTATCACGCATTGGAGCGCGATGGAGAAGGGAGGCCATTTCGCCGCATTCGAGCAGCCGGAGCTGTTCGTGCGCGATGTCCGCAAGTTCTTCGCGACCGTACGATAGGATCTGGTCCATGCTCACCGAAGCCAAGACCTACGACGAGCTCTATCGCAACTTCCGCTGGGACGTTCCGGCGCGCTTCAACATGTCGGAAGCCTGCTGCGATCGTCACGCCGACGGCACGGGCCGGCTCGCGCTGGTCTATGTCGACGAGAACGGCGCCACCACGCGCACTTCCTTCGACGAGGTCGCGGAAATGTCGCGCCGCTTCGCCAACGTGCTGAAGGCGGATGGACTTGCCCGGGGCGACCGCGTCGCGGTGTTCCTGTCGCAATCGCTGGAATTGCCGATCGTGCATATCGCGGCGTTTCGTTCGGCGATGATCTCGATTCCGCTGTTCGCGCTGTTCGGCGAGGACGCGCTGGAATTCCGCCTGTCGAATTCGCAGGCCAAGGCGATCGTCACCGACGAGGGCGGCTGGGAGAAGCTCGCCAAGATCCGCGATCGTCTGCCGGATCTGAAGAACGTCTACATCGTCGGCGAGCGCGCGCCTGCGGGCACGAAATCGTTCTGGGATGCGGTGAAGGCCGCATCGCCCGACTTCGCCCTGGTCGACACCTCCGCCGACGATCCCGCGCTGATCATCTACACTTCAGGCACGACCGGCAATCCCAAGGGGGCGCTGCATGCGCACCGCGTCGTGCTCGGTCACCTCCCCAATGTCGAGATGTGCCACAACTTCCTGCCGCGCCCCGGCGATCTGATGTGGACGCCGGCGGACTGGGCCTGGATCGGCGGCCTCGTCAACGGCTTGTTCGCATTCTGGTACCACGGCATTCCGCTGGTCGGTCACCGTGCGCGCAAATTCGAGCCGCAGGCAGCGATGCAGATGATGGCCGATCTCGGTGTGCGCAACGTCTTCCTGCCGCCGACGGCGCTGAAGCTGATGCGGCAGGCCGGCGTGAAGCATTCCGGCGTCAAGCTGCGCAGCATCTTTACCGGCGGTGAATCCCTCGGCGGCGAACTGCTCGGCTGGGTTCGGGAGACCTTCGGCATCGATGCGCATGAAGTGTTCGGTCAGACCGAGTGCAATCTCGTGATCGGCAGCAACTCGAACCTGTTTCCGATCCGTCCCGGCTCGATGGGCAAGGCGACGCCGGGCTTCGACGTCCGCATCGTCAACGACAAGGGCGAGGAGCAGCCACGCGGCCAGCGCGGCATCATCGGCGTGCGCCAGCCGTGCCCGTGCACGATGCTCGAATACTGGCGAAATCCCGAGGCGACGGCGAAGAAATATGCCGGCGAATGCCTGCTCACCGGCGATCTCGGCGTGCAGGATGAAGACGGATATTTCTGGTACGTCAGCCGCGAGGATGATGTCATCACCACCGCCGGCTACCGCGTCGGTCCCTCCGAGATCGAACACACGCTGATGAAGCATCCCTCGGTGGCGATGGCGGCGGTGGTCGGTATTCCCGATCCGATCCGCACCGAATCGATCAAGGCCTGGATCGTGCTGCGCCCGGGCTTCGCGGCTGGCGACGCACTCGCGCGCGAAATCCAGGAGTTCGTCAAGGTGCAGCTTGCCGCCCACGAATATCCGCGTTTCGTGGCGTTCGCCGAGACGCTGCCGATGACGGCGACCGGCAAGGTGCTGCGGCGCGAGCTGCGGGCGAGGGGTTAGCTTCTGACAATGCCAAAGATGTCTCAAGCCGCGGGCCTTCACCGCGCTTCGCTGAAGAAGCTGCACGATCTCGATGCGGCGCTGGAGCTCATGTACTACGGCTGGCGCGGCATGACGCTGGAGGCCGACGACTATCTGACAAAGCAGGGTCTGTCGCGCCCGCACCATCGCATCCTCTATGTGGTGGCGCGACAGCCCGACATCGCGATCGGCTCGCTGATCGAGACCCTCGGCATTTCCAAGCAAGCGCTGAACCGGCCGCTCAATCTCCTGCTGGAGCGCAAGCTCCTGACGTCGAAGCGGTCGTCCGAGCAGCATCGCTCCAAGCTGCTGCGCCTGACGGCCACGGGGCAGCGTATCGAGCAAACGGCGTCGGACCACGAGCGCAAGGTCATGCGCGATGCGTTCGATCGCGTCGGGACGCGAGGCGCAGTGGCCTGGATGGCCGTGATGGAAGCGATAGCCGACAACAATTGACAAGTCTCAAGTCAACATGGTTGACATGAGGTGCGCGCTTTGCCACTCTCCGGCAACGATCTGGGGGAGGGCCGCGCCATGGGCGGACAGGACAAGAGCGTACAGAAAATGGACCGCGGGGCCGCCGAACGCTTCGCCGCGGCATGGTGCGCGAGCTGGTGCCGGGTCGACATCGACGCGGTCGTCGCGCATTTTGCCGACGATGCGCAGATGCGCAGCCCTCTGGCGCTGTCTCTGACCGGCTCTCCTGTCGTCACCGGCGCCGACAACATCCGCGCCTATTGGCGCGAGGCCTATGGCCACATCGAGAGCGCAGACCTGAAGATCCTGAGCTGGAGCTGGGACGAGTTGATCGCGCGCCTGACGGTGTGGTGGGACTCGGCGACACGCGCGCCAGCGAGTTCATGGATTTCGACGACGCGGGCCGCGTGGTCCGCAGCGAAGCTTTTTACGGAAAATAGGCATGCACCTTTCGGATTTCGTCCTCCTCCTCAACGCGCTCTGGTTCGGCGGCGCATTCATCCAGTTCAGCATTGCGCAAGCCAACACACTGAAGATTTTGCTGCCGCGCGAAGAGCGCGGCAATCCGATCGCGCCGACCCTGGCGGCCAGCGTAGCCTTTCTGGGCGGCATCAACCTGCCGATCGGGCTTCTGTCGCTCTATCTTCTCACCGCTCGTCCGCTTTTCTTCCAGCCGGTCGAGGCGCAGCTTGTGCTGTTCCTGTTCTTTGCCGCCTGCCATTTCAGCCAGTTCGCCTACAACCTTCCGGTCCTGATGCGCGGTGGGCGCGTCGGGGTGGCTTACTGGCCCGTGCTGAAGGGCCCGATGCTCAGGATCTTCGTCATCGACGCGGCTTTGTTCGTCGCCAATCTTGGTGCGGCGCTTCTCCTCGCGTCGCACTCCTGACCAACAGTCCCGCGGCGCAGGCTTAGCGCGACGGCGCCGATAGTGCTGATCGCAGCACCGCGGCGAGGTCTCGTCGCCGGAACGGCTTGGTCAGGACGCGGGCGTCGCCGGCCCCGTCGGGCGCCTTGACGGGATTTTGGGTGTAGCCGGAGGTGAACAGCACCTTGAGCCCCGGCCGCAGCTGGGTTGCTTGCCTGGCAAGCTCGGGCCCGAACATGCCGCCGGGCATCACGACGTCGGTGAACAGCAGGTCGATATCCCCGGAGCCGCGCAACAATTCGAGGGCTGCGGGGCCGTTCGACGCCGCGATCACGCGGTAGCCGAGCGCTTTCAGTTCGTTCTCGACATAGGCCCGAACCATGTCGTCGTCCTCGACGACGAGAATGGTCTCGCTTCCGTCGGGAGCGACGATCCGTTTGGCGGGCGACGAAGGCTCGCTTCGCGGCGTTGCAAGGCGGGGAAAGAACAGCCTGACGACGCTGCCTTGTCCCGGCTCGGACTGCATCTGCACCACGCCGCCGGACTGCCGCACAAACCCGTAGACCATGCTCAGGCCGAGCCCGGTCCCCTTGCCGACCTCCTTGGTCGTGAAGAACGGTTCGAACGCCCGGCTCGCCACCTCGGCGGTCATGCCGCTGCCGGTGTCCGTCACGGCCACCATGACATAGTCGCCGGCGCGCGGCTCGCCGTTGACGTCGAGGTCGGATTCACCGAGCGAGGCGTTGTGCACCGCGATGGTCAGCCTGCCGCCCAGCGGCATGACGTCACGCGCGTTGAGCACGAGATTGAGCAGCGCAGTCGTCAGTTGGCCGGGATCGACGCTGGTCGGCCACACCTGCGGTTCGAGCGCGAAGCTGCATTCGATGTGCTCGCCCAAGGGACGGCGCAACAACGGCTCCATCTCGTGAACCTTCTCGCCGATGTCGATGTCTCGCGGCCTCAGAGGCTGCTTGCGCGCGAAGGCGAGCAGGCTCCGGGTCAGGTCGGAGCCGCGTTCGGCGGCGGTCGCGATGTCGCCGGCGATCCGGTGCAATTCCTTGTTCCCCGCCAGCCTGTCGGCGAGATGCTCTGAATTGCCGAGAATGATGGTCAAGAGATTGTTGAAATCATGCGCCACGCCGCCGGTGAGCTGGCCCATGGCTTCCATCTTCTGCGATTGGCTGAGCTTCTGGTTGAGGTCTGCGATGGCCGCGCGTTGCTGCTCGAGCGACTCCGCGGTGCCGTTGAGCAGGGTCATCAATCCGCCGAGCTCGCCGCGCGGATGGGGAAGAGGAATTCGCGCGCTGAGATCGCCGAGCCCAAGCCTCTTCGCCATGGTGGCGAGCCGCCCGACCTGGCGCCCGACGCTCACGGTGGCGAGGATCCATACGCCGGCCAGCAGCAGCAGCGAGGCCACCGCGAGGATCGCCATGTCCTCGTGGAGCCGGCGGTTCGCCGCCGCGACCAGTCCGTCCTTGGACCGTCCGACCAGGACGTAGAGGCCGGCGTCACGGGTCGAAGGCGAGCGGGCGACGGCCCAGACCTGCGTTCGGCCCTCGCGATCGGTCACTTCCTGAAACGCCTTCTGACCCGGAGCTGTCGCGAAGCGCAGCAGGTCGGATCCTGCAATCGACGCGCCCACGGGTTCGGCCCAGCCCGCTCCCGAGGGGGCGACGAGAACAGTCCCCTTGCCGTCGATGAGCAGCACCTCCTTCTCGCCAAGCAGCCGCTTGTGGTGGTACTCGGCGAATTTGCGCAGATTGAACGATGCGAGCAGGATCAGTTTCAGCGCGCCTGCCTCCGATCGCACCGGATATGCGATCTGGAGCACCGATATTCCGGTCAGCCGGCCGAAGACCGGCTCCAGCACGACGCCGTGCGAAACCAGGGCCTGCTTGAAATAGGCGCGATCCCTCAGATCGAGGGTGCGGTTGGTCCGCAGCGAGTCGCAGAACAGGCTGCCGTCCGGATCGATGGTCAGGATGCCGGTGAACTGAGGATATTCCTCGCGGACATCGGAGAGGAAAGCCGAGCACGCCGCCTTGTCGCGCGTGTCGAGGTCGCGCGCACGGGCCAGCCCATAGTGAAGCTGGGCGGTGCCCTGAATCTTTTCGCTCAGATCGCTTGCAATCTCGTCAGCCGACGCCGCCAGATTGGCCAGGGCGGCGTTGATTTCGCTGGTCCTGTTCTGCATGAAACGCAGCCCGACGAGGCTTGCCGGCACCAGCATGGCCGCGATCACGAGTATCAGTAGCCGGGTACGCAAGCTCATCGGTCGGGCGGTCCATTCCGGTCATCGCGAATGCTCATTCAAAGACCCAATTTGCGGTACCACCATCCGTTCAGTCCATAGGCTCGGGGCCGAAAAAAGCCCCTGGCGTGCAAGATTTCGCGCCGTGTGCATCACGGTTGAGCCTCCTGAAGGGAGCGCCGGCGCCGGTGCGGTGGTTTTCCCCGGGCGCGCGGCGGAGGCTTCGGAATACCGTTGTCGGCGATCAACTCGCGCGTGCGCGCGCCGGAGAGAGGCGCTAACATGGAGGTCGATCCGCGTGCGACGGAGATCGCGGCGGCAGATGAGGAGGGAGCCGATGTCCATTTCGGGCAAGGTCGATCCGGTGGTGCGTCCCGTTGCGGCGACCGACATCGCCGAAGCGCTGGTCGAGGGCCTGCGTGATTTCCAGGCGCTGCCGTTTTACGGTCTCTGCTTCGGTGCGCTCTACGCGGCCGGCGGCATCGTCATCATGCTGTGCCTCACCGCGTTCGGCATGGTCTATCTCGTCTATCCCCTTGCGGCCGGCTTTGCGTTGATCGGGCCGTTCGTGGCGATCGGCCTCTACGAGGTCAGCCGGCGCCGCGAGCGCGGCGAGCCGGTCTCGCCCGGCGCGATCTGGTCCGCCATACGTTCACGCAGCGAGATCGGTTGGATGGCCTTCGTCACGCTGTTCGTTTTCGTGATCTGGATGTACCAGGTGCGGCTTCTGATCGCCTTGCTGCTCGGGCTGCATGCCTCGTTCTCGAACCTCCAGGAATTCATGACGGTGGTCCTGACGACCAACGAGGGCCTGCTGTTCCTGGCGATCGGCAACGCGGTCGGCGCTGCACTGTCGCTGGTTTTGTTTGCGCTGACCGTGGTGTCGTTTCCGCTGCTGCTCGATCGTGAGGTCGATTTCGTCACGGCGATGGTGACGAGCGTGCGCGCGGTGGTGACGAGCCCGCTGCCGATGATCTCGTGGGCCGCCGTGATCGTGATGCTGCTGATCGTCTCGGCGCTGCCGTATTTTCTGGGATTGGTCGTGACGCTGCCCGTGCTGGGGCACGCGACCTGGCATCTTTATCGGCGCCTGGTGGTGCCGGTGGCGTAAGCGGGGAGCCGGACGCACCGGCCGCGTTCTATGCGCCCGTTGCCAGGCGGCGAACGCCGGATGAGGTGAGTTCGAGTTCGCCGAGGCGCCTGATCGCATAACCGAGGCCCGTCAGACGCTCGCCATGCACCTGCGGGATTTCGCGTTGCGCCTTGCCCTTGCCGACCTCGGCTAACGAGGCAAATTCATCCGCGTCGAGGGTCGCTGTGCCGTCTGTCATCAGCTGACCTCGTCGGTCCATACCTTGAAATTGAGCAGAGTGTTCGGGCCGAAGGTCTGGGTGATCGGAACGTCTGCGGCATCGCGTCCCTGCGCGATCAGCACCCGGCCGATCCGCGGCGTGTTGTTGCGCGGATCGAACATGTGCCAGCTTCCACCGATGAAGGCCTCGAACCAAGCCGCGAAATCTCCGGCCGCCCACGGCTGCGGTGTGCCGATGTCGCTGAGATAGCCGGTGCAGTAACGCGCCGGGATGTTCATGCAGCGGCAGAACGTGATCGCGAGATGGGCATAGTCGCGGCACACGCCCTTGCCTTCATCGTAAGCTTCCCGGGCTGTCTTGGTCGCCCGCGCATGCTCATGGCCGAACGTGATGCGGCGATGAACAAAATCGCAGATCGCCTGGACCCGCGCCCAGCCCGGCGGCGTCTGCTCGAACAATTTCCATGCGATATCCGTCAGGCGATCGGTCTCGCAGTAGCGACTGCCGAGCAGATAGACGAGCGTGTCGGTCGGCAGTGCTTCGACGGCGTGCTGAAACGCGTTCGGAAACGCCGGGTCAGGCAGGCCGCTGTCGCGAACGACGCCATCGGCGGCAAGGCGGAAGTTGCCGGCCGGCGCCACGATGCGGCTGCACCAATTGCCGAAGAGGTCGCGATAGGGACTGATAACCACTGAGGGGCTGGTAGTCAGCAGATCGGGCACGATGACATCGGAGGCGCGCGTGAAGTGCGTGCCCAGCACCATGATCATGGGCGTCGGTTGCGGGAACTCGTACAGCATCTCGAACCCGACGCGGAGCTTCATGCGAACGACTTTCCCTTGGCTGAGCTCCTAACATGGCTACGAAGCGGTCGAACACAAGACGTCGACGGTCTTATTCGATCGAGAGTGGCATCTGGCGCGTCAAAAGCGCGGCGGGGGCGAGAAAACGATAGCTAATTGCGGCGATTGCGCGCACGGTGCGGCAATGCCGGAAAGATCGGTCGTCTCTGCGCACGCGGCGCCACGACGACATGCGCTCGACGTGAAACGGCTCATTTCCCGCACCGGCGGAGCCGACTCATCGCGACGTCTCCAGTGGTGAGTCGAACGCGGCAGGCTCATGCCGCGGATGCCTGAACAATCCCACAGCGGTTCGATATGAGATCGAACGCCAACCGAAAGCACCCGATGGAAGCTCTACCGATCCAAGCTCTCTCCCCACGGCACGTCAAGACAGATGAAGCGGTTCGGCTCGGCGTAGAGTCGGGCTGGTACGCGATCAAGGTCAGCGGGACCTTTGTCTCGGGTCCGCACGACTCGGAAGGGGATTGCCGTCGCAAGATCGACGAGATTCAGCCGCCGGTGAAGAAGAAGCGATGAGGTCGCAGATTCCAGCCGCTACGGCGTCTTGATCCCCATCGCCTTCAGTGCCGCCAGCATCTGCGTCGGCGGCGCCATCTTGATCTGCGGCGCCTTCCCCGTCTCCAGCAGGCTCTTCAGCCCCGACAGGATCGCCGGCCAGCCCGAACGCCCGCCGGAAAGGATGGCGTCGCTGAGCGGCCGGTCGTGGCCTTCGCTCATGGTGAGCCTGACCGCGTCGCCGGCCGGCTCGATGTCATAGGTCACGAGAGTCGGTCCGAGCTTCTCGATCAGCTCGGGCCAGTTGACGTTGAAGGTCACCGACAGCTTTTTCGGCGGATCGTATGCGAGCACCTCGCCGCTGATGTGCGGGGCGCCATCCGGCGTGCGGACGATGAACGCGCCGCCAAGTCGCGGCTCCACCTCCACGGCATTGCCGAAGAAATATTGGCGGCTGAACTCGGCCGAGGTCAGCGCTTCCCACACCTTCTCCGGCGTTGAAGCGATGTAGATGGTGTAGACCGTGAGCGGCTTGAATTGATCGAGGTTCATTTTGCGTCGAATCCCTTGTTGAGCGCCGTGCGCGGGATGGCGAGCACCTTGCCTCTCTCCAGGAGGCTCTTGAGCCCGGACAGGATCGCCGGCCAGCCATTGGAGACGGCCCCGAGATACTTCCCGCCTTCGACGAAGCCGTCATGCAGCACGGTCAAACGCACGAGCGCGCCGAACGGTTCGATGGTGAAGACCACCCGCGAGATCGGTTCGCCGCGCAGCTCTTCGTACTTCTGGTGCTTGAAGCTGTAGGACAACCGCCGCGGTGGATCGGCTTCCAGGATTTCGCCGGAATCGGTGATCTCGCCCTCCAGCAGCAGCGCGAAGGGGGAGCCGATTTTCCAGTCCGACCTGACCTCGGCGCCGAACCAGTATTGCCGGGTGAACTCGCTCGACGTCAGCGCCTCCCAAAGCCTCTCCGGTGTGGTCTCGATGTAGGTGACATAGACGAACTCCGGCTTACTCATCGCGCTTCTCCAGCTGGCGTTTCAACTCGCTGAGCGCGGCGAGCTTGCCGCGCTCGAATTTCTTGATCCAGCGTTCGCCGATCTGATGGATCGGCACCGGGTTGAGATAGTGCAGCTTCTCGCGGCCATGCCTGATGGTCGTGACAAGATTGGCCTCCTCGAGGATGACAAGGTGCTTGGTAACGGCCTGGCGCGTCATCGCGAGGCCTTCGCAAAGCTCGTTCAGCGTCTGGCCGTTTCTGGCATGAAGCCTGTCGAGCAGCGACCGTCGTGACGCATCGGCGAGCGCTTTGAAGACCTCATCCATGGCTGCGATAATAGGCAACTAAAAGGTTGCATGTCAAGATGGCGTTTTTGGCGCACGCAATATGGGTGTTGCGGATGTCGATCTGATCAGCCCGCGCTTTGCAGCGGTGACGTCTTCCGTTCCCGCCTCCGCCATGCATTAATGCTCCAAACCGCCCTCAGCGAGTCCTCACCATGATGTCCCTGCAAGCCTATCTCGCCTTCCTCGCCGCCTGCATCGCGCTCGCGCTGCTGCCGGGTCCGATCGTCACGCTCGTCATCGCCAACGGGCTACGCCACGGCACGCGCGCGGCGCTGACCAACGTGGCCGGCGCCCAGGCCGGCCTCGCCATCGTCATCGGCATCGTTGCGGTCGGCCTGACCTCGCTGATGGCAACCATGGGCTACTGGTTCGACTGGGTACGCTTTGCCGGCGCCGCCTATCTGGTCTGGCTCGGCATCAAGCTGATCTGGGCGCCGGTCGAGGGCGTCAACGTCGACGAGCCGCCGGCGCCGCCGCGCGGCGGGTTCTTCCTGCAAGGTTTCCTGGTGCTGCTGTCGAACCCGAAGGTGCTGGTGTTTTTCGGCGCTTTCATCCCGCAGTTCATGGACATGAACCGCGACCACTTCCCTCAGGTCGCGCTGCTCGGGGCCACCTTCATGGTCACCGCGGTGATGACGGACGCGCTCTACGCCATCGCCGCCGGGCGCGCGCGAAAATTCTTCTCAGCCCGCCGCACGCGGATGATGTCGCGCATCTCCGGCGGCTTCATGATCGGCGGCGGCATCTGGCTGGCGCTGACCCGGGCAAAATAACCCCTCCAAAGCCGGTCCGGCTTGAACCCTTCGCAGCGGCAATGCGTCCAATCTGACATTGCCGCCGACGAAGGAATTGCCCGTGCCCGATCTGCCATGGTTCGTCTATGCGATGCTGCTCGCACCGCTCGGGCTCATCCTGGTCGCCGCCATCGTCAAGACCTGGCAGGTGCGCGAGGCGCGAAACTGGCCGCAAACGCCCGGCAAGGTCATGACCTCGGTCGCCGAATTGCGCGACGTCAAGGTTTTCGACGACGATCGCGAGGGAGGCTCTCGCCTCGAAAGCCGCAACTTTGCGAACGTGACTTACGAATATTCGGTCGGTGGCCGCAAGCTGCGCTGCAACCGTATCTCGATCGGCGAGGACCTCGGCAATTTTCAGGTCGCCGAGAAGCTCGCGAAATATCCCGCCGGCACGATCGTCACCGTCTATTACAATCCTCGCCATCCCGATCAGGCCGTGCTCGAGCGCGACCTTCCCAAGGGGCTGTGGGGCTGCCTCGGCATCGGCACGGTGGTCGTGCTTGCCATCGTGTTCGGCTCGGCCTTCGGCCTCAACCAGACTTATGCCTATCTCGCGCACCACGTCGGACGGCCCGATCTCGCCGGCCTCGTGGTCGCCTTTGCCGCGTTCGGCCTCGTCATCGCGCTGATGGGGTATGCCGTGCACCGGCAGGCGTCGATGGCGACGCGCTGGCCGGTGGTGCCGGGCACCATCAAGCTGTCGGGGATCGAGGACTATCGCGAGGCCAGCGAACCTGGCGAGGCGCGGGGCACCGAGATGTTCGGCAAGCGGGTGACCTACACCTACCTCTATCAGAACGTCAGCTACACCAATGAATGCGCGCGCGTCGCTGCCGGTACGCCGTCGGCTTCTGATGACATGCTGCGCAAGCTGATGTCGCGCTACCAGGACGGCGCGACCGTCGAGGTTCGCGTCAATCCCGACAACCCGGCCGAGGCAACGCTCGATACAGGCGGCGCTGGCCGCATTGCCTTTGTGCTGTGGGGCATTGCCGCGATCTTCGCCGCGCTCGCGATGTTCGTCGCGACACGGGGGAGCTAGTCGACCAGCCTCGCCGCCCGCAGCTCCACCTCGATCTCCGCAAAGATCCGCGCCAGCCGCTCGGCCCATTGCTGTTGGCCGGACTGGTCGGCGATCAGATCCTGACGAATCTCGATGCCGGTGTTGACGAGGCCGCGGGCCTCGCCGTGGACGGGGATGGTGTAGTCGGTGAGGTCGTTCACGGCATAGGGCTCGTTGTCGCCGACGACGAGATCGCCCTCGGCGCGGAGGTGCCTGAGCAGCAGCTGCGGCAGCACGGTGTCGCGATTGTAGAGTGCGCCGATGTGCCAGGGGCGTGCGACGCCGGCATAGACCGGCGTGAAGCTGTGCAGCGACACCAGCACCGTCGGTTTCTTGTCGTGCAGGCGGCGGTCGATCGCGGCCTCGATGCGACCGTGATAGGGCTCGAAGATTTCGCGGCGCCTTGCGGTGCGCTGCTGCTCCGTGATCCCTTCGTTGCCCGGGATCGCGGTTGCTTCGGAAATCAACGGGATCGAGCTCACGGCGGCCGGCGGGCGGTTGCAATCGATCACCAGCCGCGAGTAGCGCTGCGCGATCAAATGCGCATCCAGCATCTCTGCCAGCCGGTCGGCGACGCCGGCAATGCCAATGTCCCAGGCAATGTGCCGCGTCAGCTCGCTGCCTGCGACGCCGAGATCGTCGAGCGCGCGGGGCAGGATCCGTCCGTAATGATCCGAGGTCAGCAGAAAGGGCGATTGGCCGGCCGTGTTGACTTCATGGACCGGATGGGCCTCGCCCTCGCCGAGCAGTTGAGATAGCGCGCCTGTTGCGTCTGTATCCATACGGGGTTGCCTGTCGAAGCAGCACTGATCCGCTAGGCTATAAAGCATGGGGCCCCAAAGCACTATTGCGAAGACGGCTTGAATGGGCGCCCGTTCGCGGGATAACAAGCTCCATGACCTCCGATCGCCTTTTCGTCTACGGCACCCTGATGCGCGGCTTCGACCATCCGATGGCGCGGCTGCTCGCGGCGCATGCGGACTTCCTCGGGGAGGCGACCTGCCGCGGCCGGCTCGTCCTGGTGAAACACTATCCGGGATTGCTGCTGTCCGAGGCGCCGTCCGATCGCGTGCACGGCGAGCTCTTTCACCTGCGCGCGGGCGACGAACTCTTGGGCGAGCTCGACATGTACGAAGCCTGCGGCGAGGGCTTTCCTGAACCGACGGAATATCTGCGCGAGCTGATCGACGTGACGCTGCCGGACGGGGCCACCGAGAAAGCCTGGACCTACGTCTACAACTGGCCCGTCATTGACCTGCCCGTCATCGAGTCCGGTCGTTTCCTGGATCACTAGGCCGACAGCACTTCCTTCACAACGCGCACATCCACCTCGCGCTCGACATAGGTCCACTCCTCGGTCCGCCTCAGCATCGCGACCAGCTCCTCGAACAGCGAGGCGTGCGTGGGGGCGAATTCGAACCAGGTCAGGAAATCGAACGGACCGCCGAGGTCGCGGCAGTGATAGAGCTGGCGGGCGATGGCGGGCAGGTAGCGCAGGCTGCTCGCGATGTGATGCGATTTGTCCTCGAAGATCCTGCGGCGCTCTTCCTGGGTGAGCTCCCACCAGGCCTGCGACTTGCGGATCGGGATCAGCGCCGCGCTGGTTGCCTCCAGTCGGCCGAGGCCGGCCTGGACGGCCACCAGCTGCTGCTTCTCGGCGCGCTCAGTGTAGCGCAAGCTGCTCGCGGCGCCGACCAGCCGCCAGGCATTGCGCGAGGGCACCAGCGGCAACGCGATGGCCTCGCTGTCGGTGACCGACAGCGCTGGCATGAAGGGCAGGGGCTCGCCCGTCACGGGCGAAATCGAGGTGATGCGCCAGCCCCCGCTCTGACCGCCTCGAAAGGTCCTGAACATGCCCTATCGAAGCGTGGAACCGGGCCGGGTTCAAGCTTTCCGTCGAAACTTTCGACCTGTGAATAGCCGGGAGAAGCCACACATGCTTCGTATTTCCGAGGGCCATCCCTATATGCCTATCCGGTTGGCCATAATGCCGACTCAGCCCAGAAATCAGCATCATGCGCTTCACGCCACAATTCCTCGACGAGCTTCGCGCCCGGCTTTCGGTGTCCGAAGTCGTGGGCAAGCGCGTCAAGCTGAAAAAGGCGGGGCGGGAGTGGAAGGGGCTGTCGCCGTTCCAGCAGGAGAAGACGCCGTCCTTCTACGTCAACGACCAGAAGGGTTTTTACCACGACTTCTCCTCCGGCAAGCACGGCGACATCATCACCTTCGTGATGGAAACCGACGGCTTGCCGTTTGCCGAAGCCGTCGAGCGGCTCGCCAGTCTGGCCGGCCTGCCGCTGCCGGCGGTGACGCCGGATGCGGCGCGGCACGAGCAGCGGCGCAAGTCTCTGCATGACGTCATGGATCTTGCCGCAAAATTCTTTGCGGAGACGCTGGCCTCGCGCCTCGGTGCCAAGGCACGCGGTTATCTCGCTGACCGTGCGATCTCGCCGGCGACGCAGTTGCAGTTTCGCCTCGGCTATGCCTCGCCCGACCGCTTCGCGCTCAAGGAGCATCTCGGCCAGCTCGGAATCTCCGTCGACGACATGGTCGAGACCGGGCTGCTCGTCGCCGGCAACGACATCCCCGTGCCCTACGATCGCTTCCGCGACCGCGTGATGTTTCCGATCACGGACATGCGCGGCCGCGTCATCGCCTTCGGCGGGCGCGCGCTGGAGAAGGACGTTCCGGCCAAATATCTGAACTCGCCCGAGACGCCGCTCTTCCACAAGGGCGACAATCTCTACAATCACCAGACCGCGCGCAAAGCGACCCATGACGGCAGCGCGCTGATCGTGGTCGAGGGCTATGTCGACGTCATCGCCATGGTCACCGCGGGTTTTGCCGGCAGCGTGGCGCCCCTCGGCACTGCGCTCACCGAAAACCAGCTCGCACTGCTCTGGAAGATGGCGGACGAGCCGATCCTCTGCTTTGACGGCGACCGCGCCGGTCAGAAGGCCGCGTATCGTGCGGCGGACCTTGCGCTGCCGTTCCTCAGCCCCGGCAAGAGCCTGCGCTTTGCGCTGCTGCCGGAAGGGCAGGACCCCGACGATCTCGTGCGCTCCGGCGGTCGCGGCGCGATGGAAGAGGTGATCGCGGCGGCGCGCCCGCTTGCCGACATGCTCTGGTCGCGCGAGCTGGAGGGCGGCAACTTCGCCACTCCCGAACGCCGCGCGGCGCTGGAGGCGCGCATCAAGGAGCTCGCGGGCGGCATCCGCGACGAGGTGGTGCGGCGCTATTATCGCCAGGATCTCGCCGAGCGGCTTCAGCGCACGTTCGCGCCGGAGAGCGGGCGCGGCGGCTTCGCCGGCCGTGGCAATTTCCGGCCCAATTCCGGGGGCCGTCCGTTCCAGCCCCGTGGCGGCGGACCAGCGAATCGATTCGGCGGCCGCGGCGCGCCTGGTCCGATCCAGATACCCGCCGGCCCCTACCAGGCGGCGAGCCCCCAGCTTGCCGCGAGCCCGATCATGCGCGGCCAGCGCAGTGCCATCTCGCGCCGGGAGGCCCTGATCCTGCAGTGCCTCATCAACCACCCCTGGCTGCTGCACGATCACCTCGAGGAAGTCGCGGCCCTGGAGCTGGCCCATCCCGAGGCCCACAAGCTGCGGGCGGGCATCATCGCCGCCTTCGCCAACGACCATCACCATTCGCCGGACCCCGGCGAACGCGCCGAGAAGATGCGCGGCGATCTCGACAAGGGCGGGTTTTCTCAGGTTCTTCAGAGGGTTGAGAACGGTATCACGACCGCGGCGGTGTGGGGGGCCCGCGAGGGCGCGGCGCAGGACGACGTTCTCTCCACCTGGCACCAGCTGGTTGCCTTGCATCGGCAATACCATTCACTACTTAGAGAGTTGAAGGACGCCGAGCTGGCCTTGGGGGAGGACCCCAGCGAGGCCAATTTGGCGTGGCTGCGCGACGTCAAGGCGCGGCTGGCCGAGGTCGACGGCACCGAAGCCCTGATCGAGGGTTTTGGCGAGCTATCGGGCCGGTTCCAGAAGAGCGTGTGATGAAAGAATCATGCGGACGGCCGGGGCCGGAACCGCTAAAAGACTCGCCAAATCCAAGGTTTGGCGGCAAAAACAGGGTTAATCGAGGCTTAACGGTCTTGTAGCACTTTGGCCACCAGGCGGCCGCAGGCAGAACAGACGCGTCAGGAATGAATCCGCGCAATCGCTGTTGGCACTACACCTGCATCCGCTGCGACAAAGAGGCTGACGAAGCGTTAGGCAATTCCGGCGAGAGAAAGTTTGGGGGTGGCGAGAGATATGCGCGCCGCCCTTTCCGTGTCGAGAGCTGCCGAAGCGAGAGCGTCGGGCAACAGGTTCAAGTGAATTCAGGCAGCGGCGAACGTCCTGCATGAAGCGCGTTTAGGAGCAATGGATGGCCACCAAGGCAAAGACGCTGCAGGCGAAGGACAAGGAAAAAGACGACAAGGCAGCGGACGCGCCGGAGAAGGACTCCCAGGACGCGCCCTCGCCCTTGCTCGACCTGTCCGACGCGGCAGTGAAGAAGATGATCAAGCAGGCCAAGAAGCGCGGCTTCGTGACCTTCGATCAGCTCAACGAAGTTTTGCCGTCCGACCAGACCTCCCCCGAGCAGATCGAGGACATCATGTCCATGCTCTCGGACATGGGCATCAACGTCACCGAAGCCGACGATAGCGAAGGCGAGGAGGACAAGGACGAGGGCGGCGAGGACGAGACCGACAACGAGCTCGTCGAGGTCACCCAGAAGGCCGTCACCGAGGTCAAGAAGAGCGAGCCGGGCGAGCGCACCGACGATCCCGTGCGGATGTATCTGCGCGAGATGGGCACCGTCGAGCTGCTGTCGCGCGAAGGCGAAATCGCGATCGCCAAGCGCATCGAGGCCGGCCGCGAGGCGATGATCGCAGGTCTGTGCGAAAGCCCGCTGACCTTCCAGGCCATCATCATCTGGCGTGACGAGCTCAACGAAGGCAAGATCTTCCTGCGCGACATCATCGATCTCGAAGCGACCTATGCCGGCCCCGACGCCAAGGCCGGCATGAACAATGCGATGATCGCCGGTCCCAACGGCGAGAACGGTGAAGCCCAGGCCGAAGGCGGACAGGCCGCTGCCACGGGTGCAGCGCCCGCGCATGTGGCGCCGCCCGCCGCGCCGCCGTCGCCGACCCCGTTCCGCGCCGCGCCCGCGCCCGGCAATGCCGGCGAAGCCGAGAAGGATCCTGCGGAGTCCGCCGCCGAAGCCGACATGGACGAGGACGACGAGTTCGAGAACCAGATGTCGCTCGCGGCGATCGAGGCCGAGCTCAAGCCGAAGGTCGTAGAGATCTTCGACAAGATCGCCGACAGCTACAAGAAGCTGCGCAAGCTGCAAGAGCAGGACATCCAGAACCAGCTCGAGAGCACCTCGCACGGGCCCTCGCTCTCGCCGCACCAGGAGCGCAAATACCGCAAGCTCAAGGACGAGATCATCGTCGAGGTGAAGTCGCTGCGCCTGAACCAGGCGCGTATCGACTCACTCGTCGAGCAGCTCTACGACATCAACAAGCGCCTCGTCTCGCATGAGGGCCGCCTGATGCGCCTGGCCGACAGCCACGGCGTCGCGCGCGAGGACTTCCTGCGCAACTACACCGGCTCGGAGCTCGATCCGCGCTGGCTCAACCGGGTCTCGAAGCTTTCGGCCAAGGGCTGGAAGAATTTCGTCCACCACGAGAAGGACCGGATCAAGGACCTCCGCCACGAGGTGCATCAGCTCGCTGCGCTGACCGGCCTCGAGATCATCGAGTTCCGCAAGATCGTGCACTCGGTGCAGAAGGGCGAGCGCGAAGCCCGTCAGGCCAAGAAGGAGATGGTGGAAGCCAACCTCCGTCTCGTGATCTCGATCGCCAAGAAATATACCAACCGCGGCCTGCAGTTCCTCGACCTGATCCAGGAAGGCAACATCGGCCTGATGAAGGCGGTCGACAAGTTCGAGTACCGCCGCGGCTACAAGTTCTCAACCTACGCCACCTGGTGGATCCGGCAGGCGATCACCCGCTCGATCGCCGACCAGGCCCGCACCATCCGTATCCCCGTGCACATGATCGAGACGATCAACAAGATCGTGCGCACCTCGCGCCAGATGCTCAACGAGATCGGCCGTGAGCCGACCCCGGAAGAGCTCGCCGAGAAGCTCGGCATGCCACTCGAGAAGGTCCGCAAGGTCCTCAAGAT
Source organism: Bradyrhizobium sp. Bra64 (assembly GCF_024519875.1). NCBI lineage: Bacteria > Pseudomonadati > Pseudomonadota > Alphaproteobacteria > Hyphomicrobiales > Nitrobacteraceae > Bradyrhizobium > Bradyrhizobium sp. Bra64. The sequence goes on along the minus strand of NZ_JALJRD010000004.1, from coordinate 112,004 downwards.
CGCCAAGGAGCCCTTGTCGCTCGAAACGCCCGTCGGTGACGAAGAGGATTCACATCTCGGCGATTTCATCGAGGACAAGAACGCGATCCTGCCCATCGACGCCGCGATCCAGTCGAACCTGCGCGAGACCACCACGCGCGTGCTCGCCTCGCTCACCCCGCGCGAAGAGCGCGTGCTGCGCATGCGCTTCGGCATCGGCATGAACACCGACCACACGCTGGAGGAAGTCGGCCAGCAGTTCTCGGTGACGCGCGAGCGTATTCGTCAGATCGAAGCCAAGGCGCTGCGGAAGCTGAAGCATCCGTCGCGGTCGCGGAAGCTGCGGAGCTTCTTGGACAATTAATTCGGATCGTCATGCCCGGGCCTGACCCGGGCATCCATCCCAACGAAAACGGCGGGCCTGTGCCCGCCGTTTTTCTTTGTGCTGTCGCTTCGCGTGTCTCGCCGGCGGGCGGAGCCTATTTCTTCTTCGCGCCGACCCGTTCGAGTTCCTTGATCTCCAGCGGCGGGCGGCCGGATTTTTCGGCGATCTCGCGGTCCTGCTCCATGATGAAACCGCGCGCGGGCTCGTCGCCGTCGAGGCCGCCTAGCAGCTCGGAAGGCACGCGCCGGTTCGAGCGTTGGGAGCCGTCTTCATAGAAGACGTTGAAAAAGGCGAATTCGCCCTTGGGATTGGTTCCGGGTTTTTTGGCCATGGCGGCTTTTCGTCGATCAGGGCGCCATAGTCAAATGGCTTTGCGCATTGTGGGCGCGGCGCGCCCGGCCGCGGCGGGATCGATCGACGATGTCGGCTTGCAAGATGGAAAGCGTCGTGCGCCACGTAGGTCCGGCGCGGCCCTTCCTCGAATAAACGGCGGGCCGCGAAAGCCCGCCGTTTATTTTGGTCTTCCAGCGTCGCCCGGGGCTGGCGGGGCGACAACCTAGAATAGAAGACTATAACTCGAGCCATGCCGTGGCAAGATAAATGCGGAAGCGCTGATGTCGCAGCGAGCGCATCAGATATGCGCGATCGCGATATCCAGTTGCGATGCGGGCCGCGCATTTCAATTGGAAGGCCAAATCACTTGTTCATGTGTGCTGCTCTCGCAATGCAGCGACAGGTGCGCGCTTTGTCGAAAAGCGCATTTTCCTGCATGTCTTCCCGTCTGCGTGCACAGGTTGTGTTCCAATGCACGAGCGAGTTCCATGCGATGCGCAATTGCGCGTTGCAGATCGCGGCTTCCGCCTTCGCTCTCGGCGGAGAAGTCGCGCGCCTCGCAATGACAAGCAGGAGCTATGGCGCCACCAGTTCCACCCGCCTGTTGAGCGCGCGGCCGGTGTCGGTCGCATTGGAGCCGACCGGCGCCAGCAATCCGACACCGGCGGTGCGCAGCCTCGTCTGCGCGATGCGAAAGTTCTTCACCAGTTCGGCCGCGACCGCTTCGGCGCGGCGTTTCGACAGGTCGAGATTGTATTCATAGGCGCCCTGGCTATCGGTGTGGCCGACGATGAAGACGTTGAGTTGCGGCTGGCCGATCAGGAGCTTTGCGATCTGCTCCAGCGTCGGGCGGCTCTCCGGCTTGAGCACGGCCTTGTCGGTGTCGAAATAGATGCCGTAGAGCGCGATGTGACCGGTCTCGCCAAGACCCTTGGCCATCGCGGGGGCATCGACCATCTTGTTGGCGATGGCGCCGAGCTCGGCGACGGTGACCTGCGCGGTGATATCCTGGTTGTTCTGACTGACGATGACGCTGGAATAGGTCTCGCGCCCGCCCTCGGTCTTGCGGCCGGCAAAATAGCGATAGTTGAAGCCGTCGACCCACATCTGCGGCACCGGCAGCGTGTCGATGCTTTCCGTGAACGGAATGGCGCCGCAGGCATCGGTGTCGCACGCCAGCAACGTCTCGAAGCCGGCCTTCGCAAGCTGGGTCTCGAAATTGCGCGAAACCTCCAGGATCGAGGGGCCGGGATTGGTGCGATAGGCGATGCGGAAGACGCGGCCCTCGAGACGCCGCGCGTCGGTCGGCTGGCCGTCCTTGAAGGGCGCCGCCTGCATCCGTGCCGCGTCAAAATCCTTCATCACGTAGCCGGTGATGACGCTGCCGGCGAACCGGCCGATACCGGGATAGTCGCGGCTGCCTACGACATCGCGCGTCTGCGCGGAAGCTGTGATGACGGCGAGAAGGGAGAGCAGGGCGGCAAGGACGAGCGATCCGGGGCTGTTTCGCGGCGCGGGCATTGGCACTCTCTGTGGGTTGAGGAAACGGGGCGCAGACGTTAGTCGCCTGCACCACGCCGCCGGTTCTCACCGATGGCCCATTCCCTTGCCGATTGCCCGGAAAGCCGCGGCCGGTTTCAAGCCGCGGGTGCCATCCGGCTGCCTGGCTCGTGCGCCTGCGCCGCCTGCTGGCGTTCCATGATGGTCTGCCACAGCGTTGCGATGCTGGCCTGGGTCTGCGGTGCGATCAGGCAGTGGCCCTCATTGTCGAAGCCGCAAAACCGGGCCGACGGATCTTTCCGCACCTCGGTCAGCGCCTGGTTGATCATCTCCAGGCAGGTCATGACCTGACTGACGTCCTGCAGGCGGGTGTGATGCAGGATGTCCATCAGGCGGAACGTCATCACCGCGGGCTGACCGATGCTGATGCCGGGACGGCCGAGCTCGAGCAGCACGTTCACGGCGGGAAGCATGCCGCGGATGTGCTCAAGCACGCCGGCGATGTCTTCCACGCGACAGGCGACGAGATGGGCGGCCTGCGGCGGCGCGGCCGCAGGCGTCCGCGGCGCAAGGCCGAGCGAGGCGATCACCTCCTGCTCGATCCATTGCCGCACCGGTGCGGGTGCGTTGCGAATCTGCTCGGCGTTCAAGGTAATTCCGGTCATCGGCTAGTCTCCTGGGCGGCTCTGCCGTCTTGCTCAATCTAGAAGGCAGGGCGTGAGACACGTTGATGCGGATCAAGCGTGCCGCTTTGACGGTCGCCGCTTTCCCGGGCATGATCGCGCGCGCTGCTTTGCACTAGGATTTGGGAGATCGCTCGACATGCTGAGATACGCTGCGGCCACCGCTTTCATCGTCTGTCTGGCCGGCGGATCGGCGCAGGCCGCGCGCTGCGGCGGCGACTTCAACAGCTTTGTCGCCAGCATGACCTCGGAAGCGCAGGCCGCCGGCGTCTCGGCGGGCGTGACCAGCGCGGCCTTCAGCGGCATCGCCCAGGACGGCGCGGTGCTCGCCTTCGACCGGCGCCAGCGCTACACCTTCAACAAGAGCTTCGAGCAGTATGTCTCGACCCGCGTCGGTCCCGGCCGCATCAATGGCGGCCGAGCGCTGCTCCAGCGTCACGCAGCCTTGCTCTCGCGCATCGAGCAGCAGTTCGGCGTGCCGCGCTATATCCTGGTCGCGATCTGGGGGCTGGAGAGCGATTTCGGCAAGGGCGACATCGGCAAGCTGCCGGTGATCCGCACGCTGGCGACGCTGGCGCATGATTGCCGCCGCACCGAGCTGTTCCAGGGCGAACTGCTCGCAGCGCTCAAGATCGTGCAGCGCGGCGACCTTCCGCTGCGCGACCTGATCGGCGCCTATGCCGGCGAGATCGGCCAGACCCAGTTCCTGCCGTCGTCCTACATCAAATACGGCGTCGATTTCGACGGCGACGGCCACGTCGATCTCCGCCACAGCGTTCCCGACGTGCTCGCCTCGACCGCGAACCTGCTCCACACCAGCGGCTTCAAGATGGGCCAGCCCTATGGCGAAGGCACCGCCAATTTCGAGGCCATGCGCGAATGGAACAGGGCAGTGATCTACCGCAAGACCATCGGCTATTTTGCGGATCGGCTGGCAGGGCAGTGAGACCAGGCCGCTCGTCGCTGTGCTTCTCGCAATGGCGAGCAGAAACAGTGCCGCGTCACTGAGCTATTGCGCCGCCCCCTTCGTCATCTTCTCCAGCCGTCGCTGCAGCGGCGCCCAGTACGTTCCCGGACGGAAACGCTGCAGCAGGTCCATGAAGCGGGCGTCGTTGCCGATCAGGATGCGCGGCTCGTTTTTCTCGATGCCCTTGATGATGCGTAGCGCGGCGTCCCTCGGCGTGGTCTTGGCCGCGTTCTCGAACCGCTCGATCGATTGCGCGCGGCGCGCATTGTCGGTGACGCCGACGCCGGTGCGCGAATTGCGGGCGATGGCGGTGGCGACGCCGCCGGGATGCACGACCGAGAGCTTTACGGAGCTTCCCGCCACCGCAAGCTCGTGCCGCACGCTCTCGGAAAAGCCGCGCACCGCGAATTTCGCCGCCGCATAGGCCGACTGGCCCGGCGGCGCGATGATGCCGAAGATCGAGGAGAGGTTGACGATGTGCGCCGCCTCCATCGTCTTCAGATGCGGCAGGAAGGCGCGCGTGCCGTGCACCACGCCCCAGAAATTGATGTCGAACAGCCAGTCCATCTGCGCCTGGTCGATCTCCTCGAACGAGCCCATCAGCGCCACGCCGGCATTGTTGACGACGATGCCGAGCGAGGGATGCGCCATCGTCGCCTCACGTGCGAACTCTGCGATGTCGCCGGGCTCGCCGACGTCGACGCGGTGCACGCTGAACTTGCGGGCCTTGTCCGGTCCCTGGCCGATCTCGGCGGCGAGCGTCTTCAGCCCGGCCTCGTCGCGGTCCGCAAGCGCGAGATCGCAGCCGCGTAGCGCAAGCTCGATCGCCAGCGCGCGGCCGATGCCGCTTGCGGCTCCGGTAATGGCGGCGGCGCCGCGAATCGCAGTCATGATCTCCCCCCGTCAAGCCGTTCGCGTGGAACTATGATGTACATTTTTTCAAAATGGAACCGAACCGGAGGCGAATTGGCTCCTTAACTTACGCTACTCAAGCAGCATTGGAGCCGCCATGGGCCAGGCAGAACCATTTCGTGCCACTGCGTTGATCGTTGAGGACGATGCCATGCAGCGGGAGATGCTTTGTCTTCTGCTGGAGGAGAGCGGCTACCTGGTCATCCAGTGCGAAAGTGCCGAGGCCGCCGAGCGCATCCTCGACAAGGACGCGGGCGCGCTCTGCCTGATGCTGACGGACGTGCAGCTTGCAGGGCGCATGAACGGGGTCGAGCTCGCGCATGTCGCCAAGGACCGCAATCCCCGGCTCGACGTCGTCGTCACCTCGGGCCGCCCCTTGATGCAGCCCTTGCCCGCCGGTGCGAAATTCTGGGCCAAGCCGTGGGCGCCGCTCGACGTGCTGCGCGAGGCCGAGATCGCGCAGCTGTCCTGAAGGCGAGCCTGCGGGGCCCCCTTCTTGCCGGTTCTCTTGCCGACTTTCTTGCCGGGAGGCGCAATGATAAGGTCCGCCGATGACCTTGTCCTTCCTGCTCACCTCGCTCATCGTCGTCGCCTCGCCCGGCACCGGCGTGCTCTACACGCTGGCCGCGGCGCTGACGCGCGGCTCGCGTGCGAGCATCGCTGCCGCCTTCGGCTGCACGCTCGGGATCGTGCCGCACATGACGGCCGCGATGCTGGGGCTCGCCGCCGTGCTCCATACCAGCGCGCTCGCCTTCGCCGCGCTGAAATGGTGCGGCGTCGCCTATCTGCTCTACATGTCCTGGCAGGCGCTGCGCGAGACCGGGGCGCTGGCGGTCGAGGGCGAGATCAAGGAGCGGTCGAGCGGCCGGGTCATCGTCACCGGCTTCCTGATCAATATCCTCAATCCAAAACTGTCGATCTTCTTCCTCGCCTTCCTGCCCCAGTTCATCGCCGCGGACGAGCCCCATGTGCTGGCGCGGATGCTGGAATTGAGCGGCGCCTTCATGGCGATGACGTTCGCGGTGTTCGTGGTCTACGGCCTCTGCGCCGCCTCGGTGCGCGAGCGCGTCATCTCCCGTCCGCGCGTCATGGCCTGGCTGCGCCGTAGTTTTGCCGCCGGCTTCGCCGCCCTTGGCGCCAAGCTCGCTTTCGCCGAGCGGTAGGCAATAAAAAAGCGGGCCTTGTGCCCGCCATCTTCCAGCTCATGGACCTACCCGACGCCCGGGCGGAGCGAGCTCCACCCGGGCAAAGAAAAAGAAGCCTCGTTACTTCTTCTTCGCCTTCTTGGCCTTCTTCGCCTTCTTCTTCGTCGCCTTCTTCGCTTTCTTAGCCATAGTATCCTCTCAAGGGTTCATGGTTAAACGCGACACGAGGGATGCTCGGCGGAGGGCCAGCCTCGCAACATCCTCAGCGGCAAGCTCAGCAGATTCGCGCGCTTCTGCCCCGCGCTGTCATATCCGTGTCATCGCGTTATCCACAGCTCAGATGCATTTTCGGGTGATTTTCCGCCCGCGAATCCGCATCACCGCGTCGCAGCGCCATCGCCACCGACATGCCTAACGATCCGACAACGGCGCAGTCGTTCATGAATCCAAAACCAAGGGCGCGTTTTCGAGCAACGCGGTGAGACTCCGTTAAGCGCGCCGGCCGCATTGTTCCCCGCAAGAAAACGGGGACGGGGTCATGGACGGACGGCTGCAAGGGACGGGGAGCGCGCGGCTGCGCGTACCGCACGCGCCATGCTGAACGTGCCGACACTCTGGACCGTGTTCGTCGTCAACTTCCTGGCGCTGGGCCTGATCTGGGCCTACGTGACGCGCTCCTATCCGAAATTCGCGGCCGCCCGGTTCTGGATGGCATCGTCCTTCGTCGGCGCGACCGGCGCGATGGCCGCGCTGGTCCGCCTGTTCGTCACCTCCCCGGTGCCGCTCCTGTTGGGCGGAGCCGGCATCATCGCCGCAAGCTGTTTCGCCGCGATGGGCATTCAGCGCTTCTACGGCAGGCCGGTGGCCTGGCGCATGATGATTGCGACGGCTGCCCTGAGCGTCGGCGGCACCGCGTTTTTCCTGCTCGTCTTCGACCAGATGCAGTTGCGCATGACCTTCTACACGCTTGGGCAGGCCGTTCCGCTGCTGCTGGCATTGCGGCTTCTGCTGTCGCCACAGGACGGCCGCGTCAGTCCCGGCGCCTGGCTCGCCAGCATCGTCATCCTCACCATCATCGGGATCTTCGTGGCCCGCGTGGTGGGCAATCTGCTTGGCGGGGATTTTTCGGCCGTCGCCGGCAGCCAGGGCCACGCCGTCATGGTGCTCGGCCTCCTGTTCCTGTCGATGACGCTCAATTTCGGCTTCCTGCTGATGGCGATGGACCGCCTGCGCAACGAGGTTGCCGACCTCGCGCTGCTCGACGATCTCACCGGCGTCGCCAACCGGCGGCATCTGTTGCAGCGGCTCGGCGAAGAATGCGCCCGCTCGGAGCGCAGCGGCGAGCCGTTCTCGTTGCTGGTGATCGATCTCGATGGCTTCAAGAACATCAACGACACCCATGGTCATGCCGCGGGCGATGCCTGCCTCCAGCACTTCACCCTGATGGCGCAGACCCGCTTAAGGCCCGGCGACATGCTGGCCCGCACCGGCGGCGACGAGTTCTGCGTCGTGCTGCCGTCGTCGTCCTTGCGCGAGGCGGCCGCGATCGCCCGCCGCGTGCTCGAGGTCTGCCGCCAGGATGCCGCGGCCTGCAATGGCAAGGACATCCCGATCGCGATCTCGATCGGGGCCGCGCAGTGGGATCGCGACATCGGCCAGTTTCCGGACCGCCTGATCGCGCATGCCGACCACGCCCTCTACGCCGCCAAGAAGAACGGCAAGAACGACTTTGCCGTCTACGATCCGGCGCCGCCGCTCTCGCCTGAGCCGATCGGGCCGGGCAAGGCCGCACGCAAATTCGCTTGATGGCGTGCTAGGCTCGGGTCCGCACTGGACCCGCATGATGATGTCTCGCCTGCTCGCGGCGCTTTTCGCCGCCTTCCTGATCGCACCCGCCGCCGCAACGGACGCCGGGCTCGCAAAACTCGCGCGCGGCTCCGGCACGCCCGACATTCCCGGCCTGAAGATGGTGTGGCTGGCGCCATGGGGCGATGTCGCCAGCGCAAGGCCCTGGCGCAACATCATCGTGCACCAGACCGAGGGACCGGCGGGCTCGGCCCGCGGCGGCGCACAGGAGCAATCGAAGAACCCGACGCGCCGCGGCGTCACCCTCTGGGTCGAGACCGACGGCACGGTCTATTGGGCGGTCGCGGAGAATCTGGTGCCGACCCATGGCGACGGCGCCAACCGCAACGACAACAAGTACATCGACAACAGATCGACCTATCGCCAGGTCGTGCGCGACAACTCGATCGGCGTCGAGTTCGCCGGAAACTATCCCGATGTCACGGCAGGCCCGACCGAGGCGCAGGTCGCAGCATGGAAGATCCTGGTCCAGGTCCTGCGCGCGCGCTACGGCATCCCGCTCGACCACGTCTATGCGCACAACTGGATCGACTACAAGGATGCGCGCTATTGCGAAGGCTGCTGGCTTGCGACCCTGGCGAGGACCTGGGGGGAATAGAGGCCGCGCTCCCTCACCCCGCAAGCGGGGCGGGGCGGGGACGATGCGCGTCAATTACACCGGCTGCGCCATCCATCCGAAAAACCGCCGGATCAATCCCGGTCGCCGCGGCAGCCCCGGCGGATCGTCTGCCGCGAGCACGCGTTTGAAGAAGTAATCCAGAAACACCATGTCGTTCGGCTCGGTGACGGTGAATTTCTCCTCGCCGAAGAAGACACTGTAGTTGAAGAAGAACGGGCCCATGATCGGGATCGTCGCGGTCGAGGCGTAGTCCTTCGAGATCACGAACTCCGACGGTTCGAGCCCGTGCTCGCGCATCGCCTGCTCGACCAGCGGCAGCTTGCGCATGAACTGGGCGGAGAAGCCGCCGACGGTGGATTGCAGGATGATCGCCACGGTGTGTATCCGTTTGCTCGGTGCTGGTCGCTCTCATTTGGGTCGTTGACCGGCGACAAGGGTTCAAGATGCCTGGCCCGCGCCTGCGCGAACATGCTGCAAGTCACACCTCGAACAAACGCGTCACACCTCAAACAAAAAAGCCGGCGTTGCCGCCGGCTTCTTGTCTCTTTCGATCCGCCAATCTCTTACAGCGCGGCTTCCAGCGCGGCCTGTTCGGCCTTTGCGATGGTGCCCTTGACCGCGGCCTGCACCTTTTCGAAGGCGCGGACCTCGATCTGGCGGACGCGCTCGCGCGACACGCCGAACTCGGCAGCAAGGTCTTCCAGCGTCATCGGCTCATCGGCGAGACGGCGGGCCTCGAAGATGCGGCGTTCGCGCGGGTTGAGCACGCCCATGGCGCCGTTCAGGGCGTCACGGCGGTGATCATATTCCTCGTGCTCCGCCAGCATGGCTTCCTGGTTGGGCGTGTTGTCGACCAGCCAGTCCTGCCATTCGCCGGCTTCACCGTCGTCGCGGATCGGAGCATTGAGCGACGCGTCGCCACCGAGGCGGCGGTTCATGTCGATCACGTCCTGGTCCGTGACGCCGAGGCGCTTGGCAATGATCTTCACCTGGTCGGGGCGGAGATCGCCTTCGTCCAGCGCGGAAATCTTGCTCTTCGCCTTGCGCAGGTTGAAGAACAGCTTCTTCTGGTTCGCGGTGGTGCCCATCTTCACGAGCGACCAGGAACGCAGGATGTACTCTTGAATAGACGCCTTGATCCACCACATCGCGTAGGTGGCGAGGCGGAAGCCCTTTTCGGGCTCGAAACGCTTCACCGCCTGCATCAGGCCGACATTGCCTTCCGAGACGACCTCGGAGATCGGCAGGCCGTAGCCGCGATAGCCCATGGCGATCTTGGCCACGAGACGGAGATGGCTGGTGACGAGTTGGTGCGCCGCGTCGCGATCGTCATGCTCACGCCAACGCTTGGCGAGCATGTATTCCTGCTGGGGTTCCAGCATCGGGAACTTGCGGATCTCGGCGAGGTAGCGAGAAAGGCCGGATTCTCCATTGAGCACCGGCAAAGCAGCGGTACGGGCCATACTGAAGCCCTCCAAAGGTTCAGGCCCCCGATAGCGGCGGGCCAGGCAGACGACCGCTGTGTTAAAGCCGGCCGTAGCTGCGATGTTCCGCGTTGGTCATTTCCAACGCAGGCGCAATATACCCCAAAGGGGGTCGAAAAGGGAAGGATTGCTGACGTCACGTCCCCGTGTGGCAGCTATAACTTTTTGTAATGTAACGCTTTTCTTAAAGCCCCTGCGTCATAGCGCCGCTTTCAGAGCGCCTTGCAGGAGAAGCAAATCCTCCGGCAGAGGCGCCTCCCAGTGGAGTAATTCTCCGGTTCTCGGGTGCTCCAATACCAGCAGATAGGCATGCAGGGCCTGCCGCCCCAGCGCCGTCAAGGCCGCCTGCGACTCTGGGCCGAGATGGTTCGCCTTGGTCTTGAAGTGCGGGCCATAGACGGCGTCGCCCATCAGGGGATGGCCGATATGGGCAAGGTGGACGCGGATCTGGTGGGTGCGTCCGGTCTCGAGCTCGCAGGCGAGCAGTGAAGCGATCGGCTTGCCGTCGCGCCCAGCAAAGCTCTCCAGGATTTCCCAATGCGTGACGGCCTCGCGGCCGCCTTGGCGCACGGCCATCTTCTCGCGCGCATGCGGGTGGCGGTCGATCGGCGCATCCACGGTGCCGCGATGGCGGCCCGGCAGGCCCCAGGCAAAGGCCATGTAGCCGCGCCGCATTGCTCCGGTGCGGCCGTGGTCGGCGAATTGCGCGGTGAGCGAGGCGTGCGCAAGGTCGTTCTTGGCGACCACCATCAGCCCGGTCGTGTCCTTGTCGAGCCGGTGCACGATCCCCGGCCGGCGCACCCCGCCGATGCCGGAGAGCGAAGTTCCGCAATGGGCGATCAGCGCGTTCACCAGCGTCCCGGTCTCGTGCCCGGCCGCGGGGTGTACCACCAGCCCCTTCGGCTTGTTGAGGACGACGATGTCGTCGTCCTCGAACACGATATCGAGGGCGATATCCTCGCCCTTGGGCTCCGCCGGGGCCGCCTCCGGCACGTCGATTATGATCGTATCGCCCGAAGTGACGTGATAAGCGGGGTCGCGGACCGCGGTGGCCTTCAGGCTGACCGCGCCCGCCAGAATCAGGGCTTTCAGCCTCGATCGCGACAGGTCGGAAAGGTGCGCCGCCAGCACGCGGTCGAGCCGGGCCGAGCCCTCGTCGCCGCCGACCACGACCTCCAACCTTTGCGCTGAGCCTGAGTTTTCCATGACGACGTCTGATACCGCTGTTCCCGAACCGAGCCCCGAGCAGGCCGCGCTGTTCGCGCGGGTGCGGCGGATGATGCTGATCGCGGGGTTGACGACGGCGCTGGCAATCTGCGCCGTCCTGATCGCGGTGGGCTACCGCCTTTTCAAGTCGGAGGGAAGGGCGGCCGAGCCGGTCGGCGACGTCACCGCCACCCTGCCGAAGGGCGCCAGGATCGTCTCGACCGGGGTCGCCGGCGACCGGCTCGTGGTCACGCTGGACATCGGCGGGGTCACCGAGATCCGCACCTTCGACGCCCACACGCTGAAGCCGACCGGGAAGCTGAAATTTGCCAATGAGCCGTAAAAGGGCGGTTCGGGTCCTTGCGGCGGACAAATTTCGAGGTTATTGGCTAGCCCTCACGCTCCCTTCGTCTAGCGGTTAGGACGCGGCCCTCTCAAGGCTGAAACAGGGGTTCGATTCCCCTAGGGAGCGCCATCAGGCTCCATCGAGCGTTGATCTCTATCCTTTTGGCTGGTGCCAGACTCTCGCCGCAAAACGCGACCTCATCCTGAGGGCCCGCCGCAAGCGGGCGTCTCGAAGGATTGCCTCAGGCGAGTCTCCAGCCACGCCCTTCTTCATATGCTGTCTCACAGCCGGCGACAGGAACGACATTCTTCGCCTGTTGCGACCGAGGTGATCGTCGTCACAGCTCTCATCGGAGGTTTGCGCGCATCCTGTTCGTGATCGCGGATGGCCCGCGTCACCAACTGGAGACCAACATGAAACGTCCTGACGATATCGGCTTTGAAAGCCGCGAACTGTCCATCGACGAACTCGACGGCGTTGCTGCTGCCGGCCTGTTCAGCTGGATCAAGCACGAAGTGTCTTCGGCCGCGAAATGGATCGGTTCGGAGTTCGCCAAAGCCGAGAACGCCGTGAACTCCGCCCTCGGCGGCGGCCGCGTCACCATCACCATTCACCGGCAGAACTGAGCGAACGGCGTCTCCGACGCGCAACCTCCGGACCTTCGGGTCCGGAGGTTTTGAATGCCCGGCTGCACGTGAAGAATTTTCCGAAGCCGCAGCGCGGTGTCGGCTGTGACGGGCATTTCCTCGCGCTTAATGCGCTCGATCCGGGGTGCATGCCGGTGAGACAAAACACGGCAATTTGCTGTCAAGTAGCCGTCGCGAAAATATTCCACTTTACCGAAATTCGGATTTGTCGTATGTCTCGCTCATCCCAGCCCACAAAAGGGGCGGTCGTACGTCGTCACGAACGCGGGCTGGAATGCGGTGGACGCGGGCGGCGTTAAAGGCGGAGCGTAGCGTGCAGGGCGAGATGAATCTCGTGAGCACGGCACGAACCGCATCGACGGACGGCGCTCAAACCTCGCGAAGCCTCTGGCGAAGCAGGGCCATGTCCTGAAGCCTTAGGCGAAGCAGGAGGCCTGCGTACGGCGAAACCGTGTGGTCCTGGCCGTCGTTGCTACGGTCAAGCCTTTGCGAAGGCGTCATTGCGTCAACCGGCGCGGTGCCGTGCATTTCGCAAGGGTGAGGGAGGCCAGAACGAACTCGGCTCCCGGGAGAGCGCGGCATAGGCCGTCAAACCATCGCGCAGGGAAGGCCTGGTCTCGGCTGCCCTGTGTCTCCCCTGTGCATTGCGTGTGCATCTGTTCAGCATGGGGGTTTTGTGGGTGCCAGCCGGCGCCCGGTCTTCCCTGCGCCCTTTCTTCGCGAGGGGATGAAGCGAGAAAGCAAAGCTCGGGCAAAACTTGCCGCGAGGACGCGAGCGCATGTTTCCAAACGATGTGCAAACCGACCTCCCGTGTGAGCATGCTGCATCGGCATCGGCGGCGGTGGTCGTTCCCTCCAAAATCTGCACTATGCGCGCCGGGACGGTGCGCGATGCGGCCGGCTCCCTCCAAAGCTGCTGCCGGGCCTTTGGAGGTTCTGGCTTTCTGCTTTTTGGAGTGACGACATGAGCGGTTTGGTGATCTCTGGCGGCCGGGTGGTGGATCCGGCGAGCGGAATGGACGCGGTTGGCGATGTGGCGGTGGTGGATGGCAGGATTGCCGCCGTCGGTGCCTCGCTTGGCGGCGCGGAGCGGGTGATCGACGCCACCGGCCTCGTGGTCGCGCCCGGCTTCATCGATCTGCACGCGCACGGCCAGTCGATCCCTGCCGACCGGATGCAGGCCTTCGACGGGGTGACGACGACGCTCGATCTCGAGGCCGGCGTGCTGCCGGTCGGGTCCTGGTATGAGCGCCAGGCCAGGAAGGGACGCGTGCTGAACTATGGCGCCGCCACCAACTGGGCCTTTGCGCGCATCGGCGCGATGACAGGTTCCAATGCGGAGAGCTCGCTGGAGGCGTTCGGCAACGCGATGCGCGATCGCCGTTGGATGGACAACGTCGCGAGCGATACGGAAGTGGCCGGCATTCTTGAGCGGCTCGGGCGCGGCCTGAGCGAGGGCGGCATCGGCATCGGCATCTTGAACGCCTACGCGCCGGGCGCCGGCGTGCAGGAGCTGACCGCGGTCTGCCAGCTCGCGGCCAAGCAGGACGTGCCGACCTTCACCCACGTCGCCTACATGTCGCGGGTCGATCCCGAGAGCGCGGCGGAAGCCTATATCCGCTTGATCGGCTATGCCGGCGCCACCGGCGCGCACATGCACATCTGCCATTTCAATTCGTCGAGCAAGACCGACATCGAGCGTTGCCGCGTGCTGGTCGAGAAGGCGCAGGCGCAAGGCCTGCCCATCACGGTCGAGGCCTATCCCTATGGCACCGGCTCGACCGTGCTGGCGGCGGCCTTCTTCAGCGACCCCGAATTCGTCGAGCGCAACGGCACCGGTTACGATTCGGTGCAGCGCGTGACCGACGGGCACCGCTTCCGCGATCGCGAGGAGCTGCTGAAGGCCCAGGCCGACGAGCCGTCATCGCTGGTGCTCTGGCACATCCTCGACACCGAGAACAATGCGCATCATCGCGACCTGCTCGACATGTCGGTGCTCTATCCCGGCGGCGCGATCGCGTCCGACGCGATGCCGTGGACGACGTCGGACGGCAAGACCTACACCGGCGATGCCTGGCCGCTGCCGGATGATGCCACCTCGCATCCGCGCTCGGCCGGCTGCTTCACGAAATTCATCCGCGAATGGGTGCGCGAGCGCAAGACAGTGTCGCTGCTCGAAGGCGTGCGCAAATGCGCGCTGATCCCCGCGGAGATCCTGTCGCAGAGCACACCCGCGATGCGCGCCAAGGGGAAGCTCGCGAAGGACGCCGATGCCGACATCGTCGTGTTCGACTACGAGAAGCTCAGCGATCGCGCGACCTTCACGGCGATGAACCGCCCCTCCGAGGGCGTGCGGCATCTGATCGTCAGCGGCCAGCCGCTCATCACCGATGGCGTGCTGGACGTGGCGGCGCGCCCCGGCCGCCCCGTGCGCCGCCCCGTCGTCGAGGGCTGACCCATGCCGGTCCCCGTTCTCCTGGTCACGGGCTTTCTGGGGGCGGGCAAGACCACGGTCGTCAACCATCTGCTGGCGCACGCGGAGGGACGGCGGATCGCCGCAATCGTCAACGATTTTGGCGCGATCAACATCGATGCGGAGCTGATCGCGGGCGCCAGCGACGGCGTGGTCAGTCTCGCCAATGGCTGCATCTGCTGCTCGCTCGAAGGCGATCTCTTGCGCACGCTCTCGACGCTGCTGCGCCGCGATCCGAAGCCGGACTATATCGTTATCGAGACCAGCGGCGTCGCCGATCCCGCCGACATCGTCCGCAATCTGATGGATCCCGTGATCCTGCGCGAGGCGCCGCTGGAGACGGTGCTGTGCGTGATGGATGCAGCGACGCCGACGGCTGCCCTCGACGATGCGCTCCAGCGCTCGCAATTGCGAGTCGCCGATATCGTGGCATTGAGCAAGCTGGATCTGGCGGGCGGGGGTGCGGCTGGGCGGATGCGCGAGGCCATTCGCGCGCAGCGCGTCCCTGCCGTGGTGGTCGATGCGAAGCACGGCGAGATTCCGTCCGCGCTGCTGTTCCCCGCGATCGCCGATCGTACGCCCGCGTTACGCGAGCCGGGACCGCGGCGGCCGGCAGAGGAGCGCTTCGAGACATTGAGCTGGACCTCGGACCAGCCGCTCTCGCTGCCTCGCCTGCAGCAGGCCATCGGCCGCCTTGCTCCAAAACTCGCCCGCGCAAAAGGCTTGCTTGAGACGGTCGAGCAGCCCGGACGCCAGATGGTGTTTCAATTCGCCGCCGGCCGCGCGACGCTCGCTCCGGGCGAGGCGCCGACGCCGGGCGTGCCGCGCGCGCGGATCGTCTTCATCGCCGAGCTTGGTGTGCTCCCGAAGGCGGAGCTCGACGAGATTATGGCGGCGTGCGTTGCGGAATGAGTAGCGCAGTTCACGCCATTGCCGATGTGCCCGGTCAAATCGCGCGACGCTTCAACCCTCGACCGGCAGCGCATCGCCGTGCACGTACCACTCCGCGCGCGAGGTCCACTGCACATGCCGGTCGGGTGTCGCACCAAGCGGCTCGTCGAACGCGCCGGCGTGGATGATCGCTTCGCGCCCGCTGCGGGTCAAATGCGGCATCGGGCTGCTGCAGATCTTGCAGAACGCGGTGGCAAAGCTTCGCGCGTTGGGTAGATCGAAGCGCGCGACGGATGGTTCCCCGCGCACTCCACAATTGCTCGACCGACATGGTCATGCCGTTCAGGTCCCGGGTTCGGCTCGGCGGAGGTCTACTCCGCGGCCTATCAGACCCTGCCGGCCGGCAATTCTCAAGAGGATGTTCGGAGGCCCGGCAAACTCACGCAAATTGCGCGAGGCCGTGGCCGACGGACCAGTTCTCCGCCGGCGCGTCGAGCACGTTCACGAACACGTCCTCGGGCCGGATGCCCGGGCTCTCGCCGAGCAGCTCGGCGATCCGCCGGTACAGGGCCTTCTTCTGCTCGGCGGTGCGTGTGGCGAACATGGTGATCTGGATCAGCACGGCGTCGTCGCTGCGCTCGACGCCGTAGGCGTTGCCGCAGCGAAAGTTTGCCGGCGCAAGCTCGCTGATGGTCATGAACTCGTCGCCTTCGGGCACATTCAGCGCCTCGCGCATGGCGCGATAGAGACCGTCGAGGATCGCCTGCCGGTAGGCGTCCGGCTTCCCCGCGCGCATCGAGATGTGGAGGAGAGGCATGAGCTGATCCCTTTGCATGCGGGCCCGACCGGCCGGACGCATGGTCCGTGCCGGCGGTTCGGCCCATCGACAAAACGGGCTATCAATCCCGATTGATTTTTGACACGATGTCCAGAAACCATGTTTTTGACATCGTGTCAAATATGGTGAAAGCCCGGCATTGCCGGACAGTGGAGCAAACGTTGAGGCCGCGCGAATTCGACCACGACGATGTCCTGCGCATCGCGTTCGACCAGTTCTGGCGCAAGGGCGTGCGCGGCACGTCGCTGTCGGACATCGCCCGCGACGCCGGTGTTCAGCGCGGCAGCCTTTACAATGCCTTCGGCAGCAAGGAGGCGCTGTTCCTCCAGGCCTATGAACGCTATGCCGGCGAATATCTCCTGGCTCTGCAAAAGGCGCTAGGCGCGGGCTCGTTGCGAAGGCGCCTCGCCGCGTTCTTCGACCTCACCATCACGAACTTCCGCTCGGGCTCGCCGCCGCGGGGGTGTCCGACCACGCGCGGCTTGATGGAGCTCGGCGCGGTCGAAGGCGAGGGGCTCGACGAGGACGCGCGCGAGGCTTTCGCCAGCCTGATCTCGCGCATTACCACCCTGGTTCAGGACGCGTTGTCGGCGGGCGCCGTGCGCGGCGAGTTCAGCGGCAATCCCGCGGCAGCAGCGCTGCACATCATCACCGTGACGCGCGGTCTCGCCGTGATCGAACGTGCCTTCGGCGACGAAGCTCAGCTGCGCAAGATCGCCGCCCACACGATCGACCTGATGCTCGACAAGAAGGCCCGCTAGGTCGCAAGACGGATCTGGATGCGAGTAGAACCCATCGAAGCATCAGCAGCAGGCAAGCGCGTCGAAGGCCTGCGTCGTTGCAATCTCGTTCTCGTTGCCGACGAACTGGCAGACCACGGACTTGAGCTCGCCAGGCTGCCTGCTGCGCGCGACCGCCAACAGCCGCATCAACTCCGCCTCGTCCTTCGACAGGCGCCGGCACGACGGCGGCATGAAGCACAGCTCGCACGGCCGGCCGCTGCGCAGGATTCGTACCAGCGCGGCAGCCCGCGCCACCAGCAGCGGGCTGTCGGCGATATCAGGCGCCTCGTCGGCGAAGCGATAGGCAGCCTCCCAGCAGTCGGAAGCGCCGGTCGCATAGGCCGCGCCGATGAACCGGAGCAGCGACAGCGCGATGCGGCAAAAATCATCGTAGTTCTCGACGCATGGACGCGACGACAGTGCGGTCTGGAGCGGACAGTGCCGCGGCTGGCCGGCTTCCGTGACAGGCACAAGGCCGCATGCATCCTGCATCATGAACGCCCTTGTCAGTGCAACGTGGGGCTGCCGACCAGCCAGTTCTTCATCGCCATCGTCCGCTCATGATCGAAAGACGGAACGTGCCGGTCGGGAAGGATGAGACCCGCCATGCGGAAGATCGTTGCAAGCCCGCGCACAGGCGCGAGAGCCCAGTCGGCGCCGACCGGCGGCAGCCAGGACTCGAACTGCTCGCGCGCGACGTCGACACGCTGCTGCTGTGCCGCGGCGATCGCCCGCAACAGTCCGTGCTCGCTGTCGGACATGCGCGGACAAGTCGGGCAATGCACCTCGATGGCCGTATGCGCCGTGCAGGCAAAGATCTCGATGATCGATTCCAGCGAGGGCACGGCATCGCCCACGCGAAAGTGGTCGTACACTTGCTGGATGTCGGTCGCGGTCGGAACGGCGCTTCCGCCGCAGGCCTTGGCCCGAAATCCCCAGATGAAGAGCCGCTCCGCCGCGCCGAGCGCGGGAAGGTCGAGGGACCCTGTCGATGTCGATTGATGCATTGAGCCTCTGGCCTCCGGCTGCGCTCACGCCACAGCTGGCGCTGATGATCTGCGCCGATCGTTCCGCCAGAGCCTCCTGCAAGTCAACGCCCGGAGGGGCGATATCGAGCTCTTCTAGTTTTGAAGAACTCGCATCTCGGATGCATCCGGCTTCGCGAGCCTATGGCGCCGTGCGCAGTAGGACGGCAGCATCCCCGCCGCAATTTGCGGAGGCCGGGAACCCGAATGCTTAAAGCTTTGCTAAGGGGCGTGGGATAAACTTGCATATCACCCTTCCAATTCTGCGAGCATCGATGTTTTTCTCCCGCATCAGTTTCAAGCTGGTCCTGATCGTCGGCATCAGCCTCCTTGGCATGGTCGCGCTCGCGCCGATCGCGCTCTCGACCCTGCGCGCACAGATGATCGCCGACCGCCAGGCCAAGACCCAGCATATGGTCGATGTCGGCTACGGCATCCTGGCGCATTACCAGAAGCTCGAGAGCGAGGGCAAACTCCCGCGCGAGAAGGCCCAGGCCGCCGCCATCGCGGAGATCAAAAGCCTGCGCTACGACAAGGTCGAGTATTTCTGGCTCAACGACATGGCCGCGAAGATGATCATGCACCCAATCAAGCCCGAGCTTGACGGCAAGGATCTCTCGGACATGAAGGACCCGACGGGCAACCGGCTGTTCTCGGGCTTCGTTGACGTCGTCAACAAGCAGGGTGCGGGCTTCTACAGCTACCTCTGGCCGAAGCCCGGCTTCGACCAGCCGGTCGGGAAAATCTCCTATGTGAAGGGCTTTGCGCCCTGGGGCTGGATCATCGGCACCGGCATCTATCTCGACGACGTCGATGCCGTCTTCCGTCAGGATGCGATGACTTTCGCGTTGGTGTGCCTCGTGGTGTTGGCGCTCGTGCTCGGCGCCTCCTTCGTGATCGGCCGCAGCGTCACCCGGCCGCTGGCCAGGATCACCGCGCTGACCGAGCGCCTCGCGGCGGGCGACGGCGCGTTCGAAGTGCCCTACACCGGCCGCGGCGACGAGGTCGGCGGGCTCGCCAAGGCGCTCGCCGTGTTCAAGGACAATGCGACGGCGGTGGGGCGGATGCATGCCGAGCAGCAGGAACTGAAGCAGAGGGCCGACGAGGAGAAGCGCAAGGCCATGACCGACCTTGCCGGCAAGTTCGAGGCGAGCGTTCAGGCCGTCGTCCGCGAGGTCTTCAACGAAGCGCGCGCAATGCAGCAGGCCGCGCAGGGCATGTCGGAGACCGCGAACAAGGCGACCGATCGCGCGAGCATCGTCGCCACCGCCTGCCAGCAGGCCTCGAGCAACGTGCAGACGGTGGCCTCCGCCGCGGGGCAGCTGTCGTCCTCGATCACCGAGATCAGCCAGCGCGTCGCACAGGCTGCGAGCGTGGCCGACAAGGCCGCCGCCGACGGTCAGCGCACCAATGATACCGTGCAGGGGCTGGCCGCGGCCGCGCACAAGATCGGCGAGGTCATCGACCTCATCAACCAGATCGCCTCGCAGACCAATCTGCTCGCGCTCAACGCCACCATCGAGGCGGCACGTGCGGGCGAGTCCGGCAGGGGATTTGCCGTGGTCGCGAGCGAGGTCAAGTCGCTGGCGAGCCAGACCGCAAAGGCGACCGACGAGATCGGTGCGCAGATCACCGCGATCCAGGCCGAAACCAATCAGGTTGTCGGCAACATCGAGAGCATTCGCAAGACCATCATGGAGGTCAACGAGATCTCCTCGTCGATCGCGGCCGCGGTCGAGGAGCAGGGCGCCGCGACGCAGGCGATCGCCCATAGCGTGCAGGAGGCGGCCGCCGGCACCGATCAGGTCTCGCAGAACATCTCGGGCGTCACCGACGCCACTGCGGAAACCGGCCAGGTCGCCGGCCTCGTTCTGCAGTCCAGCGGCCGGCTGTCGCAGAAGCTGCAATCGCTGGAAAACGAGGTCAGCACCTTCGTTGCGGGAGTGCGGGCGGCCTAGTATAGCAGGGGGATGGGCCAACACCTCCGTGGGCGCGCGCGCGTCCTCCTGATCAATCCAAACAGCACCGAGGCGACCACAGCGATGATGGTCGCCATTGCGACGTCCGCCGCCGCGGACGGTTTCGACGTCGTCGGCGCCACGGCAACGCGGGCGTCGTCGATGATCGTGACGCCGGATGCGCTGGACGCGGCTGCGCCTGAAGTCTTGGAGATCGCGCAGGCACATCGGCACGCATGCGACGGCATCATCGTCGCGGCGTTCGGCGATCCCGGCCTGGCCGGGATCAAGGCCAGCGTGAAGCTGCCGGCGGTCGGCATCGGCGAGTCCTCGATGCTGGCAGCCGCCGAGAACGGCCGCCGCTTCGGTGTGGCGACCACGACGCCAATGCTCAGGGCGAAGATCGACGCCTTGCCGGACGCGCTGGGATTGCAAGCGCGCTACACCGGCGCCCGTTTCGCCGACGGCGATCCGCAAGAGCTGATGCGCGATCCGGCGCGGCTACGCGCAGCCCTTGCCGGCGCGGTCGAGGCCTGCATCGCCCTCGATGGTGCCGGGGCGGTCGTCATCGGCGGCGGGCCGCTGGGCGAAGCCGCGCGCCAGCTTCAGCCGATGTTCAATGTCCCCGTCGTCGCGCCGATCCCGTGTGCCGTGGCGCGGATTATTCGCCTCATCACCTCGCGCGCGGCCGATTGATATTCCGGCCGACGGGAGCGGTCATCGTGGCCGGCGTTCTTGCCCTTGACGGCCTCGGCTAAAGTGACGAAGCAGAACTATCGGGCCTGTCGACCCGCGCCCCGGCTCGCGGGCATGGAGACGCTGCATGTCGTTCAAAAAACTCCTGATCGCCAATCGCGGCGAGATCGCCATCCGCATCGCGCGTGCGGCAGCCGATGCCGGCATCGCGACGGTCGCGGTTCACCCCGCGGATGATGCGCTGTCGCTGCATGTGCGCGTTGCGGATGAAGCGGTCGAAATCCCCGGCCGCGGCGCGCGGGCCTATCTCGACATCGAGGCCGTGGTCAAGGCGGCAATGGCATCCGGCTGCAACGCCGTGCATCCCGGCTACGGGTTCCTCAGTGAGAACGCTGCGTTCGCAAAGGCCTGCGCCGACGCAGGCATCGCCTTCGTCGGACCGAAAGCCGCGGCGCTCGAACTGTTCGGCGACAAGGTTGCGGCACGGCAACTGGCAAAGCGCTGCGGTGTGCCGATCATCGCCGGCACCAGCGGCCCTTCCTCGCTGGAGGACATCGCGGCGTTCTTCACCTCGCTCGGCAGCAACGCGGCGATCGTGATCAAGGCGATGGCCGGCGGCGGCGGCCGCGGCATGCGCGTGGTGGAGAGCGCCGCCGATCTCGCTGAGGCCTATGCGCGCTGCCGGTCCGAGGCCAAGGCGGCATTCGGCTTCGACGGCGTCTATGCCGAGCGCCTGATCCGGCAGGCGCGCCATATCGAGGTGCAGATCATCGGCGATCGCCATGGCGCGATCTCTCATCTCTGGGAACGCGAATGCACCATTCAGCGCCGGCACCAGAAGCTGATCGAGGTGGCACCGAGCCCGTCGCTGAGCGATTCCCTGCGCGGACGCATCATCGAGGCAGCGAAGCAGCTTGCCGCGGCCGCGTCCTACGACAATCTCGGCACGTTCGAGTTCCTGGTCGACGGCGCCGCTGACGACAGCTTTGCCTTCATCGAGGCCAATCCACGGCTCCAGGTCGAGCACACCGTCACCGAAGAGGTGCTCGGGCTCGACCTCGTCCGCGCCCAGCTTGCGGTTGCCGCCGGCGCAACGCTGGCCTCGCTCGGCCTGGCGCAGGGGTCCATCCCGAAGCCGCGCGGCTTTGCGATGCAGCTCCGCGTCAACATGGAAACGCTGGATGAGACGGGTGCGACCCATCCGACCGGCGGCGTGCTGGCCGTGTTCGAACCGCCGTCGGGGCCGGGCGTCCGTGTCGATAGCTTTGGCTACGCCGGCTACAAGACCAGTGCTGCCTTCGACTCGCTGCTGGCCAAGGTCATCGTGCATACGCCGGGCGAGGCCTGGCATGACGTCGTGGCCAAAGCCTCGCGCGCCTTGCGCGAGTTCCGGATCGACGGCGTCGTCACCAACATCGCCTTCCTCCAGGCGGTGCTCGCGCATCCAGATTTCAGGACCAACCGCATCGCGACCGATTTCATCGATCGCAACATTGCAAAGCTGGTCGAGGCGGCCGATGGCGCGGCCAAACCGCTCTTCTTCGCCCCGACCGAACGAAGCGGCGGTCACGGCACCGAAGCTCACGTCGCACAAGCGGTGCCCGAAGGCGCGGTGATGATTGCCGCACCCCTGCAAGGCACCGTCGTCACCATCCAGGTGAAGGAAGGCGAGATCGTGCGCCCGGGCCAGCAGCTCGCGGTGATCGAGTCCATGAAGATGGAACATCTGGTCATGGCGGAGCAGGGCGGCCGCGTCATGAAGCTCGTCGCCGGCGACGGCGTCACGCTGCTGCACGGCGAGCCGATCCTCTACCTCGAGCCGCTCGACGTCGCAGCTGATCAGTCAGCGGCGGAAGCCGACATCGATCTGGATCACATCCGTCCCGATCTCGCCGAGATGATCGCGCGCCAGGCCAACACGCTCGACGAGAACCGCCCGGCCTCGGTCGAGCGCCGCCGCAACACCAACCAGCGCACCGCGCGCGAAAACGTCGCCCAGCTCGTCGACGACGGCTCATTCATGGAGTATGGCAGCCTCGCGATCGCGGCGCAGCGGCGCCGACGCAAGCTCGACGATCTCGTCAAGAACACCCCGGCCGACGGTCTCGTGATGGGCGTCGCGACCGTCAACGCGGAGAAGTTCGGTCCCGACGGCGGGCGCTGCATCGTCGTGGCCTATGACTATACCGTGCTCGCGGGCACGCAGGGCCACATGAACCACAAGAAGATCGACCGCATGCTGACGCTCGCGGAAGACTGGCACGTGCCGCTGGTGTTCTACGCCGAGGGCGGCGGCGGTCGGCCCGGCGATACCGATCGGCTCGGCATGACCGGCCTCGACGGTCCGTCCTTCGTGCAGTTCGCGAGGTTGTCGGGTCTCGTGCCCGTGATCGGTATCGTCTCCGGCTATTGCTTTGCCGGCAATGCCGCGATGCTCGGCTGCTGCGACGTGATCATCGCCACGAAAAATGCCTCGATCGGCATGGGCGGCCCCGCCATGATCGAGGGCGGCGGCCTCGGCGTCTATCATCCGGCGGAGGTCGGCCCGGTCTCGTTCCAGTCACCGAACGGCGTCATCGACATTCTCGTCGAGGACGAGGAGGAGGCGACGCGCGCTGCGCAAAAATACCTGTCCTATTTCCAGGGCTCGGTGACAGAGTGGCACGCCGCAGACCAGCGCCTGCTCCGTCGCGCGATCCCCGAGAACCGCCTGCGCGTCTACGACATCCGCAGCGTCATCGATCTCGTCGCGGACAAGGATTCCGTGCTGGAGCTGCGCCGCGACTACGGCGTCGGCATGATCACCGCGCTGATCCGGATCGAGGGCAAGCCGTTCGGCCTGATCGCCAACAATCCACGTCATCTCGGCGGCGCGATCGATGCCGATGCCGGCGACAAGGCGGCGCGCTTCCTCCAGCTCTGCGACGCGTTCGATCTGCCGATCGTCTCGCTCTGCGACACGCCCGGCTTCATGGTCGGCCCCGAGGCCGAGAAGACCGCGATCGTCCGTCACGTCTCGCGCATGTTCGTCACGGGCGCGAGCCTCACCGTGCCGCTGTTCGGCATCGTGCTGCGCAAGGGCTACGGGCTGGGCGCGCAGTCGATGATCGGCGGCGGCTTCCACGCCTCGTTCTTCACCGCGGCCTGGCCGACCGGCGAGTTCGGCGGCATGGGTCTCGAAGGCTATGTCCGCCTCGGCTTCCGCAAGGAGATGGAAGCGATCGCCGATCCCGACGAGCGCGAGACCTATTATCGCAACAAGGTCGCCGAGCTCTATGCCAACGGCAAGGCCGTCTCGATCGCCTCGGTGTTCGAGATCGACAACGTCATCGATCCCGCGGAAACGCGGCGCTGGATCATGGCGGGGCTAAGGTCTGTGCCGAAGCCGCCCGTGCGGACGGAGAAGAAGCGGCCCTGCATCGACACGTGGTGAGCGCAGTGCAGCAATAGCCGCGTTTTCGGTTCCCGATTGACATCCCCGCCTGTGGTGCCAGACTTTGCACAATAATACAGGGTGGAGACGTCCGCGATGGCCAGCCTTTCGGCCTCGAACCATGTCGCCCGTGTCTTGTCCGTCGCCAACCAGGTGGCCGACGTCGATGCCTCTTCGCGCATTGCCGATTCATGGCGGCGCTGCCTGATCAGCCACAAGCTGGACCCCGCCCGCCAGGGCCCGCCGCAGACGCTGACCGAGGCGGAGGTCCGGCATGTTGCCGAGCCGATGGAGGAGACGATCAGGCTCGTTACCCCCGAGCTCGACGACCTCGCCCGCGTGCTGCGCGACGCCGGCTATTGCGTCAATCTGGCGGATGTCAACGCAACCATGCTGTTCAGCCGTCTGCCGGGCGAGGCCGACGCAAAGATGTTCATGGACTGGAAGATCTATACCGGCTCGAACTTTGCCGAAACCTTTGAGGGGACCAACGGGCTCGGCACGGCGCTTGCCGAGCAGAAGCCGATCCTGGTGCATCGCGACGAGCATTTTCGTGCGCAGTGGCACATGTTCTCCTGTGCGGTGGCGCCGCTGTTCGACCAGGCCGGACGTCTTGCCGGCGCCATCAACATCACCTCCTGCCGCGAGGATCTCGAGCGGGCCGCGCACCAGCTCGCGCTCGCGGTGACGATGGAGGCGACGCGGCGGATGGAGGGCGTGATCTTCCGCGGTCATTTCCGCAACGCCTGGATCGCCACCGTGCCGGGCGACGGCGGAAGCGGTCTGCTCGCCTATGACGACGATCGCCGCATCGTCGGGGCCTGCCGATCGGCGCGCGCTCTGCTGGGCCTCACCGACGGCCTGATCGCAGCCGGCATCGATCTGTCACGCTACATCAAGTTCGATCACCCCGCACGTAACGCGGACGAAATCGTCGCGTTGCGCCGGGCCGACGGCAGTCCGCTGGGGCACGGCCATGTCGCGCCGCCGCTGCGGGTACGGCCGTCCACGCAGCATCGTGACGTCGCTGTCGATCGCTTCGACGCGCTGCATCGGCTTGCCGGTCGCGATCCCGAGCTGATCAAGAGCGTGAAGCGGCTGCGGAGCATCGGCGATCACAATCTGCCGGTGCTGCTGCATGGCGAGACCGGCGTCGGCAAGGACGTGTTCGCCCGCGCCATTCACGCCGCCAGCAATCGCGCGCGCCACAACTATGTGGCGCTGAACTGCGCGGCGATGCCGGAAAGCCTGATCGATGCCGAGCTGTTCGGCTACGAGGCCGGCGCCTTCACCGGCGCGCGGCGCGACGGCTCGAAGGGCCTGATCGTGCAGGCGGACGGCGGCACGCTTTTCCTCGACGAGATCGGTGACATGCCGATCGCGCTGCAGACGCGCCTCTTGCGCGTGCTGGAGAACCGCGAGGTCTGGCCGCTCGGTGCGCTCAAGCCCGTGCCGGTCGACATCCGCCTGATCAGCGCCACCCATCGCGATCTCGGCCGCATGGCGGAGGAGGGCGCCTTCCGCGCCGACCTTTATTTCCGTCTGCGCGGCATGGAGGTGCGGCTCCCGGCGTTGCGCGAACGTGTCGACCGCGACGATATCATCCGGCAGATCGCGCGCGAGGAAGCGCCGGACTGCCGTCTCTCGGACGAGGCCTGGTCGCTGCTCTCGGCCTATCCCTATCCCGGCAACATGCGCCAGCTCCGCCACGTGTTGCGGCTCGCCGGCTGCACGGCCGAGGATCGCGTCATCACCGACGCCGACCTCGATCTGCCGCCGTTCGGCGGAAGAGCAGCGGAGCCCGATCTCGCAGCGGCCGAACGCGCGACGATCGCAGAGGCGCTGCGCAAGCACGGCGGCCGGGTCGCCGAGGCAGCGCGTGCGTTGAAGCTCAGCCGCGCCACGCTGTATCGCAAGATCAAAGCGATGAAGATCGAGGCGGCGCAGTAGGCGCCGTTCTTTAGGAGAAATCGCTCCAGCTCAGATGCCGCGAATCGAGGTCGCCGACCGTCACGGTGCCGCGCATCTCGCGCGGCGTGTGGAAGCTGCTGCGGAGATAGATCAGCGGGGTCGCTTCCGCCCCGTACGACACGCCGCGGACTTCACCGACGAAGATCGAATGCGTCGCGGTCTCGAACTCCTGCGCCAGCATGCAGTCGAAGGCGGCGACGGCGTCGGTCAGTACCGGTGCGCCGGTGGTCCCGCGCGTCCATTGCCCGAACGCAAATCGGTCGTCGCCATTGACGCCCTTCTGGCCGCTGAAGGTCAGCGCCAGCAGCGCATGATCCTCGTGCAGGAAGTTGATGGCGAACGCGCCTTCCTCGCGGATGCGCGCATGGGCGCTGGCGTTGCGGTTGACGCAGACGATCAGGGACGGCGGATTGTCCGACAGCGAGCAGGCCGACGTCACCGTCAGTCCCGTGCGTTTGCCGTGCTCGGCGCCGACCGTGACCAGCGCGACGGCGCCGGCGCATTGGCGCATCGCCTGCTTGAAATCCTTTGCGTCGACGCTCACGCCGAAATCTCCGAAATGTTGCGGGTGCGGCACGATCGCGCCGCACCCGCCTCCGGTCAAGCCGCCTTGCGCGCGGAGCCGAGATGCTTCAGGCGCGGTAGCACCTCGTTCTTCAGCAGGGACAGCGAGTGATGCCAGGCTTCCGCCTTGTGCTTGTAGTCGAAGCCGAACACCAGCAGCACGCCGAAGCCGCCGACCTCCTCGTAGATCTTCTCGATCTTCTCGGCGACGGTGGCGGGCGAGCCCACGATCCAGTTCCGCTTGGCGCAATATTCGACCGTCACGTCGCTGTCGGGCACGTCCGGCGCGTGCTTAAGATAGTCCTTGAAGCCGAAATGGCCGAGCAGGGGCAGGAAGTACTCGCCCATCATCCGGCCCATCATGTCGCCGGTCGAGAGCTTCCACGCCTCCTCGTCGGTGTCGGCGACGAACACCTCGCGCACTAGCCGCCAGTCCTGCCGGTTCGGCTTGCGGCCGGTCTTGGCGGCGCCCGCCACGACCGAGTCCCAATGGCTGCCGACATAGGCCGGATTGAGGTTGAGGCTCATCGGAATGAAGCCGCGCTCGCCGGCAAGCTTCAGCGTGTCCGAGTTCTTCGAGAGCCCGGCGACGCCGATCGGCGGATGCGGCGCCTGCAGCGGCTTGATGTGCGGCTTGAGGAAGTCGAACATCGTGTCCGGCTTGGTCACCGTCCAGAACTTGCCCTTGTAGGTCCAGGGCGCGGGATCGCTCCACATCTTCAGGATGATCTCCAGCGCCTCGCGGGTCATGTCGCGGTTCTGCCCGCTCATGCCGTCGACGTTGAACATCGCCCAGTCGCTCGGCAGGCCACTGGCCGCGACGCCGAAATTGAGCCGGCCCTCGGAGAGATGGTCGAGCATGGCGACGCGGTTGGCGAGCTCGGCCGGATGGTGATAGGGCAGCAGGAAGCCGCCCGGTCCGATGCGCAAGCGCTTGGTCTGCATCAGCGCCTGCGCGATCAGGAGATCCGGCGTGGGATTGGGTTCCCAGGGTGCGGTGTGGTGTTCGCCGACCCAGGCCTCCAGATAGCCGAGCTCGTCGAGCCAGCGCATGACTTGCAGGTCCCAGTCGTTTCCTTCCTTCAGGCCGCACTCCGGCGGATGCGAAGGCATCGTGAAATACCCGATCTCCATGGTTTCCTCATCTGATGTTGACGCGTCTTGTTGCGCGGTTCACGGACGTGAGCGGGGACACTTGAGCAAGCCGTGTGCCAGCGCGGAGTGCCCCTCGGGCCGGTGAGAAATCGCTGGTTTGTGGCGGCAATAGCCGATATCCCGGGGCGGATTTGCAAGGCCTCGTCTCATTGTCGCGAGACGGTGTCTTGTCGATGAGACGAGGACAGTTTCGAGATGACCGAACCCGCTTATGTCGCGGTGGACTGGGGCACCAGCAGCTTTCGGCTCTGGCTGGTCGATCGCACCGGTCAGGTGCTGGCCGAGCGCCGCAGCGATGAGGGCATGCTGGCGGCGGCCAAGGCCGGCTTCGCTGCTGTGCTGCAATCGCATCTTGCCGCCGTCGATGCGCCGGGCCATCTGCCGGTTCTCGTCTGCGGCATGGCCGGCGCCCGCACGGGATGGGTCGAGGCGGGCTATGTCGACACGCCGGCGCCACTCTCTGCCGTCCTGAAGCAGGCAGCGCGCGTGCCGGGCGAAGCGCGCGACATCCGCATCCTGCCCGGCATCGCCCAGCGCGATGCAGGCGCGCCTGACGTGATGCGCGGCGAGGAAACGCAATTGCTCGGCGCGCTCGGTCTCGATGCCGCAGGCGAGGCGCTCGTCTGCATGCCCGGCACGCATTCGAAATGGGTGCGGGTGACCGACGGCACGGTCGAGCGCTTTTCCACGTTCATGACGGGTGAACTCTTCAGCGTGGTCTCGCGCGAGACGATTCTGTCGCTCGCGGTCGCCGGCGCCGATGATGCCGAAGATGTCACGAGCTTCAAGGCGGCGGTAATTGCTGCATTCAAGGCGCCTGCCTTCGCGGCCAATCTCCTGTTCGGCGCGCGGTCGCGTCAGCTTCTGTTCGGCGGCACGCCGGCTGCAGCGCGTGAGACGCTGTCGGGCACGTTGATCGGTGTCGAACTGGCGGCCGGGCTCTCCGGCGCTGTGCCGAAATCCGGCATCACGCTGATTGCCTCGGGGCGGCTCGCGATGCTGTACCAGCACGCCTTCGAGGCACTGTCGGTCGCAGTGCAGCCGGTCGATGCGGATGAAGCGGTCCGCCGCGGCCTGTCGATGGCGGCTGCGTCGATCTGGACCACATAGAAGGACCCTTGAGATGAGCATTCCCTTTCCGCCGATGAAGCGTCCGTTGGTCGCGATCCTGCGCGGTGTGAAACCGGAGGAGACCGAGGCCATCGTCGGCGTGCTGATCGAGGCCGGCATGACCGCGATCGAGATCCCGCTGAACTCGCCCGATCCATTCCGCTCGATCGCCACCGCTGCGAAACTGGCGCCGGCCGGCGTGTTGATCGGCGCCGGCACGGTGCTGACCGCCGCGGATGTCGATCGTCTCAACGATGTCGGCGGCAAGCTCATGGTGTCGCCGAATGTGGATACGCAGGTGCTCACGCGCGCGCATCAGCACGGCATGGTGACGCTGCCGGGCGTGTTCTCGCCGACCGAGGCGCTGCTTGCGGCGCGCTCCGGCGCATCGGGCTTGAAGTTCTTTCCGGCGAGCGTGCTCGGCGCGTCCGGCATCGCCGCGATCCGCGCCGTGCTGCCGGCCGGTGTGATGATCGCCGCCGTCGGCGGCGTCTCAGACCAGAATTTTGCGGAGTACATCAAGGGCGGCGTGACGGCGTTCGGGCTCGGCTCCAACCTCTACAAGCCCGGCATGACGGCAACGGATGTTGCCGCTCGCGCGAAGTTGACGATTGCGGCCTACGATCGGGCGATTGCGAAAGACTGAGCCCGCAATAAACAAGCCGTGATGCCGTCACGGTCGCGCTTTATCCTATCTTGCCGCACTCGCGAGATCAGGAGACCGACATGGCGATCAACAACGTAGCCGATCTGTTCGTGGCAACGCTCGAACAGGCCGGCGTCAAGCGCATCTACGGCATCGTCGGGGATAGCCTGAACGCCCTCACCGAGGCGCTGCGCCGCCGCGGCACCATCGAATGGATCCATGTCCGGCATGAGGAGGTCGCGGCCTTCGCTGCTGCCGGCGAGACCGAGATGACCGGGAGCCTTGCGGTGTGTGCCGGTTCCTGCGGCCCGGGCAATCTGCATCTGATCAACGGCCTGTTCGATGCACATCGCAGCCGCGTGCCCGTGCTGGCGATCGCCGCGCAGATCCCGATGGCCGAGATCGGCAGCGGCTATTTCCAGGAAACTCACCCGCAGAACCTGTTCCGCGAGTGCAGCCATTATTGCGAGCTGGTTTCGGACCCGAGCCAGCTTCCTTATGTGCTGGAGAATGCGATCCGCGCGGCCGTGGGTCTGCGCGGCGTCGCCGTCGTCGCCATGCCGGGCGACGTCGCTTTCCGTAGCCCCCCGAAGCGCGCGCTATCGACGACACGCGGCCTTGCGCTGTCGGCGCCGAAGGTCGTGCCGCAGGCGTGTGAGCTGAAGGCGCTCGCGGAACTGCTGAACGGCGCCGAGCGGATCACCCTGTTCTGCGGCCGCGGCTGCGCCGGCGCGCATGCGCCGCTGATGCAGCTTGCGGAAGCCCTGAAGAGCCCGATCGTGCATGCGCTCGGCGGCAAGGAGCATGTCGAATACGAAAATCCCTACGACGTCGGCATGACCGGCTTCATCGGTTTTTCCTCGGGCTATGCCGCCATGCACGCCTGCGACGCGCTGGTGATGCTCGGCACTGATTTCCCCTACAAGCAGTTCTTCCCGACCGACTGCCAGATCGTGCAGATCGACATTCGTCCGGAAAATCTCGGGCGGCGCTGCAAGATCGATCTCGGCCTCGTCGGCGACGTCAAGCTCACCATCGAGGCGCTGCTGCCGCTGTTGAGGAAGAAGACGCAGCGCAAGCATCTCGACGATGCAGTCGCGCATTACAGGAAAGCGCGCGAAGGCCTGGACTCGCTTGCCAGGGGAACCCCGGGAGCCAAGCCAATCCATCCGCAATATCTTGCGAAAGTCATCAGCGACCATGCGTCCGAGGATGCCGTGTTCACCGCCGATGTCGGGACGCCCACAGTGTGGGCCGCGCGCTATCTCGACATGAACGGCCGCCGCCGGCTGATCGGCTCGTTCGTGCACGGCTCGATGGCCAATGCGATGCCGCAGGCGATCGGCGCGCAGGCCGCGCAGCCTGGCCGGCAGGTGATCTCGCTCTCCGGCGACGGTGGCTTCACCATGCTGATGGGCGATCTAATTACGCTGACACAGATGAAGCTGCCGGTGAAGATCGTCGTCTTCAACAACGGCGTGCTCGGCTTCGTCGCGCTGGAGATGAAGGCGGCGGGCTTCGTCGACACCAATGTCGATCTGGAGAATCCCGATTTCGCCGCGATGGCGCGCGCGATGGGTATTTTCGCCAAGCGCGTCGAGGATCCCGGCGAACTCCCGGATGCCATGAAGGAGATGCTGGCCCACAACGGACCGGCGTTGCTGGACGTCGTCACCGCCAAGCAGGAGCTGTCGATGCCGCCGACCATCACGCCGGAGCAGATCAAGGGTTTCAGCCTCTGGGTGCTGCGCGCGGTGATGAACGGCCGCGGCGACGAGGTGCTCGATCTAGCGAAGACGAATTTGCTGCCGCGCTAATGCGCGATCAAGTCATCGTGCTTTAGCTTTTTATCTTGAGCATGATCTTTTCGGAAAATCGCGTCACACTTTTCCGGATCATGCTCTAGCTGCGTTTGGCTGACGGCAGCGGCAGCCGTTCGTGGCGGCGCTGGAAGCGCTGCCAGTGCAGCACGATGCCGATCAGCAGGGCCGGCACGAAGCCGAGCGCGATCAGGAAATGCGGCAGCTGGGTCGGCGAGATGAACGCGATGGCGATGTCGGAGATCAGCCAGAGCGCTGCGAACATCACCGCGAAATCGGTGCGCGGGCAGCGCAGATAGTAGAATACGGCGGTGATGACGATGGCGGGTCCGATGGCGATGCCGATCATCACCGCCGTCAGCTCCTTCGGCGTCAGCGCGTCGAGCATCATCGACGCCAGCAGCCAGAGCGCGGCGAACATGGCGATAATGTCGAGCGGATGCCGCAACCCAATACCTCTCGCGGGAACGCGCTATCGTTGTGGCCCGGCCCCCGGCCGTCAAGGGAAAATACGCCTATTCCTCGTCGCTTCCGGGCGTCGGGCGCAGCATGAAATGGCCGAAAGCGGTGGCGATCGGCTTGTTGGCATCGTCCTGCCAGGCCCGCGCCTCGAAGGCCACGATGCGCCGGCCCTGCTTCACGATCGAGACATTGGCAACAGTGTCGAGTGCGCGGCCGGAGCGTAAGTAGTTGACGGTGAGGCCGATCGGCTTCGGCAGCGCGGTGACGCCGAGCTCGCGCGCCACGCCGACGATTGCGCTGGTCTCGAGGAAGGCGCCGGTCATGCCGCCATGGATCGCGGGCAGGATCGGGTTGCCGATGATCTGCGGGGAGAACGGCATCGTCAGCGTGCCGTCGTCGTTGACACGGATGCCGAGGCAGCGCGCGAACGGGCTGTTCGCGAACGGGCCGTCCTGATCCTCCGGCGCTTCCAGCGTCGGGATGCTGCGCGCATCCATTCTGCGGTCCGCGAGCATGTTGGTGCGGTTGGCGCCGATCATGAAGCAGGCGGTCGCGGTCGCGACCGGATCGTCCTCGGACTCCTGGTAGGCGGTGGAGCGCACGAAGGCGATCGAGCGCGTGGTGCGATAGCAGACCGAATGCGCCTTGATGGCGAGACCCGGCGTCGCAGGCTTCTGGTAGTCGATCCGCAGATCGAGGGTTGCGATGGCGCGCGTGCCGTCGAGCGCAAGTTGCACCGCCATGCCGCAGCTTTCGTCCAGCATCGCGGTGACGACGCCGCCATGCAGCACGCCGGTCTCGGTGTCGCCGACGAAGACGGGCCGGTAGGGGAGGCTGGACCAGGCCTCGGCCGGCGCGAAGCGGTCGAGCTGGAGCCCGCTGATATGGCCGTAATCGGAGCGGCGGCCCT
Source organism: Bradyrhizobium sp. Bra64 (assembly GCF_024519875.1). NCBI lineage: Bacteria > Pseudomonadati > Pseudomonadota > Alphaproteobacteria > Hyphomicrobiales > Nitrobacteraceae > Bradyrhizobium > Bradyrhizobium sp. Bra64. The sequence goes on along the minus strand of NZ_JALJRD010000004.1, from coordinate 79,198 downwards.
TGATCGCTTCGGCGAGTTCCTCGAACGGGAGCGTGGCGGGTGGAGTGGGCGTTGGTGATGTGGACATGACGACGTTCTAGACCAGTGGCGGGCGCCGCGCAAAACCCCGACTGCGCGTGGCAGGGCGCTCCCGCCGGGGCGGTTTAGCCTCGACAGGGCGGGCCGAAGCAACGATGGTGAGCGCATCGTCTCTCGACTAGCTGTAAGGAGTGCTCATGGCCGACCCCGAAACGCCCGCCACCAGCCAGGGGCCCGTCACCATTTCGAGCTCCAGCTCGGAGCGGGCGCCGATCATCTATTTCGACGGCGCGTCCTGCTTTGGCCACCACAACGGCGCGATCCAGATCGAGCTCGCGGCGAACCTCTTGATGCCGGTCGGCGCCGCCGTCAGGGTCGACGTGGTCCAGACCGCGCACTTACGTTGCAGCGTGGCCGCGGCGCTGGCGCTGCGCGAGGCTCTCGACAAGGCGCTCGCGATGTATCAGCAGGGGCGGCAGCAGCCGGCGGAGGAGGAAATACCGGCGGTCAAGAATTGAGGCAGGCGGCGCGATCGCAAGTCAATGCGATCAACTCGCTCAGCTCACATGCACCTTCGGCTTCCTGCCGCCGTTCCACTTGCCGTCGAGCGCGCGCTCGATCTGGGCGGCGAGTTGCAGCAACAGGCCGTCATTGGCCTGCTTGCCGATCGCCTGGATGCCGAGCGGCAGGCCGTGCTCGTGGGTCGCCATCGGCATCGAGATCGCGGGCATGCCGCAGAGATTGGCGAGCGGCGTGAAGGCGAAGAAGCGCCAGAGATTGCCGAACCAGTCGAGCACGTCGGGATTGTCGGAGATGGTGAGGTATTCCCTGGTGCCGACCTTCGGCGTCGGTAGCGCCGTGATCGGGGTCAGGATCACGTCCCACTGCTCGAAGAACGCGCCGAAACCGCGTGAGGTCGTATTGAACACGCCTTGCATCTTCGCCCGCTCGGCGAAGCTCGTCTGCCGGCCGGCTTCCCAGATACGGATGTTCATGGGCTCGATGAGATCTTCCGGCGGCTTTTCCAGTCCGCGCGCGGCAAGCATGTTGGAGATCACCACGGCGAAATTCGAGATGTAGCAGGTCGTCTGCGCCTCGAACGCGGCGCGGAAATCGAGCTCGGGCAGCGCGTAGTCGACGTGATGGCCGAGGCCCTCGAGGAAGCGGCCGGTCTTCTCCAGCTCGGCGGCGATGTGCGGCGTCGCCGTGTAGTCGCCCCAGCTGTGCGACAGCGCGATCCGGAGCTTGCCCGGGTCGCGCTTGATCATCTCGGAATAGGGCTGAGCCGTGGTCCAGAACGGCATGAACTCGCCGGGCGCAGGCCCGCGGGCGTGGTCGACGAAGGCGGCGGTGTCGCGAACCGAGCGCGACTGGCAGCCCTGGATCGAGACCAGGCCCGTGAGGTCGGACATGTGCGGCGCGAGCGAGAACACGCCGCGCGAAACCTTCAGCCCGATATTGCCGTTGACGCCGGCGGGAATGCGGATCGAGCCGCCGCCGTCGGTCGCGTGCGCGATCGGCACCACGCCGGCGGCCACCATCGCGGCGCTCCCGGCCGACGAGCCGCAAGTGGTGTAGTCGGTGTCCCAGGGATTGCGCGTGACATAGACGGCGGGATTGTCCGCCGAGCTGCATACGCCGAATTCCGGCGTCGTCGTGCGTCCGATCAGGTTGAGCCCCGCCTGACGGAATTTACCGGTCAGGAACGTGTCGGCAGCGGCGCGATTGCCGCGCATCAGCAGCGAGCCCATCTCCTGGAGCCGGCCCTTCATGGTCGGTCCCAGATCCTTCATCAGGAAGGGCAGACCGGCGAACGGGCCGGCGAGATTGGCGCCGTCCTTGGCGGGGTCGGCGATTACGTCCTCGAACAGCTCGACCACGCCCGACAGCGCCGGATTGACCTTGGCAACGCCCGCGGCGGCCTGGCGAGCCAATTCCTTTGCCGTCAGCTCTCCCTTGCGGACGCGCGCCGCCAGCCCCACGCCATCGTGCTGCGCCCATTCGTTCCAGCTCATCGGCAAAGTCATGAAGTCAAAATCCCTTGAGATGCGGCTCCACCTTTTTCGCAAGGGCCCGCGTGAATCAACTGAGCCGGCGCGAGGGGCAGGGTTGCGCCGGGCGGAGAGGTCCGCGTCAATAGGGCAGCCGCGCGATTACCGCAACCGGCCCGCCGCCCGCCGGCCCCTGATGCTCGGCGCCGCCGGAAACATAGACCGCGCCGGTGCCGGCAAGGCCCGCGATCAAGCCGCCGACGGCGGCGCGGGCATGGCGCGTCGAGCTGATGTCGGTATCTTCGAGCATGGTGTGGCGGAAGCCGCGCACGCTGCCGTCAGGCGAGGCTTCGGCCTTGGCGAAGATGTTGACGAGCTCGCGGCCCGCGGCGGCTTGCGGCGCGACGCCAAGTTGGACGCCAAGCCCGACGCTCCTCAGCGCCGACACCACCGCCGCTGCATCGATGGCGTCGTCCATCACGGAATGCCCGATCTCGAACCCGCTTGCCGACGACGCGGAGTTACCGAGCACGATGACGACGTTGTGCATCAGCTCGATCCCGGATGACGTAGACGCAACTGAGGAGAACAGATCGTAGCGCCGCAGCACGTCGTCGTCTTGGATGTCGGAGGCGACCTCACCGAGCGCGACCGCAACCCCGAGCGCCGAGGCGCCGCGCGAATAGGCCATCGAGCTGTAGGCGCTCGTCGTCGCCGTCTTGTGGCCGCGCGCGGCTGCCGCCTCGACTCGCTCGCTGGTGAGCAGCGGGCACTTGATCTGCACGAAATGGACATCGGCGGTTTCGGTGATACCCGCATCCTCCATCGCGGCTTTCACGGCTTTCGCCGTCTCCGTGATCTGGGCGGCGCGGCCGAGCTCTTCAGGAAGGAAATCGCGGGTGTGCGCCATGCCGATGCTCAGGCGCTTGCCCGAGATGCCTGGCGGCCGTTGCGCGACCTCGCTGCGCGTGAACACGGTGATATGAGGGCTGAGCACGCCCTCGGTGCCGCCCGACATCACGAAGGCGATGCGCTGCTCGACTTCGTGCGCGGAAAGGCCGAGCCGCGGCGCCAGCGCCGTGCACAGCGCTGCCACCGCATACTCCCTGGTAAAGTCGTTGACGCCGCCATTGCCCTCGGTCTTGCCGAGGATCGCCAGGATCGATGCCGGTTCGATCTCGCCGGAGCCGATCATGGCCATGAGGCCGGAAACGTCGCCGGGTCCCCTTGTGGCGATCTTGAAGACGCCGACCGATGAAGTCCGCATTGGAGTCCTCGCGTGGAGTTCGGTGGTCCGGCGGAGCAAACAGTCGTCGAACGGAGGCGGCTGTCAAGGTGCAAGCGATGGTCTCTCACAATCCCTTGCGCTGCCCGACGAGCAAAACACGCGAGCGCTTCCATTCGCGTTCTCGTGCCCCGGACGCGGCGCAGCGTCCCTTCGACGGTGCGCCGCAGAGCCGGGGCCCACGTCTCCGCATACAGTGGCGCCTCTGGATCCCGGCTCTGCGTCGCAATGCAAGAGCGTTGCAGCGCGTCCGGGACAAGAACATAATGACCGCCGGCGGCAAATCCACGATTGTGGCGAGATCGCATCTGGGCGACAAAAAATCCCCTGTCGACGGTTGCGCGCCGCACCTTGATGAATCAACCCCGGTTGGTCCATAAGCGGCGTCCCGCAGCCGGTGGTTCGTCCCCGCATTGCGTGCTTGGATAGAGGGATTCGCGCGTGGCAAATATCAACCAGAAGATTGCGCAGGAGCTTGGGGTCGGGGCGGAGCAGGTCGAGGCGGCGGTGACGCTGCTCGATGGCGGCGCCACGGTTCCCTTCATCGCCCGCTACCGCAAGGAAGCGACCGGTGCGCTCGACGACGCGCAATTGCGCACCTTGGAGGAGCGCCTGGGTTACCTGCGCGAACTCGAAGACCGCCGTAAGGCCATCCTCGAATCGGTCCGCGAGCAGGGCAAGCTCGATGCCGCGCTGGAAGCCTCCATTCTCGCCGCCGATAGCAAGGCGCGCCTCGAAGACATCTATCTCCCGTTCAAGCCGAAGCGCCGCACCAAGGCGGAAGTCGCCAAGGAAGCCGGCCTCGAGCCACTCGCCAACCAGCTCGTGGCAGAGTCCGGCAACGATCCGAAGGTCGTGGCCGAGGCCTATGTCAATGCCGAGAAGGGCGTCGCCGACGCCGCCGCCGCACTCGACGGCGCCCGCGCCATCCTGGTCGAGCGTTTCGACGAGGACGCCGATTTGATCGGCGTGCTGCGTGAGGAGATGTGGACCAATGCGCGCATGGCCTCCAAGGTGCGCGACGGCAAGAAGACCGAGGGCGAGAAGTTCGCCGATTATTTCGAGTTTTCCGAGCCGCTGACGAAACTGCCCTCGCACCGCATCCTGGCGATGTTCCGCGGCGAGAAGGAAGAGATTCTCGATCTGCAGATCCAGGCCGAGACCGAGGCGCCGCCGCCGGGCGTGCCGAGCGCCTATGAGCTGAAGATCATGAAGCGGTTCGGCATCGCCGATCTCAAGCGCGCCGGCGACCGCTGGCTGGTCGACACGGTCCGCTGGGCCTGGCGCACCAAGATCCAGGTGCATCTCAACATCGACCTGCGCATGCGGCTGTGGAATGCGGCCGAGACCGAGGCCGTGCGCGTGTTCGCCTCGAACCTGCGCGACCTGCTGCTGGCGGCGCCGGCCGGCACCCGCGTCACCATGGGTCTGGATCCCGGCTACCGCACCGGCGTCAAAGTCGCCGTTACCGACGCGACCGGCAAGGTCGTCGATACCGCCGTGATCTATCCGCACGAGCCGCAGCGGCAGTGGAACGAGTCGCTTGCAATCCTCGGCAAGCTTGCGCTCAAGCATCGCGTCGAGCTGATCGCTATCGGCAACGGCACCGCCTCGCGCGAAACCGATAAGCTCGCGGCCGATCTCGTCAAGGGCCTCGCCGAGTTGAAGATGACCAAGATCGTGGTGTCGGAGGCCGGTGCGTCGGTCTATTCGGCCTCGGCTTTCGCCTCGGAGGAATTGCCTGGTCTCGACGTCACCCTGCGCGGCGCGGTCTCGATCGCGCGGCGGCTGCAGGACCCGCTCGCCGAGCTCGTCAAGATCGAGCCCAAGGCGATCGGCGTCGGCCAGTATCAGCACGACCTCGGCCAGGCCAAGCTCGCCAAGTCGCTCGATGCGGTGGTCGAGGACTGCGTGAATGCCGTCGGCGTCGACGTCAACACCGCCTCGGCTCCGCTGCTCGCCCGCGTGTCGGGCGTCGGCTCCGGCCTGGCGCAGAGCATCGTCGCGCACCGCGACGCCAACGGCCCGTTCAAGTCGCGCAAGGCACTCAAGGAGGTGCCGCGGCTCGGACCCAAGGCGTTTGAGCAGTGCGCGGGCTTCCTGCGCATCCTCGGCGGCGAGGATCCGCTCGACGCCTCCGGCGTGCATCCGGAAGCCTATCCGGTGGTGCGCCGGATTCTCGCGGCCACCAAGAGCGACATCAAGGCGCTGATCGGCTCGAGCGAGATCGTGCGCACGCTGAAGCCGAAGGATTTCGTCGACGAGACCTTCGGCCTGCCGACCGTCACCGACATCCTGCGCGAGCTCGAGAAGCCCGGCCGCGACCCGCGTCCGGCGTTCAAGGCCGCGGTGTTCATGGAGGGCGTCGAGGAGATCAAGCATCTCAAGAAGGGCATGATCCTCGAGGGCACCGTGACCAACGTCGCCGCCTTCGGCGCCTTCGTCGACATCGGCGTGCACCAGGACGGGCTCGTGCACATTTCGGCGATGTCCAGGACCTACATCAAGGATCCGCGCGAGGTGGTGAAGCCCGGCGACATCGTCAAGGTCAAGGTGCTGGACTTCGAGGTCGCCCGCAAGCGCATCTCGCTGACGCTGCGCCTCGACGACGAGGTCGGCGCCAAGAAGGACGCCCCCGGCATGGAGCGCGACAACAATTCGCGCAACCCCGCTCGCATGACCTCGTCGGCCCCGCGCAAGCCGGAATCCTCCGGCGGCGGCGCCCTCGCCGAAGCCCTGCGCCGCGCGGCCGAGAAGAACGGCGGCAAGCGGGCGTGAGCTTTTAGCCTCTCCCTGCTCTTTGCGGGGAGAGGTCGCAGACTCTCCCCGCCTTGAGCTGCTCGACATCTAGAGAGTTCTATCCACGTCGTCATTGCTTCGTCGCGAGGGCTCCTCGCAATGACCAGGAGAGAGCCTGCGTCCCTAACACGCGCGTCAGAATCTGGCGCATTTGTAAGTTGAAGGTGAGGCGCATTTTCCTCATCTGATCCCCTGGAGCGGCGAGACTGTCGCCGCGACAAGGAGGATCTTCCGATGCACAAAAGGCTTCTCACGGGCATCGTCGCGGCGGCCGTGGCTGCGACGCTGGCAGTCGCTTCGCCCGTTCTCGCCCGCGGTGGAGGCGGTGGCGGCGGCCATGGTGGTGGTTTCGGTGGCGGCGGCCACGGCGGCTTCGGCGGCGGCATGCACGCGGGCGGTTTTGGTGGCATGCATGTCGGCGGTATGGGTGGTGCGCGCTTCGCCCATGTCGGCGGGCCGGCGTTTGGCGGCGCGCGGTTCTCTCATGCCGCGATCGGGCCGGGCTTCGCCGGCGTCGGCTGGCACGGCCACCACGCCTTCTTCCATCACCATCACTTGCGCCGTTTCGCCGTCTTCGGCGCGCCTTATTACTACGCCGGCTACAATGATGGTTGCTGGCGCAGAAGCTGGACGCCCTATGGATTGCAATGGGTCAATGTGTGCGGAGACTACTGGTAGTCGCATCGCCGTACCGCACCATTGTCGCGATCGCCATCGGGCGGTTCCGCTCAGCCCCGGAACGGGATAGTCTGGTGGCGATCGTCGCGGGGAGTTTGCCATGACCGGAGGCCACCGTCGCATCCTGGTCGTCGAGGACGATCCGGAAACCGCAGGCCAGCTCGTCGAGGAGCTGACGACCTCCGGCTACGACGTCGATCTCGCAGCCAGCGGGCGCGAAGCCCTGAGTCATGGCATCGCGCGCAACTATGCCGTGATCACCATCGACCGCATGCTGCCTGACATCGACGGCATCACCGTGATGCGCCAATTGCGCGACGACGGCATCGCCGCGCCGTTCCTGATCATCTCCGCGCTCGGCGAGGTCGATGATCGCGTGCGGGGTCTGCGCGCCGGCGGTGACGATTATCTCGTCAAGCCGTTTTCCTTCACCGAATTGCTGGCGCGGCTCGAGGCGCTCGGCCGCCGCAGCGAGACCGTCGCCAAGGAGACGATCTTGCGGGTCGGCGACCTCGCCATCGACCTGATCGCGCGCAACGCCAGCCGCCGCGGCCGCAAAATCCCGCTGCTGCCGCGGGAATTCCAGCTGCTCGAATATCTCGTCCGCAACGAGGGCCGCGTCGTCTCGCGCGCGATGCTGCTCCAGCACGTCTGGGACCTGCATTTCGATCCCTCCACCAACATCATCGACGTCTATGTCGGACGCGTCCGCCGCAAGGTCGACGATGCCCAGGCCTATCCGTTGATCCACACCATCCGCGGCATCGGATATTGCCTCCGTGCTCCTGGTTAAGACGCTCCGCTCCTCGACCTTCCGCCTCGCGCTGATCGCGATCGCGGCGTTCGGGCTGATCGTCGCCGCGATCATGGCGTATGTCTACTTCGGCACCATTGCCTTTGTGCGGAGCCGGGTCGGTGACGCCGGCGATCACGGCGGCTTCACCGCGATGATCGAGCTTGCGATGGTCGCGGTCGCCCTGTTGCTCCTGGTGCTCGCCGGGCTGGCGGCCGTGCTGGTGACGCGCCGGACGGTCGGGCGGATCGAGGAGATCAATGCCACCAGCCGCGCCATCATGCTGTCCGGTCTCGACCGGCGCATCCCCTTGCGCGGCAGCCACGACGAGTGGGACCGCGTGGCGGAAAACCTCAACCATATGCTCGATCGCATCGAGACGCTGATGGGCGAGGTCAAGCAGGTCAGCGACAACGTCGCTCACGATCTGCGCACGCCGCTGACACGCATGCGGGGCCGGCTGGAGAAGGCCTATCATGCCCCGCGCGCAGGCGAGGCAGATGCGGCGCTGATCGGCGACACCATCGCCGATCTCGACGCCGTGCTGGGCATGTTCGCCTCCATCACGCGGATCTCGGAGATCGAGACCCGCGCCCGCAGGAGCGCCTTTCGCGCGCTCAATCTCGCCGAGGTCGCCGGCGAGGTCGTCGAGCTCTACGATGCCGCAGCCGAACAGGTCGCGACGCGGCTCAGCCTTGGCGGCGACCGCGAGGTGGCGATCACGGGCGATCGCGACCTTCTGTTCGACGCGATCGCCAATCTCGTCGATAACGCGATCAAGCACGGGCGGACGGGAGGGCAGGTCACCGTGACCTGTCGCGGCGCCGGCGCCGGTGGCGGGGCGACGATCGCGATCGCGGACGATGGTCCGGGCATTCCAGTTGAGGCGCGCGATCACGTCTTCAAGCGCTTCTACCGGCTCGAACAGAGCCGCTATACCCCGGGCAACGGCCTGGGCTTGAGCCTGGTTGCCGCCGTTGCCGGCCTCCACGGCGCAGAGATCGCGCTGCACGACAATGCGCCGGGCCTCACGGTCCAGCTCACCTTCCCGGCGACATCATAGCTCGATCACGCCGCGGCGCGCGGCATGCGCCACCGCATCGGTACGACCGGTGGCATCGAGCTTGTCCAGCAGCGAGCCGACGTGAAACTTCACGGTGTGCACGGAGATGCCGAGCTGACGCGCGATCATCTTGTTGGAGCCGCCCTCGGCCATCAGCGCCAGCACGTCGAGCTCGCGCTGCGTCAGCGCGATGTCGTCGGGCATGGTGCGCGCGTCGCGGGCGACGACCGTCGCAGCCGCTTGCTCGCCGGGCGCGGCAAGGCGAAGCCCGGCGACATTGCCGAGCAGCGTCGCCAGGCGGTCGGCGAGGGCGGGATCGTCGATCTCAAGCGACAGCACGATCTCCGGCGTCTTCGTCTCGTCCTCGCTCACGCCTCCGGCCTTTCGCCGACCGTGACCTTGAAGCTGACCGGCTCGCCGCCGCGACGCGCTGCGACATCGACCACCGCGCCGACGCTCGCCGGACCCAGGGTGCGCGACAGCGCGCGTACGCCGGACAGCTTCTGGTCGTTGACCGCGACGATGACGTCGCCCTGGCGGATGCCGGCCGCGGCCGAAGGTCCGGCCTTGTCGACGTTCATCACCATCGCGCCGATTCCGTCGTCGAGCCGCACCGGCTGGAGCCCGAGGCCGAGATAGCCGCGTGCGATGCGGCCGCGTGTCTCGAGCTGGGCCGCGACCCGCTCGATTGTCGCCGTCGGGATCACCAGCACGCGCCTGGGGCCGAGCACGGCCATGCCGAAAGCTTCACCCGATGCATCGAGCGCGAGGCCGCCCTGCTGGCTGGAGCGCAGGCGGACGTCGAGCTCGATCCGCGCGTCGATGTCGCCGCCGCGCAGGCTGCGCCAGCTCTTGCCGGACAGCGACACCATCCCGAGCGCGGCGCTCGGCGCGTCGCGATGGGTGGCGACCACGACCGACAGCGCGCCAAGGGATGGGATGGTGGCGGCCAGCTTGACTGGCGCGGGGCCGGCATCGATGCGCAGCAGCGCGATATCGGTCGTGTGGTCGCGGCCGGCGATCGTTGCGGCCGCGGTGCCGCCGTCAGGGAGGCCGATCTCGACCTCCCCCTCGTCAGCCAGGGCCTCGTCTGCAGTGACGATCAGGCCTGGCTTCCAGACGAAGCCGGTCGCGCGGGAGCGGTGCGAGTGCACGGAGACGACGGACGGTGCGGTGCGGGCCACCACATCCGCGAGAGCGGACGACAGTGAGGACAGAGGAGTTGGGTCGGTCATGGCTGGCTCCTGTAAGTTGTCCTCAATCTGGGATGTCGCGGCCGATCGCGTAACTGGCCGCATGGCCAGGAAAATGGCCAGGAAAAATGGCCAAGCAAGCTGATCCGTAAGACCACGGCCGACGAACATGTGATTGGGAGGCGCTCACGGGAACGTGTAGCAATCGGCCGACACTGCGCCGCACGGCGCTCAAGCGTTTCCAGCGAGCCCCGATTGATGACCATCGACCTCACCCGCCGCACCATGCTTCAACTCGCCGGCGCCACCTCGCTGGCGATGGCCGCGGCCGCGGCGCGCGCCGAGGGTATGCCGCAGGGCGGGGGGCCGACCTATGCCAGCCGTACGCCGATGCGGGTCGGCATGGTGACGCTGCGGGTGAAGAATCTCGACAAGGTGGCGGGCTACTACCGCGACGTGATCGGACTCACCGTCATGCAACGCTCGGCTGCGGCCGCAACGCTCGGCACGGCCGGCATCGCGCTGCTGGTGCTGGAGGCCCGCCCCGACGCCGCAATCGAGCCGCGGGACGCCGCCGGCCTCTACCACACCGCCTTCCTGATGCCGACGCGCAAGGACCTCGCGCGCTGGCTGGTGCATGCGGCCTCGCATCGCGTGCCGCTGTCGGGCTTCGCCGATCATCTCGTCAGCGAATCCGTCTATCTCGACGATCCCGAAGGCAACGGCATCGAGGTCTATGCCGACCGCGATCCCTCGCAATGGCAGTGGAGCGAGGGCAGCGTGAAGATGGCGACCGACGAGCTCAACATCCCCGACCTGCTGTCGCTGACCAACACGCGCGTCGCCGACTACGCCAAGGCGCCGGACGGTCTGCGCATCGGTCACATGCATCTGCGCGTCGGCGATCTCGCGCAGGCCGAGAGCTTCTATCACGGCACGATCGGCCTCGATCCGACGCGCAAGCGCAACGGCGCCGCGTTCCTGTCGTCGGGCCGCTATCACCATCACCTCGGCATGAACGTCTGGCAGAGCCAGGGCGCCGGCCAACGCGACGATCAGGCAACCGGCCTCGCCTGGTTCTCACTGGTGACGGCGAAGCCGGATCTGCTCGCCGCCCAGGAGGAGCGCCTGCGCAAGGGCGGCGCGAAGGTCACGGCGCTCGCGAATGGCGTTGAGGCGATCGATCCCTGGGGCACGCGGGTGCGCCTGATCGGGGTTTGATCGCGGGCGCGAGCGTTGGTAATACCGGTCAGGCGCTCAGCCAGTTTCCGGGATCCACACCTGACATGTCCGATTTTCACGGCGTCTTCCCCTATCTCGTCTCGCCCGTCGATGCCGACGGCACGGTGCGCACGAACGTACTTGCAAAACTTTGCGACGATCTGATCGGCGCCGGCGTGCACGGGCTGACGCCGCTCGGTTCGACCGGCGAATTCGCCTATCTCAACGCCGTGCAACGCACGGCGATCGTGCAGACCACGATCGAGGCGGCGAAGGGACGTGTGCCGGTTGTCGCCGGCGTGGCCGCGACCACGACGGCGGATGCGGTCGCACAGGCGAAAGCGTACCAGAAGCTCGGCGCCGACGGCATCCTGGCGATCCTGGAAGCCTATTTTCCGCTCGCCGATGCCCAGGTCGAATCCTACTTCCGCAGCATTGCCGACGCGGTGGATATCCCCGTCGTCATCTACACCAATCCGCAATTCCAGCGCTCCGATCTGACGCTCGACATCATCGCGCGCCTCGCCGGGCATCCGCGCATCGGCTACATCAAGGATGCCTCGACCAACACCGGCCGGCTGCTCTCGATCATGAACCGCTGCGGCGATGCCTTGCGCGTGTTCTCGGCCTCCGCCCACATCCCCGCCGCGGTGATGCTGATCGGCGGCCTCGGCTGGATGGCGGGACCTGCCTGCATCGTCCCGCGTCAGAGCGTCGCGCTTTACGACCTGTGCAAGGCCGGCCGCTGGGACGAGGCCATGGCGCTCCAGCGCAGGCTGTGGCGCATCAACGAGGCCTTCGCCCGCTTCAACCTCGCCGCCTGCATCAAGGCGGGGCTGGCGATCCAGGGCTACGACGTCGGCGACCCCGTCCCTCCGCAGGCGGCCCTGACGGCCGATGCGCGCAAGGTGGTGGAAGCGGCGCTGCTGGAGCTTGCATAGCGCATCCGGCATGACGAAATCGTGGATATGCCGCCTAAAACCCCGGCTGGTCTCGGCTGCCTCGATCCGCTAAAAGGCTGCCGCATTTCAAGAGACCTCGAGGACCCAGCGGAATGAACATTCTTCCCGGCAATTTGCGTTTCGGAGCGGGGCAGCCCGTCAGGCGTTTGGAAGACCAGCGGCTGCTCACCGGGAAGGGGCAGTTCATCGACGACAAGCCGGAGGATGGCGCGCTGTGGTTGCACGTGCTGCGCTCGCCGCATGCCCACGCGAAGATCGTCTCGATCGAGACCGGCGCGGCGGCCGCGATGCCCGGCGTCACCGCGATCTACACCGGCGCCGACCTCGTCAAGGACGATATCGGCACCATCCCGACCCTGAGCATCTTCAAGCGCCCCGACGGCAAGCCGATGACCGTGCCGCCGCGGCGCCTGCTGGCCCACGAGGTCGTGCGCTACGCCGGCGAGGCGATTGCGGCGGTGGTGGCGGCCTCTCGCGCGGAAGCGCAGAGCGCGGCCGAAGCGATCGTGGTCGAATACGACGTGCAGCCGGCGGTGGTCGATCCGGTCGAGGCGGTCAAGCTCGGCGCGCCCGTAGTGTGGCCGGAGGCGCCCGACAACATCGTCGGCGCGATGAGCTATGGCGACGCCGCCAAGGTGGACGAGGCTTTTGCCAGCGCGGCGCATACGGTCGAGCTCGACCTCGTCAGCCAGCGCCTCGTGCCGTCGGCGATGGAGCCGCGCTCCACCATTGCCGAGATCGACAAGACGTCCGGACGGCTCCTCCTGCACGTGCAGTCGCAGACGCCCGCCTCGACCCGCGACGTGCTGGCGGAAGCCGTGCTGAAGCGCCCGAAGGACAGCGTCCGCGTGCTGGTCGGCGATATCGGCGGCGGCTTCGGCCAGAAGACCAACCTCTATCCCGAGGACGGTATCGTCGCCTATGCCGCGACCAAGCTGAACAGGAAGATCCGCTGGCGCGGCGATCGCACCGACGAATTCGTCGGCGGCACCCATGGCCGCGATCTGACCTCCACCGCCTCCTTCGCGCTCGACGAGAAGGGCAAGGTGCTGGCCTATCGCGTCAAGTCGATCGGCTGTACCGGCGCGTATTCCTCAGGCGCAGCCAACATCATTCCGCTGGTGCTCGGACCGTTCGTGCAGACCGGCGTCTACGACCTGCCGCTGGTGCATTTCGAGGTGAAGTCGGTGATGACCAACACCGCGCCCGTCGGTGCCTATCGCGGCGCCGGCCGGCCGGAGGCCGTGTTCATCGTCGAGCGCCTGTTCGATGCCGCCGCGCGAAAAATCGGCATGGACCCGCGCGCGATCCGGAAAGCGAACTACATCAAGCCGGCGCAGCTGCCCTACACCAACGCGGCGGGCCAGGTTTACGATTCCGGTGCCTTCGCCCACATGCTCGACCGCGCCGTGAAGCTTGCGGACTGGGACGGCTTTGCCGCGCGCAAGAAGGCCGCGAAGAAGAAGGGCTTGCTCTACGGACGCGGCCTCACCTCCTATATCGAATGGACCGGCGGCCGCGCTCACACCGAGAAGGTCAGCCTGCATGCGACCTCGCAGGGTCGCGTCGTGCTTCATTCCGGCACCATGGCGATGGGACAGGGGTTGCAGACCACCTACACCCAGATGATCTCCGACACGCTCGGAATTGCCATGGACAAGATCGACGTGGTCCAGGGCGACACTGATCTGGCCATGGGTTTTGGCAGCGTCGGCTCGCGTTCGCTGTTCGTCGGCGGCACCGCGGTTGCGGTCTCCTCCAACGACATGATCCAGAAAGCGCGCGAGAAGGCGGCGAACGTGCTGGAAACGTCGGTCGAGGACATCGAATATCAGGGCGGCATGCTGACCGTGGTCGGCACCGACCGCCGCATCAGCCTGTTCGATCTCGCCGAGAAGGAGAGCGGCGCCAGGCTCAGCGTCGATTCCGAAGGCGAGGTGGATGGGCCGAGCTGGCCGAACGGAACGCATATCTGCGAGGTCGAGATCGACCCGGAGACCGGCGTCTCCAAGGTGGTGCGCTACACCACGGTCGATGACGTCGGCGTCGCCGTGAACCCGATGCTGGTGACCGGCCAGATCCATGGCGGCGTCGCGCAGGGCATCGGCCAGGCGCTGTATGAGGGCGTCTCGTACGATGCCGATGGCCAGCTCCTCACCGCGAGCTACCAGGATTACTGCATCCCGCGCGCTGACGACGTGCCGCCGATCGAGGTGACGCTTGACGATTCCGCGCCGTGCCGCACCAACCCGCTCGGCGCCAAGGGCTGCGGCGAGTCCGGCGCCATCGGCGGTCCGCCCTGCGTCACCAACGGCGTGATGGACGCGCTCGCCGAGCTCGGCATCACCCAGCTCAACACTCCGCTCACGCCGCAGAAGATCTGGAAGGCGATCAGGGACGCGAGGGCGGCGGGTTAGTTACGCGGCGTGTAGCCCGGATGGAGCGCAGCGAAATCCGGGCCCGCGCTATTGCCACGACGTCATTGCGAGCGCAGCGAAGCAATCCAGAGTCCCTCCACGGAAGGATTCTGGATTGCTTCGTCGCAAGGGCTCCTCGCAATGACGAAGGAGAGAGGCGTATCCCGTCAAATCCCCAGCATCATCTTCGCAATGATGTCTCGCTGGATCTCCGAGGTGCCGCCGAAGATCGTGTAGGCGCGGCCGTTGAGATATTCCGGCACCACCGTCAGCATCTCCTCCGGCATCGCCGGCTCGTGGTTGAGCTTGTAGAGCGGGCGCATCGGCTCGACGACGAGTGCGTCGTGGCCGATCACATCGGCGCCCAACCGCGTTACGGCCTGACGGATCTCGCTGTTGCGCAGCTTCAGGATCGACGACACCGCGCCGGGATTCTGCCCGGTCTGCAGCGCCGAGAGCACGCGCAGCTCCGTCATCTCCAGCGCGTCGATGTCGATCTCGACCTCCGAGATGCGCGTTGCGATGTCGGGGCTGTCGATCGCGCGGCCGGTCAGGTCGGATTCGGCGAGCTCCGCGATTGCCTTCAGCCCCTCGCGCAGTTTCGCTGACGCAATCCCCGAGCCGCGCTCGAACTCGAGCAGATATTTGCCGTAGGTCCAGCCCTTGCCTTCCTCGCCGACGCGGTTGGCCACGGGCACGCGGACGTCGTCGAAGAACACCTGGTTGACCTCGTGGTCGCCTCCGATGGTGAGGATAGGCCGCGTGGTGATGCCCGGCGTCTTCATGTCGATCAGGACAAAACTGATGCCGTCCTGCTGCCGCGGCCCGTCACTGGTGCGCACCAGCGCGAACATGCGGTTGGCGTGGTGGGCGTGCGTGGTCCAGATTTTTGTGCCGTTGATGATGTAGTCGTCGCCGTCGCGCACCGCGCGGGTCTTCAGCGAGGAGAGGTCGGAGCCGGAGCCCGGCTCGGAATAGCCCTGGCACCAGTAGTCTTCGCCAGACAGGATTCGCGGCAAATAGAAATTCTTCTGCTCCGGCGAGCCGAAGCCGATGATGACGGGCCCCACCATCTTCACGCCCATCACGTTGACGTTCGGCACCCCGGCGCGTGCGGATTCGGTCTCGAAGATCCAGCGCTGCGCCGGCGTCCAGTCCGGCCCGCCATGCTCGACCGGCCAGCCCGGCGCGCCCCAACCCTGCTTGTGCAGCGCGCGCTGCCAGGCCATGCCGATGTCAGGGTCGGAGAACACCGACGGCGTCAGTGCGGTCGCGCGCTTCATCTCGTCGTTGAGATTCTTCGCAATGAAGCCGCGCACCTCGTCCTGGAAGGCGCGCTCCTCGGCATTGAACGACAGGTCCATGATGCGATCCTCTGGTCAGGCCGGAATGGTGATGCGGCCAAGCCGGGCGTGGCGGCCATAATGATGCGCGCTGCCGCCGAACAGCGTGTCGAAGGCGACGAGGCGCTTGAAATAGGCGCCGACCTCGAGCTCCTCGGTGACGCCCATGCCGCCGTGGAGCTGGATCGACTGCTCGCCGACGAAGCGCGCGCATTTTCCGATCTTCGCTTTCGCGCCCGAGGCCGCTCGCGCCCGCTCGACCGGCGGGCTATCTGCCTTCAGCGCTGCGCGCAACGCCATCGATCGCGCCTCGTCCACTTGCATCGCCATGTCGGCGAGGCGGTGGCGGATTACCTGGTTCGCCGAGAGCGGCCGGCCGAATTGCTTCCGGATCTTGGTGTATTCCAGCGTGGTGTCGAGCAGCGTCTGCATGATGCCGACGGCTTCCGCACCGAGCGCGGCGATGGCGCGATCGATCGCCCATTCGATCGCTGGTAACGCGTCGCTGCCGTTGCCGAGCAGAGAATCCCCCGGCAGTTGCACGTCCGCCAGCTCGATATTGCAGGCCCTCCCACCGCCGAGGCGCTCATAGTCGCTGACGACGAGGGTCGGCGCCGTCGCTGGCACAAGAAACAGGCCGATCCGTCCCGACGGCCCCTGATGATCGTGGATATGCGCGGAGACGATGATCTCGTCGGCGGCATGACCGTCGAGCACCGCGATCTTGCTGCCGGCAAGCCGCCAGCCCTGCGCGGTCTTGTTCGCGGTCGCTGCGACCTTGGCGAGATCGAACCGCGCGGTGCGCTCGGAATGCGCGAATGCGAGCTTCAACGATCCGTCTGCGATCTTCGGCAGGCTCGCCTGCTTTTGCATCGAGTTGCCGCATTTCTCGATCAAGGCGGCACCGAGCACCACGGTCGCGATGTAGGGCTCCGACACCAGCCCGCGCCCAAAGGCCTCCATCAGGATGCCGATCTCGACCGCGCCGCCGCCGAGCCCGCCGAGCTCTTCAGGTATCGGCAGCGCCAGCCAGCCGAGCTCGGCGAACTGCTTCCACACCGCAGGACTGAAGCCGAGCGGATCGTTCGCCATCTTGCGGCGGTGATCGGCATCGTAGCTTTCGGCCACGAAGCGTTCCGCGCTTTCGCGCAGCAGCCGTTGCTCGTCGCTGAGATT
Organism: Bradyrhizobium sp. Bra64; assembly: GCF_024519875.1. Classification (NCBI taxonomy): domain Bacteria; kingdom Pseudomonadati; phylum Pseudomonadota; class Alphaproteobacteria; order Hyphomicrobiales; family Nitrobacteraceae; genus Bradyrhizobium; species Bradyrhizobium sp. Bra64. The sequence continues at coordinate 62,259 of NZ_JALJRD010000004.1, read as the reverse complement.
GAGGTCCATGGCGCTACTCCGCGGCCGCCGGCGGCTTGCGCACGGAGGGATGCAGTCCGGACGGATCGACCACCATGCCGAACTCCTGGAGATTATGCGCGTGACAGAGCTGATGCAGCGCAAAGGCCTGGTCGATCGCGGCCGGCTGGCCCATCACGTCGACCGAGCGGTTGACGGCTTCCTTGGTCAGCTTCAGTGCAAATGACGGCTTCGATGCGATCCTGCGCGCCAGCTCCAGCACGGACGCCGAGAGCTCCGCACGCGGCACGACCCGATTGACCATGCCGAGCTGATGCGCCTCTTGTGCGCTCCAGGCATCGGCGGTGAACAGGAACTCCTTGGCCTTGCGCGGGCCAAGCTCCCAGGGATGCACGAACCATTCAACGCCGCAAACGCCCATGGTGACGACGGGATCGCAGAACTGCGCATCGTCGCTGGCGACGATGAGGTCGCAGGCCCAGGCCAGCATCAGTCCGCCGGCGATGCACTTGCCGTGCACCTCGGCGATGGTGGGTTTGGCGAGGTTGCGCCAGCGCCGCGTGATCTGGAGATAAATTTCCTGCTCGCGCGCAAAGCGGCCATGGGCGTTGGGCTCGGCAAAGCCGCCCCAATTTCCTACCGGTGGAAAATCGACGCCTGCGGCATTCTTGCCACCAGGGCGAAGGTCGTGGCCGGAGGAGAAGTGCGGCCCGTTGCCGGCGAGGACGATGACCTTGACCGCGTCGTCCTGCACCGCTTCGTCGAAGGCGGCATTGAGGTCGTAGGTCATTTGCAGGTTCTGCGCGTTGCGCGCATCGGGCCGGTTCATCACGATCCGGGCAATTGCCGGCTCCGGCCGCTCCATGAGGATGGTCTCGAACGAGGACATCGCGTTCCCTCTGGCGTTTCCGGTTTGATCTTGTTGTTCCGCTAAGTTGACTATGTCGGCCAAGGATAGGCAAGAGGCTTGCGTCAGTCGGCTGCTTTTCGCGCCGCCGGCGCAAGATGTCTGGCACCACGCGCACTCAATCTGGTAGTTTGCACCGGATTCCACCGGGAGAAATTTGATGCGCAAGATACTGACCGTGCTGGCGGCCCTGGCCTCGCTGAGCCTCACCAATTGCGGCTACAACGCGATCCAGAGCGAGGACGAGCAGATCAAGGCCAACTGGTCCGAGGTCGTGAACCAGTATCAGCGCCGCGCCGATCTCGTGCCCAATCTCGTCAACTCGGTGAAGGGTTTTGCGCAGCAGGAAAAGGACGTTCTGCTCGGCGTCACCAATGCCCGTGCCAAGGTCGGCAGCATCCAGGCGACGCCGGAGGTGCTGAACGACCCAGCAGCCTTCCAGAAGTTCCAGGCCGCGCAGGGCGAGCTCTCGAGCGCGCTGTCGCGCCTGCTTGTCGTCACCGAGAATTATCCGCAGCTCAAATCGGATGCGCTGTTCAAGGATTTGATGTCCCAGCTCGAAGGCACCGAGAACCGCATCACGGTAGCGCGCAACCGCTACATCAAGGCGGTGCAGGAGTACAACGTCACCATCCGCTCGTTCCCGAGCAACCTGACCGCGATGATGTTCGGCTACAAGGAGAAGCCGAATTTCTCGGTCGAGAACGAGAAGGAAATCTCGACCGCGCCGAAGGTTGATTTCAACCCGTCGCCCGCGCCCTCGAAATAGCGCCGTCGGCTGACGATGCGCTCCATCAAAGGCTTCCTGATTGCGATCGTCCTGATATGGGCGTCCGCAGCGGCCGCCGACGTCGCGGTGCCGCAGCTCACCGGGCGTGTGGTCGATCAGACCGGCACGCTCTCCAGCGGCGACATCGCCGCGCTGTCACAAAAGCTGCAGGACTTCGAGACGCGCAAGGGCAGCCAGCTCGCCGTCCTGATCGTGCCGACGACACAGCCGGAGACGATCGAGCAGTTCTCGATCCGCGTTGCGGAGACCTGGAAGATCGGACGCAAGAAGGTCGATGACGGCGCGATCCTCGTCGTGGCCAAGAACGACCGGCACCTTCGCATCGAGGTCGGCTACGGCCTCGAAGGCGCGCTCACCGACGTCACCTCGCGGCGCATCATCGACGAGATCGTCACGCCGAAGTTCAGAACGGGCGATTTCAGTGGCGGCATCTCGGATGGCGTCGATCGGATGATCCGCGTCATCGACGGCGAGCCGCTGCCGGTTCCCTCGCCCAGCGTGAATTTCGGCAATCTGGACGATATCGCGCCGCTCTTCATCGTGACGCTGTTCGCCTCGATCGGCGTCGGAGGATTCTTCCGGGCCATGCTGGGGCGGCTGCTCGGATCATTGGCGACCGGGGGCATCGTCGCAGCATTGACCTGGCTCATTCTAGGTTCCTTCGCGCTCGCCATCGCTCTCGGAGCCCTCGGCTTCATCATCGGATTCATCGCCGACCTGTTCTCGGCGATGGGACCAGGCACGGGAGCGTCGCGTCGAGGCTCGTGGCAGAGCGGGTCCTCGGGAGGTGGCTGGAGCAGCGGATCGTCGTCGAGCGGCGGATTCAGCGGCGGTGGCGGCAGTTTCGGCGGCGGCGGCGCCTCGGGGAGCTGGTAGGTCATGGGCATCGGGCGAATCGGCAGGCATCTGCTTCATCACCATTGGCGCGCCAAGCGGGTGTTTCCGCCAAACGTGCTGGGCCGCATAGAGCAGGCAATCCGGCAAAGCGAGACCACGCATTCCGGCCAGATCCGCTTCGTCGTCGAAGGCGCGCTCGACGGCGGTCCGCTGTTCCGCAACCAGCCGGCCCGCGAGCGGGCGCTCGACGTGTTCTCGCATCTGCGCATCTGGGACACCGCCCACAACAACGGCGTCCTGATCTATCTCCTGCTCGCCGACCGCGACGTCGAGATCATCGCCGATCGCGGCATCGACGCGAAGGTGAGTGCCGAGGGCTGGGAGACGATCTGCCGCGCGATGGAGGCCGAGTTCAGGTCCGGCCAGTTCGAGCGCGGCGTGCTGGGTGGCATCGCGGCGGTGTCACGTGAATTGGCGCGGTATTTCCCGCCGCAGGAGTCTCACCCGAACGAGCTGCCGGATGCGCCTGTGGTTCTCTGACGCCGGGACGACGGTTTCAATCGTCCAGCTTGTTCAGGTCCCGCACCGACTGCATGATCGGCTCGAAATTCGAGCGCGCATCAAGCGCGTCGAACAATTGTGCTGTGTCTTCCAAGAGGCCGTGCGACCGCGCGATGGCGATGCGCACGTCCTCCTGCGGCGTGTCCGACAGCCGCCCGTGGCCTGACAGCAGGAGCTTCGCGTTCAGCCCTTTCAACCGCTCCAGCGACTGGATGTAGTCGGCGATGCTGCCGGAGCCGAACACGCCGCCCATCACGCCGCCGGGCATCAACGTGTCGGCGGCGAACAACAATCCCTTGTCCTGGTCGAACAGCGTGATGCAGGCCGAGGTGTGGCCCGGCGTGTACATCACGTTGAGGCGGAAGTTTCCGAGGTCGATCAGATTGCCTTCCTCGAGCCAGATGTCGACGTTGATCGGCATGTTCGGCTCGTTGAACATCTTTCGCAGCATCGAGAAATCGTCGCGCAGCATGATCTTGTTGGCGGCCAGGCGATGGGCTGCGACATAGGTGCGGCGTTCGTTGAAATGCCAGGCGGCGCCGATATGGTCGAGATGCTCGTGGCTCAGCACCACCATGTCGATCTTCTCGGGCGGGCATTCGGCAAAGTTCAGGCATTCCACCATCGCCGGAAAGTTCGACGACAGGCCGACGTCGATCAGGATCGTCCGCGCCGAGCCGCGCACGAGATAGGCGTTCGCCGCGCGGTTGGAGAAGCGGATCTGAAAGACGTCATCGGTCGCCTGGATCAGCGAGCAGGTGTCGTTCTTCATCAGGACCGGGAAGGCCGTCGGCTTGCGGTCGCTCATGGCTGTGTAGCCCTGTAGGTGACCGCGTTGGAGGCGCGCAGGCGCTTTGCGAGCGCGTCCATCACCATCAGTGCGAACGCCGGCTGCTGGCTGACGAGATAGACGAAGCGGGCGTGGTTGATCCTCATCACCCTGGTGTTCGGCGCAGATGAGATCGCAGTCGCCGAGCGCGCCGAGCCGTCGATGACGGCCATCTCGCCGAAGAACTCGCCTTTGCCAAGCTTGATGATGCTGGTCTTGCCGACGTCGTTCATCTTGGCGATCTCGACCTCGCCATCGAGCACGACGAACAACTCGCGGCCGGTCGAGCCCTCCTCGAAGATGACGTCATCGACATCAAACGTGTTGATGCACTTCTCGATCGTCATCGTGCCTCTCCTGGCACCCCCGGGCTTTCTGCCTGTCGGGACGGTAAGCCATGTTAGCCGGGGAATTGCTTCAGGCAAGCAACGCCCTTGGGTGATGGCGGCCTCCCGCAGGGCAGCATCGGCTGACAATCTGTTGCACGGTGCCACACCGGTTCCATTTTCCCGGCCAAATTCGGCCCCGGATGAGTTCCTAAAATTTCGGTAAGCGGGTCCACAGGTAAGGATTTCGCAAGCAATGAAAGTTACCAAAAGGTCAACCCAGACTGGAGTATTTGAGCCGTGAGCGAACCAATGGCCGAGCAGGCTGCCCAGGATACAGGCGTCGTTGAAGTCGCTGCGACCGCGCCGCAGGCCGTCGAAGCCGCCGCCGGCATCGAGGCCCCCTCGATCGCCCCCGACCACGAGGCGCCGCCCAAGCCCGATCCGGTCAAGGCGGATGCCCCCGCTGTTCAGCCGCCCCGCATCGAGGTGCCGAAATTCAGTGCCCAGCTCGCGGTTGAGCCCAAGGCTCAGTCCAAGCCTGAGTCCAAGTCCGAGCCGAAGCCCGGCAAGCTCATCGTCATGGCCCCGTCGGAGCGCTCCTGGGAGCGTGAAGAATTTGCTCCGCATGTGAAGGCGGACGAGCCGCGCGAGACCGGCGGCAAGCGCCGTCTGTCGGCGATGGCAGCGGTCGTGGCGATCGCGGCGAGCGTCGGCGCGATCAGCGGCGCGCTCGCGACCGCCGGCATGATGCACTTCGCCAGCCCCGCCCCGACTCAGGTCGCCGACACCAGCGCGCTGGATGCTTCCGTCGCCCGGATCGACGCCGATGTCGTCGCGCTGAAGGCGAATGTCGAGCACACCTCCAGGACCGGCCTTGGCCAGTTCAACCGGACCAACGACCGCCTCGACAAGCTCGAGAAGGCGCAGGCCGAGCCGATGGCGAGGATCGCAAAGCTGTCCGAGACCGTCGACAAGCTCCGCGCCACGCCTGCGAAGGAAACCACCGGCTCGATCGCACCGACCCAGGTTGCGACCGCCGCGGCTGCGCCGGCCCCGGTGCCCGCCGCACCCAAGACCGAGGTCGGCCGGCTGCCGACGATCGAGGGCTGGGTGCTGCGCGACGTCGCCAATGGCGGTGCGCTGATCGAGGGCCGCGGAGGCCTCTACGAAGTCTACGCCGGCGATCCGATCCCCGGCATTGGCCGTGTCGATGCGATCCGCCGCCAGGACGGCCGTTGGGTGGTCGTCACCAGCAAGGGCCTGATCGTCGCGCGCTGAGCGGCTGATATCCGGCGTCCGAAGAGGCGCTTCACCACCATGTGAAGCGCCTTTTTGCTTGAATAGCCGTCTCGGCGCGGTGTTATTGAAGGCATGAGCCGCGCGCTGCGAATTCTCGTTGCCGCCGCCGTCTTTATTGGCGGCGCCGTTCCGCTTTTCGCGGCGGAGATAGCGCCGCTAACGCGCGGCACGGCGATCACCGATCCCGATCTGCTGCGCGAGTTCGACCAGCACGATGCGCTCACGATCTCGCGCCTGTTGGGGCCGGAGCGGAACGCGGACATTCCGTTGACGACCGATCTGCTGTTCTCGCGGCTGCCCCAGCTCAAGCAAATTCCGCCCGCGATCGACGCGGAGTTCGACCGCTACGTCGCCCGGCTGAAAGCGGCCTATCCGACCGAGACCGTCGGTGTCGGCGAAGGCTTTGACGTGCAGCTGTTCGACCGGGCCAATCTGAAATCCCGCGAGACGCGTTTCGTGCTGGCCGGAATCGTCAACCGCATGGACCGCGCTTATGTTGCGGAAGAGACCTGCGGCGAGATCCGTCTGATCTACCGTCTGGCGCGTTTCGACACCGGGCCGGACGGCGGCAAGACCGCAACGCGGCTGCCGATGACGCTCAATCTGGTGATGAAGGCGCGCGATGCGCGACAAACGGACGGGAACGGCAAGCCGATCCCCTGCGCCGAGATCGCGCGGCGCTGGCTCGACAATGGCGACTGGCAGGGGCTGATCGGAGCCCGCTTCGCTCCTCTCGATGCGATGCTCGATCGCATCGAGACCAACATCCAGCTCTCGGTCGCCGCAAAATCGGCGCTGCACGATTTCCGCTCGGACTATCTGCTCAAGGTGTTCAAATACGACGCCGCCACGAAGACTTTCGAGGAATCGACGCTGGAGAACCAGATCGACCGTGACCGCATCCTCGCCGACGACGCGCTCCGGCGCGACTTCAGGGATTGGCTGCTCGCGCCCGATCGTCTTCGCGAGTTCGATCGCGGCACGGTGCTGATTCCGGAGGAATTCCTGGCCAGGTCTGCGATCGTGCCGACGCCAGCCGGCCTCGATGCTTCTCCGTTGCAGCCGGAGTTCGGGATGATGCAGGGGGAGGGCAACGGGGAGGGGCAAGGCGAGCCTGTCTTCGCCGACAATGACGTGGTCGGCGCGCTGAAGCAGGCGGCCGCGCGCGGCATCGACATGCAGAACATCCGCTCGGTCGCGGGCTTCCGGCGCCGCCTCAACGACGTCGCCTGCGCCGGATGCCATCAGACCCGCGGCATCGGCGGCTTCCATTTCCCCGGCGTCGATTGGCTCGCCGACAAGCCGTCGAACTCCAATATCGTGCCGGCCTCGCCGCATTTCTTCGGCGATCAGGTCCGCCGCCGCGACATCCTGAGAGCGTTCGCCGCGGGCAAGCGCCCTGATTTCTCACGCGGATTTGCCAGCCGGCCGCAGACGCGCGGCAGCAACGAACTGGCCGGCACCGAATATCAGGACGGCTGGGGCGCGCATTGTTCCCTGGAAAATGGGGGATCGGGAACGCCCGACAGGAGTTTTACGTCATGGAGCTGTGCTAAAGGCTTGACCTGTCAGGCTGCGGCGGCCTCGAGCCGCATCGGCATGTGCTTCATCAAGACGCGTTAGCGCGCGATCCGGAAAAGTGTGTAGCGGTTTTTCGAAGAGATCACGCGCAAGATAAAGCCAGCAAGCGATTTGGATGACCCATGACGGATAGCAGCGACGCCAACAAGGAGCGCAATCGCGAGATTGCGCGCAATGAGGAAGCCAAGCAGGTCAGCGGCAGCGTCCGCGTCAGCACCTGGGCCATTGCGATGGTGGTCATCGTCGGCGGCATCCTGTTCACGCTCGGCTGGCTGGCGCTGAAGTAGCCGGCGCCCTCAATTCGCGTAATTCGTCATCCGCTTGCCGGGCAGCAGCTCATAGGCCGGCTTCCAGTCGGGCAGTGCCGCCATACGGCCGAGCCAGGCGTGGATGGCGGGATGGCTCGCCCTGAAATCGAAGCCGTGCTCGTCGCTCGGATAGTGCAGATAGGCCATCATCGAGATATCGGCGACCGTCGGCCTGGTGCCGATCGCGAAGGCATTGTGCTGGAGATGACCGTCGAGGATGCCGAGGAAGTCCTCGAGCCGGCGGCGAAAGTGCTTCAGCACCTGCGGATCGTTTTTCTCGGTGAAGGCCCGCATGAAGCGGTAGGTCGCCATGTAACCGGTGAGCTTGTGGTTGTCCCAGAACAGCCAGCGCAGCAGCTCGAACTGTTCCTCCGCCGTCTCGGCGCCGAAGCGGCCATACTGCTCGGTAAGCTTCAGCAGGAGCGGTGCGGTCTGCGTCATCTTCACGCCGTCAACCTCGAGCACGGGAATCTCGCCCATCTCGTTGACGGCCTTGCGCCACTCCGCGGTGCGCGTGACGCCGCCGCTAAAATCGGTCCAGACCGGCTCGAACGTCTCGCCGCAAAGCGTCAGCATCAACGCCAGCTTGTAGCTGTTGCCGGATTCGGGGAAGTAGTGCAGGCGGTAGCTCGGCATGGGACCTCGCGACGTCGGGGCTCTGCCGATTGTTATACCGAGATGTTTTAACGCCGTCATTGCGAGCGCAGCGAAGCAATCCAGCAATGCATCCGCGGTGGGATTCTGGATTGCTTCGCTGCGCTCGCAATGACCGTGTTTGTGGGGCGAGCTTACCCCACCGCCCCCGAGCCCCGCAGCTGCTTGATCGCGGCCTCGTCGTATCCCGCGCCACGCAAAATCTCGTCACTGTGCTCGCCGACGCCGGGCGGCTTGCGCGGTTGCACCTTCCTGGCGCCGTCGATCCAGATCGGACTGGAGATCGTGAGCATGGTGTCGTTCTCGAACGGCACCAGCACCTCGTTGTCGAGCATCTGCTTGTCGTTGGGGATGTCGTCCAGAATGCCGACGATGCCGAACACCAGACCGTTGCCGTCGAGGATCCTGCGCCATTCGGCGAGATCCTTTGTGGCGAAGGTCTCGTCGAAGATCTTGATCAGCTCGACAGAGCGGGCGTGGCGGTCAGGCTTGGTGGCGAAACGCGGATCGGTGATTAGATCTTCGCGGCCCAGGCATTTGGCCAGCGTCGGAAACTGCTTCTCCTCGCTGAGCAGCGACAGGATAAGCCAGCGGCCGTCCTTGCACTGATAGTGGTTGGCGACAGCGTTCAGCGCGCGCTCGCGCGGCCGTCGCTCGGCGAATTTGGCGCCGCAGAGCTTGGCCTGCGCCAGCACGCTCGCCGCCCACACGCCGTTCGCCATCAGATTGGAGGCGACATGCGAGCCCTTGCCGGTCTTCTCGCGCTGATACAGCGCGGTGACGATGGCGCCGTAGAACGCCATGGCGCAGGGATGGTCGCCCATGCCGGCGACGGAGCGGGCCGGCGTGGTGTCGGTGTCGGCGCGGACGAGGTCCATCAGCCCCGAACGCGCCCAATAGGCATTGCTGTCGAAGCCGGGCTTGTTGGCCTCTTCGCCCTTCTCGCCATAGCCGGTGAAAGAGGCGTAGATCAGCCGGTCGTTGAGATGGGCGAGGTGGTCATAGGTGATGCCGAGCTTGGCGCGCACCGGCGGCGGCATGTTGGTGATGAAGACGTCGGCCTCTTCCACCAGCTTGTAGAGCACGGCCTGCGCCTCCGGCTTTGCGAGGTCGAGCGCGATGCTCTTCTTGTTGCGGGCTTCAAGCAGCCAGGCGAAATTGTGCTCACTGCTCGGATAGCCCGGAATGTTGGGTAGATTGCGGTACGGGTCGCCGGCGCCGGGCGGCTCGATCTTGACGACATCGGCGCCGAAATCCGACAGCACGGTCGCGGCCGCGGGCGCTGCGATGAAGCTCGCGCAATCCAGAACCTTCAGGCCTGCAAAAATGCCTTTTTCCATCGCGGCGTTGCTCCCTCGCTCTTGTCGTTTCCCGCGCGCTGGAATTGGTGCGGGCAGGCCATCGGCAGCATTAGACCGATGTTTCGGCGGGATGCAACGCTCCTTGCTTGCCTCACGCCTCGCCTGCGAGCAGGGCAGCATTGCCGCCGGCCGCGGCGGTGTTGATGGTTACCGTCTGCTCGGTCGCAAAGCGCGCGAGGTAATGTGGGCCGCCTGCCTTGGGGCCGGTTCCGGAGAGGCCGTTGCCGCCGAACGGATGGACGCCGACCACGGCACCGATCATGTTGCGGTTGACGTAGATGTTGCCGATCTGGACGCGGTCGATGATGGCCTCGATGGTGTCGTCGATGCGCGAATGGATGCCGAGCGTGAGGCCGTAGCCGCTGCGGGCGATGGCTTGCAAGACGCGTTCGAGGTTCTCGGCGCGGTAGCGCACGACGTGGAGGATCGGGCCGAACACCTCTTCCGTCAGCTGGCCTGCGTCCTTGAGCTCGAAGATGTGCGGCGCGACGAAGCAGCCCTCTGGCGCCGCGCCTGCGAAGTGCAGCCGCGCCGCGGTCTTCATGCGCGCGATGTGCGCATCCAGCCTCTGCTTGGCCTCGGCGTCGATCACCGGGCCGATATGGGTTGCGACGTCAGAGGGATCGCCGAGCTTCAACTCGCGCGCCGCGCCAGCGATCATCTCGATCATGCGGTCGGCGACGTCCTCCTGCACGAACAGTAGCCGCAGCGCCGAGCAGCGCTGGCCGGCGGAACGGAAGGCGGAGGTCACGACGTCGTCGGCGACCTGCTCGGGCAGCGCGGTGGCATCCGCGATCATGGCGTTGATGCCGCCGGTCTCCGCGATCAGCGGCACGATCGGCCCATCCTTGGCGGCCAGCGTGCGGTTGATCAGGCGGGCGACCTCGGTCGAGCCGGTGAAGACGATTCCGGCGATATCGGGATGCGCGGTCAGCACGCTGCCAATGCGGCCGTCGCCGGTGACGAGATGCAGCGCGCCAGCGGGGATGCCGGCCTCGTGCAGCAGGCCTACCGCCTCAAGCGCGATGCGCGGTGTCTGCTCGGCGGGTTTTGCCACCACGCTGTTGCCGGCCATCAACGCCGCCGTGACCTGGCCGAGAAAGATCGCCAGCGGAAAATTCCACGGCGAGATCGCGACGAAGACGCCGCGGCCGCGCATGGTGAGCACGTTGCTCTCGCCGGTCGGGCCGGGCATCGCCGTCTCGCTGCCGAACAGTTTACGGCCCTGCGCGGCATAGTAGCGGCAGAAGTCGGCGGCCTCGCGCAGCTCCGACAGCGCATCGTCGAGCGTCTTGCCGCCCTCGCGCTGCAGCAGCGCGATGAAACGAGCGCTGCGGCTCTCCAGCAGATACGCGGCCTGCTCCAGGGCCGCCGCACGTGTTCCGGCGGGCGTCCGGCTCCAGCTGGCAAAGCCCGCGCGCGCTGCGGCCACTGCGGCGTCGGCCCGATCCGCGGTTGCATCGCCGATCGGCGCGAGGTCGGCCGTCTCGGCCTTGATGTCAGCAAGCAGTTGGTCGAGTGCGGCGCGCGCGCCGAACTCGACGCCCCGTGAATTCCGCCGCTCCGGTGCGAACAGGTCGCCAGGGAGCGGAATCCTGGGATGGGCCGCCGCTTGCGGCCGGACAATGGCATCCGCCGGACGCTGCAACAACGCCGGGACAGGCACGCGATAATCGGCGGCCTGCGCCACGAAAGATGAATTGGCGCCATTCTCCAAAAGCCGGCGCACCAGATAGGCGAGCAGGTCGCGATGGCTGCCCACGGGCGCGTAGGTGCGGTAGGCGATGTCGGGGTGATCCTTGGAGAGCTGCTCGTAGAGCGCTTCGCCCATGCCGTGCAGGCGCTGGAATTCGAAGCCGCCGTTGTTGCCGGCAAGCTCCAGCACGGTCGCGACCGTCAGCGCGTTGTGGGTCGCGAATTGCGGGAAGATGCGTGGCCGCAAGGAAAGCAGCTTCGCGGCACAGGCAACATAGTTCAGATCCGTCATCGCCTTGCGCGTGAACACGGGATAGCCGTCGAGCCCGCGCTCCTGCGCGCGCTTGATCTCGGTGTCCCAATAGGCGCCCTTGACCAGCCGCACCATCAGCTTGCGATCGTGCGCGCGGGCGAGCGCATCGACATAGTCGATCACTGCGCTTGCGCGCTTCTGATAGGCCTGGATGGCGAGGCCAAATCCGTCCCAGCCGGCAAGCGAAGGATCGGCGAGCGTCGCCGCGATCACGTCGAGCGACAGCTCTAGTCTGTCGGCTTCCTCGGCATCGACGGTGAAGTTCAGATCATGGGCCTTGGCGCGCTGCGCCAGATCGAGCAGCTGCGGCACCAGCTCGGCCATCACGCGCGCGTGGGTGATTGCCTCGAAGCGCGGATGCAGCGCCGAGAGTTTTACGGATATGCCGGGCCGGTCGGGCAGGGGATGGCTGCCCGCCGCCTTGCCGATCGTCTCGATCGCGCTCGCATAGGCATCGAAATAGCGCGTTGCGTCCGCCGCCGTGCGCGCGCCTTCGCCGAGCATGTCGAAGGAGTAGCGCGTCTTCTGGCCGGATCGCGGCCTACCTCGCTCCAGCGCCTGCTCGATGGTCTCACCCAGCACGAAATGATTGCCCATCAGCCGCATCGCCTGACGCGTCGCGGTGCGCACCGCCGGCGCGCCGAGCCGCTTCACCAGACGGCCGATGGTGCCGTCGGGCGTCTCGCCGGGCTGAATCACCCGCGCCGACAGGCCCAGCGCCCACGCCGAGGCGTTGACCAGGAAGGCCGTCGACCTGGTCTCGTGGTGGATGAAGTCGCCCTCGCCGAGCTTGTCCTCGATGAACTGGTCGGCGGTGCGCGCGTCCGGCACGCGCAGCAGTGCCTCGGCCAGCACCATCAGGGCGAGTCCCTCCTTGGTCGAGAGCGCGAATTCCCGCAGCATGTCCTCGACCCCGCCGAACCGGTCGTCGCGCTTGCGGATCGCCTCGATCAGCCGCGTCGCGGTGCGGTCGATGCGCGCCTCCTGCGGCGGGCTGAGATGCGACCCCGGCAAGAGGCGTGCGGCGATCTCGGCATCATCGGGCGCGTATGGAGCGGAAAACGGAGGCGGGATGTTCGGCATGGCGTGTCCTGTCGCTGAAACCCAGGATAAAGCCGGCGTTACCGTAGTTCGATAGACAAATTAGTCGATTTGCCTTAGAAAATGAAGCCGATCTATGTATTGCCAGGATAAAGTATGGAACTCGATCGAACAGACCGGAGAATCCTCGCGATTTTGCAGCAGGACGGGCGAATCGCCAATGTCGAACTCGCCGAGCGCATCGGCCTGTCCCCGACCTCGATCGGCGAGCGCCTGAAGCGATTGCAGCGCGAGGGCTTTGTCGAAGGCTACGGCGCGCGGCTCAATCCGCACCGGCTCGGCCTCGGGCTGCTGGTGTTCGTCGAGGTGCTGCTCGACAAGACCACGCCCGACAATTTCGAGCGTTTTGCGCGTGCGGTGAAGCTCGCGCCTGAAGTGCTGGAGTGTCACATGGTTGCCGGCGGCTTCGACTATCTTGTGAAGGCGCGACTGGCCGACATGACCGCGTATCGGCGTTTCCTCGGCGAGACCCTGCTATCGATGCCGGGCGTGCGCGAGACGCGAACCTATGCGGTGATGGAAGAGATCAAGCGCGACGCACCGTTGCCGGTAGACTGACGAAATGCCGTCGCGATTGTCGTTGCCGAGGCGCTGGACGGGCGGTCCTTGCAGAAAAACAGCTCTCCGTGTGCAATCGCAACGCCTGTCGTCGAATGCACTGACCGTCTTCTAAAATTTTTTTGGCCCACTCCCGGACAGATCCGGGAGGCAGCAAAGGCTGGCGGGCTTATACTTTGAGGTTCTCTGCGGAGGTCTTGCCCCGGTTTGCGATCTCTTCGTATTCCACCGTCTGTCCTTCGTTGAGCGAGGACAGGCCGGCTTTCTGCACTGCCGAGATATGCACGAACACATCCTTGCCGCCCGACGCAGGCTGGATAAATCCATAACCCTTCGTCGGGTTGAACCACTTGACCGTACCTTTAGCCATCACGTCTTCTCCGCGGGTCTTCCTCCGAGATCTCGAACCGCCAGTCCCCGCCAACCGGCCGGTTCGGTCCTAATAAGATACGCGGAATGTGGCGGGCTTCATAGATCAAACCACATCGGCATTTCGCGGAATTCCGCTCAACTTCGCGGCGTTTTTACCCGGTTTTGCCCGTTTCGAGGTCAGTCGGCCCGCACGCGTCCCGCTGTCTGTCAATAAGTCGCGGCTAGATAATCGACGATCTTGCCGACATCGGCATCGTCGATCGGCGCGCCGTAGACCTTGATCATCTTGGTCACCTCGGCCTGCCAAAAAGCTTTCTTGTCCTTCATCGGCGGCTGCGTGTTGATGTAGTCGGCCGAATGGCAGGCGCTGCAATTGCCCTGCACGATCTCGAGGTTGGGGCCGGGCTTGAAGGCGGCGACCTCGTTCGGGAGCTGGTAGTTGACGGGCGCCGCGGTCACGGCGCCGATGCCGGCCCCGAGGGCGAGTGAGATGGCGAGGAGAACGGTGCGCTGCATGATCATTCTCCCTTCAGGCCACGCTGACGCGGACGTTTTCGACGACGTTGCGCAGATAACCCGCCGGGTTCCAGCGTGGCGTGTCCGGCTGGGTCTCGCCGCCATTGCCGGTGGCACGGACCTTGAGATCATAGGAGCCGGCGGCGAGCTTCACCGCCAGCTTCCATTCACGGAATGAGTATTTGCCGAGATCCTTGCCGAGCCTGGCGCTGGTCCAGGTCTTGCCGCCGTCGGTGGAGACCTGGACCTCCTTGATGCCCTTGCCGCCGTCGAAGGCGATGCCGCGCAGCGTGGTGCGCCCCGCCTTCAGCTTGGCGCCGTCGGGCACGCTGGTGATGAAGGAGCGGATGGTGAAGCGGTTGATCGGGATCGTCGCCTTCGGCGTCGTGCCCGGCTCGATCGCATTGTTCGGGGTATCGGGAATGCGATAGGCCGACTTCATCCAGAAGCCGTCAAAGACATTGTCGACGACGGTGATCTCGCTGAGGTGCTTGACCCAGTAGGTGCCGTAATAGCCCGGCACGATCAGGCGCAGCGGAAAGCCGTTCAGGAACGGCAGGTCCTCGCCGTTCATGCCATACGCCAGCATCACTTCGCCGTCGGTGGCGTGATCGAGGTCGAGCGCCTTGACGAAGTCGGGCGTCTTGTCGCTGGCCGGGCCGTCCATGCCGTTGAAGGTGACTTGCCTGGCGCCGCTCTGCACGCCCGCCATCTCCAGCACGGCCTTGAGCGGCACGCCGCGCCAGCGCGCATTGCCCATCGCGCCGTTGGCGAGCTGGCCGCCGGCGACGCGCGGCTCAAAGAGGCCGCGGCTGTTGCCGGAGCACTGGTTGACGGCGACGATCTCGGTCGCCTTCATCTTCCTGATATCCTTCAGCGACAGCTTGAGCGGCTTGTCGACCTTGCCCTTGACCTCGAGCGTGAACTTGTCGGGGTCGAGATTGTAGGGCAGGTCGGAGAGATGGTAGCGGACGAAGAACGCGTTGTTCGGCGTGATCGGGCCGTCGTTGAACACAGCGAACGGCGTCTCGAGCTGTGGCGGCCGGCTGGTCAGGCCGATCATCGGCCGCTTCTGCGGATATTTCACCAGCGGCCGCTCGCCATTGGCAAACGGCAGCGTGACGGTGTCGAGTGCCAGCGCCCTGGTGGAATTCAGTGTGGCCGCCATGGCGGCAAGGCCCGCTCCTTTGAGCAGGTCGCGTCGATCGAACATTCTGGTCTCCTCCCGGAGCTTTTCGTTGGATCGCGATCATCACCGCGAACACGCGCTCATCTGTCGCGACGACTCGGATGAAGTCAATTCGTGCTTTCGCAGCAGGCCCATGCCGCTGCGTTGCAGCAAGCCGGTGTTACGAAGCGACGGCCCGAGTTGGCCGAATCGAGTCCTGCCGCGAGTTTGGTGCACCTCTCCCGCTTGCGGGAGAGGTCGGCGCGTAGCGCCGGGTGAGGGTTTTCTCTGCTAGGGGAGTGTCCCGTGGCGGAGATACCCTCTCCCCAGCTCTCTCCTGCTTGCGGGAGAGGGAGTGCACCGCATTCGTGGCTGACTTACGCTGCGACCCGCTCGCTTCCGTCGACCAGCGCCGTCAGCCCTCTCACGTCCGCGACGACGCGCACGGCCATCGGCTCGTCGCGGCCGCGGATCGCGACCTCCTGCTGCGGCAGCGAATCGTCGGCAACGCCCGCGGTGCGGCGGACCTCCTCCGAGATGACGGCTTCGCAGGCCAGCGTCTTGGTCATGTCCTGGAGGCGGGCGGCGACGTTGACGGCATCGCCCAGCGCCGTGAAGACGATGTGATCGCGATAGCCGATGTCGCCGATGATCACCTCGCCGCCGTGGATTCCGATGCCGAAGCGGATCGGCTGGCGCAAATCGTGGCTCAGGAGCTCGTTGAGCTCGTCGACATGGGCCGCGATCCCGGCGGCGGCCTTCAGCGCCTGCCGGCAGGCGGTCTGCGGATCGGTTGACAGCCCGAACAGCGCCAGCATGCCGTCGCCGACGAACTGGTTCGGCTGGCCGCCATTCTCGATCACGGCCTGCGAGACCGCGCCGAGGAAGCGGTTGACGATGAAGACGGTGTCGAACGGCAGCCGCTTCTCGGCCAGCTGCGTCGAGCCGCGCATGTCCACGAACAGGCTGACGAGATAGCGCTCCTGACCGATCCGAGCCGGCGTCGAGGCTTGCGCATTCGCCGACAGCGTATGCGCCGTGAAGAGCTGGAAGAAGGAGAGGTCCGACGTCGGCCGCAGCTGGCAGGCCAGCCTGATCGACGGATCGGTGGTGCCGACACGGGTGAGCACGAAGGCCTCGCGCTGCGACGGCTCCGGCAGGACGCCATGATCGCCGATGACGCGGATGCGGCAGGTCGAGCAGCGGGCGCGGCCGCCGCAGACGCTGGCATGCGGCACATTGTGGCGCAAGCTCGCTTCCAGCACGGAGAGGCCCTTGGGGACCCGCACCGTCTTGCCGTTGCCGTAGGACAGCGCGATCATGCCGCCGCGCCGCTCGCGCCAGGCGCGCACGCCGCGCGCGGCCAGCGCCAGTCCGAGCAGGCCGACATAGCCGATGGTGAGGCCGCCGGTGATGCGGTCGAGCGTGTTGGCTTCGGCGGTCGTGCCGACCTGGCGGCTGGTGAGATTATGCGTGCGCCATTCCCCGTCGTCGGCTTCGATCGCGACGCTGCGGCCGCCCTGATAGACGCCGAGCAGCGCCAGCGTCGGGATCAGCACCGCGGCCGCGAGCAGATAGGGCGCGGCACGCGTGAAGAACGGCTTGAGGCGGAGCCAGAAATAAATGCCGATGCAGCCGTGGACCCAGGCAATGATCAGCAGGATCGTCATGGTCCAGATGCGGTTCGACGCGACGAAGAACAGGTAGAGCTCCTGCGGATAGAGCTTCTGGTGTCCGTACAGCGTCTGGCCGAGCCGCACGCCGATCACATGCGCCATGACGAGGGCGGGGATGCTGAGCCCCAGCACGAGCTGGAGCGGCTCGATCGTCCGCCAGCGGAACTGCCGGCGCTGATACAGCGCGTAGACGCCGAGCCCCATATGGATGAGCGCGGCCGCATAGAAGATGATTGCGACCGGCAGGAACTGCCAGAACAGGACGTGGTAGTAGACCCCGACCTCCATGGCATCGACCGAGATGTTGCCGAGCGCATGGTTGAGGAGATGGCTGACCACATAGGCGAACAGGACGACGCCGCAGACCAGCCGCACTTGCCGCAAGCTGGTCGCGCGGACGAGTTCGGACATCTGTGCGGGAGCTTTGGCCATGATTCGCTTGTATCAGTTCACCAAGGAGAACAGCCAGCGTAGCGTTTAATTCCACCGGCGGACAGCTGGCCCGATCACATGCGCGGTAGGTCGCCAAATACTCCATTGTCGTCCGGGATCGGCGCTTCGCTTGTCCGGGACGACGGCGGAATAGGCCGATTCGCCGCCCAACATTGACTCCCCCTCCCAGGTTGGCGAAAAGCGCGGCCGTGACGACAGGTCCTGACATCACCGTGCCCTCCCACGGCGCCGCGCGCCGGCTCCTCGTCATGGCCGCGGCGATCATCGCCGCGATGACGCTGCTGCGGATCGTCTATGCCTCCGCGATCGAGCTGCGCACCGACGAAGCCTATTACTGGACCTGGTCGAAGGAGACGGCGCTGAGCTTCCTCGATCATCCCCCCATGATCGCGTGGTTCATCCGCTTTGGGACCGCGATCTTCGGTGACACCGCGCTCGGTGTTCGCCTCGGTGGCATCGTCGCAATGCTGGTGACGCAGCTCCTGCTCGCCGACATCGTCCGCCGTCTCACCCATGATGCGCGCGCCGTCATGTTCGCGGTGTTGATGCCGGAGGCCGCGCTTTACTACGGCCTGCTGATGGCCAAGGTCGCGCCCGATGTCGCCATGATCCCGTTCGCGGTGGCGATGATGTGGTCCCTGGTGCGGCTGGCACAGGGCGGCGACGGACGCTGGTGGCTCGCGGCCGGCCTGTTCGCCGGGCTGGCGATGCTGTCGAAATTCACAATGATCATGTTCGCGCCGGCGGTTGCCGCCTTCCTGCTGGTGCCGGATTGGCGCTGGCGCTGGCTGCGCAGCCCCTATCCATATCTCGCGGTCGTGATCGCAATCGCAACGTTCTCGCCCGTCCTGATCTGGAACGTGCAGCACGATTGGGCCTCGTTCCGCTTCCAGGGCGTACGCGCCACCGCCAATTACGGCATCTCGCTCCGCACCGTCGGCGATTACATCGGCCTGCAATTCGGCTTGGTCGGTTTCGTCATGTTGCCGGTGGTGCTGTCAGGGCTGGTGCTGATGGCATGGCGCGGCTATCGCACGCGCGAGCCGGCCGCGATCCTGCTGTCGACTGCGGTGCTGGTGCCGTTCCTCTACTTCCTCTTCAAGTCGCTGACGCTCCGGGTCGGCGACACCTGGCCGATGTTCATGTGGCCGGTCGGGTTCGCCGCCACTGCGGTCAACCTCGTGATGCTGCCACGCGAAAACTGGTCGGCGCGGTTGATTCGGTCGAGCCACTTCTGGCTCAAAACGGCGGTCGTCTCGGGCATCGCCTTCGTCGTCATCGTGTTTCTCTATTATGTCGCGGCGCCCTGGAATCTCCTCGGCAAGATCGATCCGATCGGCGCCGAGGCGGGCTACGAGCAGGTTGCAGCGCGCGCACAGGCCGCACTCGATGAGACCGGCGCAACCTGGATCGCCACCACGGACTATCGCACCTACGCCATGATGCGTTGGCTGTTCCGGGGCCGTGTGCCCGTCGTTGAGATCAACGAGCGCGGCCGCTTCCAGGATTTCCGCGATCCCGGCATGGACCGGATCAAAGGCCACGACGGTATCTATGTCGGGCGCGAGCCAGACAACCGCTCATCGCTGTGGGAGAATATCCCCGCCAGGCGCGAGCCGCTCGGCCGGGTCGAGCGCCGCTGGCGCGGCGTTCTGGCGGATAACTATGTGATAGAAAAGCTCACCGGCTGGACCCCGGAGCTGTCGCCGCCGAAGGACTCGCCGCTGTTCCTGTGGCGCGTGCTGGCGGGGGAATTCGAGAGGCGTACGCTCGGTTAGCACGGCGTCTCTTACCCTCCAGGGGAAGGTAAGTATGAGCGGCGTGCTACTCCTCGTCTTCTTTCTTTCGCAACAAATCCGTCGCGAGGTCCGACAGTTTCGGCGGCGGCAGTGCCGCGAACGGCAGCGGCCGCGTCACGTCGATCGCGGCGAGGCCCAGCCGTGCCGTCAACAGGCCGTTGAGCACGCCTTCGCCCAGCCGCTGCGACAGCTTCGCCGCGATACCGTGGCCGAGCATCTGCTGCACCAGGCTGTCGCTCGCGGCCATGCCGCCGGTGATGGCAAGATGGGCGATGACGTGGCGGAGCAGGCGGATCATGCCGAGCGCGCCGGGGCGGCCGCCATAGAGATAAGCAAGCTGGCGGATCAGCCGCAACGAGGCCACGAACACGAACATCACGTCGATCAGCGCACGCGGCGAAACCGCGGTGACGATCGAGACTTTTTGCGCGGCTGACGACACCAGCCGCCGCGCCTCCGCGTCCAGCGGCGACATCAGTTCGCGCTCGGCGAGGCGGATCATGTCGGCGCCGTCGATGATCTCGCCGGCGTGGCTCTCCAGCGTGGCGCGGGCGCGGGCGAGCTGCGGATTCTGGTGCGCGAGCGCGAGCAGGTCCTGCACGATGACGCGGCTCTCCTTGCGGTCGTCGCTGGCAAGCACCGCGGCCGCGCGCTGATGCAGCTTCTCGATCGTCGCGAGCCGCGCCAGGCCGAACGCCTCGCGCCCGATCACCACCGCGAGCGCCAGCGCGGTGACGAGCGCGAACGCCAGGCCGACAAAACCGAGGCTTTCGCTGCGCGCAAACAGATCCTCGATCAGATGCACGATTCCGAGCCCGACGCCGAGCAACGTCAGCCCGGCGACGCCCGACCAGAACAATGCGCCCCAGGGAAAGCCGCGCCGCGCCGGGAGCGCCGGTGCGATCGGCACCGGCAGCGCCAGTGGATCGTGCTCCGGCGTGATCTGGATCGTGCCGCGGCTCAGCCGGCTGGTCTCGTCGGCTTCGGTGACGACGACGCCGGGATCATCGAGCCGGAACGTCGCCGGCCGCCGCGGCTGGGATCGGTCGTTCATGACAGCTTGTCTCCGATCAGGAACTGCAAGGCACGGTCGAGGCGGATGTGTGGCAGCGCCGGCTGTTTATTGCCCTCGCGCTCGAGCTTGGGCGGACGGAAGCGCAGGAAGCGGAAATCGCTCTTCCCGGCGGCCTCCGTCGCCAGACCGCGGAACGACTCCGTGCCGTTGAAGAGCTGCTCGGGATCCAGAGGCAGGTCGCCCGGAAAGGTCGCGACCTCGGTGTTGCCGTCAAAGAACTCGCCCCCGGCGCTTTCGCCTGCGGCCGGCGTTCCCAGGATCGACGGCAATTTGTCGCGGCCATTCGCGACCTGCGCCTCGCGCGTGGCGCGAACGGCGGCAAGCGCCACCACGTCGATCTCCGCGCCGGTATTTTCCGCACGCGCAACGGCGCGGGTCACCGCGCGGCGCAGCACGGCCTCGAGCCGGTCGTGACTGGAATGGTGCAGATGATCCGCCTTGGTCGCCGCGAACAGGATGCGGTCGATGCGCGGCCGGAACAGGCTGGTCAGGAAGGTGCTGCGGCCAATGCGGAAACAATCGAGAATGCCGGCAAGGGCGGCTTCGAGATCGTGCAGCGCCTCGGGGCCGGAGTTGAACGCGGCGAGCGCATCGGCCAGCACGATCTGACGATCGAGCCTGGCGAAATGGTCGCGAAAGAACGGCCGCACCACGACGTCCTTGTAGGCCTCGTAGCGGCGCACCATCATCGCCCACAGCGATCCCTCGGGCGCCTGCCTGCCTGCGGGCACGTCGAGCGGCGCAAAGGTCAGCGCCGGCGTGTCGGCGAGATTGCCGGGCATCAGGAAGCGGCCGGGCGGCAGCAGGCTCATCGCAAAGCGCTCGTCGCGGCAGGCTTGCAGATAGCCCCTGAAGAGCTTCGCCGCCGTCAGCGTCGCCAGCTCGTCCTCGCGCGCCTCGGGCTTGAGCGTTGCGAGATGCGCGTGCCATTCCGTGGCCAGATGCGCGCGCGGCGCCTCGCGCGACAGTGCGAGGCTTTCAGCCGACCATTGCTCAAAACTCTTCTGGAGCAGCGGCAGGTCGAGCAGCCATTCGCCGGGATAGTCGACGATGTCGAGCGTGAGTGTGCGGTCGGCGCCGTTGTGGCGCTGGTAGTCGATGACGAGGCGGAGCTCGCTGATATCGACGGTCGAGATCGGCCAGAGCCGTTCCTCGATCAGCGCGCGCAAATGGTTCTCATAGGCAAAGCGCGGCACCGCATCGTCCGGCTGCGGCGCCAGATGCGCCCGCGCGATCCGGCCGGATGAATAGGCCTCGAATACCGGAAACCTGCCGCCGCGGGTGAGGCCATGGATCAGCGCAGTGATGAACACCGTCTTGCCGGCGCGGGACAGGCCGGTGACCCCGAGCCGCACCGTCGGGTTGAACAAATGCTCGCCATAGTCGATCAGCGCCCTCGCCGACAGGCGCGCTTCTTCGACCATATCCTGGAAACTGAATGCCATATGAACGGTAGGGGATCTCGGGCGGGTGAAAATGTGAGACTGTTCACAGAAGTGGCAATTGCGTGGAGAAAATCAAGCTTCATACTTCCACCGCCTTTGTCGGCAAATCAATCGATTGAACGACGCGCCGGTCCCGAAACACCCATACAAGAGAGCATCGTCTCACCTTGCGGATTGCCATGACCGTCTTCCAGCTGAAACAACTCGCATCCAATTCCGTCCACGCCGCCGCCGATGCGTTCGGCTGGAATTACGACCGCGCCGAACTGATCGCCGATGGAATCATCCATGCGGTCGGCGTCCTCGCCGGCATCGTCGCCGCGACCGTCCTGGTGGTGCTCGCGGTGGTCTATGCCGACGCCACCGACATCGTCGGCGTCTCGATCTACGTCGCCGGCCTGCTCTCGATGCTGGTGCTGTCGGCGACCTATAATCTCTGGCCGGTCTCGCCGGTCAAATGGCTGCTGCGGCGGTTCGACCATTCCGCGATTTATCTGCTCATTGCCTCGACCTACACGCCGTTCATCCTGGAGCTGAAGGACAGCGTGTTCGCGCTGGTGCTGCTCGTCTGTGTCTGGTGCGTCGCGATCCTCGGCATCGTGCTGAAGCTTCGCTATCCCGGCCGGTTCGACCGCGGCGCGGTCGGCATCTACCTTGCAATGGGTTGGAGCGGCGTGATGCTCTATGATTCCGTGGTCAAGGCGCTACCTGCGCTGGTTCTGGATTTCATCCTTGCCGGTGGCCTGCTCTATAGCTTTGGCGTGATCTTCCACGCCTGGCGGCGGTTGCGCTTCCAGAATGCGATCTGGCACGGCTTTGTCTTGGCCGGCGCGGCGTGCCATTATACCGCGGTGCTCGACCTCGTGTTGAGCTGAGCAGGATCCAAGAAACCGTACAAGCCGCGGTAAAAGACAAAACAAGACAAGAGGAGACGTCGCATGCAGGTGACCGGCAAGGTCGTGGTCGTCACGGGCGGCGCCAACGGCATCGGCAAGGCGCTGTGCGAAGCGTTTCACGACGCGGGCGCGGCGAAGGTCGTCGTCGCCGACATGGATGCCGCCAACGCAAGGGCCGTTGCTGCCACTGTGGATGGCGCGGCCTTCAGATGCGACGTCGCGCAGGAAAAAGAGATCGCCCATGTCATCGAGGAAACCGAACGGCAGTTCGGCCCGATCGAGTTGTTCTGCTCCAATGCCGGAATCGGCGGCGGCTTCGACCCGATGTCGGTCAACGCCGGGGGCGCCTCCGACGAGCCGTGGCAGCGCAGCTGGGCGATCCACGTCATGGCGCATGTCTATGCAGCGCGGCATCTGATCCCGCGCATGAAGGCGCGCGGCGGCGGCTATTTCCTCAACACCATCTCGGCCGCGGGCCTGTTGTCGCAGGTCGGCAGCCCCGCTTATTCCACCACCAAGCATGCCGCGGTGGGCTTCGCCGAAAACCTCGCGATCTCGCACAAGGCCGACAACATCAAGGTCTCGATCCTCTGCCCGCAGGGCGTCGACACCAACATGCTGCGCGGGATCCCGAAGGGCCCGCAATCCGGCGACGGCGATCTCACGCCCGAGCAGGTCGCCAAGGATGTGCTCGCCGGCCTCGAGCAGGAAACGTTCCTGATCCTGCCGCACCCCCAGGTGCTCGGCTACATGCGCAAGAAGACCGAGAACTACGACCGCTGGATCGGCGGCATGGCCAAGATCCAGGCCAAGATGCGGGACGAGTTCGGGACGTAGGGAAGCTTCGCGCCAAACACTCGCCGTCGTCCCGGCCTTCGCCTGGCCTTCGCCGGGACGACACCGGTGGTTACGCCGCCGATTGCGCCTCGTTCTCCGCGCGGCTCTGACGCAACGCCTGCGCATAGAGCATCATGCCCTCACGCACCGTGCGCTGCTCCGTGACCGTCAACGCCGCCAGCGCCCCACTCACCTGCTGGCGACCGAAGGCGTGCAGCGCCTCCAGCGTGCGGCGGCCCTTCGCCGTCAGCGACAACAACTTGCTGCGCGCATCGGTCTCATCGGCCGTCTCCCTGAGCTCACCGCAATCGATCAGCTTGCGCACCAGACGGCTGACGCTGGATTTCTCCAGCCGCAGGAAATCGCCGAGCGCACCCGATGTCATCGGGCCCCGGATGCCGATCTCCAGGATGGTGTGCACGGCCGACGGCGGATAGTCCGATGCCGCCACCGTCGCATCCATGAAGCCGAGCTCGCGCACCATCAGGCGCGAGGCGGCACGGATGTCGTCGATCAGCGCAAGCTCGGCCATGCTTGACTCTCCGCACATAGTTGTATCATACAACTATATGCGGAGAGCGCCGCGCGCAAGCGTTTTGGAGCGGACCATGAGCGGAACTTTGCCGGCGGGGATGCGGATGCGGGGCAAGGTCTGCCTCGTGACGGGCGGCGGCAGCGGCATTGGCCGCGCCACGGCCTTGCGGATGGCGTCGGAAGGTGCGGAGGCCGTGGTCATTGCGGGCAGGCGCGAGGCCGAGATCGAGGCTGCCGCCGCGGCGTGCCGCGAGCTCGGTGCGGACGCCGTCCCGGTCAAGACCGACATCACGCAGGAGGACGATGTTGCGCGCCTCGTGCGCACCGCCGTCGAACGTTGCGGACGGCTCGACATCGCTTTCAACAATGCGGGCTTCCAGGAGCGCCGCGCGCCGCTGGAAGAGCAGGGCATGGACATCTACGACAGCGTGTTCGACACCAATGTCCGCGCGCTGTTCCTGTGCCTGCGCCATCAATTGCCGGCGATGCTGGCGCAGGGGCGTGGCAGCATCGTGGTCAACGCCTCCGTCAGCGGCGTGCGCAATCCCAACCCGGGATTCTCGCTCTATTCGGCCTCGAAGGCGGCCGCGATCTCGCTGACGCGCTCGGCGGCGATGGAGAACGCCCCGCGCGGCATCCGCATCAACGCCATCGCCCCCGGCCGCGTCGTCACCGACATGATGCTGCGCGCCGGCGTCGGCGACATAGCAACCGTCAGTGCAGGCCTGCCGCTACGGCGGATGGGGAGCCCGGAGGAAGTTGCGGAAGCCGTGGTGTGGCTGTCGTCCGACGCGTCATCCTACGTGGTCGGGCACGTGCTCGCGGCGGATGGGGGCTTTCTGGCGTCGTAGCGCCCTAATGCTTCTGCCCGTACAATACCGGAACTGCTGAATCCACGACCACCTCGACGAGGCTCGTGCCGGCGAATGCCATCCCGCGCTTGAGCGCCTCGCCGAGCTCCGCGGCCTTCGTCACCCGCACCGCATCGCAGCCCATGCCTTCGGCCAGCCGGACGAAATCGATGCCCGGCAGCTCCAGTCCCGGCACGTTGCGCACCTGCATCACCTGGCTGAACGAGCGCATCGCGCCGTAGCCGGAATTGTTGATGACGACGACGGTCAGCGGCAGTTTTCGTTGCGCGGCGGTCCACAGCGCCTGGATCGAATACATCGCCGAGCCATCGCCGATCAGGCACACGGTGCGGCTCTTCGGCTTGCCGAGCGCCATGCCGACCGCGGCGGGCAGGGAGTAGCCGAGGCCGCCGCTCGACATGGTGTAGAAACTGTCCTGGCCGCGCATCGGCATGAATTTTTGCATCGTCGGCCGGTGCGAGGGCACTTCCTCCACCAGCGAGCTGCCGTCCGGCATCGCCTGCGACAGCGCGTGCAACAAGAACTCCACCGGCAGCGGCTCGCCGGCTTGCGGCGCCGGCGGCAGCGTGCGGCCTTTCGGCGCCACGCGTTTGCTCTCTGGCAGGAGGTCGAGCAGCAGGCCCAGCGCCGGCTTCATCGTGGCGATGATGCTGGTGCCGAACGGTGTGACCGCGGCGGCATCCGGGTCGTCGGTGATCTGGAAGATCGTCGCGCCGCCATCGAAGATCGCGGCGTGGCCCTCGACGTGGAAGGTGAACACCGGCGCGCCGATGACGACGACGAGATCGTGCTCGCGCAGCGCATCGGAGAGCTGTGCGGGCGAAGCGTGCAGGAAGCCCGCGAACTGCGGATGGCGCTCGGGGAACGAGCAGCGCGCCGAGAACGGGCTGACCCAGACGCTCGCCTTCGCCTTCTCGGCCACGCGCACCATGAGGTCGACAGCGCCCGCGCGATCGACGCCGGGGCCGACCACGAGCGCGGGGTGCTTTGCCGAACCGAGCGCTGTGACCAGCGCCTTCATCGCATCAGGCTCGGGCCCGATCTCGCGGCTGACCTTGCGCGCCTCGACCGGAGCCGTCGCATGCGCCCAGTCGTCGATCGGGATCGACACGAAGGTCGGCCCGCAGGGCGGCTGCATCGCGGTGTAATAGGCGCGCGCGATCGCGGCCGGCACGTCCTCGGGCCGCGCCGGCTCGACGCTGTACTTCACATATGGCCGCGGAAACTCCGACGCGCGCTCGGCATAGAGGAACGCCTGCAAGGGGAGGATCGAACGCGCCTGCTGGCCCGCGGTGATGACGAGCGGTGTCTGGTTGCGATGCGCGGTGTAGATGTTGCCGAGCGCGTTGCCGACGCCGGCCGCCGAATGCAGATTGACGAAACCGGCATTGCGCGTCGCCTGCGAGTAGCCATCGGCCATGCCGACGGCGGAGGCTTCCTGCAGCGCCAGCACGTAGTCGATGTCGTCGGGCCAGTCGCTCAGGAACGGCAGCTCGGTCGAGCCGGGATTGCCGAACACTTTTTTGATGCCGAACGACCGCAGCAGGTCGAGCGTGGCCTGCTTGACGGTGACGGATTTGCTGCCGCTCTTGCCGTTCTTTGCCATGGTTTCCGTCCCTGTTGATTACCGACGCTCGTAGACCCACCGTCATTGCGAGGAGCCCTTGCGACGAAGCAATCCAGACTATCTCCGCGGAGGGACTCTGGATTGCTTCGCTGCGCTCGCAATGACGAGGAGGAAACAGCAGCGACCTACCACACCGCCGTGCCCTTCATCGTCGGCTGCCCCTCGGCATTCGCGGTCCAAAGCTCCATGCCCGCCTCGGTCTCATTGGCGTTGATCGAAAACTCCGAACCCTCGAACAGCGGCTGCAGACCGCGATACGAAAACTTCTTCGGCGCTCTGCCGCCGCGCAGCTTTGCCGCCATCTCGATGATCAACGCGGCCTGCAACGGGCCGTGGAAGATCAGGCCCGGATAGCCCTCGACCTTGGTGACGTAGTCGCGGTCGTAATGGATGCGATGGCCGTTGAAGGTCAGCGCGGAATACCGAAACAGCAGCACGGGATCGGAGACATGGGTCTCGCGATGCTGCGCCTTCGGCGGCGGAGGCGGAGCCTTTACCGGCGCGGTCGGCGTCGTCGTCATCTCGCGATAGACGATGTCCTGGCGTTCGCGGATGGCAATGCCGCGCGGCGAGGAGATGCTGTGCTCGACCGCGACGAAGCACAGCGTGCCGGTCGATCCGGTCTTTACCGTCACGTCGGCAATGCGCGAAGTCCGGGTCGATTCATCGCCGACGCGCAAGGGCTGCAAAAATTCGATCTCGCCGCCGGCCCACATCCGGCGCGGCAGCGGCACCGGCGGCAGGAAGCCGCCGCGGGTCGGATGCCCGTCGGGCCCGAGCATCGACATCGGAAACACCGGCTGCGCCAGGCACCAATGCACCGTGAACGGCGCGGCATCGCCGGACTTGGGCTCGCCCACGTCCTGGAAAAGTGTCGCCCGAAGACCCTTGACGAGCTGCGCGGTGACGACGTCGGTGGCCTCCGTGCTGCGGCCGATCCATTGCCTGAGATGATCGATGTCGAGCTGCTCGGTCATGACGCCTCGCTCTGTTATGTCTTGAATTGTGGCCGTTCGCCGATCGCTGGCACAGCGCCGTAGGCGCGCGTCTCGCCGACGATGATCGGCGCCGGCGCGGGGTAGCTGACGCGGCCGTTCGGCGTGTCGACCTCGATGCGGCGCAGATGCGGATGGGTGGTGAGGTCGGCCATGGTATTGACCTCGGCAAAGGCGATGTCGGCGTCCGACAGCCGCTTGAGCAGCTCGTCGCGCGTCATCTTGCCAAAACTATCCGCGACAGTCTTGTCGGTGAAATCGCGGTTGCGCACGCGCTCGACCATGTTGGCGACGCGGGGGTCAGCCGGCAGGTCCGGCTGGTCGAGCACCTTCGCGCACAGCGTCTTCCACTCACGCTCGCTCTGGATCGAGATCAGAATGTCCTTGCCGTCGCTGGACGTGAACACGCCGTAGGGCGCGATCGAGGGGTGGCGCAGGCCCATGCGCTTGGGCGGATTGCCGGCTTCGGAATTCAGCAGCGGCACGGTGCACCAGTCGGCCATCACGTCGAACATGGAGATGCGGATGTCGGCACCCTTGCCGGTGCGGCCCCGGCCGATCAGCGCCTCCAGGATCGCTGCATGCGCGGTGGCGCCGGTCGCGACGTCGACGATCGACATGCCGACGCGCGAGGCGCCGTCGGGATTGCCGGTGATCGAGGCAAGGCCGCTCTCGGCCTGGATCAAGAGATCATAGGCCTTGCGGTGCGCGTAGGGACCCTCGTCGCCATAGCCGGTGATGGTGCAGGAAATCAGCTTTGGATAGTCCTTCAGCAGCCGCTCGCGCGAGAAGCCGAGCTTGTCCATCGAGCCCGGCTTGAGGTTCTGGATCAGCACGTCGGCGCTGGCGATCAGCTTCTCCAGCTCGGCGCAACCTTCCTTGGTGGCAAGATCGACCACCGCTGACTGCTTGCCGCGGTTGAGCCAGACGAAATAGCTGCTCTGGCCTTTGGCCGCGGCATCGTAACCGCGGGCGAAATCGCCCTCCGGCCGTTCGATCTTGATCACCTCCGCGCCGGCATCCGCCAGCCGCGACGAGCAGAACGGCGCTGCCACCGCCTGCTCGACCGCGATCACCCTAATCCCGTCCAATGCGCCCATGATTGCTGCCTCAGTACGAGCGGGGCATGCCGAGCACGTGCTCGGCGATGAAGGAGAGCACGAGGTTGGTCGAGATCGGCGCCACCTGGTAGAGCCGCGTCTCGCGGAACTTGCGCTCGACGTCGTATTCCTCGGCGAAACCGAAACCGCCATGGGTCTGGACGCAGGCATTGGCCGCTTCCCAGGACGCATCGGCCGCGAGCATTTTCGCCATGTTGGCTTCCGCGCCGCAGTCGAGCCCGGCCTCGTACTTGCGCGTGGCTTCCTTCACCATCAATTCGGCTGCGCGCATCGCGGCGTAGGCCTTGGCGATCGGGAACTGGATGCCCTGGTTCTGGCCGATCGGCCGGCCGAAAACGCTGCGCTCCTTGGCGTAGTTCGTGGCCTTCGCGATGAACCACTTTGCATCGCCGACGCATTCGGCCGCGATCAGGATGCGCTCGGCATTCATGCCGGAGAGGATGTAGCGAAAGCCCTTGCCTTCCTCGCCGATCAGATTCTCCGCCGGCACCTTCATGTCGGTGAAGAACACTTCGGTGGTGGCGTGGTTCATCATCGTGCGGATCGGGCGGATCTCGAGGCCCCTGTTCTTGGCCTCGCGCATGTCGACGATGAACACCGAGAGCCCATCGGTGCGCTTCTTGACCTCGTCCTTCGGCGTGGTGCGCGCCAGCAGCAGCATCAGGTCGGAATGCTCGGCACGGCTGGTCCAGATCTTCTGGCCGTTGACGATGTAGCCGGCGTTGCCGTCCTTGCGCGCAAAGGTCTTCAGCGAGGTGGTGTCGGTGCCGCTGGTCGGCTCGGTGACGCCGAACGCCTGCAGCCGTAATTCGCCGCTCGCGACCTTCGGCAGATATTTGGCCTTCTGCTCGTCATTGCCATGCCGCAGCACCGTGCCCATCGTGTACATCTGGGCGTGGCAGCCGCCGCCGTTGCAGCCGGCGCGCTGGATCTCTTCGAGGATCGCCGCGGCCGCGGACAGCTTCAGGCCCGCGCCGCCATATTCCTCGGGGATCAGCACCGAGAGGTAACCGGCCTCTGTCAGCGCATCGACGAAGGCCTTGGGGTAGGCCATCTCGCGATCGAGCTTGCGCCAGTATTCGCCGGGAAACTGCGCGCAGAGCTTTGCGACGGCTTCGCGGATGTCGGCGTGATCTTCGGTCTGGTGATCTTCACTCATGGCGTTTCCCGTTGGGTGCGGCGGTTAAGATAACGCCGGCCAATCCTCTGGCGTTGTGAAAACAACGCCATCCCCCTATGCTCATTTGCTATAGCGTATGGAGTAGCCTTCCAGGATTGGCAAGCATGGATTTCCGTCAGCTCAGGACCTTCAGTTGCGTGGCGGAGCTCGGCAGCCTCTCCAAGGCGTCCGACACGTTGCGCGTGGCGCAGCCGGCGCTGAGCCGGCAGATCAAGCTGCTGGAACACGAGCTGCGCACCGAATTGTTCACGCGCAACGGTCGCGGCATGGTGCTGACGGAGGCGGGCCGTCTCTTGCTGGCGCGCACCGCCGGCATCGTGCGGCAGATCGACCAGATCCGCGACGACATCCAGTCGGCCAAGGGGCCGCTGTCCGGTCAGGTCGTGCTCGGCCTGGTTCCGACCGTGAGCTGCGTGCTGTCGGCGCGTTTCGCGCGGCGCTGCGTCGAGAAGTTTCCCGGCATCTCGCTGCGCATCGTCGAGAGCTACAGCGGCCATCTCGTCGAATGGCTGCATCGCGGCGAGATGGACCTCGCCATCCTCTATGGCCGCTCCGCCGATCTGCATCTCAATGTGGAAAGCCTCGGCCGCGACAACATCGTCGCGGTCGGCCCGCGCGGCTGCGGCCTTGCGCGCAGGAAGAACGTCGAGATCGGCTGGCTGCTGCGGCAGCGGCTGGTGCTGCCCAGTCATTCCCACGGTCTCCGCGCGCTGATCGAGCATGCGGCGGCCCAGCGCAAGATCAAGCTCAACGTCCAGCTCGAGGCGGATTCGTTCCGTGTGCTGACCAGCCTTGTCGAGGAAGGCCTCGGCTTCGCGCTGCTGCCGCCCTCGTCGGTCCACGGCGAGGTCGCCGACGGGCGACTGGAAACCGCTGTCGTATCCAAGCCGATGACGCGCGAGCTCATATTCGCTTCTCCAATCGACCGCCCGGTCTCGACGGCCTCGCTTGCCGTCACCGCCCTCCTGCGCGAGGAGGTCGCCGCCTGCCGCAAGGACGGCGTGTGGGACATCAAGTTGAGTTAGATGCGCGCTTGTCGTAGAACAGCCGCGCGCCATCGTGCCTTCGCATCTGGCGCGAGCTGTCATGCCGAAATTTTATAGCTGGAGGTGGCCGCCGCGCTCGCCTGCGCGGCCGTGACGCGCATATGCATCCACAACTCGTCATTGCGAGCGCAGCGAAGCGATCCAGACTGTTTCCGCGGAGGGATTCTGGATTGCTTCGCTGCGTTCGCAATGACGGAGGCTAGGGTCTACCCCGGAATCCGCACCGGCAGCGACTCGTACCCCTTGATGAAGCTCGAATAGATCCGCTTCGGCTCGCCCACCACCTCGATGCGGTCGAAGCGCTTCAGCATCTCCTCCCAGACGATCTTGAGCTGCAGCTCGGCGAGGCGCATGCCGACACAGCGGTGGATGCCGAAGCCGAAGGAGAGATGGGTGCGCGGCCGCGGGCGGTCGATGATGAAGTCGTTCGGCTTCTCGAACATCTCCTCGTCGCGGTTGCCGGAGACGTACCACATCACGACGCGGTCGCCTTTCTTGATGTGCTTGCCGCCGATCTCGGTATCGGCAAGCGCGGTGCGCCGCATATGCGCGAGCGGGGTCTGCCAGCGGATCACCTCGGGCACCATGGAATCGATCAGTTCCGGGTTGGCGCGGAGCTTGTCGTATTGGTCCGGGTTCTCGCTCAGCGCCAGCACCGAGCCGGTCATGGTGTTGCGCGTGGTGTCGTTGCCGCCGACGATGAGCAGGATGATGTTGCCCATGAGGTTGTCGGGGTCCATGAAGCGCGTGGCGTCGTTGTGCGCCATCAGCGACAATAGGTCGTTGCGCGGCGCGGAGTTGACGCGTTCGTTCCACAGCTTGGACATGTACGCGTAGCACTCGTCCATCTCGCGGCGGCGCTCCTCGGCGGATGCGACGATGCCGCTCTTGGGCAGCGCGGTCGCGACATCCGACCAGCGCGTCAGCTTGCGCCGTTCTTCCCAGGGGAAGTCGAACAGGGTAGCCAGCATCTGCGTCGTCAGCTCGATCGAGACGCGCTCGACGAAATTGAAGGTCTCGTTGCGCGGCAGATTGTCGAGCACGGTCTGCGAGCGCTGGCGGATCAGTTTTGCCAGTTCGTCCAGATGGGTCGGCGTGAACATCGGCGACACCGTCTTGCGCTGCGACGAATGACGCGGCTGGTCCATGGCGATGAAGCTCGGCCAGTCATAACCTTCCGGCACGTCGCGGATCCCGATGCCGCCGAGCGTTGAATCGGAGGAGAACAGGGCGTGGTTGGTGTCGACATGCATGATGTCGTTGTACTTCACCACCGACCAGTACGGCTCGATCGGCGCGTTGGTGCAGTAGTGCACCGGCTCTTCCTTGCGCAGCCGCTCGAACCACGGCCACAAGGTGTCGTCCTGGAACAGCCGGGGCGCGCCGGGATGGAAGTGCGACAGCGGCGTCGCATAGGCCTCCTCGCGGGCCTTGCGCATGCGTTCGGCCTTGTCGGTCTTGACCGGAGTCTGGATGTTCATGTTGGTAGCTCCAGTGTTTGTTTCCAACCTCTCCCGCTTGCGGGAGAGGCACAGGCCGCCTCCGGCGGCCGACATCTCAAGAACGCCAAGGCGAAGGCTCGGCTAAGGCGCAGCGCCGGGTGAGGGCTTTCTCCTCCAGGGGATTGTCCCGTTGCGGAGATACCCTTTCCCCAACCCTCTCCCGCGAGCGGGAGAGGGGGCAATATCCTCGTGGGTTATAGCTCGAACTCACGCCGTAATCTTCACCGGCAGCGTTTCCAAACCCTTCACGAAACTCGAATAGACCCGCTTGGGTTCGCCGACCACGTCGATATGGTCGAATCGCTTCAGGATCTCCTCCCAGATAATCTTGAGCTGGAGTTCGGCAAGCCGCAAGCCGACGCAGCGGTGGATGCCGAAGCCGAAGGACAGATGCGTGCGCGGCCGGGCGCGGTCAATGATGAAATCGTAGGGCTTTTCGATCGCCTCGGCGTCGCGGTTGCCCGAGACGTACCACATCACGACCTTGTCACCTTTCTTGATCTGCTTGCCGCGGAACTCGAAGTCGGCGAGTGCGGTGCGGCGCATGTGCGCCAGCGGCGTCTGCCAGCGGATCACCTCCGGCACGAAGCTGTCGAGCAGGCCGGGATTCTCGCGCAGCTTGCGATATTGCTCAGGATGCTGGCTCAGTGCGTAGATCGAGCCCGACATGGTATTGCGGGTGGTGTCGTTGCCGCCGACGATCAAAAGGACGAGATTGCCGAGGAAGTTCTTCGCGTCCATGTCGCGTGTCGCGGCTCCATGCGCCATCATCGAGAGCAGATCGCTCTTCGGCGGCTGCGCGATGCGCTCCTTCCACAGGCGCGCGAAATAGCCCGCGCATTCGGTCAGTTCGGCCTGCCGCTCGTCCTCGGTGGCGACGAGGCCGTCGGGCCCGGGAATCGTGGTGGCGATGTCCGACCAGCGCGTCAGTTTGCGGCGATCCTCCCAGGGAAAGTCGAACAGCACCGCAAGCATCTGCGTGGTCAGTTCGATCGAGACGCGGTCGACCCAGTCGAACACTTCGCCACGCGGCAGATTGTCGAGGCACTCGGCCGAGCGCTCGCGGATGCTGAGCGCGAGATTGTCCAGATGCGTCGGCGTGAACATCGGCGCCACGGTTTTGCGCTGGGCGGCGTGCCGCGGCGGGTCCATCGAGATGAAGCTCTCGCGGCGCAGATCCGGATCGATGTCGCGGATGGTGATGCCGCCGAGCGAGGAGGCCGAGGAGAACACCGAATGGTTGGTCTCGATCTCCATGATGTCGTTGTAGCGCGTCACCGACCAGTACGGCCCGAACATCGAATCCTTGCAATAGTGCACGGGATCTTCCCGGCGCAGGCGGTCGAAATAGGGCCAGAATGTATCCGTCCTGAACAGCTCGGGATCGCCCGGATCGAACTGCTCCAGCGGCAATGACGTGGCGCGCGCGCGTAACGCGTCGAGCTTCGCCGCGTTCTCGATGGTCCCATGCATGACCGCTCTCCCTGACATGAACCGCGCGTTCTCGTTGAATTCTGCGCTGCGGTATTTGATTTGCAATTACAGCCGGTTGTCCGCGCCGGAGCAAGGGAGAGTTTTGCCACATCCAACCTTTGCGAGAGGGTTGATCGGCCGTCACGCGGATGTGTCAACGTGATCTCCCGCACGCCCTCGGCTGCGGAGACGTGCGAAAACCGACTGGAATCGAGGTGAATCGAACCCGCCCGCCTTGGGGATCGACCAATCTCTGATCTATAGTTTGATCGCACCAGGCCGACATCCCGAGGTTGCCGCCGTGAACGACATGCAATGGGCCCCCATCGGTTCCGAACCCTTACCCCCGCCGCTGCCGCCCACGCGGGTCGACTTCACCGGTGACCGCTCCGCGTTCCGCAAAATGGTCACCAAGGGTGCCATGCTGGAGCTGGTCACGTTCGGCTTCTACCGGTTCTGGCTCGTCACCGACATCCGTCGTCATTTGTGGACGGACACGTCGATCGACGGCGACGCCGCCGAATATACCGGCCGCGGCAAGGAGCTGTTGATCGGCTTCCTGTTCGCGCTGGCAATCCTGGTGCCGATCTATCTCGCCTATTTCCTCGTCGGTATCGAGTTCGAGCGGTGGCAGGGCTTTGCCTCGACGCCGCTGTTCATCAGCTTCTACGCCTTCGGTCAGTTCGCGATCTTTCGCGCGCGGCGCTATCGGCTGACGCGCACGGTCTGGCGCGGCGTGCGGTTCTGGATGGACGGCTCCGGCTGGGCCTATTCGTTCCGTGCCATGCTGTGGGGCCTGCTGGTGTTCCTGACGCTCGGCCTGGCGCTGCCCTGGCGCGAGGCCTCGCTCGAACGCTACAAGATGCGGCACACCCATTACGGCGATTTGCGCGGCGATTTCGCCGCCGACGGCTGGACCTTCTTCAAGCGCGGCTGGTGGCTGTGGCTGCTCAGCCCGATCGCAATTGTGATCTTCCCGCTCGCCCCGTTCTTTTATGCCGAGTTCAAGGCGCGCGAATGGCGCTGGTGGCTCGACGGCATCCGCATCGGCGGCGTCAGCCTGTCCTCGAAGTTGCCGCACGATGCCTTCTACGGCCTGTACTGGAAAGTGATCGGCTGGTGGACGCTGCTCTCGGCCATTTTCGGCGCCTATCTCGGCGGCGCGACCATGCTCGTCGTCACGCTCAGCGGCGTTCCGGCCGAGCAGGCCTTCGGGCCCGACAATGCCGCCAAGAGCATCCCGATGCTGGTGATGATGGTGATCGGCTACTTCGCGCTGGCCCTTGCCCTCAACATCGTCATGCGGGTCTATCTCCAGCGCGATCTCTGGGCCAAGGTGCTGGAGACCGTCGAGGTGCACAACATCGGCGCTGCGGCGGACGTGCGTGGCAGCGGTGAACTCGCCAGCGCGCTCGGCGAAGGCTTTGCCGATGGGCTCGATGTCGCGGGATTCTGAGCTGTGAGTGAGGTGTCCACCGAGATCCCGGCGCAGTCCGCAAGGCCGACGATCTTCTTCGACGGCGTGTCGAGCCGCAGGCGGCAGGTGACGCTGGCGCTCGGTCAAGCGCTCGAGATTGCCGAGGAGGGCGGGGCGCCCGTGAGCTGGGCCTATGCTGACATTCGCCGCGCCGACAGTCCGGCCGGAATCTTGCGTCTTGCCTGCACGTCCGCGCCGTCCCTGGCGCGCCTCGAAATCCGCGATGCCGCGCTGGCCGCCGACGTCACCGTCCGCTGCATGCATCTCGACGAGCACCAGACCTCGCGTCGTGGCGTGGTAAAAATCGTCGGCTGGTCGGTGGCGGCCGCCGTTTCCATCGTCTGTGTCGTGCTGTTCGGCGTGCCGCTCGCCGCCGACCGTCTCGCGCCGCTGGTGCCGAAACCGATCGAGCGGCGCATCGGCGATGCGTCGGAAGTCCAGGTGAAGACCATCTTCGGGCGCAACGTATGCGAAGACCCCTCAGGCAAGGCCGCCTTCGTCAAGCTCGTCAACCGCCTGCGCGATGCCGCCGGTCTCGACGACGATTCCGTGACGGCGGGCGTGCTGCCGACTTCCGTGCCGAACGCGTTCGCGCTGCCCGGCGGCAAGGTCTACGTGCTGAGGGGCCTGCTCGACAAGGCGGAGAACCCCGACGAGATCGCCGGCATCCTCGCCCACGAGCTCGGCCATCTCAAGCATTACGACAACATGCGCGGCCTGATCTACAACGGCGGCACCTCGTTCCTGATCGGCCTGCTGTTCGGCGACGTCACCGGTTCGAGCGCCGTGATCTTCGCCTCGCGCAGCGTGGTCGAAGCCTCCTATTCGCGCGAGGCGGAAGCCGCTGCCGACACGTTCGCGATCGAGATCATGCACAAGCTCGGGCGCTCACCGAAGCCGGCGGCCGAGCTGATGTTCCGCATCACCGGCAAGGAAGGCGGCGGCCTCACCTCGATCCTGGCGAGCCATCCGCTGACCGAGGACCGCCTCGCACGCATGACCAGGGAGGATCGCCCTCCAAGCGGCCCGCCGCTGCTGACGGATAAGGAGTGGCAGGCGCTGAAGGGGATTTGCGGCAGCGGGAAGATCTGAGCTTCAGCGTTACCGCGTCCCGTAAGCGCGGTCGCCGGCATCACCGAGGCCGGGGATAATAAAACCATTCTCGTCGAGGCCTTCATCCACCGCCGCCGTCCAGATCGGCACGTCCGGATGCAAACCGCGCAGCCGTTCGAGCCCTTCCGGCGCTGCGATCAGGCAGGCCAGCCGAATGTCCTTGGCGCCGCGCTCCTTCAGCCGGTCGATCGCGGCCACCGCCGTGTTGGCGGTCGCAACCACCGGCGTCACCACGATCGCCAGCCGCTCGCTGAGATCGGACGGCGATTTGAAGAAATACTCGACCGCCGCAAAACTGTGCGGCTCGCGATAGAGCCCGATATGCGCGACGCGCGCGGTCGGCACCAGATCCATCATGCCGTCGACGAAAGTTGTGCCGGCGCGCAGCATCGGCACGAACACGAGCTTCTTGCCGGCGATCTTGGCCGAGTGCATCGTCGCCAGTGGCGTCTCGATGACGGTATCGGCGAGCGGCAAATCGCGCGTCACCTCGTAGCACAAGAGCATGCCGATCTCCTTGATCAGCTCGCGGAACGACTTTGTCGAGATGGATTTGTCCCGCACCAGCGTCAGCTTGTGCTGCACCAGCGGATGATCGACGATCGTGACGCCTTCCATGATCGGATGCCTTTCTTCCTTCTCCCCTTGTGGGAGAAGATGGCGCGAAGCGCCGGATGAGGGGTACCTTCCGCGAGCTTCAGTGAGAGAGACTCCCGCGGAAGCAACCCCCGCTACGCGAGGCACCCTCTCCCACAAGGAGAGGGTCAGAAAACCGTGCCGTCGCTGATCACCTTGAGCGGCGGCGCGCCATCGGGACGACGCGAAAAGGCAATGGCGCGGCCTGCGGCCCAGGTGCCGCCTTCCAGAATGCTGGCGAGTGGCAGGGACTCGGGCGTGCGACCGAGCTTTGCGCGGACGCGCTCCGCCAAACGGTCCAGCAACGCCAAGGTCAGCGCGCGCCATTCCACGACGAGGAGGGAATCCACCGCATGCGCCCGCTCGGCGTCATTGGGATCGCGCAGGCGCAGCACCTCGTGGTCGACGAACAGGCCGCCATTGCGGTATTCGGCAAGCCCGGTCAGGCCGTCGATGTCGGTGACCTCGAGCCCGGCGCGCTGCAGCGGTTCGATCAACGAATAGCTCAGCCATTGCGACAGCTTGTGCAGGGGCACGAGGCCCGCCGTTGCGTCGTTGGCCTTGATCGCCGGATGGCGCCAGCAATCGCCGAGCGGAATTCCTGCAAGTTCGAGGCGCGACGGCCAGATCGGCCCAAGCTGGTTCAGCACCGCCGACAGGATCGCGGGCGCGGCGATGGCGCCGCCCACTGCCTGTGCCGCGATGTGATCGAACAGGCCGCCCGGCCGCGGCGTATCGCGCAGGCCGAAAACATCGGCACGTTCGGATACGAGCCGGCCCAGACGCCGCAACAGATCGGTGCGTCCTTCGAGGCCGAGCAGCGGATTGGCATCGCTCACCTGAAAAGCGGAGGTGAGCGCGGCGAGGGGCAGCTTTGCGAGCAAATCCGCGTCGGCCCTGAACGGTGCGCGCGCATCGCCGGAAAACAGTCCGCTTGCGAACATGTCGAGGCTGGCGATCGCAAGTCCCTCGGATCGGCCGATATCTTGCCCCGTCACGGCGTCACGGTATCGCCACGCCGCTCCCGCGCCGGCATCAAGCAGGACGCTGACGATGGCAAGGTCGAACTCGGCGCGCGCGCGCGCCGCGCGATCCGGCCACGACGTGGCGTCGGCGAGCCGCGCCCAGCGGTCGACGCCGCCGAGCACGAAGTGGCGCCAGCGCGCATGGAAGGGAATATCGAGCGTCGGATAGGCCTTGCGCGTGACCGCGAGCACGGCCTCCGCAACGCCGTCCATGCGATCGAGATCGATGGTGAAATGCGTGAGCCCGCCGTTCAGGCCGATCTCGAGCATCTCTCCGGCCCGCGTGCGCACTGCTTCTGCGCTGAGCAGCGAGCGGGCCTGCCGTTCCAAAGCGTCCGCCATCACGCGATCAATATTTTTCCAGCGACCGTCCGACCACGCCGTTGACGTCCTTCTCCGGCGCGATGTCGGTCGAGTAGTAGCCGGCGGCCTTCTTCGCGGCGATCTCGACATAGGCGTCGGCCGGAATCAGCTCCGGCGGGATCGGTACGCGCTCGACGATGTCGATGCCCTGCGAGGTCAGCGCGTCGTGCTTCATGTCGCTCATGGACAGGAAGCGGTCGATGCGCTTCAGGCCGAGCCAGTGGATCGTATCCGGCATCAATTGCTGGAAGCGTGCGTCCTGGACGCCGGCGACGCATTCGGTGCGCTCGAAATAGGCGGCGGCCGCATCGCCATCCTCCTGGCGCTTGCGGGCGTTGTAGACCAGGAATTTCGTGACCTCGCCGAGCGCGCGGCCTTCCTTGCGGTTGTAGATCACGAGCCCGAGCCCGCCCTCCTGCGCGCCGCGCGCGGATTCCTCGATGCCGTGGATGAGGTAGGGGCGGCAGGTGCAGATGTCGGAGCCGAACACGTCGGAGCCGTTGCACTCGTCATGCACGCGGCAGGTGATCTTGGTGCGATGGTCCGGCAGCTTGGTCACGTCGCCGAACATGTAGACCGTGGTGCCGCCGATCGGCGGCAGGAACACCTTCATGTCCGGCCGGGTCACCAGCTCGGGGAACATGCCGGCGGTCTGCTCGAACAGCGTGCGCCGCAGCTCGGTCTCGTTGGTCGCGAAGCGCTCGGCAAGGCCGGGCAAATACCAGACCGGATCGATCGCGATCTTCACCACCGACACGCTGCCATTGGCATGCACGACTTCGCCGTCGGCGCGCAGCCGTTTTGCGGCCAGCGCCTCGCGGATCTCCGGCAGGTCGAGCCGCGCGCGCGTCACCGCGATGCTCGGCCGGATGTCGGAGCCCTCGGCGATCTCCTTGCCGAAATTCTCGGCGACCAGATGACCCCAGGGATCGAGCGCGACGATCTTTGCGGGATCGCGCCATTGCTCGAACGGTCCGATGGTCGCCGCGGGGAACGTGTTGGTGAGGTCGGGGCGCCGGATCGGATCGAGCGCGCCGGCGGAGACGGCGAGCGCCCGGTACATCGCATAGGAGCCGCCATGGCTGCCGATCACGTTGCGATCCCCAGCGCGCGACACCGTGCCGATGATCGGCCCGCGGGCGCGCGCGTCGGCGGCGCCCCAGTGGATCGGAAAGGCGGCCTTCCGGCCCGGCTCCGGATGGGAGGTCAGGCGGATGTGGTCGGTACGGTTCGCGCGGCTCATGTCCAGGCTCCCAAAAAGCCAACGGCCCGCCGCTCGGACGGGCCTGGCTCTGTTGCGCTGCCGGAACGCCGGCGACGCAAGCTCAATCCAACATATTGTAGCGGCCAGCCACGACAGACAAGTTAATCGTGCTGTGCGGGGCAGGGCCGTTCGCCGCCAAATTCCCGTCATCAGCGCGCCGGCGGGGCTCTTCCGTGCGCCGCAATCTCACGCCGGCGAGCCTTGCCCGCGCGCCGTCGCGATTAGTGTAAGATACTGAAATAATTGTTATTTTTGTATTTTCAAGGGGCGGTGCCTGGTCTGCGCGGCGGCCGTCGAGTTTCTGGACAAAACATGTCATCAGTCCAGTCGCACAGAACGCCCTTGCCCTGGAGACCGCCATGCCCGCCGCCAGCTATATCGATCCCCGCAACGGACAGCTTTATCCGCTGGACCAGCCGCGCTGGTGCTCGGACCAGCGTACGCCGCTGCTGGTGACGCCGGGGGCAGGGCTGTCGCGCGAGGACATCGAGCCCCGCACGCGTTCACTCTGGCGCTACCGGGCAGCGCTGCCGGTCGCGATCGCGCAGCCGATCACGCTCGGCGAAGGGTGCACGCCGCTGGTTCAGCAGAACTGGGGCGAGCTGCGACCGTTCTTCAAGCTCGAATGGTTCAATCCGACCGGCAGCTTCAAGGACCGCGGCTCGGCGGTGATGCTGTCCTTCCTGCGGCAGATCGGCGTCGACGCCATCCTTGAAGACTCTTCCGGCAATGGCGGCTCGTCGATGGCCGGGCTAGGTGCCGCCGGGGGCATGCGCGTGAAAATCCTTGCACCGGCGTCGACCTCGCCGGCGAAGATTGCGCAGGTGCGTGCCTATGGCGCCGCGGTGCAGCTCGTCGAGGGCCCGCGCGAGGAGTCTGAGGCCGAGGCCATCCGCCAGTCGAGCCAGACTTTTTACGCCAGCCACAACTGGCAGCCGTTCTTCCTCGAAGGCACCAAGTCGCTCGCCTACGAGATCTGGGAAGACCTCGGTTTTCGCGCGCCCGACAATGTCATCGTCCCCGTCGGCGCCGGCAGCAGCCTGCTCGGCTGCGCCTTCGGCTTCCGCGAGCTGCTCAAGGCCGGCCAGATCGCAAGGCTGCCGCGCCTGTTCGCGGCGCAGCCGCAAAACTGCTCGCCGATCGACGCGAGCTTTCGGGCCGGCGTCGATACGCCCGTCGCGCGCGAGGTGAGCAAGACAATTGCCGAAGGCACCGCGATCAAGCATCCGCTGCGCCTGCGCGAGATCATCGGCGCCTTGCGCGAGAGCGGCGGCGGCACCGTCGCGCTCACCGAGGACGAGATCGTCGCCGCCCTGCGGCGTCTTGCCCGCCAAGGCCTGTTTGCCGAACCGACCAGCGCCAGCGCGGCCGCGGCGCTGGAAAAACTCTCCGCCAACGGTGCCATCAAGGCGAACGAGACCACGGTCGCAGTCCTGACCGGCACCGGCCTCAAGGCGGCAACCACCGTCGCCGATCTCGTTCAATAGGCCGGCGCGACCGCCCTTGGACGGCCCTTGCGCGTGCGTTGAACCTTCGGCGACCCTTGCGAGCCTCATGAAGATCGACCTCGAGCAAAGGAGAGTTCCGTGACCGAGCAGGATCCGTTTGCAGGTTTCAAGGCAGTCCAGAAGGAGGCCTGGTCGCTGTTTACGCCGATGGAGGTGTTCACGACGCCGAGTGCCGCCAAGCTCGTTGGTTTTGCCGGCGTTGCCGCCGGCCAAAGGCTGCTCGATGTCGGATGCGGCACCGGTGTCGTCGCGATCACGGCGGCGCGCCGCGGCGCAAAAGTCAGGGGTCTCGATCTGTCGCCGGTCTTGATCGAGCGCGCCCGCGAGCACGCGCAATTGGCGAAGCTCGATGTCGACTTCGCCGACGGCGACGCCGAGAGCCTGCCTTACGGGGACAATGAGTTCGATGTGGTGCTGAGCCAGTTCGGCCACATGTTCGCGCCGCGCCCCGACGTCACCATTGCCGAGATGCTGCGCGTGCTGAAGCCGGGCGGCACCATCGCCTTCTCCACTTGGCCGCCGCATCTCTACGTCGGACGGATGTTCGCGCTGATCGGCCGCCATTTGCCGCCGCCCGAGGGCGTTGCATCGCCGGTGCTGTGGGGCGATCCGAAGATCGTCACCGAGCGCCTCGCGGGCAAGGTGGCGG
Organism: Bradyrhizobium sp. Bra64; assembly: GCF_024519875.1. Taxonomy (NCBI): domain Bacteria; kingdom Pseudomonadati; phylum Pseudomonadota; class Alphaproteobacteria; order Hyphomicrobiales; family Nitrobacteraceae; genus Bradyrhizobium; species Bradyrhizobium sp. Bra64. The sequence continues at coordinate 20,535 of NZ_JALJRD010000004.1, read as the reverse complement.
ATCTCCGCTTCGAGATGGACATGATGACGCCGTCCGCACTCAGTCCGCAGCATTTTCGCCGTACCATGGAAACGACCATCGGACCTTTGATCAAGCTGATCGGCCAGTACAAGGACGAGCCGGACAAGCTCAAGAGCTTCCGCGCCGGGTTCGAGGCGCTGATCTCGGAATATTTCGACGCCGGCAACAACGTCATGCGCCAGCAGTTCCTGATGACGAAGGCGACGAAGGTGTGAGGCCCCCAGGGGAGGGGCAGAGCCTCACTCCTTCAGGTCGTTCACGCGCTTCACCCAGATGCGCACATCGGTGAGCACGCCGGGCAGCGCCGCCTTGACCTCGGCCACGGTCATGCCGGCCTTGATGCGGGGATCGTAGAGCAGATTGAGGATGTATTGGTCGTAGACGTCGAAATAGCCCATCGAGACGTTGTCGTTGAACATCGTCCACGGCACGCTCGCGGTGTCGTTGATCGGCCCAAGCGATTGCAGCAGCTCCTCATAGGCGCAGTCGAGGAAGGTGAAATCGCCGTTGTCGACGGTGAGGATGACGTCGGAATGCTCGATCTCGAAATGCTCGTTCTTGCGAAAGCCGGACAGGCATTGCGGATCGAGCGAGGTGCGGATCTCGCGGGCCTTCTCCGCGCCGTAGAAACTCGAGATGGTGCGGAACAGATCGCGGTCGCGCACGAGCTTCACGCGCACGTTCGCCGCCTCGCTGGAGTCGGTCATGGCGATGTCGAGATGCTGCACGCGGGTGCCGATGTCGGCCACGACTTTGGCGAGCTGGGTCTTGCGGTCGGCGCGGTCGCTCTCGGCGAACACGCGCACCGGCCCGTCGAACTTGCGGATGCGGTCGACGCGGCCGGCGAGATGATACTCGGCGCCGAACGCCGTTTTCAGGAAGCCTTCGACGATCTCGCCGTCGGTAAAATTCTTCTTCTCGGCGCGCTGGCGCGAGGCGATCGCGGGCAATTCGCCCGCGACGGCGATGGTGGTGTCAGGGGCGAACCCGAAGGTGGCGAGCGCCAGCAGGGCGATGCGAAAGCCGGACGAAGGCGGGACCAGTGCGCTCATTGCCATGCGACGCTGCCGTATTCGGAAGCGACGCACAAGACCGCATATTCACCCGCCCCGTCGGATTGCGGCCGTTCGCTGCCCGGCTAGTTGTTCAGCACGACCACGGGGGTGCCGACCGAGACGCGGCTGTAGAGGTCGCTGACGTCGTCATTGGTCATGCGGAAGCAGCCCGAGGACACCGCCTGGCCGATCGTCTCCGGCTCGTTGGAGCCGTGGATGCGGTACAGCGTCGAGCCCAGATACATCGCGCGCGCGCCGAGCGGGTTCTCGATGCCGCCCTTCATGTGGCGCGGCAGGTCGGGCCGGCGGGCCAGCATCTGCGACGGCGGCGTCCAGTCCGGCCATTCCTTCTTGGCGGTGATCCTGTGCACCCCGCCCCAGCGGAAGCCGTCGCGGCCGACGCCGATGCCGTAGCGCAGCGCCTGGCCGTTCTGGAGCACCAGATACAGCCGCCGCTCGGCCGTGTTCACCACGACGGTGCCGGGGGCATAATTGCCGTTGTACATGACGGTGGTCCGGGGGATCGGGCTCACGCCGCCGCCGCCGCCGAGATACCCGGTGGAACTGGTACCCGTGAAGTCGAACATTCCGGCCGCAGAGGCGCCGCCCAATGTGGCCGACAGCAATGCGATGGCGGCAATCGGCGCGGCAAAAAACCGGATCATTGTTTCCCCCAGCAAAAAATCGATTCAACGAAAGCCACAGGCCATATTTGCGGGCATTTCGCAAGCCACGGCGCCGTGAGGGACGTCATCCTCGGCGATCGGCGTTACCAAATCGGCAACCACGCCGATTGGTCGGAAAGCATTAGCCAAACCTGCGCATCGTCGCGCGGGGCTGGGCCGCGATGCCGCCTATTGCTTTGACGGAACCAGCGAACAATGATTGATCGGACGGATAATTGGACATTGCCGGTTGCGGGAGCTGACGGATGAACGGTGCGGAAAGCCTGGTGCGGACGATGGTCAAGGGCGGGGTGGACGTCTGCTTCACCAACCCGGGTACCTCCGAGATGCATTTTGTCGCAGCGCTCGACCGCGTCCCGGGCATGCGCTGCGTGCTCGGGCTGTTCGAAGGCGTGGTGACGGGCGCTGCCGACGGCTATTTCCGGATGAAGGGCACGCCGGCCTCGACCCTGTTGCATCTCGGTCCCGGCCTCGCCAACGGCCTTGCCAATCTGCACAACGCCAAGAAGGCGAATTCCGGCATCGTCAACATCGTCGGCCAGCATGCGATCTACCATATCGGCTACAACGCGCCGCTGACCTCCGACATCGAGGGCCTTGCCCGGCCGATGTCGTCCTGGGTCCGCACCTCGCCGGACTCCAAATCGATCGCCGCTGACGGCGCCGCGGCGATCGCCGCCGCCAGAAGCGCACCGCCGCAGATCGCGACCCTGATCCTGCCCGCCGACACCGCCTGGAACGAGGCCGACGGCATCGCCGAGGTTCCGGCCGAGCAGCAGCGCGCGAGCTATTCGCCGCAGGCGGTCGAGCAGGCCGCGAAGATCCTGCATGGCGACGGCGAGGGCACGCTGCTGCTGATGACCGGCAGCGCGCTCTCCGAGCAGGGCCTGGCGCTGGCCGAGCGCATCGCGAACAAGACCGGCTGCACCGTGATGGGCCCGACCTTCCGCCCGAAGATGGCGCGCGGCCGCGGCCGCTACTCGATCGACCGCATTCACTACGTGATCGAGAACGCAATTCCGATGCTGGCGAAATTCCGTCACATCGTGCTGGTCGAGTCCGACGACCCCGTAGCGTTCTTCGCCTATCCGAACAAGCCGAGCGTGCTCAGGCCCGAGGGTTGCGACGTGCACCGCATGACCTCCTGGGGCGAGAATTCGGTCGCCGCGCTCGAAGCGCTCGCGGGCGCTGTGAAGGCCAGTGCGAAGGACGTCAAGCCGCAGGCCCTGGCCGATCTGGTCAAGCCGACCGGCGCGCTGACCCACGCCTCGATCGCGCAGGCGATCGCCTACGCGATCCCCGAGAACGCGATCATGGTCGACGAATCCCTCACCACCGGCCGGGCCTTCTTCCCGCCGACGGCGGCCGCCGCCCCGCACGACTGGCTCCAGAACATGGGCGGCTCGATCGGCTTCTCGACGCCGCTCTCGATCGGCGCCGCGATCGCCTGTCCGGACCGCAAGGTGATCACCATGGTCGGCGACGGCAGCGCGATGTACACGATCCAGTCGCTGTGGACGCAGGCGAGAGAGAACCTCAACATCGTCACCATCGTGTTCGCCAACCGCATCTACCAGATCCTGCGCGGCGAGTTCGACAATGTCGGCGCCGGCGAGCCCGGCCAGCGCGCCAACGACATGCTGCGGCTCGACCGTCCGACGCTGGATTTCGTGGCGCTGGCCAAGGGCATGGGCGTGCCCGGCCGCGCCGTCACCAGCGCGGACGAATTCAACAAGGCGCTGGCCGAGGCTGTCGCCGAGCCCGGACCGCGGCTGATCGAAGTCCAGATGTAGGGCACAGCATCAGGAGCGCCGAGGGCCGGGGGGCAAGATGCAGACCGAGCTGAACAAGGTGATCGCGGCGCTCCGGGACTTCTACGCCAACGAGGGTTTCCTGTTCGAGAAGGACCTTGGCGAGCGGGCGATCACGCACCGCTTCGCCGTGCATCTGGAGAAGCAGTTCGCCGGCTGGGCGGTCGACTGCAACTACGACCGGCTCGGCGAGCGCACGCTGCACCTGCCGCACGGCACCATCATCTCGACCGACGATCATCTGGGCAAGTCGATCTATCCCGACGTCGTCGTGCATCAGCGCGAGATCCCGAACAATCTGCTCACCGTGGAGATCCGCAAGGCGAGCAACCACACCGCGCTCGATCACGACCAGCACAAGCTGATGGCGCTGACCGACGCGCATGTCTGGTTCGCCTATTGGATCGGCGTGCTGCTGGTGCTGGACGCGCACAATGTGACGATGTCGGAGGTCTATGTCAGCGGCCTCCTCGATCAGCCGCTGTCGCGCTGGTTCGCAACGCGGCTGGAAGAGATCGGCCTCGGGGCCGCGCATTGAGGCGCGATCTCGTAAGCGTCAGATGTCGAGGTCAAAGCGGAAGTCGCCCCAAATTGCCATGGAGTGAAACATGAGCAATGAAAGTGCTCACAATCGGCCCACCGTCCCTCTCGCAGCTTCCCTTGCCCTGTTCAGCGAAAATCTGATCGCACGGCGAGGTGTCGAACAAGCGAACATCCTGTTCGGGGGCCAGATAGATCCTGCCATTCAGGCTTTGCGCGTGAGAACCAAAGCCGTCGGCGTTGGCGACAAAGCACCGGACTTTTCGATGCCGATGGCTGAGGGCGGAACATGGAGTCTGGCCGAGCATCTTGCCCAGAACAAGTACTCTTCTCTGGTTATGGTCTTTTACCGCGGCACTTGGTGCGGATACTGCAATGTCTACCTCCGTGGGCTGCTTGGAGTTCAATCGCTGTTGTCCGAAGCCAACGCAGCCTTGATAGCGGTGTCTCCGGAGGCCGTCCCGGTTTTTTCTGACAATACCACTTCCGCCGGCTCGATATTTCCGGTCCTGATCGATCAGGGTGGGAAGATAGCCGAACAATTCGGTCTTACCTTCGAAATGGATGATGCCGCAAAAAGCATATTGAAAGGCTCGAACATCGATCTTGAGAAGCGAAATGCCGACGGCAAGTGGATACTTCCCGTACCTGGTACATTCGTGATTGATCGATCCGGGCATATTGTCTATGCGCATGTCGATGCAGACTATCGCAACCGGCCTGAACCGCAGGAGATCATTGCAATTTGCCGGGCGCTACAGCGATAACCGATATCGCACATTGGAAGATCGAGTGTGGCGGCAGGAAAACGTATTCACTTCCGCCTTTGGCCAAGGCCGAACTGTTGGCATGTCGGTCTCAATGTCGCCTTCTGAGAGCAATCCGGACTCGACGAGTTTATGAGGCCACGCCTGTGAGCTGGCTAATCTTTGGCTGACTCGATGCGCGCTAAAGCGCGTTGAGGTTGGGATGAATCGTCATCGCGCTCTAGGTTCTTGTTTGAGCATGATCTTTTCGGAAGACCGCTTCGCACTTTTCCGGATCATGCTCTAGCAGCACGGTCGCCTCTCCCCGTCGCGCGCGATGACAAAGGGCCGCTCGCACGACACGAGCGGCCTTTGCATCATCGTCCGTCACGTGCTCAGTGCAGGGGATCGCCCTGGCCGAGCGCGTAGGCGACGAGGTCCTTCAGTGCGAAGCCGGAGCCGGTCACCGGCGTCCAGTTCGGGTCCTGCGACAGCACGGAGGAATTGTCACCGAACATCATGCCCAGGAAGACTTCGGCGACGATGCGGCCGCCGACCAGCCCGAGTTGCGGCGTCCTGACTCCCGTCGCCGGCGCGCCGGTCGCCGGGACCATCACATCGGTGTGGAAGTTGCGCGCCTCGGCCAGGATGTAGGTCCAGAGCGGGCAGTTGTCGGCAAACACGCCGTTCGCGATGTTCGCGATCTTGACTTGCGGATCGCCCGGTCCCGGCTCGTCGACGGCCTTGCCGATGATGATCTGATCGTCGGTCAGCGGCGTCAGGTTCATCGCCCTGGCGACGGCCTGGCCCGACGGCAGTCCGAGCCGCCAGCCGCGCTCGAGATTGCGCAGCGCCAGTGACGACGGATTGGAGGCGACCTCCGGCGGCAGCTTGCGCAGTGGATCGACCAGCGAGGTATCGATGCGATAGGCGAACTGAAGCCGTCTCTTGTTGTCGGGATTGGTGTCGTCGTCCTCGACGCCGTAGGGGCGCGTGTCCAGATCGATGAAGCGGCTCCAGTCCATGGCGCGTCCCGGTCCCATGGAACGGAAGCCGGTCAGTGCGTTGTGGTCGGGATTGTTGGGATCGGGGAAGATCTGCAGCAGCATGTTGGCCGCGTCGTTCAGCCGGTAGCCGGGACGGATCATGGAGTGCCCGAGCCGGTAGGCCGCGACCGAGAACTCGACCGGCATGAACGGATAGGTCTTCCAATGGTAGTGGGCGAGCTTGCTGCGGTCGTAGTGACCTGCGGTCTTCAGCTGGTCAAGCACGCTGGCGTGGACGATGCGCGGCAGGAAGTCGTTCAGCACCACGTATTGATAGTGGAATCTGACGCGCTTCTGCACGTCTTCGAACGACAGGCTGTCATTGTCGTCGACCATGCGGTTGTGAAAGCGCAGCATCAAGGCCTGGAACTGCGAGACGATGCTGTTCTCGTCGTTGCGGGGATCGCCGATCAGCGCGCGGCCCTTGAAGCGCGGCAGGTCGCTGGCATCCGGTACGCCCGCGCCGGTGACCTTCTCGCCGAGGCGGAACTTGATACCGTCATACATGTACGGCTGATCGTTCGGGCCACGGCCGTAGAGATTGTCCAGGTCGAGCGACGGCGTGCGGAAGTCGACGAGCCCGTCGGGGTCCTGCAGCTTGGTCAGCGAGCTGACCGGATCGAAGGTGATGTCGTGGTCGATGAACTGGCCGAAATAGGTGTAGAGCGCGGGAATGCCGCTCTCTTCCGCATCCGGCCCGTCCTTCGGTCCGTCGAAGTCGGCGACCATCTTGTCGGCCAGCGCCGACAGGTTCGCGACATTGTCGGAATCGTTCGGGCCGAATTTGGCCGGTGCGAGCTTGCGGAACATGCGTCCGAAGCGGCCTTGCGAAAGCGACGAACGCGTTGCGTTCAGACCGCGCGGAACAACTGCGTGGCGGCTGGTCATTGAAACACCTCCCTGAAAAGTCACGGTGGAACAAATAAAGCTAAAGTTGTTTTCAACATAATATGCATGTCAGGCTAGATCAGGCGTTTGGACGCCACAAGCCGCCACTTCACACGTTGCGCGGCATCGATGCTGTTCCGGGAGCAAGCGCGATGGACAAGCTGCGGCTGCGCTTTGCAAATTCTTCCCGGAACGATGGCGGATAACATTCTCGTCATCGAAAGACGCAAGCGGCTTCGCGCAGTGTCAATTCGCGGGATCGTCGGCGAGACGGATCGTCTTCACGTCGAGATTGTAGCGACGCGCGCGTCGTGCGCGCACGCCGCGACGTCGTCGGTCGTTGCGCTGCTGCGCGAACGTACAGCGCAGGCGATGATATCGATCGTTCGAAGGATGCGCCTGCGCGGCCGGGGATGCTACGGCGAGCAGGGCCGCGAGCGATGGAATGCCTTGCGTTCGCGACGAGGCACATCGTGCCGCAGCGAGCGGCCGGCTATGTGATCTCGGCCACAGTTTGCGATGGGGTTCCGGCCTATCGTGAGCAGACTTGCATGCGTCTCCCCGGGAGAACTACGCTTGCCACATTCCGATCAGGTATTTTGGAGGTTCTGATGCATAGGTCATACTTGCTGGCTGCGACAGCAGCGCTGGCGCTTCTCACGCAAACACCGCTCGCGTTGGCCCAGGGCGCGCCTGCTGCCGCCGGCACCGCGGCGCCTGCGGCGACAACGACTGCGCCGGCAGCGACGACGACGGCGCCCGGCGCAGCCACCGACAGCTCCAGCCAGCCGAGCGATTCCAAGAAGAGCGCGTTGAAGAAGTCCGCGAAGAAGAAGATGACGCGGCAGCAGGAGATCGATCATTCGGTCGACAGCGGCACCGTGCCCGCGCGCTACCGCAGTTCGGTGCCCAAGCAGTATCAGCAATACATTCCGTTCGATAAGCAGTGACGATCGCGCGGCGGCGCGAGGCGATCAGCCTTTGCGCCGCCGATGTCCTCGAAGGACGGCCCTGGAATGGGATCTTGGCCCTGCCGATTCCGGCCCCACATCCCCGGTGGCGGTCTGCGAGAGCGGTGCTAGATTAGGCCAAAGCCCGGGGGGAGCAATGAGTGACGACGTGAAGGATGCTGGCCTTGTGGCCATGATCAGCAGCATCCTGGGAGGCAACAAGCGCTCAGCAGACAGTATCGTACCGCCGCCGCTCACCGAGGTTCCCCCGACCGCGCCGACGAACGGGTTTGAGCTGGTCGAGCCGCCCACCCCCGATGCTGCGCCGGCCAAGGCCGAGAACAGGCCCGAGAACAAGGCCGAGATCAAGCCCGAGAAAGCGGCCGAAACCGTGCCGGCAGTCACAAGGCCGGTCGAGCCGCCGGTGAAGATCGCCACGACGCCGGACGGCAGGCAATTGCTGCCTGCGGAAGCGATTGCCGATCTCGTGCTCGGCGAGCTGCGCAAACTGGAGGATTTTCCGGCGACCGGCGCCTCAGTCACGGTCTACGGCTACCGGCACTGGAACGCGATGATCACCTTCGCGCCGTTCTCGACGACGTTCCAGAATGCGACGCGGTTCCGCCAAGCCATGCCGGACCTCGTCTTCAAGCTGCGCCGTTTCGTCGAACTTGAGATATAATTTGGCAAATCGTCCAAAACAGTTCGACAGGATTTTGCATTGAGCGTCGCCTTTACCAAGGAAGAGAGCGCCGAAACCGCGGCAGAGACGCTGCTGCCGGATCGCCCGATCTCGCCGCATCCCAACCTCGTGACGGAAGCAGGCTTGCAGGCGTTGCAGAGACAGCTCGACGAAGCGCGCGAGGCCTATGAAGCCGCGCAAGCCATCGAGGACGTCAACGAGAGGCGCCGGCAGTCGGCGGTGCCGTTGCGGGACGCCCGCTATCTCACCGAACGGCTGCGCACGGCGCAGGTCGTTCCTCATCCGGCCTCGACCGATATCGTCGCCTTCGGCAGCACGGTGACCTTCAGCCGCCCTGACGGCCGCGTGCAGACCTATCGCATCGTCGGCGAGGACGAAGCCGACCCCAAGGCAGGCTCGATCTCGTTCGTCGCGCCGGTCGCGAAGTCGCTGATGGGGAAGGCGGTCGGAGACGTCGTTGGGGCGGGCACGCAGGAGATCGAGATTCTGTCGATCGCATGAGGGGCGCGCAGGGCGAGGCGAGGATTGCTATCGACAGGGGCGATCTCATTCGCCTAAACCATGGGCCATGCGTTTCAATTGTCTTGTCCTGATATCGATGGTCTCCGCCGTGTCCGCGCAACAAAGCCCGATGGTTGGATGAGACGGTTTCTCTCGGGAGCGTTGCCGTTTTATGCGCTGGCTGGGTTGGCCATGTGCATGTACCTCGTCCTGTACAGGACTGATCTCTTCGACTTGAACGCCATCGTCCAGGATGCGACCGGTTCACCGTGGTTTCCGGTCTTCATATTCGTCTGCGTGCTCCTGGAGTCCGTCTTCCCGTATTTCGGCTATTTCCCCGGAACCGCACTCATCCTGATGTCCGTGGCGCTCAATCCGAAGCCCGCGGATGTCTCCGTTTTCGTCGTGGCGTGGCTCGCCATCATCGTGGGCGCCGTCTTGAGTTACGGACAGGCTCGTTTTTTCAGACCGTTGTTGCAGCGGGTTGCCTCAAAGGCGGCACTGAACCGGTGTGAGTCGCTTCTCGACGCCTACGGTCCTTACGCGCGCGTCGCCTTGTTCGTTCATCCCAACGCTTGCGCGATGTATTTCACGGCACTCGGACTTCTCGGCCGGAACCTGACGCGAGAGCTCGCCTATCTCAGCGTGGGCGCAGCGGCCTCCGTGGGCATTCTGTTCGTCGTCGTGACCAGACTCGTGTCGTCCATCGGCACGACCGACGATGGGGAATTGCAGGTGCTGCTGGCGGCAGCGCTGGTCGCCATCGGGACCCTCGTCGGCCTCTACGCAGCCTTGCGGCCGGCTCGGGCCGCATGAAGCCTGAACAAGCGAGCAGAGCGCCGTACTCGCGGATGGTTCCTCTTGATGGCGAGACCGCAGCAGGCCCCATCCTGGCGGATTTGGGAATAAGTCTGCAAATTTCTCGCTATTCGGCCAGAAGTGGTTATACCTGAGGCATCACCGCGCGCCCCTGGCAGTCTATCGGTGACTGAGAGCGTTGCGCTCCCGCCCAAGCTAAGGAGGCGGTCAGGTGTCAAATCCAGCCAAATTCGATTTGCGTGAGTGGGGCGTGCCTCCGACGCTGCTGCTGGTCGTTTTCGTGCTGCTCATCGCGGCCGCGTTTATCTTTTAACGTCGGCCCTTCTGCGGTCCGGACCGCGCAACAAACCCGCCAGGAGGTCGCAATGGCCAACAAAGCAACGATCAGGAATGCGTATGGAATGCCGGCCGTGTTCGCTGGATCGAAAACGGGAAGTGATGACGCGGCTTTCGTCTTTGTCAGGGTGGGAGATGAGGAGCGCCGTATGCGATGGGCCGAATGGGATTCGCTCCCGGCATGGACTGGGCCTCGTCCTTCCTGGGGACCGAAATCCAGCACTCCGACATCCATCATCGACTGAGACATTGCGGAAGCCAGGTACGACTTGGCCCCTGGATACGCTGGCGGCACGTCGTGGAGCAAATGAGACGAACGCTGCTGTTGCGAAGTGGAGCGAGTAAAGCGCCCTCCGGGAGGTTGTAATCGCGTGCCGGAGTAGCCACCTGAGGAGCTCAGCATCCGACGCCTTGGGCGCCTGCCCGGATTCGCGACGCCTTAGCCACGCCAAATCCTATTGACGAAATCGGTCAACGGCACGTCGCCCCGACGTGTGCGTCACGGGTCAGGATCACCTATGCCTACCGAACATGCCAGCGTGCGGGTCGTCCACAAGCCCTGGGGCGTCGGCGATCTCAAACCCTGGAGCAATATTGACGGGTCTGGCGGTGCCGTCGGCGAGCTGTGGTTCGAGCGATCCGACGAGAGCGCACCCACCCCCGCCTTGCTGCTCAAGCTGCTGTTCACCAGTCAACCGTTATCCATCCAGGTTCATCCAGATGACACGTTCGCGCGCGCAATGGGGATGCCGAACGGCAAGAGCGAGGCATGGTACATCCTCTCGGCCCAGCCCGACGCGCAGATCGGCGCTGGATTGAAACATCAGGTAACGGCGCAGCAGTTGCGTGCATCGATCCAGGACGGCTCGATCGCCGAACTCGTTCACTGGCGATCGGTTGCCGCAGGTGATGTCATCTACATCCCGGCCGGCACCATCCACGCCATCGGAGCCGGCATCGTGCTCGCGGAAATTCAGCAACGCAGCGACACGACATTCCGCCTGTTCGACTATGGTCGGCAGCGTGAATTGCACGAGGACAACGCCGTCGCCGTTGCCCATCCGTGGCCGCTTCGAACGCTTGGCAATTCGGCGGCCGTTACCGCCAACCGGACGCTTCTCGTCGCGAGCAAGCATTTCGTTCTCGAACGCATTGAACTTCCCGGAGGTTCGAACTGGGCGCTGCTTGCCGAACCGGAGACCTGGATGCTCATTCTCGAGGGCCACGCCGCAGTCGGTCTGGCCCCGGCATCCGTCGGGGAAGCCATCTTCATCGGTGGCGGCCGCAACAGCATCGAGGTTGGCGACAATGGATTGAGCGCGCTGATCGCGTATCCCGCCAGCCGCCCGGTCGATTTGCTGTTGCAGAGTCTCGACCAGCCCGGCAAGCATGCCCGTCCGGTCGCGCATTCAGTTCCGCAATTCGCAGGCCTCGCCGAGGCGCGAACGTGAGCCCGCTTCGGCGCATCGCAGTCATCGGCAATTCGCTCCCTCGCCGTTGTGGCATCGCGACGTTCACGACCGATCTGGAAAGGGCGATTTCGAATTCGCGGCCGGACCTGGAGGTCAGCATCGTTACAATGAACGACCACGGACAGGCCTACGATTATCCCGCTTCCGTCGCCCTGCAGATCAAGGATGACGCCATCGAAGACTATGTCCGTGCCGCGGCATTCCTGAATGCGGGCCGATTCGACGTCGTTTGCCTGCAACATGAATTCGGGATCTTCGGCGGTGAGGCCGGCGCTCACATCCTGGAGCTGCTTTCGGGCCTCAGCATGCCTGTCGTCACGACGCTGCACACGGTGCTGGCCAAGCCGACCGCCGCGCAGCGTGCGGTCATGGAGCGCCTCGTCGAGGCGTCTTCCAGGATCATCGTGATGGCGAACAAGGGACGCGAGATGTTGCGCAGCGTCTATCGCGTGCCGGACGACAAGATCGAGGTGATTGCCCACGGCATTCCCGATTTTCCGTTTGTCGAGCCCGACGCGGCCAAGGCCAAGCTCGGATTCAGCGGGCGTTCCGTCATCCTGACCTTCGGGCTGCTGTCCCCCAGCAAGGGCATCGAGGTCATGATCGACGCGATGCCTCTGATCCTGGAACGTCGCCCGGACGCGGTCTATGTCGTGCTCGGCGCGACGCATCCCAATCTGGTGCGCGACCAGGGCGAGGCCTATCGCGAGAGTCTGATGACGCGCGTGCGCGAGCTTGGCATCGACGACCACGTCGTATTCCTCGACCAATTCGTCGATCAGGCGACGTTGCTGGAATTCATTTCCATGAGCGACGTCTACGTTACGCCCTATCTCAACGAAGCGCAGATGACGTCGGGGACGCTCGCCTACAGCTTCGGATTGGGCAAGCCGGTCGTTTCGACTCCGTATTGGCATGCGCTCGAGTTGCTGGATGACGGCCGTGGCGTGATCGTTCCCTTCGGCAACGCGGTCGCAGTCGGCAAGGAAATCGCGCAATTGCTCACCAATGCCCCTCGCCGGCAGGCGATGCGCGAGCGCGCCTACGCCATCAGCCGATCGATGACGTGGGAGCGCACGGCCGAGCGTTACATGGTCGCGTTCGAAAATGCACGTCATGGAGACTGGCTCAAGGTGGTGGCGCGTACCGGGCCGGTCGCGGTCGCCCACAGTCCGGCGGCATCTGATATGCAACTGGATCATTTTCTCTCGATGTGCGACGACACCGGCCTGTTCCAGCACGCCGTGCATTCTGTGCCGAACCGGGATCACGGCTATTGCGTGGATGACAATGCCCGTGCCTTGCTGCTGGCGTGCGCCCTCAACAATCCCGGCGAAACGCGCCTGTCCGAAGTGTTGACGGCCCGTTTCGCCGCGTTCGTTCAGCATGCGTGGAATCCCGACACCAGACGGTTTCGCAATTTCATGGGTTTCAATCGAAGCTGGCTCGAAGACCGTGGCTCCGAGGACAGCCATGGGCGAACATTGTGGGCACTGGGTGAGTGCGCACGCAGGGACGCAAGCCCGTCGCGACGCCGATGGGCCGCCGGCTTGTTTGCCGAGGCACTGCCTGTCGTCGAGACCTTTGGTTCGCCCCGCGCGTTGGCCTTCACCCTGCTGGGTCTGGACGGCTATTGCGCCGCTGTTCGCGATGATGCGCGCGCCCGCGCAATCCGGCTTGCTCTGGCCGACAGGTTGATGGCGAGTCTCGCGTCGGTCGAGACGCCGGACTGGACGTGGTTCGAGGAAGGCCTGGCGTACGACAACGCGCGTCTGTCGCAAGCCCTGATCCTCACGGGGATGGCCACGGAAGCACGGGATTACCTCGCCGCCGGATTGCGATCCTTGCGTTGGCTGATGACGCAGCAAACGGCTTCCACCGGGCATTTTCGCCCCATCGGCACTGACGGCTTCGGTGAGTTGCGCCGGGCGCCTCGCCCGTTCGACCAGCAGCCGGTGGAGGCCGCGGCGACGATCGCAGCCTGCCTGACCGCCTGGCGCGCGGAAGGTCATGCCGAATGGAAGGCGATCGCAACCAACGTTTTCGCCTGGTTTCTTGGCCGGAACGATTTGTCGATCGCGCTCGTGGATCCCGAGACCGGCAGTTGCCGGGATGGATTGCATCCCGACCGTGCCAACGAAAACCGCGGCGGCGAATCCGTCGTGTCTTACCTGCTCAGTCTTGCGGATATTCGTCAGCTTGCGCGCGTCAATGTCAGCGTGACGCCGTCGGCGGCGCTTCGCGTCATCGGCGTCTGAGTTCGGTTGACCTCTCCAAAGATCCGAGGACATCTTGTCGCAAGCCAGTTTCCTGCATCGGCAAGCGCTCCATCTGCGCCCCGACCCTACGCGCGTGATCGTTCGGCCGTTCAAGCCGGCAACTGAGCCGCGCGATCTCAACCCGACCGACAAGACGCGCGCCAATCACATCGTCGAACGCGTTTTGGCCCTTGACCCCGAAGTCACCGCCAGCCTGTTGGCGGACGTCTTGGCGAACTTTCAGGGCCGGCATCGCAACCTGCTGGAGACGTTCGAATTCCGCGCCGAGGAGATGGAACGGGCGCTGGCGGCTCACGGCGCTTTTTCGAGCGTCCAGCGCCAGTTGATCGGAGCCTATTTCCTCAACGAATATTCGTTCGAGGCGTCCGCCCTGTTCAATCCCAGCATCGTGCCGCATCCCGACCAGTCGGGCGCGCCGAAAGGCGGCTTGCGCTTCGTTCTCAGTCTCCGGGCCGTCGGCGAGGGGCACGTATCCTCGCTGACATTTCGCACCGGCACGATCGCAGCCGATGGCAGCCTGGCGGTCGATCCGACCGCGCGACTGGCCTCCAGTCCCCGCATCGGGAGCCGCGTACCCGGGCCGTCAGGCGAAACGGTTGAAATTACGTTCAAGGAAGAACAGGACATCAGCGAACGGGTGATTTTTCCGGTTACGGAGTCACAGTCCCAAGGCATCGAAGACGCCCGCTTCGTCCAATTCAGCGATGAGGATCGCAAGACGTATTACGCGACGTTCACCGCGTATACGGGCAGAGCGATACGGTCGGAGTTGATCGAAACGCGCGACTTCCTGTCATTTCGAATGACGCCGCTGCAGGGGACCGCCGCCCACAACAAGGGCATGGCGCTGTTCCCGCGCAAGATTGACGGCAAATACGCGATGATCGCGCGGCAGGACAACGAGAACCTTTACTTGATCTATTCGGACGATCTGCACCAATGGGACGGCGGTCAAGCCATCCTGAAGCCGCGGTTTCCGTGGGAGTTCGTGCAGATCGGAAACTGCGGTTCGCCGATCGAGCTCGATGAAGGCTGGCTGTTGCTCACGCACGGTGTCGGCCCCGTTCGAAAATATTCAATCGGCGCCGCCCTGCTCGACAAGAAGGACCCATCCAGGGTGCTGGGTCGTGCGAGCGAACCTTTGCTGCATCCGGAGCCGTCCGAGCGCGAGGGCTACGTTCCCAACGTGGTCTATACCTGTGGGGCGATGCGGCATCATGATCAGATTATTTTGCCCTATGCCGTCTCCGACACCTATTCCAACTTTGCGACGATCAAGATCGCGGCCCTGCTGCAAGCAATGTCCTGATTGCGCGGAAATCCACGTCTTGGGAGAGGCGGCCTGAGCGGCATCCGGAAGGGTCCATCAATGAAATTGAGGCCCTTGCGCAGCTTCCCGCCTCACGCCGTCGGGCATGGTCACCTCCCTCGACCGTGATGACCTGACTTGCCTCAGGCGTGGCCGAACACCGCATTCTCGCGAATAGATACAGACAGCGCGCCCTAAACCTGCTTCGCTGCTCGATTAGCGTCTTCGGAATATATTAGCGATCAGCCCGGTCTCGTGCCGGGCTTTTCGTCGAATCGCCTGGTTCCATTCGCGAGAGCCACCACGCCCGGGGATGATGCCATCCTGGCCCCTGTCTTGCCCGACGCGTCAAATCGAATTCGGAAAAGCGTAACTTATTGTTTCCGCTCGCCTCGGCTACTGTGCATGGGGTTGTTTTCGACAATTTTGACGGGACGGGTCTCGACTGCCGCGAGGCGTCGATCTTTGTCCGCAACGGGATGGTTCAGGAAGGCTGGCGGGGGGTGGGATGAATGGTGGGCGCACAAGGGATCGAACCTTGGACCTCTCCCGTGTGAAGGGAACGCTCTCCCGCTGAGCTATGCGCCCGGGACCATCATGCAGGCGGCCGGACTTTCGGCCGGCCGGCGCATTGGAGCCCGCGATTTAGAAGTGCGGGCCAAAGGTGTCAAGTTTCCAGGCGCCCCGCGGCCCGAAAACCTTCCGGAGTTCACGCAATCCGGCGACGGGACCGCTTTGGGGCCGTTTACGCGCCCTGCTGACGGGCGCGGGAGGCGTGGGCCTGGAGTGCGCGGATGCGCTCGGCGAGCGTTCCGCCGCCTTCGGGCAGGGTGCCTGCGGCCGCGCCGTTGGTCGCAGCGTCGTTGGCCGGGCGCGGCGCCGGTCTCGGGGGCTGGCCGGCCTCGGCCGCGAGCAGGGCCTCGATCGGCGAGTTCGGGCCTTCGAGCTGCATCGCGAGCTTGGCCACCTCGGCGGCGATGTCGTTGATGCGCTCGCGCAGCAGCGCGTTCTCCATCCGCTCGGTCGCCCAGGAGCTTTCCGCCTGCTGCTGGATCGCGTTGAGGTCGCGCTGGAGTTTTGCCCGCTCGTCGCGCGCGCTGCGCAGTTGCTCCTCCAGCGCGGTCTTTTCCGCGCGGATCTGCTCCATGGCGGCCGACGACTTGCCGCCGCTCAGGGCTGCGATCTCGACGCGCAGCTCCTTGACGGTGCGCTCGTTGCCCTCGTTGGCCTGGCGGAGCTGGTTGTTCTCATAGTCGCGCTCGGCAAGCAGCTTGCCCTGGGTGGCGAGGCGGCCTTCGAGATCGCTGACGCGGCCCGACAGCATCTCGGCTTCCTTCACCTGCAGCATGAGCTGGCGATCGAGCTCGGTGACGCGCTGGCTCAGATTCTCGACGCGGCCGCGCGCGTCGCCGAGCTCGCGCGAGGCGGTCTCGGATTCGGTGCGCTCCTGCGTCAGCCGGGCCTGCGTCGTGGCAAATTCCTTCTCGGCATCGCCGACGCGGTTCTTCAGCTCTTCGATCTGCGCGCGTACAGCCAACAGCTCGACCTGGCGGCTCTCCGCCATCATCGAGCGGTCGGACAGTTCGGAATTGATCTTTGCCAGCTCGCCCTGCTTGTCGCTCAGCGCAATCTCGGCCTCGCGCAAGGATGCGGTCTTGGCGTTGAATTCCTCTTCGGTGGCGCGCAGCTGCTCCTTCACCGCCTTCTCGCGCGCCTCGAGTGCGAAGATCGTGGCGTTCTTCTCGCCGAGCTCGATCTTCATGCGGTTGATGGCGTCGCTCTTCTTGCCGAGTTCGGCGAGCTGGCTCGTGGTCTTGTTCTTGAGCTGGTCGACGCTCATCTCGAGCCGCCGCGCCGACATGGCGAATTCGGCGCGGAGCTGGTCCTTGTCGGCCTGGATCTCGGCCATCGACAGCGGCGTGGCGGCCTCGAGCCGGCGCGTGGTCAGGCGTACCGCGCGGTTGTGCACCAGCGGCACGATGGCAAGCCCGCACAGCATCGAGAGCAGGAAACCGATCGCCAGGTACATGATCGGTTCGACCATGGGCCAGAACTCCAAAGCTAAGGAAAAATTTACCAACGACATTGCATGCGGGGCCGGCAAAAAGCCAGCCCCGACACGTCGTTAACCTTGATCCGTCGCCTGAGGGGAAAGCGGGGACGCTAGAACGGGTTCCAGGTCGCGCGCGGGGTGAATTTCAAATAGCCGATATTGGCTCCCAGCCGCAGGCCGAGTCCCGAGCGGATCGGCACCAGCACGATGTTGTTGGCGGTGAGCGCCGTCATGCCGAAGCCGCCGATGATGTAGGCCGAGCCGTCGAGGCCGGCGAAGCGCTGGTAGATCGCGTTGGTGGCGGGCAGGTTGTAGACCAGCGTCATCGTGCGCGCGCCGTCGCCGCCCCAGTCGAAGCCGAGCGAGGGGCCCTGCCAGTAGACGCGCAGGTCGCCGGCGTTCTTGGTGTAGAGCGTGCCTTCGCCGTAGCGCAGGCCGGCGACGAAGGCACCGGACCCTTCCTCACCCAGGATGTAGCCGTTGGGCAGGCCCCATTGGCTGACCGCCTTCTCGATGATCGAGGCGAGGCCGCGCGAGACGTTGCCGAAGAAGCGGTGGCCGGCGGTGACGAGCTCGTCCGGCCCATAGGTGCCGGGCGTCGGGGTCCGCTGCGGCGGCGGCAGATCGGGCGGCGGCGCCTGCTGGGCGGAGGCCGGCACGATCCAGCCGACCATCGCGGCAAGCGCGAGCGCAGCAAGGCGTGATGCGAAAGTCATAAAAGAACCCCTGGTATCGAATCCGGTCGCTTCCTTAACCTGACGCCAACAGGCGCGGCTCTAGGTTGCGCCGGATGTCCCCTCGACTCGGATGTTATCCGCAGCAACTATGACGGCACAACGGCAGGAAGATAGCCCATTGCGCCCCGGAATTGCCTTGATCGGGCGCCTGGTCTGCCTTCTGGCGGGCATTTGGATCGCCTCTTGGGGATTGTCGGCACAGGCCGCCACCACCGAGCGGATCGTCGTCAATCGTTTCAGCGGCGTGGCCATCGAGGGCTTCGACCCCGTGGCCTATTTCGTCGACGGCGCGGCCGTGCAAGGGACGGCCGAGTTCGAGGCGAATCTCTGGGGCGCGGTCTGGCGCTTCCGCAACGAGGGCAACCGGGCCGAGTTCCTGGCCCATCCCGAAATCTACGGGCCGCAGTTCGGCGGCTACGATCCGGCCGACATCGCCCGGGGCGTTGCCATCGCCGCCAATCCCCGCTTCTACGTGATCTCGGCTCAGCGGCTCTATCTGTTCAGCCGGGAAGCCAATCGCGACGCCTTCGCCGCCGATCCGGAACGCTTCCTCTACGAGGTGGGCAAGCGCTGGCCCGCAATCCAGGACCAGCTCGGTCAGTAGCGGTTTTACAACCTCAGAGGCCTGCTCGGAGTTTTGCCGCCTGCGAGTCGCCCCAGGCGATGAACTCCGGGATGATGAAGCCGCCATCGTGCCGCTCACCGAAGCGGAGCTCGCCGCCCCTGCCGTCGGTCACCCGGCCGCCGGCCGCGGTCACGACCGCGCAGCCGGCCCCGACGTCCCATTCACAGGTCGGCCCGAAGCGGGGATAGATGTCGGCACTGCCTTCCGCGATCCGGCCGAATTTCACGGCCGAGCCGGCCGTCCGTCTGACGGCATTGGGCCTGCTATCGATGAATGCCTCGCTTTTGGGATCGCCGTGGGAGCGGCTCACCGTCGCGATCCAGGGCTCGCCCTGTGCCGGCAATTTGCGGGTATGGATCGGCACGGCAGCGCCGATGGTCGTGCCCTCAAAGCTCACACGCTCGGCGCCACGGCCGACGATGCCGCGCCAGAGCAGCCCGAGCGCGGGCGCGGACACGATGCCCAGCAGCGGCACGCCTGACGTTACCAGGGCAAGGTTGACGGTGAACTCGTCGCGACCGGCGACGAACTCCTTGGTGCCGTCGAGCGGGTCGATCAGGAAGAAGCTGCCCTGAAACGGCGGCGAGGCGAGCTGGGTCCGCTCCTCCGACAGCGTCGGCACGTCGCCCGCAAGCTGCGCCAGGCCCTCGGCGATGATGCGGTCGGCGGCAAGATCGGCCTCGGTCACCGGCGAGCCGTCCTGCTTGCCTTCGACCCGCATCGCCGCGCGGTTGACGCTGAGGATCGCTTCGCCCGCCCTCACCACCAGCGTGGTCAGCGGCTCCATCAGGCCGGATGCGGCCGCCCTGTCGATGATCCGCTTCACCTGCATGCCTCATTCATCGGCAATTCCGTTCCCTCGACTGATTCGCCGGTGGCTTTAGGGCCGCCTCGACCCTATCGCAAGCTAGCTGCCGCGGGCTTGCGAATGTTAGAACCCGCGGCATCGCCAAGCTTGCGTGATTCGCCGCGTCCGTGCCGTGCAATACCAGGAAACCTTTATGTCTGACGCCTCGTCACCCGGTACCGCTACTGCTCCCGATATGCTCGAACTCGCAGCGCTGCTGTGCTCGCGGGTTTGTCACGATCTCATCAGCCCTGTCGGCGCCATCGTCAACGGGCTCGAAGTGCTCGACGACGATCCCAAGCCCGACGATCGCGAGTTCGCGCTCGACCTGATCCGCAAGAGCGCCAAGACCGCGTCCGCCCGTCTCCAGTTCTGCCGGCTTGCGTTCGGTGCCGCCGGGTCTTCCGGAGCCCAGATCGATCTCGGCGACGCCCAGACCATGGCGCGCGGCCACATCGAGGACGGCAAGTGCTCGATCACCTGGAATCTGCCGCGGCTTCTGCTGCCGAAGAATCGCGTCAAGCTGCTGCTCAACATGCTGGTTGTTTCCCAGCACACGATCCCGCGCGGCGGCATGCTGACGATCGATCCGATCAGCGAGGGCGAGACGATGAGCTTCCGCATCACCGCGACCGGGCATAATGCGCGCCTGCCGCAGAACATTTCCGAGCTCCTGAGCGGCGAGCGCGGCCCTGCCGCGGACGCGCACGCGATCCAGCCTTATTACACCCGGCTGCTGGCGCAGGCCTGCGGGCTCACCGTGACGCTCAAGCTGGAGGGCGAAGCCATCATCATTACGGCTTCGTAAACGGGCGGCGTCATCCGCAAGGATTAATCGAATCTTTACGAGGCGCTTCGGCTTGTCCGGAGCGCCTTATCTCTTTGTTGGTTCCGTTCTTTTGCACATACTCAACCATTATTAAACGCTTTGCGGTGAAGCTGGCCACATTCCGAATTGGCGCATCACGTCTCGTGCGTGCCCTCCCTGTATGAAGGCCTGTTTTCATGGATGATCTGTTGCGGGAGTTTCTGACGGAGACCAGCGAGAGCCTGGACACCGTGGACAACCAGCTGGTGAAGTTCGAGCAGGAGCCGAACAACGCCAAGATCC
>NZ_JALJRD010000042.1:0-243 GCF_024519875.1 Bradyrhizobium sp. Bra64 | reverse complement strand
AGTCGAACCTCAGCATCACCGGCGTGACCTACAACTCCAAGGGTCTCGGCCTCGCTGCGTTGACCGGCGGTGTCGACTTCATCGACAACGCCGCCACCAACAAGGTGCTGACCAACTTGAACACCGCGTCGAGCACGCTGCGTTCGGAAGCCTCGAGCCTCGGTTCGAACCTGACGATCGTGCAGGTTCGTCAGGACTTCAACAAGAACCTGATCAACGTGCTGCAGACCGGTTCGTCCAACC
>NZ_JALJRD010000041.1:0-263 GCF_024519875.1 Bradyrhizobium sp. Bra64 | reverse complement strand
AGTCGAACCTCAGCATCACCGGCGTGACCTACAACTCCAAGGGTCTCGGCCTCGCCTCGCTGACCAGCGGTGTCGACTTCATCGACAACTCCGCGACCAACAAGGTGCTGTCGAACCTGAACGCCGCGTCGAGCACGCTGCGCTCGGAAGCCTCGAGCCTCGGTTCGAACCTCTCGGTGGTGCAGGTTCGTCAGGACTTCAACAAGAGCCTGATCAACGTGCTGCAGACCGGTTCGTCCAACCTGACCCTGGCCGACACCAAC
>NZ_JALJRD010000040.1:0-282 GCF_024519875.1 Bradyrhizobium sp. Bra64 | reverse complement strand
CTGCAGCCACGGAGTCGACTGAAGCTGATTCCGCACCGGGCAACGGCGTCGGCAAGGGCGCCGAGAACCACGCTGCGGCTGCGGACACTGCGAGCGTGTCAGCGGCAGTGCAGGCGACAGAGCCGGCCGTCGTGGCGCACGGCAATTCGGGGCACGATTTACCCTCGACCTCAGCAAACGCATCGGAAGCAGCCGGGATCGTCCAACCGAGCGTCGCAACGGCCGACAGCGCGGGCCACGGTAACTCGGAGCACGCTTCGGAGCCAGGGTCTGCAAAGGCTG
>NZ_JALJRD010000039.1:0-311 GCF_024519875.1 Bradyrhizobium sp. Bra64 | reverse complement strand
CGTTACCCTTGTCAGCAACATCAACGGACCCCACGAAAGAGGCCCGCCATGTCCAACCCCATCCTCGGCCGCGTCGAGCAGGACGCCCGTAACGGCTACGTCGGCTTCCGCGACCACGCCCAGACCCCGCAGAGCGGCTACCAGCAGGCCCCGACCCAGGCCTACGGCGGTCAGCAGGGCTACGGCCAGGGCTACCCGCAGGGTGGCTACCAGCAGACCCAGCCCGGCTTCCCGCAGGATCCGACGGTCCAGCACGGCGGCGGCTGGGGCGGCGGCGGTGGCCGCTCGGTGACCATCGACGACGTCGTCAT
>NZ_JALJRD010000003.1:184946-540211 GCF_024519875.1 Bradyrhizobium sp. Bra64 | reverse complement strand
TCAGACCCTCAGGGTGAGGAGCCCGCCAAAGCGGGCGTCTCGAACCATGCAGGCCAAGCTCATTCGGAAACCTCCCGCTGTCATATGCGATAGCCCTGCCTTGTGGGGGAGGGCTAGGCGGGAACCGCGCCAGCTACTGCTTCGGCTGGCCGAAATCGAGCGGCGGCAGCTCGATCTGCGGAATTTCGATCTTGATGGTGTTGGGATCGACGGTGGACAGCTCGCCCTTGTAATGCATCACCATCGACGGGAACATGATCACGAGCACCACCATGATGATCTGGATCACGACGAATGGTACGGCGCCCCAGTAGATCTGTCCCGTCGTGACCGGCTCCATCCTCTTGCCGGTGACGCGGTCGGTGTAGCGCTCCTTCGGCGCGACCGAGCGCAGATAGAACAACGCAAAGCCGAATGGCGGGGGCATGAACGAGGTCTGCATGTTGACGCCGAGGATGACGCCGAACCAGATCAGGTCGATGCCGAGATGCTCGGCAGCCGGCCCCAGCAGCGGAATCACGATGAAGGCGAGTTCGAAGAAATCGAGGAAGAAGGCCAGCACGAAGACGAAGGCGTTGACGAAGAGCAGGAAGCCGATCTGGCCGCCGGGCAGCGAGGTCAGGAGATGCTCGACCCAGACATGGCCGTTGACGCCGTAGAAAGTCAGCGAGAACACGCGGGCACCGACCAGGATGAAGACGACGAAGGCCGAAAGCTTCGCCGTCGATTCGGTGGCCTGGCGAACCAGGTCCCAGGTCAGCCGCCGCTTCATGGCGCCGAGAATGAGGGCGCCGGCTGCGCCCATCGCGCCGCCTTCCGTCGGAGTGGCGACGCCGATGAAGATCGTCCCCAGCACCAGGAAGATCAGGAACAGCGGCGGCACCATCACGAACGTCGTCTGCTGCGCCATCTTCGAGAGGAAGCGGAAGCCGGTGAGCTTGTCGACGATCCAGTTCACGACTGCGACGGCGAACGCGAACAGGATGCCGAAGAACATGCTCAGCACCACGAAATCGGCGCCATGCGTGTCCGAATTTCGCATCATGAGCCATCCGAACACGCAGCTTGCGAGAAACAGCACGCCGAGCGAAGGCAGGCCACGGCTGCCGTCTTGCTCGCGGAAGCCGATCGCTTCCTTCGGCAGGCCCGGCACCGCTTTCGGGAAGATCAGGCTGACCAGAAAGGCATATCCCGCGTACAGGCCGGCGAGCACGAGGCCCGGTATGAACGCGCCCTCGTACATGTCGCCGACCGACTTGCCGAGCTGATCGGCCATCACGATGAGAACGAGCGAGGGCGGAATGATCTGGGCCAGCGTGCCGGACGCGGCGATGATGCCGGTCGCCACGCGGCGGTCGTAGCCGTAGCGCAGCATGATCGGGAGGGAGATCAGTCCCATCGAGATCACCGATGCCGCGACCACGCCGGTGGTTGCCGCGAGCAGCGCGCCGACGAAGACGACGGCATAGGCAAGGCCGCCGCGGATCGTGCCGAACAACTGGCCGATGGTGTCGAGCAAATCCTCGGCCATTCCGGAGCGCTCGAGCACCAGTCCCATGAAAGTGAAGAATGGAATGGCAAGCAGCGTGTCGTTGTTCATCACGCCGTAGACGCGTTCAGGCAGGGCCTGCAGGAAATCCGGATGGAATTCGCCGAGCTGGATGCCGATCACGGCGAAGAACAGCCCCACGGCGCCGAGCGAAAATGCCGCCGGGTAGCCGAGCAGCAGCACGACCACCAGCGACGCAAACATGATCGGCGCCATATTGGCGATAATAAACGCGGTCATTGAATCCCCCTACGAAGGCCGCTCGCCGATTACTTCTTTTCGATCGCTTCAACGAGATGCTCGACCTCGGCCTCCAGCGCCGAAACCTGCGACTCGTGAGGATCCGGAATCATGCCGCGCATGATGGCGATCCGCTTGATCAACTCGGAGATGGCCTGAACGAGCAGCATCGCGAAGCCGATCATGATGAGTGACTTGGCCGGCCATTGCGGCAAGCCGCCGGCATTGCCCGATTGCTCGTTGATCTGGAACGAACGCAGGAAGAACGGTACGCCGGTGATGATCATGACGACGGTCAGCGGTATCAGGAAGAACAGGTGCCCGACCAGGTCGATGACGTTGCGCATCTGCTTCGGCAGCATGGCGTTGACGATGTCGATCCGGATGTGCTCGTTGTCCAGTAGCGTCCAGGACGAGCACAGCAGGAAGACGATGCTGAACAGCACCCATTGCAGCTCGAGCCATGAATTCGAAGACGTGTCGAAGGTCTTGCGCACGATCGCATTGACCGCCGAGATGATCACGGCGACCAAAATCAACCAGGCCAGGCGCTTGCCCGTCCAGCGTGTAAACGCGTCGATGCCGCCGCTCAGTTTCAGGAGCGCTGTCAAGATAGGTCCTCCCCGCTTATGCCCCGGCCGTCTTGTCTGCGCCGACTTGGGCGCGTCGGCTTGTCTCGCCGCGCAGGCATGAGGCCGCCGCACAAAACCAGCGGGCGTGCCGTCCGTCAATTGGAAGTTTGTTGATTGTTAAGGGAAATCGCCCGGAAGAGACAAGTTGACGCTAGCCGCCGGTGACGCTCATGTGCCTGGAGACGCTGGGGCGGTCGTGGCGGCGGTCGATGATGAAATCGTGGCCCTTCGGCTTCAGCCCAATGGCGCGGTCGATCGCATCCGCAAGCAGCGTATTGTCATCGGATGCACGCAGAGGTTTGCGCAGATCGGACGCGTCCTCGTGGCCGAGGCAGGTGTGCAGCGTGCCCGTGCAGGTGATCCGCACCCGGTTGCAGGATTCGCAGAAATTGTGGGTCATCGGCGTGATGAAGCCGAGCTTGCCGCCGGTCTCGGCGACGCTGACATAGCGCGCCGGCCCGCCGGTGGTCTCGCTTAAGTCCGTCAACGTGAATTGCTGGGCGAGGCGCGCGCGCACCAGCGACAGCGGCAGATACTGGTCGATGCGGCCCGAGCCGATCTCGCCCATCGGCATGACCTCGATGAGCGTCAGGCCCATGCCCTTGCCGTGGGCCCAGCGCATCAGTTCGGGCAGCTCTTCCTCGTTGAGGTTCTTCAGGGCCACGGCGTTGATCTTCACGGCGAGGCCCGCGGCGCGCGCGGCCTCGATGCCTTCCAGCACCTTGTCGATCTCGCCCCAGCGGGTGATCTCGCGAAACTTTCGCGGGTCGAGCGTGTCGAGAGAGACGTTGATGCGGCGGACGCCGCAATCGGCGAGCTCCTGGGCGTATTTCGCAAGCTGGGTGCCGTTGGTGGTCAGCGTCAGCTCGCTCAAGGCGCCGCTCGACAGATGCCGCGACAGCGAGCGCACCAGCGTCATCACGTTGCGACGGACCAGCGGCTCGCCGCCCGTGAGCCGCAGCTTCTTCACGCCCTTGGCGATGAAGGCCGAGCAGAGCCGGTCGAGCTCTTCGAGCGTCAACAGGTCCGCCTTGGGCAGGAACGTCATGTCTTCCGACATGCAATAGAAGCAGCGCAGGTCGCAGCGGTCGGTGACGGACACGCGCAAATACGAGATGGTCCGCCCGAACGGATCGGTCATGGCGCTCGACAGCGCTGCTCGGGGGCTCGCGGAAAGTCCGTTCATACCAAATGCCTTGTCACTTACGGCGACGGCAAAGCTTTGCTTCAACGCCGCGCTGGACGCAATCTAAGCATGGCGATGCCCAAGGACAATCGCGAGCGTGACGCAGGTCCAAGCTTGGGTCAGCGCTTGCCCGTGGTCGGATCGGGGAACGGCGATCCTGCAGCAGGTGCAGCATCGGCCGGTGCGGCGGCTGCAGCCGGTTTCGGCTTCTTCGGCCGGTGCGGCTTGCGGACCGGTTTCGGCGGGGCGGCCGGCTGAAGTTCCGCGAACACCGGACTGGGGTCCGTGGTGACCGAGGCGGGTGTGGTGAAATCGCCGGGATTCTTGATCACGTTCACCGGGACGCTGACCGGCTGGTATTTGGGCAGGGCGAAAGCCACCGTGAAGGGGGCGTCGGGGGCCGGAACCGAGACGGAGCAGGGGGTTTTGCAGCCCGAACCAAGTGAGGTCGTGGCGTCAGCCCCGGGGGGATTGGATTCGAGCCGGACCTGGACGGTCGGCGGCGCCGATTTGAACATGTCCCAAGACATTGAAGAGCAACCGCCAAGGCTGGTTGCCCCGAGGAGGCTCGCCCCCGCTAACGCAATCGCGCTGACACGACGCATGACCATCCCAA
This sequence comes from Bradyrhizobium sp. Bra64, assembly GCF_024519875.1. Taxonomy (NCBI): domain Bacteria; kingdom Pseudomonadati; phylum Pseudomonadota; class Alphaproteobacteria; order Hyphomicrobiales; family Nitrobacteraceae; genus Bradyrhizobium; species Bradyrhizobium sp. Bra64. Next base: position 535,988 of record NZ_JALJRD010000003.1, on the reverse strand, counting down.
TCTTCTGCGACGAACCGCCACATCCCCGAGCGAACTTAGGGGCGTCGTTCCAGCCAGGCAACCGGCGGGCTGCGCATAGTTAATAGATGGTTAACGCAGGGTTCCCCGGAATATCGACGACATATCAACGTGTTGAGAGCGCCTACGCCGTCATCAGGCTATGGGCTGCGGCCGGCAGGTCGCGCATGTGATGGATCAGCCGGTCCGGCTTCAGCTCGGCGATCGGCACGTCCGTGTAGCCGAAGCTGACCCCGATCACGGGCACCCCGGCCCTGCGGGCCACTCCGACATCGGTTCCGGCATCGCCGACCATGATGCTGGCTTTGATCGCGCCGCCGGCGCGCGCCACGGTTTCGCGGAAAATGGTCGGGTCGGGCTTCTGGACGCCAAACGTGTCGGCGCCGCAGATCGCCGCGAAGCGCCTGCTGAGGTCGAGCTGGTCCAGCAGCCGCTTCGACAGCCATTCCAGCTTGTTGGTGCAGACCGCGAGCCGATGGCCCTGGGCGGCAAAATGGTCGAGCGCGGCCTCCAGCCCCTCGAAGGGCCGGGATTCGACCGCGATATGATCGGCATAATAAGCGATGAAATCCGCCGTCATTCGGTCCATGTCCGAAGGCGTGACCGTGCGGCCCTCGGCCTCCAGCCCCCGCTCGATCAGCTTGCGGGCGCCGGCGCCGATCATGTTCCGTGCCGAGGCCATCGGCACGGGCGGCAGCCCTTCGCGGTCGAGCACGTAATTCAGCGCGGTGATCAGGTCGGGCGCCGTATCCACAAGCGTGCCGTCGAGATCGAAGACGAGGGTGTAGGGGGAGGTCATGTCGGAAGCGCTATCGGTCCGGCCCCGCCGGCGCAAGGGCCGGAGCCATAAGATCACCTTATAAGATAGGCCCGCAGGCCTGTTCCGGCGGAAAAAACGAGGCTACATAGGCCGCCGCAACCGGCTATATCGGCGGCACGGTCTTCATCCAGAGGCGGGCGCATCGTGAACATGGACCAGTTGAAGCGGCAGGCTGCGGCGCGCGCCCTCGAGGAGGTGCGTGACGGCATGCAGCTCGGGCTCGGCACCGGCTCGACCGCGAAACATTTCGTCGAACTGCTCGGCGAGCGCGTCGCCGCCGGGCTCAAGGTGATCGGCGTGCCGACCTCAGAGGCGACGCGCCTCGACGCGGCGCGCTGCGGCGTGCCGCTGACCACGCTCGATGAGATCGACCATCTCGACATCACCGTCGACGGCGCCGACGAGATCGATCCCGAGCTCAATCTGATCAAGGGTGGCGGGGGCGCGCTTCTGCGCGAGAAGATCGTCGCGGCCGCTTCGGATCGCATGATCGTGATTGCCGACGACACCAAATGGGTGCCGACGCTCGGCCGCTTTCCGCTGCCGGTCGAGGTCATCCCGTTCGGGCTCGGCGCGACGCGCCGCGCGATCGAGAAGGCATTTGCGCAATGCGGCGTTTCCGGGCAAATGGCGGTCCGCAAGGGCAAGGATGGCCACGTTTTCGTCACCGATGGCGGCCACTGGATCGTCGATGCCCAGCTTGGAAAGATCGTGGATCCGGCTCGTCTCGCCAAGGCGTTGAGCGCGATCCCCGGCGTCGTCGAGCATGGTCTGTTCATCGGCTTGGCCAGCTCGGCTGTTTTGGCGGGTGGCGAGGGGATTCGCGTGGTTGAACGGCGAAAGCCGAAAGGAGACTAGGAATGAACAGCGTTTTGAGATTCTTGCCGGCCGCGGCCCTCGCTGCGGGACTGGCGGTCGCAGCCGTTCCGGCTGTCGCCCAGCAGCCGGCCCCGAAGGCTGCGGTGGCCCCGGGCGTGCCGAAGGCTTCGCCGGCGGCGCTCGCTGCGGCCAAGGAGATTTTGCAGATCAAGAACGCCGCTGCGATGTATGCCGGCGCCGTGCCCGGCCTCGTCGAGAAGACCAAGGGCGTGCTGACCCAGCAGAACCTCAATTACCAGAAGGATCTCAACGAAGTCGCCCCGATCGTCGCCCAGCAGCTCCAGGGACGCCAGAGCGAGATCGGCGATGGCATGGCGCAGATCTATGCCAGCGAGTTCACCGAGCAGGAGCTGAAGGATCTCGTCACCTTCTACAAGTCGCCGCTGGGCAAGAAACTGATCGACGCCGAGCCGCGCGCCATCGGCCTCAGCATGGCCTTCATGAACTCCTGGGCCCAGAGCTTCTCCGAGATCGTGATGGGCGCCTTCCGCGCCGAGATGCGCAAGCGTGGCAAGGAGATCTGATCGAACCTATCTGATCAGAATCCGGATCGTGCTCTAGGAGAGGTCGGAGTGGACAATGGCTGAATTCGACGTCGACCTCTTCGTCATCGGTGGCGGTTCGGGCGGCGTGCGTGCCGCCCGCATCGCGGCCGGCTACGGCGCCCGTGTGATGATCGCGGAAGAGTACCGCATGGGCGGCACCTGCGTGATCCGCGGCTGCGTGCCGAAGAAGCTGTTCGTGATCGGCTCGCATTTCCGTCACGAGCTCGAGGACGCCGCCGGTTTCGGCTGGACCGTTCCGCCCGCGAGCTTCGACTGGTCGACGCTGATCGCCAACAAGGACAAGGAGATCGCGCGGCTCGAGGCGGCTTACACCGCCAATGTCGAGAAATCGGGCGCGCAGATCGTCAAGAGCCGCGCGGTGATCGAGGACGAGCACACCGTCCGCCTGCTCGAGAACGGCAGGAAGATCTCCGCAAGATACATCCTGATCGCCACCGGCGGAGCGCCCAATCACGGCGCCTCCATCCCCGGCATCGAGCATGTGATCTCCTCCAACGAAGCCTTTCACCTCAAGAAGCTGCCGAGGCGGATTGTGATCCAGGGCGGCGGCTACATCGCGCTGGAATTCGCCGGCATCTTCGCCGGCTTCGGCTCCGACGTCACCGTGATCTACCGCGGCGACAACATCCTGCGCGGCTTTGACGAGGACGTCCGCACCCACGTCCGCGCCGAGATGGAGAAGCAGGGCATCACCATCCTCACCGGCTGCACGGTGGCGAAGGTCGATCGCCACGGCGAGGAATTCACCACGCATCTGTCGAACGGGTCGAGCCTTGCCTCCGACCAGGTGATGTTCGCGATCGGCCGTCATCCGGCGGTGGCCAATCTCGGCCTGGAGAAGGCCGGCGTTACCATCAATCCGAAGAACGGCGGCATCGCGGTCGATCATTTCTCGAAGAGCTCGGTCGACAGCATCTATGCGATCGGCGACGTCACGCACCGCTTCAACCTGACGCCGGTCGCGATCCGCGAGGGGCATGCGTTTGCCGACACCGTGTTCGGCAAGCGCGAGGTCAGGGTCGATCACGCCAACATCCCGACTGCGGTGTTCTCGCAGCCGGAGGTCGGCACCGTCGGTCTTACCGAGACCGAGGCGCGGGCGCAGTTCAGCCATGTCGACATCTACAAGACGACGTTCCGCCCGATCAAGGCGACGATGTCGGGCCGCGACACCCGCGTGCTGATGAAGCTCGTGGTCGACGGCTCGACCGACCGCGTGCTTGGCTGCCACATCGTCGGCGATGCCGCCGCCGAGGTCACCCAGGCGGTCGCGATCGCGGTGAAGATGAAGGCGACCAAGGCCGATTTCGATTCCACGATTGCGCTGCATCCGACCGCGGCCGAAGAACTCGTCACCATGCGCACGCCGACCGCGCGCCACGTGCGTCAGGCGGCGGAGTAGGGGCGGCAATCACCGGACTGTTTTCTTATCGCGCGGCGGGCTGTCATTTGGCCCCAAGGTGCCTTGTGCATCGGGACGAGCGTTCGTCCTATCGTGACATTCTTCTGGGCGCGCAGCCGAGAGACCGAAGTGAGGTTGCTTAACTGGCGGCGCCCGGCAGCGTCAGCTGTCAGCCAGTTCCGCGATCTGCCGACGGTTTGACCTGCGTCTGCTGAACGGATTGCCGGAAATTAGCCGCTCTCTCGGCACAATTCCGCCCGCCTGACATTGGTTTCTGAATTCGGGGCAGGACCCTTCAGTGTGGAGTTCTGCATGTTCAAGCAATTTATTATTGCGTCGGTCTTCGTTGTTACCGGATCCATCGCGTCGGAAGCTCGCGGCATCCGTACTGGTCAGGTTCCAGAATGCAATGTGACCATGCCGTGTGATTTCTCGTCTCCACTATCGCGCAGCGAGAAGGCTTCGCGTTACGCTCGACGGCCGGGGTTGTTGGAAGAGCGTACTGCGGCGGAGCGACGTATCAGCGTAGCCGAAGCAAATGTCCCTCGCGGTCAAATTGTCGGTAGTCGCCCAGCTGGCTGCCCTGGTTCTTTCTGCGGTTGCGGCGCGGCGATACGCGTGTTTGGTCGCATCGTGCCGGAATTGAACCTTGCGGCTAACTGGCTCCGCTTTCCGCGCACACCACCTGCAGCCGGAATGGTAGCGGCGCGGCGAGGGCACGTTTTTGTGCTGGAGCAGCACCTTGGTGGCGACACGTGGTTGGCATATGACGCAAATTCAGGCGGGCACGCAACGCGACTTCATCCGCGTTCGGTGCGAGGCTATGCAATCGTCAACCCGCATGCCGCGTGAAGCAATCCAAGCGGCCGTGCAAACCGGGGCATGGTGGAAGCGAAAGCTAACCATCCTGCCCCGGTCAAATTCACGTTCGAGGTCAAGAGACCGAAGCATCGAGGCTGCCTTGATCGGCCTCCGGTATCCTTCCCTTACCTTGGCAGACCGCGCATTTGACAGGGTAGATCCTGCGGCCCGTAGATGCCGATTGTACCGACGGGGGAAAGCCCGTGCCGTTGCAGGCCAGGCAAGCATGCTCTTGGATCTTCCGCATCATGTGAAGCCTTCCGGGTGGTGGCACTAATCAGGCGGCCCTTCATGGGGCCGCCCGGATTTATTGTCAAAACGCGGCTTATCCTCCGGCGGGCTCGTCTTCGACGAAGCTCTGTTCGATCGCGGCGGGCATTTTCGCGACCGACATCAACGAACGCGCGACCTGATTGAGCAGTTGATCTGCGTTTTCTTCCTCGGCCAGATTCTTCGAAAGCAGCGCGACGACGCCGCCGTGACGCAACTGCTGCGCCAGGTTGCGGGCAGTCGTGTAGCCGGCAATCTCGTAGTGCTCGACCCGCTGTGCCGCACCGATCAACGCGAGATCAGCGGCGGCATCGTCCTTCCTGGCACCCTCCTTGATCACTTCGCCGCCTTCTTCGACAAGTCCCTGCATGCCCTTGCAGGTCCTGGCGCGGGGCTTCTTGCCGAGCAGTTCGAAGCACCCGTCCAGACGCTCGATCTGCGCTTCAGTTTCGGCCAGATGGACGGTGAAGAGCTCGCCGAGCTGGTCGTAGCGGGCGGCCTCGATCATCTGCGGCAGCGCTTTGGTCAATTGCCTCTCCGCATGCAGGAGGTCACGCAACTGATCGATCAGCAGGTCGTCAAGGCCGACGAGAGGTTCCGACGGCGAACTCTCGGCAACGATCGAAGGCGCCGTGCCGGAATCGCCGCTCTGGAGTGCCGGGGATTGCGTGAAAACCCAATCTTCGCCCTCGTTCCAGGGACCTCGTGTGTCGATTTCTCCGTTGTCACCGGACCCGGTTGAATCGTTGAAGAACTGGTCCACGAGACCGGGCGTCGGAGCGATGCGGCCGATACTGAACGCGGGCTTGTTCATGCTTTCCAGCGCGCGCGAGAACGCCTTCATGTGGGTGATTTCGCGCGTCATCAGGAACTGCAAGGCGTCCTTGGTGCCGGCGTCATCACAGAAATTGATCAGCCGTTCGTAGACGATCTTGGCGCGGGCTTCGGCCGCGATGTTGCTGCGCAGGTCGACGTCGAGCTCGCCGGTGATCTTGAGGTAGTCGGCGGTCCAGGCGTTGCCCTGCGAGTTGAACAGGCCGACGCCGCCGCCTCCGGCGATCGCGATCAAAGGATCGGCTTCCGCCGCTTCGCGATCGAACTTCATGGGCTTCAAGTGCAAGCGCGCGAGCGATCCGACGACCTCGAGGTGACTCAATTCCTCGGTTCCGATATCCATCAGGAGGTCCTTGCGATCCGGATCGTCGCAGTTGAGACCCTGAATGGAATACTGCATGGCGGCCGCCAGCTCGCCGTTGGCTCCGCCGAATTGCTCCAGCAGCATATTGCCGAACCGCGGATCGGGCTCATCGACCCGGACTGTAAACATGAGCTTCTTGACGTGATGATACATGGAAGGACCTTCGATTGCAGGAGATACCGGGGCCAACTGAGCGCTGTATCGGACGTTCCTAATTCGGATCGCGCCGCGATCAGATGCGCCTGACGTGACTGAGCTCTCAGTGCAGCGTTCCCGCCGCGGCCTCGTCGATGGCGGCCATCAGGTCGGCCGTATCCGACTGCTGGATCATGTGACCGGCATTCGGGACGCGGCGCATCTTGCTGTGCTTGATTTCGTCATGCAGCCGGCCGGACTGCTCGTCGATGTCGATGAGACGGTCATCCTCGCCGGCCATGATGGTGACCGGCATGGCCAGTTCGCCATAGGTCTTCGCAGACAGCATTGCAGCAGGCACCATCAGCGCCGCCTCGGCCGCGCCGGCCCGAAGCTGCGATGGACGCACGGCCAGTGATTTGGGGAAGCCATCGAATTTTTGCGGGACGGATTTTGGTCCGAACAGCTGACGCAGCATTGCCGGCCACATCAGACGGCTGAAGATCGGGGAGATCGTGTGACTGAGGATATCGCCAAATCCCGGGATCGCCGGCCCGGCCATCGCCATCATCGCGTCGGTGCGGGCCGTCGGGAAATAATAGCCCGATGCCAGTATCAGGGCCTCGACCATTGAGCGATGTCTGCTTGCCAAGGCGATCGCAACTGACGCTCCCCAGGAATGTCCGAGCACGATCGCCTTCTCGACGCCCAAATGCGCGAGCGCATCCTTGAAGAGGTCGGCTTGAGCCGCAGGCGTCCACACCACATTGCGGGGCCTCAGGCTGTGGCCGAAGCCGGGACGATCGAACACGATGACGCGATAGTCCTTGGCAGCGAGGTCGATCAGGCCGCTCGACTCGAAATCCTGGATCATGCTGCCATTGCCATGGAGCAGGACCAAGGGGCGTCCGGATCCGCGCTCGACGTAATGCAGGCGAACTCCGTCGACGTCGATGAATCGTCCTTGAGGCGGGTTGTCGCGCTGCGCCTTGTCGGCAAGGCGCCGATTGACGACCGCGGCCGCTGCCATCAGGCCGGCTGCCGCGACAAGGGCGGAGGCGAACGGATATTCCGCGAGAGCATGAAGGGTCGTGGCCGCCAAAGATGGCGAACGTCTTTTCAGTATGCGCATGTGACACTTTCGCTGACCGGGGCCAGTTGTTGGAGAGTAGGAGGGGACGCTTCCGGGTTAACGTCCTGGTCTCATCACGACCTTGATGACGCCGGCTTTTTTGTCGCTGAATTTCCGGTAGAGCCGCAGATAGCGCAGGCGGTAATCCTGATGATCGCGTCACGCGGATGCTGGATCTTGAAATCCGGGACCGTGTCTGCCCGGACGTCGCCTTTGCCGTGCCAACAGAGTGCACGCATGGTCAAATCTCCATTTTTGGGGACGGCATGCGCATTCACGGATCATGTCGTGCAGATGCAACAGAAAGGATGGAGGGATGTTCCTAACCCCATGAATGCGTCGATTCTGGACGTTGATCGAAGGCCAGGGAGCGGGTGTCTTCAGGGTGGACATGCGGCATCGATCCGCGCGCAACGTTCGCGCAGCAGCTACGACTCCGCTAGTCCAGGAAACGGTCAAACCGATCCCTCCGAATGCGAGACCGATGTGATGGACCAAGACAACAGCGGGCGCATCGTCGAGACTGCAGTCGAAGCGCGCCAAGGCGAACTCGGTCCTGGTGTCCTGATGCTGCTGGATGTGAGCGGGGAACTCGCAGTCCTCATCGGCTGTCACGTGGATGATATTCTTCAGAACCTGAGCGTGAAGGAGATGTCACGGGGCGAAAGGTAGGAACTAAAGCTCCGATGCGGGCTTGGGTCACTCCTTAGTCACTGGAGACAATCATGAAACGCCCGTCACTCTTCGTTTGCATTTCTTTATTCGCAGCGGCCACAGCATTCGCGGCTGCCCCGGCCTCCGCGCAAAATCCGCCGGCGCAGTCGGGGCCAAACAACAACGCGGTCAACACGACCGGTCAGAACAACTCCGACACTCCTGTCGCCGGGCGCAACAGTTTCACCGAAGGGCAAGCCAAATCGAAGCTCGAGGATGCTGGCTATGCCAACGTCACCGAGTTGAAGAAGGACGACAATGGCGTCTGGCGCGGCCAGGCCAGCAAGGGCGGATCGGCTTCTGCCGTCAGCGTCGACTTTCAAGGCAACGTCAATTCGGCCAAGTAAGCAAATAAAGAGGCAATCAAAATGACCGTTACAATTTCTCGTCTCTACGACAATTACACCAGTGCGCAGCAGGCGGTTCAGCGTCTCGAAGCTGCCGGCGTGCCGCATTCGGACATCAGCATCGTCGCCAACAATTCGGACAGCTGGTTCAACACCGACAAGAAGGTGGATCGTGACCGCGATGGCGTTGACGATCGCGCCGAAGGTGCAGGCAAGGGTGCCGGCATCGGCGCGGGCGTGGGTGGCACTGCCGGCCTTCTTGCCGGTCTCGGCCTGCTCGCAATTCCTGGTCTCGGACCGGTCGTCGCTGCCGGCTGGCTCGCCGCGACCGCGGTCGGTGCGGCGGCGGGAGCCGCTACCGGCGGCGTCGTTGGAGCGCTGACTGAAGCCGGGGTTTCGCGGGAGGATGCCGACACTTATGCAGAGGGCGTCCGTCGCGGAGGCACGCTCGTGTCGGCCCGTGTGGCGGATGCGGAACGATCGCGCCTTGATTCGATCCTAAACGAGTCTGCTGTCAATTTGCGTGACCGCAGTGCCGCCTGGCAGAAGGCCGGATGGAAATCGTTCGATCCGGCCAGCAAGCCTTACGGTGCCGACGAGGTTCGCAAGGAGCGGCAGCTCTACGGCTGATCGTTGCGCTAATCGAGATCCCGACGGCCCGCTTCGGCGGGCCGTTTCTTGTGCGGCTACCCGTACAGATACCCGACCGGCATGCCCTCGGTCCGCAGCGGACGGATGTCCTTCTGCGTGATGATCTGACCGGCGAGACCGTCGATCTCATCGCGCTGCGTCGGTGTCCAGCTGCGCAGGTCGTTCATGCCCTTGAGCAGGCCGAGCCGGAGCACCTGGGTGTTTTCGCCGATGCCCGTGAGACTGATCGCGTTCTTGCCCGCCGTCACCACGTCACCGGCGGCGAGCTCAAAGGTCTCTCCGGCCTTGTTCTTGAATTCCGCGCTGCCGCGAATGACGCGGTAGATCGCGACCTCGCCCTTGGCGAAACAGGTGGCGTCGGCTGCAGCCGACGTGCTCTTCGGCAGCAGCGATTGGCCGCGCGGGTCGGTTGCGATGATATGGCCGGCGACGAGATGACCGCTCGGGACTTCGATCCCGATATCGCGCACGTAAACCGGCATGGATGATTTGACGGTGCCGTCGATCAGCGGCTTGAACAGCGCATCCAGCGCCAAGGGGTCCTGAAGCCAAAAGCCTGCATCGACGGGACGATCGTGCAGAGGGTGGCTCCAGGCCACGCGCGGCGTCTCGGCTTCGTTGATCTGGTCCGGACCGACGATGGTCGGGTTCGGAAAGGTGGTGGGATCGGTGATGAAGGCTTCGAGGAATTTGCCCGAATAGCCCATCGAGATCGGATCCGGCACCACCGTCTGCGGCGTCTTCAGATTCTCTTCGGTCGACAGGCCCGACCAGGTGTAGAACAGCTGGCGGTGCACGATCGCGCTTTGCAGCATCACCGCGCCCGGGCCGACATTATAGAAGCGGCCGTCATAGTCGAAGGTGAACGCGCCCGAGGTGACCAGCACGAGCTGGAAGCCGCCCGGCGGCAGATGGAGATGGAAGTCGGTGGGGCCGGTGTCGGGAAGATAGATCGGCAGGTTGGTCGCGACTTCGTGCAGCAGGAAAGTTTCGTTGTTGGCGTGAAAGCCCTCGTTGGCGCGATTGTAGAGGGCCTGCGGCCGGTACGTCGCCTCGAACTTCGCATTCCGGTCGCGGTCGATCGCCACGAAATCCTGTGCGTTGAGGCGAAGGGGCGCGCCATCCGGGCGGGTGAGGCCGGTGAATTTGAGATCGCCGGCGGCATGCACGTTCATGGCATTCTCCGATCTGGCCGCTCATCCGGTCGTCCGGGCGCACGCAGCCTGCAGCTCGAATTCGTGGGGGAGCAGGCAATCAGGCCTGACGTTGCCTTGCGAATTTTGGGCCAGTCGAGATGCCGCCCGGCACGCGGGCTCTCCGGCCCGACGCAACGCGAAGAAAAATCGAGGTTGCACCTGAGGTTAGATGGCGCGTTTCACCAGCCGGCCGGGGCCGCTTCGCCGAGCCATCAGGTCCAGTGACGACGCCTGTCCTGGCTAATTTGTCGGCAAGTCCTCGCGCGGACGTGCAGCTGCCGATCAGCAAAGGCCAGCGGCCGGGTGTTTGAAGCTGTTCATTCGAACGACCGACGGACCGTCCGCACGGGCTTGCCGGAGGGGCTGTCGGCCCACTTCGCCATGTCCATCGCCCGCGCGTCGATCAGTTCGCACCACAGGCAGCTCAGCTCCGGGCGCCCTTTGGCCGAGAGCATCGGAATAAGTCCGTGGCCGCAGCCGGCACAACACGTGACGCGATTCATCCTCTTCTCCGCGATCTTCCAAACTCAGGAACGACATTGTCGTCCCCGAAGCTTACGCGGGCGCTATGAGTGCGCTCTGAGGCCGGCGGCCGGGGCGCTCGTGCCGGAGATGGTCGCATCTGCGATCCAGCGCGAGACGGACCCGATGTCATCCCCGTTCTCGCGGAAGGAGCGCAGCTGGAATTCCGCGGAGCTTCCGCGCTCCACGATGGTCCGGCAGTGCTCGACCTCCGCGGCGCAATTCAGCGCGGCCGCGTCCTCGGCGATGTCGTCGATCGCGCGCGCGAGCAGCTCCGCGATGGTGACCGGCCCGTCCCTGGAGGCAAAGATGCAATCGGTGCCGTAGCGCTGGGCGCGCCATTTGTTCTCCACCGCGACCGCGCGCTCGACCGCGGTGACCTGTTTCGACAGGTAAGGCCGCAGATAGAGATAGCGGGTCAGGCAGCGATAGAGCGAGGCGATGGCAACGGTGTCGTCGACGAACGTGCAGGTGTCGGGCGCGCGCAACTCCAGGGTCGGGTGCTTCATGGATGGACGCATGGCCCACCAGATGTGACTTTCATCAGGGATCACGCCGGAGCGCTGCAACGCGCCGACATATTCGTCGTAGTCCTGCCTGCTCTCGAACAATTCGGGCAGGCCGGTACGCGGCAGCTCTGAATAGGCGGCGAGCCGGTAGCCTTTTAGTCCGGTCTTGTGCGAATTCCAGAACGGGGAGGAAGCCGACAGGGCGATGAACAACGGCAGATACGGCAGCATCGCCCGCATCACCGCCATGCGCTTTTCGGGATCTGGCAACTGGACGTGGACATGCATGCCGCACATCATGTTGCGGTGACCGATGCTGCGCAGATCCTCGATCATCTCCTCGTAGCGCGGCTTCGGGCTCGGCTGTGACATGCGCCAGACCGCGGTCGGATGCGTGCCGCAGGCCATGATCACGAAGCCGTATTGCGCGGCGACGTTGGCGACTTCGCGGCGCAGGAAACGGAGCTCTTCGCGCGCGTCGTTGACGTCGACGTGAACGTTGGTGGCGACCTCGATCTGGGACTGCAGCATCTCGCGCATCGCCTGGCCGCCGGTCGACCAGTTCGCCGATTCGAACAGCTCGTTGGGAGTCTGGATCGCGACTTCAAGGCTACGGCGGTCGGCGAGGAAGTATTCCTCCTCGATGCCGAACGAATATTCCTCCGCCTTGCCGCCTCCGCCGGCGGAGCGGATGACGAGATGCTGCTTGTCGTCGGAAGAATCGAGCCGCAGCAGTTTCAGAACGTCTGAAGCAAATGTCATCGTGCACCCGGCCAAGGTATTACCTGCGGGCGATAATCCTTCTGACCGGTGCGGGTTCCGCGGGGGACTCACCGGAAATTGCAAGGTCAAACCTAACAATTTTCGCGCTTTCGGACGCGCGCGCGATCAGGGCGTGATTCGCGGGGACTTCCGTCCAGTCCGTTTCCTTGTCGAACGGCTCGGATACCACGATGACCTGGCCGCCGGCCTCGCGGAAGTACAGCGTGTTCGCGGCGTCGTTGACTGCAATTCGAAAGGCGTAGAGGTCGCGGCCATTCGAGATCGCGCTGGTGAAGCGCAGCCGCTCGCGGAGCTGGCCTTCGTTGACGAGGCCGACGAGGGCTTGCAGCACGGCTTGCGTTGCGCCGAGCGGATCGGCATCGAGGCCCGCGCCCATCATGGCGAGGAACACGGCCTCGGAATCGGTCGTGCCCAGCCGCGAAGGGTAATAGGCATCGGGGATCAACGCCTCGACCTTGCGCCGCAGGCGATTCCAGCTGCCGACGAATCCGTTGTGCATGAACATCCACTGGCCGCAGGCAAAGGGATGACAATTCTGCCGCGTCACCGCCGTGCCGGTTGCGGCGCGCACATGGGCGAAAAACAGATGCGAGCGCAGATGGCGGCAGAGATAGCGGAGATTCTCGTCCGACCAGGCGGGGCGTGTTTCACGATAAAGGCCGGGTTCCGGATGTTCGCCATACCAACCGAGACCAAAGCCGTCGCCATTGGAGCCCGCCGTCGACTGCAGCGAGCGCATGCTTTGCGCGATCAGCGAATGCTCGGGCTCGGTGACGTAAGGTTCGAACGAGGTCGTCTCGCCCCGGTATGCGATCCAGCGGCACATGAGGGTTCCTTGGGCTTCCTGTCGGGCGCCAGATGGGGTGCTGAGATGCATCAACCAACCTGACGGGAAGATGGTTCCCGGCGTTCTAATCCTGTCCGCCGAGAGTTTCGACGTAAGGCTTGCCGTAAGGATAAAAATGCTCCTTGCGGCCTTGCTCCCAGAGAGCTTTCAGCCCGGCCGCGGTGATGTCCCAATCCGGACGGCACTTCATGCTGACCGCTCGCAGATCCTGGCGAAGCTCTTCGACCGACGGACGGCCGAAGAACCAGTAGCCATTGTAGATCCTGTGAACGACGAGGCGGGGCTCGAGCACGATGACGTGGGGGATCATCGGATTGTGGACGGGATCGGTGTATTCGGCGATATCGAGGTCCTTCTGAACGAGGCGCCGCGAATCCGACAGGAAGGGCCAGTGCGCTCCGACACCGCTGCGATACTCGTTGGTCTGGGCGATGTTGTCGGTGGTGATCGTGACCAGCCGGCAATAGCCCACCTCCATCTCGCGATGGAAATGCAGCAGGCCTTCGGCCTGGCGGCGATCCTTCGGACAGAATCCGCCGCGACCGAGAACGAGCACCATGGGATCGGCCGCCTGCAGATCCGAGAGCTTTCGGTGCTTGCCGGTGTGGTCGCTCAGCTCGTAATCCGGGAAGGTTGCTCCCGGCACCATGTCAGTTCGCATCAGACACTCCCACTTTCACAGATCGAGCACGAGGTCGCTTCGGGGCCGTGAGCAGCAGATCAGGACGTTTCCGTCCGCCGGTCCGTCGAGGGGATCCGGCGCATAGCTGACCACTCCCGCAATGAGCCCGCTTTCGCAGTTGTGGCAGACGCCGGTCCGGCACGACCAGCGCACCGGCACGTCGCATGCTTCGGCCAGCTCCAGCAGGCTGGCATAGGACGGTCCCCAGCAGACGTTGAGGCCACTACGGGCGAATGAAACCATCGGGCCGGGGCCGGGCGCCCCAATGGGCACATGTACAGGCTTCGGCAGCGAGGCCGCGATGCCGGGCGTCAGGGATGGCCTGGCACCGAACAATTCCGTGTGGATGTGACCGGGCGAGACGCCCAAATTTGCGAGGCCCGCCGTGAGATCGCTCATGAAGGCCGTCGGTCCGCAGAGATAGTAGTCCGCATCGCGCGGCACATCGAGCCTCAGGAGCAGGCGCCCATTCAGACGTCCGGTGGTGTCGAAATCCACGCCGGGACGATCGTCCGGATCGGGGGCGCTGTAGCAGACGTGGCTGTGATGGTGAGCCAGCGCAGCCAACAGCCCGCGCGCCTCGACGGCGAACGCATGTTCGCGGCCGTTGCGGGCGCCGTGCAGCCACCAGACGTCCCGTGTCGCCGCCTCCGCGGCAAGCGCGTGGAGCATGGCGAGCACCGGCGTCACGCCGATGCCGGCGCTCAGCAGGACGACGGGCCTTGCCTCCTGCCGCAGCGTGAAGTTCCCGCGCGGCGCGCCGACCCGCACGACGTCGCCCGGTCGGAGCTCGTCGGCGATGTAGAGGCTGGCGGCACCGTGCGCCTCGCGCTTGATGCTGATGCGGTAGGATGCGATGTCGGAGCCGCTCGACAGCGAATAGCTGCGCATTATCGCTCGCGCCGCCGGGGGCTCGAGCTGGACGACGACGAACTGGCCGGGCAGGGCGGCGGCCACGGGATGTCCGTCGATGGGATCGAGGATCAGCGACGTCACGTTGCCGCTCTCGGCGATCTTGCGCGACACACGAAACGGTCGAAAACCGTGCCATGCCGGAGGCGGGCTCGAACCCGGTCCGAGCCCGGCGTTTCCCGCGGCCGTATTCTTCCCGCGCTGCTGCTCGAGCAGCGCCGCGAAAGAACGACGCCAGCCGCGGCTCAGCGCCGGAATCCGCAGTGCGCGCTCCAGGCGTTCGCGCGGGTGAGGCGGCATGTAGAGCAGCGCATTGATCTCAGACACGCTCATGCGCTCGGGCCCGCGGGCGACCCGCGTGATCTCGTCATCGGCTTCGACGTCGCCCTCCTCGATCACGCGAAAATAGAAACCGGGCCGGCCGTGCTTGACGAGCAGCGCGGGCATGTCCGGCTCCTCCATGCGAATGCCGAGGCGGTAGCAGGTGACGCGCGGCTGCGTCACCTCGAACAGGGCAGAGCCGATCCTGTAGCGGTCGCCGATGCACACGTCGGTGTCGGCGAGGCCCTCGACGGTGAAATTCTCGCCGAATTGACCGTGGACGAGGTTCGACCGGCTTAGGTGCTCCTGCCAATATCGATAGGACTCGTCCTGGTAGACGAAGACGGCACGATGTTCGCCGCCATGACCGGCCGTATCGCCCTGGCTGTCGCCATCGATGTTGAGCCTGCGCACCCTGCGCGGGCCCTCGATGGGCGCCTTCCAGATGCCGGTATGAACGGTCCTGCCTTGCCAGGCGACGTCGCGCGGCAGGCCGACATTGACGGAAAGCAGACGTGCCATGCGTATTTCCCGGCGTGACGAATACGACTGCGCAATCCGGCGAATTCCAGATTCCTGCATCGCCAATCTGCACCCAGGCCGGGCTTTTGGCCCGTTAGTCGTTGTTAGAGATTGCGAGACAGCCTTGCTCCCGTCTCTCTTTGCTCCAATTTGAACAGCGGAAACCGCAAGAACGGGAGATGGCGATGAATGATCAGGCCAGGCTGGCCGCGCTCCGGCGCCATTGGGACGCTTCGGACGCGAACGATTTCGAGGCCGAGCACGACATCTATCGCGAGGACGCGGTGCTCGACTATCCGCAATCGGGCGAACGTATCTGCGGCCGCCGGAATATCCAGGAGAGCCGGTTCGTGCAGCCCAACAAGAAGCGCTTCACGGTTCGGCGGATCATCGGCGGCGGCGATCTCTGGGTGAGCGAGTTCGTGCTCACCTATGACGGCGTGCCGTCCTACGTCGTCAGCATCATGGAATTCAGCGACGGGTTGGTGGCGCACGAAACGCAGTATTTCGGCGACAGGTTCGATCCTTCGCCCTCGCGTGCGCATCTTGTCGAGCGGATGGGGTAAAAGCGATTGTCGGACTCCGGACGCGCGTCAACCTGGAACCCGATGCGGCGGCTGGTCGCAGTCTCCTCGCCTTGATTCCGACAGGCCCATCTTTAAGTGTGAGACGAACAAGAATCCGGGCCCCTCTGGCGAGGATGCCGACGAATGTCGGCAAACCTCGCGATGTCGGATGACCTGTCCCGCGCGAATGCGATGGATCGGCCGATCGTCGGGCCTTCCTTGGTTCTCTCCGACCCAATCGTCCCCATCGCAGCTCCGCGCGGCCATCTCACAAGCTTGAGGAGCCATGATGTCTGACGCTGCCACTTCCAATCCGATCGAAATCGAGATCACCGAACCGTCCGGCCTGAACGAGCAGGCCGCGGTGGCGCTGGTCATCGCCGGCGCGCTCGTCGCGGTGGCCGACCGGCGCGTCTCGCCGGTCGAGCGCGACGAGGTGATCCGCTTCATCAGGGATCGCGGATTGGCGCCGCATATCAGCGAAGACCGATTGTTCGCGATGTTCGACGCGCTGGCGGAACGTTTGGAGGAGCCGGACTTTGCCAATGTGGTGATCGACACGCTGCGGCCGGTTTCGAACATGTCGCTCTCGAGCCATCTGATGGAGCTGTCGGAGCGCGTCGCGGCCGCGGACGAGGACGTGCATCCCCATGAGGTGCAGGCGATCAAGCTGCTGCGGCTGCTGACGCTGGTATTGCCCCGCGCCAAGCAGGTCGGACCGGGTGCGGCAGGCACGGTCCCGAAGGAGTGAGCATGAGCGCAACATCGGACGAGCGTACGACCGGGACCGAGGACGCCGCCCGCCAGATGGCCGGCGGCGATCCGCGCCTTGACAAGCTCGTCGATCGCCTGCCGCCGCGCGTGGGCGACACCGTCACCTATCTGCTCAAACCGTCCAGCCGCTGGGTGAGGATCCCCTCGGGCGCGCTGCTGATCGTCGGCGGCGTGCTCTCCTTTCTGCCGGTGCTCGGCGTCTGGATGCTGCCGCTCGGCCTCGCGCTGCTCGCGGAGGACGTGCCCGCGCTGCGCTCCTCGCGCGCCAAGGTCCTGGATTGGGTTGAGCGGAAGAAGCCGCACTGGCTCGATCCGTCCGCACCGAAAAACGATCGATCATGACCGAATTCATCACCACCGACGCGCTCACCGCGCTGCTTCAGGTCGTCCTGATCGACCTCGTGCTCGCCGGCGACAACGCCGTCGTCATCGGCCTTGCCGCCGCCGGCCTGCCGGCAGAGCAGCGCCGGCGCGCCATCGTCGTCGGCATCATTGCCGCCACCGTCTTGCGCATCGCCTTTGCCGGCGTCGCGACCCAGCTCCTGCAGGTGATCGGCCTCCTGCTCGCCGGCGGCGTGCTGCTGCTCTGGGTCTGCTGGAAGATGTGGCGCGAGCTGCGCGAGCAGGCCGCGCATGCGAACGAGCTCGCGTTCAGCCATGGCGGCGGCGGAGGCGCGGCTGCTGCCCCGCGAAAGTCATTCAGCCAGGCGGCCGTGCAGATCGTCGCTGCCGACGTCTCGATGTCGCTCGACAACGTGCTCGCGGTCGCGGGTGCCGCGCGCGAGCATCCCTACATCCTCGCCTTCGGCCTGCTGCTGTCGGTCGCGCTGATGGGCGTCGCCGCCGATCTGCTCGGCCGCGTGCTGCAGAAGCAGCGCTGGATCGGCTATGTCGGCCTCGCCATCATCGTCTACGTCGCCTTCGAGATGATCTATCGCGGCTCGCTCGAGCTCGCGCCTGTGATCGCGAGTCTCTGAGGCAACGCGTCTGTCCGTCATCCGGAGTGATCAATGAGTTCTGAACCCAAAGCACCTTCGGCGCGTTCCGCGACGGCGCCGCAAATCGGCCCGTTTGCGCAACTCATCTTCGGCTCGCGCTGGCTGCAGGTGCCGCTCTATGTCGGCCTCATCGTCGCGCAGGCGGTCTATGTGCTGCTGTTCCTGAAGGAGCTCTGGCACCTGGTCTTGCACTCGTTCGACGCCAGCGAGCAGCAGATCATGCTGGTCGTGCTCGGGCTGATCGACGTCGTCATGATCTCGAACCTGCTGGTGATGGTGATCGTCGGCGGCTACGAGACCTTCGTCTCGCGCCTGAATTTGAGCGGCCATCCCGACGAGCCGGAATGGCTGAGCCACGTCAATGCCAGCGTGCTCAAGATCAAGCTGGCGATGGCGATCATCGGCATCTCCTCGATCTCGCTGCTCAGGACCTTCATCGAGGCAGGCAATCTCGGCACGACGCGCAGCAATTTCACCGAGAGCGGCGTGATGTGGCAGGTGCTGATCCACCTGACCTTCATCATCTCGGCGGTCGGCATCGCCTGGGTCGACCGCCTCAGCGAGAGCGGTCACCGCAAGGAGTCCAGGCACGCCTGAGCGCGCGACCGGGACCCCGTTCAGAGACGACGGCCCCGCGCCGGCGTCTCCGAGGGCGCCTCGCCGAAGGTCATCTTGTAGCCTCTCGCGAAATCGCCCATGTGGCAGAAGCCGTTGCCGAGTGCTGCGGCCTTGACGCTCACGCCGGCGCTGGCGGTCATGAGCTGGATGCGGGTCGACCACAGCCGCTTGAGACGCAGACAATGATGCTGGCTGACGCCGTGCACGGCGCGCGTGGCGGTCTGGAGCGTTCGCACGGGTAAAGACGGCGGCGTTCGATCACGCGACCCTTGATCACGCGACCTGCGGATATGCCGCGTTCTCCCGCCGCTCGCGCTCTCCCAGTTCGCGCACGAGTTCCTGAAGAAACGACTCGGTGTAGGCGGGCAGGGTGCGCTCGGCGCGAACGTAGATGCCGAGGTCGGACCAGACCGGGCTGCCGGCATTGTCGAGCGGCAGGAAGACGAGCTGGCTGTCGCGCGACAGCCGGCCGATTCCGAGCTGGGTCTGGAACGCGACGCCGACGCCGCGCGCGGCGAGTTCGCGCATCAGGTCGATCGAGTTGGCCTGGATCGCCGGCTCCGGCGTTTCCGAGAGCTGCGCGATCAGCGGCTGGAGCAGATGATAGATCGACAGCTCCGGCAACGCGTGGATGACGGGGAAGGCGAGGCATTGTGCCAGCGTGACCGTCTTGCGCCGCGCCAGCGGATGCTCGCGCGCGACCACCGCGCCGAGGCGAAACCGCTTCAATGCGACCTGCCGCAGATCCGGCGGATGGCGCAGCGCCATGGCGATGCCGATGTCGGCCTCGCCGCGGCTCAGGGCCTCCAGCACGTCCGAGGATCCCTTCACCTCGGTGGTGAAGCTGACGCGCCGGGCGCGGGTGCGATGCGAGGCGATCAGGTCCGGCAGCACCGACTCGGTCAGCGACTCGATGCAGGCGATGCTGACGGTGCCGTGCCATGCGCCGGAGAGGGAGGCGACATCCGAGCGGAAGCGGTCGAGGTCCTGGAGCACGTTCATGACGTGCCGGGCCAGCATCTCGCCGACCGTCGTCAGCGTCAGGCCACGCGTCGTCCGTTCGAACAGGGGTGATCCAATCTCTTGTTCCAACTTGAGAATTTGGCGGCTGACGGCAGAGGAGGCGACATTCAGGACGCGCGCTGCGGCCCGGATCGAGCCGGTGCGGCGGACCGCGTGGAAGTACTGAATGGCCGGTGAGTGAAATCGCATGGGACCCCCGGCCCATTTATAGCTGTTGCCGAAACGGCATCAACATGTGCGAAATTCTCTGCTTTTCGAGCGCGCCTCTCCAACCTAGGTTCTCCGCCGGCTTGGCCGGCCTCGCCGCCAGGCCTGCGCAACGACGCGCCAGGGGATGAATTGGGTGATGATCGGAGTGGACCGGAATATCGGTTGCGGGCCTGAGGGGGTGCGGGACAGCCGCCTGGTCGACCGCCGCCGCGCCGCCGCCTATGTCGGCGTGACCGCCGGCCGCTTCGAGCAATTGGTGCGCGACAACGTCGTGCCGCCGCCGGTGATGGTGGAGAACAAGCGGCGTTGGCCGATCGCGTTGCTCGACGTCGCCCGGGATGCAGTGGTCGGCAGCATGCCCTGCCTGCCGCAGGTCGCGATCGACGTTGCGCCGGAAGTGCGTCCCTGCGAGCGAGACGCCGTGCCGCCCTCGCACGAGCTGCCCGACCGGGCTTGGTTCGAGCAGCGCGCGCGGTTCGTCCAGCGCGTACGCCGGTCGCTGCTCTCGGGCAACGAGATTCGTCTCTTGCGCGAGTTCAAGTTGCTCAAGCAGAACCAGATCAGCATGTTCGGCTATTATGGAAGCTTCGAAGCCCTGATGGTGCGCGGCTACATCGTCGAGACCGCGCGAAAGCCGCCGTCGAGCCGTCCGATGGTGACCTATCGCCTGACCACGCGAGGCGAGCAGGTGATTTCCGCGCTGAAGGACGAGCCGGTGATCTGACCGGCGCGGACAAGGCCAACGCCAGGGCATTCTTTGGCATCATCGCACGGCATGCAACTCCAGAAACGCCTTCACGCCGGTGACAGTGCCCGTGTCGGACGGCACGTAGCCGGGTAGCGTCGCGACAGCCGCGCGAAAATCGGCGCTGCGGATGATCTCGAGAATGCGTTGCATCGGCCCGGTGTCCAGGAACGCGCGCTTGCAGACGAAGAAATAATCCTCGGTGAGGAGGCGGATGAAATCGAGGCCGAAATGCCGGGCGGCCGCCTCGACGCCGAAGCTCGCATCCGCCATGCCGCTCGCGACATAGGCCGCGACCGCGGCATGGGTGAACTCGATCTGCTGCGCGCCGTTGATCCTGCTCTCGTCGATTCCGCTTGCGGTGAGCAGATGGTCGAACAGCAGGCGCGTGCCGGAATCATGGTCGCGGTTGACGAAGCGCACCTTGGGGCCGGTGAGATCGCCGAGCGAAGCGATGCGCAGCGGATTGCCCCGCGCGACCATCAATCCCATCTCGCGGGTCACGAAGCTGATGATGCGATCTTCGCGCGGATCGAGCCATTCGCGCGCCGCCTTGATGCCCTGGGCGCGCAGCGCGCCGTGCGGCAGATGCAGGCCGGAGAGGTCGCAGGCACCCTGTGCCAGCGCGACCAGCGAATGCTGGTTGCTGACATAGCGCAAATCGACGCCGATGCCGGGCTCGCGGTCGAGGAACTCGCGCAGCTTCGCCACCGCAAAGCCGTGGCTGGCATGGACGCGGATCACCGAGGGGCGCTGCTCGAGGAACGGCTTGATCTCGCTTGCCAGCTCCTGCGCCAGGTTTTGGAGCTGCGGCCCGAGCCGGGCCTGCATGCGCTCGCCGGCCCACACCAGCCGCTCGCCGAACGGCGTGAGTTTCGAGCCCTTGCCGCGCTGGGTCTCGACCAGCGGCGTGCCGAAGAATTCCGACCATTGCTCGATCAGATTCCAGACATGGCGATAGGACAGGTGCGCATCGCTGGCCGCGCTGGTGATCTTTCCGGTCTTCCTGATTTCATTGAGGATGCCGAGCATGACGACGACGGTGCGCGGATTGCCCTCGCGGCGAAACCGCCAGACGGCTTCGATCTCGATCTGAAGCATCTGATGTCCTTATGAACTTCGCTTCATATGTGGGGCGTCCATTTGCAAACCATATCATATTTACTCCGGTTAAAATGCGCTTAGGCTGGCATACCAGAGATGGAGTAAATATGATGTTCGTTGCATATGACTTTGCGCATTCGCCGGCGGCCGAATTCATGGCCCGGCCGCAGCATCTGCTGATCGACGGTCGCCGCGTGGCCGCCAGCTCCGGCCGCACCTTCAAGTCCCTCAATCCCGCGACCGGTCAGGTCATCGCGACTGTTGCCGAAGGCAACGAGGCGGATGTCGAGCACGCCGTGGCGGCAGCGCGCAGGGCGTTCGAAGGTCCCTGGCGCACGATGCGCGCCTCCGAGCGCGGCCAGATCATGCTGCGCTGGGCCGAGCTGCTGAAACAGCACGCCGACGAGATAATCGAGCTCGAGTCGATCGATGCCGGCAAGCCGATCTCCGCGACGATGCGCCAGGACTTTCCGGCCGCCATCGACACGCTGATCTATTATGCCGGCTGGGCCGACAAGATCAGCGGCGACGTCGTGCCGGTGCGTGACGATGCCCTGACCTATACCGTGCGCGAGCCGGTCGGCGTGGTCGCAGCGATCGTGCCGTGGAATTTCCCGCTGATGATCGGGATGTGGAAGCTCGCGCCGGCGCTGGCCTGCGGCTGCACGATCGTGATGAAGCCGGCCGAGCTGACCTCGCTGTCCGCGCTGCGCATCGCCGAGCTTGCGCTCGAAGCTGGCCTGCCGGCGGGCGTCTTCAACGTCGTCACAGGGCCCGGCCGCGTCGTCGGCGACGCGCTGGTCAATCACCCCGACGTCGACAAGGTCACCTTCACCGGCTCGCCCGGCGTGGGCCGCGGAATCATGAAGGGCGCGGCCGGCAACTTCAAGCGCGTCTCGCTCGAGCTTGGCGGCAAGTCGGCCAACGTCATCTTCGACGATGCCGATCTCGAAGCAGCAAGCAAGGCTGCGGCATCCGGCATCTTCTTCAATGCGGGGCAGGTGTGCTCGGCCGGCTCCCGGGTGCTGGTGCAGGAGAAAGCCTATGACGAGGTCGTCGAGCGGCTGGCTGCGCGCGCAAGATCGCTCAGGATCGGCGATCCGCTCGATCGCAAGACGACGCTCGGTCCCGTGATCTCCGAGAAGCAGATGAAGTCGATCCTCGATTATGTCGATATCGGGCAGAAGGAGGGGGCAACCCTCGTCACCGGCGGGACGCGGGTCGGCGAGCGCGGCTATTTCATCAGCCCCGCGGTGTTCGCGGGCGTCGAACACGAGATGCGGATCTCGCAGGAGGAAATCTTTGGCCCCGTCGTCAGCGTCATCAAGTTCAGGGACGAGGCCGATGCCCTGCGGATCGCCAACGGCACCGCCTACAGCCTCGCCGCCGGTGTCTGGAGCCGCGATATCGGCAGGCTGCAGCGCTTCGCCAAGCGGGCGCGTGCCGGGACGGTGTGGATGAACACTTATGGCTACACCGACGTGCGCCTGCCCTGGGGCGGCGAGCGCGACTCCGGCCTTGGCCGCGAGCACGGCACGGCCGCGCTCGACAATTTCACCGAACCCAAGGCTGTGTGGATGAACCTGGCCGTCTGATACCTCCCGAGCGGCCAAGCCTGGAGCCCGCCTGATCTTTCGGTCAGGCGGGCTCTCTTTTCGAGATCGGTCAAATTGTCTGCATTCCGCTCAGTCGCGGCAAACCCTGCGGACAAGAAGCACGGCGCCTTAAACCAGAGTTTTGGAACCGGCCTGCATGCTGCCTGCAAAAGGTTGGGGCATCAGCATGTCAGTTCTCAGGGAGATCGTCGTTGCCGTCGCGGGAGTCTACGCGCTCCTGTTCGCGTGCGACGCATTGTTCGGGGTTGGCGAAGCGCGCTTCGACGACGCCTATTACAGCGCCAGCTTCTACGCGCCGCGGCCGAAGGAATTCCGGTTCGCCGGCGATACGCCGCCGGCCGTGCGCGTCAGCGACGCCTTTGCGCAATTCGCGCCGGGCGAAGCCAAGCCGAACAAGCGTTACTCGTCTCTGACGATGATCATTCGCTAGGGCGTCTACTCATGGTTCCGCTTCGCCCGGACGACCAGCCCCCACCTACGAGCAACAGACTGGTCTCGTTCCTCAGTTCATTTTGGCACGGGTGAGCCGTGATGCTGAGCAATCAGCCATCGGCCGTCTACCTTCACCATCGCGAGCGTCAAACGGTAGGGGACCACTGTGCCGTCCTTGAGAATGAAATTCGCAAAGCCGGAGCTAAGAAGGACGTCTGGCACCACCGCGACGGCTTGTTGGTCTCCCATCTTTACTTGGATGCCTGGAGGGAGCTTACTAAAGTAGGCGCGTACGCCCGCTGAGCCTGAGAAGAGTTGGGCAACCGACCCGAAAAGCGTTGCTTCGCTGGTGTAGAGTGCGACGAACTTGTCGGCATCGCCCGAATTGTAGACCTGCTCCCACTGCGCTCTGACCGCCGCGGCGTCTTCGTTTGGTCCGGCCTTCGCAAGTTGAGGCAAGGAAAAACCAACGACAATCAGAAAAATTGCGAATAGCCTCTGCATAAGGACGCTCCAATATATTCGGTACGGCTAGGGCGGCGGTTCGGCCGCGTGGACCTGCGCCGGAAAATTTCAGCTCAATTCATCAAGCAATACTTGAAAGTTACAGCCAATGTCGGAGTTGGGTCAATCGCGGCGGCTCGTCCCTTGGCCGGTGACGTCCCGTTTGCGCAGGACTCCGCACCACATCACCGATACGATGGGCCATGAACGGAAATCGGTCGACTGCTTCTTCAATCCTCCCAACCGGCTTTATGAAGGCCGTCCAGCATGAGGGCGTGATCTTCTGGCCGAAACCACGGTGGCCGCTGACGGACCTGAAACTCAAAGGATGTGGATGAAATTGCGATTGCTTTTTGCAGCGCATCTTCGGCTTCAGCGGTGCGACCGAGTTGGCCGAGAGCAGCGGCAAGCCAGCGGTAGGGGGAGGGAAAATCGGGAAATGTTCGGGTCGCGTGCTCCGCCGTCTCGACTGCGGCGGCGTAGTCCCGGCAAAAATAGTGAGCCAATGCGACCTGGTTCAAGCGATTCACCAGCGACGGGTCACGAGGGTCGAGTCGAATGCACGTCTCGAGGGCGACGAGCCCCTCTTTTGGACGGCCGGAATACGCGAGAATGACGCCCAAAGCTCCGTGAGCCGCTGCCAGATTCGGGCAGAGTGCCAGCGCCCGTTCGGCCTGGGCATGTGCCCCGCTGTGATCGCCCCGAGCGTTGAGCGCCAGCGCCAGGCGTGAATGGGCGTCAGCGTTGCCACCATCCAGAGCGACCGCGCGTCGCGCCAATTCTTCTTCTTTGACTTGTGTTCCTTTCGCCCGACTGAGCACGGTGGAGAGCCCGATATATCCGGGCGCGAACATTGGGTCGAGATCAATGGCCCGCTGAAAGAACTGTCCGGCAACGGCATCATCCTCGGCGCTCGCCTTGCCCAGATGCCACATTCCACGCTGGTAGGCACCCCAGGCATCAAGACTTGCGGGTGGCTTGCGCATCGCCCGCTGTTGCTCGGCGCCGGCAATGACCGGTGCGATGGCGATGGTCGTGGATTGCGCGATGTCATCCTGTACGGAGAAGATGTCGGCTATATCGCGGTCGTAACGTTCCGCCCAGACATGTTTGCCCGTTTCCGCTTCGACAAGCTGTGCGGTGACGCGGACGCGGTTGCCGGATTTTCGCAGACCGCCCTCAAGCACATAGCGAACGCCGAGTTCGCGCCCGACTTGTTTCACGTCGACCGCGCGTCCCTTGAAGGAAAACGACGAATTGCGGGCGATGACGAACAGTGAGGAGTATCGCGACAAAGCCGTGATGACGTCCTGCGCGATTCCGTCGGCGAAGAACTCCTGGTCCGGATCGGGACTCATGTTCTGGAACGGCAGCACCGCGATGGATGGCTTGTCCGGAAGCGCAAGGGGTCCCGCGATTTCAGGCGCTTGACCTGGCGTTGATGCTGCAGAGGAGTACTCATCGACAAGAAGACGCCATGCATGCATCGGTTCGGCGATATTCTTGAGTGCCTGCAGGCCCATATCGTCGTAGGCGACGTCTATCTTGCCGCGAATCTGCCGACGAGCATCGTCGGAAACACAGATGCCGCCGGGGTCGGCTATCCCTTCGAGGCGCGCTGCGATGTTGACGCCATCGCCGAAGATGTCGTTGTCATCGATGATGATATCGCCGATGTGGATGCCGATCCGGAATTCGATCCTCATTGCCGGGGAGACGTCGGCGTTCTGCGCCGCCATTCTGCGCTGGACTTCAACCGCACTGCGCGCCGCGTCTACCGCACTCGCAAACTCGACCAGCATGCCGTCGCCGGTGGTCTTGACGATGCGGCCGCGATGCGCAGAGATCGTGGCATCGACAACGGACTTTCGAGCTTCCTTCAGCCGGGCCAGCGTGCCTTCCTCGTCGGCGCCCATGAGACGGCTGTAACCAGCGACATCCGCAGCCAACACCGCTACAAGTCGTCGTTCCACGCGCTCGCCGGTCAAAATGGCCTCTAAAATATGATATCTGGCCCAGCGCATCAAAGCACGCAGAACTGCTTTCGGCTAGCGCCGACGTTCGTTCGGAATCACAAGACGAAATGCCGGAGCACGTTGCGCCGGTCTGCTTCACCCCGAGAAGCAGCATGTGCCGGTCCACGCCTTTCGCGCTCTATTCTCACTCCCCCTGGATCCATTCCGCCACGCCGCGCCATAGCGTGTCGCGATGCTCGGGGCGGAAGAAGCCGAAATGGCCTATTCCCTTGGCGCCGACGTCGGACGGCTTCACCGTCAGCACCTCCGGCTTGATCGCGGTGAAGCCGGACGTGAGCAGCTCGACCGCCGGCCGCGTCGCCCAGGCATCGTCGGAGAAGCACAGCGCGCGCAGCTCGCCCTTGAATTTTGCGAAATTCTCCAGCGCCGGCAGCTTTGAATCGAACAGGTAGCGCGGGCTCGAGACCCACTCGGCCCATTGCAGGAACACGCCCTTGGGTAGGTCCTCGCCGATGCCGGCCCAGCCCGGCGCGTAGCCGAGCGCGTGGACGAGCGGCACGCCGACGAGATTCATGAAGGCGTAGACGCGATATTTCTCCGGAGATGTCATCAGCCGCCAGGTTGCCGCTTGCGAGGCCACGAAGGCGGCGCGCGAAATCTCGCTGTTGTTTGCGATCAGCCCCAGCGCCTGGCCGCCGAAGGAGTGGCCGACATAGGCGAGCGGCAGGGTGTTGTAGCGCTCGCGCATCCAGTGCACCGCGGCGGCGACGTCGAGCGCGGCCCAGTCCGACATCGAGGCCTTGAAGCCGACCAGCGATTTCGGCTGGTTGTAGCCGACCATCGCCGGCAGCCGGGAGTCGCCAATGCCGCGATAGTCGTAGGTCAGGACCGCGCAGCCGCGGTGGGCGAGATAGGAGGCAAAGCCGCGATAGATTTTTCGCGGGACGGCGGTCGCGGAGTTGATCAGGACGGCATGGCGCTTGGTCCCGCGCGGCAGGAACAAGGTGCCGGCCAGCGCATACCCGTCGCTCGCCGGGAAGCTGATCTCGTCGATGAAAACGTCGTCCAGTGCCGCGTCCATGGGCAGCCGGTATCCTGCCAGTTTCCTCGCCGTTTCCCAACAAATGCGAATTTGGCTTTTCCCGCAAGGGTTTGCAGTGCCGAATGGATTTACAACTGGCGGCGGGGACCCAGCCTGTGTATAAGGCGGCCCTCGCAACCCACAGATCAGGTTGTGCTTTTTGCTTCACGGAGAGATTGCGATGTCCGAGCGGTGGACGCCCGAGTCCTGGCGCAGCAAGCCGGTGCTCCAGGTGCCCGATTATCCCGACGCCAAGGCCCTGGCCGACGTCGAGGCGCAGCTTGCGACCTTTCCGCCGCTGGTGTTCGCGGGCGAGGCGCGCAACCTGAAAAAGGCACTGGCGCGGGTCGCGGCCGGCGAGGCCTTCCTGCTGCAGGGCGGCGATTGCGCCGAGAGCTTTGCCGAGCACGGCGCCAACAACATTCGCGACTTCTTCCGCGTGCTGCTGCAGATGGCGGTGGTGCTCACTTACGCCGGCGCGGTGCCGGTGGTGAAGGTCGGCCGCGTCGCCGGCCAGTTCGCCAAGCCGCGGTCCTCGCCGACCGAGAAGATCAACGGCGTCGAGCTGCCGAGCTATCGCGGCGACATCGTCAACGACATCGCCTTCACCAGGGAAGCGCGCGTGCCGGATCCGCAGCGCCAGCTGATGGCCTATCGCCAGTCGGCGGCGACGCTGAACCTGCTTCGTGCCTTCGCCACCGGCGGCTACGCCAATCTCGGCAGCGTGCATCAGTGGATGCTCGGCTTCCTCAAGGACTCGCCGCAGTCCCGCCGCTACAAGGAGCTGGCTGACCGCATTTCCGACGCGCTGAATTTCATGCGCGCCTGCGGCCTCGATCTCGAGGCCCATCCCGAGCTGCGCGCCACCGATTTCTACACCAGCCACGAGGCCCTGCTGCTCGGCTACGAGCAGGCCATGACCCGCGTCGATTCCACCACCGGCGACTGGTACGCGACCTCCGGCCACATGATCTGGATCGGCGACCGCACCCGCCAGCTCGATCACGGCCATATCGAATATTTCCGCGGCATCAAGAACCCGATCGGGCTCAAATGCGGCCCGTCGCTCAAGCCCGACGAGCTGCTGAAGCTGATCGACGTGCTCAATCCCGACAACGAGCCGGGCCGGCTGACGCTGATCGGCCGCTTCGGCTCCGACAAGGTCGGCGAGCATCTGCCGAACATGATCCGCGCCGTGAAGCGCGAGGGCAAAGTGGTGGTCTGGTCCTGCGATCCCATGCACGGCAACACCATCACCTCGACGTCGGGTTACAAGACGCGTCCGTTCGACCGCATCCTGTCCGAGGTGAAGTCGTTCTTCGCGATCCACGCCGCGGAGGGCACCCATGCCGGCGGCGTGCATCTGGAGATGACGGGCCAGGACGTCACCGAGTGCCTCGGCGGCGCCCGCGCGATCACGGACGAGGATCTCAACGATCGCTACCACACGGTCTGCGATCCGCGCCTCAATGCCGAGCAATCCATCGACATGGCGTTCCTGGTCGCGGAGCTTCTCAAGCAGGAGCGCGCCGGCAAGGTCAAGCCGATGCCGGCCGCAGCGGGGCTCTAACACCTTGCTGCGGATCTGGAAGGCCACGATCAATTCCCGTAACGGTCTGGCCTTTGCGTTCCGTTCGGAGCAGGCCGTTCGCGAGGAGATATTTGCGCTCATCCTGTCGGTGCCGCTGGCATGGTTCGTCGCCGCGACGGCGCTGCGGGCGGTCGAGCTGGTCTGTTCGGTTGCCTTCGTGCTGACGGTCGAGTTGCTCAACACCGCGATCGAAAAGCTTGCCGACCGTCTGACCATGGACCACGACAAGCAGATCGGGCGGGTCAAGGACATGGGCTCGGCCGCGGTCGGCGTTGCGCTGCTGATGGCCGGCGCGTTCTGGATCATTGCCATCATCGAGCGATTGGGATTCCTCTAACCCAATAATCGGAGCGCGGCGGCCATGACCGAACGTCTCAACGCATTCGCGGTCACGCTCGCCCAGCTCAATCCGACCATGGGCGACATCGAGGGCAACGCCGCGAAAGTCCGTGCTGCGCGTCTGCAGGCGATCGCGGACGGCGCCGATCTCGTGCTGTTACCGGAATTGTTCATTGCCGGCTATCCGCCGGAAGACCTGGTGCAGAAGCCGGCCTTCCAGGCTGCCTGCCGCGCCGCGATCGAGGGGCTCGCCCGCGAGACCGCCGATGGCGGCCCGGCCATGCTGGTCGGCACGCCCTGGGTCGAGGAGGGCAGGCTCTACAATGCCTGCGCGTTGCTCGATGGCGGCCGTATCGCCGGCTTGCGCTTCAAATGCAATCTGCCGAATTACGGCGTGTTCGACGAGAAGCGGCTGTTTTCGCGCGGGCCTGCCGCAGGCCCCGTGACCGTGCGCGGCGTGCGCATCGGCGTTCCGATCTGCGAGGACATCTGGCTGGAGGAGTCCGAGGATTACGAGAACGTGGTCGAGACGCTGGCCGAGACCGGCGCCGAGATCCTCCTGGTGCCGAACGGCTCGCCTTACGCCCGGGACAAGAGCGACGTGCGCCTGTCGGTCGCCGTCGCGCGCGTCACCGAAAGCGGGCTGCCGCTGGTCTATCTCAACCAGGTCTGCGGCCAGGACGAACTGGTGTTCGACGGCGCTTCCTTTGCGCTCAACGGCGACCTCTCGCTCGCCGCGCAGCTGCCGGCGTTCGCGGAGAGCATCACGACGCTGCGCTTCACGCGCAACGGCGACGACTGGCGCTGCACGGGACCGATCGCCGCGCAGCCCGAGGGCGACCATGCCGACTACGCCGCCTGCGTGCTGGGCCTGCGCGATTACGTCGCCAAGAACGGCTTTCCCGGCGTGCTGCTCGGCATTTCCGGCGGCATCGACTCCGCCCTGTGCGCTGCGATCGCGGTCGATGCACTCGGCGCCGACCAGGTGCACGGCGTGATGCTGCCTTACCGGTATACGGCAGCACACTCGATCGCGGACGCCGGCGAGCTCGCCGGCCATCTCGGCATCCGCTACGAGGTGCTGCCGATCGCGGAAGCCGTGAGCGGCTTCGAGACTATTCTCTCGGACATCTTCAAGAATCTGCCGCCTGATATCACCGAGGAAAATCTCCAGGCCCGCACCCGCGGCACGCTGCTGATGGCGATCTCCAACAAGACCGGCCTGATGGTGATGACGACAGGCAACAAGTCGGAAATGTCGGTCGGCTACGCCACGCTCTATGGTGACATGAACGGCGGCTTCAACCCGATCAAGGACATCTACAAGACGCAGGTGTTTCGGCTGGCGGCATTGCGCAACAGCTGGAAACCCGATGGCGCGCTGGGCCCTGCAGGCGAGGTCATTCCCCCCGATATCATCACGCGCCCGCCGACCGCGGAATTGCGCGAGAACCAGACCGATCAGGACTCGCTGCCGCCTTACGACGTGCTCGATGCCATCCTGGAGCGCCTGATCGAGCGCGAGGAGCCGCTCGACAAGATCATCGCCGCCGGCTTCGATCGCGAGACCGTGGTGCGCATCGATCATCTGCTCAACGTCGCCGAATACAAGCGCCGTCAGGCCGCGCCGGGGGTGAAGGTGACGGCCAGGAATTTCGGCCGCGACCGCCGCTACCCCATCACCAACCGTTTTCGCGACAAGGGAGAGCCGCTGCCCGCCGCGGACGAGACGCTGGTCTCGCGTGGGAGCAAAGCGTCGATCGACGCGTTCGAGGGGTGACGGGTTTGGCGCTTGGGTTTACCTCGCCCATACCCGCGAGCGAGATGGGCGTTATTGTGCCCTCGCCCCTTGTGGGAGAGGGCGGCACTGCCGTCGAAACGGACTCACTCGGGTGAGGGGTCTATCCCCACGTACGCATATGCATATGTGAGCGCGGATAGAACCCCTCATCCGGCGCTTCGCGCCACCTTCTCCCACAAGGGGAGAAGGGAACGGCACTACTTCTGCTGCTGCGGCAGGAAGCTCGGTCCGACCGAGCGGATCGGCTTGTTCTCGGACGAGGTCGCAGGCGTGCCGGTATCCGCAGGCGGCGTCGCCGCGGGCGCGGCGGCTGTCGTGGGTGCCGGAGCAGCGCCCTTCTTGGCATTCGCAGGCGTGCCCTTGTTGAGCCGCTGCTGCTGCATCTTCTTGGCGCTCTCCTCGGTGACGATGATGTCACCTTGCTGCTCGGCCGCGGCCTTGTCGTCGGCCGATTTCAGCGCATCGGCCCAGGTCTGGCCCGCGGCCTTGCAGGAGCAGGACGGGTTGAACTCGCTGCGGAATTTGAAGGCGGTCGGCAGCGCCGTGTAGGGCTGGCCGCTGATGGAGACCGCGGAGTTCATGTCCTCGCCGGGATTGCGATGGGTGTAGAGCACGGCTTCAGCGGCCGGGCACAGCGCCTTGCAGGTCCTCTCGTCGTCAGGGAAGCGCGCCGGCACGGTGGCAAACGAGATGGGGAAGTAAGCGCCGTCACAGGTGCGCACGCACACGGTGCGGTAGGTGCCGGATTGCGGCCCGAGATCGGAGGGCGGCACGGCTTGCGGATTGTTGGCGTTGTTGCCGCCGAACAGATTGCTCAGGAAATTGCCGCCGCCTTGCGACTGCGCGGCGTTGGCATATTGCGGGCCGCAATTGTTCTGCGCCAGCGCTGCAAGCACCGAACGGCGCTGGTTGTCGCGCTCCGGGCTGAAGCCGCCGGGGCCGCCGCCGCGCAGGCGCTCGAGATTGCCGGTAATCTGGTCCAGATTGGCGCGCATCTGCTGGATCTGGGTGTTGACCGGACCGCACTGTGCCGACTGGCCGTTGAACAGCGAGAAGAATCCGGAGGAATCGCAGCCCATGCGCTTGGCCTGCATGGTGACGCGGTCGAGCTCGGCCTGCTGACGGGTCTGGGACTCCTGATAGCGGCGGATCTGGTCCTCGCGCGCGGGGTCACCGCCGCCGCCACGATCGAGCGCGGCGAGCTGTCCTTCCAGTCGCACGCACATCGGATTAGTTCCAAGCCCGTTCTGGCCGGGCTGAGGCGGCGGTCCGGGCGGGCCGGCCTGTGCGAAAGCGCTGGTGGCGAGCACGACGGTGCCAAGGAGCACGGCGCAGGCAAGGAGGAAGCGGGCACGGGAGAGGGACAAAAATTCAGGCATATCCGCCATTCTAGCGAGGTCACGGCCCAGCGTGATCTGGAAGGCCGAAGCGCGCCCTCCAATAGCCGCTTCCTGCGGCATCGTCACGTCGTTTCGGGGACCAAGGATCGGGGCCTAAGTTACGCCAGTTCCGAGCGAATTCAGCGCTGGCAGGTGATTGCGACATATTCGTCGCAATGGCCATGGGAGCAGTTTGCGCCGGATTTGGGGACGGAGCCGGTAATTTCGTCGGGATCGACCCGGCGATAGCTTGATGCCTGGGCAAAATCGCGTGACTGGCAATAGGTGCGTGCGACCTGCGCGCCGCATTTCTCGCCCTTGGCCAGGCACTGGTCGACGCCGTAGCCGTCGGCCTGGTTGGCGATGATGAAGACGCGGGTCTCGGCGCATGCGCTGGACGCCGCAAGGATGGAGGCGCAGGAAATCAGCGCAAGCAATGATCGCATGAAAACACCGGGGCAAAAAAGGAACTGCCAGTTCCAGAATGGGCTCAAATAGTTAAGGATGATGAACCATAAAGGCAGGCGGCCGCGGATTGCGGAGATAAAGCGGCGTTTCCGCGGCTCTCTTGACGCGGGGCGGCCTCATAGCCCATATGTTCCGTCATGAACGGTCTCCTCGTCATTTGCGCCATTTGCCGCGAGATTACGAGCTAGCGATTCGCTGGCTGGAGCCGTCTTTTCTCAAAAACATTGAGAGCACTGGACGCCCGGCCAACAGCCGACGGGTATCCATATGGACTTGCGCCTCTACGATACGCTGACGAAGGAGAAGCGGCCGTTCCAGCCGCTCGATGCGAACAGTGTCCGCATGTATGTCTGCGGACCGACCGTCTACGACTTCGCCCATATCGGCAATGCGCGGCCGGTGATCGTGTTCGACGTGCTGTTTCGGCTGCTGCGCCATCTCTATGGCGAGGCGCACGTCAAATATGTCCGCAACATCACCGACGTCGACGACAAGATCAACGACCGCGCCGCGCGCGATTTTCCAGGGCTCCCGCTGAACGAGGCGATCCGCAAGGTCACCGAGCAGACCGGCAGGCAGTTTCACGCCGACGTCGATGCGCTCGGCGCGCTCCGCCCGAGCGTCGAGCCGCGTGCGACCGAGCATATCGGCGAGATGCGCGAGATCATCGAGAGGCTGGTTGCCGGCGGCTTCGCCTATGTCGCCGAGGACCATGTGCTGTTCTCGCCGCAGGCGATGAACGCCGCCAATTCCGGCTTGCCGCGCTATGGCGCGCTGTCCAATCGCTCGCTCGACGAGATGATCGCCGGCGCGCGCGTCGATGTCGCGCCCTACAAGAAAGACAACACCGACTTCGTGCTGTGGAAACCGTCCAAGCCGGGCGAGCCGTCATGGCCGTCGCCGGCGGGCATCGCCGTGCAGGGGCGTCCAGGCTGGCACGTCGAGTGCTCGGCCATGGCCTGGAAGCACCTCGGCGAGCATTTCGACATCCATGGCGGCGGCATCGATCTCGTGTTTCCGCATCACGAGAACGAGGTGGCGCAGACCTGCTGCGCCTTCCACCAGCCGCGCATGGCGAACACCTGGATGCACAACGGCTTCCTGCAGGTCGAGAGCGAGAAGATGTCGAAGAGCCTCGGCAACTTCGTCACCATCCACGAGCTGCTCGCGGACTGGCCGGGCGAGGTGCTGCGTCTGAACATGCTCAAGACGCATTATCGTTCGCCGATCGACTGGACCACGAAGTCGCTGGAGGAGAGCGCCAAGACGCTCGACGATTGGTATCGCGTCGCGGCCGACGTCGCGCCCGGCCAGCCGGCTTCGTCGGTGGTCGAGCCGCTGCTCGACGACCTCAACACGCCGCTCGCAATCGCGGCGCTGCATGGCCTGCGTGGCAGTGACGTGGCTGCCCTGGCGGGGTCATTGCGCTTGCTCGGTTTCCTCTCGGAGAGCGCAGCCCAGTGGGAAGGGCGCAAGCGGCAGGCGAGCGGGGTCGATGCCAGGGAAGTCGAGCGTCTGATCTCGGAGCGGACGACCGCGCGTGCGCGCAAGGATTTTGCGGAATCCGACCGCATCCGCGATCTGTTGGCGGCGATGGGCGTTGCGATCAAGGACTCCAAGGAAGGGACGACGTGGGAGGTCGCACGATGACGCGCCCCGACACGCCGTTCCCGCGGCACTGGCTCTATTACATCGCGCTGAAAATCCTGCTGCTCGGCGCTGCCGTGGCGCTGGCGCTGAAACTCTATGGGATGTGGTGAAGACGATGGGACAGACTTTGCCAAAACCCGGCCTGCGGCCCCTGCTGCCTGATGACGTGCCGGTGCTCGCCGCGATCTTCGCCGCCAGCATCGAGGAGCTGACCGGCGACGATTACAACGAAGCGCAGCAGCAGGCCTGGATGGCCGCGGCCGATGACGAGGAGTTCGGCAAGCGGCTCGCGGCCGACCTGACGCTGGTCGCGACGCTCGAGGGCTCGCCCGTCGGCTTCGCTTCGCTGCGCGGCGCCGATCACATCCGCATGCTCTATGTGCATCCG
The DNA here is from genome assembly GCF_024519875.1 of Bradyrhizobium sp. Bra64. Lineage (NCBI taxonomy): Bacteria > Pseudomonadati > Pseudomonadota > Alphaproteobacteria > Hyphomicrobiales > Nitrobacteraceae > Bradyrhizobium > Bradyrhizobium sp. Bra64. The sequence goes on along the minus strand of NZ_JALJRD010000003.1, from coordinate 501,438 downwards.
GCCGTCGGCCGGCAGGGCATCGCGACCATGCTGGTCGATGCTTTGGAGAAGCTCGCCGGCGGCCGTGGCGCGACCAGCCTCGCGGTCGATGCCAGCGACACCGCGCAAGGCTTCTTCGCCAAGCGCGGCTATATCGCCAAGCAGCGCAACACCGTCACCGTCAACGACGAGTGGCTCGCCAATACCACGATGCAGAAGACGCTCGGAGCACCGCAATGAGCAGGGAGCGTCTCTATCTGTTCGACACCACGCTGCGCGACGGCGCGCAGACCAATGGCGTCGATTTCACGCTGACGGACAAGCAGGTGATCGCGGCGATGCTCGACGATCTCGGCATCGACTATGTCGAGGGCGGCTATCCTGGCGCCAATCCGACCGATACCGAGTTTTTCGCGACCAAGCCGAAACTCGATCATGCGCGCTTCACCGCCTTCGGCATGACGCGCCGGGCAGGGCGGTCGGTCTCCAACGATCCCGGTGTCGCTGGGCTGCTGGACGCGAAGGCGGATGCGATCTGCTTCGTGGCAAAATCCTCCGCCTATCAGGTGCGCGTGGCGCTGGAGACGACCAAGGAGGAGAACCTCGCCTCGATCCGCGACAGCGTGGCCGCCGCGAAGGCCGCCGGCCGCGAGGTCATGCTCGACTGCGAGCATTTCTTCGATGGCTACAAGGAGGACGCGAGCTTCGCGCTGGCCTGCGCCAAGGCCGCTTATGAGGCCGGCGCGCGCTGGGTGGTGCTGTGCGACACCAATGGCGGCACCATGCCGAACGAGGTCGAGGCCATCGTCACCGAGGTGACGAAGCACATCCCCGGCGATCATGTCGGCATCCACGCCCATAACGACACCGAGCAGGCGGTGGCGAATTCGCTGGCCGCGGTGCGCGCCGGCGCGCGGCAGATCCAGGGCACGCTGAACGGCCTCGGCGAGCGCTGCGGCAACGCCAATCTCTGCTCGCTGATCCCGACCTTGAAGCTGAAGCAGGAATTCGCCGACGCCTTCGAAATCGGCGTCACCGCAGAGAAGCTGGCGACCCTGGTCAAGGTGTCCCGCACGCTCGACGACATGCTCAACCGCGTGCCGAACCGGCATGCGGCCTATGTCGGCGAGAGCGCGTTCGTCACCAAGACCGGCATTCATGCCTCCGCCGTGCTGAAGGATCCGCAGACCTATGAGCACGTCCTGCCGGAACTGGTCGGCAATCACCGCAAGGTGCTGGTGTCCGACCAGGCCGGCCGCTCCAACGTCATCGCCGAGCTCGACCGGGCCGGCATTCCCTACGAGAAGAGCGACCCGAAGCTGACGCGTCTGGTCGAGGAGTTGAAGGAGCGCGAGGCGCAAGGCTACGCCTATGAATCGGCCAACGCCTCGTTCGATCTGTTGGCGCGCCGCACGCTCGGCAAGGTGCCGCATTATTTCGAGGTCGAGCAGTTCGACGTCAATGTCGAGCAGCGCTACAATTCGCATGGCGAGCGCGTCACCGTGGCGCTCGCCGTGGTCAAGGTCGACGTCGCCGGCGAGCACCTGATCTCGGCCGCCGAAGGCAACGGCCCGGTCAACGCGCTCGACGTTGCCCTGCGAAAAGACCTCGGCAAGTACCAGAAATACATCGAGGGGCTGACGCTGATCGACTACCGCGTGCGTATCCTCAATGGCGGCACCGGCGCGGTGACGCGCGTGCTGATCGAGAGCGAGGACGAGACCGGCGATCGCTGGACCACGGTCGGCGTGTCCCCGAACATCATCGACGCCTCGTTCCAGGCGCTGATGGATTCGGTGATCTACAAGCTCGTGAAGTCGGGCGCGCCGGCGTAGAACGACGGCGGCGCCACAAACACCGTCATTGCGCGGAGCGAAGCGACGAAGCAATCCAGATTGTCTCCGCCGGCACAGTCTGGGTTGCTTCGCTTGGCTCGCAATGCCGAGGAGAGAGGGGAGCGCGACCAATGATCGACCACATCTCCGTCGGCGTCGGCGATCTCGATCGCTCGGCAAGATTCTACGAGGCGACGCTCGCCGCCCTCGGCCTGTCGCGCCTCGTCACGCGGCCGCGGACGGTCGGCTTCGGCAAGGCCTATCCCGAATTCTGGATCAATCTGCGCGAGGGCATGCCGCATGTCGCCCCCGAGAGCGGCGTGCACATCTGCCTGCGGGCAAAGACGACGGCCGAGGTCGATGCATTTCACGCCGCGGCCCTTGCCGCCGGCGGCGCATCGGACGGCGCGCCGGGTATCCGCCCGCACGACCGCGTGCGCTACTACGCGGCGTTCGTCACCGATCCCGACGGCAACCGGATCGAGGCGGTGACGTTTCCCGCTGGCTAAAGCTTGCGTGCAACTTCCGGCGCGAGCTCTTTTTCCGCCTCGGCGAGCTGCGCCACTGCGGCCTTCAGCTTCGGCAGGATCTCCTCGACCCGATCGGCCTTGAGGATGTCGACCGAGAGGCCGGCGCGGATGAACTCGGTCTGGCGCATGTGCGACAGCAGCGAGAACAGCGGCTCCCAGAAATTGTCGAAATTGGCGAGCAGCACCGGCTTGGCGTGGCGGCCGAGCTGTTTCCAGGTCAGCTGCTCCACCAGCTCCTCCAGCGTGCCGACGCCGCCCGGCAGCGCCACGAAGGCGTCGGAGCGTTCGAACATCAGCCGCTTGCGCTCGTGCATGTCGGGGGTGACGATCATCTCCTGCACGCGGGTCAGCGCGTTCTCGCGCTTCCGCAGGAATTCGGGAATGATGCCGGTGACGCTGCCGCCGTGATCCAGCACGGAGGTCGCGACCGAGCCCATCAGGCCGAGCGAGCCTCCGCCATAGACGAGGCGAATGTTGTTATCGGCGAGGGCCTTGCCGAACGCCTTGGCGCCCTCGGTGAAGCGGGGATTGGTTCCGGGGCCGGAGCCGCAATAGACACAGACGGTTTTGATCGTGCTCATTGGTGCCATGATGCATTGCAGCGAAGAGGCGTCAAGCCCAATCGGTGATTCGGGTGACCCGGATATTTACCGGTAAATGGCGGCAAACAATCGAAGATTCGCCATCTGGCGGGGTGCGCTGGCATCGGGAAGGCTCTATATGACGAGCGAAAATCGCAAATCGTACCGCGCCCGCATCCGGCGGGCTTTCAGGCTTCTTGATGGACCAACCTCAATCGTTCGACGGCGCCGACGTTCCTGATCCGCCTCCCGGGGGACAGCTGGAGCGGGCTACGCTGATGGGCACGCTGGCGCATCTGTGGCCCTATATCTGGCCGGGCGACCGCTTCGACCTGAAGATGAGGGTGGTCTGGTCGATGGTGCTGCTGCTCGCCGCCAAGCTGATCACGCTGACGGTTCCGTTCAGCTTCAAATGGGCGACAGACGCGCTGACCGGCGCCAACACCGCGCCGGTGCTGCCCGACAATTGGCATCTCTGGGTGATCGCCTCGCCATTGCTGCTGACCGCCAGCTACGGCGTGATGCGCATCCTGATGGCGGTGATGACGCAATGGCGCGACGGCATCTTCGCGCGCGTCGCCATGCATGCGGTGCGCAAGCTCGCCACCATCACCTTCATTCACATGCACGAGCTCTCGCTGCGCTTTCACCTCGAGCGCAAGACCGGCGGCCTGACGCGCGTGCTCGAGCGCGGCCGCGAGGGCATCGAAGTCATCGTGCGCATGGTGATCCTCCAGCTGATCCCGACCATCGTCGAGGTCTCGCTCCTGATGGCCGTGCTGCTCTGGCAATTCGACTGGCGCTACGTGGTCGCGACGCTGATCACGGTTACGGTCTACATGTACTACACCTATATCGCGACCGAGTGGCGGATCGGCATCCGCCGCAAGATGAACGATTCCGACACCGAGGCGAACACCAAGGCGATCGACTCGCTGCTCAACTACGAGACCGTGAAATATTTCAGCGCCGAGGCGCGCGAGGCGCAGCGCTATGACCGCTCGGTCGCGCGCTACGAGGAGTCGAGCGTTCAGGCCTATACGTCGCTCGCCGTCCTCAACACCGGCCAGGCCGTGATCTTCACGCTGGGGCTGACGGCGACCATGCTGATGTGCGCGATCGGCGTACGCAACGGCACCAACACGGTCGGTGATTTCGTGCTGGTCAACGCCATGATGATCCAGCTCTACCAGCCGCTGAATTTCATGGGCATGGTCTATCGCGAGATCAAGCAGGCCATCATCGACATCGAGAAGATGTTTGGGGTGCTGGGACGCGAGGCCGAGATCAAGGACGTTCCCGATGCGCAGCCACTGGTCATCTCCGCCGGCACCGTGCGTTTCGAGGACGTGCGCTTTGCCTATGAGCCGGCGCGGCCGATCCTGAAAGGCATCAGCTTCGAGGTGCCGGCGGGCAAGACGGTCGCGATCGTCGGGCCGTCGGGCGCGGGCAAATCGACCATCTCGCGGCTCCTGTTCCGCCTCTACGACATCTCCGGCGGCAGGATCCTGATCGACGGCCAGGATATTCGCGAGGTTACGCAGGCCAGCTTGCGCGCTTCCATCGGCATGGTGCCGCAGGACACCGTGCTGTTCAACGACACCATCCGCTACAACATCCGCTACGGCCGCTGGGACGCCAGCGACACCGAAGTCGAGGAGGCGGCGGGCCTGGCGCAGATCGACCATTTCATTCGCATGGCGCCGATGGGCTACGAGACCCAGGTCGGCGAGCGCGGCCTGAAACTGTCCGGCGGCGAGAAGCAGCGCGTCGCGATCGCGCGCACCGTGCTGAAGGCGCCGCCGATCCTCGTGCTGGACGAGGCGACCTCCGCGCTCGACACCCACACCGAGCACGAGATCCAGGGCGCGCTCGAGCGCGTGGCCAAGAACCGCACCTCGCTCGTGATCGCGCACCGGCTCTCGACCATCGTCGGCGCCGACGAGATCATCGTGCTGGACCAGGGCCGCATCGCCGAGCGCGGCACCCACGCACAACTGCTTGCGCAGGGCGGCCTCTACGCCAGCATGTGGAACAGGCAGCGCGAAGCCGAGGCGGCGCGTGAGAAATTGGCCCAGATGGCCGACAGCCGCGAGGCGCCCAACCGGGAGCCTCCGCCGGTCGCCGACGTCCTGACGGCACCTGCGGCTGCCGAGTGACCTTGTCTCCGGTCCCAACTCTGGCCTAAACAACTCCACCGCGCGGGACGACCTGCGCCATCAACCCTGAGCGGCAGATAGCGATGTCCATTCTCGATTCGATCCAGCGCCAGATCCCGCCGATCCACAAGGAGGGCTATCCCTTCATCGGCGGCTTTGCGCTGGCAAGCCTCATCCTGTTCTGGCTGTGGTCGCCCTTGGGGTGGATCGGCACCATCCTGACCGTGTGGTGCGCGCTGTTCTTCCGTGATCCCGTCAGGGTGACGCCGGTGCGCGAAGGGCTCGTGGTGTCGCCGGCCGACGGCCGCGTCTCGATGATCACCATGGCGCTGCCGCCGGCCGAGCTCGGGCTCGGCGACCGGCCGCTGCCGCGCATCTCGGTCTTCATGAGCGTGTTCAACTGCCACGTGAACCGCAGCCCGATCGCGGGCAGGGTGGACCGTATCGCCTACCGGCCCGGCCTGTTCATCAATGCCGAGCTGGACAAGGCGAGCGAGGACAATGAGCGCAACTCGCTGGTGATAACGACGCCGACGGCGCGGATCGGCGTGATCCAGATCGCGGGGCTCGTCGCCAAGCGCATCGTCTGCTTCGTCAAGGAGGGGCAGGCGATCGGCGCCGGCGAGCGCTTCGGCCTGATCCGCTTCGGCTCGCGGCTCGACGTCTATCTGCCATTGGGCACCAAGGCGCTGGTCTCGGAAGGGCAGACCGCGATCGCCGGCGAGACGATCTTGGCCGATCTTGCCGGAGACGACCCGAGCCGCGCCTACCGCGCCAATTAACCATCAAGTCGGCCTCAAGGGGCCTTCCGCCGCAATGGCGGAGAGGAACATGGCTTGCTATATCTCGCCTCAAGGTGAGGACGAGCCATGACGCCCTATGACTTCAAAGATCCCGACGTGCGCCGCAGGCGGTTCCGCCCGATCCCGGTGCGCATGCTGGTGCCCAACGTCATCACGCTGCTGGCGATCTGCGCGGGCCTGACCTCGATCCGGCTCTCGATCGAGGGGCGGATGTCGCTCGCGGTCTACGCCATCGTGTTCGCGGCCGCGCTCGACGGCATCGATGGCCGCATCGCGCGCCTGATCAAGGGTCAGTCCAAGTTCGGCGCCGAGCTCGACAGCCTCGCCGACTTCGTCAATTTCGGCGTCGCGCCCGGCCTGATGTTGTATTTCTGGCAGCTGCACGAGCTCGGCAATGCCGGCTGGATTGCCGCGATGGTGTTCGCGATTTCGGGTGGCCTGCGCCTCGCGCGCTTCAATGCCACGCTGGACGATCCGAACAAGCCGGCCTTCGCCGCCAATTTCTTCACTGGCATGCCGGCGCCGGCCGGGGCGATCACCGTGATGTTGCCGATCTATGCGGCGTTCCTGGATCTGGGGCGCTGGCCCGCGGCGCTGACGGCCGGCTACACGCTGCTGATTGCCTTCCTGATGGTGTCGCGCTTGCCGGTGTTCTCCGGCAAGACCAAGCGGATGCGCGTGGCGCCCGAGCTGGTGCTGCCGGCGTTCGTCGCCGTGATCGTCTTCATCGCGCTGCTGATCGCCTATCCCTGGCACGTGCTGTCGATCGGCACGGTGCTGTATCTGGTCTGCCTGCCGCTCGGCTACAAATCCTATCGCGACCAGGCGCGCGCGATGCAAGCAGCAGCTTCTTCGGGAGGCGAGGTCCCGTCGCCGCCCTCGGCACCGACGCTGGCAAACCTGTCCGAGCCGCCGCATGACGACGATCGGCCCGGAAGGCTACACTGAGCGGCAAGGCACCGAGCAGCAAGGCACTGAGCGGCAAAACCCGGATATCAGCCATGAGGGCTTCCTGAGTTGGGTTGAGACCCGATCTCGGCTATATCGCCAGTGTCGGCGGCACCGCGCCAACAGCGGCCGCCAATCTGGGAGAGAACGCCGTGACCGATAACGCGACCGGGCCGCTGCCCGCTTCCGTCCTTGAAGCGCTGGGCCGCTATGACACGCCGACGATCTGCAATGCCATGGAGATCGTGGCGCCCGAGCGCCGCTTGATTGGCTACACCACCAAGCAATTGGTCTGTCCGTTTCCCGACCTGCCGCCGATCGTCGGCTATGCCCGCACGGTGGCGATCCGCTCGGTGCTGAAGTTCTCGCTACCGGCCGAAGAGCAGTCGAAGCGCCGCATCGAATATTACGAATATGTCGGCACCGGCTTTGGCCCGCGCATCTCGGTGATCCAGGACATCGACGGTCCCGACGTCGGCTACGGCGCGTTCTGGGGCGAGGTGCAGAGCAACGTGCACAAGGCGCTTGGCTGTCTCGGCGTCATCACCGACGGCTCGATCCGCGACATCCCGCAATGGGCCCCGGGCTTTCAGGCGCTGGCCGGCTCGATCGGCCCGTCGCATGCCTGGGTGCATGCGGAGAGCTTTGGCGGCGAGGTCCGCGTCGCCGGCATGACCGTGAAGTCCGACGACCTCATCCACGCCGACCAGCACGGCGCCATCGTGATCCCGCTCGACATCGCCGCAAAGCTGCCCGAGGCCGCCGAGCTCTGCGGCCGCCGCGAGACGCCGATCCTGGAGATCGCCCGCAGCCCCGACTTCTCGCTGGAGAAGCTGAAGGCCGCGCTGAGGCGCTCGGCGGAAATCCACTAACCGGACCGGCACGATCTACGGCGGCGACGCCGCTCGCGGGCTGCCCTGTTCAGCCAGGAACAGGGCAGCCTGATCCGGCTCGCCCAGCACCGCGGCAGCGCAGCCAATCAAGGTGAAGCCGCCGGCCAAATCCCACAGGGTGATGTCTTCCGCATTGTCGGCGGCGTGGATCAGGCGCGCTGCGATCACGGCGAAGGCAGCCTCGACAAAGAGCAGCACGCTGAACGCCGGCAGGACGAGCTCGGGCTCGAGCATATGGAGCGCCAGCACAGCGGGAAGTGCGGTAAGAAGACTGAACAGCGTCACCATTGCGATGGCTCCCGCCACGAGCGTCCGCCCCGCTCCAGACTACCAACCGATCCTCCGCCCCCTGATGTGGCCCAGGGCCGCAGCCAGACTGTCCACGCGATCAAGCGAGCGCACCGGGCCGAGCCGACGGGGCGCGCGACGCCTTATGGTTAGCAAAACGTTGAGATGCCCGTCGGAGGCCGGCAAAGCCGGAGTCGCTTCAGCGCGCTGCGCCAGTCAGGCGCGTCGGCTCAACTTAACCTTTACGCGGCTTTAAGGGCGGCGCTCTAGGGTTTCCGATGCGGTTCGGGGTTGGACTGCGCCAGCGGCCAGGATGGCCGTTGTTCGTTCGCGTTGGAGTGTCCCATGGATATCATGACGAGCGTCGGGCTCATTGCGGGCATCATCGTCATCACGGCGATGGTCTTCATGGGCGGCGATCTCCACATGTTCATCTCCGAACATGCCATGATCATCATCTTCGGCGGCTCGATCTCCGCGACCATGATCCGCTTCCCGCTCTCGGCGCTCCTGCACGGCCTTCCGCTCGGCGCCAAGTTCGCCTTCACCATGAGCCGCCTGTCGGCCCATGACCTCGTCGACGAACTCGCCCGCATCGCCGAGATCGCCCGCAAGCAGGGTCCGGTCGGGCTCGAAAAGGTCGAGACCGACGAGCCCTTCCTGGCCAAGGGCATCCGCTACGTCGCCGACGGTTACGACCTCGACTTCATCCGCGACAATCTCGAGCGCGACCGCGACAACTTCCTGATGCACCTCGACGAGGGCAGCAAGATCTACCGCGCCATCGGCGACTGCGCCCCGGCCTTCGGCATGATCGGCACCCTGATCGGCATGGTGCAGATGTTCGCCAACATGACCGACCCCTCCAAGCTCGGCCCGTTCATGGCTACCGCGCTGCTCGCAACCCTCTACGGCGCCCTGGTCGCGAACCTGTTCTGTCTGCCGATCGCCGACAAGCTGCACGGCAAGTTGCTCGACGAAGAGACCAACCGCACGCTGATCATCGACGGCATCCTGATGATCCGCGACTCCAAGAGCCCGACGCTCGTGCGCGAAATGCTGCTGGCCTATCTGCCGGAGAAGCATCGTCACGCCGAAGGCGAGCCGGTGCCGGCGTAACGCCGCCCGCCGGGATATCGAGAGATGGCCAAGAAGAAGCGCGGCGATGCTCACGGTGGCGGTCACGGCTGGTTCGTGACCTTCGCCGACCTGATGGGCCTGATGATGAGCTTCTTCGTGATGCTCGTCGCGTTCTCGACGCAGGATGCCAACAAGCTGAAGATCGTCGCCGGTTCGATGCGCGACGCCTTCGGCGTGCAGAGCGAAGCGCGCTATTCCGGTATCGTCGAGTCCGACGGTCTGCCGACACGTCCGCGGCTGAAGAACGTCGACCATATCCAGCCTGAAGACTCCTCCAACACGCCGACACCGGACCAGGAGGACCGCGACCGCACGTCGGGCGCGAAGATCAAGGTCGACCGCAATTTCGCCCTCGCCGCGGCCTCGCTGCGTCAGGCGTTGCAGGACATGCCGGAACTGACCGAGATGTCCAAGCACATCATGTTCGAGGAAACCAAGCAGGGCCTCAACCTGGAGATCGTCGACCAGGACGGCCGCTCGATGTTCGCCGACGGCTCCAAGGTCCCCTACGACCGCACGCGGCGCCTGATCGAGAAGCTCGCCGTTCCGCTCAAGGCGACGCCGCTTCGCGTCTCCATCGCAGGCCATACCGCAGCCGGGTTCGTGCCGACCCGCGGCGACTACGGTGCCTTCGACCTGTCGGCCGACCGCGCCAATGCCGTGCGCCAGATCCTCGAACGCGAGGGCCTGCCGGCCTCGCACATCTTCGCCGTCGCCGGCAAGGCGGACACCCAGCCGCTGTTCCCGGACGATCCCTCGCTCGCGGCCAACCGGCGGGTGACCATCACACTGATGCGCGAAGACCCGCCGCTGCCGCCGAATCTGAAGCCCTAGTTTTCGGGCGAGGCGGACGCTGCTTCGCTTGAACCTGATCCCGTTCCGATTCAATCGGAGTGGAAAGGCTTTCGGCACTTGCGCTACCATCTTACCTGAGGCATGTCGTCGCGCTTGCGATGACCGTTGCTGCGCCGTCACAGCATCTGCCCCGGCGCCTGCTATGGTGGGGTGCCGATTGACAGGCGCGCCAGAACCGTCACAAGCGCCGGATCAATTCTCTGGAAGAAGCGTTTCTAGTTTCACATGACGGCGAGCATCACATCCACCGAAGCTCAGGATGGGCCGGTCACCTCGGGTTTCTGGGGCCTGACGCTCGGGAGCATCGGCGTCGTCTTCGGCGATATCGGGACGTCGCCGCTCTACGCGTTCCACGAGGCGGTCCGGGGTGCGGCCCATGGCGAGCCGGTCTCGCGGGTCATGGTGCTCGGCGTGCTCTCGCTGATCCTGTGGGCGCTCTTCATCGTCGTCACCGCCAAATACGTCCTGCTGCTGCTGCGCGCCGACAACAACGGGGAGGGCGGCACGCTCTCGCTGATGGCACTCGGCCAGCGTGCGCTCGGACGGCGAAGCTGGTTCCTGCTCGCGCTCGGCGTTGTCGGCGCCTCCATGTTCATCGGCGATTCCATGATCACGCCGGCAATCTCGGTACTGTCGGCAGTCGAGGGCCTGAAGCTCGCCACCCCCGCCTTCGAGCATTACGTCGTGCCGCTCACCGTCTTCATTCTGGTGCTGCTGTTCGCGGTCCAGAGCAAGGGGACCGCGCTGGTGGCCTCGGCGTTCGGGCCGGTGATGGTGATCTGGTTCAGCTGCCTAGCGGTGATGGGCGCCGTCCATATCGCCGACGATCCATCGGTACTGGCTGCGATCAATCCCTACTACGCGCTGCAATTCCTGCTCTCACACGGCACCATCGGCCTCGTCACGCTGGGCGCCGTCTTCCTGGCGGTCACCGGTGGCGAGGCGCTCTATGCCGATCTCGGCCATTTCGGCCGCAAGCCGATCCAGTCGGCCTGGATGTTCTTCGTGCTGCCTTCGCTCTTGATCAACTATTTCGGGCAGGGCGCGCTGGTGCTGTCCGACCCCGGTGCGATCGAGCATTCGTTCTATCGCATGGTGCCCGAATATCTGGTGCTGCCACTGGTCGGACTCGCGACCGCAGCGACCGTGATCGCGAGCCAGGCGGTGATCACCGGCGCCTATTCGCTGGTCTATCAGGCGGTGCAGCTCGGCCTCTTGCCGCGCTTCGAGGTGCGTTACACCTCCGAGACTCATGCCGGCCAGATCTATCTGCCGCGGGTGAACCGGCTGCTGCTGATCGGCGTGATGCTGCTGGTGCTGTTGTTCCACACCTCCAGCAATCTGGCTTCGGCCTACGGCATCGCGGTCTCCACCACCATGGTTGCCGACGGCATCATGGGCTTCGTCGTGATCTGGAAATTGTGGAACTGGCGCGCTGCAACGGCAGCCGCCGTGATCATGCCCTTCGTCGTCGTCGACATGACCTTCTTCAGCGCCAATCTGCTCAAGCTGCTCGAAGGCGCCTGGGTACCGTTGCTGTTCGGCGTCGTCATGGCCGGGACGATCTGGACCTGGCGGCGCGGGACGGGGATCCTGATCCAGAAAACGCGCCGGATCGAGGTGCCGCTCGACGACCTGATCAAGAGCCTGGAGAAGCGGCCGCCGCACATCGTCAAGGGCACGGCGGTATTCCTCACCAGCGATCCTTCCTTCGTGCCGACCGCGCTGCTGCACAATCTCAAGCACAACAAGGTGCTGCACGAGCACAACGTGATCCTGACCATCGAGACCGCGCAGACACCGCGGGTCGATCTGTCCGATCGGTTCCGGATGGAGAAGATCAGCGACAAGTTCTCCAAGGTCCGGCTGCGCTTCGGCTACATGGAGCAGCCGAACGTACCCAAGGCGCTCGCGATCGCGCGCAAGCAGGGCTGGCAGTTCGACATCATGTCGACGTCGTTCTTCGTGTCGCGGCGCTCGCTCAAGGCCTCGGCGCAGTCCGGCATGCCGCTCTGGCAGGACCATCTGTTCATCGCGCTGAGCCGGTCTGCCAATGACGCCACCGACTATTTCCAGATTCCCACCGGACGGGTGGTTGAAGTCGGCACCCAAGTCACCATTTGAACGCAATCGGCCGACCTATGCAAATTTTGCATGGTGAGGGCCCAGAATCGGGCTAGGCTATGCCGGTAGCGCAGGCCTATAAGCCGCGCGCCCTTCCGCCGTTGTGCAGTGAAGCATTTTTAGAGGCCATCAGGCTCTCCCATGACAAGTGACGTAGCGATTTCCGCCCCGGAAACGGCGGCGACCAATGGGCATGGCGATGCCCACACCACGGCCCGCTTCGGTGCGCTGACGCTCGGCAGCATCGGCGTCGTTTACGGCGACATCGGCACCAGCCCGCTCTACGCGTTCCGTGAGGCGGTGATGGCTGCCTCGGGCGCGGAGGGGGTGCCGACGCCCGCGGCCGTGCTCGGCGTGCTCTCGCTGATCCTGTGGGCCCTCATCGTGGTGGTGACGCTCAAATACGTCGTGATCCTGCTCCGTGCCGACAACAACGGCGAGGGCGGCACGCTGGCGCTGATGGCGCTGGCCCAGCGCGCGGTCGGTACCCGCGGGGCGACGATCGTCCTGCTCGGCATCATCTCGGGCGCCCTGTTCTACGGCGACGCCGTCATCACCCCGGCGCTTTCGGTGCTGTCGGCGATCGAAGGCATGAAGGACATCACCCTGCACTTCGAGCCCTATGTCGTGCCGCTGACCGTGATCATCCTGGTCGGCCTGTTCGCCGTGCAGTCGCGCGGCACCGCGCGGGTCGCCGCGTTTTTCGGCCCGATCATGTGCGTCTGGTTCGCCGTGATCGCGGTTGCGGCGATCCATCCGATCATCCAGCAGCCGCAGGTGCTGTTTGCGCTGAACCCGCTCTACGCCGTGTCCTTCATGATCCACCACGGCATCATCGGTTTCGTGACGCTGGGCGCGGTGTTCCTGGCGGTCACCGGCGCCGAGGCGCTCTATGCCGACCTCGGCCATTTCGGCAAGCGGCCGATCCAGACCGCCTGGCTGTTCATCGTGCTGCCGTCGCTGGCGCTGAACTATCTGGGGCAGGGCGCCCTCGTCCTCGGTGATCCCGGCGCGATCGTGAGCCCGTTCTTCCAGCTCTTCCCGCAAGGCTTTTTACGTGGCTGCATGGTCGTGCTGGCCACCGCCGCAACGGTCATCGCGAGCCAGGCGGTCATCACCGGCGCCTATTCGCTGACGCGCCAGGCGATCCAGCTCGGGCTGCTGCCGCGCTTCGAGATTCGCCATACCTCCGAAGCCCATTCCGGCCAGATCTTCATCCCGCGCATCAACCAGCTTCTGCTGGTCGCCGTGGTGCTGCTGGTGCTGTTGTTCCGCTCCTCCAGCGCGCTGGCGTCGGCCTATGGCATCTCGGTTACCGGCACCATGGTGGTCACGGCGATGATGGGCTTCGTCGTGATCTGGAAGGTCTGGAAGTGGTCGCCGTTCGCGGCTGCCGCCCTGATCGCGCCGTTCCTGTTCCTCGACCTGACCTTCCTGGCGGCCAATTTGCTCAAGGTGTTCGAGGGCGGCTGGGTGCCGCTGGCGCTCGGCGCGCTCATGATCATCCTGATGTACACGTGGCGGCGCGGCAGCCGGCTGCTGTTCGAGAAGTCGCGCAAGCTCGAATTCCCGCTCGCCGACCTCGTGGCCATGCTTGAGAAGCGGCCGCCGCAGCGCGTGTCCGGCACCGCCGTGTTCCTGACCAGCGATCCCCTCAGCGCGCCGACCGCGCTGATGCACAGTCTGAAGCACTACAAGGTGCTGCACGAGAAGAACGTCATTCTCACCATCGAGACCGCACAGACCCCGCGCATCGATCCGGCCGAGCGGGTGAGGCTGGAACAGATCAGCCCGACCTTCTCCAAGGTGACGCTGAAGTTCGGCTTCATGGAATCGCCCAACGTGCCGAAGGCGCTGGCGATCGCCCGCAAGCTCGGCTGGCAGTTCGACATCATGTCGACCTCGTTCTTCCTGTCGCGGAGGGCGCTCAAACCGGCCGCCCATTCGGGCATGCCGCGCTGGCAGGACCGGCTGTTCATCTCGCTCAGCCGTTCCGCCAACGATGCCACCGACTATTTCCAGATCCCCAGCGGCCGCGTCGTCGAGGTCGGCACCCAGGTGACGATCTAGTCAGGCAAACCAAGGCCCCACTTCAAGTCGCTGCGATTTAGCTTTAACTTGCAGGACCGAGCTCAAGCCTTTGTAGCGCTTGATTTTCGTGAGCCGAGAGGCGAGGTTGCCGCCGGCCGGGATCGCTCCGGCATGCGGCTGCGACGTTTGGAGGATGATGTGGCAAATCAAGTGCAGGATCTGACCCCGGACGAGGTCTCCAAGGGTGTCGCGGAAGGACGCTATCTGCTGGTCGACGTCCGTGAGCCGAACGAGGTCGAGGCCGAGGCCTATCCCTACGGCGTGGTGGTGCCGCTCTCGACCTTCGATCCCAAGGCGATCCCCGATCCCGCCGGCAAGGAGGTCGTGTTCGCCTGCCGCTCGGGCAAGCGCTCGGTGACCGCCTCGCTCGCGGCGCAGGCGGCGGGCCTGCCTTACGACAAGCATCTGGCCGGCGGCATGCTCGGGTGGAAGGCGGCGGGCCTTCCCAGCAAGGTCGGCGGCTGACCCGGCCGATGTCCAAAAGCTCGTCCCTCAACAAGGTCTTTGCCGACCTTCCCGTCACCATTTTCGAGGCGATGTCGCAGGCCGCGCGCGACAATGCCGCCATCAATCTCGGCCAGGGCTTTCCCGACGATCCAGGCCCTGAGGACATCCGCCGCGCCGCGGCCGACGCCTCGCTGAACGGCTACAACCAGTATCCGTCGATGATGGGCCTGCCGGAACTGCGGCAGGCGATCGCAACCCATTACGGCCATTGGCACGGCCTCAAGCTCGATCCGATGAGCGAGGTGATGGTGACCTCCGGCGGCACCGAGGCGCTGACCTCGGCCATCCTCGCCGTGGTCCAGCCCGGCGACGAGGTGGTCTGCTTCCAGCCGGTCTATGATTCCTACCTGCCGATCATCCGCCAGGCCGGCGGCATTCCGCGCCTCGTCCGGCTCGAGCCGCCGCACTGGCGGCTGAATGAGGACATGCTGAAAAGCGTCTTCAATTCAAAGACCAAGGCAGTGCTCTTCAACAACCCCTTGAATCCCTCCGCGGTGGTCTATCCGCGCGAGGATCTCGAGCTGCTGGCGCGCTACTGCCAGGAGTTCGACGTCATCGCGATCTGCGACGAGGTCTGGGAGCACGTCACCTTCGACGAGCACAAGCACATCCCGCTGATCACCATCCCCGGCATGCGCGAGCGCACCATCAAGGTCGGCTCGGCCGGCAAGATCTTCTCGCTGACGGGCTGGAAGATCGGCTTCGTCTGCGCCGCGCCGCCGCTGCTGCGCGTCGCCGCCAAGGTGCACCAGTTCCTGACCTTCACCACCGCACCGAACCTGCAGGCCGCCGTTGCCTACGGCCTCGGCAAGTCCGACGACTACTTCCTGTCGATGCGCAAGGACCTGACGCGGAGCAGGGACCGCTTGGCCAGGGGGCTGGAGAGCCTCGGCTTTCCCGTGCTGAAGTCGCAGGGCACTTACTTCCTCACTGTCGACCTGTCCCCGCTCGGGCTCAACGAGAGCGACACCGAGTTCTGCTGGCGGATTGTGAAGGAATACAAGGTGGCGGCGATCCCGGTGTCGGCCTTCTACGAGCAGGACCCCGTGACTTCGGTGGTGCGCTTCTGCTTTGCCAAGAAGGACGAGACGCTCGACACCGCGCTGGAGCGGCTGTCGGATGCGGTGCGCGGGCGCAAGAGGTAGATCGAGATGACGAACGTCAGCGGCTGGAGGCTTTGCCTTGGTTTTGCAATCGTAGCCGCGCTGACGCTTTCCGCCCCTGCAAAGGCCGAGGAGCGGGTCGTCAACTTCTACAACTGGTCGAACTACATGGCGCCCGACGTCCTTGAGGCCTTCACCAAGGAGACCGGCATCAAGGTCGTCTACGACACGTTCGACGCCAACGAGACGCTGGAGACCCGCCTGATGGCCGGCAAATCCGGCTACGACGTCGTGGTGCCGACCGCCTATTTCCTGCAGCGCCAGATCAAGGCCAACATCTTCCACAAGCTCGACAAGTCGAAGTTGCCGAACCTTAGCCATGCTTGGCCCGTGGTGACGCAGCGCCTCGGCATCTACGACCCCGGCAACGTCTACGCCGCCAACTACATGTGGGGCACAACGGGCATCGGCTACAACGTCGCCAAGGTGAAGCAGATCCTCGGGGCTGATGCCAAGATCGACAGCTGGGACATCGTCTTCAAGCCGGAGAACCTCGCCAAGTTCAAGGACTGCGGCGTGCACATGCTCGACTCCGCCGACGACATCTTCCCCGCGGCGCTGAGCTGGCTCGGGCTCGATCCGAACTCGACCAAGCAGGCCGACCTGGAGAAGGCCGCCGACATCGTCGCAAAAGTCCGCCCCTCCGTGCGCAAGTTCCATTCGTCCGAATATTTGAGCGCGCTCGCGACCGGCGAGATCTGCTTCGTGGTCGGCTGGTCCGGCGACATCATGCAGGCCCGCGCCCGCGCGGCGGAGGCGAAGGGTGGCATCGAGATCGGCTACACGATCCCGAAGGAGGGCGCGCAGATGTTCTTCGACAATCTCGCGATCCCCGCGGACGCCAAGAACGTCAGCGAGGCCTACGAGCTGATCAACTATCTCTACCGTCCCGACGTCGCCGCCAAGAATTCGGACTTTTTGTCCTACGCCAACGGCAACCTCGCCAGCCAGAAGCTGGTCGACCCGAAGATCCTGAACGACAAGAACATCTATCCGGACGAGGCGACGCTCGCAAAATTGTTCGTCATCACGGCGCGCGATCCGGCGACGCAACGCGTCATCAACCGGCTCTGGACCAAGGTGAAGACGGGGCGATAAGTGTTCCCGCGATCAACCTCAAAACCAAATCCGCAAAACAACCCCATGCACAGTAGAACCGCGATTTCGGCGGTGATGCTCAAGTGCCGATGCCGCTTGATTGAATTGGCGTGCGCGCGCAAAGGCGCTTGGCGCACCTCATGGACTACACGACGTGAGCCGTCCGACGCGCCGCAGAGTCAGGCGTGGGTCATTTGACACGTCGGGCAAAACACTGGCATGATGACATCCTGCCCATCACCGCTCAGAACCCGACACGCAGGCCCGCGCGGCCGCTGACCACGTTGGAATTGTCGGCCAGCGCCAGATATTCGGCGGCGGCGAAGAAGCTGACATTGCGGCTGCGCCACTCCAGTCCCAATCCGCCGAAGTAACCCCAGACGTTGGCTTGACCCGGTGTCGCGAACGGAATGGCCTGGCCGAGCAGGGCGGCGTTGACGGTGGAGCCGCCGACGCGCTGCGTGCCCAGCACGCCGCCGGAGAGACTGGTGGAGAGCTCGTTCATCGGAGCGATCGCCACGCTCCGCGTCAGCTTGACCTCGCCGCGCTCCTCGACTGTGCTTGCAGTCTGCGTGCCCACCGTCAGCGGCGCGCTGGTGCCGGTCTCGGTGTAGCCGTCGAAGGCACCGAAGAGATAGCGCACGCGCGTGCTCGGCGTCAGCGTGTAGGTGGCATCCGCGAGCTGGCCGAGCGCAAAGCGATGGCCGAAGGTCAGCTCAGGGCTGACATACCAGCCGTTGAAGGAGCCGACGGCGTTCTCGATACCGTTAAGCGCGAGATTGTTGTTGACCGTGCGCGTCGTGATGTTGCGCGAACCGCCGCCCTGGATCGCGCCATGCAGGAAGGAGGCGCCGAAATCGTAGCGGGCATAAGCGCCCGCGAACAGCATGTTGGAATCGGTGCCGCCCAGGCCGAGATCGATGCTGGTGCGGGTCTTGCCGCCGCCGAGGAAGACGCCGGTGTGCAGGTCGGGACGCGCCGCGAAATCGGCGCCGATCATGCCGCCATAGAACAGATTGGCGGTGCGCAGCACGACGCCGTCCTGCTGCTGGATGCGCTGGCCAGCAAAGCCGCGCGCCCACATCGTGGTGCCGTCGG
Source organism: Bradyrhizobium sp. Bra64 (assembly GCF_024519875.1). Taxonomy (NCBI): domain Bacteria; kingdom Pseudomonadati; phylum Pseudomonadota; class Alphaproteobacteria; order Hyphomicrobiales; family Nitrobacteraceae; genus Bradyrhizobium; species Bradyrhizobium sp. Bra64. The sequence continues at coordinate 483,346 of NZ_JALJRD010000003.1, read as the reverse complement.
CATAGGTCAATGTCGGCGCCTTGAAGACGGCGGCCTCGCTTGCATAGGCGGACGAGAGCCCCGGCAGTGACGCAAAGGCATCGTCGAAGCGCGAGGGCGCATCAGGTCCCGCGAAGGCGAGCGGCGCGCTGCCGCCGGACGTGCCGCCGGAAAACACCGGCACGGCATCGGACACGCCGCGGGTGAGGTCGGTCAGCGTGCGCCGGTTCGCGGCGAAGGAGGTGACGTCAACGGTGACAATTTGATTGCCGAGCACCACATAGGGCGTCGTGCTGGTGATGGTCGCGCCCGCCAGCGTATCGAAGGTCAGGTTCTGGTTGCCGGCGCGGACGTTGATGGTGTCGCCGCCGCCGCTCGTGATGATCGCGCCGACGATATGCGAGCCCGGCAGCAGGGTCAGTACGTCGGCCGTCTGGCTTGGATCCCATGCATTGTCGAACCTCAACGCCGCCGTCTCGCCGATGATCGTGCCGGAATTGGTTACATTCAGTGTTCCGTAGCTGTAGATACCGATGCTGGATGCTCCGCTGGCGCGAATGGTGCCGGAGTTCGTGACACTGCCGCCGCTAATGGTGATGCCGCGGCTCCCAGATCCGGTCGCTTCGATCAACCCGGAATTCACGACGTTCACGCCGAGGCCGCCAATGATGCCGTAGCCGCCGTTCCGCCCCAGGATGGTGCCCGAATTCATGACGTTGCCGGACTCCAGGTATATGCCGGATATGTCGAAGACACTGTCCGACCCCATGATGGTTCCGGTGTTGATGATGTTGGCGTTCCATGCGCTGACGGCAGAGCCAAATATCAGCGACTGGATCGTGCCGGAGTTGGTGAGGTTGAGGGTGTTGGTGGACGCTACGCCGTAGAAATATCCGACAATGGTACCCGAGTTCGTCACGTTGACGTCGGTGCCGGAGACTGCGCTGCCGCCGGTAAAGCCTCCGTTCCATGGAATCCCGATCCCCCGGATCGTACCGGTATTCGTCAGGTTGATGGTGGTGGCCGAAACGGCCACGGGGAAGTCTCCGTTCGCCTCAATCGTGCCGGCATTGGTGACGTTTGCCGTGATTGCGCTGATGCCCATGCTAATCGTGCCCACCGCTGAGATCGTACCGGCCGCAGTATTGGTCAATGTCAGTGTCGCCGTGTCGCTGACGCCGATGCTGTTGCCCGAGATTGTCGTCGCGTTCGTGCAGGTTTGATCGGTGCCGGCGATGGCGCAGGAGGTCTGCGCCCGCGCTGTCGCAAGCGGACATGACAGCAGCGCCAGGGCGGCCAAGGCGCAGACGATCTTGCCCAGCCTCGTCCGCATTGCGTGTTGGCTCGCGAGCCGGGAGCCGATGTGCCGCCTACCATTCATAACGCACCGTGCCCTTGCCCGTGTAAGTCTGCGTGCTCTGCGAGAATTCGCCTTCGACCGTGCCCGCGAGCGAGAGGCCGTTTCGCCATTTCATCTCGGCACGGCCGCCGAGAAGCGCGGAGTCCGCCGCCGGTTGCGCGCCGCTGACGGTGAAGGCTGCGCCCGGCAGCGTCTGGAAGGCGGCGCTGACGAGGCGATTGGTGTTGGAATCGTGCGCCCAGGCGAGCCGGCCGCGCAGGGTCAGCTCGCCATCGTTGACGAGGAAGCGCTGATCGGTGCGGGCGCCGAGCTCGGTGCGGACGTTCGTCGTGTCCTGCGAATTGTAGGACAGCGCGAACTGGTTGCTGCCGACGATCGCGGTCTCGCCGTAGCCGGGCAAATGGAAGGTCGTGACTTGGGTGGCCGCGTAGGGCGTGACGCCGAAGGTGGAGGCGGGGATGGGTGCGAAGCGCCAGCCGGTTTCCAGGCGGCCTGAGAAGGTGCTGGCCTTGTAGTTCGCGGTGAGCTTGTCGGTGCCCGACACCGTCACGGTGCGATCGGTGGTGACGTCCTGCCAGCCATAGGCGAGGGACGCGGAGAGATACGCCGGCCCAAAGTTGTGACGGCCATAGAGGCCGGCCTGGAACAGATCGGCGCGGCCGCCGCCGAGGCTGTCGGACAGCGCGAAATTGTAGCCGGCGCCGCCGAGTGCGAAGCCGATCACGGTGTCGGGCGAGACGCGATAATCGGCACCGACCACGGTGCCGTAGATGCGGCTGGTGGTCGTGCTTGAACCTGCGGCACTGCTGCCGTTCAACGTGCTGGCGCCGCCATAGGCGGAAGCCCACACGCCCCAGCGACGGTCGATGACATCGCCGCTCGCGTCGCGTGGCGTGACCGCGGCATAGGCTTCGCGCACCCTGGCATCGCCCGGTGCTGTGGACGCATAGCCGAGCGCGCCGCCACCCGGGGCGGAGCCACCCGCGCCGCGCCCGGCGTCCATGCCGCCGCCGGGATCGAGCATGCCCACGAACTGCTGCGTCGCGCCGAACGAGGCCTGCGTGCCGGCGGCGCCGGGCTGGCCGGAGACCTGGTTGAGCGCGTGGCCGAGTTGCGGATTGCCCATGTTGAGCAACGCATCGAAGCCGGCCGGCGGTGTCGCACCGCCCACGACCGCCCTGTTGATGGCGTCGGCCACACGGGTCGGGTTGGCACCGGTGCCCGCCGGCAGCGCGATCGCGCCGGGATCGAGCACGAGATAGACGTTGTTCAGATCATAGGTGAGGTGCGGATTGCGCGCGCCGGGTGCGAAGCTGCTGCCCGTGATGCCGGCGAACTGTGTTCCGCCGAATCCGCCGGTTGCCGTGAGGATGGTATAGGTCTGCGCACGGAAGCTGCCGGACAAGGCAACGGCCTGCACGGTGGCGCCGGCGAGTGTTGCAATACCCGAGACATTGGTCCGGTCGGCGGCAGTGGGGGAGACCTCAACCCTGTAGAAGCTGCCGGCACCGAAAGTAAGATTGCCGCTGACGGTGAGGGTGCCCACGGAATTGCCGGGTGCGAGCGTGCCGCCGCTCGCAATCGTCGTGTTGCCGACGACGCCGGTGCCGCCGAGCGCGCCGCCCGCGTTCACGGTGACGCCACTCGATGCCAGGATCGAGCCGTTCACCGCCAGCGTGCCGCCGTCGACGATCGTGGCGCCGGTATAGGTGTTGATGCCCGAAAGCGTCAGCGTGCCGGTGCCGACCTTGATCAGCGATGTCCCTGTCATCATGCCGTCGCCGGTGAGCACGCCGGTGACGGTGGTCGACAAATTATTGCCGCCAACCGTCAGCTCTATGCTGTTGAGGTCAAAGCGGCCGTTGCCGGCGATTGAGCCGGCGGTGAGCTTGCCGTCGCTGTTCGGGCCGGGGGTGAAGAAGTTGATGACGGCGCCGGCCGTGGTGTTGACGAGCTGCGCGTTGCCTGCCGTGGAATTGCCGTCGAACAGCACATTGCCGCTGTTGACGATGGTCGCGCTGCCGGCCGTGGAGTTGCCGTAGAACGTCAGCTGCGCGTTGTTGGTGATCTCGGCGTTGCCGGCCGTGGCATCGAGGAATGCGAGCGTGCCGGCAGACACCGTCGCGCCGGAAAAATTTGCCGCGCCGGTCAGGGTCAGCGTGCCAGCGCCCGACTTGGTCAGCGTGCCGCCGCTGATGCTTTGGCTGACGACGAATTCGTTGGCTGCGTCGGCAATCTCGATCGTGCCGCCGCCGGCACCCAGGGTGATGGCGCGTGCGGTGGTGTTGAATGTCGTGCCGGTGACTTGCAGGGTGCCGCCATTGAAGGTCAGGCCGCCCGCGAGGTCGCCGAGATTGGCGTCCGAGGAGACGCTGACCGTCCCGCCGGCGAAGGTGGTGCCGCCGGTATAGGTGTTGGCGCCCGACAGCGTCAGCGTGCCGGTGCCGGTCTTGACCAGCGAACCGCCAGTCCCGCCGAAGTAGCCGCCATCGGCGATCACGCCGCTCACGGTGGTCGACAGATTGTTGCCGCCGACCGTGAGCTCGTTGGCGCCGAGTGAGAAGGTGCCGTTGCCGGCGATCGAGCCGGCGCTGAGCTTGTTGTCGCCGTTCGGGCCGGTGCTTCCGGAGAAATCGAAGACCGCGCCCGGATCGTTGTTGACCAGCTGCGCATTGCCCGCGGTCGCGTTGTCCCGGAAATAGGTCGTTCCGATGGAGCTGTGGAAGGGACCGCCGCCATTGTTGGTGATGATCGCGTTGCCGGCCGTGCTCCAGCCCATGAAGGATAGATTATAGGTGTTGGTGATGGTCGCGCTGCCAGCCGTGCTGACGCCGACGAACCCCATCGAAAAGTTGTTGGTGATGGTTGCGCTTGCGGCCGTGCTCGAAGCATTGAAGTTCAGGGTACCGTTGTTGGTGATGCCGGCGCTTCCCGCCGTGGCGCTGTCGTTGAAAAAGACTGTCCCGCCGCTGCTGTTGGTGATGCTCGCGCTGCCCGCCGAGCCGGTCTGGTAGAAAGTCAGCCAACCGCCGCTGTTGTTGGTGATGGTGGCATTGCCGGCCGAGCTGTAGAAATCCAGGCCGCCATTGTTGGTGATGGTGGCATTGCCGGCCGTGCTGGTGTTGATGAATTGCAGGACGCTGTTGTTGGTGATGGTGGCGCTGCCGGCGCTGGTGGCGCTGCGGAAAGCCGTCCAGCCATTGTTCAAGATCGTCGTGATGCCGCTTGTGTCGGCGTTCGAGATTTCGAGCATGCTCCCACTACCGACGGTGACCGCCCCCAGAATGGAGCCGACGCCGCCGGCGAGATTGCCAAGCACCAATGAGCCGCCGTTGATGGTGGTGCCGCCGGTATAGGTGTTGGCGCCCGACAGTGTCAGCGTGCCGGTGCCGATCTTGACCAGCGAGCCGCCGGCGCCGGAGATGACGCCGCTGACCTCGGTCGAGGAATTGTTGGAGCCGACCGTCAGTTCATTGGCGCCGAGGTTGTAAGAGCCGGCGCCCGCGATCGAGCCGGCGCTGATCTTGTTGTCGCCGTTCAATCCTGTGGTGAGGGAGAAATCGACCGAGCCGCCGGCATTGTTGATGACGGCCGCATTGCCGGCCGTGCTGCTGTCCCGGAACCGGACGACGTAATTGTTGGTGATGGTGGCATTGCCGGCGGTGCTGGTGCCAAGGAAATACAGAGTTCCGTTGTTGGTGATGGTGGCGTTGCCTGCCGTGTTGGCGTCGTTGAAGTCCAGCTCGTTGTTGTTGATGATGGTGGCGTTGCCCGCCGTGCTGGTGCTGAAGAATCCCAGGGTATCGTTGTTGATGATGGTGGCGCTTCCGGCCGTGCTGCTGTTTAAGAAATTCAGGACATTGTGGTTGGTGATCGTGGCGCTGCCGCCGTTGACGGTGATGCCGGCACCCGTGAAGGTCAACGGACCGTTGACGTCAAACGTGTAGTTCGAGGCGCCGGCATTGAAGGTCCAGCCGCCGACGCTGGCGCTCGTAATCGCCAGGCTGGTGGTATCAGAGGTGCCGAACGAGGCCGTGCCCAGGGGCACGAAGCCGCCGTCCCAGTTGGAGCCGGTGCCATAGTCGTTGCTGCCGGGGGAGGTGAGCCAGGTGCCGTTCGACGCGGCGCGCGATGGCGCGGCCGGCAGCGCCCAGGCCAGAGCCAGCGCCGACGACGTCAGCAGCGCGACCCGCAGGCGACGGGTCGCTTTGAAACAATCTTTCCCGGTCACCAACTTCCCCCAAAGCACGCGGTCGCGAGTCCACGACCGGATTCATCGCATCGGGCTGGGAGTGGTGTCCTGATAAGGGGGTGGCCAGTTTCTGAAAGTTTCTGATATTTCCGTTTCAGGGAAACTTTTCGGGCTTTTTCGACACAGTTGCCCTATATGAGCCGGCCAGTGAGACGCCGTGGGGGATAAGTTGCTTCGTTTCGCCGGCTTCGAGCTGGATCAGCAGCGCGCGGAGCTGCGTGGGCCCGATGGTGCTCCGATCAAGCTCCGGCCCAAGACTTTTGAGATGCTCCGGCTGTTCGCCGCCAGTGGCGGCCGGGTGCTGAGCAAGCAAGAGCTGATGGAGGCGGTCTGGCCGAACGTCCATGTCGGCGAGGACAGCCTGTTTCAATGCATCCGCGAGCTACGCGCCGCGCTCGGCGACGAGCAGCGGCAGCTGATCAAGCTCGCCTCCGGCGGCGGCTATTCGCTCACGGCTGAGGTCGTGACCGAGCCCGAGCTGAGCCATGCTCATGCCGCGGTGCCGGCTGCCGGGGCAGCCGCGCCGGCCGAGGTCGTGGCGATACCTGCACCAGCGACGGCACAGCGCTCGGTCTTCCACCTGCGCAGCCCGGCCGTGCTTGGTGCCGTGACCGCGTTCTGCGTCATCATCATCGGGCTTGCGGTTGCCGCGCCGGTGCTGAAGCCCGACTTCCTGTTCAAGCGCACGCCGCCACGGATCGCCGTGACGGCGATCGTTGACGAGAGCAACGATCCGCGCGGCTCGGCCATGGCGGCCGAGGTCACTGGCCGCCTCACGGACGGCTTTGCGAAGATCCAGAACATCAGCGTGGTCGCGCCGCGCGCATCGGCGGGTGTCGAGAGCGCAAGTGCGGTGGCCGCATCGCCCGACTACGAGATCCGCGGCGAGCTCCAGCACGGCGATCAGTCCTGGACTTTGCGGGCGCGCATCATCAAGACCGGAAGCGGCGAGGTTCAGGCGGTCGCCGCCGCGTCGGTCGGTACCGCCGAGGCGGATGCACAACTTCAGCAATCGCGCCTCGTCGCCGGCGTGGGGCATGTGCTGGCGCGCCGCCTCAACGAGCTGCTGGAGCCCAGTGTCGCGTCGTCGGCAAGCCGGAAATCGTCCGCGGGCGGTGACAAGGTCGCCGTCGAGCAGTCGCTCGCATCGATCAACCAGACCACGCGTGAGCGCTTCGGCATGGCGCAGTCCATGCTGCAAAAGGCGCTTGGCGAAGATCCTGACAATGTCGATCTCGCCGTCGCGCTCGCCTCGCTCCAGATGCGCGGCATCCAGATGGTCTGGTTCAGCCCCGAGGAGGCCGTCGCGGTCGAGGCGAAGGCCAATGCGACGCTCGAGCAGGCGTTGCGCGCGAAGCCGAATTCGATTCCGGTGCTGGAAGCCACTTGCCGCTTCCTCAGCGCCACCAATCATTTCGTGGAGAGTCTCGTCACCTGCGCCAAGACATTGGGCTTCGACCCGTGGAACGGGTCTGCGCTCTACCTGATCGGTCTTGGGCAGGTCTATCTCGGCCGCTTCGACGATGCGCTCGCGACATTCCAGCAGGCCGATCGTTACGACACGCCGCCGGCCTCGCGCTGGACCTGGCTGCTCGGCGCGGGCATGACGTATGTCCTGATGGGGCGCTACGAGGAGGCATTGCCGTGGCTGCAGCGTTCGATCGCCATCACGCCGGCGACCGGCCGCTCGCATTTGCTGCTTGGCGCCGCCTACCAGAGATCGGGCCGGTTCGACGAAGCGAAGGCGGCTGTCGCGGAGGGACTGCGATTGCGGCCCGGCACGAACAGGCGCAGCGTCTGGCCGCCGATGAAGAACGCAAGTCCGATTTGTATCGCAGCCTGGGAGCGCATCGTTCAGGCCGAGGTCGACGCAGGACTGCCGGAGCAGTGAACGCCTTGCGGGCGTGCCGCTTCGCCGCCGGCCTTCACGGATGTGCATCGAGCGATCCTGTCAGCCTAACGTTATCGTCCTGTAATGTTCGATAAATAGGTCAAACGCGGGGATGGCATCAGACAGTCGAGCGCGTCCTCACCCGCGTGCAGAAGCGCCGGGTGGATTCAGCACGCCACGATCTGGAGCCAGTTCAGATGATATCCCTGCCGTCCGCGAACTTCTGGAAATATGCGACCCTCGGCGCCGCGCTGCTGCCGGCCGTGGCGCATGCCGGCTCCATTCCGACGATGCCGCCGGTGAATTTCACCAACAGTTCGACCGCCTCGGTCGGCTCCACGATCGTCAACCTGCTGGATTCCTATACCCGTCTCATGCAGGTCGATCCCAGGCTGCACAATGGCGGCGGCTTGATGGAGCAGAATTATCAGACCGTCATCAGGATGACGCAGGAACGTACGCCGGCGCAGACGCTCGCGGCGATCCATGACGATCGGACCTCGCAGCCCTACAGCGTCCTCAACGGGCTCGGCCCGCTAACGTCGTACTTCATGACGGGGATCGGGTCCTCCACGACGGCAACACCGCCAGCGAGCCTGACACCGACGTCGTATCAGGTGACCACGCTGCAGGATTACGAGGCGAGCGCGCAGGGTATCAACTATCTCAACAGCGCGACCATCGGCTTTGCGGCGTTCGGCAACGGCACCGCGACACCATTGGCGGATGCCGCGAACTTCCTCAACACCACCATCCGCAACAACGCCTCGACCGAACCGCCGAAGCGCACGTTCGCGCGCTACATGGGCTCGACCGCGCCGGTCGTGAATCCCGCTTCGATCACCACCGGCGTGATCAGCCCGCTCGATGCGCGCTACGCCAACTACAATGCCGCGAGCAACAAGGCCGGTCTTTCGGTGACGGACACCGCGCAGTTCGTCGTTCCCAGCTATTTCAGCAATTTTGCGGTCCCGACCGCCTATTACAACACGCTGAACTGGGTGAGGGGCTTCACCGTGACGCCGGCCCTGGTGGCCGCCAATGGCGGCCGGCCGATCACGGTCCCGAATGTGGGAAGCTATGACGCCGCGGGCAATTTCACCCCCACCCAGTTCGTTGCGGGCGACTACGTCCCGGGCATCGGTACGGCGCCCCGTCCGTTCAGGCTCTCGACCAAGGTCAAGGTCCCGACACTGCTCTGGCAGGTCGCGAATGGCACCAACCCCTATGGCGACGGGGCCTATGTCAGCGGCCACACCAATCTTGCCTACAATCAGGCGCTGGGGCTGGCCTTCCTGGTGCCGCAGCAATTCGAAAGCCTCCTGGTCCGCGCCGCCGACCTCGGCAACAATCGCATCCTTGCCGGCATGCATTCGCCGCTGGATGTGATCGGTGGCCGCATCGAGGCGACGGCAATCGTCGCGACCAACATCTACGGCGCGCTCTACGATACGAGCGGCAACCGGCTGGACTGGACCAAATCCACCAACGCCGCGGCCTATGCGATCTATCAGGCCCATATGAAGACCCAGAAATATCTGGCGCAGTCGTGCGGCACCAGCACGGTGGAAGCCTGCCTCAAGCGCGCTGACGGCGCGCACGACGACGACCACGACCATCGCGATGGTCGCGGCCGTCGCGACGGGCGGGATCACGACCGCGACGATCGAAACAAGTTCGACTGCAACCTCGATCCTGACGACAGCAGGGGTTACACCTATCGCTTGACCTACGGGCTCGCGCTGGCGGCATCCATGAAGCTGCCCGAGACCGTTCCGGTGCAGGCTCAGGCGCTGCTGCTGACCCGTTACCCCTATGCCACCGACGAGCAGCGGACCGAGATCCTGCGCAACACGGCGCTGCCGGCAGGCTTCGCACTGCTCGATGGCAACACCTGGGATGGGTGGGGGCGGCTCAACCTCTACGCCGCGGTCAACGGGCAAGACTCGTTCTTCCGCGCGGTCAAGAAGATGACGGCGCGCTGACGCCGGACGCGAGGTGCTCGGGATCGCCAGCGGTCCCGAGCTGCCTCGCGCGAGGTGAGGGTCAGGACTGCAAGGTCAGGACTGCACGTCTACCGCCACCTGCGGTGCAGCCAGAGCCACTGCTCGGGATGCTCGCGCACCCAGCTCTCCACGACATTCGTGATCGCCTGGGTCGTGCCCTGGATGTCGATCCTGCCCTCGGCGTCGCGCACGGGCGGGACTTCCTCGGTCAGCTCGGCGGTGAAGCGGCCGCCGGGCTTGCGGATGATGCGGACGCCGTGGATCGGGCATTCGACCTGGCGCAAGAGGCGCGCCAGCATCGGATTGGCGCGGGTCTTGCGGCCGAAGAAGGTGACCTCGACGCCGCCGGTCAGGTACTGGTCGACCAGCATCGCGACGTGCTTGCCGTCTCTTAGCGCCTGCGCGAGGCGGAGCGGGGCGTCGCGGCCAGCAGGGATCAACGTGCCCATGTTGACCTGGCGCATCTCCTGAATGATGCGGTCTGCGGACGCGATGTTGGGTCGGCGGTAGAGAATCGCGGTGTCCAGTCCGTGTGCGACGGCGGCAAGCGCCGGCAATTCCCAGTTGGACAGATGCGCGGCGAAGATCAGTGCCGGCTTGCCGTCGTCGCGGACGTGGTCGAACAGCTCGATGGTGCGCTTCGGCAATTCGATCCGGCTGTTTTCCGGATGCGCGCGGTCGTAATCCCAGACGTGGTCCATATGCGCGAATTCGCCGCCGACGCGGCCGAGATTGTCCCAGACGCCCATCAGGATCTGTTCAATCTCTTCAGGCGACTTCTCCGGAAATGCCGCGGTGAGATTGGCGCGGCCGATGCGGTGCTCGCGCAGGCGTGGGCCGATCAGCTTGGTGACGCGTGCGAAAAAATCCGAGGTCTTGGCCGGATCGAAATAGCGCGTGGTGCGCAGCATGCCGACGGTGGCGGCGCCGATCAGGCCGCCGCCGATCGACTTGGCGGCCTCCCGTGCGCGGGCCTTCATGCTCGCAGGAAGCAGCGCCATGCGGACGGTCAGGCCGGTTCGCGGGTCAGGATCAGCGAGGCATTCTGGCCGCCGAAGCCGAACGAGTTCGACATCACCGCGGTGACGCGGGCGTCGCGGGCCTTGTTGCCGACGACGTCGAACAGGATCGTGGGATCCGGGGTCTCGTAGTTGATCGTCGGCGGGATGCGCTGATGTTCGAGTGTCAGCAGCGAGAAGATCGCCTCGACCGCGCCGGCGGCCGAGATGGTGTGGCCAACCATCGACTTGTTGGAGGTGACTGGAATCTTCTGCACGAGATCGCCGAACACGGCCGATGTCGTGTTGTACTCCATCTTGTCGTTCTCGGGCGTCGCGGTGCCGTGCGCGTTGATGTGGTCGATCTGGTCCGGCGTCATGCCGGCATCGGCCAGGGTCTTGTTCATGCAGCCGATGATCGGCTTGCCGTCGGGCGAGGAGCGGGTGCGATGGAAGGAATCGGTGAGCTCGCCGCAACCGGCGATCACGCCCAGGATTTTGGCGCCGCGCGCGGTGGCGGCCTCGTAGCTCTCCAGGACGAGTGCGCCGGCGCCTTCGGCCATGACGAACCCGTCGCGGTTCTTGGAGAACGGACGGGAAGCCGCCTGCGGCGGATCGTTCTGGGTCGACAGCGCCGAGAGCAGCGAGAAGCGAACCAGCGCTTCCGGATTGACGGTGCCGTCGGTCGCCACGCACAGCGCGGCGTCGGTTTCGCCGCGGCGGATCGCCTCGACGCCGAGCTGGATCGAGGTCGCGCCCGAAGCGCAGGCCGTCGACAGAGAGATCGGCGAGCCCTTGGTGCCGAAGGTCTCGGCCAGATACGCGGCCACCGAGCCGAACATGAAGCGATGATGATAGGCGCTGTACTTGCCGCCGCCGGAGATGCGCAGCAAATCGTCATAGGTGAAGTCGGGTGAGCCTACGGCGCGGCCGAGTTCGCGGCGCTGCGGCCATTCGACTTCGACCGGAGCAACGGCCAGGAAGAGGGGACCCGGGAAATCGGCCTTGGCGCCGATGCCCGCTTGCTCCAGCGCTTCCTCCGTGACCAGCTCGGCCATCCGCTCGGACAGGCCGGTGGAGGAGAACGGATCGACGCTGACGAAATCCACCGTGCCGGCCATCGTGGTCTTGAGGCCGTCGATCGGGAAACGCGTGATGGTGCGGATGCCGGATTCGCCGGCGACGAGTTTCGCCCAATTGTCGGCCTTGCCGGCGCCGAGCGAGGTCATGATGCCCATGCCGGTGACGACGACGACGGGGCGCCCGAGTTTGTCGCGTGGTGCAGTCATGTCGATCCCCCGATAGAGCTAGAGCATCCAGCTAGAGCACGCCGCGCTCAGCTGACAGCCTCGACCAGCGCCATGCCTTCGCCGCGCCAATGTCCGGCCCCCACCACGACAATCTGGGTGGGCGCCCCCTGCATTTCAATCTCGGTCCCCGTGGAATCGTTCGGCGGGAACAGCGCGCCGCGCGAGATCGAGAGGGCGGCGAGCGCGAGCCCGAGCGGGAATTGCGTTTCCATGGTGTGGCCGAACATCGTACCGGTCGAGCGCACCGGGAATTCAGCATGGCCCTTCAGGAAGCCGCGCTCTTCCGAGGTCGCAGGCTCCGCGCCGGTCGCGCCGGTGATGATCGCGCCCTTGCCCTCGCGCCTGGGCAGCTTGGCCCACAGCTTCTCGAGCGTCGCGGCCATGTCGCCGGGCTGCTTGCGCCGGGCGAGGTCGGCAACGACGCTCGACAGCCTTGCAAACGGCTTTGCGCCGCGCGCTTCCGCATGCGCCCGGGACTCCAGCACCAGGAACGCGCCGGCCGAGCCGAGCGCGAAGCCGGCGTGGTCCTTGCGCGCCCAGACGGGTGCGAACTTGTCCTTCAAATTGAAGTCGCCGAATTCGTAGAGGACCATCAGGTCCTTGCGCTCGCCATTGTGCGAGCCGCCGATCAGCGCGATGTCGCTCTCGCCCGAGGCGATGCGCGCAAGCGCGATGCGCGCGGCATCGGCGCCCGCGACTTCTTCGCCCATGAAGGTGCGAGAGGTGCCGCCGAGGCCGTGGACGATGGCGATGTTGCCGGCGAGGAGATTGGAGAGCTGGGCCAAAAACAACGTCGGCCGCAAATCGCTCATCAGGCGCTCGTTGAGGAAGCCGGGCGCGTTGGCGCCCTTGGCTTCGGCCGTGAGCACGCCGGTATCGACGTTGAGGTCACGCTCGCCGCCGCCGGCGGCGACCACCATGTCGATCTTCGACAGGATGTCCTTGTTGCCCTTGATCCCGGCGGAGTCGAGCGCAAGGCCGGCGGCATAGGTGCCGATGCGCTGCCAGGCTTCCATCTGGCGCTGGTCGCCCTTCTTCGGGATCTGGCTGTCGAAAGAGACCGGCATCAGGGGATGCACGATGTAGGGCGCAAAGCCCTTCTCGTCGACATTGATGCGCTTCTCCTGGAGCGCGGTCCAGTTGGCGTCCAGGCCCTCGCCGAGCGAGGTGGCAAGTCCAATGCCGGTGATCCAGACTTCCGTCTGGCCGGGCTTCGAAGTGGTGTCGGTCATGGCGATACGGCCTGTTGCGGAAAGCCGACTCGCTCGGCGACTTTCGTCATGTATCCGCGCATATCCGCATTGGGGAAGGGGATCAGCGTGAAGGTCAGCGACGAATTCGCGCGCAGCTTGCCGCCGACCCGGATCTTGGCTTCGGTCATGGCATAGCCCGAGCCCTCATGGGCCACGCTCGCCTCAAGGGTCATCAGGTCGCCCGGAAACACCGAGCCGCGCACCTTGGCTTCCTTCACGGCAGCGAGAATCGGCATGCGCTCGAACTTGAGCACGCCAAGCAGGAGGAAGCCCGAGGCCTGCGCCATCGATTCGATCAGGAGCACGCCCGGCATCAGCGGATAGCCCGGGAAGTGCCCCTCGAAGATGGTGCTCTCCTTCGGGACCAGCGCCTCGACGACGATCTTCTTCTCGCCGACATTGAGGTCGACGATCCGATCGATCATGTGGAAGTATTCGAGTTGCATGACCGCGCGCTTAGGCGCTCGCGCCCTTGGCCGCAACCAGTTCGTCGATGCGGGCGCAGAGATTCTTCAGGACGAAATACTGCTCGGTGGTTGCCTTGCCGTCGTTGACCTCCTGGGTCCACTTTTCCAGCGGCAGCTTGATGCCGAACTGCTTGTCGATCGCGAAGGCGATGTCCAGGAAATCGAGGCTGTCGATGCCGAGGTCATCGATGGCGTGGCTATCGGGTGTGATCGTGTCGCGCGGGATGTCGCAGGTTTCAGCGATGATCGTGGCGACCTGATCGAATGTGGTGGACATCACTAAGCCTTTGATATATTGCGGATATTTGTCTGATTATCCAGGGTGGCACGGCGGGTGGGCATCGCGCCCCTGATGACGCCCTCAACCCCCCTCTGACCGGGTTGAAAGCCCGTATATCGGAGCGCCGCCCTGAGTTCAATGGAGCCGGACAGGGGTGGGGGCAGGGCTGGGGATGCCCGATGGAGCCCTTTCCGCCGAACGACCGGCGGCCGGCGTTGCCAGACATGTCGCCTAGATGTGCGGCGTCGTGATCTTGACGCAGTCGCGGCGGCCCATCAGCACGCAATCCTGGGTCCGGCGCAGGTCCGCGATGCTGACCGCGAGCCAGATCCCGATCGCGGTCAGGGCGATGGTGAAGGCGAGTGCCGCGATGTTGGCGAGCATGCGGTGACGAAAATCGTCGGGCTCGGTGCGGGGTTGCTCGTAGCGCGACAGGTCGAGCGGTTCGGGCGCGACACGCAACGGCTGCACGTTACCGTTGCCCCGGTGGGCCGTCGGGGAAGGCGAGGTGCGCGGCCTGAACTGGAGCACCCGGTGCTCGTCATCCGAGCTTATGGGCCGCTGGGTTTTCATGGTGCAGAGATCACTCCGAAGCAGCGATTTTTAGATAGCATACGTGATGAACGCGTTGCAGAAAATCTTCTCAACGCGCAACTTCATTGCGCATTCGCACTATCCTGCAGGGGGGCGCGAACGATCACGGAACCGCCGTCGTCCCGGCATGCACGAGTTGCGATGCAACAACTCCAGGCCCGGCCGGGCGCATTTTCCCGGCGCCATGCCCCGTGGCATAGTCGAGGGAACCTGAGCCGTCGTTGACAAACCATGTGAAGGGCCGTTCGACCATGACCACCAACGCGCGCGAGCCGAGAGTGCATCCGGTTTCGATCCTGTCGCTTCGGCCGACGCAGATGACGGTCGGCATGCGTGAGGTCAAGGAGAAGCGCAAGCGCTGGCGCGAGCACGACAAGTCGAAGCAGGCCGACCTGCTCGGCAAGCACATGATCCCGGTCGTCCACGGGCCGGACCAGCGCTACTACGTGATCGACCATCATCACCTCGGCCGCGCGCTACACGACGAGGGCGTCAAGGAGGTGCTGGTCACCATCGTCGGCGATCTCCGCATGGTCGAGCGCGAGGCGTTCTGGGGCGTGATGGACAACAAGCGCTGGGTCTATCCCTACGACGCCAAGGGGGAAAGGCGGCCGTTCCGCGATCTGCCGAAATCGGTCGTCGATCTCAAGGACGATCCGTTCCGCAGCCTGGCCGGCGAGCTCCGCCGCATGGGCGGCTTCGCCAAGGACACCACGCCGTTCTCCGAATTCCTGTGGGCCGACTATCTGCGCCGAAAGCTGTCGCGCAAGGCGGTCGATGCCAATTTCGACAGGGCGCTCGAGAAGGCGATGTCCTCGGCCAAGAGCAGGGATGCAATCTATCTGCCCGGCTGGTGCGGACCGGCGGAGGATGATTAGGCGCGGGCGCTCGCAGCAGTGCGGCACGCGGCCCGCAAACCGGGCCTCATCACAGCTGCTTGAGCGACATCATTTCCCGCGCCGATGAAGCCGTCCTGAAACAGAGCAATCCCATGTTGTGAGGTCATCGAGCTCACACAGGAGGCCAATATGCGCCGTCTGATTTTCATTGTTGCCTTGCTCGCGGTCGCGTCAGCAGGAATCTCGGCATCGTTTGCCGCAGTCCACCACGCCAGGACTTTGACATTCTCCGAGCGCTTTGCTCCGGCGCTGGATTTGATGGTGAAACGCTAGCGACCCGGCGGCCCGGGCACGCTTGATCTTTCGCAAATTCGCGGCGGCGGTAGGCGGCTATGGTCCGCCTGCATGATTGCCGAACCAGCGTTGCGCCCCGTGCCGAGAGGCCAGGTCGGCTCCAGTCATGCTGACCTGGAGACACGGCCATGAGCCTCATCTTTCGTATTCTCTTTGTCGCCGCCGGCGCGATCACGGCGCTGTTTGTCGCGCGCGATGCCTTGAATTTCACCATCATTCAGACCTTCATCGCCGTTCTGCTCGTCACTGCCATCGTCGGTGCCGGCAGCCTCTGGAGCCTACGGCGGACGACGTGAGCCAGACGCAACGCCGCAGATCGGCCGGGCTCAGCGAGACCGAGGCCCGGGCGAGGCTGAAGGCGGACGGCGCCAACGAATTGCCTCGGCCCGAACGACGCAGTCCGCTGCGCATCGTGATGGAAGTGCTGCGCGAGCCGATGCTCGTGCTGTTGCTATGCGGCGGGCTGGTCTACCTCGTGCTCGGCGATCTCAGGGAAGCGCTGATCCTCCTGGCATTCGGTGCGATGTCGATCGTCATCACGGTGGTGCAGGAGAGCCGGACCGAGCGCGTCCTGGAAGCCTTGCGCGACCTGAGCAGCCCGCGTGCGCTCGTGGTGCGGGACGGTGCACGTCGGCGCATTCCGGGCCGCGAAGTCGTGCACGGAGATCTCCTCGTCCTTGGCGAAGGCGATCGAATTCCGGCCGACGCCGCGCTCGTGGACGCGCGCGATCTGCAAGTCGACGAGTCTCTGCTGACCGGCGAATCCGTACCGGTCCGCAAGCAGGTCGCCGACGAGGCCGCATCAGTCGATCACCGGCCCGGCGGCGAGGATCAGCCCTTCGTGTATTCCGGCTCGCTCGTCGTGCGCGGCGAGGGGATGGCGCTGGTCGAGGCCACCGGCCCACGCAGCGAGATCGGGAAGATCGGGCTGTCACTGCGCGGGTTGCAGTCCGAGCCGCCCCGACTCCAGCAACAGATCGCAAGACTGGTGCGGCTCTGCTTTCTCGGCGGCGCCGTGGTCAGCTTAGCCGCCATCGTGCTCTACGGGGTCTTGCGCGGGGATTGGCTGCAAGCGCTGCTCGCAGGAATCGCAATCGGCATGTCGATGCTCCCGGAGGAGTTCGGCGTCGTGCTCACGGTCTTCATGGCGATGGGAGCATGGCGGATTTCGCAAGCCCGCGTGCTGACGCGGCGAGCCGCAGCCATCGAGGTGCTCGGTTCTGCGACGGTTCTGTGCACCGACAAGACCGGGACACTGACGCAGAACCAGATGTCCGTCGCAGAGCTGCGGTTGCCGGATGGTGCGCGCATGCGTCCGGCGGTGGTGGGACACGACGACGCCAGGCCCGAATTTGTCGAGTTGGCGCGCTGTGGTGTCTTGGCGAGCTCCCCGGAACCGTTCGATCCGATGGAGAAGGCTCTGCATCTGTTCGCGCATGACGCCTT
This sequence comes from Bradyrhizobium sp. Bra64, assembly GCF_024519875.1. NCBI lineage: Bacteria > Pseudomonadati > Pseudomonadota > Alphaproteobacteria > Hyphomicrobiales > Nitrobacteraceae > Bradyrhizobium > Bradyrhizobium sp. Bra64. The sequence goes on along the minus strand of NZ_JALJRD010000003.1, from coordinate 466,317 downwards.
TCGGGACGGCGCTGCGCTGGATGGCGAGCGGATGCTGGTACGTACCTACGGTCTGCGCCCCGAGCTGCTGGCCATGACGCAGGTCTGGCGGTTAGCCGGCCGGGCCGACCTCACCGTATGCGCGAAGGGGGCGCCCGAGGCGATTGCGCGCCTGTGCGAGATGAACCCTGCCGAGCAAGAGACGATGCAAGCTGCCGTCGGAGCGATGGCGAAGGACGGGCTTCGCGTGCTGGGCATGGCGGTCGCCGCCTGCGATGACGCTTCACTCCCGCCGACCCAGCAAGCTTTCGTGTTTCGCTTTGTCGGCCTGGTCGGGCTTGCCGATCCGCTGCGGCCTGCTGTCCCGGCGGCGGTTCGCGAGTGCCGTGCGGCGGGAATCCGCGTCGTCATGATTACGGGCGACTATCCGGCAACGGCTGTTGCCATCGCGAACCAGGCCGGGCTCGAGGTCGGGGACGTCATGACCGGCGATCAGGTCAAGCGGGCGGACGATCAGGAACTTGCAGACCGCGTGGGGCATGTGAACGTGTTCGCCCGGGTCTTGCCGGAACAGAAGCTGCGCATCGTCCAGGCGATGAAGCTCAACGGCGCGATCGTGGCGATGACCGGGGACGGCGTCAACGACGCGCCCTCGCTCAAGGCCGCCCATATCGGAATCGCGATGGGAGGGCGCGGGACCGACGTCGCGCGAGAGGCGTCGTCGATCGTCCTGCTCGACGACGATTTCGGCTCGATCGTGTCGGCTATTCGTCTGGGACGCCGCATCTACGACAATCTGCGCAAGGCGATGGCCTTCATCTTCGCCGTTCATATCCCGATTGCCGGGCTGGCGCTGTTGCCTCTCGTCTTCGGGCTGCCGCTGATTTTCAGTCCGGTGCACATCGCGTTTCTGGAACTGATCATCGACCCCGTATGCTCGCTTGTGTTCGAGGCCGAGCGGGAGGAGCGCGATGCGATGATGCGTCCGCCGAGACGGCCTGATACCGAACTGTTCTCATGGACACTGGTTGGCTGGAGCGTGCTTCAGGGCAGCTTCGCATTTGCCCTGACCGCCGTCATTTTCATTGGCGCGCTTCGCTCCGGCCTTGCAGCCGACGAGGCGAGGACGCTCGCCTTCGTGACGCTCGTCGTCTGCATCGTCGCCCTGGTCCTGGTCAACCGGTCGTTCAGCGCATCGTTCGCGTCCGCATTCTTCCGTCCAAATCCCGCATTGGTCTGGATCTTCGCAGCAGTCGCCCTCGTTCTCGCCACGGCGCTGCTCTGGCCGCCGGCCTCCGGCCTGTTCCGGTTTGGTCCGTTGCATGCGGACGATTTGATGATCACGCTCGGCGCGGGACTGCTGGTGCTCACGATGCTCGAATTGCTGAAACCGCTGTGGGCGCGGCGGCTTCGGTTCTAGCGACGACCGCCCAGTTCTCCGCATGCATCTCGGCTAGCGCGGCTCCTTTTGCCTCCGGCGCAGCGGGTCAAGAGCGGCACGGATGGATTGGACGTCCGCTTCAGGCAGCCGCGTCGCGATCGATTTTCCGCAACCGCACGAAGGCGGCCCAGGCCCGCGGATACTCCTTGTCCGTGGGATCGATCGTCAGCAGCGCGCGGCATGCCTCCCTGATCTCTTCCGGCGAAGGACGCCTCGTTGGCCCCTCGGATGATTTCGACTGCTCCCAGCGAGCCTCGATATCTTTCGCGAAAGCCAGGGCGTCAGCGGTCGTCCGCTTCTGCGTTGATTTCGCCAGGGAGTGGCCCGAGGGGAACGTCGGCCATACCGACGGCGGCTGGTCGACACGCCACGTGAGTTCATCCTTCTGCGCAGCCTCCACGCGCGAACCTGGATGCTGCTCTGCTGACGTCCAGCCGGCCCCGGCCGAACCTGACGAGACTCCCGATCTCGGCGCGCCTGCCGAACCTGGTGCGCGCGCCGCTGTCTGTCCGGCCAACTGGCCAAGCTGCTGTTCCATCGTCCCGCCGCTGGACTTGGGTATGACCTTTTCGACGGTCTTGATCATCGACAGGGCGCCCGGAGATATCAGCGTCCCCCGGTCGGCAATTTTGTCGTCGGCCGCGATTGGGCAGGGCTTGTATGTCGAGCGCTGCGACGTGATCCGTCCCTCGTCGTCGATACGGGCATAATCGATCGCGACCGTGTAAACGAAGGCGGTCTCGACATACTGCCTCTCCTTGTCCATCGCCTTCACGGAGCCGCACACGAATCGTGCGTTGTCCGCGTCGACCGTTCGCAATCCGTTGAAATGAGCTGAACTCGGCTCGATCAGTACGCGTGCGACAGCGGCTCGCGCCATGCCGTGCTCCGATTGAAGCATGCTCCATATTTCGCCGGGGTTGATGGCGTCGGGCTGATAGTTCCATACGTATCCAGCGGCGAAGAACGTTGCACCAATGCAAGACGCGACGGCGAATGCTCGCACGTTCATGAGACAGATCCCCTCTGCAGGCACGACTCATCCGCGTCTCCTTTGACGGAAACTGTGCAAGTTGTGTCGAAGCGTTTCTGCTAGTTGAGGGTGAGTATCTTAAGAAAACGTGTCTGATTGTGAAAACGTCGAGTTCCCGTTAGACGGGAACTCGCGCGTTGCGTTTGCTGGTGAGGCGTTACGTTCGCGTTCGAGACACGGAGCGGTCGATCACTTCTTCGGAAGCCGTCCCATCAGGTAGAACTCGTCGTTGGGCCGCATGCCGGTGAAGTTCGCCAGCCGGTTCGACAGGGCGAAGAAGGCCGAGATCGCGGCGATGTCCCAGATGTCGTCGTCGCTGAAGCCGTGCGGAGCGAGCGCGGCGAAATCCTCCTCCGAGATCCGCTGCGCATCGGCCGAGACCTTCATCGCGAAGTCGAGCATCGCCTTCTGCCGCGGCGTGATGTCGGCCTTGCGGTAGTTCACCGCGATCTGGTCGGCGATCAGCGGGTTCTTGGCGCGGATGCGCAGGATCGCGCCGTGCGCGATCACGCAATACTGGCATTGATTGGCCGCCGAGGTCGCGACCACGATCATCTCGCGCTCGGCCTTGGTGAGGCCGCCGTCCTTTTCCATCAGTGCGTCGTGATAGGCGAAGAAGGCGCGGAACTCGTCGGGGCGGTAAGCCAGCGTCAAGAACACGTTCGGCACGAAGCCGCTCTTCTCCTGCACGGCGAGAAGGCGCATGCGGATGTCGTCGGGAAGCGTGTCGAGGGCGGGGGCGGGGAAGCGTTGCGCGGGCTTTGTCATGGGCATGGATTCCGGCTTGGGGCCGGCAACCATAGTCGATGCCGGCGCCATGCTCAACGTGACGCCAGGCTCGCAATGACGGGTCAGGGAGCGAGCGTTGCGTTACCGCAGCGGCTTCTTGAGAAGCGAGAAGCGGTCCGGATCGAGCCCCAGCGACGGTTGCAGCATCGGGGCCTCGACGTTGGAGAGCGTCTTGGCGGGCGGTGCCGAGAACACGGGGTCGTTCGGCACGTCACGCTGCGAGGTGGCGCCGCGCCAACGTTCGAGCACGGCGCTGACGAAATGCATGTCGTGGCCGGAGGTGGCGGAGGGCACGCTCGAGATGGTGGCTTCGCCGCGCGGCAATTGGTGCGGCGGCACCTCCTTGAAGCGCAGGCGCGTCGGCAGCGCGACGCCTTCGCCGAACGCCAGCACCTCGCGGGTGCCGAGCGAGGGTACGAAGGACAAGAGGTTCGCGGCCGCATCCGACACGGCGGCGCGCAGCAGCGCCTGGTCGCGCTCGTTGGCAAGACGCATCGTGAACAGCGTGTTGCACTGGGAGATGATGGTGGCGTCGAGCTCCGCGGGGCGCTGGGTGATGAGGCCGAGATAGACGCCGTATTTACGGCCTTCCTTGGCGATGCGCGACACCGCCTTGCGGGTCGGTCCGAAGCCGACATTGCGGTCGGCGGAGGCGTAACGGTGGGCCTCCTCGCAGACGAACAGCAGCGGCGAGACGCCGTCGCTCCACAGGCCGAAATCGAAGGCCATGCGGCAGAGCACCGAGACGACGGAATCGATGACCTCGGCCGGGAAGCCGGCAAGCTGCATCACCGTCATCGGCTTGCCGTTGGCGGGCAGGCGGAACAGAAGGCTGATCACCTCGGCCATCGTGTCGCCGCCGACATTGGCGTTGTCGAACATGAAGGCGTAGCGCGGATCGTTGCGCACCGCTTCGATGCGCGAAATCAGCTTGTGATAGATGATGCGCGAGGAGCGGTTTTCCAGCTTGCCCATGCGCTCGTCGATCAGCGACAACAGGTCGACCAGGCGGTACGGCACCGGCGTGTCGACGGTGTAGCCGACCTGCTTGGGATCGATGCGCTTGAGGCCGATGCGGTCGGCATTCTGGTACTGGGTGTAGACGCCCTTGGCGAGCGGGATCACCTCGGCGAGGATGTCGAGCTCCTCGGGCACGCCGGCGCGGCCGCCGAACAGCACGTCGACGATTTCCTCGAAATTGAACAGCCAGAACGGCAGCTTCAGGTTCCGCGGATTGAGCACCAGCGCGCGGTCGCCGAAGCAGCGGCCGTATTCATTGTGCACGTCGAGCAGGAAGATGCGCAGGTTCGGGCGCGCTTTCAGGATCTCGTTGAGAAGCAGCGAGACACCGGTCGATTTGCCGACGCCGGTCGATCCCAGCACGGCAAAATGCTTGGACAGCATTTCCTCGACATCGACATAGGCGATGACGGAGCGGTCCTGCTGGAGGAAGCCGACATTGATCTGGTCCGATCCGGTCGGCGCGTAGATCGTGCGCAGCTCCTGGCTCGTGATCAGGTCGACGGCATCGCCGATGGTCGGATAATTGGTGACGCCGCGCTGGAATTTGGCCTTGTCGGCGGCGTTGAGGATCTCGCCTAGCAGGTCGACCGAGGCGATGGCGATGTAATTGTCGGCGCTCGACAGATTTTCGCAGGAGACCTCGGTGATCATCGCGACGATGACCGAGCTTGCGCAGCGAATGCTGACGAAGCGGCCGACGGTCGCCCGAACCTCCGAGACCGGCATCCGGCTTTCGGCCAGAAGCCCGACCCGGGCGAGCGATCCGCGAACCGAAATCACGCGTCCAAAGGATGTCACTTGAATGAACCTGGCAAGAGCGAGTGCTTTGGGACGACTATGCGCGGCCGTCGCTGCACAAACGGTTAAACGGCAAGCGCGGTGGCTTCGTTAAATCCGCGACAATCCGGCCATGAAGTTTGTTCCTAATGCATACCGATGGGCGGAAACGGCCGGAATATGCCGGTTTCCTGGGCTTTCGGGTCGAAAAGGGTTTAAGGAATATTTTACCATCCGGCCAGTCAGTCGGCCGTTCGAGGATGTTGCCATGTGGACGGAGCACCATCCGAATCAGTTTGATTTGTTGACGGGACCTAATCATTTGTACATTAGTACAAATAAACCGGCGACCCTGATGCCGCCCCGGCGCGTGAGCGGATTTGCAGCCTGCGCCTGATTGCGGGAGCCGGTCCGCCGGATCCGGCGATGCCTTGGAGGAGACCATGCAGCCCGAACCGATTTTCGATCTTGCTCATCTCGGCCACATGGAACTGCTGACGCCCAAGCCCGACGAGAGCCTCAAGTTCTTCGTCGACGTGATGGGCATGACCGTCAGCGGCCAAAAGGGCGAGTCGGTCTATCTGCGTGGCTGGGACGATTACGAGCGCTATTCGCTCAAGCTGACGGCGTCGAAGACATCGGGCATGGAGCACATGGCGTTGCGCGCGCGCAGCCAGCAGGCGCTCGAGCGCCGCGTCGCCGCGCTGAAGGGCTCGGGCTTCGATATCGGCTGGATCGACGGCGACATGGGGCAGGGGCCGACGTTCCGCTGCCGCGATCCCGACGGCCACATCGTCGAGCTCTATTACGAGACCGAATGGTATCAGGCGCCGCCCGAGCTGAAGCCCGCGCTGAAGAACCAGGCGCAGCGCTTTCCCGCCCGCGGCGTCAACGTCCGCCGCCTCGACCATCTCAACTGCCTTGCGGTGGACATCAAGGCCAACCGCGAGTTCTTCGAGAATTACCTCGGCTGCCGCCTCACCGAGCAGATCGTCCTCAACGACGGTCGTGAAGCCGCGATGTGGCTGACGATGTCGAACAAGAGCTACGACTTCGCCTATTCGCTCGATCATTCCGGCACGCCCGGCCGATTCCACCACGTCACCTACGCGCTGGACAGCCGCGAGGAGATTCTGCGCGCGGCGGATATCTTCCTGGAGAACGGCGTCCACATCGAGACCGGGCCGCACAAGCACGCGATCCAGCAGACCTTCTTCCTCTATGTCTACGAGCCCGGCGGCAACCGCGTCGAAGTCGCCAATGCCGGCGCCCGCCTCATCCTCGCGCCCGACTGGAAGCCGATCGTGTGGACCGAGGAGGAGCGCAAGAAGGGGCAGGCCTGGGGGTTGAAGACCATCGAGTCCTTCCACACCCATGGCACGCCGCCGGTGGAGGCGACGAAGCACGGCTGAGCATGACCCGGAAAAGTGTGAAGCGGTTTTCCGCTAAGGTCATGCTCAAGAAAATCTAACGCGTTGACGTGCGCACCCGTGCAATCGTCTCGCGGACACCGGTCCATGCGGGCTTGTCGGGTGCAAATTGCTTGCGCAGGAAGGTGACGAGCTCTTCGACCTGCGCGTCGCTCATGCTGTTCTTGAACGCGGGCATGTAGCCGAGGTCGCTCGAGACGGGCTCCGCAATGCCGTGCAGGATCACCTGCACGAGATTGTCCGACGTGGCGCTGTGCAGATTGCTGTTGAGCGCGAGTGACGGTCGGCTGCCGAACAGCGGCAGGCCGCCGACCTCGTGGCACACGGCGCAGGCGCCGAGGTAGAGCCGCGCGCCGGTCGAAGATGCGACAGTGACCTGCGTCGCAGCTTCGAGCTTCAGAGCGGTCGCATCGTGCGCTTTTCCGTCGGTCGCGGTGTCGTTGAACGAATTGAGATAGACCGCCATGGCGCGGATGTCCGGATCGGGCAGCGACTTCAGATCCTTCACAACAGGCGCCATCGGGCCGGCCGCGACGCCGTGAAAGCGTGAATGACCGGTGCGCAAATATGCGAAAAGCTCGTCCTCGCTCCATGGGATCGGCGCGTGCGAGAGCGAGGTCAGCGGCGGCGCCTCCCAGCCTTCGGCAAAGCCGCCGGCGAGGTAGGCCTCGCGCTGCTCGGCGCCGAGCGCATTGCGCGGCGAATGGCAGGCGCTGCAATGGCCGAGGCTCTCGACCAGATAGGCGCCGCGATTCCACTGCTCGGACTTGGCAGGATCAGGCTTGAACTCCTTGGTCCGGTGGAACAGCGCATTCCAGCCCGCCAGCAGCGGGCGGAGATTGAAGGGGAAGGCGAGCGCATTCGCGGGCGCCGTCGCGCGCACCGCGGGCTGCGCCATCAAATAGGCGTACAGCGCCTGAAGGTCGGCATCGCTGGTCTTCGAAAAATGCGTATAGGGAAATGCGGGATAGAGCTGCCGACCGTCGCGATGCAAGCCGTCGCGCATCGCGCGCTCGAAGGCGGGATAGGACCAGGCTCCGATGCCGGTCTCGACATCTGGCGTGATGTTGGTCGCGTAGATCGTGCCGAACGGCGTCTGAAGCGCGCGGCCGCCGGCATTGAGCGCGCCACTGAAGCTGGTGTGGCACTCCGCGCAATTGCCGAGCGCGGCAAGCTGCTGGCCGCGCGCGATGGTCGCCGCAGAATAGACCGATGCATCGGGCCGCTCGATCGGCGCGATGGCGCGCCCGGGCAGGAGCGCCGCGCCGATGCCGATCGCCGCGGTGCAGACGGCGGCAATGGTCGCGAAGATGCCGGCGCGCTTGGCGAACGGATTTTCCCAGATGCGGGACGGCTGCGGCGCAGCGGGCCCGGGCAGGGCCTCCGGCGTAGCCGGGGTGTCGCCGCGAAGCCCCGTGAGGATACGCTCCGGCGTGAACGGCGGCTCGCGAAAGCGTACGCCGGTGGCATCGAAGATCGCGTTCGCGATGGCTGCCGCGCTCGGCACTGATGCGGACTCGCCGACGCCGAGCGGCGGCTGATCCTGGCGCGGCAGCATCAGCACGTCGATCTTGGGCACGTCGGGGAAGGGAATAATGGGATAAGCGCCCCATTCGCGTGCCGCCACCGCGCCGCGCTCGAACGAGACCTCTTCCATCAGCGCGCGGCTGGTGGACTGGATGACGTTGCCGTGGATCTGGTGGCGGACGCCGTCCGGATTGATCATCAGGCCGGAGTCCTGCCCGGCAACGACGCGTGTCACGCTGACGTCGCCGGTGGATTTGTTCACCGCGACATCGGCGACCCAGGCCGACCACGCCGCGCCATAACCGGGAAACTTGCTGTGAACATAGAGCGCGTAGGCAAAGCCGCGCCCGTGCACGACCTCGCCGTCCTTCTCTTCGCGGACCGGGCGCGGCGTCCAGCCCGCGCGCTCGGCCACCGCGTTGACGAGATCGACGGCGCGCTGGTCTTTCAGATAGCGCAGCCGGTATTCGATCGGATCGACACCGGCCTCGGTCGCGGCTTCGTCGATGTAGGATTCGTGCGCAAAGGTGTTCGGCAGTGCCGAGACGCCGCGGAACCAGGACGCGCGCACGATCGGCGCCATGTCGTGGGCGACGACGCGCATGTGGTCGTAATCGTAGGGCGGGATCGCGGTGCGGTCGCCCATCTGGAGGACGTCGGGCTCTGGCGAGATCCGCCCCGTCAGCAGCAGCGCCAGCGTCGGGGCGGCGTTCGAGGGATAACGCGTGGCGAGATCGTAAGCAGCGACGCCGCCGTCTGCGTCGAGGCCCCCGTTGACGTCGATCAGCTGCGCCGTGCCCTTGGGCTCCCAGGCGTGCTCCTGCTCGCGCGTCAGCTGCACGCGAACGGGCCGGCCGACCGCGCGCGACAGCAGCAGCGCGTCGGCGGTGACATCGTCGGCGCAGTTGCGGCCGTAGCAGCCGGCGGCTTCCAGTCTGACGACCTCGATCTCGCTCTCGGGACGCTCGATCAGCAAAGCCAGGTCGCTGCGCAGCACGTGAGGATTCTGGGTCCCGGACCAGACGCGGATGTTGCCGTCCTGGAAGTCGGCGACGGCGCAGGACGGGCCGATCGAGGCGTGCATCTGGTAGGGCCAGACGTAGGTGCGCCGCATCGGCTTGGCCGCGCCTGATATCGCGGTAGTCACGTCGCCCTTGTCGATCAGCGTGCGCGGGGTCGACGGGTTGGCGCGCAGCGCGGTCTCGATATCGGCAAGATCGGTCAGATCAGGCGTTGGCTTCCAGCTCACGGCGAGCTGCGCGGCCGCCTGGATCGCATTCTCCTCACGCTCGGCGACTACGCCGACGAAGTCGCCGATGTGGACGACGGCGATGATGCCGGGAACGTTGCGCACCGAGGATTCATCCACCGCGATCAGGCTGGTGCCGACGAACGGGCCGGCATCGACGCCGGCATAGGGCGGGCGCACCACGCGCCCGTGCAGCATACCGGGCAGGCGGATGTCGTGCACGAAGGTCAATTCGCCCGTGGCCTTGGCGGGCAGGTCGACGCGCGGCACCGACCGGCCGACGATGGCGTAGTCGCCGACGGGCTTGACCGCGACATCGTCGGCAAGTTCGAGGCGAATGATCTCGCCGCCGATCAACTCGCCATAGCTGACGCTGCGGTTGTCGTGTCCCCGCACGAGACCGTCCTCGATCTTGAGGTCGCCGGCCGGCAGCTCCAGCCGCTCCGCCGCGCGCGCGATAAGGAAGTGCCGCGCCTGTGCCGCGGCCTTTCGCAGCGGGACGGCGGTGATCTGGATGGTCTCGCTCGCAATCGTCGCGCCCTGGTTCGGCACGATCGCGGTGTCGCCGAGCACCACGACGACGCGTGCAAAGGACACGTCGAGCTCCTCGGCGACGATCTGGCCAAGCGCGGTGCGGATTCCGGTGCCGAGATCGACATGGCCGTTATAGGCCGCGATCGAACCGTCCGCGGTGATGCGGATGAAAGTCTCGGATGTGACCTCGTCCACGGTGCGGACGACGACGAGCGAACCGGCTTGGCGCTCAGCTCCGTTCGAGGAAGGGAAGGTCATCAATCCGCGGCCTCGGTGAGCTGGCCCGATGCACGCATCACGGCACGCAAAATTTCGACATGGGTGCCGCAGCGGCAGAGATTGTAGCGCAGCGCCGCCAGCGCTTCCTGCTCGGTCGGCTGCGGGTTGATGGCGAGCAGCGCCTTGGTGGTCATGATCATGCCGTTGAGGCAGTAGCCGCATTGCGCAGCCTGCTCGTCGATGAAGGCCTGCTGCACGATGTCAGGCTCGTCGCGTGTGCCGAGCCCTTCGAGCGTCACGATGTCGCGGCCGGCGCAGCCGCTGACCGGAATCACGCAGGAGCGCGCCGCGGCTCCGTCGATCAGGACAGTGCAGGTGCCGCATTCGCCGAGGCCGCAACCATATTTCGGGCCGTTGAGCGCGAGGTCGTTGCGCAGCACGTAGAGCAACGGCGTGTCGTGCGCCGCCGCGATCTCGTGGACCCTGCCGTTCACGGTGAGGCGGATCGGTGCTTGCGTCATCTCGTTCCCAAGCGTTGCGTTCCCAAGCCTTGCATTTCCAAGCCTTGTGATCACAAGCCCTGCGATCACGCGAATTGTACGTCGCGACGATACCGTTTGTACACAAACGTGCAACCGGTCATGCCGCAGTGCAGCGCGGATGCCTTCTTTGTGGACAGTGGTGATAGGCAAATGAGGTTTTATACGGCAGGCGCATCTTTTGCCCCGCTCCGCCGCTTGACACCTCTCGGGAGGGCGCGCAACATCGTTCGTGTACGAATGATAACCGCAAGGTCGGCTGGCTTTGACATGGTGACTGAAACGACGAGCGCCGCCATCGACAAGATCCGCTGCGATGCCTGTCCGGTGATGTGCTACATCAAGCCGGGTGCGGCAGGCGCCTGCGATCGCTACGCCAACCACGACGGCAAGCTCGTCCGTGTCGATCCGCATGTGATCCTGGAGCGCACCGTCTCCCATGGCGGCAAGCTCGTCCCCTTCAGCCGCACGGAAGACTGGGACGGCAAGCTCGTCCACGAGCCGTCGACCTTTGTGACGGCAATCGGCGCGGGCACGACCTATCCCGATTACAAGCCGGCGCCTTTCATCGTCTCCGCGGAAGTCGACGGCGTCGACATGGTGACTGTCGTCACCGAGGGCATCTTCTCCTATTGCGGCATCAAGGTGAAGATCGACACCGACCGCTATCTCGGGCCGGAAACCGCGACCGTGCGCGCGCAGGGCGAGGCGGTCGGCCACGTCACCACCAGCGAATACGGCTCGCAGATGCTGTCGCTCGGCGGCGTGCATCATCTGACCGGCGGCTCGAAGAAGGAGGGCCGCGTCACCTGCGACACGCTGATGGATCTCGCCAATTGCAAGGCGGTCGAGCTCACCATCGACGGCGGAGCGACCGTGGTGGTGCAGGCCGGCCAGCCGCCGATCGTGAACGGCATGAAAGAAGAGCGCATGCGCGTCGGCTGCGGCTCGGCGACGATCGGCATGTTCGCCAAGCAATGGCACGGCAAGGTCGACGAGGTCGTGGTCGTCGACGATCACATCACCGGCGTGCTCTCGGAGCACCAGGCCGGCAAGCTGCTCGACATCGTCGACACCGGCATCAAGATGAAGGGCCGGCGTTCGACGCCTGGCCGCTATTTCCAGGTCGCCGATCCCGGCACGGGCTGGGGCGGCACCAACATCTCCGATCCGCTCGCGATCCTCGGACCGTTCGACGCCAAGGAAGCCAAGGCCGGTCTCTCCATGCTGATGGTCTCCACGACCGGCGAGCATTCGTCCTACTATGTGCTCGACGAGGCCCTGAAGCCGGTCGAGACCGAGATGCCCGATGACCTCAAGTTTTCGGTCGAGCGCATCAAGGAGAATTGCGAGCCGGCGCTGTGCACGGTGCTGTTCATGGCCGGTGCGGGCGGTTCGCTCCGTGCGGGCGTCACCGACAATCCGGTGCGGCTGACGCGCTCGGTGAAGGACGCGCTGACGCGCGTCACCAGCGGCGGTGCGCCGGTCTATGTCTGGCCGGGCGGCGGCATCACCTACATGGTGGACGTGACGCAGATGCCGGCCGGTGCGTTCGGCTACGTGCCGACCCCGGCGCTGGTCGCGCCGATCGAGTTCACGATGAAGCTGTCGGACTATGCCGCGCTCGGCGGGCACATGGATCATGTGAAGCCGCTCTCCGAGGTGCAGGGCGGCGACGATGTCCGCCAGCTCCCCTGGCAGAATCCGATTCCGGGGCCTCGGGCATGACCAGGCTCCCGCAAATCGCGTTGCTGTCTGACGGCCGGCGGCTGCATTTGCAGGATGGACCGATTGATCTGGTCGTCGAGGCGACGGGACACGCCGGTGCTGTGCGTGCGGCCTATGAGGCTGCGGCCGGGCGGTTCACCGGGCTTCTCGACGAGCTCTGCGCGGAACTGCCGGAACTGCGGGGCGCCGCCGGGGAGCGGACTTCGTTGAGAGGCGTTGTCGCACGTCGCATGCACGCCGCCGTGGCGCCCTATGCTGAGGACTGCTTCATCACGCCGATGGCCGCTGTGGCCGGCAGCGTGGCGGAGGTGGTTTTGGGCGCAATGCTGGGCGCGGCATCGCTCGATCGGGCCTACGTCAACAATGGCGGCGATATCGCGCTGCATCTCGGCGAGGGCGAGCATTTTTCGGTCGGCCTGATGGACCGGCCCGATCGCGACGGCGTGATGCGGTCGATGAGGGTCGATGCCAATGATCCCGTGCGCGGCATCGCGACCAGCGGGCGGCACGGCCGCAGCTTTTCGCTCGGCATTGCCGATGCGGTGACCGTGTTGGCGGGAACGGCGTCGCAGGCCGATGCCGCCGCGACGATCATTGCCAATGCCGTCGATCTGCCGGGGCACCCCGCCATCATCCGAAAGCCTGCGAACGAGCTTCAGCCCGACAGTGATCTCGGCGTACGGCTCGTGACCCGCGACGTCGGTGAATTGTCGCAGAACGAGATCGCGGCCGCGCTGGAGTCTGGCGCGGAATGTGCACGGCAATTATTCGATCGCGGGCTGATCGAGGGTGCCGTGCTGCAGCTTTGTGGTGATATGCTCGTCATCGGAACGAAAGATATTGAACGGCAGCGATCGCGCCCGCTTGTGCTGGAGAACGCGGTTCATGCCTGAGCAGGGAAACGAAGCGGGGAACCAGCCATGAGCGCGATCATCCGCAAGATCGTCACCGTCGTCGAAGAGACGCAGATGGAGATGGGCCGCCAGGTCTCGCCGCCGACGCGGCGTGCGGCCGCAATCGCCGTGATCGAGAATCCCTTTGCCGGAAAATATGTCGAGGACCTCTCGCCGCTGATCGCAATCGGCGAGGAACTCGGCGAGCTCCTGTCGAAGCGCGCAGTCGCTGCGCTCGGCATCGATGGCGCGAAGGCGCAGAGCTATGGCAAGGCCGCGGCTGTCGGGGAGAACGGTGAGCTGGAGCACGCCGCTGCCATCCTTCACCCGAAGATGGGCACGCCGGTGCGCAAGGTGCTGAGCAAGGGCGCGGCGCTGATCCCGTCGTCGAAGAAGCGCAGCGGTCCCGGCACGACGCTGGACATTCCGCTTGGTCACAAGGACGCAGCCTTCGTGCGTAGTCATTTCGACGGCATGGAAGTACAGATCAACGACGCGCCGCGTGCCAACGAGATCATGGTCGCGGTCGCCGTCACCGACAGCGGTCGTCCTTTGCCGCGCGTCGGCGGACTGACGGTTGCGGAGATCAAGGGCGAAGACGGTCTGCGATAGAGCTTGAACCGGGGAGGCGGACACAGCTTCTCCGATGAGGATCACGCTGAAGACGTAGAGAGTTCAAAACTGGAGGTTGGGATGCGAGCAAGAAACATTTTCGTCGGCGCGGCCTTCGCGCTTCTGGCGGGCGGCATGGCTCATTCGGCCCTGGCGCAGGACATCAAGATCGGCGAGATCAACAGCTATTCGCTGCTGCCGGCCTTCACCGAACCTTATCGCAAGGGCTGGCAGCTCGCGGTCGAGGAGATCAACGCGGCCGGCGGCATCAACGGCAAGAAGCTCGTCGTCGTCTCCAAGGACGACGGCGGCAAGCCGGCGGACGCCCAGACCGCGGCCAACGAGCTGGTGTCGAGCGAGGGCGTCGCGATGCTGACGGGCACGTTCCTGTCTAACATCGGCCTCGCGGTCAGCGACTTCGCCAACCAGAAGAAGGTGTTCTTCCTCGCAGCCGAGCCGCTGACGGACGCTGTCACCTGGTCGAAGGGCAACAAATACACATTCCGTCTGCGCCCCTCGAATTACATGCAGGCCGCGATGCTGGTGGAAGCCGCCAGCAAGCTGCCGGCCAAGCGCTGGGCGACGATCGCGCCGAACTATGAGTACGGCCAGTCCGCGGTCGCGGTGTTCAAGAAGCTGATGTCGGAGAAGCGTCCTGACATCCAGTGGGTCGACGAGCAGTGGCCGCCGCAGGGCAAGATCGATGCGGGTCCGGTGGTGCAGGCCGTTGCCGCCGCCAATCCCGAGGCGATCCTCAACGTCACCTTCGGCGCCGACCTTGTGAAGCTCGTTCGCGAAGGCAACACCCGCGGCCTGTTCAAGGGACGCGAGGTCGTGTCCTTCCTGACCGGCGAGCCTGAATATCTCGATCCGCTCAAGGAGGAGACGCCGGCGGGCTGGATCGTCACCGGCTATCCCTGGTACTCGATCAAGACGCCCGAGCACGACGCGTTCCTGAAGGCCTATCAGGCCAAGTACAACGACTATCCGCGTCTCGGCTCGATCGTGGGCTATCAGACCATCAAGGCCGCCGCCGCGATCCTGGCCAAGGCCGGCTCGACCGATCCGGAGAAGCTGATTGCCGCGGCAGAGGGGCTGTCGATGCCGTCGCCGTTCGGCGAGATCACCTTCCGCAAGATCGATCACCAGTCGACGCTCGGAGCCTTTGTCGGCAAGACCGCGCTGAAGGACGGCAAGGGCGTGATGGTGGAGTCCGTCTACAGGAAGGGCGCGGACTATCTGCCGAGCGACGCCGAAGTCGAGAAGCTGCGGCCGAAGGATTGATACGAAGAGAGACCGGGGCCTCGTGGTTCGAGACGCGCGGCGTCGCCGCGCTCCTCACCATGAGGGTCCCGGACCTCATCCCGAGGAGGCGCGTAGCGCCGTCTCGAAGGATGAAGGCCAAGTACTGAAGCCAACTAGTGAAGCATATGCCTAACCCGGACCGCCGATGGCCTTTTATGTCGTACAGTTTCTGACCGGTCTCGCCAGCGCAGCGTCGCTGTTCCTGGTGGCCTCGGGCCTGTCGATCATCTTCGGCGTGACGCGGATCGTGAATTTCGCGCATGGCGCCTTCTACATGATCGGCGCGTACGTCGCCTTCACGCTCACCGAGCGTCTGTCTGGCGCATTCGGCTTCTGGGGAGGCATCGTGGTGGCCGCGTTCGCGGTGGCGCTGATCGGCGTCATCGTCGAGATGGTGCTGCTCCGGCGCATTTACCACGCGCCGGAACTGTTCCAGCTGCTCGCGACCTTCGGCCTGACCTTGATGGTCGAGGACCTCGTCGTGCTGATCTGGGGGCCCGACGATCTCGTCGGCCGCCGTGCGCCTGGCTTTCGGGGCGCGATCGATTTCTTCGGCCAGAACATCCCGAGCTACGACCTGTTCCTGATCGTGCTCGGGCCGGTCGTGCTCGGCATTCTCTGGCTGCTGTTCCAGCGCACGCGCTGGGGCGTGCTGGTGCGCGCGGCGACGCAGGACCGCGACATGGTCGCAGCACTCGGCGTCAACCAGAAATGGCTGTTCACCTCGGTGTTTGCGGTCGGCGTCTTTCTCGCCGCGCTCGGCGGCGCGCTCCAGATCCCGCGCGATGCCGTGCATCACGCGATGGACCTGCGCATCATCGTTGAAGTGTTCGTGGTCGTCGTGATCGGCGGCCTCGGCAGCATCATCGGCGCCTTCGTCGCGGCGGTGCTGGTCTCTGAACTGAACGCCTTCGGCATCCTGATCTTCCCGAAGATCTCCATCATCCTCGTCTTCCTGGTGATGGCAGCGGTGCTGATCGTGCGTCCCTGGGGTCTGTTCGGCAAGCCGGAGGCGCCCGCGCGCAAGACGCCGGGTCTCACCGTCAATCCCTGGCGGCCGCTGACGTCGAACGAGCGGCTTGCTGCTCTCGCGGCGCTCGTCATCGCAGCGACGCTGCCGCTGTTCGCAGGCAACTACGCGCTGACCGTCGGCTCGGAGATCGCGATCTTCGTGATCTTCGCCGTCAGCCTGCACTTCCTGATGTCGGTCGGCGGGCTCGCATCGTTCGGCCACGCCGCCTATTTCGGCCTCGGCGCCTACGGCGTCGCCTTCCTCGCCAAGATGGCGGGACTGCCGATGATCGTGTGCCTGTTGCTCGGGCCGCTGCTCGGCTGCATGGGCGCGGCCGTGTTCGGCTTCTTCGCGGTGCAGCTCTCCGGCGTGTATTTCGCGATGCTGACGCTCGCTTTCGCGCAGATCGTCTGGTCGATCGCGTTCCAGTGGGTGAGCGTGACAGGCGGCGACAACGGCATACTCGGCGTCTGGCCTTCGAGCTGGGCGGCGAGCCCGTCGCATTTCTATTGGATCGCGCTCGGCGTCGCGGCGCTCGTCACGATCGCGCTGCGGGCCATGGTGTTCTCGCCGTTCGGCTACGCGCTCCGGGCGACGCGCGATTCGCTTCTGCGCACCGAGGCGATCGGCATCAACGCCAAGCGCATCCAGTGGACGGCCTTCGTGATCGCGGGCACGACCGCCGGCATCGGCGGCGCGCTGTTCGCGTACCTGAAGGGCAGCGTCTTCCCGGACAATCTCGGCATCTCGCTGTCGGTCGATGCGCTGGTCATGGTGCTGCTCGGCGGCGTCGAGACGGTGTCGGGTGCGGTGATCGGCGCCATCGTCTACAAGGCGCTAAACATCTGGCTGGTCAGCCAGACCGACCTGTCGAAGCTCGTGCTCGGCGGTTTCATCGTGCTGATCGTGGTCGTCTTCCCCAAGGGCATCGTCGGCATGCTGGAAATGCTGGCGCAGCGGCGCAAGAGCACGTCGCCGCCAGGGGCAACCCTGCTTGCCAAGCCGATGGGGTCTGCCGAATGAGCGTCGCGCCCCCACTTCTCGCGGTCGAAGGCCTGACCAAATCCTATGGCGGCATCCATGCCGTGCGCGGAGTCTCGTTCTCGCTGCGCGCGGGCGAAATCCTGGCGCTGATCGGCCCGAACGGCGCCGGCAAGAGCACCTGTTTCGACATGCTCAACGGCCAGAACAGGCCCGACACGGGGCATGTCCGGCTGCTCGGCAAGGACACCACCGGCAAGAAGCCGCGCGAGATCTGGCGAATGGGAGTGGGGCGCACTTTCCAGATCACGGCGACGTTCGCGACGATGACCGTGCGCGAGAACGTGCAGGTCGCGCTGATCTCGCATGAGAAGCAGCTGTTCAATCTCTGGGGCTCTGCGCCGAACTTCGACCGCGGCGAGGCGGGCCGGCTGCTCGAACTGGTCGGCATGGGCGGCTACGCGGATCGGCCCTGCGGCGAGCTTGCCTATGGCGACCTCAAGCGGCTCGAGCTTGCGGTTGCGCTCGCCAATCAACCCAAACTCCTGCTGATGGACGAGCCGACCGCCGGCATGGCGCCGCGCGAGCGCGTCGAGCTGATGCGGCTGACCGCGCAGATCGCGCGGGAAAAGTCGATCGGCGTGCTCTTCACCGAGCATGACATGGACGTGGTGTTCGAGCATGCCGACCGCATCATCGTGCTCAACCGCGGCACGCTGATCGCCGAGGGATCGCCCGCCGAGGTGCGCGGCAATCCGCAGGTGCAGGCGGTCTATCTCGGCGAGGGTCTTCTCTACGATGCCCAGCATCGCGAGGGGGCCTCGGCATGAAGCTCACGGTGGAAGGGCTCAACAGCCATTACGGCCCCGCGCACATCCTGTTCGACATCGGCTTCGATGTCGGCGCCGGCGAGGTCGTGGCGCTGCTCGGACGCAACGGTGCCGGCAAGTCGACGACGTTCCGCTCGATCGTCGGTCTCGTCGCGCAGCGAACCGGCCGCATCATGTTCGAGGGCAAGGACGTCTCGGTGCGTCCGACGCATGAGATCGTGCGCGAGGGGCTCGGCTATGTCCCGGAGGAGCGCCGCATCTTCACGGATCTGACCGTTGAGGAGAATCTGGAAGTCGGCCGCCAGCCAAAGCGTCCCAACGCGCCGTACTGGACCCGCGAAAAACTGTTCGCGCTGTTTCCAAATCTGGGTGAGATGAAGAACCGCCCGGGCGGCCGCATGAGCGGGGGCGAGCAGCAGATGCTGACCATCGCACGCACGCTGATGGGCAATCCGTCGCTGGTGCTGCTCGACGAGCCCTCGGAAGGCCTGTCGCCAAAGATCGTGGAGCAGATGGTCGATGCCATCCTGACCATGAAGAAGGAGGGCGTCAGCATCGTCGTCTCCGAGCAGAATCTGCATTTCGCGCGATTGATCTCCGATCGCGCTTATATCATCGAGCGCGGCCGCATCTGTTTCGGCGGCACCATGGCCGAGCTCGACGCGCGTCCGGACATCCGCGACGCGCATCTGTCGTTGTGAGAGGCGGGAGCGGATGGCGAGAAGCGTCGCGGTGAAGAAGGGCGTCAAACCCGGAAAGCCGCCTTACGTGCTGGACGAGCAGGTTGGCTTCATCCTGCGCCAGGTCTGGCAGCGCCACAGCGCGATCTTCTCCCGCGAGATCGGCACCAATATCACGCCGACGCAATGGGCGGCGCTGTCCAAGCTCGCCGAGGCCGGACCATGCTCGCAGAACCAGCTCGGGCGGCTGACGGCGATGGATGTCGCGACCATCAAGGGCGTGATCGACCGGTTGACGGCGCGCGGCCTGACCGAGACCAGCCAGGATCCCGAGGATGGCCGGCGACTGCTGGTCAGCCTGACGCGCGCGGGGCAGCAGCTTGCGGAAAAGGTCGCGCCGAACGCGCTCGCGATCACGCGGGAGACGCTGGCGCCGCTCGAGGCAAAGGAGCGCGAGTTGCTGATGGCGCTGTTGAACAAGCTGCGGTGAGCCGCGACTAACCTCGATGATGGTTTTGTCGAGGCTTACCGGCATGAGAGTGGCGAGGCGGGTTGCGATGGTTTTGGCTCTGGGCGCGGCGCTGGCGAGCGGGTGTGCGCAGGCCTGGGCGGCGCAAGCCTATGAAGGGTTCTGGGCGTCGACCAAAAAAGATTGCCGCGATCAGGATAGCGCCAACCGCATGAGCATCGAAGGCGGCAACCGCCTCTATTGGTATGAGACGCGGTGCCGGGCCAGCCAGATCACGGCCAATGGAAAGCTCAGCTGGAAAATGAAGCTCGCCTGCGAAGGCGAGGGCGAGAAGTATCGCTCCAATCCCCGGCTGTCCATCGCTGCGGATGGCAGGCTCGTGATGGACAATGGCCCGGTGGGCCAGGCCAGGCGCCAGACTTATGTGCGTTGTGAGATCGCAAAGCCGCGCTGATCTCCTTACGTCTTTCCCGGCCATTTGGCGCGGTAGCGGATTTCGCTGCCGTCGGCGAGCCGCTGCCACGTTCCGAACTCCGGCGTATGCGGAGCCCGGGCCGTCAATCCGATCGGGTAGACCCGGCTGGGCTGTCCCTGGATATTGACGGCGAGCTGCCGGTGCGAGGTTCGAAACGCCAGTTCGACTTCGCCTGCGATAACGGGCTGATCGCCGTCACGATAGAAGCCGGCTGGGTTCAATTCGCCCGGCATGGTGTTGAGGTCTGTCTGCAATTCGACGGTGATGCCTTGCGGTGATTTCGGCACCGTTGCGCCGGCCGGAAGGCGAACCTCGAACACGAGCAGGGGATTGCCGCCGTTCCGGTTGAGCCAGGGTGTGGCCGTCGCATAGGCGTAGACAATATAGGTGACGCCGGCGGCGGCGCAGAGGAGGACGACCACGCCGAGCGATTTCAGGCTGGTGCGTGCGAGGCCGCCAGTGCTTTCGGCATTGCCCGAGCGCATCGTCAGCCTGGTCGCAAGCACAAGACCGGCGATCGCGCCGATGGGTGAGTAGACGAACAATGCCAGCAGACCCGATGTGATCGGGTCCGCCCGGTTGCCCAGATCGAGCACTGAAAACAGCACAAAGGTCGCGACATAACCTCCGACCGCACCGGCAACGCCGGCGGCAATCCGCGACGAATTCTTCATGTCTTGCTCGACGTCCCAGCAATGAACTGCCGCCGCCAGGGGCTGCCTGCGTTAGACGCAGCAGGCCGGCGACTTGTTCAATGCTTTCAGGGGACCGCGTGGAGCGGCGAGCCGCTCCGACTGCGTCACTTCGCCACCACCTCGGGCACCCTGCCGGCCGGCGGAGTGTTGCGGCTGCGCTGGGTGCGCACGATGCCGTCGATGATGGTCATGCCGATGCCGGGAAGGTCGCCGAGCTGTACGCTCTCCAGGATGCTCTTGCCGGGCGAGTGCTGGGCCTTGTCCATGATGACGAAGTCGGCGGAGCGGCCCACTTCGATGAGGCCGCAATCGAGCGCGCGCATCCGCGCGGTGTTGCCGGTGGCAAGGCAGAACGCGATCTCGGCCGGCAGGTCGCCGAGCGAGGACAGCATCGAGACCATGCGCAGGATGCCGAGCGGCTGCACGCCTGAGCCGGCAGGGGCATCGGTGCCGAGGATGACGCGGTGCAGGTCGCCCATCTCGCGTGCGATGCGCAGCGTGAACAGGGCCGAGCGCTCGTTGCCATTGTGCACGAGCTCGAGGCCGCGCTTGCAGCCCTCGCAGATGCAGCGGATCTGGTCGTCGGGCAGGGCGGTGTGGCCGCCATTGATGTGGCCGACCACGTCGGTATCGGCCTCCAGCACCACGTCCTTGTCGATCAGGCCGGAGCCGGGGATCGAGGGACCGCCGGTGTGGATGGTGCTCTGGATGCCGTATTTGCGCGCCCAGCCGACCATTTTACGCGCGGTGGGACCGTCCTTGACGCCGCCGAGGCCGACCTCGCCGAGCAGCTTGACGCCCGCGGCGGCCAATTCCTTGAAGTCCTCTTCGACCATCTCGCATTCGATCACCGGCGCGCCGGCATGAACCTTCACACCGCCAGGCCGCAGATTCCAGAATGCGCGCTGGGCGAAGATCGCCATCGCCTTCAGGCCGACGACGTCGCGGGGGCGGCCGGGCATGTGCACTTCGCCGGCGGAAATCATCGTGGTGACGCCGCCGTGCAGATTGCTGTCGATCCAGCCGATCTGGTTCTGGCGAGGCGTCCAGTCGCCGGCGACGGGGTGGACATGGCTGTCGATCAGACCGGGCGCCACCGTGGTGCCGTTGGCCTCGACGATGGTGGTCGCGCCTTCGGTGTCGAGGTCCTTGAAGCGGCCGATCGCGGTGATCTTGCCGTTCTCGGCGACGATGGTGTCGCCGTCCAGGATCGGCTTTTCCAGCGCGCCGGACAGGATCAGGCCGATATTTCGGATCACGAGCTTCGAGGGTCCGGTGGCCTGGGGTGCGTCATGCGCCATGGAATGGGTCCTTGTCCTTAACTGCAACGCTTCCGATCTTGGGCAGCCTTGACCGCGGGATCAAGCCGGATTATTCATTAGTATACGAATGATAGTGTACAAACGACGCATAGCTGACCGCCTCGGAACCGCAAAGAAGCGCCACGGAAGGGTGAGATGAGCAATTTCAATCAGGAAAGCGTTTTGAGCGTCCATCACTGGACCGACACGCTGTTCTCCTTCAAGACCACCCGCAGCCCGACCTTCCGTTTCCGCAACGGCGAATTCACCATGATCGGGCTCAAGGTCGGCGAGAAGCCCTTGCTGCGGGCCTACAGCGTCGCCAGCGCCAATTACGAGGACACGCTGGAGTTCTTCTCGATCAAGGTGCCGGACGGTCCGCTGACCTCGCGGCTCCAGCACCTCAAGCAAGGCGACGAGATCATCGTCAGCCGCAAGGCCACCGGCACGCTGGTGATCGACAATCTGGAAGACGGCCGCAACCTCTATTTGATCGGCACCGGCACGGGCCTTGCGCCGTTCCTGAGCGTGATCAAGGACCCCGAAACCTACGAGCGGTTCGAGAAGGTCGTGCTGCTGCACGGCTGCCGGCACGTGAAGGAGCTCGCCTATGGCGAGATGATCACCGAGACGCTGCCGAAGGACGAGCTGATCGGCGACTATATCCGCAACCAGCTGATCTATTATCCTACCGTGACGCGCGATCCGTTCCGCAATCGCGGTCGCATCACCGACCTCATCACGTCAGGCAAGCTGTTTTCCGATATCGGCCTGCCGGCACTGGAAGCCGCCCACGACCGCATCATGATCTGCGGCAGTCCGGCGCTGGTCACCGATACCCGCGCGCTCCTTGGCGAGCGGGGCTTCGTCGAGGGCAATCACGGCGAACCTGCCCAATTCGTGGTCGAAAAAGCCTTCGCCGAGCGCTAGGCCCGCTGTTTTCGCGCAATAAGACCGTATTTTCGCCGCCGGGCGCCCGTTGCGGCGCCGATTCGGCACACGATACTATGCGGGAACGAATCAGCGGAGTTCCCACATGGTTGCGGACAGCGACAGCAACATCGCCTGGCACCGGGTTCAGTTGAAGAGGAACCGCGCCGAGTTGAAGGCGCTCGAGACCGCGCGCTTCACGATGGGCGAGATCGCCACCTCGAAGCGGAACGGCCAGACCCTGAAGGCGACCGCGGAGCTCAAGCGCAAGATCGCGCAATCCGAGCGCGTCATCGCCGATCACGACAAGCGCACGCGCCGTCCGCTCACCACCGACCTGCAAAGCCTCAGCAGCGGCAGCTGGAGCCATTGGGACGCCTACACCAATCAGCAGCAGCGCAAGACCGGCCCGCGTTCGCCGGGGCGGGGATAGGCTCGCCGCTCTACGCCTGCGCCGGAGGTGGAGCGGAGGTTCCGGCCCCTTGCGCCGGCCGCGCCGTGCACCATCTCGGTGAGACGCCACCAGCTGCACCGGTGATCACATGGCTCTACGCCTCGACTTCACCAGCGAGGCCTTCTTTCGCGATCCGCCGAAGGCGATCGCGCGGTTGCGCATGTCCGGCCCCGTGGTCGCGACGCGATTTCCTCTCGTCGGCGATGTCTGGATCACCACCACTCATGACGCGACGGCCCAGGTCCTGAAGGACGGCACCACCTTCACCTTGCGCAGGGAGGATGGCGACGTCGCCGGTCTGCGCTGGTGGATGCCGGGCTACGTCAGGACCATCGCCAACAACATGCTGACCATGGACGAGCCGGATCACACGAGGCTGCGCAGCATCGTGGACGAGGCCTTTCGCCGCCGCGCGATCGTCGCGATGGAGCCGCGTATCCGCGCCATCGCCGATGGCCTCGCGGACGAACTGTTTGCCGATGGTGGCCCAGCCGATCTCGTCCAGCGGTACGCGCGCATCCTGCCGCTTGCGGTGATCTCCGAACTGTTGGGCCTGCCGCCCGCCGATCGGCCGAGGTTCATCGCCTGGGCCAATTCGATGTCTTCTCTGACCAACGTTGCCGGCTTCTTCCGGCTGCTGTTCGCGTTCCGCAAGATGCGAGCCTACCTCGAACGGCAATTGCAGATCGCGCGCGTGCACGGCGGCGAAGGCCTGATCGCGGAGCTGGTCCAGGTCGAGCGGGAGGGCGGCCAGATCACGCCGGACGAAATGGTGTCGATGGTGTTCCTGCTGCTCGCGGCCGGCTCCGAGACCACCACGCATCTCATCAGCGGCTCGGTCTACGAATTGCTGAAGAACCCGGGCCTTCGCGACTGGCTGGAAGAAGACTGGAGACGCGCCGGACTCGCCGTCGAGGAGTTCCTGCGCTTCGTCTCGCCGGTGCAATTTTCAAAACCGCGCTATGTGCGGCGGGACATCGAGCTGGAGGGCGTGCGCCTGAAGAAGGGCGACCGCGTCATGGTGATGCTCGCGGCGGCGAACATGGACCCTGATGTGCACGACCAGCCGGAGAGGCTCGACCTCGAACGCAAGCCCAACCGCCATATGTCCTTCGGCACGGGAATCCATTTCTGCCTGGGGCATCAGCTTGCGCGGATCGAGACCACTTGCGCGCTTCAGGCCTTGTTCACGCGCTGGCCACGACTAGGCCTCGCGGTCGATGCCTCACAGATTCACTGGCGCAAGCGGCCGGGGATTCGCATGATTGCGAATTTGCCGGTCATTGCCGATGCCGGCGCAACGCCCCAGCCGGGTTCGGCTACGGCCGACGTCTCGCAATTGCTCGCTAGTTGACGTGTTGCCCCTTGCTCGGGAACCGTGGCCAACCGGCTTGCGGAGGACGAGGACGAGTAGGTGGGCGAAGCTAAGAGCCGGTCAGCTTCTTCGCGGCGACAAGATCGCGCTCCCAGCCGAAAACGGAGCGGCCGTCGAGATCGGGCGAGGCCGCCCGTTCACCCGCGATGAACGTCTCCACCGATGGACCGTGCGCGGTGCGTTCCAGCCGGCGCGCCTGATCGTCGAGGCGGCGGATCGCCTGCATCTCCTCCTCGCGCCCGAGCTTCGCGTTCTGGATCGCGCCCTTGAGCACGCGAATGGTCTCGTCATAGACCTTGATCGGGACGGGGTAGGGATGCCGGTCCTTGCCGCCGTGGGCAAGCGATAAGCGCGCGGGATCGCTGAAGCGATAGGGCGCGCCATGCACGACCTCGGCCACCATCGCCAGCGATCGCACCGTGCGTGCGCCGACGCCGGGCATCAGCAGGAGCTCCGGAAAATCGACCGGGCCACGTTCGGCCGCAGCCGCCAGCGTGCCGTGCAGGCGGCGCGCGAACACGTCCTTGGGCCTGACATCGTGATGCGCGGGCATGATCAGGTGCGGCAGCATCGCCTGCGCAGGCTCGGGCGCGGTCCCGGTGAGCCGCTCGAATTCGCAGAAGATGCGATCCGGGCCGAGGACGCTCAAGAGCTCGAGCTGGGCATCGCGCGAGACGCCGGCGCGATGGTCGGTGAGATTGACGATCTCGCCTTGCAGCGGCCCGTCGATCGCGCTGTGCGGCGCATCGACAAAACTCGTCAGCGCCTCGGAATGCCAGTGATAACGGCGGGCCTGCCGTTTGTCGCCGTTCATACCCTGCTGCACCACCGTCCATTTGGCATCGGCGGTGACGAAGAAGCCGTGCAGGTAAAGGTCAAATCCGTCCTGGACCGCGGCGCTGTCGACCTTTGCCACGAGGCGACTCGCACGCGTGAGCATGGCGCCGTCGAAGCCGACGCGGTCGCCGAGTTGCAGCAGTTCGTCAGGCGTCTTGCGCGAGTGCTGACCGCGTCCGCCGCAGACGTAAATTCCGAGCTCGTCCTGGAGCGGTGCGAGCCCGCGCTTCAACGCGCCGATCACGGACGTCGTGATGCCCGAGGAGTGCCAATCCATCCCCATGACGGCCCCGAACGACTGGAACCAGAACGGATGCGAGAGGCGCTGCAGGAACGCATCGCGGCCGTAATGATGCACGATCGCCTGCGTGACGATCGCCCCTAACGAAGCCATGCGATTCGCCAGCCACGGCGGAACCCGTCCCGTGTGGAGAGGAAGATCAGCGCTGCCGGTGCGTCGAGTCATGATCGCCTAGAAATAGCGCAGTTCGGCGGTGATTGCATCAGAGGGATGCTGCGTTGCACTGAACGCGGGAGCGAACCACGCTGCAACGCGTTGGACGGCAAGCGCGGATGCAAATGCGGGGACTTTAATGAATCGGCAGGCCCTTTTGGCCGACATCGACAGGATGTTCGGGTGGATACCGTCATGGTTCGTCGGCCTTGCTCTGGTCGCCGGCGCGATCCTGATTGCCCTGTCGATCTATCGCCTCGCGGTTTGGCTGTTCAACCGCGCCTTCGGAACCCGTCTCCCGCTCATGAGCGTGTTCATCGAGCGGACGGCTGGCCCTGCCCAACTTGCCCTCTGTCTTGCCGCTGTAGCATTGGTGCTGCCGCTCGCGCCGCTGGACGATGCCTTTCGCACGCCGCTGACGAGCCTGTTCGTCGTCGCCTTCATCGCGCTGGTCGGGTGGATATCGATCCGGATCGTGGACATGAGCGCGGCACGCTATCTCCAGAACTTTCGCGACGTCACCGAGAATTTCATCGCGCGCAAGCACGTCACCCAGGTCCGTGTGTTCAAGCGCGTCACCGATATCATCATCGTCATCATCACGGTGTCGACCGCGCTGATGACGTTCGACTCGGTGAGGCAATACGGCGTCAGCCTGTTCGCTTCCGCCGGCGCAGCCGGTATCATCGTCGGTCTTGCCGCCCGGCCGATGCTGAGCAACCTGATCGCGGGCGTGCAGATCGCGATCACCCAGCCGATCCGCATCGAGGATGCCGTCATCATCGAGAACGAGTGGGGCTGGGTCGAGGACATCGCCTCGACCTATGTGGTGATCCGGCTGTGGGACTGGCGCCGCATGGTGGTGCCGCTGTCCTATTTCATCGAGAAGCCGTTCCAGAACTGGACCCGCGACACCGCGTCCCTGATCGGTGTCATCGCGCTGCACGTCGATTATCGGGCCGACGTGCCGCGCATCCGGCGCTGGCTGGAGGGAGCGGTGAAGGACTCCAGGCTCTGGGACGGCGCGGTGGTCAATCTCCAGGTGATCGACGCGGATTCGCGCACCATCGAACTGCGCGCGCTGGTCAGCGCGCGAAATGCGCCGCAATCCTGGGACTTGCGCTGCGAGATGAGAGAGAAGCTCATCGCTTTCATTCGCGACGAGATGCCCGAAGCCCTGCCGCGCGAGCGCGCGATCCTGATCCCGTCGGGCGACGATGACGCCGATGTCCTGCGGCGCCCCGCGCCGCCGGAGAAGATGCGAGCGAGCGTGCGCAATTGAATCGCGGGCACGATCAGCCGGCGCCAACCACGGCTGCGCCGGCTTGCCGGTCGGGGCGCGATCGCGGCTTGCGCAGTTTTCGCCGCGCCCAGACCAGGGTGGAGATCGTCTCGCGGTCCGCGAAGCAGGTGGCGAATTGCGGGTTACTCGCGTGTCGCCTTCGCCGCGCCGCGCAAGCCGGCCTGCTGCTGGATCGTGTCCAGCGCGCCGGACGACTGCTCGTCCGTGACGAAGCTGTTGAGCAGGGGAAGCGCATCCTCGCGTCCCTTGGGAATCGCAATCGCCATGTGCTCCAGGCCCCAATTGCCGTCGAGGACCCTCGCGCCGGGAATCTGGTCGGACATCTCGAACAGTGTCGGCTTGTTGGTCGCGTAGAGATCGATCTCGCCGCGGCCGAACATGGCGACGGCAACCTTGACGCTTTCGGCGGGAACGATGGTCGCGTTCTTGAACCTGGCCGGCAGCGTGCGCTCGGAGGTCGAGCCTTTGGTGACGCCGATCCTGATACCCGGTTTGTCGATGTCCTCGACCTTGCCGACAGGCGAGTTCGCGGGAACGAGATAGCCGAGCTCGATCGCCAGCACGGGCTGGCTGAAGCTGACGTCGTTGGCGCGGGCCGGCGTGGCGTTGGTTACGGTAAAGTCGACCTGGCGATCATGGATCGCGGTGACGATGTCGGCGACACGCTGGAACCTGACATAGTCGACGTGCACGCCGAGCCGTTTTGCAAGCTCGCCGCCGAGATCGTAGGCGAGGCCGTGCGGCTTGCCGGCCGCGTCCGAGACCATCGAGGTCGGACTGCCCGGATAGATGCCGACGCGCAAGATGCCGCTCGGCGCCAGCAGTTTTGCTTCGCCATCGGCGCACGCGGGCGCACCGGGCAGGCCGATGACTGCAAACGCGAGCAGGACGGCGCGGACAAGGCGACCGTAAGAGGTCCTCATGTAGCGAGCCTCACTGCGCGCGGATGTCGGCGGCCTTCAGCACCGGCTCCCATTTGGTTGCCTCGGCGTGCATGTAGGCGTCAAACTCCTTGGCGGAGGAGCCGATCGGGGCTGCACCGATCTTGCCGAGTGTCGACAGCACGTTCGGATCCTGTAGTGCCGCCTTCAAATCGGTTTCGAGCTTCGCCACGATTTCCGGCGGCATTTTTGCAGGTCCAAGCACGCCCCACCAGACCGAGACGTCGTAGCCGGGGACGCCTGATTCCGCGACCGTCGGGACATTGGGCAGCGCCTTCGAGCGCTCGGCCGAGGTCACCGCGAGCGCGCGCACCGGGCCGCCCTCGATCTGGCTGATCGCTTCCGCAAGTGGATTGATGCTGATTGGTATGTCGCCGGCGATCACCGCGGTCAACGCCGGCGCGCCGCCCTTGTAGGGGATCGCGACGATCTTGGTGCCCGACATGTATTTGAGCAGCTCGCCGGCGAGATGCGCCGAGGTGCCGTTGCCGGACATGCCATAGGAGAGCTTGTCCGGCTCCTTCTTGGCCGCAGCGAGCAGATCGCCGAGTGTCTTGTAGGGGCTGTCCTTGGCGACGACGATCGCGAGCGGTGAGGAGGCGACTTCACTGATCGCGGTAAAGTCCTTGAACGTGTCATAGGGCACGCTCGGATAGATGAACTGGTTGAGCGGGTGACCGCTCGCGACCAGGATCAGCGTATAGCCGTCGGGCGCTGCCTGCGTCAGCGCCTGTGAGGCGACGATGCCGCCGGCGCCCGGACGGTTGTCGATCACCGGTTGCTGGCCCCAGGTCTTCGCCAGTGCCTGGCCGAGCGTGCGTGCGAGCACGTCGACCGCGCCGCCGGCGGCGTAGGGCACGAGGATGTGAACCGGCTTGCTCGGATAGTTGTCGGCGGCCTGCGCGGCGCCACCCGCCAGCAGCAGGCCGGCGCCCAGCATCAACCCGCCGATTGTCTTGTTCAAACCCAGCATTTCCCAGCACTCCTTGATGGCGTTCGCTTCCCCGCGGCGGTCTCCAGGCCGTTCCGGACGCCGCCCATGGTTCTTGTTGACGAGACCTGATCTTTTGTACGATAGTACAAATCACATGGTACGCAAGCCCACCAGCAAGGAAACGGCCCGCAAGCCGAACATGCGCGAGGCGATCCTCGCCGCGGCCGAGGAGCTGTTCGCCATCAACGGCTTCAATGCCGTTTCGGTGCGCGACATCGCGCAGGCCGCCGGCGCCAATCCCGGCAGCGTGACCTATCATTTCAAGACCAAGGACGGCCTGCTGCTGGAGATCTACCAGCGTCATTGCGGGCCGATGAATTTGCGCCGTTCCGAGCTGCTCGCTGCCGCCAAGCGTGTGCGCGATCTCCAGGACCGGCTGGAAGCGGTGGTGCGGGCCTATGTCGTGCCGGCCTTCACCTCGGGCAGCGATCTCGCCGGCGGGGGAGCGCGCTTCACGCGCTTGCGCGCCGTGATGTCGGCCGAAGGCAACGAAGTCGCGCGAAAAATCATCGCGCAGACTTTTGACGATACCAGCCACGCCTTCATCGACGCGATCCACGACAGCCTGCCGCACATTCCGCGCACCGACATCGTCTGGCGCAGCCACTTCCTGCTCGGCGCGCTCTATTACTCGCTAGTGACGCCGGATCGCGTCTCGCGCCTGTCGCGCGGCGAAGCCGACGGCAACGATGCCGCCAGCGCCATCGAGCAATTGGTGCAGGCCACCGTTGCCGCGTTCCAGGCGCCGGCGCTCGATCAGGCCGCGCCGGCGAAGCGGCGGCCGGTCGTCAGCAGCAAGACTTGAAAGAAACCGCTCGAGCGGAGGCGCGCAACAGCGCTTTCGCTCGCAAGCGGACCATGTGACAGGGTGTTGAGGAAATGAACAGGCGGGAGTGTTTGCATCTCTTGACCGGATTGGCCGGTGCCGCGCTCACGAGCGAAGCGCGCGCGCAAGGTGCCGAGCCCAAAGCGATCCCGACGATCGCGCCGCCGGATCCAAATCCCAAGACGCCATCCTTCAAGCTGCCGCCGAAGTCGTGCGACAGCCACACCCACATTTTCGGGCCGGCGTCGCGTTATCCCTTCTCGGAAAAGCGCCCTTACAATACGGCCGATGCGCCGCTGGAGACGTTCCGCAGCGTGCACGAGAAGATCGGCGTCGAGCGCTGCGTGATCGTCAATGCCACCGTGCACGGCACCGACAATCGCGTCGTCACCGATGCCATCGCGCAGAGCGAGGGCGCCTACAAGGGCATCGCCAACGTCAACGACGAGATGACCGAGAAAGAGCTGGCGGCGCTTGGCAAGGGCGGCATCTGCGGCTGCCGCTTTGCCTTCCTCAAGCGCCTCGGCGGCGTCGGCGACATGACCAAGTTCCAGCGCATCGTGCATCGCGTCGCCGAGCTCGGCTGGCATGTCGATGTCTATTTCGAGCCGGGCACGATCTCCGAATTCGCAGCCCTTCTGACCGCGCTGCCGACGCCTTACGTGATCGATCACATGGGAACGGTCCAGGCGAGCAAAGGGCTCGACGATCCCGGTTTCACGGCCTTGCTCGACCTTCAGAAGAAGGACGAGAAGTGCTGGGTCAAGATCACCGGCCTCGAACGTGCCTCCGCGGCCGGCAAACCGTTCCACGATGCCGTGCCGTTCGCGAAGGCGCTGATCGACAATGCACCCGACCGCGTCATCTGGGGCACCGACTGGCCGCATCCCAACGTCAAGATCATGCCGAACGACGGCGAGATCGTCGACCTTGTTCCGCTCTACGCGCCCGACGCAAAGGTCCGGCAGAAACTGCTGGTCGACAATCCCGCGCGCCTGTTCAAGTTCACCTGATGAGCATGATGTACACGCCGACCATTCCGCCGCCCGATCCGAACACCCGTACGCCGAAGTTCAAGCTGCCGAAGCTGTCTTGCGACGCGCATTGCCACATCTTCGGCCCCGGCGCGAAATACCCTTACGCGCCCGACCGTTCCTACACGCCGCCGGATGCGCCGCTCGCCGATTTCCGCGCCCTGCATGCCAAGCTCGGCGTCGAGCGTGCCGTCATCGTCAATGCCAGCGTCCACGGCACCGACAACACGGTCGCGCTCGATGCCATCGCGCAGAGCAATGGCGCCTACCGCGCGGTCGCCAACATTGACGACACCATCACCGAGCGCGACCTCCGCGTGCTGCACGAAGGCGGCTTTCGCGGCTGCCGCTTCAATTTCGTCCGTCATCTCGGCGGCGTTCCCGACAAGCGGGTGTTCGACCGCATCATCGCGATGGTCGCCCCGCTCGGCTGGCACATCGACCTGCATTTCGATGCGATCGACCTGCCTGAATATGCCGACATGCTGACACGGCTGCCGCTGAGCTACACCATCGACCATATGGGACGGGTGAAGGCGTCCGACGGGCTCGACCAGATTCCGTTCAAGATTTTGATCGAGCTGATGCAGCGCGACGAGAAATGCTGGGTCAAGATCTGCGGCTCGGAGCGGGTGTCCTCGGCCGGTCCCCCGTTCACGGACGCCGTGCCGTTCGCGCGAAAGATCGTCGAGACCGCTCCGGACCGCATCATCTGGGGCACCGATTGGCCGCATCCCAACGTCAAGGCGATGCCGAATGACGGCGATCTCGTCGACCTGATCCCGCTGTTCGCGCCGGAGCCGGAGTTCCAGCAGAAGATCCTCGTCGACAATCCCGCGCGCCTGTTCGAGTTCGACCAATGACGGCGCTCGCGATCGACAAGCCGCGCGGCCGGGCCTGGTGGAAGGAGCTCTGGATCCAGGTGCTCATCGCCATGGCGGCGGGCATCGCGCTCGGGATCGTAAGCCCGGAGGCGGGCGCCAAGATGCAGCCGCTCGGGGACGCCTTCATCAAGGCGATCCGGATGCTGATCGCGCCGATCATCTTCTGCACCGTCGTGCACGGCATCGCGCACATGGCCGACATGGCGCGGGTCGGGCGCGTCGCGGTGAAGGCGATCGTTTATTTCGAGATCATGACCACGATCGCGCTGGTCATCGGCCTTGTCGCGGTGAATGTGCTCAAGCCCGGCGTCGGCATGAACATCGATCCCGCCAGCATCAATGCCAGCGTGATCGAGCCCTACGTCAAGCAGACCGCCGTCATCGGCTTCGTGCCGTTTCTCTTGAACATCGTGCCGGCAACCTTCATCGGCGCGTTTGCCGAAGGCAACATCCTCCAGGTGCTCTTCATCTCCGTGCTGTGCGGGTTCGCACTGGTACAGCTCGGCGAGCGCGGCGCGCCGCTGGTTCATCTGATCGACATCGCCGCAAAGATGGTGTTCGCCGTCGTCGGCTTCGTGATGTGGGCGGCGCCGATCGGTGCGTTCGGTGCCATCGCCTTCACGGTCGGCAAGTTCGGTGTCGGCTCGCTGGCCTCGCTCGGCAAGCTCCTCGGCGGCTTTTATCTCACCTGTGTGATCTTCATCATCGTGGCGCTCGGCCCCGTCGCGCGTCTCTGCGGCTTCTCGCTGCTCAAGCTGATCCGCTACATCTGGGAAGAGCTTCTGATCTGCATCGCCACGACATCGTCCGAGACGGTGCTGCCGCGCATGCTGACCAAGCTGGAGAAGGCCGGCTGCGAGAAGAGCGTGGTTGGCCTCGTGATCCCGACCGGCTATTCCTTCAATCTCGACGGCACCTGTCTGTATCTCGCCGCCGCCTCGGTGTTCCTGGCGCAGGCGACCAACACGCCGTTCGGGCTCGCCGAGCAGATCGAGCTGCTGCTGATCCTGCTCGTGACCTCCAAGGGCGCCGCAGGTATCGCGGGCGCCGCCTTTGTCGTGCTGGCGGCGACGCTGTCCGCCACCGGCTCCATTCCGGTGACGAGCGTGGCGCTGGTGCTCGGCATCCATCGCCTGATGTCCCAGGGACTGACGCCGACCAATCTGATCGGGAACGCGGTTGCGACGATTGCGATTGCCAAATGGGAAGGCGCCCTCGACGGCGA
Source organism: Bradyrhizobium sp. Bra64 (assembly GCF_024519875.1). Taxonomy (NCBI): domain Bacteria; kingdom Pseudomonadati; phylum Pseudomonadota; class Alphaproteobacteria; order Hyphomicrobiales; family Nitrobacteraceae; genus Bradyrhizobium; species Bradyrhizobium sp. Bra64. The sequence continues at coordinate 433,539 of NZ_JALJRD010000003.1, read as the reverse complement.
GCGCCTCAGGCGCGTGCTCGACGGCGAGGAACCCGTGGCCGTCACCGCTTGATGAAATTGCTGCCTGCGTGGCGCGGGTGGCCTATGCTGCATACGAACGAAAGAGGGGAGTTTGTCCCATGAAGACAGGTCTCGTGGTCACGGCCCATCCGGGCGATTTCGTCTGGCGCGCCGGCGGTGCCATCGCGCTGCATGCGAAAAAGGGCTATCGCATGAAGATCGTGTGCATGTCCTTCGGCGAGCGCGGCGAAAGCCAGTTCGCCTGGAAGGAGAAGGGCGCAACGCTGGAATCGGTCAAGGCCGGCCGCAAGGACGAGGCGGAGCGGGCGGCAAAGCTGCTCGGCGCCGAGATCGAGTTCTTCGACTGCGGCGACTATCCGCTGAAGCTTGACGAGGCGCATTTCGATCGCATGGTCGACATCTACCGCGAGCTCAATCCGAGCTTCGTGCTGACGCACGCGCTGGAAGACCCGTATAATTTCGACCATCCGAACGCGGCGCATTTCGCGCAGGAGACCCGCGTGGTCGCGCAGGCGATGGGCCACAAGCCCGGCGCGCAGTACAAATATTCGGCGCCGCCGGTGTTTCTGTTCGAGCCGCACCAGCCCGAGCAGTGCAATTACAAGCCGGACCTGCTCCTCAAGATCGACGAGGTCTGGAAGGAGAAGTACGAGGCGTTCCAGATCCTCGCCGCGCAGAAGCATCTGTGGGGCTATTACGAGCGCGTCGCGCTCAACCGCGGCATCCAGGGCAGCCGCAACACAGGCGTGCCCATGACTTACGGCGAGGCCTATCAGCGCCTGTTCCCGACCGTTGCGGAGGAGCTTGCATGAAGCCGGTCGTCGTTCGCAACATCAAGCGTGCCGATCCCGCCGGGATGGCGGAGTACGGCGTTTCGACCGTGCACGAAGCCTACGGCCGCATCGGTCTGATGAAGCCTTACTTGCGCCCCGTCTGGGCCGGCGCGGCGATTGCCGGCCCAGCCGTGACCGTGCTGGCCCAGCCCGGCGACAACTGGATGATCCATGTCGCGGTCGAGCAGTGCAAGAGGGGCGACATCCTCGTTGTCGGCTGCACTACCGACAATACCGACGGCATGTTCGGCGAGCTGCTCGCGACCTCGCTCCAGGCGCGCGGCGTGCAGGGGCTGATCATCGATGCCGGCTGCCGCGACGTGAGGGCCCTGCATGAAATGAAGTTTCCGGTGTGGTCGCGCGCGGTCTCGGCCAAGGGCACGGTCAAGGCTACGCTCGGCTCGGTCAACATTCCCGTGGTCTGCGCCGGCGTCAGCGTCGATCCCGGCGACATCATCGTGGCCGATGACGACGGCGTCGTGGTGGTGCCGAAGCGCTATGCCGCGGAAGTCGCCGAGAAGGCGAAGAAGCGCAACGCGGATGAAGGCGGCAAGCGCACGCGTCTCGCGTCGGGCGAACTGGGCCTCGACATGTACAGCATGCGCGAGACGCTGGCCAAGGCCGGGCTCGTCTATGTCGACAATCCCGAGGACGTCTAGGGCGAAGAGAAGCGGAGCGCGCGGATGGATCGTCTCAAGCTGAAGGCCGTGCTCGGCAGTCACCCTCACGTCCGGGCGGTGAAGAGCGGCGAGCTCCGCTCCGACCTTTTCGACCTCGACTTCATCGAGTACACGCCGACCAACACCGCGTTCAAGCCGATGGTGCGCGAGCAGGCCTTCGACGTCTGCGAGATGGCGATCGTCACTTATCTGATGGCGAAGGCCCATGGCAAGCCGCTGGTGCTGTTGCCGGCGACCATGCTCGGCCGCTTCCAGCATGCTTACGCGCTGTACAATCCCGCGCAGGGTACGCTTGGGCCAACCGATCTCGAAGGCAGGCGCGTCGGCATCCGCTCGTTCACGACGACGACGGGGGCCTGGATCAGGGGTATCCTCGCCAACGACTACGGCGTCAATCTCGAGAAGATTCGCTGGGTCACCTTCGAGGACCCGCACGTCGCCGAATATGTCGACACCACCGAGCGGGCGCCGAAGGACAAGAAGGTCCTTCAGATGCTGCTCGACGGCGAGCTCGATGCCGTCCTCGGCGAGACCTCTGATAATCCCAAGTTGAAGTCGCTGTTTCCGGATCCGGCCGCGGAAGCCGCCAAATGGTTTGCCCTTCGCGGCGTCGTCCCGGTCAATCACCTCGTGGTCGTGACCGAGAAGCTGGCAAAATCGCGCCCCGATGTCGTCGCGGGCGTCTATGACCTGCTCAAGCGGAACAAGGAACAGATGGGCGCTGCCGCTACGCCGGACCTCGTGCCGTTCGGAATCGAAGCGAACAGAAGACCGTTGGAGCTGATCGTCGATTATGCATTTCAGCAGGCGCTGATCCCGCGCCGCTACGCGGTCGAGGAGCTTTTCGACGAGACGACGCGAGGATTGAACTGATGTCGGATCCGAGGCGGTGGCAGATCGGGCTGGTTGGCTATGGCGAGGTCGGCAGGATTCTTGCCGAGGACTTGCGTCAGCAGGACATCAAGGTCGCGGCCTACGACATCAAGCTCGCAGGCGAGCAGGGCGCTTCCCTGAAGGAGCATGCGGCCAAATTCGGTGTCACGCTCGCGACCTCTCACGCCGATCTGACCGCGAAATCCGATTTCATCATCTCCGCGGTCACGGCGAGCCAGGCCGTTCCGGTGGCAAAGGCCTGCGCGGCCGCGATCAACCAAGGCACCTGGTTTCTCGATTTCAATTCGGCGTCTCCAGGCGCCAAGCAGCGCGCCGCAGCGCTGATCGACGGCGCTGCCGGACGCTATGTCGAGGGCGCCGTGATGACCTCGGTACCGCCGTATCGCATCAAGGTGCCGCTGCTGCTCGGCGGTCCCGGCGCCAGGGAGCTGGAACCGCTCCTGAACACGATCGGTTTCGCGGCGAAGGTTGCCAGCGACAAGCTGGGTGTATCCTCCGCGGTGAAGATGTGCCGCAGCATCATGATCAAGGGTCTCGAGGCCATGGTCATCGAAAGCTTCACCACTGCGCGCGCCTATGGCGTCGAAGATGCGGTGCTGGCGTCACTGGCGGAAACCTTCCCCGCCATCAACTGGGAAAAGCAGGGGGCCTACTTCTTCCAGCGCGTGATCGAGCATGGCCGTCGCCGTGCCGAAGAGGTTCGCGAGGTCGCCGAGACCGTGCGTGAGGCAGGGCTGACGCCATGGTCCGCGCAAGGCACAGCCGAGCGTCAGGCCTGGGTCGCCGATCTCGCCGATGAGGGGCTGTTCGGCACCAGGGGCACCACGGAGTTCGCACGCAGTGCGGACTGGCGTACCGAGGCGGATCGAATTCTGGCGAAGATCAATCGCGAGACGTAGGCGGCATCCTGCTCAGGATTTAGCAGCGCGGCAGCCGGTGAGTTCGTCGCGCGCGCGTTCGATCAGCACCATCAGGTTTTCAGCCTTGCGGGCCAGCCGATCGCTCACGGCTTCGAGGCGGAATTCCGCGCGGATCACCCGAATGCACTTGTCGGCAGTATCCAGCGTCAGGAGCATGCGCGTCAGGTCATCCTGGGTCCGGACGCCCGCCAGATCGAGGTCGGACAGGACGTGCCCGATGCCGTCGAGCCGTTGCATCGCGGCTTCGCTCGGCGTTCTCGCTCGAACGGCGTAACGGTCGATGCTGCTGAATGCGCTGAACATGTCGATGCTTCCCCGACGAATGCAGACATCAGTGCAGGTTCAGCTTCGACCGGCACCGCGGGACTGGCAATACGTGCAGCTATCGGGAATCAATGCGGATCGACTATCCGGTGTTCTACCGGATTCGGAATATGAGAACGATCAGCGGTAACATCGAACTGAAATGGCGCGGCAATCCGCCACGCTTCAATGCAGATATGCGCCGACAGCGGGTCAGCGGCCGGGGCGGAACAGAGTGGGCCGTTGCCGCGCGAAAGTCTGCCGGCCGCTTTTGAAGCCCATCACGATGTCCGGCAGTTCGGCGATGGCGAAGCGGCTGTCCCGGGTATCGAGCACGATCAGATCGGCGGGGTTGCCCACCTTGATGCCGTAATCCCCGAGGTTCATCAGCCGCGCCGGCAGCTCGGTCACCAGATCGAGGCAGGTGTCGAAATCGCTGACCGAGGCGTGCGCGACATTGGCGTAGAAATTCGCCATGCGCAGCAATGACGCATCGCCGAACGGCGTGAAGGGATTGAGCACGTTGTTGGTCGCGACCGAGCACAGCACGCCGTTGCCGGCGAGCTTGTGGGCAAGCGTCAGCCCGCGCGGCGCGTTGTGGGTCGCTTCGCGTCCCATCAGATAGAGATCGGTCGCCGGCAGCACGGTGACGGCAACACCGGCCCTGACGAGTTGCGCGGTGGCCGCCTTCATCCGCTCCGGCGGCAGGGCCGAGAGCTTTGTGGCGTGGCCGATCGCGACGCGCCCTCCATAGTTGCGCCGCTCGGTCTGCCGGCAGACCTCATCGAGATGCCACCAGGAGGGATCGAGGTCGAAGTCCAGATGCAGGTCGACATCGACGTCGAACTCCTGGGCCAGATCGAAGATGCGCGCGAGGTGCGCATTCGGGTCGGTGTCCATGTAAGGGCAGCCGCCGATCGCCTCGCCGCCCTCACGCAGCGCCTGGATCAGCAGCTCCTCGGCTCCGGGATCGTTGGTCAGGCCTTCCTGCGGAAAGACGCAGAGCGACAGGTCGACCGCCCAGGCATAGTCGCGCTTGAGCGCCTTGACCGCCTCGAAGCCGCGCAAGCCGATGCGCGGATCGATCTCGACATGCGTGCGCATCCGCGTCGTGCCGTGCACGATCGCGCGCTCGAGCACTTTTGCGCCACGCGCGTAGACATCCACGACCGTAAAATCCTTCTTCATCCCGGCAACGGCGCGGATCGCCTCCGAGACGCTGCCGTGGTCGTGCCCGCAGCGGCCGAGCAGGCAGGCCTTGTCGAGATGGATGTGGGTATCGACGAAGCCGGGCAGGGCAAGGTGCCCGCCGACATCGACCTCGACGGCCTCGCAGGCGAGCTTTGGCTCGATCGCAGCAATGCGGCCACCCTTCACGCCGATATCGACGGGTGCGGCGGATGATCGCAACAGCGTGTTACGGAAGATCAGGTCGAAGGCGGTCTGCGTGGTCATGGCGTCGGATTCAGCTGTGGTAACCTAGCGGAAGCTGGGGAAGCGGGCAGCTCCAGATTGTGTGCAGTAATGCGCCCAAAATGTTCAAAAAATGTGCATGCAGTTTGGCGCGCGAATTGTAGACTATCGAGATCCCGGAGAACCCGCCATGTCCGCCCCTGCAAAAGCCGAACGCCCGATGACCGACGCCGAGATCGTGGAAGCCTATCTCACCGCCTCGATGATACCCGATCCTGATGCCGCCGCGGCCTACATGAAGCCCGGGACACTGATCACGTTTACCGGCGGGCGCGAGTTCGATCATCCGTGCGGGCCGACCGGCTTCAACGCCAAACGCTATCGCTGGGTGAAGAAGAAGATGGACCGGTTCGACGTCTGTCCGGGCGCGGATGAGACCGTCGTCTATAGCGTCGGCACGCTCTATGGCGAGTGGATCGACGGCACCCCGTTCGAGGGCAACCGCTATGTCGATCGCTTTGTCGTCAGGGACGGGCAGATCGTGAAGATGGACGTCTGGAACGACAGCGCCGAGCGCATTCTGGTCCAGCGCGGGATTGAAGCCTAGCACGCGCATGATCCGGAAAAGTGCGCAACGGTTTTCCGACAAGATCATGCGCAAATGAAGAAGGCTAAAGCGCAATGCATTGCGCTTTAGCGGCGTGCCACCTTCGGCAGCTTGACGACGCGATCGCTCGTCGCCTCGTCGGCATAGGGCGCGAGAATATCGAGCAGGTCGCGGCCGCGCTGCGGGGCAGGAGCCACCAGCGCGCGACTGGCCACGGAATCGAGATGATGATGCATCAAGTCCATCACCTTGGCCCCGTCGCCCTTGGCGAGCGCGGCGATGATGGCGCGGTGCTCGTTGATCGCGCATTCGGTCGAATGCGGCCGGCTGTAGAGCGACAGCGTCAGGCAGCAGCGATAGGCGACTTCGCTGACATAGCGCACCAGGATCGGGCTGCTCGTCATCTGCGCGAGCAGGATGTGGAATTCGGTGGCGAGCCGGATCGAGACCGCATCCGTGCCGCCGCGCGCGCGGTCCTCCGCGTCGACATGGTCGTTCAGCTCCGCGATCTGGCTCTTGGTCAGCTTGCCCGCGAGCTGGCGGACGACGAGGCCCTCGAGCTGGATGCGGATGTCGAAGGCATCGCGCGCCTCCTGCCAGCTCGGGGTCGCCACCACGGCGATCCGGTTGCGGCGGAGCTCGACCAGGCCTTCGGCGGCGAGCTGCCCCAATGCATGGCGGGCAATGGTGCGGCTGACGCCGAACCGTTCGCCGAGTGAATCCTCCGGCAGCTTGGCGCCGGGCTCCAGCGCCTGCTCGATGATCGCGCGCCGCAGCGCGCGGCAGATCACGCTGACCTTGTCGGACGATTCGGAAGTCTTGTGGGAGGCGCGAGCGGCCATCGGCGAATCCATGGAGCGGGACTTCTTCTGTCTTTAGCACAGCATTTTGGCAAACCGGCGCTCCAATTGCATGCAGTTTGGCGCGCGGATTGCCTAAATCAAATCCCGCCATCTCGCGCACCTTTCGGCTACGCCCTGGATTTTTCGGAGATCGGCGACTGGCATTCAGCTTGCATGCACTTTGGCTGTGATGCGCATGCAACCTAACGTCCAGTTTGACGGCCAGCCAGTTCCCGAAGGCTCCGGCCCCGCCGCCATCGAGCTGTCCGAGGCGTCGGTGACCTTCGGGCGCGGCGATCGCGCCGTGCCGGCTCTGTCGAAGACCAGCTTGCGGATCGCCGACGGTGAGTTTGTCGCACTGGTCGGCCCATCCGGATGCGGCAAATCGACCATTCTGCGTCTCGTCAGCGGCCTGGTGCAGCCGACCGGCGGCGTCGTCATCGTCGGCGGCCGCGAGGTCGCGGCGCGGGCGCTGCGGGTCGGCATGGCCTTCCAGAACCCGACCATGCTGCCGTGGATGACGATCGAGCGGAACATCATGCTGCCGCTGAAGATCGTCGAGCCGTTTCGCTCGGACTTCCGCAGGCTGCGCAAGACCGGGTTCCGCGACAAGGCCAATGCACTGCTGGAGCAGGTCGGCCTCAAGGGCTTCGGCAGCCGCTTTCCCTGGCAGCTCTCGGGCGGCATGCTCCAGCGTGCCAATCTCTGCCGCGCGCTGATCCACGAGCCGCGCCTGCTGCTGCTGGATGAACCTTTCGGCGCGCTCGACCAGTTCACCCGCGAGGAACTGTGGGCGATCCTGCAGGACCTCTGGATGACGCACAAGCCGACGGTGCTACTCGTCACCCATGACCTGCGCGAGGCCGGGTTCCTGGCCAGCCGCATCTGCGTGATGAGCGCGCGACCGGGCCGCATTCTCGACGACAGCCGTGTGGATTTCGCGCGGCCGCGCACCGTCGCCATGACGTTCGAGCCGGATTTCGTCGCGCTGAACCAGAAGCTGCGCGCCTTCATCGAGGATGCGCGCGGCGCGGCCGAGCGGGGGACAGGCTGAGATGTCGGGAATTGATATCAGGCAGAAGGCGTGGTCCGCCGGACTGATCGTGCTGTTCTTCGTCGGCTGGGAGCTGTTTTGTCTCGCGACCGGCATGTCGGATCTGGTGCTGCCGCGGCCGTCGCAGGTGTTCGTGACCCTGTACCAGCGCTTTCCCGTGCTGTGGCCGCATATCGTACAGACGCTCGCCACCACGATGTTCGGCTTCGTTCTGGGCGTCGCGCTCGGCGTTGCCCTTGGCGCGATCATCGGCGTTTCCAAAACTGCCTATGACACCTGCTATCCGCTCCTGATCGGCTTCTCCTCGATCCCCAAGGTCGCCGTGGTGCCGATCTTCGTGCTGTGGTTCGGCTCCGGCACGGTGCCGGCGGTGCTGACTGCGCTGTCGATCTGCTTCTTCCCGATCGTCGTCAACATCGCCACGGGCCTTGCGACCACCGAGCCGGAGCTCGAGGACGTGCTCAAGGCGCTCGGCGCCAGCAAGTTCGACATTCTCTGGAATGTCGGTCTGCCCAGGACCATGCCGTTCTTCTTCGCCTCGCTGAAGGTCGCGATCTCCTACGCCTTCGTCGGCGCGGTGTTGTCGGAGACGGTCGCCTCCAACCGTGGCCTCGGCAACGTCATGATGACCGCTTCGTCCAATTTCAACGTGCCGCTGGTGTTCGCCAGCCTGTTCGTGCTCGCAGCCCTCGGCGTCGCGCTCTACGTCGTGTTCTCGCTGATCGAGGGGCGGGTCACCGGATGGGCCACGCGCAAGAACGACGTCATCGCCACTTGATCTGAATTTCTGAACCGTCACGCAACGAAGCTTGAGGAGGTCTCGATGTTGAGAAGAGCAACTGCCGCACTGCTGGGATTGGCCCTGTCCACGGGCGTCGCCACGGCCGAGGACACCACGATCAAGTTCACGCTTGGCTGGAAGACGCAGGGCAGCGACGCCGCGTTCTTCTACGCCAAGGACAACGGCTTCTTCAAAGAGGAAGGCCTCAACGTCGTGATCGACCAGGGCGAAGGCTCCGGCGCGACCGTCACGCGCGTCATGTCGGGTGCCTATGACGCCGGCTTCGGCGACGTCAACGCCATCATCCAGAACGCCTCGACCAAGCCGCAGGACGCCCCCGTCATGGTCTACATGATGTGGAACCAGCCGCCGTTTGCGATCGTCGCCAAGAACAGCAGCGGCATCAACACCATCAAGGATTTCGAGGGCCACACGCTCGGCGGCGCGCAGGGCACGCCGACGACGCGGCTGTTGCCGGTGTTCACGCGCAAGAACGGGCTCGACGGCGAGAAGATCAAGATCTCGAACATGGCGCCGAACCTGCAGGAGCCGATGCTGATCAAGGGCGACATCGACGCAGCCTTGGTCTTCAACATCACCAGCTACTTCAACCTCGTGCTCAACCGCCAGGATCCGGACAAGGACTTCAAATGGTTCTCGTTCGGTGAATACGGCCTCGATCTCTATTCCAACGGCGTGATGGTCTCCAAGAAGCTGCTCGCGTCGAATCCGAAGGCCGTTGCCGGCCTCGTGCGCGCCATCAACAAGGGCGCGATCGCGGTCGCCAAGGACCAGAATGCGGGCATGAAGGCCGCACTGAACTATGACAATCTGATCGACGTCGCCGTCGAGAAGCGCCGGCTGCAATATTCCTTCGACAAGCTGATCGTCTCCCCGGAGATGAAGGAGATCGGCATCGGCGACATCAAGGACGACCGCATGACGCGCGCGATCGGGATCATCGTCGAGGGTTACCAGCTCGCCCGCGCCCCCACGCCTGCGGAAGTATTTTCCCGCGAGTTCCTGCCGCCGCGCGCAGAGCGGGAGCTGGTATATACTGCCAACTAGCTTGGAGTAACGGCGGTCATGGCCACGGAGATTGCGGCAACCAGCCTGTTCTGTGGTCCTGACCGCGCCATCCGCGACGACGTCACGCTGCGCCACGACGGCGGCGTCATCACTGACATCTCCGGTGGAGCGGGGCCCGTCAGCCCTCGCTCCTTCGTCATTCCCGGCTTCATCAATGCGCATGATCATGCCCGCGCGACCGCGTCGTCCTTCGGCGCGGTCGGCATGCCCCTGGAAAGCTGGATCCTGCGGACCGCGCTGGGCACGCCGGTCGATCCCTATCTGACCGCGGCCTCCGCGCTGGCGCGGGCGGCGAAGGCCGGCTGCGCCGCCATGATGGTGCATTACACACGTCCGAGCGGAACGATGCCTCTGGTCGACGAAGGCAAGGCTGTCGCGAGAGCCGCGTCCGACGTCGGCATCCGCATCGCCTTTGCGATTGCGGTGCGTGACCGGAATCCGATCGTCTATGGCGACGCCGAATCGGTGCTATCGGGACTATCAAGCGATGACCGCAAGACCATCGAAGAGCTGTTCATCCGCGCGCCGATGTCGCCAGCGGCCTATATCGAGCTGACCGACGCGATTGCCGCTGCCATCGCCGGCCCCATGGTCGACGTGCAGCTCGGGCCTGCCGGTGTGCAATGGTGCTCGAAGCCGCTGCTGGAGGCGGTGGCGGAGAATTCGGAGCGAACCGGTCGCCGCATCCACATGCATCTGCTGGAGACCGTGTATCAGCGCGCCTGGGCCGATCAGTATTTTCCGGACATGGTGCGCTGGCTGCGCGACATCGGCTTCCTCTCGGAGCGGCTGACGCTGGCGCATTGCATCCACGCCCGCCCGGACGAGCTCGAGATGATCGCAGCCTCCGGCACGCGCATCGTCACCAATTTCAGCTCGAACATGCATCTGCGCTCGGGGCTGGCGCCGATCGCCGCCGCCCACAAATGCGGCTGTGCCATCGCTGTCGGTGTCGACGGGCTGGCGCTGGACGAGGACGACGACATCCTGCGCGAGATGCGGCTGGTGCAGATGGTCCATGGCGGCCTCGGCTTCAAGGCGACATGGACGCCCGCCGAGCTGTTCGCACTCGCCATCCGCAACGGCCGTCGCGGCACCGGTGCGCCGGGCAGCGGCGAGCTCGTCGCCGGCAACCCGGCCGACTACGTCGTGATCGACCTCGACCGGCTCGATCGCGACCGGATCATGCCCGTCGATCCCATGGCGCTGCTGTTCGCGCGGGGCAATGCGTCCCTGGTGAAGGAGGTCGTGGTTGCGGGCAAGACGATCGTGAGGGACGGTGCCTGCACAGCCGTCGACCTTCCGGCCATCGAGCAGGAATTGCGTGCGATGTACCGCGCCAACGTCGGCAAGCTGTCGAATTTCCAGCGGATGTGGCCGCCGCTGTCTGAGCGACTATCCGGTTGGTTCGAGCAGCAGCTCACCTGCGAATAGGGAGGGGCCATGATGCCCCCTTTCTCGGCCGATATAAAACCGCGATAGCTGATAGTCGGAACCTCGTCTGGCGATTGGTTCGGCCCTGGGGTACACCGTGCGCGGCCGCGCGCCGGCGCAGCCCATAATCGCCTTGAGGAGTCCCCGATGCGTCTTCCCACCGTTCTTTTGGCCCTCACATGCCTTGCGACTGCTGCCTCGGCCGAAGACCTGTCGGGCACGCTCCAGAAGGTCAAGGAAACGAAGAAGATCACGCTGGGCTATCAGGAAGCGTCGGTGCCGTTCAGCTATCTCGACGGCAACCAGAAGCCGGTCGGCTTTGCGATGGACATCTGCCTCAAGATCGTGGACGCCGTGAAGAAGCAGCTCGGCATGCCCGACATCGCCGTCGACTATCTGGCCGTGACGTCGTCGAACCGGATTCCGTTGATGGTCAACGGGACGCTCGACCTGCATTGCTCGGCGACCACCAACAACGCCGATCGCCAGAAGCAGGTCGCCTTCACCAACACGCATTTCCTCAGCGCGACCCGGTTTGCCGCCAAGAAGGCCGCGAAGATCAACACCATCGACGACCTCAAGGGCAAGGCGGTGACGGCGGTGGCGGGATCGGTCAACCTGACCCAGCTCGCCAAGGTCAACGCCGAGCGCAATCTCGGCATCAAGATCATGCCGGCTACGGACCAGGCCGAGGCCTTCCTGCTGCTGGAGACCGACCGCGCCCAGGCCTATGCGCTCGACGACGTTCAGCTCGCGGTCGCGATCGCGCGCTCGAAGGAGCCGGCGCTGTTCATGATCAGCGAAGAAACGCTCTCGAAACCTGAGCCCTACGGGATCATGCTGCGGCGGGAGGATGCGCCGTTCAAGGCACTCGCCGATCGCGCCACGGCCGAGCTCTATGCGAGCCCGGAGATCGAGGTGCTCTACAAGAGGTGGCTGGAATCGCCGACGCCGCCGAACGGCCTCAACTACAACGTCCCGCTGTCGGGCGCCTTGCGCAACGCCTTCAAGAAGCCGAGCTCGAGCGCCGATCCCGACGTCTACATGGTGAACTGAGGCGAGGACGAAGAGCGCCGAGCTATCTGACGAGCCCTTCTCTCAGGCGTTCGAATATTTCTTCAGCTCGAACCGCGCGATCTGGTTCCTGTGCACCTCGTCCGGCCCGTCGGCCAGCCGAAGTAAACGCGCGGTCGCATAGGCCTGGGTCAATCCGAAATCGTTCGACGTGCCGCCGCCGCCATGCGCCTGGATTGCCCAGTCGATGATCTGGCAGGCCATGTTGGGTACGGCAACCTTGATCATCGCGATCTCGGCTTTGGCGACCTTGTTGCCGACCGTGTCCATTGCATAGGCGGCGTTCAGCGTCAGCAGCCGGGCCTGCTCGATCATGATGCGGGCTTCCGCGATGCGCTCCTGCGTCACCGTCTGCTCGGAGACCGGCTTGCCGAAGGCGACGCGGCTGCGCACCCGGCGGCACATCTTTTCCAGCGTGCGTTCGGAGAGCCCGATCAGCCGCATGCAATGGTGGATGCGGCCGGGGCCGAGGCGGCCCTGCGCGATCTCGAAGCCGCGGCCTTCGCCGAGCAGCATGTTTTCCTTCGGAACCCGGACATCGGTGAAGACGACTTCGGAGGCGCGATCGGGCACGCCGTAGAAGCCGAACACGGGCAGGGGACGCTTGACCTCGACGCCGGGCGTGTCCATCGGCACCAGGATCATGGATTGCTGCTTGTGGCGATCCGCATTGTCGGGATCGGTCTTGCCCATGAAGATGCAGATCTTGCAGCGCGGGTCGGTCGCGTTGGTCGTGTACCATTTGCGCCCGTTGATGACGTAATGGTCGCCGTCCCGCACGATCGAGCTCTCGATGTTGGTCGCATCCGACGAGGCGACCGCGGGCTCGGTCATCGCGAAGCAGGAGCGGATTTCGCCTGCAAGCAGCGGCTTCAGCCAGCGCTCCTTGTCCTTCTCCGTGCCGTAACGCTCCAGCACCTCCATGTTGCCGGTGTCGGGCGCCGAGCAGTTGAACACTTCGGGCGCGAGATGCGAGCGGCCCATGACCTCGCAGAGCGGGGCATATTCGAGATTGGTCAGGCCTGCGCCGTGGCGGGAGTCCGGCAGGAACAGGTTCCAGAGGCCTTCGGCGCGTGCCAGCGGCTTCAGCTCCTCGACGACCGGATAGACCTTCCACGGCCCGAGCTCCTCCGCCTCGCGATAGAAGCGCTCCTCGTTCGGGTAGATGTTCCGGTCCATGAAGCTTTCGAGCTTGCGCTTGAGCTGGGCGACTTTGGGCGACATCGGGTAGAGCATCTTTCGTCTCCTTGATCGACGGACAGGCCGGGTGCGCGATCGCGCGGCGGTTCAGCCGACGCGGTATTCCCTGAACTTCTCGCGCAGCGCCGATTTAAGAACCTTGCCGGTGCCGGTCATCGGGAATTCGTCCAGGAATTCGACGGCGTCCGGCATCCACCAGCTCGCGATCCTGGGGCGCATGTGGTCGAGCAGTGTCTTGCCGTCGACGGTCGCGCCTTTCTTGCGGACCACGAGAAGCAGGGGGCGCTCCTGCCATTTCTCGTGGCTGATGGCGACCACCGCGGCCTGCAGCACATCGGGATGCGACAGGGCGACGTCCTCGAGCTGGATCGAGGAGATCCATTCGCCGCCGGACTTGATCACGTCCTTGGAGCGGTCGGTCAGCGTGACGTGGCCTTGGCGGTCGATCACGGCCATGTCGCCGGTGATCAGCCAGCCGTCGCGGTCGAGACCCTCGTCGAGCTTCATGTAGCCGGAGGCGACCCACGGACCGCGGGCACGCAAATGGCCGACGCTCTTGCCGTCGCGCGGCAGTTCGTTGCCGCCGTCGTCGACAATGCGCAAGGCGGTGCCGAAACAGGCGCGGCCGGAGACCTGGCGCCGGTCGAATATCTCTTTCTCGCTGAGATGCTCGGAGCCGGGCCGCAAGCTTGGCATCGAGCAGCCCAGCGCCTCGGTCATGCCCCAGGCCTGGATGTAGTCGATGCCGTAGTCGCGCTTGAGCTTCTCGACCATCGCGCGCGGCGGCGCCGAGCCGGACGACAGCGTCGCGCGCAGTGTCGAGAATCTGTTGCCGGTGCGTCCGAGCCAGTCGAGCAGGATCAACCAGAAGCTCGGCACGCCCGCCGACAGCGTCACCTTCTCGCCCTCGAGCAGTTCGTAGAGCTTGTCGGGCTCGTAATTACGGCCGGGCAGCACCAGCTTCGAGCCGGTATAGGGCGCGGTGAACGGCATGTTCCAGCCATTGCCGTGAAACAGAGGCGCCATCGGCATCATCACCTCGCGCACGCCTTCGACGTGGCCCGGCAGGAAATCGAAGCTTGAGCAGGTCATGGTCTGCAGGACCGCGGCGCGGTGCGAGTAGATCACGCCCTTGGGATTGCCCGTCGTGCCCGAGGTGTAGCAGATGGTTGACGCCGACTTTTCGTCGAATTCCGGCCAGGCAAATCCGGCGTTGCTCTCCTTGTCCAGCAGCTCCTCGTAGCAATGGACGTTGGCGAGTTTCGTCTCCGGCATCCGCTCGCGCGAGGACATCACGACATAGGCCTCGATCGTCTTCAATTGCGGCGCGATCGCTTCGACGATCGGCAGCGTGGCGCGGTCGATGAACAGCAGCCGGTCCTCGGCGTGATTGACGATGTAGACGAGCTGCTCGGGAAACAGCCGCGGGTTGATCGTGTGCAGCACGTAGCCCATGCCCGGCGCTGCGTAGAACATCTCGAAATGACGGTGGGTATTCCAGGCCAGCGTGCCGACACGGTCGCCTTTCTTCATGCCGAGCCGCTGGAGCGCCAGCGCCATGCGCTGGATGCGCGGATGGGCGTCCGCATAGGTGTAGCGATGGATGTCGCCCTCGATCTCGCGCGCGGCGATCTCGGCCTCGCCGTGATAGTCGGCGGCATATTGGATCAGACCGCTGATCAGCAGCGGCATGTCCATCATCAATCCCTGCATGGTTTCCTCCGGATCGCCATGTCGTTGCATGGCAAGCTTGTGATTTGCGCGGAAGGTTAGCGGAACGTCACGCGGCGTTCACGCAAAAAACGGCAGACGCGATTGCGTGCGTCACTTTTTAAGGGCTAACGTGAGGTGAGCTGCCGGCGAAGCAGCGTTCGCCGTGGAGGAAGTCGATGTCAGCGGAAAGACACAAGACCGGTGCAGCCGGCGGATCTACCATCGACATTGCCGCACTTCGTGCGCGCTATCGCGACGAGCGCGATCGCCGCCTGCGCACCGAGGGCAAGGCGCAATATGTCGAGGTGACCGGCGCGTTCGGGCGCTATCTCGACGATCCCTGGGCCGATCCCGGATTTGCGCGCGAGGCCGTCAGCGAACAGACCGAGGTGCTCATCGTCGGCGGCGGCTTCGGCGGTCTGCTTTGTGGCGCGCGTCTGCGCGCGGCCGGCATCGACGATTTCCGCATTGTGGAAAAGGCCGGCGATTTCGGCGGCACCTGGTATTGGAATCGCTACCCCGGCGCCGCCTGCGATACCGAGAGCTACATCTACCTGCCGCTGCTGGAAGAGACCGGCTACATGCCGGTGCGCAAATACGCGCGGGCGCCCGAGATCCATGAACACTCCCGCCGCATCGGCCGTCACTTTGGTCTGTACGAGCGTGCCCTGTTTCAAACCGTGATCTCGCGGATGGAGTGGCAGGAGCCGGAGGCGCGCTGGCTGGTCGAGACCGATCGCGGCGATCGCATCAGCGCACGCTTCGTCATCCTGGCCGGTGGTCCGCTGAGCCGTCCGAAGCTGCCGGGCATTCCCGGCATCGACAGCTTCACGGGACATAGCTTCCACACCAGCCGCTGGGATTACGCCTACACTGGAGGCACGGCCGAAGGTGGACTCACCGGCCTAGCCGGCAAGCGCGTCGGCATCATCGGCACCGGTGCCACCGCCGTGCAATGCGTGCCGCATCTCGGCCGGTCGGCCAAGGAGCTCTACGTCTTCCAGCGCACGCCCTCCGCGATCGGCGTGCGCGACGACCGGCCGACGGATCAAGTCTGGGCGCAGAGCCTCAAGCCCGGCTGGCAGCGCGAGCGCATGGACAATTTCACCGCGGTGATCTCGGGCGAGCCGTTCGAACAGGATCTGGTGCAGGACGGCTGGACCGGCCTGCTCGGCGAGATCCTGCTGGCGCCGCGCCGCCAGCCGCAGCCGGTGACCTCGATGGAGGAGGCGCTGAAGGTGATCGAGCAGGCCGATTACCGCAAGATGGAGGAGATCCGCGCCCGCGTCGATGCGATCGTGAGGGACGAAGCGGCCGCTTCGGCGCTCAAACCCTGGTACAAGGCGTTCTGCAAGCGGCCCTGCTTTCACGACGAATATCTCGACACCTTCAATCGCCCCAATGTGCATCTGGTCGACACCAAGGGGCAGGGCGTCGATCGTATCACCGGGAATGCCGTCGTGGTCGCCGGCAAGCCCTATGAGCTCGACTGCCTGATCTATGCCAGCGGCTTCGAGGTCGGCACCGACTACGCCCGCCGCATGGGTTTCGAAGTCTATGGCCGCGACGGCATCAGCCTGTCCGAGCGCTGGCGCGACGGCGTCAAGACGATGCACGGCTTCTACAGCCGCGGCTTCCCGAATTGCTTCCTGATCGTCACGGTGCAGGCGGGCCAGAGCGCCAACTTCCCGCACATCATCGACGAGCAGTCGCAGCACATCGCCTATGTGATCGCCGAAGCGCGCAAGCGCAAAGCCCGGACGCTGGAGCCGACGCTTGCCGCCGAGAACGCCTGGGTCGCGGAGGTCGTGAAAGCCGCGCTCGGCCGGCAGACCTATCTCGCCGAATGCACCCCCGGTTATTACAACAATGAAGGCGTGCTCGATCCGATCGCGGCAAGAAACAGCCAGTATTGGCGCGGGCCGGTGGCGTTCCTGCGGCTGCTCGACAAATGGCGCAGAGAAGGCGATTTGGCCGGGCTGGAATTGACTTCAGAAGCTGCTGGAGAGGGGGACGGATCGCAGGCTCCGGCTCAAACCGCATGATCCCGCCGCCGACAGGCGCGACGCGGCTCTACGTCATCATCGGCGATCCCATCGCGCAGGTGCGCTCGCCCGCGGGCGTGACGGCCGCCTTTGCTGCGCGGGGGCACGATGGAATTCTCATGCCCGTTCAGGTCGCGCCGGCGGATCTGCCCGACTTCCTCTCCGTCGCGACGCGCCTGAAGAATCTCGACGGCATCGTCGTCACCATCCCGCACAAATTTGCCTGTTACCGGGCCTGCACGAGTGCGACGGAGCGCGCGCATTTCCTGCGCACCGTGAACCTGATGCGACGACGTGCCGACGGCTCATGGCACGGCGACATGGTGGATGGCCTCGGCTTTGTCGGCGCGGCGCGGGCGAAGGGGATAGACCCGAGGGGAATGCGGGCACTTCTGGTCGGGGCCGGCGGCGCGGGATCGGCGATTGCACTTGCGCTGGTCGAGGCCGGCGTGAGCGAGCTTGCCATTCATGACAGCGCGACGGAGCGCCGCGACGCCCTGATTGGACAGCTCAACGGGCTCGGCAGGTCGGCTGTGCGGATCGGCACGGCGGATCCCGCGGGCTTTGACTTCGTCGCCAATGCGACCCCGGCCGGGATGACGGACGGCGATCCGCTGCCGGTCGATGTGACGCGCCTTGCGCCGTCGGCCTATTGCGGCTGCGTGATCACAAGGCCCGAAGTCCCGTCCTTCATCGCAGCCGCCCGAAAGCTCGGCTGCGTGACCGGCAACGGAACGGACATGTACGAGCAACACCAGGGCATCATGGTCGATTTCCTGCTCGATCATGACGGCGGAGGGTAGGCGATCGGCTCGATGTCAGGGCGCCGGTTGCGCCCGCTGGGGCTTGAGCGGTCAGCGCCGACGTAGGATCATGCGCCCGCGCGAGCCGGTCGCGCACCGCAAGTGAGAGGAACCAGGAATGACCAAGGGCAGGACCGTTGCGACGGCCATGATCGGTGCTACCACGCTGCTTCTCTCTCTGGCATCCGTGGCCAAGGCCGCCCAATGCGGCAGCTCGCCGGCGGGTTTTGAGGCCTGGAAGCGCGAGTTCAGTGCCGAAGCACAGGGCAAGGGCATCGGCCAGACCGCGCTCTCGGCGTTGATGCAGACCAACTACGCCAGTGCCACCATCGCGGCCGACCGCGGCCAGCGCAGCTTCTCGCTGTCGCTCGACCAGTTCCTGGCCAAGCGCGGCGCCACCACCATCGTTGCCAAGGGGCGCCAGCTCAAGCAGTCGCAGGCGGCCTTGTTCGCCTCGATCCAGCAGCGCTATGGCGTCCCGCCGGGGCCGCTGATCGCGATCTGGGGCATGGAGACCGGCTTCGGCAGCCAGCGCGGCAACCAGAACATGCTCTCGTCGATTGCGACGCTCGCCTATGACTGCCGCCGTCCCGAATTCTTCACCGACCAGCTCTATGCCGCACTGAAGCTGGTCGATCGCGGCACGCTGTCGGGAGCAACCCGCGGCTCGATGCATGGCGAGGTCGGCCAGACCCAGTTCATGCCCAAGAACATCCTGGCCTATGGCACCGGCAATCTCGAGGTTGCGGCCAATGCGCTGAACTCGACGGCGAATTTCCTGAAAGCCCATGGCTGGCGCGCAGGAGCCGGTTACCAGCCGGGCGAGCCGAATTTCGTCGCCATCGAAGCCTGGAATGCCGCCGGCGTCTATCAGAAGGCGATCGCCTTGATGGGACGGCAGATCGACGAGGGGGGAGGAGCGGCCGCCTTGCGCTGACCAGAGCCCGGTTTCGAACGGGGCGCTGGATTCTTGTTTGGACGCGTTTCTTGACGCGGACCGGCATCCACTTCGCTTGAGAATGCTCTTGCTCAGCAAGGCGTGATGCGCCGGCGCGAGAAAGTTGTTGCCATCAGGAACCGACGGCACGAGGTTTGCTTTGATCAGGTTCAGGGCTGGGCATGAGGAGACTCAACTATGGCAACCCAGATCGTGATGGACCAGACTGGCGACACGCGCCACGAGTTTGATCCTGGCAATGCCGAAGCGCTGGCGCGGGCCGAACAGCGCTTTCGGGAGCTGACCGGAGCCGGCTTCACCGCCGCCTTTCGAACCGGGCCCGGCGAAGTCACGCGGATCCGATCATTCGACCCGACCGTGCAGGAAACGCTGTTCTATCCTCGCCTGGTCGGCGGTTGATCTGAGCTGCCCATGATCGCGGCAGTCTGGCTCCGTGCGCCGGCGCGTGCGCGTCTGCATGCGCTGCGCGAGCTCTATCGGCGCTTCTTCGGCGAGAACACGCCGGATGCCCGCGGCCGCCGGCTTCTGACCGAATGGCTGTCACCGGCGCAGCGCGCGCAATTCGAGCAGCACCGGTATTTCGATGTCGTCGGCTGTGATACGGGCAAGACCTATCGCATCCACTACGGCACGGCGGCAAATGTCCACGAGGTCGACGAAGCCGGAATTGCGAGGATGGGCTGGTGCTTCGTCCCGTCGGGCTTTCTTGTTCCTGGCGACGTCATGCTCGCACAGAAAATCGCCCTCGAGACGGACGAGAAGGCCGCTCTCGCGCTCGCCAACAGGTTTCCGCCGGCAACGCATTCGGAGCATTTCTACCGGCGGCCGTTCTAGGCGTTTTCGATCAGGAGTGCGTGGTGCGATAGGCGTCCAGTGCGTGCGCCGCAAAAACGCCGATACTGCAAAGGGCGAGCAGGGCTGAGATCACTTCGATCATGGCTGGTCCTCCTGCGGTTGCAGGGCGAGGAGGTGCTGGCAGCAGGAATAATCCCAGATCAGGTCGAGAAAGAACTGCATGACGGCCGTCCCTGTTTTGATTTTGATAACGAGATAATCAGCGATCTGTTTCAGGCGTGCTTCGTCGCATCGGGAAACGGGTTTCGTGGGGAACCCGGGGCTGGTTTGTGCACTGCGGAGCCGCTACATCCCCACTCTTCCTCAATTCTTTCAGCCGCGGTCGCGGCGCATCCCATTGCGAGGCAGAATCATGGCGCAGGTCGAGTGGTTCGACGATCTCACCGTCGGAATGCGGTTCAAATCCCCGGAAGTTCAGGTCACCGAGGCCGACATCAAGCGTTTCGCAGCCGAGTTCGATCCGCAGCCGATGCATCTCGACCACGAGGCCGCCAAGGAGACGCTGTTTCGGGGCCTTGCTGCCTCGGGATGGCACACCGCCGCGATCGCGATGAACCTCGCGATCCAGACCCGACCCTTCGGTCCGCATCCGCTGATCGGCGCCGGTGTCGACGGGCTGCGCTGGACGGTCCCGGTGAGGCCCGACGACCGCCTGCATCTGATCGGCGAGGTCATGAGCCTGACGCCGTCGAGGTCGAAGCCGCAGGGCATCGCGCTGGTCAAATGGACGATGTTCAACCAGAGCGGCGAGGAGGTTTACACGTTTACTCCGATCGCGATCGTGCCGCGGCGGACGTAGGGCATGGGCTACTCCATGCAGGCGCCTGAAACCCTTGCGGGTTGCAAATAGAGATGGTCATCTTCGCGTGGGGAACACGCTGGAGGCTGACATGAAAAAATTCCTTCTCGCCGCAGGGGTGCTCGCGGGCGCCTTGAGCGCGGGGCCGGTGCTGGCGCAGCAATCAAGGGTCGGCGACTGGACCATCGAGAAGCGTACGCAGGACACGCATTGCAACGCCAGCCGCGGCTACAAGGACAAGGAAGACGAGAACCGCGAGTACGTCATCGTCATCACCTATTCCGAGAAGGCCATTGTCATCGTGATGATCTATGACGGCTGGGAGTGGGACAAGGTCGGAGAGGTCCTCCGGGCAGATGTCGGCACCGACGACGCCGATATCATGAAGAAGTCCAAGTGGGAGGTCATGGACAAGACCACGGTGCGCGGCATCTTCGAATACGATCAGTCGATGATGGACCGGCTGTCCAAGGCGAAGCGTCTCTCGCTCGATTTCGAGGACGACGACGAGGACAGCATCGAGATGCAGATCCCGCGTGCCGGCGAAGCGCTGGCGGCGCTCAAATTCTGCGAGGAGAATCGGAAGTAAATTGCCGGGGCCGGCTGCGAAGGCAGCAGGATCGCCGGCAACGGACTCTTCAGCGCGCGCCGGCGCGTGACACACCGCACACAGTCCGCGCGCTGTTCGCATTTATCCTAGTCTTTGGCGAAAACGTCCAAGCCGCATCCTGCGGTTGACGTTACGCAAGGACAATGTTCGATATTCCAGCATTTCGCTGCAACGATTTCTCCTCCTCGAAGGGGACAGTCGACCGGTCCGTCTCCTCCGCCGGATCCCGGATCGCGAGCTCTCTTTCTCGCGCGGGCAACACGCCGATTGCGTCGTCCGGCCGATGACGATCCTCCACGCAAACCGGTTCTCGTCCCTCGTCGGGGAGATCTACGATGCGGCGGTCAATCCCGCGCTGCGCAGCGGGGCGTTGGAGCAGGTTTCGCATTTCGTCGGCGGGTGTGCCGCGACCATCCTGTCGAGGGATTCAGCCAGGCTCTCGATCGAGATTCACCAGCATTTTGGTACCGAATCCCGCTTTCGCCAGCTTTATCGCGACCGTTATGTGGAGCTCGACCCTCTGCTCGACCGACACCTCACGATCGCGGCCGAGCAGACGATCGGCGTAACCGACGTCATGCCTCATGCAGATTTTCTGGCGACGAGCTTCTATCGCGAGTGGATGGAACCGCAAGGGGCGATCGACCTTGCGACCGTCGCACTCGAGAAGTCGGACGCGCGGACCACGATCCTGCAGGTGTTGCGCCACCGGTCGCGCGGAACGGTCGATGAGCCGATGCGAGAGCGCATGCGGCTGCTTGCTCCGCACCTCCAGCGTTCGAGGATCATGGGCCGGCAGATCAGGGCGCGCGCGCATACCGTGGACGACCTTGCCGATGTCCTCGATGGGTTGAGCACGGCGATCTGCCTGCTCGATGCAGACGGCCGGGTCGTGCATGCCAACGCCGCATGCCGCCGGTTGTTCGCCGATGCCAATCTGCTCGCCATGGTCGGCGATCGGATCGTGGCCCGCAACACCCAGGCCGACAAGATATTCCGCAGCCTGTGCGAAATCGATTCAGACGTCGGAACCCGTTCCGCTGCTCGCCGTCAGATCGAGCTTGCGACGTCGGTTGATGGGCAGCACTACCTGCTTCACGCCTGTCCGTTGAAGCGCGATCGCAGCCTGTCGCGAGATATTGCTGCCACGGCGCTTTTCGTTCAAAAGGCCTCGACGATGCCGTCGCTCGCGGCCGACGCGATCGCAGCGGCCTTCAGGCTGACGCCATCCGAGCTGCGTGTACTGATGGCCATCATCGAAATTGGTGGTGTTCCCGACATCGCGGCGAAGCTCGGCATCGCAGAGACGACGGTGAAGACGCATCTCGGTCGTCTGTTTGAGAAGACCGGAGCCGGCAGGCAGGCCGATCTGGTGAAGATCGCCGCCGGCTTTGCCGTGCCTTTCGCACAGCGAACGAGCTTCGGTGACGACGCCGTGTGATCCATTTCACATGGTTCGCCGTTACGTGCCGCAATCTCAATCCATTGTGATGAACCCAGCTACCGGGTCCTCCGAATGCAGGACGCGCGTCATTTGATACTTTCGTATATCGCGCTCCAGAAGAGCGAGAGCAGCGTACGCCGCGAAGAGATGCCGTGTCGGCATCGAGCGCGCGTGTGAGGAAACAGCAGCGCGTGGCTGGGCCTGCTCGTGGCTGGAGAGATTGCAGTGAACAGCATGGTTGATTTTTCCGTTCTCAATGTTTCCACGAACGAGATTCCCGAAGGTGAACGCATCCCGCTGCTTCGCGACTTCTATTGCCGCGGGGTGTTGAAAGCGGAGGTCGAGGCAAGGGAGGGAAGACCGGCCGCGGCGAGCTTCACGTCCCACGTCTTGCCGGAAGCCCAGCTGTTGATCGGAGGATTGTGCGGAGCGCGGGTCATTCGCACCAGGCAACTGGTGGCCGACGGCGACGACAGCCTCGCCCTGATCGTGAACAGGTCGGGCGTTCTCGGGATATCCGAGCGAGGACATGATCTGAGTCTTCGTGCGGGAGAGGCGGTCCTGACGAGCGCGGAGGACGTCACGACGTTCGAGCGATTGTCACTGGGCAGCTGCTTCTCGCTGCGGGTGCCGAGACGCGTGCTGTCGCCGATGATCGTGGATGTCGATGATGCGGTGATGCGTGTCATGCCGGAGAGCTCGACGGGACTTCGATTGCTGGTCGATTACGCGGTGACGCTGGTGCGGGAGAAGGTGTTCGCGATGCCCCATTTGCGGCAGCTCGGGGTCGGGCATCTGCACGATCTTCTGGCAATCGTCCTCGGTGCCACCAGCGAGCCGCTGGAGCTGGCCGGGCGGCGCGGCGTCAAGGCGGCGCGGCTGCAGAAGGCGAAAGTCTCCATCGCCAACAATTGCTGGCGGCAGGATCTCTCGGTGGCCACGGTTGCCCAGGAACTCGGCGTCACGCCGCGTTATCTCCAGCGCCTGTTCGAGGCCGACGGCAAGACGTTCTCCTCCTTCCTGATCGATCAGCGCGTCAAGCGCGCCCATCGCATGCTGCGCGAGCCCGAATTCGCCGAGCGGACCGTGAGCTCGATCGCCTACGATGTCGGCTTCGGCGATCTCTCCTATTTCAACCGCTGCTTCCGGCGGACCTACAACGCGACGCCAAGCGACGTCAGGAGCGGCGAAATGCCGTAGCTGTCGCGACTGATTTCAAACCAATTTCAATCGACGGGCAGGGATCTGGCCGATCCCTGATCGCGAAGTCATGACCACCGCCTTGCGTGCGGCGTCGGCAGCCGGAGTGTTGAATGCGCCGCTTTTTCTTCGACCTCATGGTCGGCAATGTCGTGAAGATCGACCCCGGCGGCATGGTCTTCGAGCAGGCCAACGCGACATTCGTGGTGGCCGACGAGATGGCCAGACATCTGTTCGTCTGGCGTGACGATTTGCGCGACCGCGATGCCTGCATCCGCGTGAGAGACGCCGGCGGGCGCGAGATCTATCGCGCCGCGGTCTGGTCGGAGAATGCGGAAAAGGTCGGCTGGGACGAGGCGTGAGCGTCCCGGTGACAGTGTCGCAACTGTGCACCAGTGACCGGCAAAACGGCACTGGTTCGTTCCGGGACGAAGTCCGGCCGCCTCCGTCCAAGTCGAGCGCGGCAGACGTTTCTACCGTGGAGATCGGCGATTCCGATTTCGCTGCATCGGCCCTCTCCGATCGGAGAAGGCCGGCTGAAGCACGCCCGCGCGCGAGTGGGCCTCGACTGGGGAATGAAAATGAAACGAAAGCTCGTTGCGACCGTCAGCCGGCGCCTGCTGCGGATTCCGCACCGGCACGGCGAGGGGGGCGTTCGCGTCGCGTTCTGAGCCGGCATCCAGCCCTGGCGGCTCTCGCGCGACGCCCGCCGGCCGGGCTCCATCCGCCCGGCCGGCGTGTCCTCCGATCGGAGGATGTCGCATGCTGTGGTTGTGGTATGCTTGGTGATATTGATCACTCAGGCCATTTCAAACCATGCACGAAGCTCGGAAGCTGCCCGAACTCGTCGAGTCCATCTATGACGCCGGACTCGAGCCCTCGCTATGGAATGACGTCGTCACCGGCATCCGCGACTTCGTCGGCGGTCAGGCCTGCGGGCTGTTTTCCAAGGATTCGATCAGCAAATTCGGCGTCACCCATTACTATTGCGGCGCGGACCCGCACTACATCCAGCTCTATTCCGAGACCCATTCGAAGTTCGATCCGCTGACGGTGCTGCCGCCGCATGGCGAGATCGTCAGCATTCCGGATCTGGTCAATTTCGAGGAATATCGGAGAGGGCGCTTTTACCAGGAATGGATGCAGCCGCAGGGCTGCAGCGATGCGGCCAATGTCGTGCTCGACAAGTCGAATGCGAGCTGCCCCGTGATGATGACGGTGCTGTCGGGCCGCCGGATGGTGGATCCGGCGATGAAGCACCGCCTCTCGCTGGTCGTGCCGCATGCCAGCCGCGCGCTGCTGATCAACCGCGCCATCACGTCCCAACTGACGTTGGCGACGGCGCTGGCGGACGTCCTGGACAATCTGGCATCCGGTATCTTCCTGCTCGATGCCCTCTGCCGGGTGGTGCACGCGAATTCCGCAGGCCATGCCTTGCTTGCGGCCGACGACTTGGTTCGGTCCGTCGCCGGGCAACTCGTGACCGTCAGCCCCGAAGCCAACCAGACGCTGCGGGAGGTCTTCGCGGCCCGCAATGAAATGGCCCTGCTTGCCGCAAGGGGACATGCGTTTCCGCTGCTTTCACCCAGTGGCGAGCGCTACGTCGCGCATATCCTGCCGCTGTCGTCCGTGCTGCGGAACGGTAGCGAGCGCGTGGTCGATGCCGTCGGTGCGCTGCTCCTGCGGAAGGTCTCTCTCGGCGGCCAGTCCTATGGCGATCTGATCGCGCGGACCTTCGATCTGACGCCGGCCGAACTGCGCGTGTTCCTGTCGATCGTCGAGGTCGGTGGCGTCCCGGAGACGGCGATTGCGCTCGGCATCGCAGAAACGACGGCGAAGACGCATCTGCACCGGGTGTTCGCCAAGACCGGCGTTTCCCGCCAGGCCGACCTCGTCAAGCTTGCAGCGGGATTCTCCAATCCGCTCGTTCACTGATCGATGGACCGTTGCCGGAGTTGAACCTTTTGCTCTCGCGAGTGACTCACCTAGGCCGCCGGGCATGAAGAACATTTCGCTATCTCCATGTGTCACCATTAGCTGTTCCGATGCCCCGTCCTCCAAAACAGTCCGAGTTGATCGAGACGATCTATGACGCCGGTCTCCACCCGGAGTTGTGGAGCGATGTCGTCGTCAAGCTCAATGCGTTCATCGGCAGCCAGGCCTGCGGCCTGATTTCAAAGGACCCGGTCAGCAAGTCCGGCGCGACGCATTATTACTGCGGCGTCGATCCGCACTACATTCAGCTCTATGCCGAGACCTACTCCCGCTACGATCCGCTCGCCAGGCTGCCGCGTTACGGCGAGGTCCGAAACATCCCCGACCTCGTGAATTTCGACGAGTACCGCCGCGGACGCTTCTACCAGGAATGGCTGCGTCCGCAGGGCTGCGTCGATGTCGCCAACGTGGTGCTGGAGCAGTCGAAGTCGCCGTGTCCAATGCTGATGACCGTGATCCCCGGCAGGGACATGCTCGACGCCGGGCAGCGGGCGCGGATGCAGTTCCTGGTTTCGCATGCGAGCCGGGCGCTGCTGATCAACCGGGCGATCGAGCGGAAGCAGCAGCGTGCGATCGCGCTCGCCGACGTGGTGGACCGGCTCAATGCCGGCGTCATCCTGCTCGATCCCGCCTGCCATATCGTCCACAGCAACCCGGCGGCAGACACGATCCTGGCCGCCGATGATGTGCTGCGGTCCGTCGCGGGCCGGCTCGTGGCACGGTCCTCCGCTGCAAATTCGGCCCTGCGCGACATCTTCCGCGATGCAGGCGAGGTTGCCCTGGCGGCGGCTTCGGGGCGGAAAATTCCGCTGATGTCGCATGACGGTTCCTACTACGTTGCTCACGTCATCGCGCTGCCGTCGCTGCAGCGTGAAGGCGCGGCGGAGCGCAGCTCGGCCGTCGGCGCCCTGTTTCTGTGGAAGGCGGAACTCGACGGACGCTCATGCGCCGGCCTGATTGACCGCACCTTCGATCTGACGCCTGCCGAGCTCAGGGTGTTGCAGTCGATCGTCGAGGTCGGCGGCGTTCCGGAGACGGCGGTTGCGCTCGGCATCGCGGAGACGACGGTGAAGACGCATCTGCATCGCGTTTTCGCCAAGACCGGCGTCTCCCGTCAGGCCGATCTCGTCAAGCTCGCGGCCGGATTCTCCAATCCGCTCGTGCACTGACGCGCACGGCAAGCGCAGGCGAGTCGCTGCAGCTCGCGATAGGTTCAAACAGAAGCATCATTAGAAAGTTATCGCGCGTCGTTCGATCGAATGACGCGATTTTCCGCGTTCTCTTCTACTAGACGTCACACGATCGGTTGTTCGACGTTTCAGACATCCGTGTGAAGCAACCCACTGCAAGCGGAAGTGAATCCCGCCAATCTCTCGTACAGGTTGAGAGGAGATTGTCATGCCAACGGCGTCACCCGGTCTGGCAGCCAGGTTCAGCGATATCGTCACGGCAATCGGCGCGGCCTTCCGCGAGCAGCGGGAAATCGACGCGCGGCGCGTGCTGCGACGCTATCGCCATCTGCTGGGGCAGCCGGACGAAAAATCGTGTTTGAACGAAATGAGTCCCGTCTCGCGCGAAGAGGATATTTTTGAGAATGCCAACGGAGTTGATCCGCGCCAGCGCGCGACCGGCCACCCCACGTTCGAACGTGCGTAACGTCAACATCGTGGCGATTGCGCTGACCGCGGCGCTCGTCACCCTCCAACTGGTCGGCTTCGCGATGCTGGAGCGATCCCACGCCCACGCGATGCAGGCGTCATTTCCACGCGAACCGGCCGTTTGCACCGACAGCGCCGAAATCCGCGTCTCGCAAATTCCCTACGATTGACCGGAGGACGGTTTGTGCCTGATATCACGACTCTGATCCTGCTGAGCGTCGCCGTGTTCGCGGGCGCCTTCGTCTCCGGGCTGTCGGGCTTTGCCTTCTCGGCGGTGGCGGGCGCCATTCTGCTCCGGGTGTTTCAGCCGCTCGAAGCCGTGCCGCTGATGATGGCGTGCAGCATCGGCGTGCAGGCCACCAACCTCTGGGCACTTCGGCGCAACATCCGCTGGGAAGGCAGCCTGCTGCTGATCGTAGGCGGATTGATCGGCGTTCCCATCGCGGTATCGCTGCTCCAGAGCACGGATACGCATCTGCTCCGGCGCGGCTTCGGCATCATCGTCGCGCTGTACGCCGCTTACATGCTGCTGCGGCCGACGCTGGTGACGGCCGGCGAGGCTGTCGGCCGGCACTGGGTCGCCTTGATCGGGTTCGGGGGAGGGCTGGTCGGCGGCCTGACCGCGATGCCCGGTGCGATTCCCACCATCTGGTGCGACATGCGCGGCGTGCCCAAGAGCGAGCAGCGCGGTCTGGTGCAGCCCTTCATCGCCGCGATGCAGGTCTTCGCGATCGCGCTGCTGGTGGGACATCAGGATCTGTCGTCAAAGGTGTTCATCGATCTCGCCATCAGCCTGCCGGCGCTGTTCGCCGGCTCTGCGCTCGGCGTGATCGCGTTTCACCGGGTCAACGAGACGGTCTTTCGCAAGACCGTGCTCGTGCTGCTGCTGGTCTCGGGGATTTCCCTGATCTAGTGGCCTGCGCCTTCGTGATGTAGCTCCTGGACCGGAGCCACGCTGGAGCCGCTGCCGTGATGCACCAGCGGCTTCATGCCGGTGACGGTCCGCAGCAGCACGTAGAAAATCGGCGTCAGGAACAGGCCGAACACGGTAACGCCGATCATGCCGGAGAACACGGCGACGCCCATGGCGCGCCGCATCTCAGAGCCCGCGCCGGTCGAGAGCACCAGCGGCAGCACGCCCATGATGAACGCCATCGACGTCATCAGGATCGGGCGGAGCCGCAGACGGCTCGCCTCGATCGCGGCCCGGATCGGCGTGCGGCCTGCGAACTCGAGTTCGCGCGCGAATTCGACGATCAGGATCGCGTTCTTGGCCGAGAGTCCCACCAGCACGATCAATCCGATCTGGGTGAAGACGTTGTTGTCCCCCTTGGAGATCCAGACGCCGAACATCGCGGCGAGCAGACCCATCGGCACGATCATGATGATCGAGAGCGGCAGGGTCAGGCTCTCGTAGAGCGCCGCCAGCACCAGGAACACCAGCAGGATCGCCAGCGGGAACACCCAGAGTCCGGAATTTCCGGCAATGAACTCCTGATAGGTCAGGTCGGTCCATTCGAAAGCAAAGCCCGGCGGTAACGTCTCCGCTGCGATCCGCGTCGCCGCCTCCTGCGCCTGGCCGGACGAAAAGCCGGGCGCGGCCGCCGCGTTGATGTCGGACGACAGGAAGCCGTTGTAGCGGATCGCACGTTCCGGTCCCGCGCTCTGGCGAATCTTCAGCAGCGCCGACAGCGGCACCATGTCGCCGGAGGACGAGCGCACCTTCAATTGCCTGATGTCGTCGGCCCGCGCACGGAATGGTGCGTCGGCCTGGACATAGACGGAGTAGGTGCGGCCGAATTTGTTGAAGTCGTTGACGTAATAGGAGCCGAGATAGATCTGCAGCGTGTTGAACACCTCCGTCACGGGCACGCCGAGCTGGAGCGCCTTGGTGCGATCGATGTCGGCGAACAGTTGGGGCACGTTGACCTGGAAGCTCGAGAACACACCGGCGATCTCCGGCGCCTTCTGCATCGCCGCCATGAACGCCTTCGTCGCCTCGTTCAGTGCCTCATAGCCGAGACCGGCACGGTCCTCGATCTGCAGCTTGAAGCCGCCGATCGTGCCGAGGCCGTTGACTGGCGGCGGCGGGAACATCGCGATGAAGGCTTCCTGGATTCCGGCGTATTTCTTGTTGAGATCGGCCGCGATGGCATTCCCGCTCAGGGCCGGACTCTTGCGCTCGTCGAACGGTTTCAGCGTCGAGAACACGATGCCGGCGTTGGAGGAGTTGGTGAAGCCGGCGATCGACAGGCCCGGGAAAGCGACCGAGCTCTCGACACCGGGCTGGGTCAGCGCGATGTCGCTCATCTTGCGGATCACCTCTTCGGTGCGATCGAGCGCTGCACCATCGGGCAGCCGTGAGAAGCCGACCAGATATTGCTTGTCCTGGCCCGGCACGAAGCCGCTCGGCACCTGCTGGAACAGGAAGGCGGTGAGGCCGACCAGCACCACATAGAGACCCATCACCGCGGCTTTGCCCGAGATCACCTTGGTGACGGCGCCGCTGTAATTCTCCGACGAACGGGTGAAGGCCTTGTTGAAGCCGCGGAAGAACCAGCCGAGGCCCTTCTCCATGATGATCGTCAGCCTGTCCTTCGGCTCGTTGTGGCCCTTGAGCAACAGCGCGGACAGCGCCGGCGACAGCGTCAGCGAGTTGACGGCTGAGATCACGGTCGAGATCGCGATCGTCAGCGCGAACTGCTTGTAGAACTGCCCGGTGAGGCCGGAGATGAAGGCGAGCGGCACGAACACGGCAATCAGCACCATGGCAATGGCGATGATCGGACCGGAGACCTCGCGCATGGCCTGATAGGTGGCATCGCGCGGCGACAGCCCGCCCTCGATGTTGCGCTCGACGTTCTCGACCACGACGATGGCGTCGTCGACGACGATGCCGATCGCGAGCACCAGGCCGAACAGGCTGAGCGCATTGATGGAGAAGCCGAACAGGTGCATCACTGCGAACGTGCCGACGATCGACACCGGCACCGCCAGCAGGGGAATGATGGAAGCGCGCCAGGTCTGCAGGAACAGGATCACGACCAGCACCACCAGCGCGATCGCCTCGAGCAGGGTGTGGATGACCGCCTCGATCGAGGAGCGCACGAACTGGGTGGGATCGTAGACAATCTGGTAGGACACGCCTTCCGGCATGTTTTTCTTGATTTCGGCCATGGTGGCGCGGACATGGTCGGAAATCTCCAGCGCATTGGAGCCCGGCGCCTGGAAGATCGGGATTGCGACGGCCTGCTTGTTGTCGAGCAGCGAGCGCAGGCCGTATTCGGACGCGCCGAGCTCAATCCGCGCGACGTCGCGCAGTCGCACCACTTCGCCGCGCGTGCCGGTCTTGACCACGATATCGCCGAACTGCTCTTCGTTGGCGAGCCGCCCTTCCGCATTGACCGACATTTGCAGGTCGATGCCCCTGACGTTCGGGGAGGAGCCGACGACGCCGGCGGCGGCCTCGACGTTCTGCGCCTGGATCGACTTGACGATGTCGCTCGCGGTCAGGCCGTGCTCGGCGGCCTTCTGCGGATCGACCCAGACCCGCATCGAATAATCGCCGGCGCCATAGAGCTGGACGTCGCCGACGCCGTCGATCCGCGCCAGCCGGTCCTTGACGTTGAGCACGGCGTAGTTGCGCAAGTAAGTCATGTCGTAGCGGCCGTTCGGCGACAGCAGATGCACGACCATGGTGAGGTCGGGCGACGACTTCTTGGTGATGATGCCGAGCTGGCGCACCACGGCCGGCAGGCGCGGCTCGGCCTGCTGCACGCGGTTCTGCACCAGTTGCGTCGCCTTGTCGGGGTCGGTACCGAGGCGGAACGTCACCGTCAGCGTCATCGCGCCGTCGGTGGTCGCCTGGCTCGACATGTAGAGCATGCCTTCGACGCCGTTGATCTGCTCCTCGATGGGGGTCGCCACCGTCTCCGCAATCACCTTCGGATTGGCGCCGGGATAGGTCGCGCGCACCAGCACCGAGGGCGGCACGACGTCGGGATATTCCGAGATCGGCATCGCGAACAGCGAGATCAGGCCGGCGAGGAAAATCAGGACCGACAGCACACCGGCGAAAATCGGACGATCGATGAAGAATTTTGAGAGATTCATGGCTTTGCCCCTGGGCAATATCTTGGTCGTCTCCACACAGCTCCGCCGTCATTCCGGGGCGCGGGCAAAGCCCGCGAACCCGGAATCTCGAGGTGATGTGCTCGGAGTTCTTAAACTTCTAGATTCCGGGTTCGCGCTACGCGCGCCCCGGAATGACGGAGTTTGTCAGCGCTGCACCACGTCCTGGTTGCTGTGGTTGGAAGCCTGTTGCGGCCCGCGCGCGCCCATTGCGGCGACCTCGGTCTTGAGGAGGGCGCCCGGGCGCACACGCTGGAGGCCGTTGACGATGATGCGGTCACCGGTCTTCAGCCCCGCCGTCACGATACGCAGCCCGTCGACCGAGCCGCCGAGCGTGATCGGCCGGTAGACCGCGCGGCTGTCGTCGCCGACCGCCATCACGAACTTCTTGTCCTGGTCGGTGCCGATCGCGCGCTCGTCGATCATGACCAGCGTCTGCTGCTTCGGCTGGCCCATGCGCACGCGGGCGAACTGGCCCGGGATGAGACGCCCGTCCTCGTTCTGGAACACCGCGCGGACACGGATGGTGCCGCTCTGGCCGTTGACCTGGTTGTCGATGAGCTGGATGTGACCCTTCGCGGAGAGACCGCCGGAGGTCGCCATCTCGACCGGGATCTGGTCGAGCTTGCCGCGCTGGCCGGAGGCATCCGCGATCGAGTTCAGCGCCCGCAGCACCACCTCTTCATCCGCGTCGAACGAGGCGTAGATCGGGTTGACCGAGACCAGCGAGGTCAGGACCGGGGAGGCGGTGCCGGCGGCGACGAGATTGCCGACGGTGATCTCGAACTTGCCGACACGGCCGTCGACCGGCGCGCGCACCTCGGTGTAGTCGAGGTTGAGCTTTGCGGTCTGGAGCGTCGCCTCGGCGGCCTTCACGTTGGCGATGGCTTCGCGATTGGCGTTGTCGCGCTGGTCGTAGTCGCGGCGCGTGACCACGGCGTTGCCGACCAGCTGTGCGCCGCGCTCCAGCTCGCTCTGGGTGAACACGACGCGCGCTTTCGCCGCCTCGAGCTGCGCGTTGGCCTTGTCGACCTCGGCCGCGTAAGGCGCCGGATCGATCTTGAACAGAACGTCGCCTGCCTTCACCAGCGCGCCTTCGGTGAAGTTGGTGGACATGATCGCACCGGACACGCGCGGTCGCAGGTCGACCCGGTTGATGGCTTCCAGCCGGCCGGAGAAATCGTCCCACAGCACGGTCTGCCGCGGCTCGATCATCGCGACGGTGACGGAGACGGCTTGCTCGGCCGCGGCGGCCGTTGCCGTCGCCTGGGCTGCACGGAAATAATGGCCGGTCGCGATCGTGCCGGCTGCGGCGAGGGCGCCCACAATGGCGACGCCGCCGAGAAGGCGGCGGAAACGACCGGTGCGGACGGTATTTTGGTCGGAATTTTGGGAGGGATGCATTTGCGCGCTCCAGATATGTAGTGTTCACTACAGATGTGGAGCTGGATGCCGCAGTGCAAGATACTTATGTACCATTCACTAAGAAAATTGTAGCGGCATACCGCAAGAATTGGAAGCGGCCGAGAAAATAAAGCTAGAACAAATAGATAGGATTTGGCGTTAAGCCTCAGGCTGAACGCGAATCCCGAGGAGACAGGCACATGGGCATGGGACGCCCCCGCGAATTCGACGCCGAGACGGCGTTGGACCAGGCGATGGAAGTGTTTTGGCGCCATGGCTATGAGGGCGCCACCATCGCCCAGCTCACCGAGGCGATGGGCATCAATCCGCCCAGCCTCTACGCCTGCTTCGGCAACAAGGAAGGCCTGCTGAAGGCCGCGCTCGACCGCTACACCAAACTGCGCAATGTCTGGATGAACGAGGTGGTGGCGGCTCCGACCGCCCGCGATGTCGCCGAACGAATGCTGATGGGCATCGCCGAAAAGCAGACCGATCCGGCCAATCCGCCCGGTTGCCTGCTCGTGCAGGGCGGCATCGCCTGCGGCAGCGGCTCCGAGAACGTCCCCTTCGAGCTCGCCGCCCGCCGCGCCGAGAACGAAGACCAGCTGCGCGACCGCTTCATCCGCGCCAAGGCGGAAGGCGATCTCAAGCCGACCTCGGATCCCGCCGCGCTCGCGCGCTACGTCTCGGCGGTCTCCGTCGGCATGGGCGTGATGGCGTCCTCGGGCTCCGATCGCGAGGCGCTGCGGCAGGTGGCGAGCGTCGCCGTTCAGGCGGTGGAAGCGCAGTCGGCTGATAGAACCTGATTCATCTTGCGGATTGCATTGCAGACAGCGACGGCGGCGGGACGAAGCCGCCGAACTCGCGTTCGATCAGTCCCGCCAGCGCAATCGTGGTGCGATCCTCGAGATAAGGCCCGATGATCTGGACGCCGATCGGCAGGCCCGACGGCGTGCGCTCGATCGGGACGGCGGTCGCCGGCAGTCCGCAGGTCGAGGCGGGATCGGCCCAGATGAAGCACGCATCCGAGTAGTTGTAGAGCTTTCCATCTATGTCGAGCCGTCGCGCGTCGAACGGCTCGGACTGGTCTTGCGGAAAGGCCGGCACGGCCGCGGCCGGGTAGATCGCTGCGTCGAACTCGCGGAAGAACTGCT
Organism: Bradyrhizobium sp. Bra64; assembly: GCF_024519875.1. NCBI lineage: Bacteria > Pseudomonadati > Pseudomonadota > Alphaproteobacteria > Hyphomicrobiales > Nitrobacteraceae > Bradyrhizobium > Bradyrhizobium sp. Bra64. The sequence goes on along the minus strand of NZ_JALJRD010000003.1, from coordinate 399,625 downwards.
GCCACCGTTGCTGCAGCTGCAGGCGGGCCGCGTCGGTCGCCAGCCATTCGCGATGGAGCATGCCCCAGCCGCGGGCGCGCTCAGCCTGCATGCTGTGGTCGTCGGGCGAGAGTGCCGCGGCAACTCCTTGCGCCTCTGCGAGGGCGGCCGGTGTCAGGCGCGGACTTCGCGCGGCGTTCAACAGTTTCATGTAGAGCCGCGCGGATTCGACGAGATCGGGCAGCGAAATGCTCGCGCGCGCGACCCGCGCGCCTGAACGTTCGAGCCGTTCCGCCAACCGCCCAATGGCCGAACGCACGGCATCACCCGTCGGCATCAGCGGATGGGTATCGATCACCAGGATCCTGAAATCCTTGAGGTCGTTGTGGCGCGGGGCGGGCAGCGCAAGGCGATAGCCGATCCCGTCCCGCGTCTCGTCGGGGCCAGCAATCACATCGAGCGACAATGCGAGGTCCGAGGCGGTGCGCGCCATCGGCCCGACGACCGCGAGATCACCTTGACCCGGGACGGGAGGAGCCGGCGGCAGGCTGTATCCGCGCAGCGGGACCAGGCCGAGGCTTGGCTTGTGTCCGAACACCCCACAGAAATGCGCGGGCACCCGGATCGAGCCGCCGATATCCGAGCCGATCGAGAGCGGACCGAAGCCTGCGGCCAGTGCCGCGGCCGATCCGCCCGAGGAACCGCCCGGCGACCGGCCGAGGTCCCACGGATTGCTCGTCGTCCCGTAGATCTCGTTGTAGCTCTGGAAATCCCGCAGACCGATCGGGATGTTGGTCTTGCCGATGATGACGGCGCCCGCCGCCTTCAGCCGCGAGACGACGAGGGCATCTTCCGCCGGTTGAAAGTCGCTGAAATGCGGAAAGCCCCATGTCGTCGGCAGGCCGGCGACGTTGAACGGCTCTTTCAAGGTGATGGGGATGCCGAGCAGTGGAAGCCGCTCGCCGCGGCCAAGCGCGGCATCGGCGGCGCGCGCGGCGTCCCTTGCGCGATCAAAATCGCGAACGATGACGGCATTGATGCGCCCGTCCAGCGCCTCGATGCGTCCGATCGTGTGCTCGAGCAATTCCGATGCCGACACCTTGCGCGCGTGCAGGGCGCTCAGCAGCGCGCTGATCGAGCCGTAGTTCAAGTCGGCGGCGTCTGCGTTCATCATGAACTCCAATGTATCTCATCGCTGTGTCGAGGCCATCCCCGCTGCAGATTGCTCGGGCGCCGAACGTGCGATTTTGCAAGGGCATGGGGAGGTGGGTGCCGCGGACACCAGACCTGCTTGCCGGTCGAGGGACCGCATCATCCGAAACCGCGATGCCTTCCGTACGGCTAATGGTCCGGTGCAGCGGCGAACTCACGATTGGGGATAATGCAAGTCTGCGCCTGTTTTGCCCGACGGCGCAAGTGAATATTTCGCTTTTACAGAAGTTAAGGAAAGGTCAATGATTCGATCCGATCTCTACTGTGCATGGGGTTGTTTTCGCATTTTTTGTCGGAGCGTCACCACGCCACAGGGTCCGGGCATTAGCCGCCAGGATTGAACGGGAACCCCTAAGGGTTTTTATACACAGTTCTGGCACGCTCCCGCGCGTCAAGATCCGCAACCTGCATCGTCGCGTCTCAACGCGTGCACGAAAAGACGGGGCGGGCACTGTGGGGGCGTTGCTTCATGACTGCACTTGCTTCGGACGCCGGTTGCGCGAAGCGCGGGATCGTGCCGATCCTGCTGTGCGTCGTGCCGTTCAGCCAGATCCCGCTCGATGCCTATACGCCCGGCCTGCCGCAGATGGTGGTCGATCTCGCCGCCGATCCCGCCTCGATGCAGAACACCGTCACGGCGTACATGCTTGGAATGTCTTTGGCGCTGGTGCCGGTCGGCATCGCCTCCGATACGCTCGGCCGCCGCAACGTCCTGCTCGCAGGCCTGACGGTGCTCATCGCGATGAGCATCGCGTGCGCCCTGGCGACCAGCGCCTCGCTGCTGCTTGCGCTGCGCTTTTTGCAAGGCGTCGGCGGCTGCACCTGTCTCGTCGTCGCCTATGCGGTTGCCGCCGATTGTTTTCGCGGCCGCGATCTCACGGCGATCTCCGGCCTGCTTGGGGCCGCCTGGGGGCTGGCGCCGGTGCTTGCGCCGGCGGCGGGCGGATTCATCGTCGAGCTGACATCCTGGCGCGGCGTCTTCGTCGTCATTGCCATCGCCGCGGCTATCGTTGCCGCGATCGTCGCGCTGCTCTTGCCCGAGACGTTGCCGGTGGAGCGGCGCGCGCCGTTCGATCCGCGCCGTACCGCCGGAATTCTGCGCGGGGCGCTGGTCCGTCCGGGCTTCCTGGCTTTCGTGCTGGTGTTTGCCGCGGCGGCCAGCGCGCAACTGGCGTTCGGCGTCGTCGCTCCTTTCTTCTACCAGACCGGTCTTGGCTATTCGGCTTCCATCTACGGCCTCGTCGCGCTCGGCCTTGGCGGCGTCAATCTCGCCGGCGAGCTCGGCTGCGCGCATTTCGCGCACTGGATGCCGGCTCGTGTGATGGGCTTTGGCGCCTTCGCGCTGTTTGTTGCGGGCGCTGCCGTGCTGGCCGCGACCGGCATGACCCTCGGTCTCGATTTCGCTTCGATCACGATCGGCGGCGCGCTGGTGCTCGGCGGCTGCGGCGTGTTGTGCCCGATGATGTACGGCATGGCGCTCGGCCTGTTCGAGCGCGACCACGGCCTGATCGGCGGTTTGATCAGCGCGCTCTGCTATCTCGCGGTGAGCGGCGTCATGGCGATCGCGGCGGTGCTGCCGGAAGCAACGCAGGCGCCGATCGGATGGCTTTATCTCGGCCTCTGCGCCGTTGCGGGCACGCTGCTTGCGATCTCGCTGCCTTCGGCGCGACACGCCACACAGACCTAGGGAAGGAACCAATTCATGACCACCGTCGGTATTCGCGGCACGTTCTTCGACTTCGTCGACGATCCCTGGAAGCACGTCGGCAACGAGCAGGCCGCCGCACGCTTTCACCAGGACGGTCTCATGGTCGTCACCGACGGAATCATCAAGGCGTTCGGTCCCTACGAGACGATCGCGGCCGCACATCCCGGCGTCCAGATCAGCCACATCAAGGACCGCATCATCGTCCCGGGCTTCATCGACGGTCACATCCATCTGCCGCAAACGCGCGTGCTCGGCGCCTATGGCGAGCAGCTGCTGCCGTGGCTCCAGATGTGGGTCTACCCGGAAGAGATGAAATACAAAGACCGCAACTACGCGCGCGAGGGCGTGAAGCGCTTTCTCGACACGCTGCTCGCCTCCGGCACCACCACGTGCCAGGCCTTCACCAGCTCCTCACCGGTTTCGACCGAGGAGCTGTTCGACGAAGCAGCCCGCCGCAACATGCGCGTGATCGCCGGCCTCACCGGCATCGATCGCAACGCGCCGGCCGACTATGTCGATACGCCCGAGAATTTCTATCGCGACAGCAAGCGGCTGATCGCGCAGTACCACAACAAGGGTCGGAACCTCTACGCCATCACGCCGCGCTTCGCCTTCGGCGCCTCGCCGGAGCTGCTCAAGGCGTGCCAGCGCCTCAAGCACGAGCATCCGGACTGCTGGGTCAACACCCACATATCCGAGAACCCGGCCGAATGCAGCGGCGTGCTGGTCGAGCATCCGGATTGCCGCGACTATCTCGGCGTCTACGAGAAGTTCGACCTGGTCGGTCCGAAATTCTCCGGTGGCCACGGCGTCTATCTCTCGAACAACGAGTTTCGCCGCATGTCGAAGAAGGGCGCGGCGGTGGTGTTCTGCCCGTGCTCGAACCTGTTCCTCGGCAGCGGCCTGTTTCGTCTCGGCCGCGCCACCGATCCGGAGCACCGCGTGAAGATGTCGTTCGGCACCGACGTGGGCGGCGGCAACCGCTTCTCGATGATCTCCGTGCTCGACGACGCCTACAAGGTCGGCATGTGCAACAACACGCTGCTCGACGGCAGCATCGACCCGACGCGAAAGGATCTCGCCGAGGCCGAACGCAACAAGCTCTCGCCCTATCGCGGCTTCTGGTCGATCACGCTCGGCGGCGCCGAGGGGCTCTACATCGACGACAAGCTCGGCAATTTCGAGCCCGGCAAGGAGGCCGATTTCGTCGCGCTCGATCCGAACGGCGGGCAAGCCGCGCAAGCGTGGCACCAGTCGCTGATCGCCGACGGCAATGGGCCGCGCACGATGGACGAGGCCGCGAGCATGCTGTTCGCCGTCATGATGGTCGGCGACGACCGCTGCGTCGACGAGACCTGGGTGATGGGCAAGCGTCTCTACAAGAAGAGCTGAAGCGGACGGCCGCGATGAGAGAATCTCCCGATACGGCCGGCCAGCCGGTCGCCCTCGTCATCCAGCGTCGCATCGCCGACGACGGTTTTGCCGCGTTCGCACGGTGGAACGGCGAGGTGGGCGAGGTGCTCAAGGCATGGCCCGGCTTCCTGGGGCAGGAGGTGGTGCCGCCGCAGCCGCCGGCGCATGTGGACTGGGTCACGATCCTGCGTTTTGCAAGTCCCGCCGCCGCACGCGCCTGGCTTCAGAGCGATGTGCGCGCGCGCCTGATTGCAGAGGTGCAGCGTTTCTTCGTCGGTTCGGAGGACGTCCACATCCTGCCCGACACCGGCGTCGCGCGCGACAGTGCGGTCTCCGCCGTCATCTCCTTCAAGGTCCCCGATGGACTCGAGGATGCCTTCCTCAAATGGCAGCAGCGCATCCAGGCCGCGGAGGCCGAGTTCAGGGGATTCCTGCGCCACAAGATCGAGCGGCCAATTCCGGGCCTGCACGACGAATGGATCATCATCCTGTCGTTCGACAGTGACGCCAACCTCAACGCGTGGCTCGACTCGCCGTTGCGGCAGACGCTGCTGAAGGAGGGCGCGCGCTTCAACGCCGGCATGAACGTGAAGCGGGCGAGCTACGGCTTCAATTTCTGGTTCCCGGCCGGCAAGGTCCAGGCGTCGGAGCAAGGACCCGGCCTGATCTGGAAGAGCAACCTCATCGTACTCCTGGTGCTCTATCCCGTGGTCTACCTCTGGGGCTATTTTGTCAGCGCGCCCTTGATCGACAGTCACGGCATGCCGGTCTGGTTGTCATTGTTCGTCGGCAATCTCGTCAGCACCCAGCTTCTCGGCTGGCTTTTGGTGCCCGCCGCCTTCAGGGCGCTCGGCTGGTGGATCAGGCCGAAGGCGGCGCTCGGACGCCAGATCGCGGGATACGCGCTGCTTGCCGCGCTCTACGCGGCGTCGATGGGCCTGTACGCGCTGCTCATCGCGTGGCATTGGGGGCGGTGAGGCCGTCCACCGCTGCGGACCGTTGAGGTGTCGTCGGGGGAAGCGGCGTTCGCTGGACACTGACGATCATGTTCGCCCTGACATTTCTCGGGACCTCGGCAAGCGTTCCCTCAGCGGAGCGCAACCATCCGGCTCTCCTCGTGGAGGCCGCGGGCAAACGCATCCTGGTTGATTGCGGCGAGGGCACGCAGCGCCAATTGCTGCGCAGTGGCGCCGGATTTCGGCGGCTCGACCGCATCCTGCTGACGCACGCTCATCTCGATCACGTGCTCGGTATCCCCGGCCTCTTCTCGACACTGGGCTTGCGGCAGAACTCCGACGCGATGACCATTCATGGCGGCCCGGGTACGCTCGACACCGTCGCCCGCATGCTCGCAGGCCTGTGGGGCGAGGGCAGGGCGCCGATCCCGGTGGCGTTCGCAGCGCTGACCGTAGGACAGGTCATCGACGCCGGAGACTTCACCATCGACTGCTTTCCGGTCCGCCATCGTGACACCGACAGTTTCGGCTTTTCCTTTCAAAGCACCTCGCGCCGCCATCTGTTGTCCGGTCGCCTCACGACCCTTGGTGTCCCCGACGGTCCCTTGCGCAGAGAACTGGCCGAAGGACGACCGGTCGTGATCGAAGGCGGCCGAACGATCAATCCGGAGGAGGTGCTGGGGCCGCCGAGCGGCGGCAGGAGGCTTGTGGTGATCGGCGACACCGAGACCACCGAGGGGCTGTCGCAATACGTCGCTGGCGCCGACTTGCTGGTGATCGAGGCGACGTTCCTCGATCGCGATGCGTCGACCGCGCGGGACTACGGCCATCTCACCGCAGCAGAAGCAGCCGCGTTTGCGGCCGCGAACAATGTCGGGCAGCTCGTGCTGACCCATATGTCGGGACGTTACGACGACAAAGAGATCCTGGCCGAAGCGGCAAGAATCTTTCCGAACACCCGGATCGCCGCCGACTTCGACCGCATCGTGATCTAGTCGCTGCCCTCAGCCCGATAATCCCGACTTGATCGCAATATCCTGCACCTGGCGCGTCACCTGCATCAGTCGCGGCAGCGCCTGGTCGCGAAAGGCCGGCATGTCCATGCGCATCGCGTCGATGGTGACGCTCAACCCTCCGATCACAACATCCTGGGCGTCGAAGATCGGCGTTGCCAGCGTACGCAAGCCGTAGGCGTTCTCGCCGTCGGAGACGGCGTGGCCCTTCTTCTTCACCTGATCGAGCCGGGCGAGCAAAGCATCAAGATCGGTCAGCGTTCGCTCGGACAATTTCACCCGAGGGCGCGCTTCCAGCCGTTCGATCTGCTCGTCCCGCGCAAGATGCGCCAGCATGACATGCCCGAGCGCAGCGCTGTAGGCGGGAATGCGCGTGCCCGGACGGCGATCCATCTTGTGACGGTCGAGACCCGCGCCGATGCGTGCGAGATAGACCACGTCGCCGCCATCGAGGATCCCGAGCGAGGCCGCATCGCCTACTTCGGGCACGAGGTCGCGCAGCAGCGGCTCGACGATCGGCCGCAACGAGCCGTGCGACAGCACGCTATAGCCGAGGTCGAGACAGGCAACCCCGAGGCGGAACCGGCGGCTTTGCGGAACGGACTGGACATAGCCGAGCTCGACCAGGGTCTGGATCAGCCGAAATGCCGTCCCGCGATCGAGATCGGCACGTGCGGCAATCTCACTCAGGGTCAGCTCGAAGGCCTCGCTGCTGAAACTCTTGAGCACGGCGAAGGCCTTGCCGACCGAAGCGACGTAATTCTTGGCATTCTTCGGGCTAGCTTCAGATTTGTGCTTTGTGGCCTTGGCCATGCTCGAATGCCCCGCCAGGGTAGCCGTCGCCCTTGACGTGGCGGCGAGCTGATTTTACGACAGGCCAAGCCAATAACAAATGTTCGCATTCCGAACAACATCGATTTGACGATCGGAGGAAGTTTGTCGACATCATCGCTGCACCCTCATGGCGTCTTCTCCGCCGCGCTGACGCCGCTCGACGCTGAGCTCGCCCCCGATCATGCTCGCTTCGTCGCGCATTGCCGCTATCTGCTGGACGAAGGCTGCGACGGCATCGCGCTGCTCGGCACGACCGGTGAGGCGAACTCCTTTTCGGCCACCGAGCGCACCGCACTGCTCGAGGCGGTGGTCGCCGCCGGCATCGCGCCGCAGCGGCTGCTGCCCGGCACCGGCGTCGCCGCGCTCAGCGAGACCATTGCGCTGACGCGCCACGCGCTCTCGGTCGGCGTCGAGACCGTCGTCATGCTGCCGCCGTTCTACTACAAGGGCGTTACCGACGACGGCATCTTCGCCTCCTACAGCGAAGTCGTGCAGCGCATCGGCGATGCCAGGCTCAAGGTCGTGCTCTATCACATCCCGCAGATGTCGGCGCAGCCGATCTCGCATGCGCTGATCGAGCGGCTGCGCGCGGCTTATCCGTCCACCTTCACCGGCATCAAGGACTCCTCCGGCGACTTCGTCAACATGACCGCGATGGTCGAACGCTTCCCGGGCTTTGCGGTCCTGGTCGGCGCCGATCCGCTGCTGCTGCCGCTGCTGCGCAAGGGCGGCGCGGGCTGCATCACCGCGACCTCCAATCTCGTCGCGCGCGACCTTGCCCATGTCTACGGGCATTTTGGCGATAGCGACGACGACTCGGCGCTCAAGGCGGCGCAGGCGCGCATCGTCAAAGCGCGCGAACTGGTCTCGCGCTTCCCGCAGATGGCCTCGCTGAAGGCGCTGGTGGCCGATCGCACCGGCCACGCCGGTTGGCAGCGCCTGCGGCCGCCGCTGGAGTCCTTGCCGCCTGCCGAGGCGAAGGAGCTGCTCGCGGATGCGGCTGCATTCGCTGCCGTTGCCGTCTAGGCTTGGCACGGGCGACGAGGCGATCCGATGTTCGACCCTTTCCATGATGCGTTGAGCGGGCTCGCTGCGATCGTTGGCGACAAGCACGTCATCGCATCCGGGCCCGACCAGGAGCCCTATGTGGTGGACTGGCGCGGGCGGTATCACGGCCGTGCCGTCGCGGTGGTGAAGCCCGGCTCGACCGCCGAGGTTGCTTCCGTCGTCAAATACTGCGCCGGGAAAGGACTTACGATCGTGCCGCAAGGCGGCAACACCGGGATGTGCGGGGCCGCGACTCCGGACGATCGTGCGGGCAATGTCGTGATCCGGCTCGATCGCATGCGAACCGTGCGCGACGTCAGCCCGCTCGCCAACACGATTACCGTGGAGGCTGGCTGTATTCTCGCCGAGGTGCAGAATGCGGCCCGGGCCGTCGATCGTCACTTCCCCTTGAGCCTGGGTGCCGAGGGCTCCTGCCAGATCGGCGGCAACATCTCGACCAATGCAGGGGGCACGGCCGTGCTGCGCTACGGGCCGACGCGCGATCTTGTGCTCGGGCTGGAGGTCGTGCTGCCCGACGGGCGTGTCTTCGATGGCCTGCGCGCGTTGCGCAAGGACAATACCGGATATGCGCTCAAGCAGCTCTTTATCGGTGCGGAGGGCACGCTCGGCATCGTCACCGCGGCAGTGCTGAAACTGTTCGCGCCGCCGCGCAGCTCGGCTCTGGCGCTCTTGAAATTGCAGGGCGTCGAGCAGGCGCTCGAGATCATGCAACGCCTGCGCGGTGCAGTCGGCGACCGGCTTGGCAGCCTCGAGATCATGTCGCGGTCGCAGATTGAGGCGATCGCGCAGACCGTGCCTGATGTCACGATCCCGTTCGAGCTGACGACGCCGTGGTATCTGATCGTCGAGCTGACCGACACGCTCGCGGGCGTCGACCTCGACGAGCTGCTTGCTGCGGCGCTGGCGGAGGCGATGGATGCAGGGCTTGCCGATGACGTCATTCTCGCGTCCAACCTTGCGCAGGCGAAGGCGATCTGGGCGGTCAGGCACAGCGTGTCCGAGGGCAACAAGCGCAGCGGCTATGTCGTCTCGCACGACAGCGTGGTGCCGCTGGAGCGTCAGGCGGCCTTCGTCACCGAGGTCGATGCGAGGATCAAGGCCGCCGTGCCGCATGCGCGCGTCGTCATGCACGGCCATATCGGCGACGGCAACATCCACGTGATCGCCCTGGTCGACCGCGCATACTGCCAGGATCCCGGCACCACGGCCGCGCTGGTGGCGCAGATCAACGAGATCGTCGACGACGAGACCGCGGCACAGGGTGGGGCGATCAGTGCCGAACATGGCATCGGGATCACCAATCGTGGCCGGCTTGCCCGCGTTGCCGATTCGCTCGATATCGAGCTGATGCGCGGCATCAAGCAACTGCTTGATCCCGACGGCCTGATGAACCCCGGCAAGATTTTTGGCGCGGGAGCGGCATGACGATGACGAGCGTCCGCCTGCTTGCCGACGATCTCACCGGTGCGCTTGACACCGCTGCGGAGTTCGTCGGCCTGTGCGGACCGTTCAACGTCACCTGGCCGGAAGCGTCAGCACCGCTGGATTCCGGGAGTCTCGCGATCGACAGCGGCAGCCGCGAGCGGTCGAAGGCCGAGAGCATCGAGATCGTCGGACGGCTTGCGCCGCTGCTTCAAAGCGGAACGATCGCCTACAAGAAGGTCGACAGCCTGCTTCGTGGCGCGTGGGCGGCCGAGCTTGGCGCCTGCCTGCGTAGCCGCCATTGGACCTCGTGCGTGGTCGCGCCGGCCTTCGACTATCAGGGGCGCCGCACCGTGGGTGGCCAGCAATTTGCGCGTACGGTGCAAGGCGATTGGCATCGTGTCGGCGACAATCTCCTGACCCAAATGCAACGCGAGGGCATCGAAGCGCGGCAGGGCGCGGCCGATACGCTGTCGCAAGGCGGCGTTCAGGTCTTTGATGCCGAGAGCGATATTGACCTCGATCGTGTCGTCGAAATCGGACGGCGCATGCCCGGGCCCGTACTGTGGTGCGGCAGCGGCGGGTTGGCCGGGGCGCTCGCCCGCAGCCATCGCGCCGATTCGCCGGACCATCTGAAGCTGCCGGTGCTGGGGCTGTTCGGCTCAGACCAAGCGACTACCGCAGCGCAGCTTGCGGCATGTGGGGGCGCCACCGTCGCGCTCACTGAAGGTGAGGGCGCAGCGCGGGTCCGGCGCAAGCTGGCCGCCGACCGCGTGGCGCTGGTCGAATTCTCTCTTCCCAATGGCCTGACCCGCGCCGAGGCGGCGCGGCGGATCGCGCGTGAAATGACGGCCCTGATTGCGGCACTTGAACCGCCGGGCACGCTGATCGTTGCCGGTGGAGAGACCTTGAAGGCCGCATGCGTCGCTCTCGGCGCGCAGGCGCTGCAGGTGACAGGACGTATCGTGCCGGGATTGCCGCGCTCGATCCTGCGGGGCGGCCGCTGGGCCGGCGTCGATGTCGTTTCGAAATCCGGCGCATTCGGCACCAGCGAGCTCTGGCGCGATCTGCTCCGGACCAATCATTTGCTCAACATGGAAGGTCCGACATGACCTCTCGCCATCTTGCCATCACCATGGGCGATCCGGCCGGGATAGGGCCGGAGATCATCGTCAAGGCCTGCGTCGCGCTGAAGGACCGGATCGCGACGGGCGATCTGCGTCTGCTGATCATCGGCAGCGGCGCGGCACTCGACGGCGCGAAGGCGTCGCTCGGCGCGGGCGTTGCGATCCCGCAGGTGGCAGCCGACGATCGCGAATGGCCCAATCTCTGTTACCTGCAAGCCGACGCTGAAGGCGATCCGATCAAGCCCGGCGTGCTCAGCGCCGACGGCGGCCGTTTCGCCTACAAGGCGATCGAGCAGGGCGTGCGTCTGACGCAGGCCGGACGGACGTCCGCGATCGTCACGGCACCGCTCAACAAGGAAGCGCTCAACAAGGCCGGCTATCATTTCCCCGGCCATACGGAGATGCTGGCGCATCTGACCGGTGTGCGCGGCTCGGTGATGCTGCTCGCCCATGGCAACATGCGCGTCAGCCACGTCTCGACCCATGTGGCGCTGGAGGATGTGCCGAAGCGTCTGACGCCGGAGCGCTTGCGCATGGTGATCGACCTCACCAACGATGCCTTGCTGCGGCTGAGCATCGCCAAGCCGAAGATCGCCGTCGCCGCGCTGAATCCGCATGCTGGCGAGGGCGGCCTGTTCGGCCGGCAGGATATCGACGTGTCGGCTCCTACGATCGCCAAGGCGGTCGCCGACGGCCTCGATGTCGTCGGCCCCGTGCCGGGCGATACCATCTTCGTCAAGCTGCGCGCCGGCCAGTACGATGCCGCGGTCGCGATGTATCACGACCAGGGGCACATCCCCGTAAAGCTGCTCGGCTTCCAGATCGATCCCGCGACGGGCCGCTGGCAGGAGCTTTCCGGCGTCAACATCACGCTGGGCCTGCCGATCATCCGCACCTCCGTCGATCACGGCACCGCTTTCGACATCGCCGGCAAGGGCATCGCCAACGAGCACAGCCTGATCGAGGCCATCGACTATGCCGAGCGGCTGGCCGCCGGCGCCTCTGCATCCAGATGACGAGATCGAGCGCACGATGACCAACGCCTTCACGCCCATCGAAATCCTTCGCCCCACCGTCCTCGAGTTCGGCTGCGGCACGATCACCGCAGCGGTGCGCTTCGCCGAGCGCATCGGCGCCAAGCGGCCGCTGGTGATCTCCGACCCGTTCAATGCACGCCGCGTCGACACGCTGGCGTTGCCGGGCGCAGTGAAGCTGTTCGGTGAGGTCAAGCCGGAACCCGACCTGCCCAATCTCGAAAAGGCCGTGGCGATGGCGCGCGAGGTCAAACCCGATCTCGTGATCGGCTTCGGCGGCGGCAGCGCGATGGATCTCGCCAAGCTGGTTGCCGTTCTCTGTACATCGGATGTGGCGTTTGCCGACATCGTCGGTCCCGAGAAGGTGGCCGGCCGCAGCGTCGCGCTGATGCAGATCCCGACCACGTCGGGCACCGGCAGCGAGGCCGGCACCCGCGCGCTCGTCACCGATCCCGTCAGCCAGAACAAGCAGGCGGTGCAGAGCCGCTTCATGCTGGCTGATATTGCCATCGTCGATCCGGACCTGACGATGACCGTGCCGAAGGAGGTCACCGCGGCCACCGGTGTCGACGCGCTGGCGCATTGCGTCGAGGCCTATACCAGTCGCAAGGCGCATCCGGTGATCGATCTCTATGCGCTCGAAGGCGCGCGGCTGGTCGGGCAATATCTCGGGCGCGCGGTGGCCGACGGCGGCGACCGCGAGGCGCGCGCCGGTCTGGCGCTGGCCTCGCTCTATGGCGGCTATTGCCTCGGGCCGGTGAACACGACCGCCGGCCACGCGGTGGCCTACCCGCTCGGCACGCGCCATCATGTGGCGCACGGGCTCGCCTGCGCGGTGATCTTCCCGCACACGCTGGCCTTCAACATGCCGGCGGTCGAAGCGAAGACGGCGGCGGTACTGGCGGCACTCGGCCTGCCGGCGCATGACGACGCAAAGCCTGCGTTCGAGGCGACCTATGAGTTCTGCAAGAATCTCGGCATCGAGATGCGGCTGTCCGCGCTCGGCGTTCCCAAGAATGATCTCGGCGTGATGGCCGACGAGGCGCACGCCATTCGGCGTCTGCTCGACAACAATCCGCGCGACCTCGGGCGGGACGCGATCCTGAACATGTACGAGGTCGCGTTCTAGCGGTGGCTGCCGCGCGCGGCAGCCAACCAATAACAGAATGACAACAGAGGAAACTTCGATGAAATCGATCTTGCTTGTTCTTGCCTCAGCGATGCTGCTGGCGACGTCGCCGGCGAAGGCGCAGGACGGCTATCCGTCCAAGCAGGTGACGGTGATCGTACCCTTCGCCGCTGGCGGCACCGCCGACATCTTCGCGCGCATGGTGTCCAATCATCTGCAAATGAAGCTCGGCAAGCCGTTCGTGGTCGAGAATGTCGGCGGCGCAGGCTCGATCCTCGGCGTGACGCGGCTGGCAAAATCTGCCCCCGATGGCATCACGCTCGGGCTTGCCAGCACGTCCGCGCTCGCGATCAACCCCACGCTCTACGGGCCGAAGCTCAGCTACCAGCCGGACAGGGATCTGGTGGCGGTCGCCCAGATCAGCGTCGTGCCCAACGTGCTCGTCGTCAACCCGAACAAGATCAAGGCGCGCACTGTGCCGGAGCTGATCGCCTACCTGAAGGCGAATCCTGACAAGGTCTCGTTCGGCTCGGCCGGCGTCGGCACCTCGCAGCATCTCGCCGGCGAGCTGTTTCAGCAGATGACCGGCACCAGGATGGTGCACGTGCCCTACAAGGGCTCGAGCCAGATGCTGACGGATCTTCTCAGTGGCCAGATTGATCTCGCCTTCGACAACGTGCCGCTGCTGCTGCCGCAGGTGAAGACCGGCCAGCTCGCGATGCTCGCGACCGCAACGCCCAAGCGCGCCGCCTTCGATCCCGAGGTTCCCGCCGTCGCCGAATTCCTGCCCGGCTTCGAGGCCGTGGCCTGGCACGGCTTCTTCGTTCCCGCGGCGACGCCGAAGCCGATCGTCGAAAAGCTCTCGGCCGAGATCCGCGCCTACATGCAGCAGCCGGAAACGGTGCAGAAGATGGCCGAGCTCGGCGCCGTCGCGGTCGCGGTCGATTCCGAACCGTTCAAGGCCTACATCGCTTCCGAGACCGAGCGCTGGAAGAAGGTGATCGAGGCCGCCAACATCAAGATCGACTAGGCGCGAGGAGTCGGCTGACCATCCACCGCAGCGCTTGCCAGCCCAGAGCCGAGCGGGTAGAACGCTGCCACGCCTGAGCCGTGATTTGCGCCAAACGCGCTTCCGGCCACAGCCGGGCAGATCAATAAGTAATTGAATTTGTTCGGCTATTCCGTTGGGGAATGGTGTAACGGTAGCACAACAGACTCTGACTCTGTTTGTCTTGGTTCGAATCCAGGTTCCCCAGCCAAATCTCAGTTTTCGCCGATTTTGCGCTCTCGCTCGCCCCAACATTGGCAACGGCAGTCGTGACTTCCGCAAGCATGTCAAATGGTTGGCGGAAAGTGGCGACCACGTTGCCATCCTCCCAAGAGCAGTTCGATAGCACGAAGTTCAGCAGGCGACGTTTTTCGCGCGGTTCCTGCTTCGCGAACAGCGTTTGAGCGCTGCGGGCGAGGTCGAGAAGCGCAACGCCTTCATCCTTGTATGATTTGTCGGCGTTCTGATGCCGTTCGATTTCGCGCTGGCAGCGGTTCTGCTCCTCGCGCCACTGGTTCGACATTTTTCCGTAGAAGGCGGTATCCACCAGCCCGTCGAGCTTATCGACATACATGGCGTTGATGCGATCCTGAAGCCGCTTGTGTTCCGCCTGATGGCGCTTGATCGCTTCCTCGTGTTCGTGGCGTTCGTCGGCGTGGCTGGCGTGCAGCGCGTCGCGTACCCATTCCAGCACCTCGTCGTCGAACTTCAGACGCCCGAGCAGTTCGGTGAACTGCGCTTCCAGCGCTTCCTCGCGCACATACTTGCGGCGGCAGGTCGACGGGTTACCCTGGCACTTATCGGCGTAGCCGGTGCAGTGATAATAGACGTAGCGTTCCTTCTTGATCTCACCGACCACGGCACAGCCGCACGCATGGCAGGCGATGAGGCCCGAGAAGGCAAAATCGTGCTTGCCGCGCTTGGCCTTCTTAGCGAAGCGACCATCGAGCACGTCCTGCACGCGCTCCCATAGCTCAACGGACACCAGGGGCTCGTGCTTGCCTTGGATGAGATTGCCGCTCCATTCGAACCAGCCAGTATAGAGCCGGTTGCGCAGGATGGTGTGGACTGTGCTTACCGGCACCTTTGCACCGCTCTTGGGATAGAGCAGGCCCGCCGCGTGCGCCTTGCGCGCGGCCTCCTTCAGCGAAATGTCGCCGTGCGCATACCATTCGAACAACCTAGCCACAATCGGCGCTAGCGCGGGATCGACAGCGATTATCTTCTTACCGTCCGGACCGGTGACATTCTTGTAGCCGAGTGGCGTTTTGGTTGGCCAGATGCCCTGTTCGGCCTTCTCGGTCATGCCCTTGCGCGCTTCCTCCGACAGGTTGTCGATATAGTTCTTCGCCATCAACACTTTGATGCCGTGCATGAACTTTTCCGAGGAACGCGACTCTCGCGAAAGCACCGCGCCTTCCTTCGGAAAGTGCATTTCCACGTTTAGTTCGTCGATCGTCACCCAATCCTTGAGGTTGCGATAAAGCCGGTCGGTCTTCTCGACGAGCATCACGCGGATGGACGGGTGCGCCTTCAAAAAGGCGACCATCTCGCCGAAGGCGGCGCGGCCGGTCTGCTTGGCGGTTTCAACGTCAACGTATTCCTGCGCCACTACGAGGCCGTTCGCCGCCGCATATTCCTTGAGCACCTTCAACTGCGCCGGGATTGAGAAGCCTTCCTTCTCCTGCTCCTTGGAGGAGACGCGGGCGTAGATCACCGCCTGCTTTTCGGGGCGGTCAGCGGATTCTGGCATCGATGCTTTTCTCATGTCGTTTAGTGTAACCTAAACATGGGCGCGCCGCAAGCTGGCTTGGCGAAACTGTTGGGTTTCCTAGTCCAACACGGTGCGTTGGCTTTTGAACCCCTCGTAACGGGGGGTCAGACGGCATTGCAGAAACACTTCGAGCAAAGTTAAGACACGCACCCCGAGCTTCTCATCCATCAGGAAGTTCACGCGATCCACATTCTCCCTGATCCATTGACCGACACGGGGCAAGTCAGCCTCGGTGAGGCCGTTCCGTTCGCTCTCGGCGAGGATGGAAGCCGCAAGAGTGCTCATGGCGCTACCGGGATTGTAGTGCTGGCTCGTGTAGCGTGCCTGACTCTTAGCGCCGACCTTTCCGACCTTCAGCACTTCCGGTCCCTGGGCGAAAACATAGACAGCCATTCGTCCACGTGGCAGCCTTGTCGGCGGCGAATGAGGTGCGGGCAACTTCTCGATAAAAACTGCCCCCGGTTCCAGCTGGGCACCAGCAAGCTTCGCGACTGCCAGAAAGTCTTCGGTAAGCTCGTCGGTGGTCGATATGAATGGTTTTCCGTCCGATCTAATGGTCACAGGTCTCGCTGCCGCTCCTCGAACAGCCTCCGCCAGCTCTCACCCGCAATTACGCGCAGCCCATCTGGCTGAAACCCATCTCCCTTAAACTCGTCCTGCAGTTCTTTGGCTGCTTCTCGCGCCTCACGCCACCTCCCTTCATCAAGCAGGTGGCGAATCTTTGGGTGAATTTTGACCACCACATCAGCTCTTTCACGTTCGAATATGAATGCGGGTTCTTCCGACCATGATGCAATGCTAAGCGCGGGTTCGTAGTAGTAGCGCCATTCCTCATCTGGCCGGGGTAACTCGATCGGTTCCTTCGTGTCGGGTTCGGGGTCCTTCCAGTAGAATTCAAGCAAGTCTGATTTGAAGAATGCAAAAGAGCCAATGTGCAGTGAGCATGGCACGCCATTCACGGACACCAAGCGTTGCGCTTGCAATTTCGCTTTTTGCTTGTCTCCCAAAGATGGTTGCGAGGATCGCCCCTTGCTTTCGAAAGCGTGCCACATACCTGCATCGTTCTCGCCCACGAGATCTGGGCGAGATCGCCCAAGAAGAATGGGATTGAGACAGGGACGAAATACATCAAGGTGGAGCAGCCAAGGAGTATGCAGGATTCGCGATGCGAACAGCTTGCAAAGTGTCATGCCAAGAAAGTAGCTGACCATCCCCTTTTCGGTCGGGTCTAACGCCGCAAAGGCCCCGGTACGACTGAGACGACCATACCAATCCTGCTCAACAGTCATTCTGACCAACGACAGGCGAAATATAGCCTCATTGAAGGAGGCAGGCCCGTACTGGAACACATGATAGGTGCTTGGGCGCCCGATTGTGATCGCCGCCCACAGCAATTCGTCCCATGATGTAGCCAGAACTCCCTTACGCGGCACACTGTAGACACCAGGAAAAGATTGGCTTTGATATTCGATTTGCAGTGTCATTTTTTCCGCTTAATAGCTGGCGACCTCGTTCAGTTCAATTGCGCACCCCGATAAGATGCAAAGCATGCCCTATGAAGTCTTGCGCCCTGGCGGACTGATCGGCCAGCCGCTTGATCTTGCGGCCCTCTGGGTCCCACTGGTCCACCTGCGTCTTCTGTTGTCGATAACGGTGGAATCGATCCCAAATGAATCCCAGCATTTCTGACCAGAGCAATTGCGTTACCTGAGGATACGCCGCCTCGATTTCCTCGCTTCGGTCGCGACCCACTGCCACCAGGCGGATGCGAAGCGTGTCGCTGCGATGGAAACCCTCCCGATAGATGTTCGCCGCCGCCGCTTCGATCCGGTCGGGGGGAGACACCCCACCGCTGCAAGTACGCGGTGGACATTCTGCCGATCTTGCCGCGTCCACGGCCCGTTTAAGGTGCAAGGCTGATTTGTCTTCACCTCTGCGATGACGAGGTCGATCAGATCGCCGGAAAGGGCGAGCTGCTGCACATCGTCGGCCATGATGTCGTTCGGATCATCGAACAGGCGCTCGGCACGAAACGGAAATCGAACCGCCAACAGATCGGCGTCAGTTCGCTGGCCGCCGCGCCTTTCTGGGTGGACGACGAAATTCTCGATCTGGAAGAAACCGTTCAAGCGGAAATACCAGTATGCCACCTTCTCGGGATCGAGGTGCTCCCCGACGCCTCTTGCCGGAATACGGCTCATTCCGCCGCTTCCATCTCGCAGGCGGTCAATGGTGCCAGCGCTTCGGCCAACAGCGCGTCGAGCAGGCGGCGGCGGGCGGCGGCGGCGGCGATGAGGCTCGCCTCCAGCCGGTCGCACAGCGCCATCAGCGCATCGACCTTGGCGACAATGCGATACTGTTCGGCGAGGGGCGGGAGTGGAATTGGAAACTCCCTGGCATCCGTTAAACTCATGTTCGCCTGTGCAGTGGTAACGCGCGAACCAAGCATGAAGTCGATCGCGATCGGTGAATTGAAATATTGCAAGAGATACCGCACCAACGGCCCGTCTGAAACTTCGACCAAGCGGACAAGAGCTACCGCTTGGTTGATATTCGCCTCCAAGTCCAAGTCATAGATTGCCGTACGCCCGATGGAAGCGCCGACCAAATTCATGAGGATGTCGCCTCGCTTCAGCATCGATCTTGGTTCGACCTCGCGGAACCGGCTTTCGACGTATTTTAGGTCGTCTAGCTTCCTGAGTTCATAGTTACCCACATTTTCGCTGGTGATGAAAAGAATACCTTCATTAGCATTCACGTAGTTCACGCCCTGCCACTTTGGCGACGAGCCTTTGGTGATTAGCCGCGAGAGGGCATCGAGACGCACCCAAGCCCATTCTCTCGGAAGATCAAATGGCTGGTTCTCGAATGTGATCGAATCAAGCGCCTTCTCTTTCTTGATCTCGCCCGCTTTCACTAGGCGCGTCTTTTCCTTCGCGATCCGCTTTAGCAGTTCCGACGCCGGTTCGTCGCTTGCCTCCTGCGGCACCAGCTTGCCGCGCACGGCGAGGTTCAGGATTGTTTGGCGGAGTTGCTTGATCTGGTCGGGGCGGGTGGTGAGGGCGGGCAGCGCGTTGAGGGCGAAGTCGGCGTCGGCCTGGAAGGTTTCGGGATCGGGTGCATTGAAGCGGGCGAGGCTCGCCGCCGCCAGCCGGTCGCGCACCGCCTCTCGGCTCCCCCGCGCCGCCTCCAGCCGGTCGCACAAGTCCATCAACTCATCAACTTTGGCGACGATGCGCTGTTGCTCGGCGAGGGGTGGTAGGGGAAAGGGCTGTTGCTCGAACTCGGCATATTTGAGGCTTTGAACCGTCGTCCCAGTTTTTACCAATTCCCGAAGAATAAAGTCCATCAGTCCTCGGAACATGATCTGTAGGTATCGCTCCTGACCATCCAGAAAGGGCGCAAGGACCTTCATGTCTTGATTTGCCGCAGCGGCAACCCGATTGATCGAAACGGGAAAGGTTCGCTTCAAGATGCCGCTCCGAGCGACCATGAAAAGGCAGCCTGGCCGGTAAAGCTCTAGCCCTGACTCCGCGAGACCGATCGCTGAAATCCGCAACTCAGAATCTGCTACTTCGTCCGACTTTATGTCCTTGGGTGAAAGCCAAACAATATCGCCGTCCCAAAAGTCAGACCGGTTCATAGAGGGCGTCATGCCACCCGATAGCTTACCGATGTCACAGAGCCGTGCCCAAGCCCAACTCCGCGGCACGGAGATTGGAAGTTCGTCCTCTCGTATTGGTTCAGAAGCTTTCGGCGTTCTAATCTTCCCCGCCTTCACTAGCCGCGCCTTCTCCTCCGCAATCCGCTTAAGCAATTCCACCGCCGGTTCATCGTTCGGGTCCTGCGGCACGAGTTTGCCGCGCACGGCCAGATCGAGAATGAAACGGCGCAGGCGGCCAATCGCGTCAGGCGCGTCGGCGATCTGCGCGTAATGCACCAGAAAACTTTCCGCGTTCATCGGGCGAGCGCCTCAGCGAGGATCGCCTTCAACTGATCGCGCAAGGCACCAGTCTGGGCTTCGGCGGCGGCAAGATCCGCCAATAGCGTTTCGGGGTCGCCGCGATCGTCGGCTATAGTGTGTGGGTTCTTGATGTCGAGATTATAGCCGCGTGCCTTAATCTCCTCGGCGGTGACGCGCCACGCCTGCGGGGTTTCCTCGCGGCCCTTCCGCTCCTTGCCGCCCCACCAGGCGATGCAGCCCTGGAAATGCTCCAGCCGGATCGGCTTCGTCATCGAATAGGCTTTCTGGCCATCCGGCACGCGGTGTTCCCAGAACCAGATATCGTTGGTCGGCGTGCCCTTCTCGAAGAACAGCAGATTGGTGCCGATCGAGGCATAGGGCTTAAATACTGAATTGGGCAGGCGGACGATGGTGTGGAGGTTGCACTCCTCCATTAGATGTTCTTTCAGTCGCGTCTTGACGCCCTCGCCGAACAGCGTGCCGTCGGGCAGCACCACGGCGGCGCGACCATCTGCCTTGAGCAGGCGCACGATAAGGGCGAGGAACAGGTCGGCGGTCTCCTTGGTGCGGAAGGTCGGGAAGTTGTTTTCGATGCCGTCTTCCTCGCGTCCGCCGAACGGCGGATTGGTCAGCACGATATCGACGCGCTCGTCCTTTCCCCAAGAAATCAGCGGCCGTGCCAACGTATTGTCGTGGCGCACGAAGCTCGGGTCCTCGATCCCGTGCAGCAACATATTGGTGACGCAGAGCATGTGCGGAAGCTGCTTCTTTTCCACTGCGCGCAAGGCGCCCTGCATCTTCTCGCGCTGTTTCGGCGTCTTGACGTAGTTCTTCTCCATGTGCCGGATGGCACAGGTTAGAAAACCGCCGGTGCCGCAGGCGGGATCGAATAGCGTCTCGCCGGGGTGCGGATCGACCCGGTCCACCATGAAGGCGGTGACGGCGCGGGGCGTATAGTATTCGCCGGCATTGCCTGCCGATTGCAGGTCGTTAAGCAACTGCTCGTAGAACTCGCCAAAATGCCGCCGCTCGTCGAGATTATTGAAATCAACCTCATTGATCTTGTTGACCACCTGTCGGATGAGTTGGCCGGACTTCATGTAATTGTAGGCGTCCTCGAACACATCTCGAACGACGCGCCGACGGTCGCCCGGTTTACCGGTGGGCTTCAAATCCTTTAGAGCCGGAAACAGCTCATCGTTGATAAAATCGAGCAGCGCCTGACCCGTGATGCCTTCCGGGTCCGCGGCCCAGTGACGCCACTGAAACGACCTTGGTATTGGCGAGCGGTAGCCGTCTTTGGTCAGTTCGAGTTCCTGATCCTGGTCGTCAATGATTTTGAGGAAGAACATCCAGCACAATTGGCTGATGCGTTGCGCATCGCCATCGACGCCCACGTCCTGGCGCATAATGTCCTGAATGGATTTGACGGTTGTTCGAACGATCATGATCTATGCTGTTTCCTGGTAGAGCGCGTCCTGCATTTCATGGACGGCCTTTTCGAAGCCCTCCTTGCCGCCAAACGCCTTAATCAGTTGAACGACGCTGCCCATCGCAGTGAAGGGGGTGATCTTTAACACGTTGGCGTCATCGAGATTAAGCACGCCCTCGTCGCGGTATTTTTCGAGTAACGCGTCGAGCACGGCGCGGGCCTGTGGTCCATACTTAGTGAAAACATCGCGCTTCCGAACGTTTTCGGCCCGCTCACGCCGCGTCAGGGGCTTCTTGTCGAAGGCGACGTGGCAGATCAGATCGAAGGGATCGAGGTTCTTGCCAAGTTCGTCCGCGATGGCATCGAGCGCCAGGCCCTCGGCTTCCAATTCCTCGATGATGGCCTGCTTGCGCTCGGCCTCTTTCCAGCGTCTAAGGAAATCATCGAGGCTTGCGAAACGCTTCTTAAGCGCCGTCCTGGTGAAATCGCGCAGGCTTTCCGTGACAAGCTTGCCATTTTCGTCGAGATATTCGACGCGCTCGGCGAGGATGCGGGCGCCGATACCATCGACGTAAATCTTGCGGATCGGGTCACCGGGCGGCAATGGCAGTCCCGGCTGATCAACGATGGTCTCGTCCTCGCCCGGCCTCGGAGGGATTGCATCGTCGCCTTCGGCCGCGGGCGGCGCATTGTCGGGCGGCGTGATCGGATCGCCTTCGTCGGGCTCGTAAATCTGCACCGGATCTCCGTCGAAATCCGGGTCGGCGAAATGGACGGTCGCGCCGCGAAAGTCGATTAGCGTAAAATAGAACTTCTTGGTGTCCTCGTGGACGCGGGTGCCGCGCCCGACGATCTGCTTGAACTCAGTCATTGAGCCCACTGGCCGGTCGAGCACGATCAGCCGGCAGGTTTGCGCATCGACGCCGGTCGACAATAGCCGTGAGGTCGTGACCAGCACGGGATATTTCGATTCCGGGTCGATGAAGTTGCCGAGCTGATCTTGGCCTTCCTTGTCGCTGCCGGTGATCCGCATGACATAGCGCGGGTTTTCGGCGACCAGATCGGCGTTCTCGTTGACGAGCGCCTGCCTCATCCGCGCCGCATGCTCCTCATCGACACAAAATACGATGGTCTTCTGGTAGCGGTCACCGCTTTCCTTGAGGAACTCGGTGATCTTTTTCGCGGTGAGCACCGTGCGGTCGTCGAGCACGATGTGCCGGTCGAAATCCTTGGCGTTGTAGATGCGGTCCTCGACCTCATTGCCGTCGCGGTCGAGCTGGCCGAGTTCGGGACGGTAGCCCTCTACGTCGCGGTCGATGTGAACCTTGATGACCTTGTAGGGCGCGAGGAAGCCGTCGCTGATCCCCTGCTTCAGCGAGTAAGTGAAGACCGGTGCACCGAAATAGTCGGTGTTGGAGACATATTCGGTTTCCTTCGGAGTAGCGGTGAGGCCGATCTGTGTGGCGCCCGAGAAATGGTCGAGAATTTCGCGCCAGGCAGAATCCTCGGCCGCACTGCCACGGTGGCATTCGTCGATCACGATCAGGTCGAAGAAGCCGGGCGAGAACTCGCGATAGAGCTTCTGGCGCTCTTCCGGTCCGGTGATCGCCTGATAGAGCCCGAGATAGACCTCGAAGGCGGTGTCGATCCGCCGTTTCTTGTCGAGCGCCAGCGTCAGGTCTTCCTTGGTGCCGTCCTGCTTCTCGATGGTCTTGGCGTTGGTTGAAAGCTTCGCCATAGCCGGGCCGAACGGGCGGAAATCGTTCACCATAGTCTGGTCGATTAGCACGTTGCGGTCAGCAAGGAACAGGATGCGCTTCTTGCGGCCTGCCTTCCACAACCGCCAGATGATTTGAAAGGCGGTTCTGGTCTTCCCACTTCCCGTGGCCATAACAAGCAGAACGCGGTTTGCGCCTTTCGCTATAGCTTCGATGGCGCGATTGATTGCGGTGACTTGGTAATAGCGTTTGGCTTCGCCGGTCCCGTCGTCGTAATAATCCTGCAACACGATCTGCTCGGCCTCGTCGTCAAGGCCCTTCCAGGCGCGATAGCGCGCCCATAGGTCGGCCGGCGTCGGGAAGGCTTCGAGACCCAGGTTGGCTTCGATCGGAACGCTCCGGCCGGTGCGGTCGTGGAACACGAATCCGTCGCCATTCGAGGAGAACACGAAGGGAATGTCGAGACTCTCGGCGTAGTCGAGGCCCTGTTGGATACCGTCACCGACGCTGTGGCTATTGTCCTTCGCCTCGATCAGCGCTAGCGGGATGTTCGGCTTGAAATAGAGGATGTAATCGGCCCGCTTTGCCTTACCGCGAGTCACCAGCTTGCCGCGAACGATGATCCGCCCCTTGGTGAAGCTCACTTCTTCGCGGATTTGCAGCATTTCGTCCCACCCGGCTTGACGCAGGGCCGGCGTGATAAATTTGGTGCAAATGTCGCGTTCACTCAGGATTCTCTTGTCCATGCCCCCGCGCGAATCCTTGGTTCGATACAATCGCCCGACTATAGCCGCGAACAAGTCATGTGCGCACCCCTGCGTACCGGGGATACTCACCCGGAAAGATAGGCCAAAGCCCAGAAAGAAGCTAACCGCCCCCCGCCCTTGGCAAGGCGGGGTCGTCCCTCATTCGCCGTCATCGACCTGTTCGACAAGACCCCTTATGTCACTCAGCAAGGCCGCGAACGCCCGCCGCTCCGCGACGGCCTGGGCGCCGTAGCGACCATGCTTGTAGGCGTGGCTATTACCCTTGGGTGGGCCCGGCGCCTTGCCGCCATGCATCCGGCAGCGGCCGTTTGGCATCCCGGGCGACTGGCAGGGCCTCCCGGCCCGCGTCCGGGCCCGGCAGCGTGGGCTTAGGTGCATGGGCAATCTGCTTTGCATGGGGTTGTTCCTCCAAATTGCTGCGATCCCCACCCCCCGGTAGACCGGGCGATGAAGCGACCATGCCGACCACGGCCTGGCCGCCGGCATGAACGTGGACGTGCTCAACCGTCACCTTTTGCTGGCCTTTGCCGCGATGGCGGTTGAGGGCTTCGAGCAACGCCGCGTAGGTGCGCGACAGCTTATTGGCTTGGGCGAGGTTTTCGCGGCGTCCCTCGAAGGTCTGTTCGCCGATCATGGCGCGCCGGTAACATTCCATCGCGGCGTTGTGGGCGGCTATTAACTGCGCCGCCATCATCCCTTCCAACTCGTCCTTCGGCCCGATCCCGGCGAGCGCTGCAACGGTGGCGCTCAACTGCTTGTCGCGTTCATCCGGGCTTGAGTTCTTCACCCAGAGCGCCTGCATCGCCTGATTGGCGAGGACGTTGTTCCAGCGATCCGAGTGTGAACCGCCGACGTTTTTGAGTCGGCCCTGGCGATCGTCAGGATCGTCGGCGACCACGGTTTTCGACGCGTTGGCAGCGGGTTTCTTGGCGCTCATGACGATGTCCTCATACAGATTCCAAAGGCTGAAAGAACGGCGACCGCCTCGGCCTCCCGGCTTGCCCGCCAGGCGGGCCAGCAGCGCGAATGCAGCCAGGTATGGCCGGTCTGTTCGGTGCCGAATGGCAACAGCTTGTCGTGGGCTTGCTCGCCTGCACCGCAGCCGCGGCAGCGGCCGGGCGGCGATCGAACCGGATTGCGGTTGAGCCACTCGACGACGCAGCAGGCGAAGGCGCGGGCCTCGGCGGACGTGCGCGGCAGCCCGCCGTCGAACTCGGCGATACCCGCCCGTTCGTCGAACAAGCACCACCAGTCCTCGCCCGACCAGCCGTCGCTGCCCGTGCGCAGCAGCGCAACCACACCCGCCTTGTGACGCGAAAGCAGATTCAGGACAGCCGCAGGTGGTGCGGCGTCGGCGTCCAGCGCGATGGCGTCGCCGTCGACGACGATCCGAATCCCAGCATCGCGCGCCGCCTTCAAGGTTTGAAAAGCGCTCATAGCCTCGCCCTCCAGCCCATATTTTCTGGAGTGGATTGACGGGGGTGCCTTGCGTCCGCACCGTCCGCACCGGCCTCAGTGTGGGATTTCAGCGGGTTGATGCGGGCGAGTGAGCCATTCCCACCCGTTGGACCGTCCGCGAGGCTGCTGACCGTCCGCAAGCCCGGCAATGCGAAGCCGTTGCCGGAATTGGACTTCGGCTGATCGGCGGGCGGTATGGACGATGCGGACGGTTGAGGCCCTTCGGTTTCTGGCGAAGCCGATTTGCCGGTCGTGGTGATCCGAATCATCCGTGTCCGCGCCCTCCCTTCCCGCTCGAAGCCGATGTCGATGCCGATCTTGCGCAGGAAGGTCGCCGCCCGGCGTAACCGGCCCGCAAGTGCCCGAGGGCTATCCGGCCAAGTCTTCGATTTGGCGGCCCGCTCGCCCACCATTTCGGTAAGGGCGCCCAGAAGCTCCGAGGCAGTTCCCGTCCACTCCGTCCGCGTGGTGATGACGGCGCGCACGGCGGCGGCGATCGGATCGGCGTCGATCACCCCTTCCACCGCGTCGTCACGGTTGCCGCAATAGGCCGACCAGAAGGTGCCCTGAGGCCAGAGCGCGGTTTCGCAGGCCGTCGCCCACAGCGCGAAATCCGCCATGCGCGGCAGTTTGTCGAGTTTGGTGCGCGGCAACTCCGCCAGGCCCTTCGCCACCGCGTCGAGCAGCACGCCGAGGATGCGCGGCCGCTCGGTTTCGAACGCAGCCCACAACTCCTGTTCTGGGCGGCGCCGGTCCTCGGGGATCGGCTCAAGCGTCAGGAACACCGCGCGATCGGCCAGATCGGGCCGTGTAACAATATCCTCGATCCCGTTCAGGATCACGGGTCGGGCGGCATCGAACAGTACCTCATCCTGATCGGAATAGAGCTGGCGCACCGAGAACCCACCGCCCGTGGCGAGGCGGCAAAGCGTGTCCGATATCCAGGCGGGCAGGCCCGACACATTGTCGAAGGCAAGCACATGGCCGTTACTGGCGGCAATGAACAGATCGCGATCCTCGCGCGGTAAGGCCCGCAAAGGCGCGGTGTTCGGATCGAGTAATGACCGCAGGACCGACGAGAAGGTGGATTTCGCCGATCCCTGCTCGCCAGATAACACGATCACTGGATAAGGGCCGCGATTGCGCAAAACGGCAAGCGCCCAGGCCACCACCAGCACGAAGTCGGCGTCCGTCTGCACGTTGAGAAAGGATCGCAGAATTGCGACCGACCCGCCGCGCACCGGGATCGGCATCGGCTTCATGCCGGAAGCGCGGCGGAATCGGACGGGCGGCTTGTCGATCACCCGCCAGCCGTCGGCGTCGATCTCCACCGCCCGCCATGCTTCATCGCCGAGGTCGAGATAGAGCCGGCCGTCGAGCCCCCCGACGCGGATATGGACCTGCCGTTCCGGCGCATCGAAATGCGCTTTGGCCTCGATCACATTCAGCGCCGATTGCAGCGCCTCCGAACTCGGCGCGCCGCCTGTCTCCTCGAAGAAGCGGCGGGCGAGCCAGCGGCGAAACCCCTTGGCCCGGATCGGCCAGGTTTCGCGGTGGCCGTTGATATCGAGGTCGGCGAAGCCGGCGCCGTCCGGGGTGTGGAACAGCTCGGCAGTTTGCGCGAGGTCAATCAGGATATCGGCCTGCGTCGGCCCGCGTCCGCCCGCATCGCCATTTTCTTCGGCGATGGCATCGTCGAGCGCCGTCACCCGGCAACCGGCTTTCTTGAGTTGCGAGCGCAATGCCTCGAAGGTGGCGCGATGGTCCTTCTTGAGCGCGGCGAGCGCTTCCAGTGCCTCGGACATGAAGGGCGCGCCGGGATCGGCTGCAGTCTTCTCGGCTAATCCAGCAAGCGGATCGGGCATGTCCTTGGCGGCGTCGATGGCGTCCGCGATCAGGTTTTTCGGTTCGACATTCTGATCCAGGCTCATCGCGCGGTCTCCTCGATGGAAGGAGCACGAACGGTGAGCAGATCGTTGAAATCCATGCCCTGCGGTGGTCGGGCAATCCGAACGCGCCGCCCTTCGCGCCTCCAGCGCCGGGCGCAGTCCTGCGCTGCTGCCTCACCTGGATCGTCGCCGTCGGCGAGCACGATCACGTCGCGAATGTCGCGCGGCAGATCGAGCGACCGAAGGCCAGAGGTGGAAAGCGCCGCCCAGGCCGCGTTTCCCGTCGCCTGCATGGCCGCTAGGCAGGTCTCGATCCCTTCGCCGACCATCAGTACGCCGCCGGGCGCGCCCAGACGCACGACGCTGCCGCGACAGGGCCCGAGCATCATCTTCGCCGGATTGACCGGTGCTTTGCCGCCGCCGTCACGGGCGAGAAAAGTGCGGTGAACGGCGATTGACGATCCGGTGCCCCCGAGCGTCACCAGCGCCACCATCGCGGGCCAGACGCCGCCCGAGGGGTGTCGCAAGCCGGCGTGGAAGCGCAGGGCCGGACAAGCAGGAAGGTTGAGCCCGCGCGAGCGCAGATAGGCTTCAACGCGTGTTCCCTCGACCCCTCGCGACGCCTGCCAAATCGCAAGCGCCGCCTCCGTGCGCGCCTTCGCATGAGGATCGGGTTCAGCGGCAGTGCGAGTCCGGCGTTTGTGGGCAAAGCGGCCAGCAACGTTGCTCTTTGCATCCCATAGACCGCGATCAACAAGGGCGGCGATCACGTCGCGCTGCTCGCAGCCGGCATGGCAGCGCACGAGCACCTTACCGTCCTTGCCCGTACTGATCGAAAGGCTCGGCTCGCGATCGTCATGCACCGGGCAGCGGGCCATCCATGTTGCGCCCGCGCGGTGCCCACCGAGCGTCCTGGCGATGTTTTCAGCGGTCATGGCGCACCTCGCCGTCTTTCGGCTTGGCGGGCGCAGCGGCGTCATTGGCGGCGACAGGCCTTTCGGCTCGCGACCATTCGGCAAGCAAACCGAAGAAACCGGTAACGTTGTGCATGATCTGGTGGGCGTCGTCGTCGGTGAGGTCGCGCCCGAGGCGCGGTTGCCAGATTTGCCTGGTGCGGGCGATCTGCTTCGCGTCATTGTCGTTTGCAGCGTCGAGACGTTTCATCGAAGACCTCACGGGCGGTTCTGCCGCTCCGTGCTCCTGGCCTCCGGTCTCGGAATCCCACCGATGACGCTCGACCCAAATTGATTTGCATCTTCAGGCGCCCCCGTCTCAGGGATCGCCGGTCAAAAGCCGCTTAGCGTGGCACTTCATTTTCAGGAATCGTGAACTTGTGGCTCTTGCCTGCCCGGATCACGAGTTGGCGTTTGCCGCCGTTGCCGACCTCGCACGCGATCGAGTAGTCGAAGAAGCCGTGCTTCAGGCCATCGACGACGAGCCCTTCGAGCCGATCCAGGGCTTCGCGGACCTGGCTGCCACTCCAGGCATGCTGGAGGGGCGGGGTGTTTCGTGGTTCAGCCATTGTGCAACAATCCCTTCATGTCCTTGATCGTGGCGGCGAAGGCCAGGGGCCGAACGCTGGTCGCGTCGCCGTAGAACGCCATTACATCGGCGCGCCGGGTGGCGCGATCCCGAAAGACGAACACCTTTCGCCTTCCATCGTCGCGGAGGTTCACAAGCTCGTAGCCAGCGCAGCGCAAGAAACAGGCGAGATAGAAATCGCGCGTCTCGAACGCTGCGTCTGACCGCTTCGGCTCCTCTTGGATCGCTTGTTCAGTTGACACTTTACAATCTCCTCAAAAAAGGGATTCACGAACCGTCGGAAAGAAGCCGCTGAAGAGGGACCGTGCGGTGAAGCAGCCCAAGTTTTTCGAGCCGGATGCGCATGGCGATCGGAGAGACGAGGAACTGCTCGGCCAGCGGGCGGGCGATGCGGTACAGCACATTGTCGTCAGTCTCGGAGCAGTCGTGATCCCCGATCTGGCAGTCGAAGCGAGGGACCTCGACGAAGGGATGGTTGATGGGGGTTCGCGGTTGCAGGACGCGCGGCTTGCGATCCGGAAACATCTCGTCCCATGCGGCCATGACGAACTTGCGCGGCATCAACAGACACGACGCATAGAAATCCGCTTGCCACTCGATGGGTGCTTTGGCCTGGCTCGAACGGCAAACGATCGAGGGTGTGGCCGGTTCGTTGAAGAAGGAAACCTGCTCCGGGTCCCGGACAAATAGGTGACGGTGCAGCCGCCAATGCCCGCCGCCCTCGTGTGCCAGCGTGAAGCGATAGCGGCCTTCCATCGACGGGTTCTCCTCGGGGTCGAGGCTCTCGTCGATGACGATGCGGCGCTCATCGAAAAACATCGCACCAAGGATGTCGGGATCGCGACCGGGACCGAGGCGCGGATGGTTGAGCAGCCGGTGCATGTCGTCGAATTCGATGCCAAGCTTCAGATGCTTCTCGACGATGTCCTCGATCGGGACCTGACGTGTGATGACGACGCCACGAGCTTGCTGGAATTCGGCCAGGAGCGCCGCAGCGTCGCGCTCGATCCGCTGCTCGTCAAGGTAGGGCACCTTCTTCGGCATCAGGTCGTCATCCTTTCATCTGCATCATCGAAGCCGTGGTTCACCGCAATCAGTCTTTTGCCTTCTGTGCCTGCCGGGCAAGCCGGGTGATGTCGTCGGCCGTCAGGCCCTTGGTTGTCCGCAGGAGCGCCGCCAGTTCGACAGGCTGGCGCTTGATGATGTCCGAGATATCGGTGGCCACACGCCCCGCACGCGCCAGGAGGTCGTCGGCATCGCAGCCAATAACCTTGGCAATCGCCTTCACTTTGTCCTCCGCTGGCGCAGCGAATTCATCGCGCTCAACCTTGGAAAGGTATGTGGGACTCACACCGATCATCTTCGCCATCTCCCGCAAGCCGATTTCCTTCGCCTCCCGATGTCGGCGCACGAATGCTCCAAACTTCTCCCCTGACATGCCAGCATCTCCCATCTTCTGTTTAGTCAACGGTTAACACGCGATTCGGCCCGCGTCAACTGTTCACTAAACAGACTGCGAGCTCCTTGGCGATGATTTCGGTCATGGCCCACCTCTTTATTGGGCTTGGCAGACGCGCCGGTACTTTTCCAAAGTAGGCGTCAACACCGCGGCAACATTACATTGCCCCGCTGGGGGGACGACGGCGCAGCCCGCGCTCAATCTAGGCACTTTCGTTGGCGCTCTACCTGCGATAGTGATAGCTCTTTTGTGAGCGATATCCGTGCTGTGCGATCAAGAATTGACGGCTTATGAGCGATGAACTGGATGACTTATTTGGCCCAGTAATCCCGCCTCAAAGCGGGCTAAAAACGTGGGAGCTTAGAGAAACACTGAAAAATTATGAACTTAATCAAGACTCGGCCCAGCAACTTACCCAAATTCTCGTGCTAGCCCAAAATATGTCAATCGGACAATCCATATTCAGGGCGATCACATTTATCTGGGTAGTGGATGAGCGCGGTGACATCATGTTTGCGCTTGAAGAGGTGGTTGACTTACATGGGACAGCGCGCAGACCGCGAATGAGAGGTATTCCTCTTAACAATAACGTAAAGCCGCTAGGACATCCTCTTTTAGTTGGTGGAGTGGGCGCCAGGATCGGAGGCGAGCTTTATTTGGACGAAGTCTCCAACGGGAGTTTGACCTGGATACTAGACAACAAGTCGGGAAGGTATGGAACGCACAAAACCCGCACGACGACCCATTTGGAGAATGCCGCAGCGCTATTCCGCAGGCATCGTGTGTCAGTGGACACAGATTACATCGGAGTCCGATAGCGATGAAGTTAGATATTGGTCGGCTCAACCTTTTAGAGTTGCGGAAAAGTGATCGTGAGCGCCTCGTTTCGGGTCTTCGAGTCGCAGGTGATGAGGACCTGAGAACGTTATCTGAGAAGATCGAAAACACCCTTTCGAATTTCGCGAACGTTCTTCCTGAGAACGAAGAACAGATTTATCTTTTTGGCCTCAATCTAAGGAAGCTGAACGAAGCCCTCGGCGACCGGTCCATTCCCCCATTTCGAGCGCATCCAGACCCGGAAGTTAAACTCCTCTTCGCGGGCGGGTTTTTGGGACTATCATTCAAGGAAGCCCTTTCAGAACTAGAGCAGGATAGAAAGAAGCGACGGCAGGAGTACCGTCAGAAAGTCATCGAAAGCAAAACCAGAGCAATCGATGCACGGGTCAATTTAGTGGAAGACATCAAAGAAGCAGTGGCCGGGCTGGTTCCGTCGCAAACTCCGGATAATGACGGCTAGCCTTGCTCCATCGCCGACGCCCCACGGATGAAAATAATGGTGCCTCGATCGGCGCAGTACTGCTCGCTGCAGGCGTGGCGGAGCGCTGTCCGACCATATTCGGCGTCTGACCTGGAGCCGGGTGGCCACCCGTGAGAGTTGCGACCCGCGCGGTGCCGCAGGTTCACCGTGGTGTGCTACCTCGGCGGCGGATGTTCACTTAGCACGCGAAACGAGATGTGTGCTTGGCTTCGCATCTGGATTACAATCACGGCGATTTAAGTCTGGAGATCACATAAGGAAACCCATCGGGAGGGCAAATGGCGAAGCGGGTGTATTCATTCAAGAAGGGCAACAAGAACATCTTCGGACTGACGTATGACAAGACGGGTGCGAACCTGCCGGTCGAAGCCGGACTGATGTGGAAGCCGTTTAAGGCCTTCGAGGTTGGCGAAGGAACGCCGCCCCGGTTGGGACTTGAGGATGATCGACTGGCCGAGCTTGAAAAGAACGGCTTCTGTGTCATGGGCGGTCTGAAAATGGTTCCAGTCTATCCGGGGCAGCCCAAGCCTCCGACGAAGGTTAGGAAGAAATAACGACATTCCGACAAGCGAATTTTGCATCGGGCTCCGGTGGCAGACCGAGCGATCTTCCCATCGAGCAACCGATCAAGTTCGTGCTCGCTATCAATCCTAAGGTCGCGAAGGCATTGGGGACCATCAATCCACATTCGCTGCTACTTCCGGTTTTGGCCCATCGCGTCATATCGATGCGGTGCGGGATCTGGTCGCTACCGGAGCAGAGCGGACGTAGCGGGCGGTCTGCCCCCGGCACATTTATGGGTTCTCGCTCCAGCGGGTCGGGCATCCAATGCGCTTATTGCGTCTAGGCGGCAATCAACTCCCGGACGTTCTCCAAAATCCGTCTAAAGGCTGGGTCCGGCGCACGGCACATGGTTCTATAAGTATCTAAGAACGGCAGCCAATTCTGGCACTCGAGACCTGCATCCGATCCCGCCGCCGCGCGTGGCGGTTTGCCTCATCTGAAATGGCGTCGCCGGGGTCGGATCGCCGCGCGCTCCATCGTCCTTGGGACACACAACCCAAGGAGATCCGTGATGCCCTATGTCGATGGTTTCGTGCTGGCCGTGCCGAAGGACAAGATCGAGGCCTACAAGGCGCTCGCGCAACCGGCCTGCGCGATCTGGATGGAGCACGGCGCGCTCGATTACGTCGAATGCATCGGCGACGACGTTCCCTATGGCGAACTGACCTCGTTTCCGCGGGCCGTGATGGCGAAGGAGGATGAGGTCGTGGTGTTCTCCTGGATCGTCTATCGCGACCGCGAGACTCGCGACGCCGTCAACAAGAAGGTGATGGCGGACCCACGGCTGAAATTGGACGGCATGCCGTTCGACGGCAAGCGCATGATCTATGGCGGCTTCACGACGCTGCTGCGGGCACGCGAGATGGCGGGGTGAGTGCACGCCGAGACGCGATCCGGAACGGCGGCAGCCGCCGGATCGCACTTCGGATTGCTAGCGGGTCCTTACTTGATCTTGTCGTAGGCGGCCGCAAAATCGTTCAGCGGCATCGGGATCGCGATCGTCTCCTTCGCCATGTTCTGGAAGGAGACCTTCAACTGCTTGCCGGACCTCAAAGCGCCCAGCAGGTCCGCCGCGATCGGCGTCGAGGCGTAGCAGCCGCGGTTCTCGCAGGTCTGGATCTGGAGATCGACCGTCTTGCCTTCGTCGACCTGGAGCTTGGCGCCGATGGGAAGGTTGAGGCCGAGCGGCAATTGCAGCAGCGCCACCGGCGTGCGGGTGTCGGGCGCGATGCGGATGTTGATCAGGACGATGGTCTGGCCGGTCTTGGTCAACACCGCGTTCTGCTCCATCGCGCATTCGAGCGGCGCGTCGCGGCTGATGCTGGTGCAGCGCACGACCCAGCCGGGCTGCTGCGCCGGAGCGCCGTCAGCCTGTGCTTGCGTCGGAGCCGGCGCAGGCTGGGCCGCCGGGGCGGGAGCTGCGTTCTTCTTGGCGCCCTGCTGGGCGTACGCGGCGCCCGTCGACAACAGGAGGGCTGCGGCAAGGGCGGCAAGTCTGGATTGCATGAGCATGGCGAAACCGCGTTGGCGTGAACCTTGGCCATCGCTGTAGCGTCGCCGGAAGCGCCGTGCAAGCCGCTACTCGGCAGCTTCCTTAACGGTGCCGTGCTCGACCGCCGCGTCGCCTTCGCCGTCACCTGAGCGGCCCCAGCCCGAGAACCAGTTGTTGAGTTCGTCGAGATAGAGATAGACGACCGGCGTGGTGAACAGCGTCAGCGCCTGGCTGACGATCAGGCCGCCGACCATGGCGTAGCCGAGCGGCTGGCGGATCTCGGCGCCGGTGCCGTGGCCGAGCATTAGCGGCACGCCGCCGAGCAGGGCGGCCATCGTCGTCATCATGATCGGACGGAAGCGCAACACCGCGGCCTGGCGGATCGATTCCGCCGGCGTCTTGTGCTCGTCGCGCTCCGCGGCGATGGCGAAGTCCACCATCATGATGCCGTTCTTCTTCACGATGCCGATCAAGAGGATGATGCCGATCAGCGCGATCAGGCTGAAGTCGAAGCCGGCCGCCATCAGGATCAGCAATGCGCCGACGCCGGCCGAGGGCAGGGTCGACAGAATCGTGATCGGGTGGATGTAGCTCTCGTAGAGGATGCCGAGGATCAGGTAGACCACGACCAGTGCAGCGAGGATCAGCAGCGGCACGGTGCCGAGTGACTGCTGGAACGCCTGTGCGGTACCCTGGAAGCTTGAATTGAGCGTGGGCGGCGCGCCGAGGTCGGCCATCGCCTTCTGCACCGCCTGGGTAGCCTGGCCGAGCGCCATGCCCTGCGCCAGGTTGAAGCTGATCGTGGTTGCTGGAAATTGACCCTGATGGCTGATCGAGAGCGGGCGAACCGGATCGGTGGTCCAGGTCGCGAACGTCGACAGCGGCACCTGATCACCCGTCAACGGCGACTTCAGATAGAGCTTGTTCAGGCTTTCCAGGCTGCCCTGCATTTCCGGCAGGATTTCCAGGATCACCTTGTAGGTGTTGAGCTGGGTGAAATACTGCGTGACCTGACGCTGGCCGAATGCATCATAGAGCGTATCGTCGATCAGCTGGGGCTGGATGCCGTAGCGGGACGCAGTATCGCGGTTGATCTTGAGCTGGACGGTGGTGCCCTGGGTCTGCTGATCGGTCGCGACGTCGCGCAATTCCGGCAGCGTCTGCATCTTCGCAAGGATCTTGGGCGCCCATTCGTTGAGCTCGGCGAGGTTCGCATCCTGCAGCGTGAACTCGAATTGCGTCCGCGTCGGCCGGCCGCCGAGCCGGACGTCCTGCGCGGCCTGCATGTACAGGCGGACGCCCGGCACTTTCTCGAGCTGGGGACGCAGGCGCGCGATGATCTGCTGGGCCGTGGCATCACGCTCGCTGCGCGGCTTCAAGGTGATGAACAGGTTGCCGTTGTTGCCGGCCCTGCCGCTGCCGCCGATCGCCATGGCGATGGTGGCAACGCCCGGATCCGCCTGGACGATTTTGGCAACCGCTTCCTGCCGCTCCTTCATCGCCGCGAAGGAAATGTCCTGCGACGCTTCCGACGTCGCGGTGATCAGGCCGTTGTCCTGCTGCGGGAAGAAGCCCTTGGGGATCAGGACGAAGAGATAGACCGACAGGGCGAGGGTCGCGAAGAAGATGAAGAGCGTCGTCCGCCGCCAGCTCAGCGCGATGTCCAGAACATGTTCGTAGCCGCGCAGCATCGCGTCGAAGGCGTTCTCGCTCCACTGATAGAAGCGGCCGTGCTTGACCTCGCCATGAGCGCGCAGGAAGCGCGACGCCATCATCGGGGTGAGCGTCAGCGAGACGATCATCGACACGAAGATCGTCATCGCCAGCACGACGGCGAACTCCCGGAACAGGCGCCCGATGATGCCGCCCATCAGGAGCAGCGGGATCAGCACGGCGACCAGCGAGATGCTGATCGAGACGATGGTGAAGCCGATCTCTTTCGCGCCCCTGTAGGCGGCGGCCATCGGCGATTCGCCCTCTTCGACGTAGCGCGAGATGTTTTCGAGCATGACGATGGCGTCGTCGACCACGAAGCCGACCGCGATCGTCAGCGCCATCAGGGAGAGATTGTCCAGCGTATAGCCGAACACCCACATCAGCGAGCAGGCGCCCAGAAGAGCCAGAGGCACGGTAATGGCGGGGATGACGGTCGCCCAGAAGCTGCGCAGGAAGATGAAGATGACCATGACCACGAGGAAGATGGTCAGCAGCAGCGTGAACTGGACGTCCTCGACCGCGGCGCGGATGGTCTGGGTGCGGTCGCTGATCACCTCGATCTTGATCGAGGGCGGGATTGCCGCCACCAGGCGAGGCAGGGCCGCCTTGATCTTGTCGACGGTCTCGATGACGTTGGCGCCGGGCTGCTTGAATACGACGAGGAACACGCCGCGCTTGCCATTGGCCCAGGCGGCCTGCTTGGCGTCCTCGGGCCCGGTCACGGCCTGACCGATGTCGCGGATACGCAGCGGGCCGCCGTTGCGGTACGCGATGATGACGTCGTTCCAGTCCTTGGATTGCGTCAGTTGATCGTTGGCGTAGATCGTGTAGGCGCGCTTCGCGCCGTCGATGTTGCCCTTCGGGCTGTCGACCGTGGTGATCGCGATCTGGCTGCGCACGTCCTCCAGCGACAGCCCTTTGGCGACGAGCTTGGCCGGATCGATCTGGATGCGGATGGCCGGCTTTTGCTGGCCGCCGATGATGACCTGCGCGACGCCGGAGATCTGGCTGATCTGTTGCGCCAGCTGCGCATCGACGGAGTCGCTGACGGTGGTCAGCGGCAGCATGTCCGAGGTGGCCGACAGAATGAGGATCGGCGAATCCGCGGGGTTCACCTTGCGATAGGTCGGAGGCGAGGGCAGATTCTTCGGCAATTGACCCGACGCCGCATTGATCGCGGCCTGCACGTCGTTGGCGGCACCGTCGATGCTGCGATTGAGATCGAACTGAATGGTGACCGACGCCGTTCCCAGATAACTCGTCGACGTCATCTGGGCGATGCCGGGAATCTGCGCGAACTGGCGCTCCAGCGGCTGCGCCACCGAGGAGGCCATGGTCTCGGGGCTGCCGCCCGGCAGGTTCGCGGTGATCTGGATGGTCGGGAAGTCGACCTGCGGCAGCGGCGCGACTGGCAGCAGGGGGTAGGCGACGAGACCGACGAATAGAATGCCGGCCATCAGCAGCGAGGTGCCGATGGGATAACGGATGAAAGGTGCCGAAATCCCGCCGCCTGTCATTCCTGTCGAACCTTGTTCTGACCCGGATCCGAGCTTGCGACCGCCGAGGTGACGAGGCTTCCGGGCTGTACCTTGAACTGCCCGCCGGTGATGACTTGCTGCCCTGGGCTGAGTCCTTCCTCAACCACCGAACGACCGTCGATGGCATAGCTGACCTTGACCTTGTGCAGTTCGGCCTTGTTGTCCTGATTCACAGTGTAGGCGTAGAGGCCGTTGGTCGAATGCTGGACAGCGTCGTCGGGAACCACGGTGGCATCCCTCAACGTCCGGACCAGAAGACGCGTCGAAACCGACTGACCGGGCCACAGCGCGTGGTCCTTGTTGTCGAACACCGCCTTGAGCCGGATAGTCCCGCTCGTGGTGTCGACCTGGTTGTTGATGACCGCGAGCTTGCCCTCGGCCAGCGTCTTCTTGCCGTCGGTGGTGAACGCGATCACCTTCAGCGCGCCGGCCTTCTGGCCTTCGCTGATGTAGGGCAGTTGATCCTCCGGCGCGGTGAAGATCACCGAGATCGGCTCGACCTGCGAGATCGTGACGATGCCGGTCTGCGTCGAGGAGTTGACGATGTTGCCGACGTCGACCAGGCGCAAGCCGGCGACGCCGGTGATCGGCGCCTTGATCTGGGTGTAATCGAGCTGGGTCTGCGCGTTGGAGATGGCGGCATCGTCGGCGGCGATCTGCGCGGTGAGCTGGGCGACCGTCGAGCGCTGGGTGTCGACCCGCTGCGCGGTGGCGAACTCGCCGAGCTTCATGGCGCGCTGGAGTTCGAGATTGGCGTTGGCCAGGTTTGCCTCGTCCTGCGCCTTCTTGGCCTTGGCCTGGTCGAGCGTGGCTTGATAGGGGCGGGGATCGATCGAGGCGAGAAGCTCGCCCTCCTTGGCGATCTGGCCTTCGGTGAAGGCGATCTTGTCGATCTGGCCATCCACCCGGGTGCGGACCTGCACCGTGTTGAAGCCCTGAACCGTGCCGAGACCGGTCAGGTAGACCGGAAAGTCGATCTTCTGGACCGGCGCAACGCTCACCGGCACGGCGGACGGGCGCGGCGGGCCCTTCTGTGCGGTCTGGGTTTTCCCGGCCTCCGGCGAGCCGAATTTCCGCCAACCATAGTAACCCGCGGAGGCCACGGCCGCGATGATCAGAATCCAGAGGATCGGCCGGGACTTTTTCATATCGTCTCGTGTCGGCTCGTATGCCCTGAGCTACGAATTATGGGGCAATCATAGGGTTCCAGCGGGCTTGTATAATACACGCCAAGTTCCAGTGTAAACAGCACTATCGGTTGAGAATCCTAAACAATTGGAAAGCTTTGCACTGTCTAGGCAGCTCCGTGACACGACGGTGTGCAGTGCTGCATTTTCCCGCCACGAACGACCGGCGTGCAAAGCTTGTGCAATGCCCGGAAGCGGTGTGCACGGGACAGGCCGGCGCCGCGCGGGAGCCGCGATGGGGCGGTTCGCAAGAACGGTTCTAAATCGTGCGGAGGCCGTTTCGGTTGTCAGGAAATCCGGCATCGGCCATATCGGCGCGCTACAACGGGAGCGCGGCATGGACGAACTGAACGGCAAGCTGATCGCGTGTCAGATTCTGATCACGGGACTGATCGCGCGCGTCGCCAACGAGCAGCGTGATCCGTTGCGCTTCCTCACCGACTTCCGCGACGAGATCAAAGCCGTGGTTGGCGGCGTCAACATCGCCGGCATGGACAACAGCGATCGCGTGCGCGCCGTCGCGCAGAAAACCGTCGATGAATTGTTCTCGCTGATGAAGCCACCGAGCAGCGACTGACGATTCGAACGCGATAGTGATCTCGCGGCATTTTTCGCGATCTCTTTAGAACGAATCCAATCCTGCTTTAGAACGATTTCAAACTGCAGTTTAGAATCGTTTTGATCTGGACTTATTCAAGGGGTTCTCGCGGCTTGCTCGCATTGACCCGCTATTTTGCGGCCGATACCAACACTCCAATCGTTCATCGAATTGAATGGACGAACAGGAATATGGGGCGTGTGGTAATGGGGCAGGTGGTCGCACCGAAGTCGTTGCGTTCGGTCGCAGCATTCGATGAAAAGTTCACGAGCGTTTCCGGCAAGAAGGTCTCCGCTGTTGCGGGTCTGATCGCGGCAGCATCGGTGTCGAGCGGCGCGGAAGCGCAGCAGTCGAACCTGCCGCCGGTCACGGTCGATGCGCCGGTTCAGCGTCCGCGCCCGACGGCCTCGAAGCCGACGCCGGATCAGGTCCGCGCACGCAATGCGCTTCGTCGCGCCGCGCAGCGTCAGCAGGCGGCGCAGCAGGCCGCTCCCACCGTCCCCGCCGGCGACGTCGACCGCAATCCGTATTCCGATCCGGCGGCGCCCTACAAGGTCGACCATGTCCAGGCCTCCGGAAAGTTTCCCGAGCCGATGCTGAACACGCCGAAGACCATCACCGTGCTCAGCAAGGAAGTGCTCGAGGACAAGAACGCCACGACGCTGAAGGAGATCGGGCGCTCGACCGCCGGCGTGACGCTGGGATCGGGGGAAGGCGGCAACGCGTTCGGCGACCGTTTCTTCATCCGCGGCTTCGATGCGCGCAACGACGTCTTCATCGACGGCATCCGCGATCCCGCGGTCTCGATCCGCGAAAACTTCTTCACCGAGCAGATCGAGATTCTGCGTGGCCCGGCCTCGTCCTACGCCGGCCGCGGCACCGCCGGCGGCGCCATCAACATCGTCACCAAGCAGGCCGGCGACGTCAACTTCAAGCGGATGGACACCGAGTTCGGCACCGACCGGACCAAGCGCGTCACGCTCGACGTCAACCAGGTCATCGACCCGACTTTTTCGGTGCGTGTTGGCGGCCTGTTCCAGGACGCCAACGTCGCCGGCCGCAACTACGTGACCGATGATCGCTGGGGCTCGTTCATCTCGACCAAGTACACCCCGACCAACGACATCAAGATCACGACGAACTACGTCCACACAGACCTCAGCGGCCTGCCGGATTTCGGCGTGCCCTATTACAAGCAGGGCAATGTCCCGGTGACGTCGGCCGGCATTCCGCGCGGCACCTGGTACGGCTTCCTCAACCGCGACTTCCAGACCGCGCGGCAGGATTTCGGTACCGGGACGATCGAATACAAGGTCAACGAGGCCATTACACTCAGCAGCAAGGTGCGCGGCGAGCACTCGCTGCTGAATTATATCGGCACGCTGCCGCAGAACCCGAACACGACCAGCCCCAATCCGCTGCTCTGGACCACGACAGCGAGCGCACAGAGCCGCTACCAGAACGTGGACGTGTGGGCCAACCAGAACGAGGCCACGTTCAAGCTCGACACCGGCGGGGTCAAGCACACCGCGGTGTTCGGCGTGGAATATACGAACGAGAACATCTCGATCGATCGGTACACCGGCCTTTCGTCCGAACTGTTCGGCGGCGGCTCGACCAGCAACGGGGCGGTCACGGGGGTCAATCTCTACTCGCCGCAGTACACCAACATTCCCTTCAGCAACACGCCGTCGCTGGTTGGAAATCCGACGCGCTACGGCGTCAACACTAGCAGCGTCTACGTCATGGACACCGCGAACTGGCAGGACACCATCATCGTCAATGGCGGCGTGCGCTACGACGGCTACAGCCAGAGTTCGTCGACAAACTCGGCCTACCTCAAGCAAAGCAGCGATCTCGTCAATTACAACGTCGGTCTGGTCTACAAGCCGATGTCGATCGGCAGCCTCTATGCAGCCTACGCGACCTCGGCCAATCCGTTCGGCTCGGAGCTCGACGCGACCGGCACCGACTACGGCGGTGTTCCCGCCAACTCGACCATCTTGCTCGGGCCCGAACGCAACAAGGCTGCCGAAATCGGCACCAAATGGGAGCTGGCGGACCGCCACCTGCTTGTCAGCGCCGCGCTGTTCCAGACCACGAAGGACAATGCGCGCGAGACCGTCAGCGGCCTGCTGACCTCGGGCGCTGCCTACAGGATCCAAGGCATCGACATCGAGGCCGAGGGCAAGATCACCGACCGCTGGAGCATCTTCGGCGGCCTGGTGCTGATGCAATCGAAGGTCACGCAGAGCGGCGTTGCCTCAAATCTCGGCCTGCAGCTTGCCAACGTGGCCCATCAGTCGTTCAGCATGCTGACCAAATACAAGTTTGACGACGGCTGGGAGCTGGGCGGGCAGGCGGTCTATCGCTCGAAGGTCTATGGCGGCACGTTCGCGGCCAATACCGGCAACGAGCTGCCGAGCTACTGGCGCTTCGATGCGTTCGTCGAGAAGAAGATCGACAAGAACTGGACCATGAAGTTCTACGCCCAGAACCTCACCAACAAGCTCTACTACGACACGCTCTATCGCAGCGCGGTGCCGTTCGTCGCGGTCGCGCCGGGACGGGCGTTCTACCTCATCACGACGGCGAAGTTCTGATCATGTTGACGTGCCTGTCTGGCGTTCTCAGCAAGGATGATGTGGCGGATTTCCGCCGCATCATGGACGCCAGCGAATGGGAGGACGGACGCTCCACCGCCGGCTCGCAGTCGGCGATGGTCAAGCGCAACCAGCAATTGCCGCCGGACAGCGAGGTCGCGCGCAAGCTCGGCAACCGCGTCATCACGGCGCTGACATCGAATCCACGTTTCGTCGCGGCGGCTGTACCGCTGCAGATCTTCCCGCCGCTGTTCAACCGCTATGCGGCCAGCAGCGGCCACCATTTCGGCCTGCACGTCGACAATGCGATCCGCGGCGACCGCCTGACCGGCCTTCGCATCCGCACAGACCTGTCGGTTACGCTGTTCCTGGCCGAGCCGGAAGAGTATGACGGTGGCGAACTTGTGATCGAGGACACCTACGGATCCCACGAAGTCAAGTTGCAAGCCGGGGACTGCGTGCTCTATCCCTCGACCAGTCTGCATCTGGTCACCCCGGTGACGAGGGGAACGCGGGTCGCGTCTTTCTTCTGGCTTCAGAGCATGATACGGGACGATCAAGCCCGGAGCATGATCTTTGACCTCGACACCGCGATTCAGGCGCTGGTGGAACGGCTCGGGCGTGACGATCCCGAAACGGTCAAATTGACGGGTATCTATCACAACCTCATTCGCTACTGGGCCGAAGTATGAAGATCATGTCCTTCCAAGCAAGCCTTGCCGCAGCTCTGATGCTGGCGGCCGCCGGGCTCGCATCCCCCGTTTCTGCCCAGACACAAACAGCGCCCGCGGCACCCGTCCAATCGACGGCTCAGCCGTCTGCGGTCAGCCCGGCCCCGGTTGCCGCTCCAGCCGCGGCGCCTGCGGTTTCCTCGGTCACCGCACCGGCGGCGGCAAAGTCCGATACGGCGGCCGGCGTTGCGCCGGCCATGAAGGAATTGTCGCCCTGGGTGATGTTCCAGTCGGCGGACGTCATCGTGAAGGCGGTGATGATCGGGCTCGCCTTTGCATCGCTGATGACTTGGACGGTGCTGATAGCCAAGTCGATCGAGCTGTCGGTCGCCTCGACCAGGCTTCGTTCGGCGCTGAAGAAGATCGCGGAAGCGCGCTCGCTCGCGGAAGCGCAGATGGCGCTCGGCGCCAAGGAGGGCATCCTGCCGTCCTTTCTGGCGGCGGCGCTGCGCGAGGCGCGGATGTCGGCCGGCCTGT
Source organism: Bradyrhizobium sp. Bra64 (assembly GCF_024519875.1). Taxonomy (NCBI): domain Bacteria; kingdom Pseudomonadati; phylum Pseudomonadota; class Alphaproteobacteria; order Hyphomicrobiales; family Nitrobacteraceae; genus Bradyrhizobium; species Bradyrhizobium sp. Bra64. The sequence goes on along the minus strand of NZ_JALJRD010000003.1, from coordinate 357,455 downwards.
CCAGCGATGCCGGCATCAAGGAGCGCGCCGCTTCGAGCTTTTCCGAGATCGTGCGCGCGGAGGCGCGGCGCATCCGCGTCGGCATGGGCGTGCTCGCGACCATCGGCTCGACCTCGCCCTTCGTCGGCCTGTTCGGCACGGTGTGGGGCATCATGAACAGCTTCATCGGCATCTCGAAGTCGCAGACCACGAACCTCGCCGTCGTCGCGCCCGGTATCGCCGAGGCGCTGCTCGCCACCGCGATCGGTCTGGTCGCCGCCATTCCCGCCGTCATCATCTACAACCACTTCTCGCGGGTGACGAAGAGCTATCTCGAGCTCGTCAGCCGTGCCTCGGGTGCGGCGGGGCGGCTACTCTCGCGCGATCTCGACCGCAGCCACGGCAGCGTGCATTCGCGCGCGGCGGAGTGAACCATGGCCGTTTCGCTCGCAGACAACGACGACGACGACGATTTCTCGGAAACGCATGACATCAACGTCACGCCGTTCATCGACGTCATCCTGGTGCTGCTGATCATCTTCATGGTCGCAGCTCCGCTTTCGACCGTCGATCTGCCGATCGATCTGCCGACATCGAGCGCGACGCCGCAGAAGAAGCCGGACAAGCCGACTTATCTCAGCATCAAGCCCGATTTGACGCTCGCGATCGGGGAAAACCCGGTCCACCGGGCCGAGCTGCTCGGCACCCTCGACGGCCTGTCCGACATGAGCAAGGACAAGTATGTCTTCCTGCGCGCCGACAAGTCGGTGCCGTATGGGGAGTTGATGGGCGTCATGGAGCTGCTGCGCTCGGGCGGCTATACGCGGGTCAAGCTGGTCGCGCTGGAAGGCGCGCCGGGGGCGCCTGCGGCAGGCGCCGCTCAGCCGTAGAGGCCCGCCATGTCTGACGAATCCAGACCATCCCGGAAGCTTTGGATTTTGGCAGCGGTGGCAGCGCTCGCGCTCCATCTGGGCGGTGCCGCGCTCGCGCTGGCGCACCTGAAGACCGATGACGTCGACGATGGCCTGGGCGCGGCCGGCGCGGAGTTCGCCGTCGAGATGGCGTCGCCGAAGGCGCCTGACGCCGACCTTCCGCCGGGACCGGACAGCGAAGCGATGCAGGAGCAGCAGGCGCTTCCCGAGCAGAAGGCCGAGACCAAGGAAACCGAGCTGCCAAAGGATCAGTCGCAGCAGGTCGACGATCCCGATCGGGTCGTCACCGAAAATATCTCGAAGAAGCCGCAGGACGAGGATCCGAAGATCGCGGCGGTCGAAACTCCCGCTGCGGAGGCTTCGCCGCAGTCGGTTGCGACCGCACGGCAGACACTCGATGAGGACGCGCGCGAAGCCGAGAAGGCCCTGGCGCCCGTGCTGGGCATCGGCAAGGACATCTTGAAGATAACGGCCGACTGGAACCGCAAGATCAGCGCGCACCTGGCGGCCCACAAGGTCAATCCGGAAGGCAAGGAGCCCAACAATCAGAAGGTGAAGGTAAGCTTCGCGATCAACCGGCGGGGCAACGTCCTTTCGGTCGACGTCTTGGAATCGTCCGGAGACGCAGCTTACGATGCTGCCGCGGTCTCGATCGTCCGCAAGTCCGATCCGATCCCGCAGCCGCCTGCCGGGCTGACCGAAGATCGGTTCGAGCGCACCGTCGACATCATCTTCACGCCGCCGGACGCAAAGAAAAAGAAGAAGACGGCTCAGCGCCAGTAGAGCCGGATCCCGACATAGACCACGACCAGGCAGGCGAAGATCAGCGCCACCGGGAGCGGCCGTTTCTGGGTTCCACCGGATGCCGTCGCGGCGAAGAAGGCAGCCTTCTTCGGCTTCGGGGCTGGCCGGCGGAAGGCGGTAACATTGTCCGCTGCCGGCTCGGCCGCGCGAATGCGGACGTCGGGCGGGGTTCCGGCGCCGCCCATCTCGGCATAATAGGCCTTGTAGATCGCGCCGATGGTGGCCTCGGTGGCATCACCCTCGTCCATCTGTGCCAGCAGGTTCTTGTAGCTGACGAGAAACTCCTGCGCCTCCGGAGGCAGCGCGGAAGACCCGTTGAGCTTGGCCATCATCCTCCAGGTGGCAAAATCCGCGCGGGCGCGGGTATCGGCGCGTCGCGCGATCAGCATATCGGCAGCTTTGACCAAGTCGGCCTCGGGCCCTTCGGCTTGTGTTCGGGTGGCGCTGTTCAACTACGCATTGCCGGTCAGGAAGAGAACAGCCTGAATCACATAACCGGTCAACGTTCGCAGTATTGCTGAAATAACATCAAGATTTAGACCGAACTGGGAGCCCGCCAGCGGCAGCAGTATCAGGAGACCGATCAGGATCAGCATCCCGAACGGCTCGAGCCGGGCCAGCGGCAAGGCGAGCGGACGAGGCAGCAGCCCGACCGCGACCCGCCCGCCGTCGAGCGGCGGGATTGGCATCATGTTGAACACCGCCAGCACCGCGTTGATCAGCAGCGCGTTCTTGAGGTTGTCGAAAATCCACTGCGCCGAGCCGGCGGGTGCAAAGGGCAGGGCGTGCAGGGCCAGAGCCGCGACGAGCGCCAGCAGGATGTTGGTGACCGGCCCGGCCAGCGCCACCCAGACCATGTCGAGCTTGGGGTTGTTGAGGTTGCGGAAGTTGACCGGCACCGGTTTGGCATAGCCGAACAGGAACGGCGAATGCGCGAACAGCAGCATCGCCGGCAGGATCAGGGTGCCGAACGGGTCGATGTGGCGCAGCGGATTGAAGCTGACGCGGCCGAGCTGCCGGGCCGTGTTGTCACCAAGGCGGTTCGCGACGAAAGCGTGCGCGGCCTCGTGGAAGGTGATGGCGAGCACCAGCGGCAGCACCCACACCGACAGGTCATAGAAAGAGATGTTCACGGCTCGTCCGTCCCGGTTTGCCCGCGGCCTTGTTAGCCGTCCCAGCCAAACCGGTGGTGCAGCAACGCTTCACCTCAACATAGGGCGGCCAGGTCCGAAATGCCACGCTGCAGATGATCGGTCGGGCCTGCCGATCCCGCCGGGGCGAGCTATGTCGGGATCGTCCCCGGGTATTGCGTCAGGCCGTCGTCGAGCTTCAGCCAGGCGAGCTTTTCCGAGACCCAGATGTGCTCGGTCGGCGCAAAGGCGTTGCGGTCGTCGAAGGTCGTGAGCGCAACGCCCGCCAGCGTGCCGTTGCGCCGCCAGGAGAACAGGCGCGTGCCGCAGCGCTTGCAGAACACGCGGTCGATGTTCTCGGACGACGCATAGCGCCCGGTATCGCCCTCGACCGTCAGCGCGCGCTGGTCGAACTGCGCGCGGGCGAAATAGGGCGATCCCATCGCCTTCTGGCACATGCGGCAATGGCAGATGCGGACGTTGAGCGGCTCGCCCTCCGCTTTGAACCGCACCGCGCCGCACAGGCATCCACCTTCCCGGATCATGCGACCCGCCACTCGGCGACCTGACGCGCCATGCTCCAGTTGAGGTTGTCGAGATCGCCATCCATGTTGGAATTCCCGCGCCTTGTGTTGGTGAGGGCGGCCCAGCAGAAGCCGCCATGGGTGCGCACGGCAATCGTGCTCGTGCCCGGCAGGCTGCCATTGTGCCACCAATTGCCGAATTTGTTGACGCAAAAACCCTTGGCATAGTCCGGGCTGTAGCTGGGCGCGGTGGTCATGACCTCTATGGTGCGCGGCCGCAGGATGTTCGACGGCCGAGAATAGCCGTCCACATGCATCAGGAACTGCACGAGGTCGGTCGGCGTCGCCATCCAGCCGCCATGGGAATCCATCCGCCGGACGTTCATGCCGTAGGGATTTTCGCCCTGACCGTAATAGACGACTTCGCCGGCCTGGCGCTGGTCGCGGGTGTTGCCCGCAATCGTCATGTCGGTGACGCCGCAGCGTGCAAGCACGTCGGTGCGGACATGCTCGGCATAGGGCTGGCCGGTGAGCTTCTCGATCACGCGGCCGAGCACGCAGTAGCCGAAATTGGAATAGGCGTAATGCTGGCCCGGCGTCCGCTCCAGCGGCCGGTTGGCGAGCGTCCAGGCGATCAGCTCGGCATGGTCCATCCGCGGATGGGTGAACATGGGATCACGGTTGTCGTTGCTCCAGCCGCCGGCGGTGTGGGTCAAGAGATGCTCGAGCGTGATCTGGTCGATGCCGGCGGAGTAGGGCGGCTGTCCGCAATCGGTGCCGAGCAGCGCGCCCGGGCCGAACACGCGATCCGTCAGCTTGAGGCGGTTCTCCTCGATCAGGCGGAAGATCGTGACCGAGGTGATCATCTTGCTGACGCTGGCGATCCGGAACAGCTGCCGCGGCGTCACGGCCTCGTTCCGCTCGGTATCTGCAAGACCGAAGGCGTCCTCATGGACAACAGTGCCGGCATAGCCGATCGCAACGGACAGCGCCGGCACGCCGTATCTGTCCATGAAGCTGTGCGCGAGCCGAGCCATGGCGCCGCGCTCGGCCGGCGAGGGCGGACGGATGCTCGGCGGGGTGGGCGTCAGTTGCGCGAGCGTCGTCGACGACAGCAGCGGCAGCGCGGCTGCGCCCGCTGCGAGCTTCACGAAATCCCGACGCTCAAGCCGCATGGTCCGCCCCTGCGGGCGGTACTGCCTCAGTACGTCGCCCGTCCCCCGGAAATATCAAACACCGCGCCGGTGGAGAAGGCACAATCTTCGGATGCGAGCCAGGCCGCCATCGCGGCGAGCTCTTCCACCAGAACAAAGCGGCCTTTGGGAATCTTCGACAGCATGAAGTCGATGTGCTGCTGCGTCATCTGGTCGAAGATCGCGGTCTTTGCCGCCGCCGGCGTCACCGCATTCACCAGAATGTCATGTGCAGCGAGCTCCTTGCCGAGCGATTTCGTCAGCGCGATCAGGCCGGCCTTGGACGCCGAATAGTGCGAGGCGTTCGGATTGCCCTCCTTGCCGGCGATCGAGGCGATGTTCACGATGCGCCCGTATTTCTGCTTGAGCATTGTGGGCACGATCGCCTTGCAGCAGATGAAGGGGCCGTCGAGGTTGATGCGCAGGACTTTCCGCCACTCCTCGAGATCGGTCTCCCAGACCGGCTTGTTGACGCCGGCGATGCCGGCATTGTTGACCAGTATGTCGATCTTGCCGAAGGCGGCCAGCGTCGCATCGCGGGCCTGCTCGACGGCTGCGGTGTCGGTGACGTCGACCTTGAAGACGCGGACATTGTCGCCGATCTCCTTGGCGGTCTTCTCGGCGAGAGCAGAGTCGAAGTCCCAGATCGCGACCTTGGCGCCTGAGGCGACGAAGCGCTGGGTGATGGCGCGACCAAAGCCCTGCGCGCCGCCGGTGACGATGGCGACGCGGCCGTCGAGATCGATCTTGTTCATGCGAGGAGCCCTTGACCGTCAGAGCATGTAGCCGCCGTCGACGACGAGGTCGACGCCGGTGGTGAAGGCGCTTTCGTCACTGCCGAGATAGACCGCCATGGACGCGATCTCGTCGGCGGTGCCGAGCCGGCCCATCTTCTGGCGGGAGACGAACATCTCCTTGCCTTGCGGCCCCTGCGCGGCGGCGCGGTCGAGCATCGAGGGCGTCTCGACGGTGCCCGGGCAGATGCTGTTGCAGCGGATGCCCTTGGTGATGAAGTCGAGCGCGACCGCGCGCGTCAGCAGTGACACCGCGGCCTTGGACGCGCTGTAGACGTAACGGTTGGCCGGCGGCCGCAGCGCGGCGCAGGACGAGATGTTGACGATGCTGCCGCCGCCGCCCGCGAGCATGTCCGGCAGGAATGCCCGGATGGTCCGGTGCATCGACTTGACGTTGAGGTCGAACGAGAAATCAAAATCCTCTTCCGAGCACTCCAGGATCGTGCCGTGATGCACGAAGCCTGCCGCGTTGAGCAGGATGTCGACCTTGCCGATGCGCTTGGCGAAGGCGTTGACGTCGGCGGTGTTGCGGACGTCGAGTTTTGCCGTCTCGGCGATGCCTTCCCTGGCAAGGCTCGCGATGCCGCTCTCGTTGATGTCGGTGGCGATGACGGTGGCGCCTTCACGCGCGAATGCGATCGCGCATGCGCGCCCGATGCCGGCGGCTGCAGCCGTGACGACGGCGCGTTTTCCCTTGAGGCGGTCTGCCATTTTGTTTTTCTCCTCTGAATTTCTTGCCGTCAATCCGGGGCGCGCCTCTTGGCGCGAGCCCGGAATCCATTATGCGACGGATTCGATGGCTAGATGGATTCCGGGCTCGCGACTTCGTCGCGCCCCGGAATGACAGTGCTAGTGATTATCCCGCGCCACGCCAAACGTGCCGGCGACGTTCTGGTAGCGCGTGGCGAGCTCCATGCAGGCGCCGGTCGACTGCTGGCCGACGGTGTTGCGATAAAGCTCCTGCCACGGCGTCTGATTCGGCGGATGCTTGAAGCCGCCACTGGCCTTGAGCTCGGCGTGGCGCTTCTTCACCTCGTCGTCGGAGATGAGAATGTTGGCGCTGCCCTTGTTGAGGTCGATGCGCACCTTGTCGCCGTTCCTGAGGATCGCAAGCCCGCCATTGGCGGCGGCTTCCGGCGAAGCGTTCAGGATTGAGGGCGAACCGGAAGTGCCGGACTGGCGTCCGTCGCCGATGCAGGGCAGGGACAGGATGCCGCGTTTGATCAGCGCCGCCGGCGGCTGCATGTTCACGACCTCGGCGCCGCCGGGATAGCCGATCGGCCCGGTGCCGCGGATGAACAGCACGCAGCGCTCGTCGATCTCGAGCGCGGGATCGTCGATCCGCTCGTGGTAATCCTCGGGACCCTCGAACACGACGGCGCGGCCTTCGAAGGCGTTGAGGTCCTTCGGGTTGTTGAGATAGCGGTCGCGGAATTCCTTGGAGATCACGCTGGTCTTCATGATCGCGGAATCGAACAGATTGCCCTTCAGCACCAGGAAGCCGGCGTCTTTCACCAGCGGCTTGTCGTAAGCCCAGATCACGTCGTTGTCGGGCTTCGGCGCATCGGCGCAGTTCTCGCCGATGCCGCGGCCGTTGACGGTGACCGCGTCCTCATGGATGCGCTTGTGCTTCATCAACTCGCGCACCACCGCCGGCACGCCGCCGGCGCGGTGGAATTCCTCGCCGAGATAGAAGCCGGCCGGCTGCATGTTGACCAGCAGCGGCACGTCGTGGCCGAATTTCTGCCAGTCGTCGATCGACAGCTCGACACCGATGTGGCGGGCCAGCGCATTGATGTGGATCGGCGCATTGGTCGAGCCGCCGATCGCCGAGTTGATGACGATGCAGTTCTCGAACGCCTTGCGGGTCAGGATGTCCGACGGCTTGAGGTCTTCCCAGACCATCTCGACGGCGCGCTTGCCGGTCTCATAGGCGATCTGGCCGCGTTCGCGGTAGGGCGCGGGGATCGCCGCGCAGCCCGGCAGCGAAAAGCCGAGCGCTTCGGCAAGCCCGTTCATGGTCGAGGCGGTGCCCATGGTGTTGCAATGGCCGACCGAGGGCGCCGAAGACGCGACGATCTCCATGAACTCTTCGTAGTCGATCTCGCCGGCGGCGAGGCGCTCGCGCGACTTCCAGACGATGGTGCCCGAGCCGGTGCGCTCGCCATTGTGCCAGCCGTTCAGCATCGGGCCGCCCGACAGCACGATCGCGGGCAGGTTGACGGTGGCCGCCGCCATCATGCAGGCCGGCGTGGTCTTGTCGCAGCCGGTGGTCAGCACGACGCCGTCGAGCGGATAGCCGTAGAGGATCTCGACCAGGCCGAGATAGGCGAGATTGCGGTCGAGCGCCGCGGTCGGGCGCTTGCCGGTCTCCTGGATCGGATGGGTCGGGAATTCCATCGCGATGCCGCCGGCCTCGCGGATGCCTTCGCGGACGCGGTGCGCCAGCTCGATATGGTGGCGGTTGCAGGGGGAGAGGTCGTTGCCGGTCTGGGCGATGCCGATGATCGGCTTGCCGGACTGGAGCTCGGTTCGGGTCAGGCCGTAGTTCAGATAGCGCTCCATATAGAGCGCGGTCATGCCCGGATTATGCGGGTTGTTGAACCATTCCTGCGAGCGAAGGTGGCGGCGAGCGCCGTTGCCGGCGGGGGCATGCCCATTGGTTGGCTTTTTTGTCATTGGTTTCTCCTGCAATGCAAACGCACTGACGTCCGTTTTACTGACGTCCGTTTTATGGTGTCGGCTTGTGCGATGCCCAACGGCGCGAGCGATGGTCTGCCTGCCCGCTGGCGGGTCGATTCCTCACAAATCCGATACTAGTCATGGCTCCTTGGTAACGCTACCATTTTGTTCGCCGCACCGGTTCCGGACGCGGCCGGCTTGCTGTCCGCGCGCCGTGATGACGAGCTTTGCCGTTCGATCACCTTGAAGCCGAGGTCGAGCACCGGCTGCTCGGGACGCCGTCCCTCGATCGCATCGATCAGCATGGTGGCGGACGTTCTGCCCATCTCGTAGCGGTTGGTGCGTACGCTGGTGAGGGTCGGGACGGCGGATGCCATGAATTCCAGATCGTTGAAGCCGACGATCGCGATCTGTTCGGGCACCGCTATGTCCCGGCGCCTGCATTCGAACAGCACACCGAGCGCAAGGTCGTCATTGGCGCAGAACACCGCGTCGATGCCGGGCGCCCGCGCCAAGAGATCGGTGAACAGGGCGCCGCCGAGCGTCACCGAGGTCGGTGTCGAAGTCGTGACGACGAGGCGCTGTTCGAACAGTCCCGCGTCCTTCATGGCCGCGACATATCCGTCCAGCCGCCGCTGCACCCGCGGATCCATCCGCGCGCCGACGAAGCCGATCTTGCGGTGGCCTTGCGCGAACAAATGCGCAATCGCCGCGCGCGCTGCATCGTAGTGTGAAAAGCCGATCATCATGTCGACCGGATCAGGCCCGATCTCCATGATCTGCACGATCGGGCAATCGGCGGCCTCCAGCATCGCGCGGGATTCCGCGGTCTGGTCGATGCCGGTGACGATCAGCCCGGCCGGCTTCTGCGCAAGAAACAGGCGCAGCAGCTTTTCTTCCTGGAGAATGCTGTAACGTGTGTTGGACAGCTGGATCGAGTACGGGCTGCCTTCGGAAGCGTCATAGATGCCGCGCAGCACGTCGGAAAACACGTTGTTGGTCAGTGACGGAATCAAGACACCGATCACCTCGGTGCGTTGCGAGGCCAGCGCGCGTGCCGCCAGGTTCGGCACATAGCCGAGCTCCTTGGCCGCGCTCTCGACCCGCGTCCGCTTGGCGACCGACAGCGCCTCGGGATTGCGGAAGAAACGGGACGCCGTGATCGGGCTGACGCCGGCAAGCTCGGCGACTTCCGCCAGCCGGATTTTGCCTGACTTGGTGCGCTTTCGACCCATTTGTTGCTCATAACACACTCACTCCCGCAAACAAAGGAACGTTGACAGCGCTACCAGCACAGACTAACCAAAGACAAATTGCCAAAACCGCACAAACTGCCGACAATGTCGCCCGCTAAGATCGGGCTTCGATCGGTGAAGTCTGAAAAAACAAGACGGTCGCGGCGCGAAAGGCGTCGTGGACTTTCGAGGAGGGAGCTAGATGTCGTCTGTGCAAATCCGCGACGTGCGGAAATCGTTCGGCAATTTTGAAGTCCTGCACGGCGTCTCGATTCCGATCGAGGACGGCCAGTTCGTCGTCCTGGTTGGCCCCTCCGGCTGCGGCAAGTCGACGCTTCTGCGCATGCTCGCAGGCCTCGAGAACATCACCTCCGGCACGATCTCGATCGGCGACCGCGTCGTCAACAATATCCAGCCCAAGGAGCGGGATATTGCGATGGTGTTCCAGAACTACGCGCTCTATCCGCACATGACCGTCGGCGAGAACATGGGTTTCTCGCTGAAGCTGCGCAACGCGGGCTCCGACGAGATCAACAAGCGCGTCAAGCGCGCCGCCGAGATCCTGGCGCTGTCGCCGCTGCTCGAGCGCTATCCGCGCCAGCTTTCCGGCGGCCAGCGCCAGCGCGTCGCGATGGGCCGCGCCATCGTGCGCGATCCGCAGGTGTTCTTGTTCGACGAGCCGCTGTCGAACCTCGACGCCAAGCTGCGCGTCGCGATGCGCACCGAGATCAAGGAGCTGCACCAGCGGCTGAAGACCACGACGGTCTACGTCACCCACGACCAGATCGAGGCCATGACCATGGCCGACAAGATCGTCGTCATGCATGACGGCATCGTCGAGCAGATGGGCACCCCGCTCGAGCTCTACGACAAGCCCGAGAACCAGTTCGTCGCCGGCTTCATCGGTTCGCCCGCGATGAACTTCCTCAAGGGTCATGTGCGCGTCAACGGCGTTGCGACTTTCGAGGGTCCGAACGGCGTCAAGCTGCCGCTCCTGAACGCGCCGGCGGCGTCCGACGGTCGCCCTGTCGTCTATGGCGTGCGGCCCGAGCATTTCACCATCGCCGACGACGGCGCCGATGCCGAGATCATCGTGGTCGAGCCGACGGGCTCCGAGACGCAGGTGTTCGCCAAGGTGGGCGGCGAGCAGGTCGTCGCGGTGTTCCGCGAGCGTCACCAGTTCAATCCGGGCGACAAGGTCAAGCTGAAGCCCGACCCGTCGCTGGTTCACCTGTTCGACGAGACGACAGGCAAGCGCATGTAGCGACGTGTAGCGACTTAAAAGAACGACCAAATACAAACATAAAAATTCAGGGAGAGAACGATGAGCAATTTCGACAGGAGAAGTGTGCTTAAAGCCGGCCTGGGCGGCGCAGCCTTGCTCGCCGGCCCGGGCATCGTCCCGGTCCGCGCTGCGGAGTGGACCAACACGCCGGAGCCGAATGCCTCCATTCGCGTGCTGCGCTGGAAGCAGTTCATCCAGGCCGAGTACGACAAGTTCGCCGAGCAGACCAAGAAGTTCTCCGAGAAGACCGGCGTCAAGGTGAAGCTTGAAGCCGAGAGCTGGGATGACATCCGGCCGAAGGCCGCGGTTGCCGCCAATGTCGGCGCTGGTCCCGATCTGATCATCGGCACGCTCGACGATCCCTTCAAGTTCCCGGAAAAGCTGATCGAGATGACTGACGTCGCCGACTATCTCGGCGCCAAATATGGCGGCTGGTATCCGGTTGCCGAGCGTTACGGCAAGAAGGGCAACAGCTGGATCGCCATTCCCCAGGGCGCGACCGGCGGCTGCCTGAACTACCGCATCAGCCACATGAAGGCTGCAGGCTTCGAGCAATTCCCGAAGGATACCGACGGCTTCCTCAAGCTCTGCCAGGCGTTGAAGAAGAACAACACGCCGGCCGGCTTCGCGCTCGGCCATGCCACCGGCGATGCCAACGGCTGGTGCCAGTGGGCGCTATGGGCGTTCGGCGGCAAGGTCGTCAACGACAAGAACGAGGTCGTGATCGACTCGCCGGAGACCATTGCGGCGCTCGAATACGTCAAGCAGCTCTATGCAACGTTTATCCCGGGTGTGCTGTCATGGAACGACTCGAATAACAACAAGGCGTTCCTCAACGGCGAACTCAGTCTGACCCTGAACGGCATCTCGATCTGGACGGTCGGCAAGAACTCCCCCGATCCGAAGCAGCAAGAGATCGCCAAGGACATGGACCACGCGCCGATGCCGATCGGGCCGGTGGGCGTGCCGACCGAGCAGCAGAACGTGCTCGTCTACTACGGCTACAAGCACTCGAAGTATCCGAAGGCGGTCAAGGAATTCATCAAGTTCATGATGGACAAGGAGAACTACGACGCTTGGGAAGTCGCCTCCAACGGCTATGTCTCGCCGCCGCTGCCGGCCTACAACGACAATCCGGTCTGGACCTCCGATCCCAAGATCACGCCGTATCGCGACTGCCTGAAGCGTTGCCGCGACAACGGCTATGCCGGCGATCTCGGCTACGCCTCGGCCGCCGTCATGGGCGACTTCGTCGTGGTTGATATGTTCGCTGAAGCGGCGACCGGTTCGGTCACGCCGAAGGAAGCTGCGGCGCGGGCCGCCGAGCGAGCCAAGCGCTACTACCAGGTCTGATCAGCCACAGACGGCGGCGTCCAGTTCGCTGGACGCCGCCGTCTTCGTTCGGTGAGAGGAGTCCGAGATGGCAGTTATGGCCGAGCATGGCGTCGCCCAAGTCAAGCGCAGCAGCCTGTGGACCAGAGCATTCGAGAGCCGGAACTTTCTCGGCGCGATGTTCATGGTGCCGGCTATCGCTATCCTCGTGCTGTTTCTGGCTTACCCGCTGGCGCTGGGGCTCTGGCTCGGCATGACCGATACCAAGATCGGCGGGGTCGGGCGCTTCATCGGCTTCGGAAACTTCGTCTCGCTGGCCAAGGACTCCGTGTTCTGGCTGTCGGTGTTCAACACCATCTTCTACACGGTGGCCGCCAGCATCGTGAAATTCGCCATCGGACTTTACCTGGCGCTGCTGCTCAACGAGCGGCTGCCTTTCAAGTCGATCGTCAGGGCAATCGTGCTGCTGCCCTTCGTGGTACCGACGGTGCTCTCGGCGATCGCGTTCTGGTGGATCTACGACAGCCAGTTCTCGATCATCTCCTGGGTGCTGATCAAGGCGGGCCTGATCACGCATTACATCGACTTCCTCGGAGATCCCTGGAATGCGCGCTGGTCGGTGGTTGTCGCCAACATCTGGCGCGGCGTACCCTTCGTCGCGATCACGCTGCTTGCCGGGCTCCAGACCATCTCGCCCTCGCTTTATGAGGCCGCCAATCTCGACGGCGCCACCAATTTGCAGCGCTTCCGCCACATCACGCTGCCGATGCTGTCGCCGATCATCGCGGTGGTGATGACGTTCTCGGTGCTGATGACCTTCACCGACTTCCAGCTCATCTACACCATCACGCGCGGCGGGCCGATCAATGCCACGCATCTGATGGCGACGCTGTCGTTCCAGCGCGCCATCACCGGCGGCAATCTCGGCGAGGGGGCGGCGATCTCGAATGCGATGATCCCGTTCCTGGTCGCGGCGATCCTGTTGAGCTTCTTCGGACTTCAGCGCTCCCGCTGGCAGCAGGGCGGAAGGGACTGATCATGAGCACCGCAGACGACCAAACGGTCGGAATGTCCTATTTGGAAAGCCTGCCGCGGAGGTTTCTCCGCGTCTATCTTCCGCTCGGCCTGATCATGGTTTTCCTGCTGTTCCCGTTCTATTGGATGGCGATCGCGACGTTCAAGCCGGACGCGGAGATGTACGACTACGAGAAGTACAATCCGTTCTGGATCGTGCATCCGACGCTTGAGCACATCAAGAAGCTGTTCATCGAAACCGACTATCCGCAATGGATGTGGAACACCGTGATCGTCTCGGTGTCCTCGACCTGCATCTCGCTGTTCGCCAGCGTCTGCGCGGCCTATGCGATCGAGCGGCTGCGCTACAAGGGTTCGCGCTACGTCGGTCTGGCGATCTTCCTCGGTTACCTGGTGCCGCCGTCGATCCTGTTCATTCCGCTGGCGACGATCGTATTCCAGGTCGGCCTGTTCGACGGCAATCTGGCGCTGATCCTGACCTATCCGACCTTCCTGATCCCGTTCTGCACCTGGCTGCTGATGGGCTATTTCCGCACCATCCCCTATGAGCTGGAGGAGTGTGCGCTGATCGACGGGGCGACGCGGCTCCAGATCCTGACCAAGATCACGCTGCCCCTGTCGCTGCCGGGGGTGATCTCGGCGGGCATCTTCGCCTTTACGTTGTCATGGAACGAGTTCATCTACGCGCTGACCTTCATCTCCTCGTCCGAGAACAAGACCATCCCCGTCGGCGCGATCACCGAGCTCGTCAATGGCGACGTCTACCATTGGGGCGCGCTGATGGCCGCGGCCCTGACCGGCTCGGTCCCCGTAGTTATCCTTTATTCCTTCTTCGTAGAGTACTATGTGTCGGCGATGACCGGCGCCGTGAAGGAATGATCGCGGGGCCTGCCTTGAGAGCACGCCAGGACGAACTGCCAAGGGCGGCGCGCTCCGGCCAATAAGAAGGAGTAGGCTCTTGCACATTCTGGTTCTGGGCGCCGCCGGCATGGTCGGCCGCAAACTCTGTGAACGGCTGCTGCGCGACGGCCGGCTCGGCAAGAGCGAGATCACCAAGCTGACCATGCATGACGTGGTCGAGCCGAAGAAGCCGGAAAAGGCTGGCTTTGCCGTCGAGACCGTGTCGGGCGATTTCGCCGTCCCCGGCGCCGCCGAAAAGTTGATCGCCGGCCGTCCCGACGTGATCTTTCATCTGGCTGCCATCGTCTCCGGCGAAGCCGAACTCGACTTCGACAAAGGCTACCGTATCAATCTCGATGGCACGCGGATGCTGCTCGATGCCGTCAGGCTCGCCGGCGGCGGTTACAAGCCGCGCGTGGTGTTCACGTCCTCGATCGCGGTGTTCGGCGCGCCGTTCCCGGACGCCATCGGCGACGAGTTCTTCCACACGCCACTGCTCAGCTACGGCACCCAGAAGGCGATTGGCGAATTGCTGCTCGCCGACTATTCGCGCCGCGGCTTCCTCGACGGCATCGGCATCCGCCTGCCGACCATCTGCATCCGGCCCGGCCTGCCCAACAAGGCGGCATCGGGCTTCTTCTCCAACATCCTGCGCGAGCCGCTGGCCGGCAAGGAGGTCGTGCTGCCGGTTTCCGAGGACGTCCGCCACTGGCACGCCACGCCGCGCTCCGCCGTCGGCTTCCTGCTCCATGCCGGCACCATGGATCTTGCCACGGTCGGCCCGCGCCGCAACCTGACCATGCCGGGCCTGTCGGCCACGGTCGGTGAGCAGATCGCGGCGCTGAAACGGGTCGCCGGCGACAAGGTCGCTGCCCGCATCAAGCGCGAGCCGGATCCGTTCATCGTCGGCATCGTCGGCGGCTGGCCGCGCAATTTCAATGCAAAGCGGTCGCTCGAGCTCGGCTTCACCACCGCCGAGAAAACCTTCGACGACATCATCCGCATTCACATCGAAGACGAGCTCGGCGGCAATTTCGTCGCCTGATCTCCGGCTGAGCGGGTAAAGTGATGGCGAGCGTTGCTTGCATCGGCGAATGCATGGTCGAGCTCCGGCAGGCCCAGGGAGGACATTCCGCCGGCCAGTCCGGCGGGCAGGGGCAGGGCGGCGGGCTGTATTCGCGCGGCTTCGGGGGCGATACCCTCAACACCGCGGTCTATCTGGCGCGGCTCGAGGTCAAGGTCGATTATCTCACCGCCCTCGGCGATGACGCCTTGAGCGATGAGATGATCGCGGCCTGGACCGCCGAGGGCGTCGGCACCCGCCGCGTCGTGCGGTTGCCGGGCAAGCTGCCCGGCCTCTACATGATTCAGCTCGATGCAAAGGGCGAGCGCCAGTTCTTCCACTGGCGCGACAGCGCGGCGGCGCGCCTTCTGATGAACCTGCCGGAGACCGACGAGCTCCTCAACTCGCTGATGAGCTACGACATCACCTATCTCTCCGCGATCACGCTCTCGATCTACGACGCGGCCGGGCGCGAGCGCCTGTTCGCGGCGATCAAGCGCGCACGCCTGCTCGGCACGCGCTTCGTGTTCGACACCAATTTCCGCGCGCGCGGCTGGCCCGATCGCGATGTCGCGCGCGAGGTGTTTGCCGCGGCCTTCGCGGCTGCCGACATCGTGCTGACCTCGACGGAAGACCTGCTCGCGCTCTATCCCGGCGAGAGCCCCGAGCAACTTATGGCGCGCATCCCGACGCCCGAGCTGGTGTTCCGCCTCGCCGAGCCCGTCAGCCTGCTGCGCTTCCCCGGCGGCACGAGCGAGGTGCACGCCGAGCCCATGACGAGGCCCGTGGCCGACACCACGGCGGCCGGCGACAGCTTTGCCGCGGCCTATATCGCCGCCCGGCTCGCCGGTTCCGATCCGGTCGAGGCGGCCCAGGCCGGCCATCGCCTCGCCAGCCTCGTGATCTGCTATCCCGGCGCCATCATTCCGGGCTATGCCATGCCGCCGAAGAAACGGCACCGGCCGGCACCCACGCGTCAGGCGACCAAGTGAAGAAGTGATAGCGATGACCACGACTGCCCAACAGAACCACCTCGTCGCACTGTTCAAGGCCGCGACCGTTATTCCTGTCCTCACCATCGAACGGATCCAGGATGCCGTGCCGCTGGCGAAAGCGCTGGTTGCCGGCGGCGTCCGCACGCTGGAGGTGACCATGCGCACCCCTGTTGCGATCGAGGCCGCGAGGGCGATGATGGCCGAGGTGCCCGAGGCGGTCGTCGGCATTGGCACGATTCTCAATCCGGCCGACTTCACCCGTGTCGAGAAGCTCGGCGTCGCGTTCGGCATCAGCCCGGGCCTGACCCCCGATCTCCTCAAGGCCGCGGCCGACAGCTCCTTGCCGTTTGCCCCGGGCATTGCCACGGCGTCCGAACTGATGATGGCGCTTTCCTACGGCCTCGACGTCGCAAAATTCTTCCCTGCCGAGCAGGCCGGCGGCATCAAGGGCCTGCGCGCCCTCGGCGGCCCGTTCCCGAACGTGCGGTTCTGTCCGACCGGCGGGGTGGGCGAGGCCAATGCGGGGAGCTGGCTGGCCGAGCCCAACGTGGTGGCGGTCGGCGGTTCCTGGCTGTGCCCGGCGGCGGAGGTGAAGGCCGGGAACTGGGCCGGCATAACTGCCATCTGCCAGCGCACCCTCGAGGCGCTGAAAGCCGCGTGAAGTCTTGCCATCCCTGGGCTAAGACTTAGCTCAGGCAGGATTTGAGATCAGACGACCCCAGGGAGAGAAGACCATGTCAGCCAGCATCGTCGGATGGGCGCATACGCCGTTCGGCAAGTTCGACACCGAGACCGTGGAAAGCCTCGTGGTGAAGGTCGCCAACGAGGCGCTGGCCGATGCCGGCATCTCGGCCGGTGACGTCGACGAGATCGTGCTCGGTCACTTCAACGCCGGCTTCTCGCCGCAGGATTTCACCGCCTCGCTGGTGCTTCAGGCCGATCCGAAGCTGCGCTTCAAGCCGGCCACCCGCGTCGAGAACGCCTGCGCCACGGGATCCGCTGCCGTGCACCAGGGTCTGCGCGCGATCGCTGCGGGGGCCGCGAAAATCGTGCTGGTCGTCGGCGTCGAGCAGATGACGCGCACGCCGGGTCCGGAGATCGGCAAGAACCTCTTGAAGGCGTCCTATCTGCCCGAGGACGGTGACACCGTCGGCGGCTTCGCCGGCGTGTTCGGCAAGATCGCCAGCGGCTACTTCCAGAAATACGGCGACCAGTCCGATGCGCTGGCGCTGATCGCGGCCAAGAACCACAAGAACGGCGTCGCCAATCCCTACGCCCAGATGCGCAAGGATTTCGGCTTCGATTTCTGCCGTTCCGAGAGCGAGAAGAACCCCTACGTCGCCGGCCCCCTGAAGCGCACCGACTGTTCGCTCGTCTCCGACGGTGCCGCTGCGCTGATCTTGGCCGATGCCGAGACCGCCAAGACCATGAGCAAGTCGATCGGGTTCCGCGCCACCGCGCACGCCCAGGACTTCCTGCCGATGTCCAAGCGCGACATCCTTCAGTTCGAGGGCTGCACGGTCGCCTGGCAGCGCGCGCTGGAAAAGGCGGGCGTTACGCTTTCCGATCTCTCCTTCGTCGAGACTCACGACTGCTTCACGGTCGCCGAGCTGATCGAATACGAAGCGATGGGCCTGACGCCGAAGGGGCAGGGCGCCCGTGCCATCAAGGAGGGCTGGACCCTCAAGGACGGCAAGCTGCCGGTCAATCCGTCCGGCGGTCTGAAGTCCAAGGGCCATCCGATCGGCGCCACCGGCGTCTCCATGCACGTGATGACCGCGATGCAGCTTGCCGGCCAGGCGCCCGAGGGTATGCAGCTCAAGAACGCCAAGCTTGGCGGCATCTTCAACATGGGCGGTGCGGCGGTTGCCAACTACGTCTCCGTGCTGGAGCCGTTGAAGTAAGCCCTCGCAGGGTGGGCAAAGGCGCGAAAGCGCCGTGCCCACCGTTTTCCTTGCGTTAAATCATGGTGGGCACGCTTCGCTTGGCCCACCCTGCGGCTCCTGATTGATTTGCGGAAAAGCATCATGAGCAATGACTACGAAGACTCGCTGTCGATGGACGCACTCAACGACCGCATCGCGATCCTCGAGGACAATATCCGCCAGCTCATCGAGCAGGCCGCGGCTGCTTCCGGCGAGCAGAGCGAGTCGCGCATCGCCGACCGCATCAACCAGCAGAATGAGGAGCTCGACCGCCTCCTCAAGGTTCGCGAATCCCGTCAGAAGAAATAGCGGCCGCATCGCTGCGCATGCGGCCATACGCCGGCTGCCCTTGCGCGCCCGGCGTCGCTGCCGTTAGCTGGACCGAAATCGCGGGGCCCATGTGAGCCCGCGCAATCGGGAGTGAACGAATGGGGCCGCTCAAGGGCATCAAGGTCGTCGACATGACCACCGTGCTGATGGGGCCCTATGCGACCCAGATGCTCGGCGATTACGGTGCCGACGTGATCAAGGTGGAGTCGCTCGACGGCGACGTCACCCGCCTGATCGGTCCGATGCGCCATGCCGGCATGGGCCCGGTGTTCCTCAACACCAACCGCAGCAAGCGCTCGATCTGCCTCGATCTGAAGAAGCCTGCGGGGCGCGAGGCCGTGCTGCGGCTGCTCAAGGACGCCGACGTTCTCGTCTACAACGTCCGCCCGCAGGCGATGGCGCGGCTTCAGCTCGGCTATGACGTCGTCTCCGAAATCAATCCGCGGCTGGTCTATGCCGGCGTATTCGGCTTCGGCCAGGACGGGCCTTATGCCGCCAAACCCGCCTATGACGATCTGATCCAGGGCGCCACGGCGCTCCCCGCCTTGATGGCGCAAACCGGCGACGGCGTGCCGCGCTACGTGCCGAACGCGCTGGTCGACCGCATCGTCGGCCTGACCGCGGTCGGCGCGATCTGCGCCAGTCTCGTGCACCGCGACCGCACCGGCCGCGGCCAGCGCGTCGACATCCCGATGTTCGAGACCATGGCGGGCTTCGTCATGGGCGACCACATGGGCGGTCTCACCTACGAGCCGCCGCTCGACAAGGGCGGCTATGCCCGCCACCTCTCGCGCGACCGCCGGCCGTACAAGACCTCGGACGGCTATCTCAGCGTCATCGTCTACAACGACAAGCAGTGGGAAAATTTCTTCAAGGCAACCGGCCGCGACGATCTGCGCGCCGATCCCAAATTCGCGACCTTCGCGGGCCGCGCCGCCAACATCGACGTCGTCTATGCCGAGCTCGCGCGCATCTTCGAGACGCGCGCCACGGCGGAATGGATCGACCTGCTGACCAGGGCCGATGTACCGGTGATGCCGATGCACGACCTCGCCTCGATGCTGCACGACGAGCATCTGGAGGCCACCAACTTCTTCCCGGTTGTGAACCATCCGACCGAAGGCCCGATCCGCAGCATGAAGGTGACCGCCACGTGGTCGGAGACCGGGGCCGAGCCGGTGCGGCTCGCACCGCAGCTCAACGAGCACGGCGCGGAGATTCTGCGCGAGATCGGCTATTCCGCGGACGAGATCGCCGCCATGGTCCGCGACGGCGTCACCCGTTCGCCGCCTCGCAATGACGATGCACAGGTGCGCCCATGAGCTTCGTCACCGGCGTCGGCCTCACGTCCTTCGGCAAGCATGAAGGCTCGTCCTCGCTCGACCTGATGAGCAGGGCCGCGCAGGCCGCGCTCGACGACGCCGGGCTGAAGCGTCCTGATATCGACGGCATCCTCTGCGGCTATTCCACCGTCTCGCCGCACATCATGCTGGCGACCGTCTTCGCCGAGCATTTCGGCATCCGCCCGTCCTACGCCCACGCCGTGCAGGTCGGCGGCGCCACCGGGCTCGCGATGACCATGCTTGCCCATCACCTCGTCGGGGCAGGCGTTGCCCGCAACGTCCTCGTCGTCGCCGGCGAGAACCGCCTGACCGGGCAGAGCCGCGACGCTTCGATCCAAGCGCTGGCGCAGGTCGGCCATCCCGACTACGAGGTGCCGCTCGGCCCGACCATTCCCGCCTATTACGGCCTGGTCGCCACTCGTTACATGCACGCATACGGCGTGACCGAAGAAGACCTCGCCGAGTTCGCCGTGCTGATGCGCGCGCACGCCTGCACCCATCCCGGCGCGCAATTCCACGATCCCATCACCATCGCCGATGTCATGGCCTCGAAACCGGTGGCGATGCCGTTGAAGTTGCTGGACTGCTGTCCGGTGTCCGATGGTGGTGCGGCGTTCGTTATCGGCCGCGAGAGCACCGGCGAGGCCGGCGTGCGTATTCGCGGCTGTGCCCAGGCCCACACCCATCAGCACGTCACGGTCGCGCCCGGCTTAAGCGAGCTCGGCGCCGAGATTTCCATCGCCCGCGCCAGGGAGGCCACGGGGCTGGCGATCTCCGACGTGCGCTACGCCGCGATCTACGACAGTTTCACGATCACCCTCGCCATGTTGCTGGAAGACCTCGGCCTTGCGGGCCGGGGCGAGGCGGCGGCACGCGTGCGATCAGGTCATTTCGGCCGCGACGGCGCGATGCCGCTCAACACCCATGGCGGCCTGCTCAGCTACGGCCATTGCGGCGTCGGCGGAGCCATGGCGCACCTGGTCGAGGCGCATTTGCAGATGACCGGGCGGGCGGCGAATCGCCAGGTGCGCGACGCCTCGATCGCGCTCCTGCACGGCGACGGCGGCGTGTTGTCCTCCCATGTCAGCATGTTCCTGGAGCGGGTGCGATGAGCGAACGTCTGGCGGATTGGACCAGGGGCGAAGAAGCCATCATCTACCAGGCCTGCGCTTCATGCGGCCATGTGCAATATTTCCATCGCGGCTTCTGCGCGGCCTGCGGCGCATCCGATCCGCGCGAGGCGCGTGCCAGCGGCAAAGGCAGGGTCTACGCGACCTCGCTGGTCTGCCGCGCCGCGACCCCAGAGACGCGCGCGCACGTGCCCTACAACATTCTGCTGGTCGATTGCGCCGAGGGTTTTCGCATGATGGCGCATGGCGAGAACGGTCTCGCCATCGGCGACGAAGTGATCGCGGGCTTCAGGCCCTTTGCCGGAAAACTGGTGCCGTTCTTCTCGAAGGGGAAATAGCGGGATTCGTCATTCGGGGGCGGTCCTGAGAGACCGAGCCTGGAACGGGTATTCTGGGCCTGGCCTGTGCGAGAGCCACCCCGGAATGACGAAAACTCGTAAAGCGCTTAGTAGCGCCCGTAGAACAAGATGCTGGCGATGACGAGCATCGCCGTCACCGCCAGCATATGCGCGAGCGCTCCCGAGGCCGCCCCCTTGGTGGCTTCCTTCATGCCATTTTCTCCCTAGACTTGGGCGTGACTCATCGTTGCGCGGCTAGCGCACCCGACGGCCAATTGTTTTTACTCGGAACACCCCTTGCGAGTACTCACCGCGATTTGTCCCCACGCGGCGAATATCGACTGTCCCAAGGTCGATCAGCAATGCGGCGGCATTTTGACTCGATGTTGTTGCTCCTGCGGACGCGCAAGAATAGAGTTTCCTGGAACTTTCGCCGCTAACGACAAAAAGCATCAAAGGCTCAGGGAAAATCTTCAGGAAAATCATGGCCCGCATCAACTACAGCGACCCGTCCAGGGCATCCGACCGCACCCGCGAAATCCTCGACAAGAATCGCAATGCCAACATTTTCCGCATGATGTCGCATTCGCCGAGCTATTTTGAGCAATACTGCCGCCTCGGCGGCGCCATCCGCCACAAGGGCGAGCTTGACCCCATCGTGCGCGAGCTCGCCATCACCCGCACCGGCATTTTGTGCGAGGCGCCGTATGAGATCGTCGCGCACAAGCGCATCGGCAAGAATGTCGGTGTGACCGACGAGCAGAACGAGGCGCTCGAGCACTGGCAGGCCGCCAAGTGCTTCGACGAAACCCAGCGTGCCGCGCTCGCCTTCACCGACGAGATCGTGAAATTGAACAAGCCGACCGAGGCGACCTTCAAGGCGATCGCATCGAAGCTGACGCCCGCCGCACTGGTCGAGCTGCAGCTTTCGGTCGGCTTCTACATCATGACGTCAAAGTTCCTGGAGACGTTCGAGATCGATCTTCAGCCGGTCACGGAAGTGGTGGGCTGATCCATAGCCGCGGCGAGGGATGCCGATGACGATCGATGAATATGCGGCCTGGGCCGCCAGCGTTGCGAAAGTCGATGAGCATCCGTCCAACGAGCGGCTGTCCTATCTCGGGCTCGGCCTCGCCGGCGAATCCGGCGAGGTCGCCGAGCACATCAAGAAGCTGCTGCGCGATGACTGGCTCGACAAGGCGGGTCTCGTCGAAGAGCTCGGCGACGTCATCTATTACTGGGCCTGCCTGTGCGCCGCGACCGGCCAGCAGCCATCCGAATTGCT
The DNA here is from genome assembly GCF_024519875.1 of Bradyrhizobium sp. Bra64. Taxonomy (NCBI): domain Bacteria; kingdom Pseudomonadati; phylum Pseudomonadota; class Alphaproteobacteria; order Hyphomicrobiales; family Nitrobacteraceae; genus Bradyrhizobium; species Bradyrhizobium sp. Bra64. The sequence goes on along the minus strand of NZ_JALJRD010000003.1, from coordinate 335,221 downwards.
CAAGGCCAGCGCCGCCAAGATCAGGCGGCGGATCAGCGAGGCGGCAAGCCGCTAGAGGGAACGATTTTCCTTGTGGCCATCCTTCGAGACGCCCGCCGCAGGCAGGCCCTCAGGATGAGGACCGAGCGCGCGGCGGTGGTTTCAACGAGTGCTGATGCCGCTTAGCCTCATCCTGAGGAGACCGCGAAGCGGTCGTCTCGAAGGACGAGGCGCGCGCTCAAGCCGACGTCAGAATGTCCACCTTGGCGTTGGCGACAATCAGGCGATCGGCGAGGAGCTGCGCCAAATTGCGCATGATGCGCTCCGAGGCCCGCGGGTGCTGCTCGCGGAAGCGCTCGAAGTCCTTAAGGGGTGCTTCGAACGCGGTCGCCGCCATGTCCGCGAACACGTCGGCGGAGCGGGTGGTCTCGATCAGGGCCATTTCGCCGAAGGCCATGCCGGCGGTGAGCGTCGCCAGCCGCACGCCGTCGGGCAGCGTGACATGCACCGCGCCGCTGCGCAGGAAGAACAGGGCATCGGCGGGATCGCCCGTGGTGAGGATCTTTGCACCGGACTGATAGGTGCGGATCGTGCAGATCGAGGCGAGGTCGGTCAGCTCTTCCGCGCTGAGTTCTTCGAGCAGCGGCTGCTCGGCAAGCTCGGTGGTCTCGTGAAAATCGATCGAGCCGCCATAGCGGTAGACGATCTGGTCTTCGGCCCATTCGATCGCGGCGTCGAGCAGATAGAAGTCGCGGACATTCTTCAGCTCCGCGGTCCATTCCCGCAACGTATTCCATTCTTTCGAGGCGCGCCTGACGCCTGACAGCACCACCGTGACATTGAGCGCGGCGAGTTCCGCGAACGCCTCGGCCACGAGCCGTGCGCCGGCCCGGGTCGTGGAGGTGACGCGGTGCAGATCGAAGATCACGAATTGCGGCCGCGGCCGGCCCGCAAGCCGGCGCGAGACGTAGTCGACCGCCGACAGCGACAGCGTGCCGACCAGCTCGATGATCCTTACCTCCTGCTCATGCGCCGCGAGAATGTCGCGCTCCTGAGGCCGGCGGACACGGCGCGACGGGCTCTTGCCGATGTCGTAGTCGGCGATGACGGCGTTGCGCGCATCGTCGCTGCGGTTGAGCATGTGCAGGTCGTAGTGCGAGGACAAGGCTTCGCACACCTTGATGCCGCGCACGCTGTTGCCGTGCTTGTCGAGCCTCGGCGAATAGCTGCCGAGCCCGAGGCGGGCAGGCAGCGCGGCCAGAATGCCGCCGCCGACTCCGCTCTTGGCGGGAATGCCGATCCGGTAGATCCATTCGCCGGCATAGTCGTACATGCCCGACGACGTCATCACCGACAGCGTGCGCGAGATCGCGTAGGCGCTCAGCACCTGTTCGCCCGTGACGGGATTGACGCCGCGATTGGCGAGCGTTGCCGCCATCACCGCGATGTCGCGCGCGGTGACCAGCACCGCGCATTGCCGGAAATAGACGTCGAGCACGGCTGCGACGTTGTCCGAGATCACCGCATTCGTCTTCAGGAGATAGCCGATGGCCCGGTTGCGGTCGCCGGTCTGGCTCTCCGAGGCATAGACCGCCTCGTCCACGGCGAGATCGCGGCCCGCAAAGCGGCTGAGCGCGAGGCGGATCTGCTCGAACGCGTCAGGGCCCTTGCTGTCGTAGATCAGCCCGGTGCAGGCGATCGCGCCGGCATTGACCATCGGGTTGAACGGATGATTCTCCGAGTTGAGGCGGATCGAGTTGAAGGGATCGCCCGAGGGCTCGACGCCGATCGCACTCTCGACCCTGTTTGCGCCGAGCAGATCCAGCGCCAGCGCGAACACGAACGGTTTCGACATCGACTGGATGGTGAAGGGCACCCGGCTGTCGCCGACTTCATAGACATGCCCGTCCAGCGTCGCGAGGCTGATGCCAAAATAGGCAGGATCGGCTTTGCTGAGTTCGGGAATGTAGTCGGCCACGCTGCCTGCGGTCTCGGCCGAGAATTCGTTGAGACAATTGTCCAGAAACCGCAGCAAGGGCGGCTTCGAGCGGGTCCAGGCGGAGGCGAGCGGCGAAAGCGGTTCCATCGCCTCTCTTTGTGCAACGCAATCAGGGCACGCGCAACCCGTTCGGCACCATGGTCTGCCGACGGACCAGCAGCAGGGCGAGCAACACGGTGGGGCCGAGGATGGCGAGGCCGAGCAGCGTCACCTGCATCTGCGACAGCGGCATGATGCCGCCGCCCGGGGTCGCCACCACAAAGCCGCCGATCACCAGCAGCACGCGGATCGGCCATTCCAGTGCGCCGGCGCCGCGCAGGTCGCCGACGAAGGGCTGATAGCCCTGGATGCCGCCGCAGATGAAGAGGGTGCCGAACGCCGCCAGCCCCATCAGGCCGAGAGCGGCGAGATAGGGGCTGGGTCCCTGCAGCACCAGCGCCGGATTGAGCACGAAGAAGAACGGGATGAAGTAGATGATGCTGCCGACCCACATCGATTCCCAGCCCGTCTTCATCGCCGGCGAGCCGGCGATGCCGGCCGCCGCAAAGGACGCGATCGCGACCGGCGGGGTGATCGACGACAGCATGCCCCAGTAGAAGATGAACATGTGCACGGCCATCCTGTTCAGCCCGAGCTTCTCCAGCGCGGGCGCCACCAGGATGGCGAGGAAGATGTAGCAGGCCGTCGTCGTCAGCCCGAGGCCGAGAATGAGGCTGGTGAGGGCGCACATGCCGAGCAGCAGGAACGGATTGTCGCCGGCGATGTGCAGCAGATCGTTGGCAAGGCTCGACACCACGCCGGTCATCGAGAACGCCCCGATCAAAAGGCCGCAGCCGGCGAGAATTCCGACCAGTTCGACGAAGGTGCGGCCGTTGACCTCGAGGAATTTGCCGATGGTCGCCATCGTCCAGCGCGTGTCCCTGGAAAAGAGCTGGTTGAGAACCAGCAGCAGCGCGGTGGCATAGAACGGCGCGTGGCTCTCGCGCTTGAAGTAGAGCAGCATGACGATCAGCAGCGCGATGACGAAGACGTAGTACCAGCCGTCCTTGATCGTATCCAAGACACGCGGCAGCTCGGCGCGCGGAATGCCCTTCAGCCCGTGCCGCGCGGCGTAGGAATCGACCTGCATGAACAGGCCGATGTAATAGAGCGCGGCCGGAATAACCGCGGCGAGCGCGACGTCGGCGTAGCTGACATTGAGGAACTGCGCGATGACGAAGGCGGTCGCCCCCATCACCGGCGGCGCCAGCACCGCGCCTGTCGAGGCGCAGGCCTCGATCGCGCCGGCATAGGAGGCGCGGAACCCGCTCTTCTTCATGACAGGAATGGTCATGGTGCCGGCCGTTAGCACGTTGGAGATGATCGAGCCCGACATCATGCCGAGCAGGCCGCTGGCGAAGATGCAGACCTTGGCCGCGCCGCCGCGAAAGGTGCCGCACAGCGCGAAGGCGAGATTGATGAAGAATTTTCCGGCACCCGTCATCATCAGCGCGGTGCCGAACACCAGGAAGCCGATCACGGTGTCGGCGAAGGCCTGGATGGGAATGCCGAGCAGGCTCTCGCCCGACAGAACGTGATAGGCGGTCGCCTGTTCCAGCGTCGATTGCGTGCCGCGGAACGGCCCGAGCCAGCCGGACTCCGCGAACAGCGGATAGACCGTGAAGGGGAAGACACTCAGCAGCAGGCTCCAGCCGCCGGTGCGGCGCAGCGCCTCCATCAGCATCACCCACATCACGAGACCCGCGGCGATCACGGTATTCGGCGCGCCGCCGAATTCCCAGCCGGCCTCCGCCGCCTTGCGCACGTTCGACATCAGCAGCAGCGCGGCGGCAAAAGTCACAAGGAAGAAGACGAGGTCGTACCAGGGAATGCGGTCGAGCGGCGCGCGCTCGGTGCCCGGGAAGATCACGAATGTGAAGGGCAGCATCAGGGCGATCAGGAGATAAAAGTACTCCGTGTTGAGCTGGGTGTAGCCGACGAAGAAGCGCAGCGAGAATTGCTGATTGATGCAAAGAAGAATCGTCGCCGCGGTCGCGATGACGAGCGTCCAGCGCCAGGCACCGCGCAAGCTGCGGACGCGCGTGACCTCGGCTTCCTGCATGTTGGCGGCGGCGCCGTGCGGATCGTCGAACACGACCCGCTTGGCCACGTCCTGCGGGGCGGTGGAGACGGAAGCAGACGACATGATCGACCCCGCGTGGGCAATTGACCGCTGACGATTATTCGTCGAAGCCGTTCGGCATGTCGGCCTTGGCGAGCGCAGCGGCGCGCGCCTTCATCCAGCCGTCGAGAAAGGCCTTGTCATCCGCAGGCGGGCTGGTCTTGCCGTAATCGGCCCATGCCGCGCCGAGCACCTCCTGGCGTTTGATCAGCTTGTTGTTGTAGGCGTCCTGCGCCTCGCTCCATTGCCCGGCTTCCTTCAGCGCCTTCACCGCCCCGGGATGCACCGGCACCACCCAGTTCTTGGTCTGCCGGTCGGCGGCAAGCCCACCGGCGCCGGGCGCGGAATCCTTGTAGGAATCGTAGTTCACGATCATCGCCTTGGTGATCGCATAGACCTGGTCGGCCGGCTGCGAGGCGTAGGCGACGAAGATAGGGTAGGGGTAGTTGCCGAGTTCGATCGGCTTGTCCGGCGTGATACCCGCGCCGCAGGTTGCAAGTTGCGGGAAGAAGAACGAGCCGACCTTCTGCATCCGCGCCCAGCCTTCCTTATCCTTGGCCGGCAGCGGCGGCCAGACCAGGCCGCGCGGCGAGGTTTCGGCTTCCTTGGCCGGGCCCGTGATGGTGGTGCCAAAGGCGGTGTCGGTGTCGTTGTTGATCAGGCCCTTCCACATCGCGCCGTAGCTTGCGAACTCGACGATCTTGACGTCCTTCTGCGTCAGCCCTGCGAAGGCGAGCACCGCGAGCGAGTTCTGGTTCAGCGCCGGCGAGCCGACGACAAAGCCGACGCGCTTGCCCTTGAGGTCCTTCAAGTCCTTCACGCCGGTATCGGCGGCAACGCCGAGCGTGCCGCAATTGCAGTCGACCGACGAGAGCAGGATCTGGAGCGGCTGCGGACCCCATTCCCTGGAGCCGAATTCGAACACGCCTTCCTGTGCGAAATAGCTGCCCGACCCCATTGCCGCGGAGGCCGCGCGCTTGGCGCGCAGCGGTGCGAGGCGCGCGACGTCGTTGCCGGCCGGCAGCACGCGCACGTCGGTCGAGTATTTGTCCTTCATCATCTTGCCGACGCCGACCGCGATGTTGAATCCGGCGGTGCCGGTGTCATAGGCGGTGAACGTCAATGTCGCCGGCAGCTTGATGTCATCGGCCATTGCATAGCGTGTAGACGCAAAAGAAACGCCCGCAACCAAGGCAGGCGCGAGCAACATCAGCCCACGAGACATATTTCCCTCCCATCGTCTTCGCTTTCGCCACGAAGATTTCGTTCTTTGTTTGAAACATATTTTTGTTTGAAACAGATCATGTCACCGCGATCAGGCGATGGCAACGCTGTACCGCGCGCGGAGGAACGAGGCTGACAGATTGTCGCGGAAGCCTCGAGATAAGCAGTCAGTTCGCGACGATCGCGATCGCCTGTCCTTCGGCCACGACGTCGTCGAGCTTCACCAGCAACGATGTGATCGTGCCGCTCGCGGGCGAGGGCACCGGTATCTCCATCTTCATCGCCTCGACCACCACAACGTCGTCGCCATCCGCAACGGTTCCTCCAACTTGCACGGGAGTTGCGCAGACGCGTCCGGCGATCTCCGTGACGATCTTAATTTCTGGCATGCCATCGCCTTTTTGTTGTCGCCGCAAAATGCCTGAGGTAGCGTCGTCTGCAAGTGGAATTTAATTCCGCACAGCGGAACAAGCGGTAGGGAACATGGGACGACGTTCAGAGCGGTTGAGTAGGCAAGGAGCACTCGCTGGCGACGCCGGTGAGGGTGATGTCATCCAGGTGGTGTCGCGCGCGTTCGACGTGTTGCGATGCTTCGAGGGCCACGAGGCCAGGCTCGGCAATCTCGAGATATCAAATCGCTGTGGACTGCCGCGCTCGACGGTGTCGCGGCTCACGCACACGCTGACGCGGATGGGCCAACTCGTCTATCTGCCGCGCGACCAGAAATATCGCATCGGCCCGAGCGCGGTCGCGATGAGCGCCTCGATGATGAAGGGCGCGCAACTGCGCAGCATGATCCGCCAGCGCCTGCAGGAAGTGGCCGAGCAACTGCCGGGCACCGTCGGCTTCGTCGTGCCCGATCGCTTCCATCTGGTCTATCTCCAGTTCGCGCGCTCGGCCTCTGCGCTCGGCCTGCACGAGGGCACCGGCAGTCGCATCTCGATGGCCTCGACCGCTGCGGGCGCGGCCTACACCGCGGCGCTGGCGCCCGAGCTCGGTGATGCATTCATCGCGGACATGGAGCGGGAAGCTCCCGAGGCTGTAAAAATCCTGCGGCCCCGCATCGAGGCCAACCGGCAGTCGCTGCGCGAGCGCGGTTACGTCACGGCCTGCGGCCTGTGGAGCCCGCACATCAACGGCCTCGCGGTGCCGATCTGGTCGCCGCAGTACCAGACCTTCGTGGTGATCACGATCGGTCTTCTGTCCGCGATGTATGACGAGCAGCGTCTGCATGCCGAAGTCGCGCCGCTGATGGTCGCGCTCGGCCGCTCGCTCGGCAGCCTGCTCGAAGGCGCGGAAGGCGACGTCTTCAACGCTCGTATCTCGCGCAAACCGGTCGCGATGGCCGTGCACAACAATAACAAGCCGATCAATTCGGAGGGAGTGGATGAACTGGAAGCCGGAACTCGACGAGCTCGCCCGGCGCGAAGCCTTCGCGCGGGAGATGGGCGGCGTTGACAAGGTCAAGCGTCAGCATGACCAGGGCCGGCTGACTGTTCGGGAGCGCATCGACGGACTGATCGACAAGGGCAGCTTTCACGAGATCGGTGCCGTCTCCGGCATCGGTGAATATGATTCCGGCGGCGAGCTGAAGAAGCTGACGCCGGCGAACTGCGTGTTCGGCCGCGGGCGCATCGACGGCCGCACAGTGGTCGTCGTCGGCGACGACTTTACCGTGCGCGGCGGTTCGGCCGATGCGTCCATTTCCGCAAAGCCCCTGATGGCGGAGGAGATGGCGCACGACTTCCGTCTGCCAATCGTCCGCATCATCGAAGGCTCCGGCGGCGGCGGCTCGGTCAAGACCATCGAGACCAAGGGGGCCGCGAATTTGCCTGGCGGCATCGGCGGCACCCGCTGGTATCGCTTCACGACCGAAAATCTGTCGCGTGTGCCGGTGGTCGCGCTCGGCCTTGGCTCGGTTGCGGGCTTGGGTGCGGCGCGGCTGGCCGCCAGCCACTATTCCATCATGACCCGGAAGTCAGCGATGTTCGTCGCCGGGCCGCCGGTGGTGAAGGCGCTGGGGCAGGACCTCTCGAAGGAGGAGCTCGGCGGCGCGGACATCCAGACCCGCGCCGGCGCGGTCGATCATGCCGTCGACACGGAGGAAGAGGCTTTCGCCTGCACGCGGCGCTTTCTGTCTTATCTGCCGTCATCGGTTCATGAGCTGCCGCCGACCTTGCCCTGCACCGATAATCCGGAGCGCACCGAGGAAGCCCTGATGAATGCGGTGCCGCGAAACCGCAAGCAGGTCTACAAGATGCGCCCGATCATCGAGTCCGTCGTCGACAAGGGCTCGTTCTTCGAGGTCGCAAAGAATTTCGGCAAGCCTGTCATCGTCGGGCTGGCGCGACTCGAGGGCAGGGCGGTGCTGCTCCTTGCGAGCGACAGCTTTCACTATGGCGGCTCCTGGACGGCGGATGCCTGTCAGAAGGTGGTGCGCTGGGTCGACTTCGCGGAAACCTTCCATCTGCCGATCGTCTATCTCATGGACTGCCCCGGCTTCATGATCGGCCTCGATGCCGAGAAGGCGGCGACCATCCGCCACGGCGTCCGCGCCATGGCGGCGGTCAACCAAACCACCGTGCCCTGGTGCACCGTGATCCTGCGCAACGCGTTCGGCGTCGCCGGCGTTGTGCATCAGCCGGCCGACCGGTTCTCGATCCGCTATGCCTGGCCGTCGGCCTATTGGGGCTCGCTCCCGCTCGAAGGCGGAATCGAAGCCGCCTACCGCGCCGACATCGACGCGGCCGAGGACAAGGCGGCCAAGCTCAAGGAGATCGAGGAGCGTCTCAACAAGCTCCGCTCGCCGTTCCGCTCGGCCGAGAAATTCTGGGTCGAGGAGATCATCGATCCCAGGAAGACGAGATCGTTGCTGTGCGAGTTTGCAAGGCTGGCCGAGCCGCTGCGCAAGGCCGGACCGCCGGAGAACATGACGATCAGGCCGTAGCGCGCCACGGAGGCGGGCATCCGAAAGTCCCGAATCGGTCCGAAAGGCCGATTTGCCATGGGTGGGGCGGGAGTCCGCCGCTTGCGACCTGCCCGGGAGGCGGCGCGCGGCCGGGCCGGCATCGCTTGTCCCTGGGGCGGCAATGGGCCGGCCGGCCCCGTTGCCGTATACCGCCCCGACTCTGCGATCGCGTTTAACCCACGTTAATGATGCCTTCTCAATATGATACATCCAACCTGTTGCAGCCCATGTTGCGGATGGCTCGTAAGTCTTGATTAAGACAGCCCTCCGCATATTCCGCCCATGACAACGATTGCCGGGATCGAAACCCGGCAGTCTTTTCGTTGATTTCAGGGGAAGGGCCGCTGCCGTAGCGACGGCAGCCAGGATGAAACTCATGCTCCGCCGCGCAATGCTTCGTTTCGTGAGAGACCGGAAGGCCAACGTCGCCATCATCTTCGCGCTGGTGATGATCCCCACCATCTTTCTTCTCGGCATGGCGCTCGACTACACGCAGGCGCTGCGCAAGCGGGAGCAATTGAACGCGGCGGCTGATGCGGCCGCGATCGCGGCCGTGAGGCCGGCGATGCTGACGCAGACCGACAACGCCGTCGTCAAGGCGACGGCGGAAGCCGTCTTCGCGGCGAAGGCGAATCTTCCCGGGCTGTCCGCGACCCCGACACCGACGGTCACCGTCACCGATTCTGGGCTCGCGCGGACCATCACGGTTGCCTACACAGCCCAGTCCATCAACAATTTCCCGGGCGTTCTCGGCAAGCAGACCTGGCAGGTCAACGGCTCCGCGACGGCGAAGGCCTCCAGCGCGCCCAACATGAACTTCTATCTGCTGCTGGACGACTCGCCGTCGATGGCGATCGCCGCGACCCAGACCGATATCAACAACATGATCACCGCCACGAAGAACCAGCCTGGCGGCTCGAAGAACTGCGCGTTCGCCTGCCACGAGACGAACCCCCAGAAGGACAGCGGTGCGTCCTCCTCGACGAAGGACAACCTCACGATCGCCCGCGCCAACAACATCACGCTGCGCATCGATCTTGTGAGCAATGCCGTCACGCAATTGCTGGTCGGCCCCTGGACGTGCCCGCAGTCGGGTGTGTCGGGCGGCGTGATGCAGTGCATGTCGGCGCTCAACAACACGACCTACAAGGCCGCCATCTACACCTTCGACTACGGCCTGAACACGATCCAGACGCTGACCACCCCGACCACCGCCGGCACGAAGATCGCCAACATTCAGCTGATGACGGTCGATCACCAGAACTGCATCATTGTCGACAGCAAGGGCGCCTGCGTCTACTCCACCGACTACGGCACGGATATCTCGGGCGGACTCACGGGCGTCAACAACGTGATGCCTGCGCCGGGCACCGGCACCAACCAGTCGGGCGATACGCCGCAGGAGGTGGTCTTCCTCGTCACCGACGGCGTCGAAGACAAGCTGATGCCGAAGCCCGGGACCTGTGACGCAGCCGCCACCTATCCGCTCCCGACGGGCAGCAGCTCGACCGTGCGCTGCCAGCAGGCGCTCGACACGACGGTCTGCACGACGATCAAGAATCGCGGCATTCGCATCGCGGTCCTCTACACCGAGTATCTGCAACTGACGACCGACAGCTGGTACAACAGCCGCATCGCGCAGTTCAACAATCCATCCTCGTCCACGGGCATGATCGCACAGCGGCTGCAGTCATGCGCATCGCCGGGGCTGTATGCGAGCGTGCAGACCGGCGGCGACATTTCCGCGGCGCTGACGAACCTCTTCCTCAAGGTTGCGTCAAGCACCGCCAGCCTCGTGCAATAGAGAGCGTACCATGACCGTACGGGACGCCACGACAACGAAGACACGTCGCAATCGCTGCGCCGCTTTCGCTGCCGACAGCAAGGGGGCCACGGCCGTCGAATTCGCGCTCGTTGCCGCGCCGTTCCTCGCCCTCGTCATCGCGCTCATTCAGACCTTTCTCGTGTTCTTTGCCCAGCAATTGCTCGAAACCGTGGTGCAGCAATCGGCGCGTCTCGTCATGACGGGACAGGTTCAGTCGGCGCAGCTGACAAAGGATGTGTTCAAGCAAAAGGTCTGCGATCAGATCGTGATCCTGTTCAACTGCAGCGACCTGATGGTCGATCTGCAGGTGGCAAATACGTGGTCTTCCGCCAATACAGGCATGCCGAGCTTGACCTTCGATGCCACGGGTGCGGTCAAGAACGCCTGGCAGTACGATCCAGGCGATGCCGGCGATATCGTCGTGCTCCGGGTGATGTACCAATGGCCGGTGTTCCTCGGGCCACTCGGCTTCAACCTCTCGAATCTTTCGAACGGCAACCGGCTGATCATGTCGTCGGCCGCGTTCCAGAACGAGCCAGGAGCTACCTAATGATTGCCGCCCTGTCGTCTCGCGCCCGGCACCTGTGCACCGATGTTCGCGCCGTTGCGGCGACGGAATTCGCCATCGTCGCGCCCTTCATGCTGCTGCTCTATGTCGGCGGCGTCGAGCTCGGAAACGGGCTGGCGATGAACGTCAAGGTCAGCGCGACCGCGCATAGTGTCGCCGACATGATCACGCAGAACACGCAGGTCACCTCGACCCAGATGGACAGCATCCTCGGGGCTGCGAGCGCCATCATGGCGCCCTATGCCGTCAAGAACAGCAGCGGCGCCTCCATCATGACGATCACGGTCTCCGAAGTCTCGACCGACAGCAACGGCAACGCGACGGTCCAATGGAGCAAGTCGACCAGCTCGTCGGGGGCGAGAACCGTGGGTCAGCAGATGACCCTGTCCCAGTTCACCGCGACCAATCCGAGCAATCCCAACAACGCCAACATCTCGCTCATCCTGAGCGAGGTGTCCTACGACTATACGCCCAACCTCGGCTACACCATCAGCGGCACGGTGAAGCTGACCGACAGCTACTACCTGTTCCCGCGCTGCTCGACGAACAGCCCGACGACGTCGACCTTCCCATACTACGACGTGAAATATCCGGCGACGACGACATGCACGTGCGTTCAGCATCTGCAGCAGAAGACCTGCTAGCGCTCCAGACGGCGCGATCAACGCAAGCCGCGAAGGCGACGCGGCGGCGTGACCCCGGAAGAATATCGCGCTACCCTCTCTGGACAAGAACAAGAGGGAAACGCCAATCGTGTACGACTTCATTATCGTGGGCGGCGGCTCGGCGGGGTCCGTGCTGGCCCACCGGCTCTCCGCCAGGAGCGCCAACAAGGTCCTGTTGTGCGAGGCCGGACAGGACACGCCGCCCGGCAACGAGCCGGCCGAGATCAGGGACAGCTATCCGGGCACGGCTTATTTCGATCCGCGCTTCCACTGGACCGAGCTCAAGGTCACGACCCAGATCGTCAGCCACAACAATCCGAACGAGGGGCGCCCGCCTTTGCGCAAATACGAGCAGGCGCGGGTGCTTGGCGGCGGCTCGTCGATCAACGGCCAGATGGCCAACCGCGGCGCGCCGACCGACTACGACGAATGGGACGCGCGGGGCGCCGCGGGGTGGCGCTGGAACGACGTGCTGCCCTTCTTCAAGAAGGTCGAGCGCGACCTCGATTTCGACGGACCGTACCACGGCAAGGATGGCCGGATTCCGGTCCGCCGGATCCCCAGGGAGCACTGGACGCGGCACTCGCAGGCATTCGCCGAGGCCTTCCAGCAGGCCGGCCATCGATTCGTAGCCGACCAGAACGGCGAGTTCGTCGACGGCTATTTCCCGGTGACGCACTCCAACCAGGCCGAGCAACGCGTCTCGGCCGCGATGGGCTATCTCGATCGCGACACGCGCAAGCGCACCAACCTGACGATCTCGACCAATACGCAAGTCAGGGAGTTGCTGTTCGAGGGCACGCGGTGCGTCGGCGTGAAGGCCGTGGTCGACGGCCGCGCGCAGGAATTCCGCGCCCGCGAGATCATCCTCTCCAGCGGCGCCATCCATTCGCCGGCGCATCTGCTCCGCGCCGGCATCGGCCCGGTCGGTCATCTCAAGGATCTCGGGATTCCCGTGCTGATGAGCCTGCAAGGCGTCGGCCAGCGCCTGATGGATCATCCGTCGATCTCGCTGTCGTCCTTTGTCCGCCGCGGCGCGCGCATGAACGAGCACACCAGGCGCCACATGCAGCTTGGCCTGCGTTATTCGTCCGGGCTCGCAGGCGTGCCGAAGGGCGACATGTTCGTCGTCGTGCTCAGCAAGTCGGCCTGGCACGCCGTTGGCGCCCAGATCGGATCGCTGCTGACGTTCGTCAACAAGACCTATTCCGAGACCGGACAGGTCAAGCTTGCCTCGCGCGATCCGGAAGCCGAGCCGATCGTCGAGTTCAACCTGTTGTCCGACCGGCGCGACCTCGATCGCCTGATGAGCGGTTTCCGCAAGATGGCGGCCGTGCAGATGAGCGACGCCGTGAGGGCGGTGACGGACAAGCCGTTTCCGGCGTCCTACACCGATCGCGTGCGCAAGATCGGCGTGGTTAACACCAGGAACAGGATGCTGACGAAAATCGCCGCGGCGCTGATGGACGGGCCGGCGGCGCTGCGCCACTACATGATCGACAAATTCGTGGTCGAAGGCTTCACCTTCGACGACGTCATCAACGACGACGAGGCGCTGGAAGCCTTCGTGCGCAAGGCGACCATCGGCGTGTGGCACGCCTCTTGTTCATGCCGCATGGGCCGCGCCGACGATCCGATGGCGGTGGTCGATCCGGAGGGCCGGGTCAAGGGCGTGCAGGGCCTGCGCGTCGTCGACGCCTCGATCTTCCCGGTGGTGCCCTGCGCCAACACCAACTTCCCGGTCCTGATGTCGGCGGAGAAGATCGCGGCGGCAATGATGCCGTAGGCTGCAGCGGTTTTCTTTCGCCGTAGCGGGCCGCCGTCTCGACACGCAAATCCCTCGGTGGGCGAGAGCCGGAACTGTCCATAGATGACAATCCGGGCATGCGCCGTGACACGGAACCCGGAACCCGCCTTCGGCGTTCTTTTCCAAATCTCGCCTTTCGGCTTGAAACGGGTCGTCAGCCTGCGCGACCAGCGACGGGCCGGAGCGCGCCTTGTAGAGATGGAACAGGGGGTTCAATGATCGATCCATCGAGCGGGGCCCAGGCCAGCGACGCCGGTGATCTGCCCAGGATCTCGACCGGCAGCGACGGCCTCGACAATATCCTCTATGGCGGGCTCGATCCCAATCGCATGTACCTCTACGAGGGTCGGCCCGGCTCGGGCAAGACCACCATGGCGCTTCAATTCCTCCTCGAGGGCGCCCGTTGTGGTGAACGCGTGCTCTATGTCTCCCTGTCGGAAACCAAGCGTGAGCTGATGCTGGTGGCGCGGCGCCACGGCTGGTCGCTGCAAGGCGTCGACATCTTCGAGCTGGTGCCGCCGGAAACGACACTCGATCCGGATCGCGAGCTCACCGTGTTCCATCCCGCCGAAATGGAGCTGAGCGAAACCACCGGCCTGATCTTCAAGGAGGTCGAGCGGATCAATCCCACGCGCGTGGTGCTGGACAGCCTGTCCGAGCTGCGCCTCCTCGCGCAGAACCCGCTCCGGTACCGGCGCCAGGTTCTGGCCTTGAAGCACTTTTTCACCAACCGCAATTGCACGGTCATCCTCCTCGACGACCTCTCGTCCTCCCAGGACGATTTGCAACTCCATTCGATCGCCCATGGCGTCGTGATGCTCGAACAGCTCGCCATCGACTATGGCGCGGAGCGCCGGCGCCTTCGCGTGATCAAGATGCGCGGCATCCGGTTTCGCGGCGGCTTCCACGATTTCACGATCGAAGCGGGCGGCGTGCGGATATTCCCGCGTCTGGTGGCGGCGGAACATCACGCCTCGTTTGTCGGCGAATTCACGCCCAGCGGGAATGCGCAGCTCGACCAGCTCCTGGGAGGAGGGCTCGAGCGCGGCACCAGCGCGCTTCTCTTGGGCGCCGCCGGTGTCGGCAAATCGTCTCTCGCGCTGACCTATGCGATCGCGGCGGCAAACCGCGGTGAGCATGCCGTGTTCTTTGCCTTCGATGAAGGTCGCGGGACCGTGGAAGCACGGGCTCGAACGCTTGGGCTCCCTCTTGAAGGCTATCTGCAGTCGGGGCTCATCCGATTTCAACAGATCGATCCCGCCGAGCTCTCCCCCGGGGAGTTCGCCGCCAACGTGCGCAAGAGCGTCGAAAGGGACAACGCCAGAATTGTCATCATCGATAGTCTGAACGGCTATCTGAACGCGATGCCGGACGAGCGGTTTCTCATCCTGCAGATGCACGAGCTCCTGAGCTATCTTGCACAACAAGGCGTGCTGACGATCCTGATCCTCGCTCAGCACGGGCTGGTCGGTCCGATGGAGACGGCTCTCGATATCAGCTATTTGAGCGATGCCGTGCTCATGCTGCGCTATTTCGAGGTCAGCGGAACGGTGCGGCGTGCCCTCTCGGTCGTGAAGAAGCGCAGCGGAAATCATGAAAATTCCATCCGCGAGTTTCGTCTCGGCGGCGCCGGCATCACGCTCGGTCCTCCGCTGAGAGGGTTCAGCGGCATCTTCTCCGGCAATCCGCGATACACGGGCACGGAGATACCGGAAGGGCCGGCGGAATGAGCGCTAACCGCGATCATTGCGTCCTCGTGTTTGCTCCTATCGGCCGCGATGGACCGGCATCGGTCGAGCTGTTCCGCAATTCGGCACTTGAAGCGATCAATTGTCGAAGCCTGCCTGAACTGGTCGGCGAGATGTCCGCCGGCGTGGGCGCGGTCTTTCTGGCCGAGGAGGGCTTGTTCGGGAAGGATACCCAGCCGCTGGCACAGTGGATCGAGAGGCAGCCGCCCTGGTCCGACCTGCCGTTCGTCATCCTCACCAGCCATCGCGAGCAGCCGGCGGTGGTGGCCTGGCGCCGCAGCATCGTGGAGACGCTCCGCAACGTCTCGCTGCTCGAGCGCCCGGTTCAGCCGATCACGCTGACCAGCGCGGTTCAGTCCGCTATGCGGGCGCGCCGGCGGCAATATGAGATTCGAACCTTGCTGCAGGCGCGCGAGCGGACGGCTCAGCAGCTCGAGAAGCTCGTGGTCGAGCGCACCGGCGCGCTCGAGGAGGCCAACAAGCATCTGCGGACCGAAATGGAAGAGCGCGCCCGCGTCGAGGAGACCCTTCGTCAGGCCCAGAAGATCGAAGCCATTGGACAGTTGACCGGCGGAGTGGCTCACGACTTCAACAATCTGCTGATGGTGATCTCCGGCGGCCTGGATATGCTGGACCGGCAGACCGATCCTGACCGGAGGCGTCGACTGTTGGAAGGCATGGTTCAGGCGGCGCAGCGTGGTGCCGGCCTCACCAGGCAGCTTCTGGCTTTCTCGCGGCGGCAGAAGCTCCGGCCCGAGGCCGTCGACATCGCGGCGCAGATCGGCGGAATGCGCGAATTGCTCGACCGCAGCCTGCGCGGCGACGTTCACGTCGAGTTCGATTTTCCGGATGGCCTTTGGCCGGTGGAGGTCGATCCGGGAGAGCTCGAGCTGGTCGTCCTCAACCTGGCGGTCAACGCCCGCGATGCGATGCCTAACGGCGGCACGATCCTTGTTTGCGGCGAGAACCTGGCCGGCCTGAACGAGGGTGAGATCGCGGGCGATTACGTTCGTCTGTCGGTGGTCGATACCGGCGTTGGCATGAGCCCCGAAACCCTGGCCCGGGTCTTCGAACCGTTCTTCACGACCAAGGATGTCGGCAAGGGTTCGGGCCTGGGGCTTGCCCAGGTCCATGGATTTGCGACGCAGTCGCGCGGGATGGTTCGCATAAAATCGACGGTCGACGAGGGCACTAGCATCGAGCTCTATCTGCCGCGATCCAACAATATTCCTTCCGGTGAACGCCATCTCATCGACCTGAACAGGGCCCGGCCCAAGAAGGCCAATCATGGCCAGATTCTCCTCGTCGAGGACGACGACGAGGTCGCCGCGCTGGTCAGCGAGATGCTTGAGCAGCTCGGCTACGACGTCACGCGCGCGGCCAGCGCCGCGGCGGCTCTCGGTGCTCTGGCGGACGGCCGCTCCGTCGATCTCGTGTTTTCCGACGTCATGATGCCGGGCGGCATGAACGGCGTCGAGCTTGCGCGGGAGATCAAGAGAAGGCGAAGCGACATCCCGGTCCTGCTGACCAGCGGATACGCCGAGGCCGCGGTTCGCGACGCCGAAATGGCCGGCGTCCAGATCCTGCCGAAGCCCTACCACATCGACGAACTCGCCGCGGCACTCGGCACCGCCAGCTCGAACTTTCGAATTGCCGCGGAAACCAAACGCTCGGGTGCGTCGTGATCGAACCGAGCATAGCCGCCGGGCCTCGTGGGACCATCGGCAGCTTTGCCGGCGGAGGACGAGTTCGCTGCCGAGGAGTACCTGGATCAAATTGATCTAACACAATACCACCCGTCCAATTGTCTGCGACTGTCTCGTTGGAAACCCGGGAGAGACGTCATGACAAACGCGTCAAACGCGATGCTTTGGACGGTCATATTTTTCTGTCTGTCTTTCGCTGCAATTTTTGCGGTTTGGTGTGCCGAGCGGTTGCGCAGGTACACCTCGACGAAGCCATAACGCATCTAGGTTGGCGCCAGAGGATCTGCCGACCGGACGGCGCATGCGCGCCAGAAGATGATGCATTGGCTGGGCTTCGCAGAGATATTTCCATTTGTCCGGCGGACCGAGCCGGCGCGCCGGCCCGGTGGGTGTGGTCGCTCAGGCCATTGCCGGCTTCGGCTCGGGCTTTGGCTGTCGCGACAGCGTCAGCACGATCAGCGAGGCGAAGACGCAGAGCGCGCCGGCGATGAAGAACGCGGGCAGGTAGCTCTGATAGACCGTCCGCGAGAAACCGGCGCCGAAGGCGGCGGTGCCGGCGCCAAGCTGGTGGCCGGCAAAGATCCAGCCGAACACCAGATTGGCACGCTCGGGCCCGAACTTCTGCGCGGTGAGCCGTACCGTGGGCGGCACGGTGGCGATCCAGTCGAGCCCGTAGAACATCGCGAAGATCGACAGGCCGTAGAACGAGAAGTCGCTGAACGGCAGGAAGATCAGCGAGAGCCCGCGCAGGCCGTAATACCAGAACAAGAGGTAGCGGTTGTCGTAGCGGTCCGACAGCCAGCCCGACATGATGGTGCCGAAGAAGTCGAAGATGCCCATCGCCGCCAGCAGGCCCGCGGCCTGCACCTGCGGGATGCCGAAATCCAGACACATCGGGATCAGATGCACCTGCACGAGACCGTTGGTGGACGCACCGCAGACGAAGAACGTCGCGAACAGAACCCAGAACGCGCTCGACTTCGAGGCGTCGCGCAGCGTGCCGAGCGCCACGCCCGTGATCGAGCCGTGGCTGGCCGGCGGCGCGGGCAGGGGTGCGGTGCCCTCGTCGCCGAACGGGCGCAGGCCGACGTCGCTCGGCCTATCGCGCATCGCGAGCAGGACCGCGAGGGCGGAAACGCCAAGCGCGATGCAGACGAAGCCGAGCGCAAGCCGCCAGCCGAAACGTTCGGTCAGGCTTGCGAGCAGCGGCAGGAACACCAGCTGGCCGGTCGCGACGCTCGCGGTCATGATGCCGACGACCAAGCCGCGCCGCGCCGCGAACCATCGCGTCGCGATGGTCGCGCCAAGCACCAGCGCGGTCATGCCGGTGCCGATGCCGATCACCACGCCCCACAGCGCGACGAGCTGCCAGACCTGGGTCATGCCGAGCGAGAGCACCAGCGCCGAGACCACGATGAGCTGCGCGGTGAGCGTCACGTTGCGCAGGCCGTAGCGGTTCAAGAGCGCTGCGGCGAACGGCGCCATCAGTCCGAACAGGATGAATCGGATCGACAGCGCGGAGGAGATCTCCGCCGTGCTCCAGCCGAACTCCTGCTGGAGCGGAACGATGAACACGCCGGGCGCGCCGACCGTGCCAGCGCTGATCAGCGCGGTGAGGAAGGTGACGCCGACCATCACCCAGCCGTAGTGGATATTGCGGCGGCCGAGTGCTGCCGCGAGCCAGTTCGAGATCATCGGGCCTCAACGTTGATTGGCGGGCTTCGAAACACCCGCGTGAGGTTGCAGAATGGCACGGGAGTCGTCTGTCGGAAATGACAGAGTTCCCTCATTTTCAGACTTTACGTCAGTGCGGCAAACGCTCTACCGCGATCGCGGTGGCTTCGCCGCCGCCGATGCAGAGCGCCGCGACGCCGCGCTTGAGGTTTTGCGCCTCGAGCGCGTGCAGCAGCGTCACGATCAGCCGCGCGCCGGTGGCGCCGATGGGGTGGCCGAGCGCGCAGGCGCCGCCGTTGACGTTGAGCTTGTCGCGGGGGATGCCGAGGTCGCGTTGTGCCGCCATCGCCACTACGGCGAAGGCTTCGTTGATCTCGAACAGATCGACGTCACCGGCACTCCAGCCGATCTTGTCGAGCAGCTTGCGGATCGCCGGGATCGGCGCCGTGGTGAACCATTGCGGCTCCTGGCTGTGGGTGGCATGGCCCTTGATCTCGGCCAGAGCCGGCAGGCCGCTGCGATCCGCAAGCGAGCGTTTCGCCAGCACCAGCGCGGCGGCGCCGTCGGCATTGGCAGAAGAAGCCGCTGGCGTGATGGTGCCATTGGCGCGGAACGCCGGCTTCAGCCCGGGGATCTTTGCAGGATCGACCTTCAGTGGATGCTCGTCATTGGCGATGATGCGAGGACCTGCTTTCTCGCTCAGCGTGATCGGCGCGATCTCCGCCTTGAACGCACCGCCCTCGACCGCCTTGCGCGCGCGGCTCAGCGTCTCCATCGCGTAGGCGTCCTGGTCCTTGCGGGTAAACTGATAGGCCTCTGCAGTGGCCTCGCCGAAATCGCCCATAGAGCGGCCGGTCTCGTAGGCGTCCTCCAGCCCGTCCATCATCATGTGGTCGATGATGCGGTCGTGGCCGGCGCGATAGCCGCCACGCGCCTTCGCAAGGAGATATGGTGCGTTGCTCATGCTCTCCATGCCGCCGGAGACGACGATCTCCGCCGAGCCGGCGCGGATGATGTCGTGCGCCAGCATGGTCGCCTTCATGCCGGAGCCGCAGACCTTGTTGACGGTGGTCGCGCCGGTGGCGTCGGGCAGGCCGGCCGCGCGGGCAGCCTGGCGCGCCGGGGCCTGACCCTGACCGGCGGGAAGAACGCAGCCCATGAAGACCTCGTCGACTTTTTCCGGCGAAAGCCTGGCGCGTTCGAGCGCGGCGCCGATCACATGCGATCCGAGCTTGTGGGCGGCCAGCGGCGACAATTCGCCCATGAAGCGGCCGAGCGGGGTGCGGGCGGCGGAGACGATGACGACGGGATCGGCAGCTTCGGCCATGACGAAATTCCCTGCGATGATGTTGGATTATGATCATCATATGATGCGACGCAAAAAATGCAACTGCGCCCGGCATGAGAAATTGTCGTGGTTCGGATGAGAATTGCTCGTTCGAACGGAGGAGGCGGCCCTACCGCTTCCGGTTCACAAATGCCTGCATCAGCCGCGTCGGCTCGTCCGTCAGGAACGACTCGCCGAACACCTTGACGCTGAGGTTCACCGACTCGGTCAGCGGCAGTTCCTCCCACTGCCGCAGCAGTGCCTTCTGCGAGCGTAGCGCCTCGGGGCCGCATTCGAGCAACGCATTTACGAGGTGCTCGACCTCGGCATCGAGCCCGCCCTCCGGCGCGACCTTGTCGACCAGTCCCCAGGCCAGCGCCGTCGGCGCGTCGATGTTTTCCGCCGTCATCACCAGCCAGCGCGCGCGGGCCCAGCCGATCAGGCGCGGCAGCAGCGCGGCGTGGATCACAGAGGGAATACCGACGCGCACCTCCGGCATGCCGAAATGCGCATCATGCGCCGCGATCCGGAAGTCGCAGGCGGCCGCGACCTCGAGCCCGCCGCCGAGGCACCAGCCGGGCATGCGTGCGATCATGGGGGCCGGGAAGGCGCGCACGGCCTCGCAGAGGTCGCGCAGGCGGCTGATGAAGGTCTCGGCGGACTTCTGGTCGAGCCTAGCCATCTCCTTGATGTCGGCGCCGCCGATCATGCTCTTCTCGCTCTGGCCGCGCAGCACCACAACCCGGATGCTGCGATCGGAAGAGAGCTGCTGCAAGCCTTCGCGAAGCGCATCGGTGACGGGCGAGCCCAAAATGTTCAGCGAACCGGCGTTGCAGATCGCGACATGAATGACGCCGCGCGCATCGCGCGTCACGCCGCAGTGGTTGTTGAGCATTTCCATCGTGGCATCTCGAAAGTTTCGTGGACCAGCGCGAGGCGCACCCGTCGGGATCACTTCCGGGCCGAAACGCCCGGCTTGTCAAGCGGACGAGACGGGAGTTGCCAGTGCGAAGTCCGCAGCATAGTATGACGTCAATCATACAAAGAGGCCGCCATGACCCCTAACGATCAACTCGACCTGTTTTCGCCTGCGGGCCGGCGTGAGCGGGTGGTGGACTGGCAGGTGCCTGCGCCTGTTGCGAAAGTGGCGATGGGCCTGTCGGGCATGCACGCGATGCTGGGCATCCGCGACGGCCGGCTGCCGCCGCCACCCTTTGCGAAGCTGATCGGCTTCGTCATGGCCGTGGTCGAGCCGGGCCGAATCGTCATGGAACTGGAGCCGCGCGAGGATCTCGAGAACACCATCGGCCTCCTGCACGGGGCCACAGCCGCCGCGCTCGTCGATACCGCCATGGGTTGTGCGATCTCGACCAGGCTGGAGTCCGGGCAGGGGTCCGTCACCCTCGACCTGAAAATGACCTTCCTGCGCCCGCTCTCGGTCCGGTCCGGGCTGATCTCCGCCGAAGGCAACGTGATCAAGCTGGGACGCCAGACCAGTTACACCGAGGGCTTCGTCCGCGACGGTAAGGGGGCACTTGCGGTGCACGCAACGGCGACCTTTTCCATGATCGGCAACAATTTTACCGGGAATTAATGCGCCGTCTGGCCGATATCCATGTTATTAGATGACCTCCGACATTCAATGAGAGCCGCATGCGCTACTCCCGGGAACACAAGCAGGAAACTCACGATCGCATCGTGAAGAAGGCCTCCGTGCGGCTGCGCGAAAAGGGCGCTCACGGCATCGGCGTCGCCGACCTCATGAAGGAGGCGGGTCTGACCCATGGCGGCTTCTACGCCCATTTCGATTCCCGCGAGGCGCTGGTGATCGAGGCTTTCGCCTACGCCATGGATCGCTCCATGGACCATTGGCGCAAGCTCACCGGCGAGGCCGCTCCCGACAAGCGGTTGGCGCTGATCGCGGAGAGCTATCTCTCCGCGCTGCACCGCGACAATCCCGGCCATGGCTGCTCGATCCCCTCGCTCGGCGCCGAGATCGCCCGCGAGAGCCCGAAGACGCGCAAGGCTTTTGCCGGCAAGCTCGACGAGATGATCGAGATGATGACCGATTTCATCCCCAATCTGCCGCGGAAGGCCGCACGCAAGCAGGCGATCGCGACCCTGGCGACGATGGCCGGCACCATGCTGCTCGCGCGAATCGCCGGATCGAGCGAACTGTCGGACGAGGTGCTGAAGACGGGCAAGGACAGTGCGCTTGACGGCGCGCGGCGTGAGACGAAGGTGACGACTGCCAGGAAGGCGAAGCAGAACTAGGCTTCATCGTCCCGCAAACAACGCCCGGTCGCGCTCCACGATCTCGCCGATGTAATCCGCCACCGCTCTGATCCGCGCCAGATCCTTGCTGTCGGCGTGCATCAGCATCCAGAACGTCCGCGTGATCGAGACCTCGTCCGCCAGCACCGGCACGAGCTGAGGATAGTCGCCCGCCATGAAGTGCGGCAGCACCGCGATGCCGAAGCCGGCGAGCGTGGCATTGAGCTGCGCGATCAGATTCGCGCTGCGCAAGCGCGCGGAAATCCGCGGCGAGACCTGCGGCAGATAATCGAGCTCCGGCGTGAACAGGAGTTCCTCGATATAGCCGACGAAGCGGTGCTGCGGCAGCGCCTCGCGCAAGGTGATTTTCGGGAAGCGATCGAGATAGGCCGGCGCGGCATAGAGCCCGAGGCGGTAGTCGAGCAGCTTGCGGCCGACGATGCGGCCTTCCTTCGGCATGGTCAGGCTGATGGCGATATCGGCCTCGCGCTTGGAGAGGCTGAACAGCCGGGCGGTGGCCACAAGTTGCAGGTCGAGGTCCGGGTAACGGTCGGCGAAGGGCGCCAGCCGCGGCGCCAGGAACGCGGTGCCGAAGCCGTCGGGCGCGCCGATCCGCACCGTGCCGGTCAGACGCGCCACCGAGCCGCCGACCTGCTCCTGGTTGGCGACGATGGTCGATTCCATCGCTTCCGCGCTGTCGGCGACGCGCTGGCCGGCTTCGGTCAGCAGATAGCCGGTCTTCCGCCGGTCAAACAGCTTGGCCGAGAGGTGCTTTTCCAGCCGGTCGACGCGGCGGATCACGGTGGCATGGTCGACGCCGAGCTGTTTTGCCGCAGCCGACACCGAGCCGCCCCGCACGATGGCCAGCACGAAGCGGAAGTCGTCCCAATCGATAGCGCCTTGATCCAGCATTTTCGCACATCTATGGTGCATTATCTCAGACTTGAATCCTATAAAATGCAGGTCGATAGGATTTGTCAAAGCGTTCAAGCTCGCCTCAAGGAGATCATTCCATGCGTTCAGTCGGACATTTCATCGGTGGCAAGGAGGTCAAGGGCACCTCGGGCCGCACCGCCGACGTTTTCGAGCCGATGACCGGTGACGTCCAGGCCAAGGTGGCGCTGGCGTCCAAGGCCGAGGTCCGCGCCGCGGTCGAGAATGCCCGTGCCGCCCAGCCGGAATGGGCTGCGACCAATCCGCAGCGCCGCGCCCGCGTCATGATGAAATTCGTCGAGTTGGTCCAGCGCGACTACGACAAGCTCGCCGAGCTGTTGGCCCGCGAGCACGGCAAGACCGTTCCCGACGCCAAGGGCGACATCCAGCGCGGCCTCGAGGTCGCCGAGTTCGCCTGCGGCATCCCGCATCTGATGAAGGGTGAGTACACCGAAGGCGCCGGGCCCGGCATCGACATCTATTCCATGCGTCAGGCGCTCGGCGTCGTCGCCGGCATCACCCCGTTCAATTTCCCGGCGATGATCCCGATGTGGAAGTTCGCCCCGGCGATTGCCTGCGGCAACGCCTTCATCCTGAAGCCCTCGGAGCGCGATCCCGGCGTGCCGATGCTGCTGGCCGAACTGATGATCGAGGCAGGTCTGCCGGCCGGCATCCTCAACGTCGTCAACGGTGACAAGGAAGCGGTCGACGCGATCCTCGACGATCCCGATATCAAGGCCGTCGGCTTCGTCGGTTCGACGCCGATCGCGCAGTACATCTACGAGCGCGCCGCCCAGACCGGCAAGCGCTGCCAGTGTTTTGGCGGCGCCAAGAACCACGCCATCATCATGCCGGACGCCGACATGGACCAGGCCGTCGACGCGCTGATCGGTGCGGGCTACGGCTCCGCCGGCGAACGCTGCATGGCCGTGTCCGTCGCGGTCCCCGTCGGCAAGTCCACCGCCGACCGCCTGATGGAAAAGCTGATCCCGCGCGTCGAGTCGCTCAAGATCGGCACCTCGATCGATCCGTCGGCCGACTACGGCCCGCTGGTGACGCGCGAGGCGGTCGAGAAGGTCAAGGGCTACATCGATATCGGCATCAAGGAAGGCGCCACGCTTGCCGTCGATGGCCGTGGCTTCAAGATGCAGGGCTACGAGAACGGCTTCTATCTCGGCGGCTCGCTGTTCGACAACGTCACCAAGGACATGCGGATCTACAAGGAAGAGATCTTCGGCCCGGTGCTCTCGGTCGTGCGCGCGCACGACTACAAGGAAGCGCTGGCGCTGCCATCTGAACATGACTACGGCAACGGCGTTGCCATCTTCACCCGCGACGGCGACGCCGCGCGCGACTTCGCGGCCAAGGTCAATGTCGGCATGGTCGGCATCAACGTGCCGATCCCGGTGCCGATCGCCTATTACACCTTCGGCGGCTGGAAGAAGTCGGGCTTTGGCGATCTCAATCAGCACGGTCCCGACTCGGTCCGCTTCTACACCAAGACCAAGACGGTGACCTCGCGCTGGCCGTCCGGCGTCAAGGAAGGTGCGGAGTTCTCGATCCCGCTGATGAAGTGATCCCCTCGGCCGTCATTGCGAGGAGCGTAGCGACGAAGCAATCCAGCGTCTTTCCGCGGAGGAAGTCTGGATTGCTTCGCGTCGCTCGCAATGACGAGAAAATATGAGCAGCCCAGCATGCAGTTCGCTCTGAACGAGGATCAGGTCGCGGTTCGTGACATGGCGCTGGCGTTTGCGGCGGAAAAGATCGCGCCGCACGCGCTGCGCTGGGACGAGGAGAAGCATTTCCCCGTCGACGTGATGCGCGAGGCCGCAACCCTCGGCATGGGCGGCATCTACATCCGCGACGACGTCGGCGGCTCCGCCATGACCCGGTTCGACGCGGCGCTGATTTTCGAGGCGCTGGCGACAGGCTGTCCGACCACCTCGGCCTTCATCTCCATCCACAACATGGCGTCCTGGATGATCGATGCTTATGGCAGCGACACCCAGCGCCACACATGGCTGCCAAAGCTCTGCACCATGGAGCTGATCGCGAGCTACTGCCTGACCGAGCCGGGCGCGGGCTCGGACGCGGCGGCGCTGCGCACCCGCGCGGTGCGCGAGGGCGATCACTACGTCCTCAACGGTCAGAAGCAGTTCATCTCCGGCGCCGGCGGCACCGACCTTTTGGTCGCGATGGTCCGCACCGGCGGCGACGGCCCCGGCGGCATCTCGACCCTCGTCATCGACGGCAACACGCCGGGCGTGTCGTTCGGCGCCAACGAGCGCAAGATGGGCTGGAATGCGCAGCCAACCCGCGCCGTGATCTTCGAGAACGCCCGCGTGCCGGTGGCCAATCGGTTGAGCGAGGAGGGCGTCGGTTTCAAGATCGCGATGGCCGGCCTCGACGGCGGTCGCCTCAACATCACGGCTTGCTCGCTTGGCGGCGCGCAGACCGCGCTCGACAAGGCGCGCGCCTACATGAAGGAGCGCAAGGCGTTCGGAAAACGTCTCGACGAATTCCAGGCGCTCCAATTCAAGCTCGCCGACATGGCAATCGAGCTCGAGGCCGCCCGCACCTTCCTGTGGCGTGCCGCGGCGGCGCTGGATCGCAAGGACCCCGACGCCACCATGCTCTGCGCGATGGCCAAGCGGTTCGGCACCGATGCCGGTTTCGAGGTGGCCAACCAGGCGCTGCAGCTTCACGGCGGCTACGGTTACCTCAGCGAATACGGCATCGAGAAGATCGTGCGCGATCTGCGCGTGCACCAGATCCTCGAAGGCACCAATGAAATCATGCGGCTCATCGTGGCGCGCAAACTGATCGAGGGGGCGCGATGACGGCGGTGGAGGAGGGCGACCTCATCGTTCGCCGCGAGGGCGCGGCGGGCGTGATCCGGCTCAACCGGCCCAAGGCGCTCAACGCCATGACGCTGGAGATGTCCATCGGCATCGACGCGGCGCTCGATCGGTTCGAGACCGATCCAGAAGTCGCGGTGATCGTGCTGGAAGGCGCGGGCGAGCGCGGCCTCTGCGCCGGCGGCGACATCCGCGGGCTCTGGGAGAGCTCGCGCGAAGGTGGCGACCTCGGCGCGCGGTTCTGGCGCCAGGAATACGTCATGAATGCGCGGATCGCGAGATTTCCGAAGCCCTATGTCGCGTTCATGGAGGGCCTCGTGATGGGCGGCGGCGTCGGCCTCTCCGGCCATGCCAGCCACCGAATCGTCACCGATCGCACCAGGCTCGCGATGCCCGAGGTCGGGCTGGGCTTCTTCCCGGACGTTGGCGGCACCTGGCTGCTGTCGCGCTCGCCCGGCGAGATCGGCACCTATTTTGGCCTGACCGGCCAGACCATGAATGGGCCAGACGCGATTCACGCCAGGTTCGCCGACGCCGTGGTGCCGGCGGCCAAGTGGCCGGTGCTGCGTGAGGCGCTGACCAGGGTTCGAACGGGTGCAACAGCGGCCGAACTCACCAAGCTCATCAACGGTTTTGCGACCGGCGAGACTGCAGGGCCGGTCGCTGCCAAGGAGCCGGCGATCGACGCATTGTTCGGTTTCGACCGCATGGAGGACATCTTCGCTGCGCTCAAACGCGACGGGTCGGAGTTCGCGCAGGTCACGCTGAAGACGTTGAACGAGAAATCGCCGCGCGGCATGGTGGTGACGCTGAAGCTGCTGCGGCTGGCGCGCGCCGCCTCGAGCCTGGAGGAATGTCTGGTGCGTGAATATCGCGCCGCGCTGGAGGTCTTCCGCAGCGACGATTTTCGCGAGGGCGTCCGTGCCGCCGTGATCGACAAGGACCGCAATCCGACCTGGTCGCCGCCGCGCATCGAGGATGTGACGCCCGGGATGCTTGCGCCGTATCTTGCCGAGATCGGCGCCGACGAACTCAAGTTCAATTAACAACAGTCTCAAGCGGAGGAACGACAATGGCCACGATCGCATTCATCGGTCTCGGCAACATGGGTGGCCCGATGGCCGCCAATCTGGTCAAGGCCGGCCACAAGGTGGTGGCGTTCGACCTCGTCGAAGCCTCGCGCGCGCAAGCCAAGGCCGACGGCGCTGGCATCGCCGACAGCGCTGCGGGCGCGGTAAAGGGTGCCGACGTCGTCGTCACCATGCTGCCGGCCGGCAAGCACGTGCTCGGCGTCTGGAACGAGGTCTTGCCCGCCATGGCGAAGGGCGCGCTGATCATCGACTCATCCACCATCGACGTCGAGAGCGCCCGGCAGGCGCATGCGCTCGCCGGCAAGCACGGCGTGCTCTCGGTCGACGCGCCGGTGTCCGGCGGCACCGGCGGCGCCAAGGGCGCGACGCTCACCTTCATGTGCGGTGGCGAGGAGGGCGCGTTCGCGGCGGCCAAGCCGGTGCTGGAGAAGATGGGCAAGAAGATCGTGCATTGCGGCGGCGCCGGCGCGGGCCAGGCGGCAAAGATCTGCAACAACATGATCCTCGGCATTTCCATGATCGCGGTGAGCGAGGCGTTCGCGCTCGGTGAAAAGCTCGGGCTCTCGCATCAGGCCTTGTTCGACGTCGCATCGACCTCGTCGGGCCAGTGCTGGTCGCTGACGACCTATTGCCCGGTCCCGGGCCCGGTGCCGACTTCGCCCGCCAACAACGACTACAAGCCGGGCTTTGCCTCGGCGCTGATGGTAAAGGATCTGACGCTGGCGCAGGACGCCGCCAAGGCCGCGGGCGCTGCAACGCCGCTCGGCCAGCATGCGCAGGAAATCTACCAGGCCTTCGACAAGGCTGGCCAAGGCGGGGTGGATTTTTCCGGAATTATCAAGCACGTTAGGGGGCTAGCCGGGAAAGCTTGATGACGACATTTCAGGAAGCACGCGCGTTTCTGCTTCATAACCGCACGGATTACGAAACAGCGGTCAGGGGCTTCCGCTGGCCCGATCCGGTTCCCTTCAACTGGGCGCTCGACTGGTTCGATGCCGAGCTGGCGGCGAACGCGGAGAGCAAGGATCGGCCCGCGCTCTGGATCGTCGATGCCGCGCAGGACAAGCAGACAAAACTGACCTTCGCGGCGCTTTCGAAGCGCTCAAACCAGGTCGCGAATTTCCTCCGCGCGCACGGCCTCAAGCGCGGTGATCATCTGCTGCTGCTGCTCGGCAATGTGGTTCCGCTGTGGGAGACGATGCTGGCGGCGATGAAGCTCGGCGTCGTCGTAATCCCGGCCACGACGCTGCTCACCGCCGATGAACTCCGCGACCGGCTCGATCGCGGCAAGGCGAAAGCGGTCGTGGCCGCCGAAGATCAGGTCGCGAAATTCGCAAGCCTTGGCGTGGAGAATGTCGTCCGCGTCGTGGTCGGCGCGTCGTCCGATGGCTGGCTTGCCTACGATGACGCCGCAAAAGCGTCGGAGAGTTTTGCGCCGGATGGCCCAACCAACGCCGACGATCCGATGCTGCTCTATTTCACCTCGGGCACCACTGCTAAACCAAAGCTCGTGCGGCACAGCCAGCGCAGCTATCCGGTCGGGCATCTCTCGACCATGTACTGGATCGGGTTGAAGCCCGGCGACATCCACCTCAACATCTCCTCGCCCGGCTGGGCCAAGCACGCCTGGAGCTGCTTCTTCGCACCGTGGAATGCGGGCGCCACCGTGTTCGTGGTCAACCAGCCGCGTTTCGACGCCAAGGGCCTGCTCGCCACCATCGGCCGCTGCGGCGTCACCACGCTGTGCGCGCCGCCGACCGTGTGGCGGTTGTTCATCCAGGAGAATCTCGCTGCGTTCAAGGTGAGCTTGCGCGAGGTCTGCGGCGCGGGCGAGCCGCTCAATCCCGAAGTGATCGACCAGGTGCAGGCCGCCTGGGGTCTCACCATCCGCGACGGCTATGGCCAGACGGAAACCACTGCGCTCGCTGGTAACTCGCCGGGCCAGACGATCAAGGTCGGTTCGATGGGCCGGCCGCTGCCGGGCTATCGCGTGCAGGTGAGCGATGCCGACGGCTATCCGGCCAAGGAGGGCGAGGTGGCTCTGGTGCTCGGCGCGAACCGCCCCGCCGGCCTGATGCAGGGGTATCAGGGCGACGACGGCAAGCTTTCCGGCGCGGAAGGCGATCTCTATCGTAGCGGCGATGTCGTCTTTGCGGACGACGACGGCTATCTCACCTTTGTCGGCCGTTCCGACGACGTGTTCAAGTCATCGGACTACCGCATCAGCCCGTTCGAGCTGGAGAGCGTGCTGCTGGAGCACGAGCTCGTTGCGGAAGCCGCCGTGGTGCCGAGCCCGGACCCGATCCGGCTCGCGATCCCCAAAGCCTTCGTGCTGCTGATTTCGGGCGCCGAGCGCTCGCCGGCGACGGCGCTGTCGATCTTCCAACATTTGCATACGCGCCTTGCGCCGTTCAAGCGCATCCGCCGCCTCGAAATCGTCACCGAGCTGCCGAAAACGATCTCGGGGAAGATCCGCCGCGTTCAGCTCCGGCGGCTAGAGCGCGAGGACGACCGCAGCGATCCCCTGCGCGGCCGGGAATTCCGCGAAGAGGACTTTCCGGAGCTGCCGAAGACACGGAGTGAGACCTAAGTGAACGAAGTCTGGAAGAAGCCGCCGATTACGCTGGATGCCTATCAGGGCATGGTCGGCACGGAGATCGGCGTATCGTCGTGGCACCTGATCGACCAGCCCCGCATCGACACCTATGCCGACGTGATCGAGGATCACCAGTTCATTCACGTCGACCCTGAGCGAGCCGGGAAGGAGACCGCCTTCGGCACCACCATCGCGCACGGCTTCCTCACGATGTCGCTGCTGTCGATAATGTCCTATGAGGTGATGCCCGTGATCGCCGGCACCACGATGGGCGTCAATTACGGTTTCGACAAGCTGCGCTTCATCTCTCCGGTGCGTTCGGGCAAGCGCGTCCGCGGCCGTTTCGTTCTGACGGAAGGCAAGCTCCGCAAGCCGAACGAATTGCAGTCCCGCACCAACGTGACGGTGGAGATCGAGGGCGAGGACAAGCCCGCGCTGGTCGCAGACTGGCTCGGGTTGATCTATTTTGCCTGACCTGAGGCGTCGTTGCCGGGCTTGACCCGGCAACCCATCGCTGCTCAAAAGCTGTCCAAATTGGTGCGCTCGTACCCTCTCCCCTTGTGGGAGAGGGTGCCTCGGGGAACGCGAGGCGGGTGAGGGGTCTCTCTCCGCGAGCACATCTTTGGAGAGAGACCCCTCATCCGGCGCTTCGCGCCACCTTCTCCCACACGGGGAGAAGGAAAGGGAAGAACAGGACTTTACTCATGGCAATCAGGTTCGACGGACGCGTCGCCATCGTCACCGGCGCGGGCAATGGCCTGGGACGCGCGCATGCGCTGGGATTGGCCAGCCGCGGCGCCAAGGTGGTTGTGAATGATTTCGGCGGCACGCGTGACGGCAGCGGCGGCTCGCTGTCGCCAGCGGAGACCGTGGTCGAGGAGATCCGTAAAACCGGCGGCACCGCGATGGCCGACGGCGCCGACGTCTCCAATTTCGAGCAGGTCACGGCCATGGTCGAGCGCGCCACCAGGGAGTGGGGCAGCGTCGATCTGATGTGCGCCAACGCCGGCATCCTGCGCGACAAGTCGTTCGGCAAGATGGAAGCCGCCGACTTCCAGAAGGTGCTCGATGTGCACCTCGTCGGCACTTTCTACTGCTGCAAGGCGGTTTGGGCCGGCATGCGCGACCGCAACTACGGCCGCATCGTGCTGACGACGTCGTCCTCCGGCCTCTACGGCAATTTCGGCCAGGCCAATTACGGCGCGGCCAAGTCCGGCATGGTCGGCCTGATGAACGTGCTGGCGGAAGAAGGCCGCAAGACCAACATCCGAGTCAACATCATCTCGCCGACGGCGGCGACCCGCATGACCGAGGAACTGCTGCCGCCGCAGGCACTGCAATTGATGAAGCCGAACGCGATCACGCCCGCGGTCGAGTACATGCTCAGCGAGGGCGCGCCGACCCGCACCATCATGGGCGCCGGTGCCGGCTCCTTCGCCGTGATCAAGATATTGGAGAGCGAAGGTATCAACCTGCCCGAGGCCGAGTGGACGCCGGATGCGATCGCGGCGCATTTTGCCGAGATCAGCGACATGTCGAAGGCGAGGGCGCTGCAAGGGGCGTTCGAGCAGACGCAGAAATATGTGGCGCAGGCTGCAGCGCGAGCCGGGGTAAAGCTCTGACGGCCGTCGCCGTCATCGGCGCCGGCCCCGCTGGCTTGATGGCGGCGGAGGTGCTGGCGCAAG
Source organism: Bradyrhizobium sp. Bra64 (assembly GCF_024519875.1). Taxonomy (NCBI): domain Bacteria; kingdom Pseudomonadati; phylum Pseudomonadota; class Alphaproteobacteria; order Hyphomicrobiales; family Nitrobacteraceae; genus Bradyrhizobium; species Bradyrhizobium sp. Bra64. Next base: position 304,133 of record NZ_JALJRD010000003.1, on the reverse strand, counting down.
GCGGCGCCCGCGTCACCGTGCACGATGCGATGCCGTCCGCGGGCCGCAAATTCCTGATGGCGGGCCGGGGCGGGCTCAACCTCACCCACAGCGAGCCGCTGCCGCAGTTCATGGCGCGCTACCGTGAGGCCGCGCCAAGGCTGCAAGCTGCGATCGACGCATTTTCACCGGATGCGCTGCGCGCCTGGAGCGAGGCCCTTGGCGAGCCGACTTTCGTCGGCAGCAGCGGGCGCGTGTTTCCGAAGGCTTTCAAGGCCTCGCCCTTGCTGCGGGCCTGGCTGCGGCGTCTCGATGCTGGCGGCGTAAGGTTTGCCTTTCGGCACCGCTGGACCGGATGGGATGATGAGGGGCGGCTACAGTTTCAAACGCCTGAGGGCGCGCTTGCCATCGCGGCCGATGCCGCCGTGTTCGCGCTCGGCGGCGCAAGCTGGCCGCGGCTCGGCTCGGACGGCAGCTGGGTCGGTGTCCTCGCAGCAAAAGGCATTGCCGTCTCAAAACTGCGGCCGGCGAATTCCGGCTTCACCGTCGCATGGTCCGAATTGTTCCGCGATCGTTTCGAGGGCCAGCCGCTCAAGGGCGTGGCGCTGACTGTTCGTGCACACACGGTGCGCGGCGAAGCCATGATCACGCGCAACGGCATCGAAGGTGGCGCGATCTACGCGCTGTCGGCGGAGCTGCGTGAGGCGGTGCTGGGTCTCGGGCAGGCGACGCTGATGATCGCACTCCGGCCCGACCTCGACGCTGCCGCGCTGACCAAGCGACTGTCGGGCACGCGCGGCAAGCAATCGCTCGCGAACTTCCTGCGCAAGGCGGCGCAAGTGTCGCCGGTCGGCATCGGCCTGATGCAGGAGGCCGCCATTGCATCCGGCCGGCCGCTGGCATCGTTCTCGCCGGCCGATCTCGCCCATCTGATCAATGCAATTCCGGTTCAGCTCACCGGCGTTGCCCCGATCGATCGCGCGATCTCGACCGCAGGCGGTATTGCCTTCGATGAGCTCGACCAACGCTTCATGCTGCGCAAATTGCCAGGCGTATTCGCCGCCGGCGAGATGCTGGACTGGGAAGCGCCGACCGGCGGCTATCTGCTCCAGGCATCGTTCGCGACGGGAGCTGCCGCGGGCAGGGGCGTGCTGGAGTGGCTGAAGCGCTAACTGCCGTCATTGCGAGCGCAGCGCAGCAATCCAGAGTCTTTCCGCGGTGACAATCTGGATTGCTTCATCGCTTCGTTCCTCGCAATAACGATTGAGGAGGCCGCGCCTACCGCAATTTCCCGCGCGCCGCCACCGGCAGCGTGCCGATGATCTCTTCTCCGCGCACCATCACGACTTCGTCCATCATGTTGACGACGACGCAGACATGGTTGGGAACGATGCGGACGACGTCGCCGACATTGGGCCTGGTGTTGCTGCGGGAGAGGTCGAGAAAACCGTGCTCCTCGGCGAAGCGCGCGATCTTGGCTTCGGGATGCTCCAGGATCAGGCCGTGGCCGTCGAGCCCGCCGGTGTCGGATGTCAGCGTCTTGGAGCCGGCGTCGAGAATGCCGCGCTCGGGCGCGGCGCGGCTCACCACGGTTGAATAGATATGCAGCGCGCAGTCGTCCCAGGTGGCGACGCCGGCGGCGACCTGCATGCGGTCGTTATAGATATAGGTCCCGAAGCGATGCTCGGTGCCGCCATTGAGCTTGCCGAGATTCTTCAGGTTCGGCGTGCCTCCGGTGGAGACGATCTTGGCGTCCAGCCCGTGTGCGCGCACGCCGGCCAGCGCCTCGTCGTAGAACTTTTGGGCGTCGGCCCAGCCGGTCTCGGTCGGATAGAGCATGAATCCCGCGAAGTGCAGCCCCTTGGACGCAGCGATCTCGCGCGCCAGCGCAATCGCCTCCGTTGGGGTCTCTACGCCGGCGCGCTTGCGTCCCGTATCGCATTCGACCACGACCGAGAGCGGACGGCCCGACGCCGCCGCGGCCCTGGGCAAGCCGGCGACGACCGTCGAATTGTCCGCGGCCACCGTCATGTTGGCCCTGGCCTGCAGCGCGCCGAGCCGCGCCATCTTCTCTTCGCCGAGGAGATTGTAGCTGATCAGGATGTCGTCGATGCCGGCATTGGCCATGATCTCGGCCTCGCCGAGCTTCTGGCAGGTAATGCCCTTGGCGCCGGCCGCGACCTGCATCTTCGCGATCGTCGGATTCTTGTGCGTCTTGATGTGGGGTCGGCTCGCGACGCCGGCGTCGTCGCAGGCCTTCTGGATCCGCGCGATGTTGCGCTCGACCTTGTCCATGTCGATGACGGCGCAGGGCGTGCCGTATTCGCGGGCGATCTTTGCGGCGAGGGGAGTTGTCATGGGTCAGGCCTGTTCAATTTCTTCGCGAAGCATCTCTAGTTCGAGCCAGCGCTCTTCCGCGGCGGACATTTCGTCATGCGCCTTGGCGATGGCGGCGGACGTGTCGTCGAATTTTTTGCGATCCTTGGCGTACAAGTTTGGATCGTCGAGCACCCGCTGCAATTTTGCAATATCGGCCTGCAATTTTTCCATCATCTTCGGCAGCGTTTCCAGCGCGTGCTTCTCGTTGAAGCTCAAGCGCCGCTTGGGCGCAGAGGCGGGTGCTGCGAGCCGATCCTCTTTCTTCTCCGCCGGGGCTTGCGCCTTCGCCGTCTCGCGCTTGAGGTCAGCGCCGCGCTGCGCGAGCATGTCGCTGTAGCCGCCGGCATATTCGGTCCATTTGCCGCTACCCTCAGGCGCGATCACCGAGGTGACGACACGGTCGAGGAAGTCGCGGTCGTGGCTGATCAGGATCACGGTGCCCTCGTAGTCGCCGAGCATGTCTTCGAGCACGTCGAGTGTTTCGAGATCGAGATCGTTGGTCGGCTCGTCCAGCACCAGAAGGTTCGACGGTTTCGCCAGCGCGCGCGCCAGCATCAGCCGGCCGCGCTCGCCGCCCGAGAGCACCTCGACCGGCGTGCCGCGTTGCTCCTGTGCGAACAGGAAGTCCTTCATGTAGCCGACGACATGCTTCGGCTTGCCGCCGACCATGATCTGGTCGCCGCGGCCGCCGGTGAGCGCTTCGGCCAGCGTCGATTTGGGATCGAGGCTTTCGCGGTGCTGGTCGAGGGTCGCTATCTCAAGATTGGCGCCGAGCCGAATGGTGCCGGAGTCGGGCTGTGCGCCGCCGGTCAAAAGATTGACCAGCGTGGTCTTGCCGGCGCCGTTCGGTCCGATGATGCCGAGCCGGTCGCCGCGCTGGATGCGGGTCGAAAAATTCTCGACGATCTTGCGCTCGCCATAGGCTTTCGTGACGCCCTTCGCCTCGATCACCAGCTTGCCGGATTGCTCGGCCTCGGCGGCGGCGAGACTGGCACTGCCTGCGGTGCCGCGATAATTGCGCCGCTGGTCGCGCAACGCGTGCAGATTGCCGAGCCGCTTGACGTTGCGCTTGCGCCGGCCGGAGACGCCGTAGCGCAGCCAGTGCTCCTCGTCGACGATCTTGCGGTCGAGCTTGTGCTGGTCGCGCTCTTCCTCGGCGAGCACCTCGTCGCGCCAGGTCTCGAACGACGCAAAGCCGCGATCGATCTGCTTGATCCGGCCGCGATCGAGCCACGCCGTCGAGCGCGATAGATTGGTGAGAAAGCGGCGGTCATGGCTGATCAGCACCAGCGCGCTGCGCCGGCTGTCTAGCTCCTTTTCCAGCCACTCGATGGTGGAGAGGTCGAGATGGTTGGTCGGCTCGTCCAGCAGCAGGATGTCGGGCGAGGGCGCCAATACGCTCGCCAGCGCCGCGCGACGCGCCTCGCCGCCGGAGAGGTTTTCGGGGTTTTCGTTACCGGTGAGCTCTAGCTGCTCGAGCAGATAGCGCGCCTGGTAGGGATCGTCACCCGGCGCGAGGCCCGCCTCGACATAGGCGAGCGTGGTCTTGTGTTCGCCGAAATCCGGCTCCTGCTGCAAATAGCGCACGGTCGCGCCGGGCTGGACAAACCGCGTGCCGCCGTCGGGTTCGACGATGCCGGCCGCGATCTTCAGCAGCGTCGACTTGCCCGAGCCGTTGCGGCCGATCAGGCAGACCCGCTCGCCAGTCGCGACGTTGAGTTCGACGCCGTTCAGCAACGGTGTGCCACCGAAGGTGAGCTTGATGTCCTTGAGTTGGATCAGCGGCGGCGCCATGTCAGCCTTGACTCGAATTCTGGCTCGTTGCGGCCTGATCGGCGCGGCGACGCTGGATCCGGCGCAGCGTCTGGTCGAGCGCAGAGAGAAACGTCGAGCGGTCGCGTGGCGCGAACGATCGCGGGCCGCCGGTGACTTCGCCGGCCGAGCGCAAATCCGTCATCAAATTGCGGACCGCCAGCGTCATTCCGATCGATTCTTCCGTGAACGGTTTTCCGTTAGGCGCGATCACGTCGGCACCCGCCTTCACGCAGCGGCTGGCGAGCGGAATGTCCGATGTCACGACCACGTCGCCCGGCCTGGCCCGCTCGGCGATCCAGTCGTCGGCAGCGTCCATGCCGGCACCGGCGGCGATGCGCTCGATCATCGGGTCCTGCGGCACCCGGATGAAATTGCCGGCAACCACGCTCACGGGCACGCCGTGGCGGCTGGCAACGCGGTAGATCTCGTCCTTCACCGGACAGGCGTCGGCGTCGACATAGATGCGGGTGGTCGTGTCGGTCATTCGCCGCGTGGTACCCCATTCGGGCCGCAAAGGCGAGGGGATTGACCGGTGTTCCCTGGGGCCTACGATCGGCCCGAAGCAACAAGAATTTGGGGAAAGCCAAGCCATGCCGAACCGGCTCGAAACCTGGCGCGTCGAGGCCTACAACACCGCGAAACAATCAGAAAACAAGATGCATGACGACAGGGTGGCGCGCCGCTTCGGCTTTTCCGGCGGACTGGTCCCGGGCGTCGACGTCTTCGCCTACATGATGCACGTGCCGCTGGCTCGCCGGGGCCGCGATTTCCTGACGCGCGGGCTGGTCGAGGCCCGCTTCATCAAGCCGGTCTATGACGGCGAGACCGCCGACGTCGACGCCACCGAGCACAACGGCCTGCTCACGATCGAAGTGTTCAGCCGTACCGAGCTCTGCGCCACCGGGACGGCGTCGCTGCCGGCGGTCGCGCCCGTGGTTTCGCTGAGCGACTATGTCGATGTTCCCGCTATCGCCGAGCGCAAGCCGGTCAGCCCGGCGACGTTCGAGACTGGCAAATGGTTCGGAACGACACCGCGCCGCTGGGCCGGACATGACGCGGCCGGCTATCTCGCCGACATCAGGGAGACCGATCCGATCTTCGCGCGCGAGGGGCTCGGCCATCCCGGCCTGATCCAGCGCGTGATGAACCGCGTGCTGGTGGACAACACCATCCTGGGGCCGTGGATCCATGTCGGCAGCCGCATGCAGCTGCTGTCAGCCGCGCGCACCGGCGATGAGATCACTGCGCGGGCCAGGGTCACGGCGAATTACGAGAAGAAGGGTCACCGCTTCGTCGAGTTCGACGCGCTGGTCGTCGCCAACGGCACGACGCCGCTGGCGCATTGCCAGCACACCGCGATCTACCAGCCGCGCGAGCAGGCGGCGGCGTAGTTTCCTCACCTCGCCCCGCTTGCGGGGAGAGGTGAATAGCAGTCTTACGCCGCCCCCTTCGCGCCCTGGATCGCGCGCCAGACGCGCTCGGGCGTCAGCGGCATGTCGATGTGCTTGATGCCGTAGTCGGAGAGCGCGTCGATCACGGCGTTCACGACCGTCGACAGGCTGCCGGCGCAGCCGGCTTCGCCGCAGCCCTTGCTGCCGAGCGGATTGGTCGTGGCCGGCACCGGGTGGTCGCCGACCGTCATGTTCGGCACGTCCTCGGCGCGCGGCAGTGCGTAGTCCATCAGCGAGCCCGTGATCGGCTGGCCGCTCTCGTCGTAGCGGATTTGCTCCATCAGCGCCTGGCCGATGCCCTGGACGACGCCGCCATGGAGCTGGCCCGCGACCAGCAGCGGATTGATCACCGTGCCGAAATCGTTGACCGCGCTGTAGCGCACGATCTGCACGACGCCGGTGTCCGGGTCGATCTCGACCTCGGCGACGTGGCAGCCGTTCGGGAAGGCGGAGGGCACCGGCTCGCTGGTGTGGTCGACGTCGAGGCTGTCGGGCACGCCCTCCGGCATCTTGCCGTCGTGCATGCGCTTGGCGAGTTCCATGATGTCGATGCTGCGATCGGTGCCGGCGATCGTAAAGCTGCCGCCTTCGAATTCGATGTCGGCCTCGGAGGCCTCCAGCATGTGCGCGGCGGCGCGCTTGCCCTTTTCGATCACGAGCTTGGCGGCGCCCACGATCGCCATGCCGCTTGCGGTGATCGAGCGCGAACCGCCGGTGCCGTTGCCGGTGTGGACGATGTCGCTGTCGCCCTGCACCAGCTTGACGCTGTCGAAGGGCATCCCTAACTGCTCGCACAGCACCTGCGCGAACGGCGTGGCATGGCCCTGGCCGTAATCGAGCGTACCGGTGATGAGCTGCACCGAGCCATCGGGATCGAACACGATCTTGCCGAGCTCGGGGCTCGGCGGCGCGGTGACCTCGAGGTAGGAGCCGACCGCGATGCCGCGCAGCTTGCCGGCCTTCTTGCTCTCCTTCTTGCGCTTGGCAAAATTCTCGTGGTCGGAGATGTCGAGCGCCTTGTTGAACACCGCCTGGAAGTCGCCGCTGTCATAGGTGACGCCGGAGGAGGCCGGGAACGGCATCTGGCTCTGCTTGATGAAATTGCGCTTGCGCAGCGTCAGCCGGTTGATGCCCATCTCGTCGGCGGCGCGGTCGATCAGCCGCTCCATGTAGTAGTTCGCCTCGGGCCGGCCGGCGCCGCGATAGGCCCCCATCAGCGTGGTGTTGGTCAAGACCGTCTTGATGTCGACGCCCATCAGCGGCGTACGGTAGACGCTGGAAAAGTTCTTGCCGGTGTTGAGCGAAAGCGGGCCGGGCGCAACGCCGGTGATGTAGGCTCCGAGATTGCCGTAGCCCGACAGCTTCGCCGCGAGGAAATGCCCCTCGGCATCGAGCGCCAGCTCGGCATGAATCTTCTGCGCGCGGCCGTGGCTGTCGGAGAGGAAGGCGGTCGAGCGCTCGTCCAGCCACTTCACCGGGCGGCCGAGTTCCTTGGCCGCGTACAGGATGCACATGTATTCGGGATAGTTGACGTTCTTCATGCCGAAGGAACCACCGACATTGGCGGTGAGGATGCGCACCTTCTCGTTCGGCACCTTCAGGTTCTTGGCGAGGTTGGCGCGGTTGCCCGCGACGCCCTGCGTCGGCATCTGGATGGTGTAGCGCTCGGTCTTCTTGTCGTAGGAGGCAAGGCCGACGCGCGGCTCCATCGAGACCACGGCGACACGGGTGTTCTCGATGTCGATCCTGGTGACATGGGCGGCGCTGGCGAAGGCTGCGTTCACCTTGTCCATGTCGCCATAATGGTAGTCGAGCGCGACATTGTTCGGGATGTGGTCGTAAAGCTGCGGCGCGCCGGGCTGGGCGGCTTCCTCGGGATCCGTCACCGCCGGCAGCGGTTCGATATCGAGTTCGACGGCCTCGGCCGCGTCGCGCGCCTGGGCCAGGGTATCCGCCACCACGAAGGCGACGGGATCGCCGACGAAGCGGACCTTGTCGGTTGCGAGCGGCTGGCGGTTGGTCTGGAGCAGGGGCGAGCCGTCGCGGTTCTTCAGCGGCAGGCCGCAGGTGAAGGGACCGTAGCCGGCGGCATCGAGGTCTTTCCCGGTCCATACCCCCAGCACGCCCGGCATCGCCTTGGCGGCATCAAGGCCGATGCCGCGGATCACCCCATGGGCATGGGTCGAGCGGACGATCACGGCATGGGCCTGGCCCGGCAGGTTGAAATCGTCGGTGTAGCGGCCTTTGCCGCGCACCAGCGTGTCGTCCTCCTTGCGGCGGACCGGTTGTCCGACGCCATATTTTTGCAGTGCAATAGCGTTTTCGAGCGTGGACGATTTGGTGTGTTCTTGCATGGAATTGACCTGAAAAGCCGGCAATTGCGCGGTTTGGGGGGCGCCTAGAGGACCGGACCCTCCAAAAATAACCCACCACCCCGTTCACGACAACGCACGAATGGGCATGGTCCTATGTGATGCGTTGTTGCGCAGACCTGCCGCGCTGCTAATGTTTCAGGCGAAAAAGCAATTCCAGATCGGCCCCTTGGGCCGCGGAAAGACAGTTTGTATGAATGACCACACGCGGCTCCGCGACGGCCATGCGCCGCACGGTGAGCTCGAGGGGTCGATGGCGGCGGTGGCGTTGGCCCCCGAACCGGCCGTCGCCGCGCAAGCGCCGGGAACCGGCGTCTACGCGGCGCTGGACCTCGGCACCAACAATTGCAGGCTCCTGATCGCCTGCCCGACCCAAGACGGTTTTCGCGTGGTCGATTCCTTCTCGCGCATCATCCGGCTCGGCGAGGGCGTCTCGGCGACGGGGTGCATCAGCGAGGCCGCGATCGAGCGCGCCATTGCCGCGCTCAGCATCTGCCGCGACAAGATCAATTTGAGAAAGGCGCGGCGGCTGCGGCTGATCGCGACCGAGGCCTGCCGCGCGGCCTCGAACGCCGAGGGTTTTCGCAGCCGCGTCGCGGCCGAGACCGGCATCGAGCTCGAGGTGATCGACCGCGAGACCGAGGCTGCGCTCGCCGTGCTCGGCTGCTCGCCGCTGGTCGATCCGAGGGGGCGCGGCGCGATCCTGTTCGACATCGGCGGCGGTTCGACCGAGCTGGTGCGGATCGAGCGGGACGCCGCAAATCCGGAGCCGCGCATCAAGGCCTGGATGTCGATCCCGTTCGGCGTGGTCACGCTCGCAGAGCAGTTCGGTGGCCGTGACGTGACGCCGGAGATCTATGCCGCGATGGAGCACGAGGTCGCCCAACACATCGCCCCCTTCGCCGAACAGCATGGCGGCGATCTCGCCGACATGCATCTGCTCGGCACCTCGGGCACGGTGACGACGCTCGCCGGCATCCATCTCAACCTCGCGCGCTACGACCGCCGCCGGATCGACAGCGTCTGGATGAACGATTCCGACCTCACCGCGACCATCAGCAAGCTGCTCGGCATGAGTTACGAGGAGCGCGCGAACAACAACTGCATCAGCGTCGAGCGCGCCGATCTCGTTCTGGCCGGCTGCGCCATTCTCGACGCGATCCGCCGCGCCTTTCCGCTGCCACGCCTGCGCGTCGCCGACCGGGGCCTGCGCGAGGGCATGCTGGTCGAGATGATGCGCGAGGACGGCGCGCTCAGGAGCTGGTGAGATGGCGAAAGACACCACCGGCCGCTTGCATGTCCAGGTCAAGACCGGCGGCAAGCGCAAATTGTCGTCGAAGCTCTGGCTGGAGCGGCAGCTCAACGACCCCTATGTGGTGAAGGCGAAGTCGCTGGGCTATCGCTCGCGCGCCGCCTTCAAGCTGCTCGAGATCGACGACAAATATCGTTTGCTGAAACACGGCATGGCGGTGGTCGATCTCGGCGCCGCGCCGGGCGGCTGGAGCCAGATCGCCGCCAAGCGCGTCGGCTCGGTCGATGGAAAAGGCAAGGTCGTCGCGATCGACCTGCTGGAGATGCCCGAGATTGCCGGCGTTGAGTTCGCCCAGCTCGACTTCATGGACAACGACGCCCCGGAAAAGCTCAAGGCCATGCTCGGCGGCGGCGCCGACTTTGTGATGTCCGACATGGCCGCCAACACCACCGGTCACCGCAAGACCGACCAGCTCCGCATCGTCGGCCTGATCGAGACCGCGGCCGCCTTCGCCTGCGACGTGCTCAAGCCCGGAGGGACGTTCCTGGCCAAAGCGTTCCAGAGCGGCGCCGACGCCGATCTGCTCGCCCAGCTCAAGCGCGACTTTGCGACGGTGCGTCACGTCAAGCCCGCCGCGAGCCGGCAGGATTCGTCGGAGCGCTACGTGCTGGCGACGGGATTTCGGGGTGGTGCGGAAACGTAGCCGCAAACGTCGTCATTGCGAGGAGCTCTCGCGACGACGAGGTGGGACTAACCCAGCCGCTGGTCGCGGGCGTCCTGGGTATCCTCGGTTGCGGTTTTGACGGCGGCACTTGCCGCGCTCTTTGCGGCACCCTTGCGGCTCGCGATCTCCACCGCCTTGCGGCCGGAGATCTCGTGGCCGGCATCATCGGGCATCTGCCAGAAGAACCAGCTCGATGCCGCCGAGGTCAGCGCGACCACGATGAAGGCCGGCGCGAACACCGTCGCGTTGAGCTCGCTGACATGGCTGAACCACATCGTCGTCTCCACCGACGCTGCGCCGACGGCGACGCCGGCGGAGACCGCGAGCTGCTGGTTGACGCTGACGAGCGTGGTGGCGCGGCTCATCTGCGGGGGCTCGACGTCGGCATAGGCCACCGTGTTGATCGCGGTGAACTCGAGCGAGCGGAAAAAGCCTCCGACCACCAGGATGATCATGATGATGAGCAGCGGGGTCGTCACCGTGAACAGCGCACAGGCGGCGAGGAAGAATGCGCTGACGATCGCGTTCACCGTCATCAGATTGCGGAAGCCGAAGGTCCGGATGAGGCGCGCCGCCAGCGCCTTCATGCCCATGGCGCCGAGCGAGGAGCTAAAGGTCACGAGACCGGATTTGAACGGCGACAGCCCGAAACCGATCTGCATCAGGAGCGGCAGCAGGAACGGCAGCGCGCCGATGCCAAGCCGGAACATGAAACCGCCGAAAATGGCCGCGCGCAGCGTCGGCAGCTTCAGCAGGGAAAAGTCCAGCACCGGCGATCCCGTCCGCCGGGCGTGCAGGACATACAGCGTCATCGAGATCGATCCGCCGACGACCAGCGCGGCGACCGTGCTCCAGGGCAGCAGGTTGAGACCGGCGACCGAGAGGCCGAACGCAATGCCGGCAAGTCCCATGCCCGCCAGCACCATGCCATAGAGATCGAACGGCTCCCGTTCTTCGCTCTTGATGGGATCGATGAAGCGCAAGGCCATGAAGATGCCGAGCAGTCCGATCGGGATGTTGATCAGGAAGATCCAGTGCCAGGACGCGTAAGTGGTGATGAAGCCGCCGAGCGGGGGGCCGATCACGGGGCCGATCAGGGCAGGGACCGTCACCCACGCCATGGCGTTGACCAGCGCGCTCTTGTCGACCGAGCGCAGCAGCACGAGGCGCCCGACCGGCGTCATCATCGCCCCGCCCATGCCTTGCAGGATCCGCGCGAACACGAAATCGGTGACCGAGGTCGACAGCGCGCAGCCGACCGAGCCGACCATGAACACCCCGACGGCAATCGCGAACACCATGCGCGCGCCAAACCGGTCGGCGGTCCAGCCGCTCGCCGGGATGAACACTGCAAGCGACAGCAGATAGGAGGTGATCGCTAGCTTGAGCGTCAGCGGGCTGGTGCCGATGTCGGCCGCGATCGCCGGCAGCGAGGTGGCGATCACCGTCGAGTCCATGTTCTCCATAAAGAGAGCAGTGGCCACGATCAGCGGAATGATGCGTTGCTTGTCGACCATGACGGATTGTTAATGGAGAGCAGGAGGAATGGCGAGAATTGCGGCTTATCACCACCACTGACCCGGGACCATTGCGGTTCAACGCATAGCACCTAAATCCCGCGTAACAACGGTGTGACCCCCAGGGGCGTCGCGCCGCGCCGGAGACGGCGCGATGATCTACCTGCTTGCCGCGCTGCTGCCGCCTATCGGGCTGCTCCTGAACGGACAGCCGTTCGGGGCGATCCTCAACCTCGTGCTGTGCGTCGTCTGCGCGATTTTGGGCCTGGTCTTCCACGTCCTGCTTCCGGTGCCGTCGGCCCACGCCCTCATCGCGGTGCACATGAAGCGGGAGGATCGGCGTCACCGGGAGGTCGTGGATGCGATCCGCCGGCACGGCCTGCCGCCGGGCAATCCACGCTGATTTACCCAAAATGCCTGTGCATGGCTGGCCAGCGGTCCGATTTGCTTTGATTCGTCGCTCAGCCGTGCTATCGACCCGCGTCAACCCCACCGATGGGCTCCGATTCTCCGGCGTTGCCGCAAGGTACGCCGAGGGCGGCGCTCATCCATAGCTATTTGCGGCAGGGCCGCTGGAAGGAGTTGGCAAGATGGCCACGGTGCAACTTCAAGGCATTCGCGAAGCCCTCACGTTCGACGACGTGCTGTTGAAGCCGGGCCTGTCGGACGTCATGCCGGGCGAGGTCGACATCCGTTCCCGCGTCACCCGCGCCATTCCCCTCAACATCCCGATCATGGCCTCCGCCATGGACACAGTCACCGAAGCGCGCATGGCGATCGCCATGGCGCAGGCCGGCGGCCTCGGCGTCATCCACCGCAATTTCGACCCTGAAGGGCAGGCCGCGCAGGTGCGGCAGGTCAAGCGCTACGAGTCGGGCATGGTGGTGAACCCGCTCACCATCAGTCCCGAAGCCAGCCTCGACGACGCGCTCAAGCTGATGAGCGATCACGGCATCTCCGGCATTCCCGTCGTCACCGGCGCCGGCAAGTCCACGCCGGGCAAGCTGGTCGGCATCCTCACCAACCGCGACGTGCGGTTTGCGACCGATCGCCGGCAAAAAGTCTCCGAGCTGATGACGCATGAAGGTCTCGTCACGGTGCGCGAGAATGTCAGCCAGGACGAGGCGCGGCGGATGCTGCACCAGCATCGCATCGAGAAGCTGCTCGTGGTCGATGAGCAATATCGCTGCGTCGGCCTGATCACCGTCAAGGACATGGAGAAGGCGGTCGCCCATCCGCTCGCCTGCAAGGACGCGCAGGGCCGCCTGCGCGTTGCCGCCGCCACCACGGTCGGCGATACCGGCTTCGAGCGCACCGAGCGGCTGATCGATGCCGGCGTCGACCTCGTCGTCGTCGACACCGCGCACGGCCATTCCCGTCACGTGCTGCACGCGGTGAACCGCATCAAGCGCCTGTCCAACTCCGTGCAGGTCGTCGCCGGCAACGTCGCGACCTCCGAAGGCGCGCAGGCGCTGATCGATGCGGGCGCGGACTGCATCAAGGTCGGCATCGGACCGGGCTCGATCTGCACCACGCGCATCGTCGCCGGCGTCGGCGTGCCGCAGCTCACCGCGATCATGGATGCGGTGGAAGCGGCGAAGAAGTCCGACATTCCCGTCATCGCCGACGGCGGCATCAAGTTCTCCGGCGACCTCGCCAAGGCACTCGCGGCCGGCGCCGACATAGCCATGGTCGGTTCGCTGCTTGCCGGTACCGACGAGACGCCCGGCGAAGTGTTCCTGTGGCAGGGCCGTTCCTACAAGGCCTATCGCGGCATGGGCTCGGTCGGCGCGATGGCGCGCGGCTCGGCGGACCGTTACTTCCAGCAGGACATCAAGGACGCGCTCAAGCTCGTGCCTGAAGGCATCGAAGGCCAGGTGCCCTACAAGGGCCCGGTCGGCAACGTCATGCACCAGCTCGCCGGCGGCCTGCGCGCCGCAATGGGCTATGTCGGCGCAAAGGACATGAAGGAGCTGCACGAGAAGGCGCAGTTCGTTCGCATCACGGGCGCGGGCCTGCGCGAAAGTCACGTCCACGACGTCACCATCACGCGCGAAGCGCCGAACTATCCGGGCGGGGGTTAGCTTCCGCGCTGCTCTCGTGCCCCGGACGCAGCGCAGCGCTTGTTCAGCGGTGCGCTGCAGCGCGTCCGGAGGAACGCACTGCTGGCGACAACGCGCTCTACTGCTTTTGTATTGACGCAGCTGCCTCCCTCCGCTTCCGTTCGCGCCGAAGCATAATCAGGAGGAAGTCATCATGTCCCAAGGCAAACGCATCGTTCTCGCCGCGCGTCCCGTCGGTGAGCCAAAGCCGTCCGATTTCCGCATCGAGGAATTCGCTGTGCCGACGCCTGCGGCAGGTGAAGTCCTGCTGCGCACGATCTGGCTGTCGCTCGATCCCTACATGCGCGGGCGCATGAGCGACGGTCCATCCTATGCAGCGCCGGTGCCCGTCGGCGGCGTGATGGAAGCCGGTACGGTCTGCGAGGTCGCAGCCTCCAACAATCCGAACTTCGCCAAGGGCGACATCGTGCTGTCGCGCACGGGCTGGCAGACGCACGCGATCTCCGACGGCAAGGGACTGAACAAGATCGACCCGAAGCTGGCGCCGATCTCGACGGCTGTCGGCGTGCTCGGGATGCCCGGCATGACCGCGTATACAGGCCTGCTCGACATCGGCAAGCCGCAGGAAGGCGAGACTGTCGTCGTTGCCGGCGCCTCAGGTGCGGTCGGCTCGGCCGTCGGCCAGATCGCGAAGATCAAGGGCGCGCGCGCGGTGGGAATCGCCGGCGGCAAGGACAAATGCGATTACGTCGTGAAGGAGCTCGGCTTCGATGTCTGTATCGGTCACCGCGATCCCGATCTGGCCGCGAAGCTGAAGGAGGCCTGCCCGAAAGGCATCGACGTCTACTTCGAGAATGTCGGCGGCGCCGTGTTCGAGGCGGTCTTCCCGCTGCTCAATCCGTTCGCGCGCGTGCCGGTTTGCGGGTTGATCGCCCATTACAACGACACCGAGGCCAAGCCGCCGAAATGGGCGGCCTCGATGATGCGCGCGACGCTGACCAAGCGGCTGACCTTCCGCGGCTTCATCGTCTCCGACTTCGCCTCCCGCCATGGTGACTTCCTGCGCGACATGTCCGGCTGGGTTCGCGACGGCAAGGTCAAGTACAAGGAGTTCGTCACCGAGGGCCTGGAGAGCGCGCCCGGTGCCTTCATGGGGCTCCTGAAGGGCGCCAATTTCGGCAAGCAGCTGGTGCGGGTCGGGCCGGATAAGGCTTGATCCGCCGCTCCGGCTCCCTCGGGGTCCGGATATGGTTGATAAAGAGTGACCGATCGGCCACACCCGCCCGTAAAAGCCGCAGGTGTGACCGTCGGTTCATTGACGGACCCACGAAGGCATTGAATCATTGCGCATATTTCAGGTGCGATGATGTTAGAGATTGTTGTTTTCTGCGTAATCCTGCTGGCTGCCGGATATTGGGCGACCATGTTTGTCATGGGCCGTCGCGACGACGTCATCCATGGCAAGTTCGTTCACACCGAGGACGCCGACACGTTCGCGCAGTCCGCGATGCCCACACCCATGCCGCCATTCCCCAGGCGTCCGGTCAAAGCCGCGCGGCCTGACAATGTCCAGCCTACCAATGCCGGGGCCAAGCCGGTGGACAGCGCGGCGCTGCAGTCCCTGCTGGCTGCGATCCAGCAGGACCTCAAGAGCGTCGCCTGACGATCGCCGTTAGTGCTCGCTACCCATCTGGGCGAACAACTCCTCGATATCGACGTCGACCTGGCCCGGCGCCCTGACGTGGCGAACCTCGAAGCCGTCGGGCTGGAAGCGGTATTCCACGAGCCCGACTTCCTTGATCGCGATACGGTCCTGCCGCGCGTCGTTGATCTTGAAGCCGGCCGACGGCGCCCAGACGTGGCGGGTGTGCCTATAGGTGAAGTCGCGGCGCTGGTGCACGTGGCCGCTGGCGATCAGGCGCAGGTCGACATGCGCAAACATCTTGATCAGCCGCGCCCGGGCCGGCTGCGGCACGTAGCGGATCGAGGTCTCCGGCGTTTCAGCATCGTCGGGCAGGTTGAGGAACATCGGCTTGTGCAGGAACAGCGCGACCGGCCTGCCGTTCACGCGTGAAACTTCGGAAGCGAGCCAGTCGAACTGTTCGGCCTCGAAGGCGAGCCCTGAATTCATCACCAGCGTGTTGAGGCCGATGAAGCGCCAGCCCGCGGCCTCGAACGACCAATGGTCCTCGCCGATGATGTCGCAGAATTGCCGGCGGTGTGCTTCTTCGACCGGCGGCTTCGGTGCCGGGCCGATCGCGGTCGGATTGTCGCCGATGTCGTGATTGCCGGGAAGGTAGCGGCAGGCGACGGGCAGGGCGTCGTGCAGGCCTTTGGCGAATGCGACGTCGTCGCGGCTGGTCGGCCCGTCGAACGAGACATCGCCGGTGTTGACGACGAGATCGGGCCTGTCAGCGTCGATGTGCTCGCTGACGCGGTGGAAGTTCGCAATCAGGCCGGGAAAGCGCCGGCCAAGATGCGTGTCGGAAATCTGCGTGAGGCGAAATTCGGACATGGGATGAATCATATCCGTGGTCGCGCGTCGGAACGATGACGGTGCGGGCATGCATCGCAGCGAACAAAGTTTAAAACACGCGGTAGCGGATCGTGTAGGCGTCTTGTGCCGCCGCGTTGCCGGTAAGCGGCGAGGAGATGCGGTCGGCGAGGTGCCAGGGTCCGAACAGCTCGGTGCGATGCGGCTCTGCGGGCAGGCGAAGGCGGAATTCGAAGGTGCCCTTGCCGGGCAGGTTCACCACCAGCACGCGGTCTGCGGTGCGATGCTTGAGCGCCACCGCGCCGCGCAGCACGGAGCGGCCATCGCCGATGTCCCGCACGCCGTCGACCAGCGCCAGCGTTTGGTTGCGGTCGGTGTGCAGTTCGATCTGGCTGTCGGCCGCCGCCGTCAGCGTCTCCTTGGGCATGCGGATCTCGAACTCGACCGCCGGCTTGGACGGGTTGAGGCCGAGATAGGCCATCGCGGCGTGACGCATGTCGTAGGCGGCAAAGGCCAGCAAGGCAGCCGCGGCCAGCGCCGCGAGGCCATGCCTGACGACATCGCGCCAGGTCCGGTAGCTCATTCGGAAGTACACCGACATCGCCAGCGCCACCGCGAGCGCCGCCGCGATGCCTGACAGCGCCGACATCACGATGCTGAACTGGCCATTGGCGGATTCGGACCAAACGACGGTCAGGCCGGCGATCTGGCTGAAGAGGGTGTTCATGGCTCGCCTTGCGCCCAAAGTGGCAAAAGTCGCTTTAACGATCGCCATTTGGTCGCCGGATCGGGAACGCCGGTTCAACTCGTCGATTGTCAGCGCCAACGGTCGCGGCTAATGACGGTCCGCGGCGTTCCGCCTTACGGGAAAGTTCCGATGTCTGCTCAAATGGTCCTGCTGCCTGTCTTCGTGCAGGTCGGTCTCACCTTCGCGCTCCTGATCGGCATGGTCTTCGGGCGCCGGAAAGCGCTGGTCTCCGGCGAGACCAGGATCCGCGACATTGCGCTGGGCGAGCCGAACTGGCCCAAGGGCGCCACGCAAATCGCCAATTGTTACCGCAACCAGTTCGAGTTGCCGATGCTGTTCTATGCCCTGATCGCGCTGGCACTTCCCTTGCGCCACGCCGATCTCTTCATCGTGCTGATGTCCTGGGTGTTCGTGGTGACACGGTTCGCCCATGCCGGGGTGTTCGTCTCCTCCAACGACCTTGGCCGGCGCTCGGCGATCTGGCTCGCCGGCGTGCTCGTGCTGCTCGCGATGTGGATCTATTTCGCGCTGAGAATGCTGTTGCTGATCTGACGCTTGCGCGCCAATCCTGATCTGAAAGATTCAAATGACTCCCGCTGCCCGGCTGTCCGCCGCCATCGAACTGATCGACACCATCGAGAGAGACCGCGTGCCCGCGGCCAAGGCGTTGAAGGAGTGGGGCACCTCGCACCGCTTTGCCGGCTCCGGCGACCGCGCCGCCATCGCCGGCCTGGTCTGGGACGTGCTGCGTCGCTACGCCTCGAGCGCCTTCCTGATGGATGCCGATACCGCGCGGGCGCGGCTGATCGGCATGCTCCGGCTCGAGCGCGACATGGATGCGGCCACCATGGCCGCCTTGTTCGACGGCAGCCGCTTCGCGCCGGCTCCGCTCACCGAGGCCGAGCAGGCCGCGCTCGCCTCGCGCTCCCTTGAGGGTGCCCCGGCCGCGATCGCCGGCGACTATCCGGAATGGCTCGATTCGCATCTGGCAAAAGTGTTCGGCGAGGACCGCGCGGCGGAGGCCGCCGCGATGGCCAGCCGGGCCCCGCTCGATTTGCGCGTCAACACGCTAAAATCCAATCGCGACAAGGTGCTGGGCGCGCTTGCTCATCTTCATGCGAAACCGACGCCCTGGTCCGCAACGGGCCTGCGCATCGAGCTTTCGGCCGATGCGCGCAACCCGGGCATCCAGGCCGAGGAGGATTTCATCAAGGGTGCCGTTGAAGTGCAGGATGAAGGATCGCAGCTTGCGGCCCTGTTCACCGCGGCAAAACCCGGCGAGCAGGTGATTGATCTCTGCGCGGGGGCCGGCGGCAAGACGCTGGCGCTCGCCGCCATGATGCAGGGCAAGGGCCGGCTGATCGCGACCGACAGCGACAAGCGGCAACTTGCGCCCATTCATGAACGCCTGTCGCGCGCCGGCGTCCACAATGCCGACGTGCGCACGCCCAAGGGCGAGGCCGATCCGCTGGCCGACATCAGCGCCACCGCCGATCTCGTCGTGATCGACGCGCCCTGCACGGGCACCGGAACCTGGCGCCGCAACCCCGACGCCAAATGGCGCATGCGGCCGGGCGCGCTGGAGATTCGCCTGCGCGACCAGACCGCGGTGCTCGATCGCGCGGTTCCGCTGGTCAAGGCCGGCGGCCGCATCGCCTACATCACCTGTTCGGTGCTGTCGGAAGAGAACGGTGAGCAGGTGAGGGCGTTCATGGGCCGTCATCCCGAGTTCGCGGTGGTGCCGCCCGAGCAGACCGCGAGCGTGCTCTGGGACAAGGCGGACGACTTCGCCCAAGCGGCGCTGCAATCGCCGGAGGGGTGGCTGATGACGCCGCGGCGCACCGGAACCGATGGCTTCTTCGTCTCGGTGTTGAAGAAGGCGTAACGCGGCTTCGTTCGCCCCCCCAAAACAAAAACCCCGCGAACCGGAACCCGGTCGCGGGGCTTTCTAACTCTACGCTCTGCCGGTACGTCCGTGGTCAGAGCGCTCTTGCGTGGCGATTAGCCGACGCGGAGATTGTCGGCGGAGGACTTGCCGCTGCGACGATCGGCGACGATGTCAAACGAGACCTTCTGGCCCTCGTTGAGGGTCGAGAGGCCGGCGCGCTCGACGGCGCTGATGTGCACGAACACGTCCTTGTCGCCGTCATCCGGCTGAATGAAACCGAAGCCCTTTTGATTGTTGAACCACTTCACGGTGCCCATAGCCATGGGAATTTCCTTTGCTTAAGAAGTTAACACGCAGACCGGTACGCACTATTGCGCCCATAGTCCTGATCAGTCGATGTTGGAGAAATCATCTGAAGCGTGCGCGCCCGTCAGCAACGAAGCGAAGCGGCCCAGTCGTTCGGCCAAGTATCGATGATCACAATATAGCGAGATTTTGGGGCCACTTCAAGGCACCACCCGCGGCTCGGGATATCCATTCGGTTTGCTATTTTGCGGTGCAAATTAACCGTTCGGGGCACCTCAGTCGACGATGAAAAGCGTCGCTCCCGTCGCTGTGGAGGACCGATGCGCGGCGTCGCCGAAATCCGAGACCTGGTAGCTCATCCCCGCCGTGAGCTTGAACTTGCGCCCGTCGCGCAGCTCGCTGTCGAGCTCGCCTTGCAGAACGTAGAGCACGTGGCCGCGATCGCACCAATGGTCGGCGAGATAGCCCGGCGAATACTCGACCATCCGCACCCGGAGATCGCCGATGTTGAGCGTACGCCACTGGGCTTGCCCGGTCTCGCCGGCATGCGTGGTCGGCGCAACCTTGCTCCAGTCGGTGACGGTGAAGGGGGAGGCGGGGAGTTTCATGCTGTGTCCTGTCTTGGTGCCGGCGGGCGGAGTGTTAGCGCACGCGCGCGCCACAGTCTCCGTCATTGCGAGCGCAGCCAAGCAATCCAGAAATGCATTCGCAGCGGCCTTCTGGATTGCTTGGCTGCGCTCGCAATGACGCGGATGGGCTAAAGCATGATCCGGAAAAGTACGAAGCGGTTTTCCGAAACGATCATGCTCAAACAAGAACCTAAAGCGCGATGACGATTCATCCCAATCTCATCGCGCTTTAGTGCGGCAAATGGTTGGCCGATCCCTGCACGATCAACCCCGCATCATTCACCCGCAGATATTCGCAGATCCGCTTGCCGCGCTCGTTCTCGTAGAACACCACGACGCTGTCAGGGCTGACGAAGACATCGATCAGCGAGAAGTGCAGGTTCGGCAGCAGGGCGAGCGCCTTGCCCCAATACGCCCGCAACGCGTCCTTGCCGCGCACGGTGCCGCTGGCATCGAACCCCATCGCGGGGATGCGGTCCGAGGTCATCATTGCGGCCTCGTCGTAGAGCGTGAGCACGCGCTCGAGATCGCCAGTATTCCAGGCCTCGACCCAGGTTCGGCCGAGCGCGGCAAGCGATGATGGCGGATGGTGCTGTGACAAAAGCGTTCTCCCTGATCGGGCCCTGTTTGAGCAGCGGGGCACATTAGGTCAATAATACTTACCTATATCGGTTTGTCCATGCCCAAAGAAGGATGTGGGCGCGCAAACCTGCGCGGTTGCGGGTCGTCGCGCCGTCGCGTATCTGCTTGCCATGACAGCAGCACAGACCGACCGTTCCGCGTCGACGCCCTCCGTGGCCTCGGCGCATGACAAGATTCTCATCGTCGACTTCGGCAGCCAGGTGACGCAGCTGATCGCGCGTCGCGTGCGCGAGGACGGCGTCTATTGCGAGATCGTCCCGTTCAACAAGGCCGAAGAGGCCTTCAAGGAGATGAAGCCGAAAGCGGTGATTCTCTCCGGCGGGCCGGAGTCGGTGCACGAGGCCGGCTCGCCGCGCGCCCCGCAGCTGATCTTCGCCTCCGGCGTGCCCGTGCTCGGCATCTGCTACGGCCAGATGACCATGGCGGAGCAGCTCGGCGGTACCGTCGAGGGCGGCCATCACCGCGAATTCGGCCGCGCCGACGTCGAGGTCAAGGCGCCGAGCAAGCTGTTCGAGGACGTCTGGTCGCCCGGCGGCAAGAACCAGGTCTGGATGAGCCATGGCGACCGCATCACGAAAATGCCGCCGGGATTCTCGGTGGCCGGCACCTCGCCGAACGCGCCGTTCGCGATCATCCAGGACGAGACGCGCAAATATTACGGCCTGATGTTCCACCCCGAAGTGGTGCACACGCCCGACGGCGCAAAGCTGATCCGCAATTTCGTGCGCAAGATCGCCGGCCTCTCCGGCGACTGGACCATGCGCGCCTTCCGCGAGGAGGAGATCGCCAAGATCCGCGCCCAGGTCGGCAAGGGCAAGGTGCTCTGCGGCCTCTCCGGCGGCGTCGATTCAGCGGTGGCGGCCGTGCTGATCCACGAAGCCATCGGCGACCAGCTCACCTGCGTGTTCGTCGATCACGGCATGCTGCGCCTCGACGAAGCCAAGACCGTGGTCGATTTGTTCCGCCACCACTACAACATCCCGCTCGTGCACGTGGATGCCTCGAAGCAATTCCTCGGCGAGCTCGAAGGCGTCACGGATCCCGAAACCAAGCGCAAGACCATCGGCCGTCTCTTCATCGAGGTGTTCGAGGACGAGGCCAAGAAGATCGGCGGCGCCGACTTCCTGGCGCAGGGCACGCTTTATCCCGACGTGATCGAGAGCGTCTCCTTCACCGGCGGCCCCTCGGTGACGATCAAGTCGCACCACAATGTCGGCGGTCTGCCCGAGCGCATGAACATGAAGCTCGTCGAGCCCCTGCGCGAGCTGTTCAAGGACGAGGTGCGCAAGCTAGGCCGCGAGCTCGGCCTGCCCGAAATCTTCGTCGGCCGCCACCCGTTCCCGGGCCCGGGCCTCGCCATCCGCTGCCCCGGCGAGATCACCAGGGACAAGCTCGACATCCTGCGCAAGGCCGATGCCGTCTACATCGACCAGATCCGCAAGCACGGCCTCTACGACGACATCTGGCAGGCCTTCGCCGTGCTGCTCCCGGTCAAGACGGTGGGCGTCATGGGCGACGGCCGCACGTATGATTTTGTGGTCGGCCTGCGCGCCGTCACATCAACGGATGGCATGACCGCGGACTTCTACCAGTTCGACATGAAATTCCTCGGCGAGACCGCCACGCGCATCATCAACGAGGTGAAGGGCGTGAACCGGGTGGTGTACGACGTGACGAGCAAGCCGCCTGGGACGATTGAGTGGGAGTAGGGGGCGCTCCTGTGGTTCAACATCACTGAAGTGGGGCGCCACTTCCCGGAGAGGATGCGCGGCATAGATCATGGGATTTGGGGTTTTCATCCATCGATCGGACTCGATCTACGATGACAGCCCGGCTGAACGGTATCAGTTTCCCAGTCAGTATTTTCGTCGCGTCGAAGCATGCATCGGCGATTGGATCATCTATTATGAGCCGAGCAAAGTCGCCGAAACGCGCGGCTACTTTGCGATTGCTCGGGTTCAGCAAGTCATTCCCGATCCAGGCACTCCGGGGATGTACCTCGCTCTGATCGAACCCGGAAGTTACCTCGATTTTGCCAATCCGGTTTCCTTCAACGGGCCAGCTGGTCCTGTCGAACGCGGCGTCCTGAATGAGCAGGGGCGAATTTCGGGGCGTGCTCAGTCGGCAGTCCGACCAATCTCGCCGGAGGATTTCAACAGAATATTCGAGCTCGGTTTTGCGGAAGGCGCACCGCTGCTGCCCCGCGTTGATACCGATGTTCAGTTGTCTCAATTTGACGAAAAGCAGCAGGCCCCGTTCATATTTGAGCAACAGCGAGATCGCGTCAGCCTAACTGTATCGAGAGTTCTGCGTGACCGCGTCTTTCGCCGGATTGTACTGCGTGCCTACGATGAGCGCTGCGCCATTACCGGGCTGAAGCTCATTAATGGAATGGGGCGCGCAGAAGTCGCGGCGGCGCACATTCGGCCTGTGGAGGCAAATGGGCCGGATATCGTGAGCAATGGGATTGCTTTATCCGGTACCGCTCATTGGATGTTCGATCGCGGTCTGATCAGCTTGGCTGATGATCTGGAAATACTGATCTCGCGCCAGACAAACGACGTGGACGGCGTTCGATCGGTCATCAACAGGACCGGTCGTGCCCTTGAGCCCGAGAGGCCATCGGACCGACCTCATCCGCATTTTCTAAAGTGGCATCGCGAGCATTGCTTTAAGCAATGAACATGTAAGCAAGGCTGCTGGGCGGATTCCAACTTGAAGTGCAATACCCCGTACAGATATCGAGAGTGATCATGGGACGCCACGACAGCCAATGGAGTGCGATCTTGAACGGGGAAGATCCGGGAAAGTGGCGACCACACCATCGCGGTGGTGCATTGATGCGCGCCGCGTTGAAAGTGGTGATGGCCGCAATATTTGCTATGCCGGCTGCGGTGGCTCTGGCGAAGTCTCCGGACTGCGCGAGTTGGCCCACGAACATGGCCCTCACGCACCTCAAGAACGCCGGGTTGATTGATATCCCATCAGTGATCGAGGCGCAGACCAGGGCCGTTCGTTTCGCATCCGAAAAGATCGGCAAAGACCTCTACCAGCAGGTCTACGACATCACGTTTCACACCAAGGATGGCACGAAGATCGAGGTCATCACGAACAGCCGGGCATCAAGCGAGGAATGCTCGATGAGCGGCGTCGACGTCTACGTGGTCTCGAGGAAAATCGGCGGGTCGGCAGAGCAGCCATCTGAGGGCGCGACTAAAAAGTAATCCGGCTGCACCGAGAGCTCAAGAACTGCAATCGACCCGCAGCGGATGCGAACAAGTCCAGCGAAGACATCGAGGCAACCCGCTGCGGAGGTCGAGATGACGTCGGCTACGACCCGTCAGGGCTTCACGAACCGATAGGCGAAGCGATCGGTCTTGCCCTTGATCGAGGGATCGAACACCTTGATCGCGTGTGCATCGTCCTTGTTCGCAAGCAGGGTACTTTCTGCGTCCAGGACGAAGCCGGCCGCCTCCACCTCCTCGCGAACGGATGCAGGCTCAATCCGGTGCAGCGACGGGGCCTCGCTCGTGCCCGTCCCGACGGCGGCGGCGTGGTCTACGATGACGTAGCGCCCGCCGGGCTTCAGCCGCTCGTAGACAGCTCGATTGAACTGGGCCGCCGTCGCGCCTTTGGCTTGGATCAGCGCGGTGTGGAGATCGTGGTAGAACAGGTGCAGCCACAGCACGTCCGCAGGCTGCGTGGCCTGCGGCATCGCCACGAGGTCCGCCGAGACGGCTTCGACATTCTCTCGGCCCGGTTCCTTCGCAAGTGTCCGCATGCGGCCGACCGGATCGGTCTTGAAGTGGGCGACTTCGGCCGGCACGAAGCTGTAGACCCGTCCGCCGGGTCCGACGATGTCGGAGAAGAGACGGGTCCAGTCGCCGTCGCCCGGGTAAACGTCGATGACGGTGGAGCCCGCATCTATTCGTGCGAACCGGATCAACTCGGATAGCTTGGATTGGTCGTACATCGTGTTCTCCTTCAGGGTTGGGCATTCGACGGGCGCGCGGCCCGCGCCAGGGCCTGCGTGTCGACGTACTCCCTGATGTCAGTCACTTTGCCGCTTCGAACGGTCATGGCGAAAACCCAGTCGTCCCTGAACGGCTTGTTCGTGGCTTTGATCTTTCCCGTCGCGAAACCTGCGACTAGGACCCGGTCTCCCTGCGCTATGAACTCGCGGGGCTCCGTGGAGGTTTCCATCGTTTTGGATGCCGTCTCGAGCAAATCGGCGAGCCCGTCGTGCCCGCGGTGCGTGCCGGCCAGCGGCCAGTTTTCGCCCGGAATGATCCACTCGATGTCCTCGGCGACCAGCGCCAGCAGAGCTTTCCTGTCGCCGCGGCCGATCGCGGCGAAGAAGTCCTTCACGGTCTGAACGTTCGTCTCGGTGCTCACAGTCGTTTCTCCATTTCGCTCCGATCGGATCGCGCTGGATCCGATCGCGTGCGTCGTGTCCCTGTCGGTAGGAACGTTGTGGGCCTTCAGATCGCCGAGAAGCCGCCGTCGACAGACAGTTCCACCCCGTTCACGAAGCTGGAATCGTCTGAAGCGAGAAACAGCGCGACCGCCGCAATTTCCTCGGGACGACCCATCGTCCCCCGCGGGATCAGGGATTCGAACATCCGCTTCGCTTCCTCGGTGAGAACCTGGTCCTGCATCGGTGTGGCGATCGGCCCCGGGCTCAGCACGTTCACCCGGATATTCCGGCCCTTCAATTCGTTGAGCCAGGTGCGTGCGAATGAGCGCAACGCCGCCTTGCTCGCCGCATAGACGCCGTAACCGGGAAAGCCCTTCACCGACGCAACGGACCCGGTCATGAAGATGGATCCGCCATCGCGAAACAGCGGCAGCGCCTTCTGAACCGTGAACAGCGTGCCGCGCGTATTCAGGCCGAAGGTCGCATCGAAATGCTGCTCGGTAATCTCGCCCAGCGGGACAGCTTCGCCGATGCCGGCGCTCGCGTACAGGACGTCGATCCTGCCCTTGTCCCGCGTGACCGTGTCGAACAGGCGGTCGAGGTCGTCGAGATTGGCCGCGTCGCCGCGCACGCCGGTCACGTTCCGGCCGATCAGTTTGACGGCAGCGTCGAGCGCTTCCTGCTTCCGGCCCGTGATGAAGACATACGCGCCTTCTTCGACGAACCGCCTGGCGCTCGCCAGCGCCATGCCGCTCGATCCGCCCGTGACGACGGCAACCTTACCTTCAAGCTTTCCCATGACTTCCTTTCAGACTCCGTCTTTGGTCGTTCGGGGACGCCCCCGAGAGCCTCGACATAGGTCCGCGGAAGTCAGGCGTTGAGTGCGGAAACGCGCACATCGGTGGTGCGAAATCGATCCGGCTGGACCACTGGCGCCAGCCGCGACGATCGGTGTCCGCCGTTCGGAATTGGGCCGTGCTTGCCGGTCTGGGCTATGATAATCGCCCTCCGCCACCCACATACGAGATGCTGTTCGATGCGTCGGACATGGGCTTTGGAAGGCGCACCGCGCGGTGCGGGATTGCACCATGATCGACTGGGACGACATTCGCCACTTTCTTGCCGTCGCGCGCGGGGGCTCGGTGCGGGCTGCCGCCGAGCGCCTCGGTGTGAACCACGCGACCGTGCTGCGACGCATCGCCCAGCTCGAGGAACGCCTCGGGGTCCACATGTTCGAAAAGCTGCCGTCGGGCTACCGCCTGACGGCTGCGGGCGAGGAGGTCCTGGAGTTCGCGGACCAGATGGAAGCCTCGTCGCACCAGCTGGAGACGCGCGTCTTCGGGCGCGACCAGAGCGTGCGCGGGCGTCTGCGGGTGACGCTGGCGCCGCCGCTTGCGACCCACCTGCTCATGCCTGATTTCGCCGATTTCGCGCGTCTGCATCCTGATATCGAGATGGAGATCCTGTCGTTTGGCGAGCTGGCAAATCTGACCAACCGGGAGGCCGACGTCGCGATCCGCGTCGTCTACGACCGCAAGACCCTGCCGCTCAATCTTCACGGCCTGAAGGGACCGGAGGTGTTCGGCGGCATCTACATGTCCAGGGATCGACTGGCCGCGTGGCGCGCAGGCGCGCCTGATCCTGTCAGGTGGATCGTCATCAGCATTCATGGAATTCCGGATTGGGCCAGCGAGGGTGAGGTTCGCACCACCGGCGTTCCGTTCAGGATCACGGACGCCGAGGCGCAGATCGTTGCCGTCAGGCAAGGAATCGGGATCACGACACTGCCTTGCTTCGTCGGCGATGCCGACCCGCTGCTGGTGAGGGTGCCGGGCACCGATCTGCACATGTACGGAACGCTCTGGCTTCTCACACAGGGGGAGACACGCAAGACGAAGCGCGTGCGGCTCTTCACGGAGTTCGTATCCCGCAGGCTCGCCGCGTACGCGCCGCTTCTCGCGGGCCTGTCGATATCGCGCGACTGACGCGCGGCAGTGCTGCCGGTGTTAGCGGGGCCTCCCGGGCAATCCCGGAAGCAACCCTCCAATCCTTCTCTGAGCAAACGTAGACTGCTCCCGACACCGAAATGCCGGGAGCAAGGTTGTCACTTCGCGAGCGTTGCCTTCTCGATGACTTCAGCGACTTGCTTCGCATGGACGACGAGCGAGGCATGGCTGCCGGCGACTTCCGTCGTCTGGGCCTTGATCCTGGCTGCGAACGACTTCTGGGCCTCGGGCGCGAGCACCTTGTCCTTCGTGCTGATGACATAGAACGTCGGCTTGTCGTGCCAGGCCGCAATGTCGACGGGAGCTTCGAACGCAACGTGGTTCAACGGAAGCTGCGAGTTGGCGAGGTGCGCGGCGATCTCCGGAGGTAGGTCAGCCGCGACGGCCGACGGAAACACCTTGGGGTCGATGTACAGATTGCCCTTCGCGTCGGGATGGATCGCGCTGCCGCCTTCGGTCGGCGGGCCGGCTTTGGCCAGCGACGCCAGGGATTCACCGACCTCGGGCGCAAACGCGGAGACATAGACCAGCGCCGAAACCTTGGGATCGTTGCCGGCTTGCGTGATCACAACGCCGCCCCATGAATGGCCGACCAGAACTGTCTTGCCGTCCTGCTTCGCGAGCGCCTGTTTGGTGGCATCGACATCAGCGGCGAGCGAGGTGAGCGGATTTTCCACGAGCGTGACGTGATAGCCCTTCTTCGTGAGAATGTCGGCAACGGGCTGCCAGCTCGTCTGGTCCACGAAAGCGCCGTGCACGAGCACGATGTTGTGGGCTGCACCCCTGGGCAGTTCGGCGGAATGGGCGGAGCCGACCAATGGCGATCCGGCCAGGAGTGCGGTGGCGGCTGAGAATAGGAAATTTCGCATTGATTGTTCCTGTTGGCATGTCGGACGGAATAAAGTCCGGGGGAATGGACAGGCGTTTCCAGCAAGGTTGCGGTTTTTTCCATCCGCCGTTGGCGACATGGTTGCCGCACGTGACGTCGGCCCGCCGCGACATGACCTAGTGCGCGGGTATTTCGGACGATAGAGATCAATCGTCCGGATGTTGTGTCCGATCGTCCATCGGATTAGCTTCTCCGGCATGGATATCCTCGCCCAGGTGCTCGATCGCGTTCGTCTCGGTGGAACGTTGCTCTTCCACTTCGAGCTCGGCCATCCCTGGAATCTGGAGCTGCCGGCGCGCCCCTACGCGCTGTTTCACTATCTCAGCAGAGGTTCGGCGACCCTCGCGCTCGAACAGGGACAAGAAATCCAGATGACCGAGGGCGATTTTGTCGTCATCACACGCGGCGAGCCCCACAAGTTTTATTCGGATCGCCGGGCCAAGCCTTTGCGGATTGTGGATATCGATCGATCGTCGCCGCGTCTTGGCGTCGTTCGTCACGGCAGCCGTGCAAAGCCGCTCGCGACGATGATTTGCGGCAATTTCACCGTGTCACGGCCGCTGCTTGGCAGCGTGCTGGAACTGCTTCCGCCCGTGCTGCTGCTGAAGCCGACGGCGGACGGTGGCTGGCTCGAAGCCATCCTGCGCCGCATGGTCAGCGAGTCCGCGCTCGAGCGTCCCGGCCAACGCGTCGCGCTTTCACGACTGACGGAAGTGCTCTTTGTCGAGGCACTCCGAAGCTGGATCGCGTCCCTCAGTCCCGGGCAGGGCGGCTGGCTCGGGGCCATATCCGACCCGCATATCGGATCGGCGCTCAAGTTGATCCACGAAAACCCGGAGCGGCCCTGGACGCTGAGCGACCTCGGCCACCGCGTGGGGCTCGGCCGCTCGGTATTTTCAGCGCGCTTCACCAGGCTCGTCGGCCAGTCCATGCATCGCTATGTGATCGAACGCCGGATGGCGGAAGCGGTGTTCCTGCTCGAAACCAGCGACGAGCCCATCGCACGGATTGCGAGCCGGGTTGGTTACGAGACAGCGGCGGCGTTTTCAAAAATCTTTCATCGACATCACGGCCTGTCGCCCGGCCGCTACCGGACCGCTCAACGCCTTGATGAAAGCAAAGATGCGGACTGAACGGCTTCGACGCCGCACGCCATGTCGAGCTTTCGCGCCGGTGCTCAATTGTCGCACCTCCATGTGAACCCCTTCACACGCACGCTCGCATAAATCCTGCGATAAAGTACCTGCTGTGATTGAACGTGGTGAATTGGGTTGATTGATAGACCCGCCACCACATCAGCTTGAAATGAGCTGCACACGCCAGAACGGCATGTTGAGATAGCTTTCAGCCGGCGGATCACCGCTCGGTCGATGAAAAGCTATGGAGACACTATGGCTGACAAACACGGACAGAGCATGGTTGGTACGTGGACCAAGGCCACGGCGGCTGCGTGTGCGGACAAATATCCCGCCACTCTCACGTTCTCGACCGGCACCTACCGCGGCACCCGCGGGGAAGGGCAGGGCATGGTGTGGTGGGACGCGGGAATCTACCGCCTGGAAGACTCCGAAACGCTCGTCGTGGGGACGGCGACCGACGAACTTGTGACCTATCGGATTTCACTGCACCCCGACCGATTTGAGTTTACGGATTCAGAGAGCTGCCATGTGATTTATCGGCGCGCGTAGGATTTGCGCACGCCCTGGCTGACCGAAATAACGCGGGTGTACCCGCGAACGAGCCCGCTCACGTCGATCGCCTACGTTTCAACGAGGGAGAAGACGACATGTGCAATTGCTCAGAACATGAATCGAGTGGAAGCCTTTCAAACATGACCCCGGCATCGGTCGAGCCGGCGATGAAGCCGCAGGTACCCCTATCGCGCCAGATCAGCTTCGGCGATGACGAGTCCGGCGACCAGCCGGCCACAACCGATCTGCAGCCGTTTCCGCCCTTCAGGCTCTGCAGGCTCGACTTCCGCGAAGGCTGCTACCAGATCAACTTCAGGCCGACCGCGGGCTTCGTGACCTTCGAAGGCACGCTGCGCGTCGATCGCTCCGCGCCCGACGGCGGCGCCGACCATCTGATCGTCAGCGGCGATCTCTATTCGAAGCGGCCGGTGATCGGTCCGATCCCGGGGCCGGTGCTGCCTGTCGTGGGTGCCGGCACGGACGAAGAGGAGGGGGCGGACTCGGGCTTGACGAGCCTCGCCGGTTCGCTCAGCGCGCTCGACAACCCCATCATTCCGTCACCGATCCTCAGGCCGAGGATCCCCATCTTCCCTCGCGCGCGCTATCACTCCTATCTCAGGGTGACCAGTGTGTCCGCGCCGGTCGCGGTGCCGTTCCCAAAGAAGTGCGAGCTGACAATCACAGCCGAGCAGTTCAACTACACGCAGCCGCCGGTCGGCCAGTTCAAGGGCACGTTCCCGGCGACGCCGTCGCGCACCGTGACGATGAAGCTTTCAAAGGTGCCGGCGCCGTTTCCGTTCTCCCTGACCGGCGGGCCGTTCTACCAGGGACGGCTGTTCGAAGGCGGCGTGGACAAGGGCAGCATCACGCTTGCCTGGGTGTCGAAATTCTTCCGGCGCTGCACGCTTGAAATCGACACGCTGGTGGGGGCCGTGCGGCCCGCGCCGGTGCCCGATGGCGCCGGCGGCACGGAGTTCTTCGACACGGTCTTCGCCAAGACCGGCTGGCAGCTCTCGGTCGTGCAGGACCAGCTCAACGTCCCCGTGCCATCAGGCGTGACGCCGACCAATTGCTGGAGCTCGGCCGATTTGCACGCGCTGATGACCAATGTGCGCAATCCCGCGACGAATCTCGACACCGAATGGCGCGTGCACATGATTGTCGTGCCCGCGAAGCTCGGGTGCTCGCGCGGCATCATGTACGACCAGATCGGCGTTCCCCGCGAAGGCTGCGCCAGCTTCTCCGACGACGGCTATCCCGTCGGGGATTCCTCGAACTTCGGCCTCGCCGCCAACAAGAAGCAGCGCGACGTGCCGCGTGCGTTCCTGCGCAGCGCGACACACGAGCTGACGCACACCCTGAACCAGATCCATCAGGAGCAGGAGACGGCGGCCGACAACTCGATCATGACCACGACGCCGAGCGTCGCGGACGTGCTCGGCGGTCCCGCGACCGGTGCACCCGGCGTGTTCCCCGATCAGATCAAGCTCGCACACAACACCAACGTCCGTCATCACCTCAACCACATGCCGGACCCGGTCATTCGTCCCGGTGGATGGCCGTTCGCAAGCTGGTTCCCGACCGGTGCGCCGCAAGCCGCCGACCGGCACGATTTCGACTCCTCCGAGCTGGCGCTGACGGTGACGGCTACGACAGGCCGTGTGGCGCTCGGCCAGCCGCTGGATCTGTCGTGGACGATGACGAACACGAGCGGCGTGTCGCTGCGCGCGCCGAACGACGTCAGCATCGAGGCCTTGTTCGCATCGATCACCGTCACCGATGCCGAGGGGCGCGAGCGTCCGGTCAGGCCCTTTGTGATCCTGTGCGAGCACGCCAAGCTGAGCGAGCTCGAGCCCGGCAAGAGCATCACGGCCTCGGCGAAGGTGTTCTGGAGCACGGCGGGCTTTGCCTTCGAGAAGCCGGGCCGCTACCGCGTCGACGTCGCCGTGTCGTGGTCGGCGCAGGGCGTGATGGTCGGCGTGCAATCGGGGGTCGACGTGTTCGTCGATTATCCGACCAGCGATACCGACAACCATTCGGCCAATCTCGTGCTGCATCCCGAGGTCGGCACATGGGTGGCGCTCGGCGGCGAGGCCTATCACCTCGGCGAAGCGTGCCGGCGGTTGCAGGCTCTCAGCCGGACCGCGGCGCCGGCAGGCGCCCGGGCGATGGCTGTCGGCGGCGACGGTGCGGCCGCGCCGCGTGTGCTCGACGGCTTCGCGGACATGCTGCCGGACCGCGCCAAGCTCGCCAGATTGCGTCCCGAGTTGACCGCCGACACCGGTGGCCGCAGGGAAAGCGGATCCGCGCGCGCAGCGGCGCCGGGGCGCAAGCGTGCGGCGAAGGCAAAGAAGCGCACCGGGCGAAAGGGCTAAGGCGCTGACCTGACGACCATCGGCATCACGGGCGGCGGCGCACCTGCGATCATGACATCGTAGGTGCGCCGTCGGCTCTATCGACGGATTTCGTTGTTGTGTTCCGGCCGCCGTGCTGATTGTCGCGCAGCACCCCGGCGCAATCGCGAGATGTACGCTGCGCGAGCCCATGATACGACACCGGCATCGTTCTCTCCGGAGCCAGTGTTCATGTCCGCCGCGTCCATGCCCGACCATCCTTCCGCCACCGAAACCGATCCCGAAACCCTCGGCTGGATGAAGGGCTCCCCGCCCGCGCCGGACCGCACCATCACCTTCCAGAACGGCTCGTTCCGCAGCTTCCCCGAATTGCGCTGGGCCTGGAGCAACATCCGCCAGCTGGTGCCCACCGTGAACGTCTGGCGCGGGGCGGGGCCGGCGTCGCCGCTGCCGCGCGAGGATCACGACATCGGCGCGGTCGCCTCGACCACGATGGACGGCCGGCCCATGACGTTCGCGAAAATGCTGGAGGAGACATACACCGACGGCATCGCCGTGCTGCACCGGGGCAAGCTGATCTACGAGCGTTATTTCGGCGCGCTGAAGCCGCACAAGCCGCATATCGCGATGTCGGTGACGAAATCGTTCACCGGCACGCTCGCCGGCATCTTGATCGCGGAAGGCAGGATCGACCCGCAGGCGCCGGTCACGGACTACGTGCCGGAGCTGAAGGCCAGCGCCTTTGGCGATGCGCGCGTGCACGAGGCCATGGATATGACCACGGGCCTCGCCTACACCGAAATCTACACCGACAGGAATTCCGCCGTGTGGGGATTGCGGCGCGCCAACGGCATGGCGCCGATCGAGCCCGGCTATGACGGTCCCACCAATATTTTCGATTTCCTAGTCGCGCAGAAGAAGCAGGGTGAGCACGGCAAGGCGTTTGCCTACAAGACCGTCAATTCCGACGTGCTTGCCTGGATCATCAGGCGCGCCAGCGGCATGACGCTGTCCGACCTGCTCTCCGAGCGCATCTGGACTCCCATGGGTGCGGAAGAGGACGCGCATTATCACGTCGATCGCATCGGCACCGAGAGCGGCGGTGGCGGCCTGTCCACCACCTTGCGCGATCTCGCCCGCTTCGGCGAGACCATGCGCAATCACGGCCGCTTCAACGGCCGCCAAATCGTGCCGTCAACCGTGGTCGAGGACATCGCGCGGGGCGGCGATCCCGAAAAATTCAAGCCGGCCGGCTACACCACGCTGCCTGGGGCCTCCTACCGCAATCAATGGTGGGTCACGCACAATGCGCACGGCGCCTATATGGCGCGCGGCGTCCACGGCCAGGGCATCTACATCGATCCCAGGGCCGAGATGGTGATCGCGCGCTACGCGTCGCACCCCGCAGCGGGCAACGCCGCCAACGATCCCGTGACGCTGCCGGCCTACATGGCGCTGGCGAAAGAGCTGATGGCGGGCGGCTGAGCCGAACCCCCACCGTCTCTCTCATCGCAGCACGCTGATTGATGGCGGGTTACGCTTTGTTAGCCCGCCCTGCGAATTATGATCGTGGCCCGTCTACGCCATCTCGCGCCAGCGCGTCGGCAGGACTCCGTCCTGCCTGAAACTGTCGAGGAAGCCGAAGCGGGCGGCTTGCGGATTGGGGCCGGCTTCGATCGTCGTGCCGAGGATCTGCACCACATCTGTCTCGTCATAGGCGGGCCAGACCGGCAGGCCGGGCCCGTTGGGATCGCCGTGCGCCGCGAAATTCAGCCAATAGTCCATCATCGTTCGCGCCATCGCGCGGTCCTCTTCGGCCGGCGGCGCCGAGCTGCCGATCACCTGTTGCGGCGTCAGCGTGCCGAACACGAACGGAATTTCGGTGACGTGCGAGGCGATCGGCGTGTAGCGCGACGTGTAGCCGAACACATAGCCGTAGACCGGCGCGCGCTTCCCGCGCCGATGCAGCCGTAGCCACTGCCAGCACTGTTCGCCGATCACGGTGTCGCCCGTGAGCGCGGCTGCGGATGCCTTGGCCTCCGTGTCGGTCGCGGCGGGGTAGACCTTCAGGAAGTCGGCCATGCGTTCGCGGCCGAACATCGCCTCGGCGGCGGCGAGAAAAGCGCGCGCCGATTGATCGGGGAGCGATTGTGCAGCGAACGGGAATTCCTCGGCGGTGTTCCAGCCCGCCAGCAAGGGGATGTGCATCTGCTCGCCGCGCAGAAATCTTCGCGCGGGCACATCCGGCACCACATGATGATCGATGCTCGGAGAGAACGCGGTCACGACCGGGCTGGTCGCAAAACTCCAGGTTGCGGCTGCATTCAACCGGTCGGCCGGCATGGCGCGCAAGGCTGCGATCGACGCCTGGCCCCGTTGCCGGGCGAAAGCGAGACCACGCGTGCGGGCTTCTTCAAAGCTTTGGAGCGGCCCGCGCTTGCCGTCCCAGAACGCGCCGCTCTGACCAATCGCCTTGTGAAACAGTCCATGCGCCAGCGGCGAGGCCATCAGGATGCCGACGGCCATGGCGCCGGCGGATTCGCCGAACAGGGTGACATTGTCGGGATTGCCGCCAAAGCCGGCGATGTTGGCCTTGACCCAGCGCAGCGCCGCAAGTTGATCCTGCAGGCCGTAATTGCCTGACGGCGCTTCCGCATCGAGATCGGGATGGGCGAGAAAGCCGAAGACGCCGAGGCGATAATTGAAGCTGACGACGACGGCCCCCTTGGCGGCCAACGCACCGCCGTCGGTCGCGGGGTTGGCCGAGGAGCCGAACTGAAAGCCGCCGCCGTGAATCCACACCATCACGGGCCGCTTCTCGTCCGCGTGGCTCGCTGCGGTCCAGACGTTGAGATAGAGGCAATCCTCATCGCGCGGCCCCGGCCGATGATCGTTCTCTAGCGATGAAAGACAGCCCGCGCCAAAGACAAGCGCATCGCGCACGCCGTCCCATGGCGTGGGCGGCTGCGGGGCGCACCAACGCAGAAGCCCGACAGGGGGCGCTGCGTATGGGATGCCCTTGAACGCCAGCACGCCGCTTGCGTCGCGTCGAAGGCCGCGTACGAGACCTGCTTGCGTGCGGATATCGCGTCCAAGCTCGGCGGTTGTTGCGGTGCTGAAGCCATGCATGGTCATGTCCCTTGATCGCGTGAGCGCCTGGCCGCGGCCGGGCAGATCCAGGGCGGCAAGCTATCGACTTTCGCGCGCGCTGGATTTAGATATTCAGGCAATCAATGACTAAAGACCGGCAAGCATGAGACAGCCCCTTCGCTTTCCGTGGTTGAATCTCGATGTGGACGATCGCTCCGCACCGGTCATCGCCGTGCGTGTCGATGTCATCGGGACCAAGGCGGAGGTGCCCGATCATCGGCACCGCAAGGGACAGCTGATCTTTGCGCTGGGCGGCGGCGTCACATGTCGCGTTCCCACCGGCCTGTGGATGGTACCGCCTCATTGCGCGGTGTGGGTGCCGGGCGGCATGCAGCACAGCAACCTCGCCACCGCCAATGCGCGGCTGTTCTTCGTCTACATCGAGCCCGACGTCGTCGAGCTGCCGGATCGATGCAGCACGCTGTCGATCTCGCCGCTTCTGCGTGAAGTGATCATCGAATTGTCCGATCAGGTCGCCGGCGACGAGGCGAGGGTGGACTTGCTGGCGAAGGTCCTTTTGCGCGAGCTTCCCCGCATGCCCGTTCAGCAGCTGCATCTGCCGCTCTCGCCCGAGCCGCGGCTGAAGCGGATTGCTGCGGCGCTGGCGAAAAATCCCTCCGACCGCAGCACCCTGGCACAATGGGCCAGGCGCGTCGCGCTCAGCGAGAGCAGCCTCGCGCGCCTGATCGTCAAGGAGACGGGGCTGAGCTTCGGGCGCTGGCGCCAGCAATTGCACCTGATCGTCGCCTTGCGGGAGCTGACGTCCGGCGCGAGCGTGCAGCAGGTGTCGGCCGACCTCGGCTACGACTCAGTCGCAGCCTTCATCACCATGTTCAAGAAGGCGCTCGGGAAACCGCCGGGGAAATATCTGAGTAGTGTCGCGCAAAATTCCGGTTCTGGATAGCGGGCTGGATTAGCCGCCAGCGTAATCGACCAAACCCTTTCGTCTCCAGTGAGCCGACCTGCGCAGTGATCCTCGATAGTTTTTGGTTCTCCGTAGATTGAATGGAATCTAGCTCCCCCGCGACATCTTCTCGAACCGCTTCACCAGCCGCTCCCGCCTCAGCCGCGACAACCGCTGGATCCAGAACATCCCGTCGAGCTGGTCGATCTCGTGCTGGTGGCAGACCGCGCGCAGGCCGTCCGACTCCTCGCTTTGCACCTTGC
Source organism: Bradyrhizobium sp. Bra64 (assembly GCF_024519875.1). Lineage (NCBI taxonomy): Bacteria > Pseudomonadati > Pseudomonadota > Alphaproteobacteria > Hyphomicrobiales > Nitrobacteraceae > Bradyrhizobium > Bradyrhizobium sp. Bra64. The sequence continues at coordinate 268,200 of NZ_JALJRD010000003.1, read as the reverse complement.
CGTCGAGATCCCGATAGCTGATCCGCACCCGCGCGTGGCGCTGCACCTCGTCGTTGACGCCGGGCATCGAGACGCTGCCTTCGCGGTGCATGATCAACTCGGGCGAGGCCCACGCGATCTCCGGATTGACGTAGGTCTGCGCACCCTCCTTGTCGTCGAGCTCGAGCACGACGACGCGCAGGGGCACACCGACATGCGGCGCCGTGATGCCGATGCCGGGTGCGGCGCGCATCGTCTCGATCAGGTCGTTTGCAAGCTCGCGCAAGGCATCGTCGAATGCGGTGACGGGGCGGGCCGGCATCGCGAGCCGGCGGTCGGGATAGCGCACGATCGGGCGAATGGTCATGAGAGGCTCCTACCACTCACGGATGGTTGAAGCATCCCATTCTTGACGCTCTACCAACTGGAAGGTAGTCAATCCGACATGAGCAACGCCACCTCGACCGCCGACGATATTCTGGCCTGCGCGCGCACACTGATCATCGCGGGCGGCTACAACGGCTTCAGCTACGCCGACGTGGCTGAAGTGGTCGGCATCCGCAAACCGAGCATCCATCACCATTTCGCCAGCAAGGTCGACCTGGTCCGCACCCTCGTGTCGCGCTACCGCGAGGAAGCGCAGGCGGGGCTGTCCACGCTCGAGCGCAATATCCCTGATCCGCGCGAGCAGCTCAAAAACTATGTCGGGTATTGGGAGGCGTGCATCACGGACGCGACGGCTCCGTTCTGCGTATGCGCGCTGCTGGCCAGCGAGCTTCCGATCCTGCCCGAGGAAGTGGCGCTTGAAGTTCGGGCTCATTTTCGCACGCTCGCCTCGTGGCTGAATTTGGTGATGGAGCGCGGCAAGCGGAAGGGGCGGCTTCAGCTCTCCGGCACGGCCCGGGTCGAGGCAGAGGGATTCATGGCGACCGTTCACGGCGCAATGCTGTCGGCTCGTGCCTATGGCGATCCAAAAATGTTCGGTGTGATCACCGGGCCGCTGCTGGATCGGCTGTCCGCCAGGCACTGAGAGACATCCGCGAAACGATAACATGAGCGCGCGGGCAAGCCCGGGGACGAAGACGGCTGCGCGCAAAAACTACCAACTAGTAGGTAAAGGAGAGAATGCAGTGGTGCACTATCAGTTGGATCTGGTTCGTGCCGATCGCGAGCGATGGCTGAAGCAATACTACTCAGGCGGGCATGAACTGGGTGCTCGGAATCTTCGGGGCATGGGCGATCCTGTCCGGACTGCTCCAGTTGGCGACGGCCATCCGCCGCTGGAGGAGTTTTGGCGCGCAATGGGCCATGGTGCTCAGCGGTGGCCAATCAGCGCTGGCAGGCGGCTTCTTCATCTTTCAGGCCACGCTGCCCACGGTTCCGTCGATCGCGAATGTTGCGGGATATGCCGGCGTCGGTGCGCTCTACTTCGGGGTCTCGGCGATCTGGCTCACGGTCGGCAAGTGGCGGCGTAACGCAGCGATATGAAGCACTGCCACGTGAAACCCTGCCACGTGAAACCTCACCACGGCGGCTCACGCGTCCGGGTAGGGCGTGCCGTCCTTGTGCACGAACCGGCCGTCGGAATTGGCGCTCTTCATGTCGATGTCGGAGCAGGTGGTGAGATCGTCGGCCGAGCGCGAGCCGACCTCGAGATAGAGGGCAACCGCATGCGAGCGGTTGATCATGTGGTGGCCGTTGCCGCTGCCCTTCGCGAAGGCGGCGCAGTCGCCGGCGCGGAGCACCGTCTCGCATTCGTCCTCGATCAGCGTCACTTCGCCCTCGAGAACATAGACGAACTCGACCTCATGCGAATGCCAGTGCCGCTGGCTCGACCAGTTGCCCGGCGGCAGGCGCATCAAATTGACGCCGAAATCGGACAAGCCTCCGGCCTTGCCAAGCCGCTGCCGGACCCGATCGGCGCAAGGTGCATCGAAGGGCGCGGGATAGCCGGAGCCCTTGCGGGCGGGTACGGCAGCAAGGTCGATTTTCGGCATGTGGGCTTCCCCTGAAGTCTTTCGTTTGAAGTTATTGGGCGAAAGCCGGGCGCTCCAGAGGAGCAGTCGTGGGAACAATGCGCTGTCGACGGTCGCGACCGCGCGCGAAATAAAGTACCGTTGCCGTGTCGGCCCCCGCCGTTCCCATTCGTCTTCCACCCAGACAGACCTGACGGGGAGACCAAAATGTTACGTGCCAACTATCGCTGGGTGATCGTCGCCGCCGGCGGCTTGCTCGGCTGCGTCGCGATCGGCGGCATGTTTTCGCTGCCGGTGTTCCTGCAGCCGATCGCGACGGACACCGGCTGGTCGGTGACCGGCATCTCCAGCGCGATGACGATCGGCTTTCTGGCGATGGCGTTCACCAGCATGGCCTGGGGCACGCTGACCGACCGGTTCGGGCCGCTGCCGGTGGTGCTGACGGGATCGACGGTCCTGTCCCTCAGCCTGTTCGCGGCCAGCCATGCGACCTCGCTGCTCGCGTTCCAGTTCGTCTTCGGCCTCCTGGTCGGCGCCTCCTGCGCGGCGATCTTCGCGCCGATGATGGCGACGGTCACCGGCTGGTTCGACACCCATCGCGGCCTCGCCGTGTCGCTGGTCTCGGCCGGCATGGGCATGGCGCCGATGACGATGGCGCCGCTCGCGGCCTGGCTCGTCTCCGGTCATGACTGGCGCACCTCGATGCAGATCGTGGCGCTGGTGGTCGGCGCCATCATGATCCCGGTGTCGTTCCTGGTGCGACGCCCGCCCGCGCTCGAGCACGCCGTGGCCGCGCCTGCGGGCGAGGGCGCGCCGCAGACCGAAATGTCGATGGCGGAGGCGCTGGGCTCGCCGCAATTCATGATCTTGCTGGCCACCAATTTCTTCTGCTGCGCCACCCATTCGGGCCCGATCATCCACACCGTCAGCTATGCCGTGAGCTGTGGCATCCCGCTGATCGCCGCGGTCACGATCTACAGCATCGAGGGTTTTGCCGGCATGGGCGGGCGCATCGCCTTCGGCCTGATGGGTGACCGCTTCGGTGCCAAGCGCGTGCTGGTCTCCGGGCTCCTGTTGCAGGCGTTCGGCGCGCTCGGTTATGTGTTCGCGCACCAGCTCGCGACGTTCTACGCGGTCGGCGCCGTCTTCGGCTTCATCTATGCCGGCACCATGCCGCTCTACGCGGTGCTGGTGCGTGAAAACTTTCCGCTCAGGATGATGGGTACGGTGATCGGCGGCACCGCGATGGCCGGAAGCCTCGGCATGGCCACCGGTCCGCTCGCCGGCGGCCTGATCTACGACGCCTTCTCCAGCTACGCCTGGCTCTACATCGCCTCTTGGGCGATGGGCCTCGGCGCTTTCCTGATGGCGGTGAATTTCAGGCCGTTCGCGAAGCCGCAAGCGGAGGTGGCGCCGGCGGCGGCGTGAGGGGTCTCGTCGAGGCGCAGCGTTAGAGTTGCGCCTCGATCGCGGCCTTTTCGACGACCGAGTGCCGGCCAGTCCTGCCGGTTCAGACAGCCGATGCAGTCGCGGAAGATGTCAGCGAGGTCGGATCTGGTCACGGCGACGCTCCTGCGGCGTGGCGCTGCTGACGCGGCAGGCCGGGAGTCGCTGCGCCTTCACAACCGTTTTTCGAAGAACAGGTCCGGGTAGGGGTCGTCGTTGAAGCGAGGAATTTCGCTCCAGCCCGTGGTGCGGTAGAGCTGGCCGGCTTCGGTAAGCGCGCTGTTGGTGTCGAGCCGCAACAGCTTGATGCCGAGCTGGCGCGCAGCATTCTCGGCCGCGTCCATCAGGCGCCGGCCGAGCCGCAATCCGCGCGCGGCGGGAGCGACCCAGAGACGCTTGATCTCGGCATAGCCGTGATCGGTGCCCTTCAGCCCGACGCAGCCGATCGGCAGCGTGTCCGACATCGCGACGACGAAGGTGCCGCGCGGCCGGCGCATGTCCTTGGCATCAGGGTCGCGCGACAGCGAGACGTCAAAGCCCTGCTTGAAGCGGCGGCCGAGCTCCGCATAATACTCGCCGAGGCAATAGCGGGCCGCTTCGCACCCCGGATCCATCTCGTCCAGCGTGACGCGCTCGCGCGTCAGCGCGGAGGCGATCATGTCCATCGCCGCCAGCAGCGCCTCGCGCTGCGAATGCTGCGCGACAAAGCCCTCGGCCTGCGCGTTCGACAATGCCTCATAGGCGTTGAACTCGCGCCGGCCGGCGCGTGTCAGCCTTGCGACGCGGCGACGGGCGTCGTCGTCATGTGCCGTCGTCTCGATCAGGCCTTCATCCTCGAGAGAGCGCAGCAGGCGGCTCATCAGACCGGAATCGAGACCGAGATAGTCGCGGATATCGGCCACGTCCGAACGCCCGTGCCCGATCGCATTGAGCACGCGCGCCGCCCCGAGCGGACGGCCACGCCCGAGGAACGAGGTATCGAGCGCGCCGACGGCAGACGTCACGGCACGGTTGAAGCGGCGAACACGGGAGACAGGATCAAGCATATATCTGACTTTAGTCAGATATCGTCTTCAGTCAATTGGGGTGTTGTTCACTTCAGCGTCAGCAGCGGCTTGTCCTTCTCGACGATGTAGGTCGCAAGCTCGCTCGCGGTGTCCTGGCCGACGTTCCTGGCCGCATGCACCGTTCCGGCCGGGATGAACAGCACGTCGCCGGCCTTCAGCGTCACCGGCGGCTTGCCTTCGACGTCGTATTCGATCGCGCCCGCGAGCACGTAGATGATCTCTTCGCCCGGATGGGTGTGCCGGCCGAACGCAACCCCGGGGGCGAGGTCGACGCGCACCTGCACGGCCTCGCTCCCGGGCGCGCTGAGATCGTGGCGCTGGAGGTCGGTACGCGTGACGCCGGCCGGCTGCGCGGCCGTGGGCAGGGTGAGAAGATTGACGGCGAGCACGGCGGCGCTGGCGAGAATACGCACGGCCGGCAAAAGACGATAGCCCATGGTCGGCTCCCGAAGTTCACGGAATTGATTGCGCCGCGCGGGCCCGGCCGATCTTCGGCCGGCCCGCGTCGTGGCGTTTCAAGCAAGGGTGGTGGTCACCTCGATGTTACGGTGCACCGCCTTGGAATAGGGGCAGATGCCGTGCGCGGCTTCGATCAGCTCTTGCGCGACGGCGCGATCGACGCCCGGGACGCTGACGTCGAGGCGGGCACGCAGGAAGAATGCGCCGCCGGCGTTGTTCAGGTCGATCGTGGTGTCGACCGACGGCTCGCTCGGCAGCTTGACCTTGCGCTGGGCGGCGGCAAGGCCGAGTGCGCCGAGGTAGCAGGCCGACCAGGCGGCGGCGAACAGGTTTTCGGCAGCGGGATGTGGCTGGGCCAGCTTGATGTCGAGAGTGCCGTCGCTCGCGTGCGCGGCGCCGTCGGCGCCGGAGGTGACGTGGGTCTTGCCGGTGAAGAGAAGCTTTGCAGCGGTGGTCATGGCGGATCCTTTCGGGTTGTATTTAGATCGTATCCGATTTAATCGGATGCGCGTTGAAATAAACTCCTTGGCCCCGCTGGTCAAGCTCTTCCGATTTAATCGGATGCGATTTATATCATGTGCCGGATCACGAATTGCGGAGGTTCCCGTGTCCCGTCCCGCCAAAGCTGCCGGCAAAGGCCGGAAACTGTCGAACTTCCTGTGCTTCGCCGTGTACTCGGCCAATCTCGCCTTCGGCCGCGCCTACAAGCCGCTCTTGGACAAGGTCGGTCTGACCTACACCCAGTACATCGCCATGGTGGCGCTGTCGGACGAGGACGAGCAGACGGTCAGCGCGCTCGGCGAGAAGCTGTTCCTGGAATCCAACACGCTGACGCCCATCCTCAAGAAGCTCGAGCAGATGGGCTACATCCGCCGTCGCCGCGATCCTGACGACGAGCGGCAGGTGCTGGTGAGCCTGACGCCTGCAGGGCGCAAGCTGATCGAGCAGGATCTCGGGGGGGCTGTGATCGAGGCGACCGGGCTCGGCGACGAATTTCCAGCCGTGCAGAAGACGGTCAGCAGATTGCGCGACAATCTGCTGCGCAACACCAAGCCTCGATAGGCCGGGTCTTGAAGCGTACCGACGCTCGCGCTCAGCCGAGTCCCAGCGCCTTGCGCGATTTGCGCGTCAGCCTCGCCACGATCAGCGCGTGGGCCTGCGCGAGATAGGCCGTGAGCTCGGCGTCTGACAGCGCGTTGTTGCTCACGAGCTGCACCCATTTGGCGCGCGCAAGATACGGCGCAGGCCGCGCCAGACCGTGCTCGATCAGCATGGCATAGGCCATGTTCGAGACCTTGAACATGTAGCCGCCGGAGCTTGCGGCAAAGCCGCCGCCGAGCGCGAACATCTTGCCGCCGACCTTGAACACGGAGGTGCCTTCCCATTGCACCACCTTGGTGACGGATGGCAGGCGCAGACAGCGGGTTTCGAAAGCCTTGGGCGTCATGCGATCGCAAGCGAGAGTTGGGACATCGGCAGGCCGGCATGGCACATGCGGCCGCCAACCAGGGAATGACATGCCACGTCGCCAGTTTCGATCAAGACCTGGCGCGCCGTGCGGTGTTTTCAACCGTGTCACCGACATACTCCAGCTCGAAGCAGGGGGTTCCCCTCAGCGAAGCCGCCGAGTGACCTGACGCCCGGCGGCATCACTCCCTGCGGGAACAGCGCCATGGTGTCCGATCACAGGTTTGTGGGTTGCGGCGGCATCATCGCAAATTATATCGTAAGATATGTTTTACATAAGGACTTACGAAATGCACCGCGGACGAGACCACAAGGACTTCCATTTCGGGCATTTCGCCCATTTCGCCATGGGCAGACACGGCGGACGGCATCGCTTCGGTCGCGGCGGCCATGGCTTCTTCGGGCGCGGCGGCGACGATTTTCCGGGTGCGCGGCGGCTGTCGTCGCAGGACCTTCAGCTCGTGATCCTGGCGCTGCTCGCCGAAAACCCGGCGCACGGCTATGAGCTGATCAAGATCATCGAGGAGCGGTCCGACGGCTTCTATACGCCGAGTCCGGGGGTGATCTATCCGGCGCTGACCTATCTCGAAGAGGTGGGCCATGCGCGCGTCGAGCAGGATGGCGGCCGCAAGCTCTACAGCATCACGCCCCAGGGCGAGGCTCATCTCGCCGAGCACCGTTCGACTGCGGACACGATCCTTCAGGCGCTGTCGCGGATCGGCCGCCGGATGGACGAGGTGCGCGAGGCCTTTGCCGGCGTCGGCGATCTCGATGGCGGTGCCTCGGACGAATTGCACCAGGCCCGCCATGGCCTCAAGCGCGCCCTGCGCGCCAAGCAGGGCTGCGATTCCGCCGAGGCGCGCCGCATTGCCGGAATTCTGGACCGTGCTGCGGCGGAAATCCTCGGCAAGTGAGATTTCGTCGCGATCGAAATAACAAGCCCTTGCGTTGCCCGACGGGCAAAACACGCCATCGATAGGTCGATGCCGGCCCGCAAAAATATTCCACTTTACCGAAATTCGGCTTTGGCGTATTCCTGCGCCACCTCATCCCCAGTCAGAGGGGCGTATCGCGATCGTCACGAAACGCGGGATGGGTTGTGGCGGACGCTGGCAGCACCGGCGCGAAGGGCATCGCAGGGCGGCAAAACCGTGAGCGACAGCGGCGCGCAACGACCGGTGCGGTTCGCGTACGGCAAAACCGTGTCGTCCTGACGCCCGTGGTCTGTGCGTCAAGTCCTGCGGTGATGCAGCGGCCCAACCGGGCGCGCGCATCAGCGATCCGCAAGGCGACGGGGGCAATAGTGCATCGCTCCCCGGGGAGAGCACGGCATAAGCCGTCAAACCGCTGCGCAGGGAAGGCCGTGTGTTGGGCTTCACCTGTATGCCGCTGTGCAGAATCTTGTAGCGCAACCTTCGCACAGTGGACCGTGGGTGCCAGCCGGCACCCGGCCTTCCCTGCGCCCTCTGACATCCTGGGGGCGAAGCCATGAAGCAAAGCTCGGGCGAGACACGCCGCGAGGACGCGAAGCCGTATCTGCGAGTTGAGATGCGAGTTGACGGAGAAAGCTGTTGCGTCAAACGCAGTCATTGCGAGCGCGGTGAAGCAATCCAGAATCCCTCCAAGGAAAGACTCTCGATTGCTTCGTCGCAAGAGCTCCTTGCAATGACGTGGAGAGAGCGGTGCCTCGCAATTCAGTGTCGTGCGATCGGCCGCACATTTACCTCAAATTGCAACCCGCGCGTGCAAGAAGTCTTGATCGGCGGTGATCTAAGAGGTGATGGAGCGCGTTGAACGGCGGCGCCGGGCGCCGCGACTAATCCACGAGTGCATCAGGATCAGTGGAACGTGATCAGGTCGTCCCTTCCTAAAGCACCAAAATGGTGCTTTAGTGCTTTTCATGAGCCCATCGCCCCGAAACGCGCCCTCCGCGCTGCGTTACAGGCTTGCCCCTGACCCGGCCACCAAGGCCGCGCTGGAGGCGACGTTCAGGGCTTATGACCGCATGATGGAGATCCTGGATGAGGTCGCGCGGAACCACAATGTGGGCTCCAACGTCGTGCTGCTTCACGCCCATGCCTATGACCCGATCCGCAAACAGACCGCGCTGCCCTCACGGCTGGTGACGCTGGGTCTGCGCGACCGCGCCGATTATCGCGCAGCGGGGGGCCGCCGGCTGCCGCTCGACGACAAGCTGGCCAAGATCAAGGGTCCCGCCACCATTTCGATTGCGACCGTGCAGGGGCGCTTCAGCGTGCCGTTCGACTATGTCGGCTACGCCGAAGGCTGGGGGCAGAGCGTGCCCGCGCACCTCATCCGCACCGACGACGGTTTCGAGGTTCACTACGGCGTCACGCCGAACAGCCTGCCAGAGGAGGAGAATGCCATGGATACCATTGCTGCCGCCCCCGACAACTTCCTGTCCCGGGTCGGGCGCCTGATCGCCGGGATCGCCTATGACGCGATCGAGCAGGCGGAAGGCAAGAACAAGCTTGGGGTGGTCGGACAGGCCATCCGCGAGATCGAGCGCGCCGAAAGCGAGGCGCGCGATGCGCTCGCCGCAGCCCGCGCCGAGGAGTACCGCCTCAACGCCCGCCGCACCGAGATCGAGCGCGAGATGACCGATCTTGCTCCCAAGATCGAGGGCGCGATCGCTGACAGTCGCGACGATCTCGCGCGTGCCGGCATCGCGCGACAGATGGATCTGGAGGCGCAGTTCGAGGTGCTCTCCCGCGCCATCGACGAGAACAACGAGAAGATCGAGAGTAGCATCACATCGCTGCGTGCCGTGCTGTCGGCGCTCCAGGATGCCGAGCAGCGCCGCGCCGATCTTGCAAAGAGCGAGGCGGCCGCGAGCCAGCAGGATTCCACGTCACCACGGAAGCCCGGCGGAGCTTCTGCAGCGGCGAAAGCGCTGCGTGCGGGCAGGGCAGTGGCCCGGGCCACCGGCGTTCCCGCGGCCATCCCGTTCTCAAGCGACATCGACGAGCTCAGCACGTTGCATCGCGACAAGGAGATTGCAGCGAGGCTGGCGCGGTTGAAGTCGCGCTCCTGAGTACTGTGTCATGAGCGCTCTGCTCGAACACGTCATGTCGCCGGAGGTCAGGCCGTTCGCGATCGCGGCGGCCATGATCCTCATCGTCGGCTCGATCGAGGTGGTCTCGATGCTTGTCGGGGCCTCCTTGAGCGAGATCCTCGGCACCAACATCGATTTCGGTCACCCCAGCGACAATGGCGTCATCAACGCCATTTCCTGGATCAATGTCGGCGGCGTGCCGCTGCTGATCTTTCTGCTGCTGCTGCTCGGCGTCTTCTCCATCACCGGCTTCCTGATCCAGGACATCGCGCGGATGGTGGCGGGGCCCTTGCCGGTGACGCTGGCCTCGGTCGGAGCGGTGGTCGTCTCGGTTCCGCTGGTCCGCGCAGCGAGCAGGACCATCGCGCGGGTCATTCCCAAGGATGAAAGCTACGCGGTCGGCCTCGGCGATCTCGTCGGCCGCGTTGGTGAGGTCGTCATCGGCCCGCTGGATCAGGGGCCGCCCGGCCGCGTCAGCGTCGCCGACGTCCACGGCAACCGCCATTTCGTCTGGGCGGTCGCCGCGCCGGCGTCATCGCCTCTGCCGCAGGGAACCATGGTTCTCCTGGTCGATCGCGCCGGCACCCGCTTCGTGGCGGTGAAGGCCGAGGATGAACTCAAACCGTCCAAACCTACTCTAAGCAGCTAGCAAGTCATTTATTGGAGAAAGTCATGTTCGACATCGCAGTCCCGGCCGTGATCGGCGTCGCGCTGATCGTCGTCCTCGGGATCGTCTTCACCATTCTCTACAAGCGCGCCACGCGTGACGAGGCGTTCGTGCGCACCGGCCTCGGCGGCAAGAAAGTCGTGCTCGACGGCGGCGCCATGATCCTGCCGATCTTCCACTCCTACGCCAGCGTCAATCTGAAGACGCTGCGGCTGACCGTCGAGCGCAAGGAACGGGAATCCCTGATCACCAAGGATCGCCTGCGCGTAGACATCGTCGCCGAGTTCTACGTGCGCGTCCGCCCCGACGATGAGAGCATTGCGCTCGCGAGCCAGACGCTGGGCGCGCTGACGAATGATGCCGAAGCGCTGCGTAACCAGGTCGAGGCAAAATTCGTCGACGGCCTGCGTTCAGTGGCGGCCACCATGAGCATTCTGGAACTGCAGGAAAAGCGCAGCGATTTCGTCAAGCACGTGCAGGCGACCGTGGAGTCGGACGTAAAATCCAACGGGCTCGAGCTTGAATCGGTGTCGCTGACCAAGCTCGACCAGACCGATGTGAAGTTCTTCAATCCGGAGAACTTCTTCGACGCCGAAGGTCTGACCCAGCTGAAAACCGTCACCGAGACGCGCCGGCGCGACCGCAACTCGATCGTGCGCGACAACGAGGTGGCGATCGCACAAAAGGACCTCGAGGCGCGCCAGCAGACCCTCACCATCGAGCGCACCAAGAAAGAGGCCGAGCTCTCCCAGGAGCGCGACATCGCCAACAAGACCGCGAGCACCCGCGCGGAAGTCGCGACGGCGACGCAAACCGCCCGTTTGACCGAGGAGAATGCCCGCATCGATACCGACCGCGCCGTGGCCGAGAAGGAGGCAGGCGCCAAGCAGGTCAAGGAAACCGCCGTCATCGAGTCGGATCTGGCGATCAACAAGCGCAAGACCGACGCGCAGCGCGAGATCCAGATCGCCACCCAGGAGAACGAGATCCAGATCGCTTCCAAGAGCAAGCAGACCTCGGAGGCCGTCGCCGAAGCCAAGACGGCCGAGGCGATCGCCGTCTCCGCGGAGGAAAAGGTCGTGACCGCGCGGGCCGTCGAGGTCGCCGACCGCGCGCGTCTCACCCAGGTGCTCGCCGCGCGCACCGAGGCCGAGCGCAAGTCGACTGAGGTGATCGTGGCGGCCGAAGCCGAGAAGAAGGCGGCGCTGGACCGCGCCGAGGCCACCAAGACGCTGGCCACCGCCGAAGCCGAGTCCAACAAGATCAAGGCGGTCGGCGTCAGGAATATCGGTGAGGCCGAGGCCGCCATCATCACGCTCAAGAACGAGGCGCAGAACAAGCTCGGCGCCAATGTCATCGACTTCGAGCTTGCCAAGAGGCGGATCGAGACGATGCCCTCGGCGCTGGCCGAGATGGTCAGGCCGATCGGTAACCTCAAGGACGTCCGGATCCTGCACACCGGCGGTGCGTTCGGCGGCAATGGTAGCGGCACCGGCGGCAATGTCGGTTTCGGCGAAGGGCTCGCCGGCGAGCTCCTCAAGGTGCACGCGCTGCGTCCGATGATCGACGAGATCCTGCGCCAGAGCGGCTTTGCGCCGGGCGATGATCCCGTGCAGGCGCTGGTCGGCGCCGTGACGGGGAAGAGCAATGGTGCAGCGGTGCCGGCGCCTGCAACGGAGAAGCCAGGCACCGCCGACCTATGAATGCCGGTTCATTGCTGCGGAGAATTCGAATCGATAAGAACGGGCTCCGGATGAATCTCGTGAGGCAACGCCATTTTGTTGCCGCGGCGCCTGCGCCGATCGACGTCAGGCGCCGAAAGCCCGTTTCGATCGGGGAATTCTCACATGAAGTATTTTCTGTCGGGATTGTTTGCCCTCGCTCTGTCGATGGCTACCGCGCCGTCGTTCGCAGCCGATGCCCGCAACGTCTCCGTCATCAACGAGACCGGCTACGCCATCAAATTCCTTGGCTTCAACGCGCCGGACGATGGCCTGGACGAATGGGACAATGAGCTCGAGAAGGTTTTGCAGAACCAGGCGAGCACCTATGTCGAGTTCGATGAGGACGACGAGGGCTGCGTCTGGAACCTCCGCGTCGACTGGCAGAACTATGACGAGACCGTGCTGTGGAAGAACGTCAACCTCTGCAAGTTCACCGCGCTGCGGCTGCGCTACGACCCCGGCACCAAGACCACTTCGTTCGTAGCCGAGTAACCTGGCCTGACGTCGTCGGAGGAGGGACCTTGAGGCCCTTTCTCGACGCAATGTGCAAGATGGCGAATTGGTCCTTTGCAAGCGCAAGCGGCTTTGTTATACGCAGCCGCGCGCGAACGACGGGTTCGCCCTTTTCCTCGGTAGCTCAGCGGTAGAGCATCCGACTGTTAATCGGATGGTCGCTGGTTCGAATCCAGCCCGGGGAGCCAAATTCAATCGCATTTTCAGTGGTTTGCGGTCGCGTCCTGATGTGACGCGCGATCTCCTGCGCTAATCCCTCAGGTCCGGCGGCCCGCATGCCGTACAGAATCGCGTTCAAGCAGAAGTGTGCGCGCGGGCGCCCTCGCGCCGCCAGCGCGGCGCCAAATCGACTCAATTCAAATCGAGCTTCGCAAGCGGCGGATTTTTACGGAGCTGATTCCCCATGCCAGACATCAAGGCCGACCGTTCCCAAATGGCCCCCTCGTTCAGCCGGCAGACGTCCCCGAGCTCAGCGACGATGAATGCCTCGCCTGTCTTGCGCGCGCGGTCGAGACCCACGATTCGGCTCGGCTGGATGAAGTCGCCGCACTGATCGGCCGCCTCGCGGTCACGATCGAATAAGCATCTCGCCCTCGACCTGGAGAGAAGCGGAAGGCACGATCCTCGGGGCCAACGGCCATGTTGCGTTTTCGCCGGGCATGTTCCAAAGATGCCGCCAACTTTGGTCCGCGGCATTGTCCGCCTTGCAGGGTTCGCTAATGTCCGGTTTCTCGACCGCGCGCCTCAAAATGGTCGATGGCCAGGTGCGTACCAATGACGTCACCGACCGTCGTGTTCTCGACGCCATGCTCTCGGTTCCACGCGAGGCCTTCGTGCCGGCCAGCAGGCAGGCATTGGCCTATCTCGACCTCGATCTCGACGTGAGCGAAAGCGGCGCCAAGCGCTTCCTGATCAAGCCGCAACTGACCGGCAAGCTGCTTCAGGCTGCCGAGATCGGCGAGGGCGACAACGTGCTGGTGGTCGGCTGCGCCACGGGCTACCTCGCCGCGCTGGCTGCAAAGATCGCGCGCCAGGTCACCGCGACGGAATGTGATTCGGCTTTGGCCGCGAAGGCCAGGGACGCCTTCGCTGGTCTCGGGCTCGCCAATGTCACCTGCAAGGCCGCAGCCTGCACCGACGGCGATCCCTCTGCCGCTCCGTATGACGTGATCGTCCTCAACGGTGCCACCGAGGTGACGCCGGGAGGGCTGCTTGGCCAGCTCAAGGAAGGCGGGCGGCTGGTGGGGGTGTCTGCCGAATCAAGGCCGCCGCGGGCCATGATCGTGACCCATACCCACGGTGAATTCGGCCATCGGGCGTTGTTCGATGCCGCAGCCCCGGTCCTTCCCGGGCTGGAACGCGCCGCCGCCTTCGTCTTCTGACGGCCCTTTGCGGCGCTTTGGCCCGTTAAAATCCCGTTCTGAATCAGAAGTGTGGCCGGGATGCTGCACGTAAAGAGTTTCGACCGAGAACCACCCTCAGGTAGTTCCGTCGCGCTTGACCGCGTCCTATGTTGCGACGGGGCAACGACTCCACTCGGATACGGTAACCAGGCTCGCGGGCACGAACCTGGCGTTAGAATGAACGGAATTTCACGGATGCATGGGGTGAAGCTCTTCACCGGAGCTGCGGTTTCGGTCCTGCTCACGGCGCTGGCTGGGCCCGCGCCTGCCTTGGCGGACACGATCGAGGCCGCATTGGTGCGCGCCTATCAGAACAATCCGCAGCTCAACGCGCAGCGTGCCCAGGTGCGCTCGACGGACGAAAACGTGCCGCAGGCCTTGTCGGGCTATCGCCCAAAGGTCAACATGACCCTCAGCAGCGGGTCTCAATATCAGGATATCCAACAGACGCAGAAGGGCCTGCCGATCCACAGCTCCGATCCCCTTCAGCCCAACAGCGCCAGCCTGACCATCAACCAGACACTTTATAACGGCAATCAGACTGCCAACCGGACGCGCGCGGCGGAGAGCCAGGTCTCGGGGTCCCGCGAGGCGTTGCGCGTGCTTGAGCAGACGGTCCTGCTGCAGGCTGCCACGACCTATATGGACTACCTGCGCGACTCGGCAACTCTCGAAGTTCAGCGCAGCAACGTGCGCGTGCTCGAACAGACGCTCAAGCAAACGCGCGATCGCTTCAACGTCGGCGAGGTGACGCGTACAGACGTCGCGCAATCCGAAGCGCAGCTGGCTGCCGGCAGGACCCAGGCGCTGACGGCAGAATCAAATCTCACGACGACGCGCGCGAACTTCCGCCGGATCATCGGGAACGAGCCGACGAACCTCGCTCCGGGCTCGCCGGTCGATCGCTTCCTGCCCTCGACGCTCGCCTCCGCGGTAAATCTCGGCCTGGTGGAGAATCCCAGCGTTACGGCTTCGATGTTCGGCATCGACGTCAACTATCTCCAGGTCAAGATCAACGAAGGCGCGCTGCTGCCGACGGTCTCTCTCCAGGCTGGCATCACCCAGTCATACCAGCAGACCCTGACGGTCTTCCGAACGACGACCGCTTCAGCTATCGCGACAGCCTCCGTGCCGATCTATCAGGGCGGTGCCGAATATGCGCTCATCCGCCAGTCGAAAGAGAACCTGGCGCAGCAGCGACTGAACCTTGAAACCACCCGCGATCAGGCCCGCGCCAACGTCGTGCAGACCTGGGGCCAGCTGGAAGCCGGCAAGGCGCAGGTGCAGTCCGCGCAGGCGCAGGTCACGGCCTCCGAGATCGCGCTGAACGGCGTCCGCGAAGAAGCCAAGGCCGGCCAGCGCACCACGCTCGACGTGCTCAACGCGCAACAGGCCCTGGTCAACGCGCGCGTCGCGCTCGTCACCGCCCAGCATGACCGCGTGGTGGCGTCCTATTCGGTGCTCAACGCGGTCGGTCGCCTGGCGCCGCAGGTGCTGGGTCTTGCGACCACTGTCTACGATCCCAGCGTGCACTACCAGCAGGTCCGCGACAGCTGGGCCGGCGTGCGCATTCCTGACGGGCGCTAAAGTCCCGTAGTCATCCGGTCGGCCTCGCGAACAGCCGATGCCGACCGGCGCTTTGCTTGCAATCGTCAAAATCCCTGACATAGCCTTGCCAAGAAGGTGCAGGTCGATTCGCCCTGCATCCGATGCCGTGTGCGTAAAGCTTGAGTGCCGAGGGCAGGGGCGCACCGCTGCACGTTGAGCCGTCATCTGGGGACAAGTCGGGCTGCCACGACGAAAATGTCGGGCCACCGATCCGGAACCGGCCAATCCTGTCGTGCTTGGTGTAAAACAACGCATGCGAGGGCGTTGATGATGTGGAGTCGGAGATGACGCAGCCTGCAAAGGTCACAGAACCCTCAATGGAGGAGATTCTGGCCTCGATCCGGCGCATCATTGCCGACGATGAGGCCAAGCCGCCGCCGGCCGAGGTCGCGAAGCCGGAGAAGGCCGCAGCCCCCGCCGCGCCGCCGAAGCCGCAGGCGATGAACGATATTCCGCCGTCCAAGGTCGCACCGGCCAAACCGGCTGCCGAGAAGCCCGCACCGCCTCCGGCCGCCAAGCCGTCACCACCGCCGCCACCCGCACCTGCGGCGGATGCGTCCAACAATCAGGACGATATCGACGCGCTGCTGGCGGGGCTCGACGCGGCCACGCCCGCGCCCGAGGTCCGTACCCCCGAGCCGGAGCCCGAACCTGAGCCCGAGCCCGACGTGCTCGAATTGACCGACGAAATGGCGATGGACCCGACGCCACCTCCGCCGCCGCCGAGCTTCCGCAAGGTCGAGCCGCGCGACGATCTCGAATTCGCCGAATCGCCGCCGCCGCGTCCGCCGCCGTCGCCGTCCTACACAGCCGTGGACTTCGATGCGCCGCCGGTGCCGCCCCAGCAGCCGATCCTGGCGCAGTCGACGGTCTCGGCGGTCGAATCCGCCTTCAATTCCCTGGCCCACACGGTGCTCAGCAGCAATGCGCGCACGCTGGAGGATCTGGTCAAGGAGATGCTGCGTCCGATGTTGAAATCCTGGCTCGACGACAACCTGCCGGGCCTCGTAGAGCGCATCGTCAAGGCCGAAATCGAGCGGGTCTCGCGCGGCGGCAGGTAGACCGGGCCGTCGAGCCCTCATAAAGCCCCGCTTGCGCGTCATATTCGGCCTCCCGACCGGCCGGAAAGCCCTGTTCCCGCCTGGCTTTCCGTTGACCTTTTCGTTGACTTGCCCCCCGCGCGCGGCTTTCTAGCCCCCATGATCGAGAAAAATTACCAGCCCGCCGATATCGAAGCCCGCATGTCCGTCGTGTGGGAGGACAGCCTTGCCTTCAAGGCCGGCCGCCCCGACCGCCGCGACGCAGTGCCCTTTACCATCGTCATCCCGCCGCCGAACGTGACGGGCTCGCTGCACATGGGGCACGCCCTCAACAACACGCTCCAGGACATCCTGTGCCGCTTCGAGCGCATGCGCGGCCGCGATGTGCTGTGGCAGCCCGGCACCGACCATGCCGGCATCGCTACCCAGATGGTGGTCGAGCGGCAGCTGATGGAGCGCCAGCAGCCCGGCCGCCGCGAGATGGGCCGCGAGAAATTCCTGGAACGGGTCTGGCAGTGGAAGGCCGAGAGCGGCGACACCATCATCAACCAGCTCAAGCGCCTCGGCGCCTCCTGTGACTGGTCACGCGAGCGCTTCACCATGGACGAGGGCCTGTCAAAGGCCGTCATCAAGGTGTTCGTCGAGCTGCACCGCGACGGCCTGA
This sequence comes from Bradyrhizobium sp. Bra64, assembly GCF_024519875.1. NCBI lineage: Bacteria > Pseudomonadati > Pseudomonadota > Alphaproteobacteria > Hyphomicrobiales > Nitrobacteraceae > Bradyrhizobium > Bradyrhizobium sp. Bra64. Next base: position 251,111 of record NZ_JALJRD010000003.1, on the reverse strand, counting down.
TCTACAAGGACAAGCGGCTGGTGAATTGGGACACCAAGCTCTTGACCGCGATCTCCGATCTCGAAGTGCAGCAGACCGAGGTCAAGGGCAGCCTCTGGTATCTGCGCTATCCGATCGAGGGCAAGACTTTCAGCCCCGAGGATCCCACGAGCTTCATCGTCGTCGCCACGACGCGCCCCGAGACCATGCTCGGCGATACCGGCGTTGCCGTGCATCCGGAGGATGAGCGCTATCTGAAGCTGGTCGGCAAAAACGTGATCCTGCCGCTGGTCGGCCGCAAGATTGCGATCGTCGCAGACGACTATTCCGATCCGGAAAAGGGCTCGGGCGCGGTCAAGATCACGCCGGCGCACGACTTCAACGATTTCGAGGTCGGCAATCGCCACGGCCTGGGCCGCATCAGCGTGATCGACCGGGAAGGTTGTCTCGATCTCGTCGACAACGAGGATTATCTGCGCGACCTGCCCGAAGGCGCCGCGCAGTTCGCCGAGGAATTCAACAAGCTAGACCGCTTCGCCGCGCGCAAGCGCATCGTGGAGCGGCTGGACTCGTTCGGTTTCATCGAGCGGATCGAGCCGCACACCCACATGGTACCGCATGGCGACCGGTCGGGCACGGTGATCGAGCCGTATTTGACCGATCAGTGGTACGTCGACGCCAAGACGCTGGCCAAGCCCGCGATCGCGGCGGTGCGATCGGGCGAAACCGCCTTCGTGCCGAAGAACTGGGAAAAAACCTACTTCGAGTGGATGGAGAACATCCAGCCCTGGTGCATCTCGCGTCAGCTCTGGTGGGGCCACCAGATCCCCGCCTGGTACGGCCCTGACGGCAAGGTGTTCGTCGCCGAGACCGAGGAGGAGGCCGTCAGCCACGCGCTCGGCTATTACGTCGAGCAGGAGGTCATCACGGCGGAGCAGGGGCGCGAGATGGCGCTCGACCGCAACAAGCGCGAGGGCTTCATCACGCGCGACGAGGACGTGCTCGACACCTGGTTCTCCTCGGCGCTGTGGCCGTTCTCTACGCTCGGCTGGCCTGAAGAGGCGCCCGAAGTGCAGCGTTACTACCCGACCAATGCGCTGGTGACCGGCTTCGACATCATCTTCTTCTGGGTCGCCCGCATGATGATGATGGGCCTGCACTTCATGAAGGAGGTGCCGTTCTCGACGATCTACATCCACGCCCTCGTCCGCGACGAGAAGGGCGCCAAGATGTCGAAGTCGAAAGGCAACGTGATCGATCCGCTCAACCTGATCGACGAATATGGCGCGGACGCGCTGCGCTTCACGCTGGCCGCGATGGCGGCGCAGGGCCGCGACATCAAGCTCGCGACCAGCCGGGTCGAGGGCTATCGCAATTTCGCGACGAAGCTCTGGAATGCGTCGCGCTTCGCCGAGATGAACCATTGCGCCGTGCCCGAGGGGTTCGAGCCGGCGAAGGTGAAGGAGACGCTGAACCGCTGGATCGCGCATGAGAGCGCGCACACCACGCGCGAGGTGACCGAGGCGATCGAGGCCTATCGCTTCAACGATGCCGCAGGCAGCATCTACCGCTTCGTCTGGAACGTCTATTGCGACTGGTATGTCGAGCTCGCCAAGCCGGTGCTGCTCGGTCCGGACAGCCCTGCCAAGGCCGAGACCCGCGCCATGGTCGCCTGGGCGCGCGACGAGATCCTGAAGCTGCTGCATCCCTTCATGCCCTTCATCACCGAGGAGCTTTGGGAGGTGACGGCCAAACGCGACGGTCTGCTCGCGTTGGCGCAATGGCCGCTGAAGCCGGCAGCACCGACGCCGGAGCAGCTTGCGATGCTCGCTGCGACGACCGGACCGGCCGACGCGCTCGTCTCGCCGGCCTGGGTGCTTCCGATCTTCGACCATGCCGATTTCACCGATCCCGCGGCCGAGGCCGAGATCGGCTGGGTGATCGACCTCGTCACGCAGATCCGCTCGGTGCGCGCCGAGATGAACATCCCGCCGGCAACGCTAACGGCGCTGGTGCTCGCGGGCGCTTCGGCCGGGACCAGGGAGCGCGCGCCGCGCTGGAGCGACGTCATCAAGCGCATGGCCCGGCTCTCCGGCATCTCCTTCGCCGACCGTGCGCCCGATGGCGCAGTCCAGCTGCTGGTGCGCGGCGAGGTGGCCGCGCTGCCGCTGAAGGGCGTGATTGACGTCGTCGCCGAGCGCACGCGCCTCGACAAGGAGATCGGCAAGGCCGACGCCGACATCAAGCGCGCCGAGTCCAAACTGGCGAACGAGAAATTCGTCGCCAACGCGGCCGAGGAGGTCGTCGAGGAGGAGCGCGAAAAGCGTGAGGCCGCGCTCGCCCGCAAGGCCAAGCTGCTCGAGGCGCTGGAACGGCTCAAGCAGGCGTCCTGAGCTTATTTCGGGAACGGCTTGCTAAGGAATTTCGAGCCCCTGACGCCATAGCGCCAGGGCAACTCGATCGCCTTGGTGATGCCGATCCGGATGCCCGCCGCGACTTCGACGTCCTCCGTCCGCGCATAAAGCGCGATCGGCGGCCGGTCCAGCGGCAGGGCGTTGTGCGCGATGGTGATGCCGAGCGCTTCGGTCAGCTTGCCCGGACCCGAGCACAGCGCGTGCACCTCCTGGAGATGTCGGCGGCGGCGCATCGCAGCGATCCCATGCGTCGGCTCCAGCGCGCGGATCAGGACGGCGCTCGCAGAGCCGATCTCCTCGCAGACGAAGTTCACGCACCAATGGATGCCGTAGGAGCGGTAGACATAGGCAAAGCCGGGCGGGCCGAACATCACCTGGTTCCGCGGCGTCGGTCCGTTGTAGGAGTGCGCCGCCGGCTCGGTATGATGATAGGCCTCGACCTCGACGATGATCCCGCCGACGCCGCCGACCAGCATGGTCGCTCCGATCAAATCGGGCGCAACTTCGTGGACGCTGCGGGCAAAAAAGCTGCGCTTCAGGACTTTGCCGAGCCGCGGTCTGGAGGCTTTCGAGACTGGAGCCATTCGAGATGAGAATCGCCTGAGAACAGAGCAGGATATTGCCCATATCTGCCATGTTCCCTGAAGCGGGGCGAGCCGGGTTGCGGCAGGCCGCCAGACCGACTAGGTAGGACCTGATCAGACCGGACATCCCATGGTCGTTATTGTCGATACCATCTCGAACCCGTTGCGCCCGCGCCACCCTGAAAAGGTGAACCGGCCCGACTCCGCTTCGCCGCCGAAGCCGGACTGGATCCGTGTGCGCGCGCCCAACACCCGCGGTTATGCCGACACCCGCAACATCGTGCGCGCCAACGGTCTGCACACGGTGTGCGAGGAAGCGGGCTGCCCGAATATCGGCGAGTGCTGGGACAAGAAGCACGCGACCTTCATGATCATGGGCGACACCTGCACCCGCGCCTGCGCCTTCTGCAACGTCAAGACCGGCATGCCAAACGCGCTGGACGCAGCCGAGCCGCAGAATGTCGCCGAGGCCGTGGCCAAGCTCGGGCTGGCGCACGTCGTCATCACCTCGGTCGACCGCGACGATCTCGCCGATGGCGGCGCCGAGCATTTTGCCCAGACCATTCGCGCGATACGGGCCGCATGCTCCTCGACCACGATCGAGATTCTGACGCCCGACTTCCTGCGCAAGGAGGGCGCGCTCGAAATCGTCGTCGCTGCGAAGCCCGACGTATTCAACCACAATCTCGAGACCGTGCCGTCGCGCTATCTCACGGTGCGACCGGGCGCGCGCTATTTCCATTCGATCCGGCTTCTGCAACGGGTCAAGGAGCTCGATCCCACCATCTTCACCAAGTCCGGCATCATGGTCGGCCTCGGGGAAGAGCGCCACGAGGTGCAGCAGGTGATGGACGATCTGCGCTCCGCCGACGTCGATTTCCTGACCATCGGGCAATATCTCCAGCCGACCCGCAAGCATCACGCCGTGATGCGCTACGTGCCGCCGGACGAGTTCTCGTCGTATGAAAAGGTCGCTTATACCAAGGGCTTCCTGATGGTGTCGGCGAGCCCGCTCACCCGCTCGTCGCATCATGCCGGCGAGGACTTTGCGAGACTGAAGGCCGCGCGGGCAGCTAGCGCCCGCTGAACCGCCATGCCCAAATTTTCGAGCAAGCGCCGTGTCAATCACAGCGCGTCCGAGATGTTTGATCTGGTCGCCGACGTCGAGCGCTATCCGGAATTCGTGCCGCTGTGCAGCGCGTTGAAGGTGCGCCAGCGCATGGCAAAGCCCGACGGCACCGAGGTGCTGGTCGCGGACATGACGGTGTCGTTCAAGCTGGTCAAGGAATCCTTCACCAGCCGCGTGACGCTCGACCGCGCCAATCTGAAAATCCTGGTCGAATATCTGCAAGGTCCCTTCAGCAATCTGGAAAACCGCTGGACGTTCGAGCCCAAAGGCCAGGAGGAGGGCAGTGGCGTCTGCGACGTCGGCTTTTTCCTGTCCTACGAGTTCAAGAGCCGCATGCTGGCGCTGCTGATGGGCTCGATGTTCGACGCCGCGTTCGCGCGCTTCTCGACCGCATTCGAGAAGCGGGCGGATGTGATCTACGGCCGGCCGAAGCTGGCATCGTCGTAGGCTCCGGCCAGGCATACTCTCGTGTCCCGGACGCGGTGCAGCGCGTAGCGCTGCTCCGCAGAGCCGGGATCCACGCCGCACGAACTCCTCACTTCAATCCACCGCCTTCACGATATCCGGCGGCTGCGAGGCGTAATATGCCGCGGCCTGCTCGATCTCCTGCGGCGTCATCGCGCGTGCGACGTTGCGCATCTGCTGGCTGATGTCGTTGCGCCGTTCGTCGGAGGCGAAGGCCTGGAGCTGCGCCTTCATGTAGGCCTCCGACTGGCCCTCGAGCCACGGGCTGCCGGTTTTGTTGTCGAGGCTGCCATGGCAGGAGCCGCACGGCGCGATCCCGCGCATCGGCGCGCCATAGATCACGATATTGGGCTTCGGCAGCTGCGGCGTCGGGTGGTAGGCCGGCAGCCGCGGCAGATAGGCGTAATAGTTCGAGAGGTCCGCGATCTCCTGATCCGTCAGATTGACGGCGAACGGCGACATCACCGCATTGGTGCGCGCGCCGGTGCGGAAATCGTGCAGCTCCTTGTAGATCACGGCAGCGTACTGGCCGGCGAGGTTGGGCGAATCCGCGCGGCTGACGCCGGTCGGGCCGTGGCAGATCGCGCAGCGTTGAGCCAGGGTGGCACCGCGGCCGATCGCTTCCTGGCTCGGGCGTGACAGCGTGTTCGACGTGAGCACGACCTCCGAGAGGCGCTTGCTCTGCTCCGGCGTCGCCACGCTTGCCGCGCGCTGCGGCACGCCGGCGGCGCTGCAGATCGCATCCCAGACGTTGGCGAACTGAACCCAGGGCTGTGCGAACGGTAGCACGATGAAACCGGCAATCGCCGTCACGACGAAGATAGCGGCAAAGATGCCGACACTCGCCTTGAAATGACGATTGGTGAGGGTGAAGAGCTCGCGCGTGCTCATCACTGCGCTCCCACATAGACGGCCGGCACCGAGGTGCCCTCGCTCAGCGCCAGATTCAGGATCGGATAGCCGTAATTGGTGAGGGTGAGGCCGATCATCAGCGCCACCCACAACGCGTGTGTGTTGAGCGCGACCGGGACGGTGGCCGGCTGATGCACGGCGAGCGCGAAGCGATAGGCACCGGCGTCGGCCTGGGGCGCACGCATGCCGCGAGCCAGGATGACGATGAACATGATGCCCGACGCCAGCAGGATGAAGCCGCCGATCGCCGACAGGGTGACCGAGAGCGCCTGCGGCGCGATCGCAGGATCGCCGAAGTCGAAATAGGCCATGCGGCGCGGCATGCCCAGAATCCCGACCCAGTGCCACGGGAAGGTCGTGACGATCATGCCGACGAACCACAGCCAGAGCTGGGTGCGGATCAGGCGGAGATCGACCAGCTCGCGCCCCGTCAGATGCGGCCAGAGATCATAGGCGATCGCGAAATACATGATCACGATGGCGCCGCCGAAGATCAGGTGGAAATGGCCGGTGATCCATTGCGTGTTGTGGATCGAGGTATCGAGCTGGTAGCTCATGTTGATGAGGCCGCCGGCGCCGCCGAAGCCGAGCATGACGAAGGAGAAGGCGAGCGCCAGCATCATCGGATTGTCCCAGGGCAGCGCCGTGATCCAACCGAACAGCCCGCGTCCGCCGCGCAGGCGCGCGGCGATCTCGACAGAGGCGCAGATCGTGAACACGGTCAGAAACGTCGGCAGCGTGACCAGCGCCGTGAAGGCGGAATGGATGAACTTGAAGCCGGCGCCGACCTGCGGATCGGCGAAGGTGTGGTGCATGCCGATCGGCATCGCCACCACCAGAAACAGGATGAAGGAGATCCGCGCCATCGTGTCGGAATAGACCCGGCCGCCGATCGCGCGCGGCACGATGGTGTAATACGCGATGTAGGTCGGCATCAGCCAGAAATAGACGATGGCGTGCAGCGTCCAGGAGAAGAAGATGCGCGCAAGTCCGGCATCGATGGTGTTCTTCAATCCCGCCGCCACCGGGATGATCTGGAGCAACAGCTCGAGCGCGGCGCCGACGGCGGTCCAGGCCCACAGATAGGAGCCCGCGACATTGGCGAACATCGCCAGCGGCACCGGCGCGCCGGGATGGGCCTTTCGCCAGATGCGCAGATTGACCGACATCAGCGCGACCCAGATCCAGGAGCCGACCACGACCAGCACGACGCCGAGATAGTAGAAGACGTTGCCGATCAGCGGCGGATAGAACGTGTAGAGCACCGAGGCACGGCCGAGCGCGATCGGGATCACGGCCATGATGCTGCCGATGACGATCAGCCAGAAGCCGGCCCAGGCCCAGCGCACGCCGACGAGGCGCTGCTGCAGCGCGGCCTCGCTGATGGCATAGCCGAAGCCCATCGCGACCAGGGTCGGGAAGACGTAGCCCATCACCGTGCCGTGCGCGGTCAGCGAACGGTAATAGAGCTCGGGATTGGACAGCCAGGTGCCGATCGGGCTGCGAATGAACATCTGCCAGGCGCCGAGCGTGAGCGCGATGCCGAACACGGCGAAGGCCAGCCAGAAATGGGCGAGAATGAGCTTCCTATTGACCAACACAGCTCAGCCTCCCGCCACCCTTCGCGCGGTTCGCGAACTCGGCCTTGTCGATCACCTTGACCTTGCCCCACATGCCCTCGTGGCCGAAAGAGCAAAACTCCTGGCAGGGCATCAGATAGTCACCGGTCTTTGTAAAGCGCATCAGCTGCTCGGAGATGTAGCCCGGAACCAGCATGGTGTTGACGTTGGTGCCCTGGATCAGGATGCCGTGCACGACGTCGGCGCTGGTGGCGCGCAGCGTGATCGGCGTGTCGGCGGGCACCACGATGCAGGCCGGCGTGAAGGAATATTGCTGGCCGATCGCGCGCACCGTCACGTTGCCGTTGGCCTCCAGCACGCTGCCAAGATTGCTCTCGACGAACTCGCCGCTCAGATGCAGCCGCGAGGGATCGGTGGTCTCGACGCGCGGCTGCGGCATGGTCGCGCGATGAATGCCCGCGAATGCCGCCAGCAGCGCCATCATCACGATGATGATTGCCGCGATGGTGGCCCAGCGCCGCTCGACGCGGGCTGCGACCTCGGTGCTGGCGCTGCCGTTGCCGTGGGTTTCCTCGGCGCTCATTGCAGCGACCCGCGCGGCAGGAAGACGAACAGATAGAAGGCGAACCACATCGCGACCACGCAGGCGGTGGCGATGCCGGCGAGCACGATCGCGCCGGACGGGCCCTGCGCCACGACCTCCTCGACAGCCTGATCGGCGGCGGCGGGGCTGGTCGGCGGATCGGAATTGAACATGACGTTTCCTCGGCGCCTCTCAGTTCAGCGGTGCGGAGCGCAGCTCGTTGGCCTCGCGCGCCGAGACCGGCGTGCCGCGATTGCCCCAGGCGGTGCGGATGTAGGAGACGACGGCGGCGACCTCGTTGTCGGAGAGGAGGCCGGCGAAGGGCGGCATGCCATACGGCATCGGATTGCCCTTGGTCCCCGGCGGATAGCCGCCGTTCAGCACCATGCGGATCGGATTGACCGCCGACTGCATCTCGATCGACTGGTTGTTGGCGAGCGGCGGCCAGTGCGGCGGCTTGCCTTCGCCCTGCGTGCCGTGACAGCTCGCGCAGCTCTTGTCGTAGACGGTCTTGCCGAGGCTGATCAGCAGGCTGCTTTCGGTGGTCGGCAGTGCCGAGCTTGCCGGCGGCGAAGGCGAGGGCTCCGCGATGCCCTTGAGGTACACCGCCATCGCCCTGGTGTCCTCGTCGTTGAGATATTGCAGGCTGTTGTGCACCACCTCGGCCATCGGACCGTAGACCACGCCGCGCATGGAGACGCCGGTCTGGAGCAGATCGGTGATGTCCTTGATGCTCCAGTCGCCGAGGCCTGCTTCGCGATTCGACGTCAGCGAGGGCGCGTACCAGTTCTGCATCGGGATCAGCCCGCCCTTGAAGGCGTCCGATTGCGAGGTGCCGCCGAGCGCGTTGATCGGCGAATGGCACATGCCGCAATGGCCGAGGCCCTCAACCAGATAGGCGCCGCGATTCCATTCCGCCGATTTTTTCGGATCCGGCTTGAACTCGCCTTCGCTGAAGAACAGCGTGCGCCAGCCGAGGATGAGCTGACGGTTGTCGTAAGGGAAACGCAGCTCGTGCGGCTTGTTCTTCTGGTTCACCGGCGCGACCGAGCGCAGATAGGCGAAGATCGCGTCGCTGTCGGCGCGCGTGACCTTGGTGTAGGACGCAAACGGCATCGCCGGATAGATCAGCCCGCCATCCGGGAAGCGCCCGTTGTGCATGGTTCTGTAGAAATCGTCTGCGCTCCACTTGCCGATGCCGGTCTCCGGATCGGGCGTGATGTTGGAGGTGTAGATCGTTCCGAACGGGGTCGGCATCGGACGTCCGCCGGCGAACAGGCGGCCCTCGGCCGCGGTATGGCAAGCGGTGCAGTCGCCGGCTCGGGCGAGATATTCGCCGCGCGCGATGACATCGCCCGTCTTGTCCTGCGCCTGCGCAGCCGTGGTGAGCGCTACGAGCGCGAGGAGCGTGATCGACAATTTGAAGCCCATCATCCGCCTCGTCAGTTGGGCTGGCTGCCGCAGCCGAAGGGCAGCGCGTAGGTGCCTTTCGGGACGGGAGCAGGGTTGGCGGGAGCCGGCCGCGTGGCGAGCCAGGCTGCGACCGCGGTGACGTCGGCTTCGGTCAGGTGGCCGGCCACAAGCTGCATGCAGTCGGGCGACCTGGCGGTGCGGGTGCCGTAGCGCCACGCGCCAAGTTGCGCGCTGATGTAGTTGGAGCGGAGGCCCAGCAGGCCGGGGATGCCGGGCTGCATGCCCGTCAGTCCCGGGCCGTGGCAGCTGACGCAGGCCGGAATGTTGCGCCCCGCATCGCCGCTGGTCACGAGCAGCTCGCCCTGCGCCAACACGTCCTTGCTGACCTCGCTCGGCGCGGGCTGCGGCAGCGGCGGATGCTCGCTGGCGAAATATTCCGCCATCGCCTCCAGATACGGGTCCGGCAGAAACTCCAGCAGATAGTTCATCGGCGGGTATTTGCGCCGGCCGCTGCGGAAGGCGAGGAGCTGGTTGTAGAGATAACCGGCCGGCTTGCCGGCAAGGCGCGGGAAATAGACGTCGCTGGTACCTTCGCCCTTGTTGCCGTGACACGGCGTGCAGGCTTCCACCCGCGCTGCCATGGTATCCGGCGGCTGGTTGGCCGTTTGTGCGGCTGCACCATCAAAGGCGGTCAAAGCAATCATGACGACGGCCGAGGCCGCGGCGCGAGCGAGCACTTTTGTCGCCCTCCAGAGGGGTGGGTCGGTTGATTCCGGACCACAACGTAGAGCGGCATTATTGCGCCAATATTTTTGCCGCGCCAAGTTCTGACGGAAACCACGACGTTTGGTCGCGCTTGAACCGTCACGATCCCGATCGAATTCGACAAGATTTGCGTGCTTTTTGAAAAGCAAACATGACGCTGCAGCCTCGCGGCGTGTCTCGCCCGAGCTTTGCTTCGTCGTGTCGCCCTCTTTTGTCAGAGGGCGCAGGGAAGGCCGGGTGCCGGCTGGCACCCACGGTCCACTGTGCGAAGGTTGCGCTACAAGATTCTGCACAGCGGCATACAGGTTAAGCCCAACACACGGCCTTCCCTGCGCAGCGGTTTGACGGCTTATGCCGTGCTCTCCCCGGGGAGCGATGCACTATTGCCCCCGTCGCCTTGCGGATCGCTGATGCGCGTGCCCGGTCGGGCCGCCGCATCACCGCAGGACTTGACGCACAGACCCCGGGCGTCAGGACGACACGGTTTTGCCGTACGCGAACCGCACCGGTCGTTGCGCGCCGCTGTCGCTCACGGTTTTTGCCGCCCTGCGATGCCCTTCGCGCCAGTGCTGCCAGCGTCCGCCACAACCCATCCCGCGTTTCGTGACGATCGCGATACGCCCCTCTGACTGGGGATGAGGTGGCGCAGGAATACGCCAAAGCCGAATTTCGGTAAAGTGGAATCTTTTCGTCGGCCGGCATCGACCCATCGATGGCGTGTTTTGCCCGTCGGGCAACGCAAGAGATTGTGGCCCGCACGAGCGCAGCCATATCCGGGACGGCGACCCGCGGATCGACGAGAAGGCCGCACCGGCGGTCAATGTGTCGAAGGTCATCGATGCCGCCAATCCCGCAGCGCCTGTCGTGGAGTTGACCGTGAGCGCGAAGCTGAAGCCGTCGGATGCCGATGCGGTCAGGCAGCACGTGCTCGATCACGCCAGCGCGCTGCTCGCGGCGGCGCGAGGTCTCAGCCCCGCGGCGGTCTGCGCTTGGCCACATGCCGGCGCGGCGAGCGGGTCACGCGAGGACGCAGACGAGTGGCTGCGGCGGCGCGGCGGGGCTTTGTCGCCGCCTGCGGGCCGCGGGCAAGATCCATCAGCATGCGCAGCGCCTCGACGACGGAGCGCTGACGGACGGCGGTGCGGCCGATCGCGCCGAAACGATGCTCGCGGTGGACGATGCGGCCGTCGCGCGCGGCGACCGCGAAATGGACGAGACCGACCGGTTTGCCCGGCGTGGCGCCGCCCGGACCGGCGATGCCGGTGATGGCGACCGCGAGATCGACGCCGGCACGCTCCAGCGCGCCGACCGCCATGGCGGTCGCGGTCTCCTTGCTGACGGCGCCAAAATTGGCAAGCGTCCCGGCCTCGACCCCCAGCATCGCGCGCTTGGCGTCATTGGAATAGGTGACGAAGCCGCGATCGATCACGTCGGACGAGCCGGGGATGTCGGTCAGTGCGCCTGCGACGAGCCCGCCGGTGCAGGACTCGGCGGTCGCGATCGTCAGCTTGCGCATCCGGCACAGATCGAGCAGCGAGCGGGAGAGGGCGCGTGCGTCGCTGCCGGCCATGGACTAGGCGCTCCAAGTCTTCTCGTTAAACGGCAGGCGGATGGTGGCGCTTGCGGTGGCCGCGATGCCTTCCTCGCGGCCGGTGAAGCCGAGCCGCTCGCTGGTCGTCGCCTTCACAGCGACGCGGGAGATGTCGACACCGGAAATCTCGGCGATGCGCGCGCGCATGGTGTCGCGCAAGGGGCCGATCTTCGGCCGCTCGCAGATCATCGTCACCTCGAGATTGGCGACGCGGCCGCCCCGCGCGGTGACACGTTCGATAGCGTATTTCAAGAACTGGTCGGACGAGGCGCCCTTCCACTTGGCGTCGCTCGGGGGAAAGTGCGAACCGATATCGCCATCGGCGAGCGCGCCGAGAATGGCGTCGACCAGCGCATGCAGGCCGACATCGCCGTCGGAATGCGCCAGGAAGCCCTTGCTGTGCGGCACGCGGACGCCGCAGATCATGACATGGTCGCCCTCGCCGAAAGCGTGCACGTCATAGCCCGTGCCGGTCCTGATGTCGCCGAGCAGGCTGGCCAGGCGCGCTTCCTCGCGCACGAAATCCTCGGGGGTGGTGAGCTTCATATTGGCAACATCGCCTTCAAAGGTTGCAACCGTCAATCCCGCCCATTCGGCAATCGCGGCATCGTCGGTGAAATCGCTGCGCCCGTCCTTTGCCGCACGACGATGCGCCTCGAGGATGACGTCGAAACGAAAGGATTGCGGCGTCTGCGCGATTCGCAGGCGAGCCCGGTCCGGCGTGTCCTCGACTTGGCCGCTCGCGCCGGTGACCTTGATGGTGTCGGTGACGGGAACGACGGGGATCGCGGCGCCGGTGCGGCTCGCCGCCTCGATCGCGCGCGAGATCACGCCGTCCGAGACGAAGGGCCGCGCGGCGTCGTGGATCAGGACGATGTCCGGCTTGTGCTTTGCAAGCGCTTCGAGACCGGCGAGAACGGAAGCCTGCCGGGTCGCGCCGCCATTTGTCGGCGGCTCGTGCTTGAGTCCTGCGACCGCCGCCGTGAACATGGCGCTGTCGTCGGGGTTCACCACCGGCTGCACCGCGAACACCTCGGCGTGACCGCTGAAGGCTTCCATGGCGCGATAGATCACCGGCACGCCGCCGATCTCGCGATATTGCTTCGGCCCACCAGCACCTGCGCGCAGGCCGCGTCCGGCCGCGACAAGAACGACTGCGGTGCGCTGTGATTTCGCCATAGGACTCAAATACTCAGTTGATAATGGGGAGAACTCGGGAGTGGGGTGATGGCCGCATGCCTCTAGCACGACAGGCCCGCAAAAAAAGGGGGTTTCCCTGGATTGTGGGAAACAGCATTTTGTTGCACTGCACTTGAAAGATTTGCAGAACTGTCTAAACTGTAGGCATGACGCTTGACTGCACAAGAATTGTGCGCAAGATAGATCATGGCAGGCGCGATGAGGCCCTGCCTACGCAACGAGACCCCTGTGACCGGCTCGGCATTATCTGGCTCTAAGCCGTTGAAAATAGGCGATATTGATGTCGCCGCCCCGGTCTTCCTGGCGCCGATGTCGGGGGTGACGGACTCGCCCGTCCGCAGGTTGGCCGCGGAGCTGGGGGCCGGTTTGGTCGTGTCCGAAATGACCGCCAGCGACGAGCTCGCCAATGGCCATCGGATGTCCCGGTTGCGCTGCGAAGCCACGGGAATCGGCCCGCATGTAGTCCAGCTCGCCGGCTGCGAGACGCATTGGATGGCAGAGGGCGCCCGGATCGCCGAGGCCGAAGGCGCCGATATCATCGACATCAACATGGGCTGTCCGGCCCGTCACGTCACCGGCGGCCAGTCCGGCTCGGCCCTGATGCGTGACCTCGACCATGCCGTCAGCCTGATCGAGGCGACGATCGCGGCGGTGAAGGTGCCGGTGACGCTGAAGATGCGGCTCGGCTGGGACGACCTCACGCGCAACGCGCCGGAACTGGCGCGCCGCGCGGAGGCATCCGGCGTCAAGCTCGTCACCGTGCATGGCCGCACCCGCTGCCAGTTCTACAAGGGCGAGGCCGATTGGGATGCGATCCGCGCCGTGCGCGAGGCCGTCTCGATTCCGCTCGTCGTCAATGGCGACATCACGTCTTACGAGAAGGCGCTCGCGGCGCTGGAAGCCTCCGGCGCCGATGCCGTGATGATCGGCCGCGGCGCCAATGGCCAGCCCTGGCTGCCCGGCCAGATCGGCCGCCGCCTGAAGGGCGGGGCAGCGGAAGCCACGCCGTCGCTCGAGACGCAGCTCCATTACGTGCGCACGCTCTATGAGGGTGTCTGCGCGCTGTACGGCCTGCGCATCGGCCTGAGGCACGCGCGAAAACATCTCGGCTGGGCGCTCGACGTTGCGGCCGATGTGAGTCGTGCGCCGGCCGCGACGCTGAAATCCTGGCGCCAGAAGATCCTCACCTCGGAGGATCCGGGCCGCGTCCACCAGTCCCTGCAAGATGCCTTCGACGACTTCGCATGGAGCGCTGCTGCATGAGCTCAGCCGTTGAACATCGTCGGCCGATTCCGTCCGACAGCGACGCCATCCTGGACGCACTTCCCAATCCCGTGCTCATGATCGGGCCGGACGGCAAGATCGTCGCCGCCAACATCGCGACCGAAGCCTTCTTCGAGATCTCGACGCAGTTCCTGAAGCGGCAGTCGCTGAAGGAGCTGGTGCCGTTCGGAAGCCCGTTGCTGGCGCTGATCGACCAGGTGCGCTCGTCGAATTCGCCGGTCAACGAATACAAGGTTGATCTGGGCACGCCGCGCATGGGCGGCGACCGCCAGGTCGATCTCCACGTCGCGCCGCTGACCGAGCGGCCCGGACATATCGTTGTGATGCTCCAGGAACGCACCATCGCCGACAAGATGGACCGCCAGCTCACCCATCGCAGCGCCGCGCGCTCGGTGATCGCGCTGGCGGCGATGCTGGCGCACGAGATCAAGAATCCGCTCTCCGGCATCCGCGGCGCGGCGCAGCTTCTGGAGCAGCAGGCCTCCTCGGAAGACCGCATGCTGACGCGGCTGATCTGCGACGAGGCCGACCGCATCGTGACGCTGGTCGACCGTATGGAAGTGTTCGGCGACGAACGTCCCGTGGTCCGTGGCCCCGTCAACATCCATTCCGTGCTCGATCACGTCAAACGGCTGGCGCAATCGGGCTTTGCCCGCAACATCCGTTTCGTCGAGGACTACGATCCCTCGCTGCCGCCGGTGCTGGCGAACCAGGATCAGCTCATCCAGGTGTTCCTCAATCTGGTCAAGAACGCCGCCGAAGCCCTGATCGACGTTCCCGACGCCGAGATCCAGCTCACCACCGCGTTCCGTCCCGGCGTGCGTCTGTCAGTCCCCGGTCAAAAATCCCGGGTATCTCTGCCGCTTGAATTCTGCGTCAAGGACAATGGACCAGGCGTGCCGGACGATCTTCTGCCCAACCTGTTCGATCCCTTCGTGACCACCAAGCAGACCGGCTCGGGTCTGGGCCTCGCCCTGGTCGCGAAGATCATCGGCGATCACGGGGGCATCATCGAATGCGAATCTCAGCCGCGCAGGACCACCTTCCGCGTGCTGATGCCGATGTATTCCACATCGGTGAAACATGCCGATCAAAGCAGTCGCGACGGCTCTGCCGGGAAGTCGTCGTCTGCATCACAGGGGGCAAAATGAGGATTAACGATGCCCGCAGGTAGCATTCTCGTTGCTGATGACGACACCGCCATCCGCACGGTTCTCAATCAGGCACTATCCCGCGCCGGCTACGAGGTCAGGCTCACCGGCAATGCCGCGACGCTGTGGCGCTGGGTCAGCCAGGGGGAGGGCGATCTCGTCATCACCGACGTGGTGATGCCCGACGAGAACGCGTTCGACCTGCTGCCGCGGATCAAGAAGATGCGGCCGAATTTGCCCGTCATCGTCATGAGCGCGCAGAACACGTTCATGACGGCGATCCGCGCCTCCGAGCGGGGAGCGTACGAATATCTGCCAAAACCCTTCGACCTGAAGGAGCTGATCGCCATCGTCGGCCGCGCGCTGGCCGAGCCGAAGGAGCGGATCTCGTCGCCGGACGAGGACGCCGAGATGGAGGCGATCCCGCTGGTCGGCCGCTCGCCGGCGATGCAGGAAATCTACCGCGTGCTGGCGCGGCTTATGCAGACCGATCTCACCGTGATGATCACGGGCGAGTCCGGCACCGGCAAGGAGTTGGTGGCGCGCGCGCTGCATGATTACGGCAAGCGGCGCAACGGCCCGTTCGTCGCGGTCAACATGGCCGCGATCCCCCGTGACCTGATCGAGTCCGAACTGTTCGGCCATGAGCGCGGCGCCTTCACCGGCGCCAACACCCGCGCCTCGGGCCGGTTCGAGCAGGCCGAGGGCGGCACGCTGTTCCTCGACGAGATCGGCGACATGCCGATGGAGGCGCAGACGCGCCTGCTGCGCGTGCTTCAGCAGGGCGAATACACCACCGTCGGCGGCCGCACTCCGATCAAGACCGACGTGCGCATCGTCGCGGCCTCCAACAAGGACCTGCGCGTCCTGATCCAGCAGGGCCTGTTCCGCGAGGATCTGTTCTTCCGCCTCAACGTCGTGCCGCTGCGGCTTCCCCCCTTGCGCGAGCGCATCGAGGACCTGCCGGACCTCGTGCGGCACTTCTTCACGCTGGCCGAGAAGGACGGCCTGCCGCCGAAGAAGCTCGACACGCTGGCGCTGGAGCGGATGAAGCAGCACCGCTGGCCGGGCAACGTGCGCGAGCTCGAGAACCTGGCGCGGCGCCTCGCGGCGCTCTATCCGCAGGACGTGATCACCGGCTCCGTCATCGACGGCGAGCTGGCCCCACCCACGGTCAGTGCGGGTGCCGCCGTCCAGCAGGGCGTCGACAATCTCGGTGGCGCGGTGGAGGCGTATCTGTCCTCGCACTTCCAGGGTTTTCCGAACGGCGTGCCGCCGCCGGGGCTCTATCACCGCATCCTCAAGGAGATCGAGGTGCCGCTGCTGACGGCTGCGCTCGCCGCCACCCGCGGCAACCAGATCCGCGCAGCCGACCTGCTCGGCCTCAACCGCAACACGCTGCGGAAGAAGATCCGGGATCTCGATATCCAGGTCTATCGGAGCGGGGGCTAGTTTTTCGAACCGGACGGTGGCTCAGCTCCCCTACCAAAGCGGAGCTGAGCCTGTCCGGATCGCGCTGGCCGTTGTGGCTGACGCGGTGAGCAGAAGTCCGATCCGGGCTGAAATGTTCCTCTGGAACATGCAAAAGGTCATTCGGCCGGGGGGGGGGGCGTCCTCAGACCTATCTGACCAGCCGGGTCGAAACCGGCATCGTGGAGGCGAGGTTCACCGACCGCGTCTCCAGGCTCGGGCCGTTGACCAAGAGGTCAGCGGCCACGATCAGCAGCAGCACGGCCGAAACCATCATCGCGAGAAAGAACCTGTCCATGCGGGATCAAGCCGGAAGGACGGGAATCCGTTCCGCCGGCTGGCGCCGGCCCGGCATGCCCTGTGGATGCGCCGGTCCGCCGTGGCAGATGCGCCGCGGAATTGTCGCAATTCGGCAACATTGTGGTAGGAATGCATCAGTATCCGCGATCCGCGGATCCCCGTTTTCAGCATCCCATTGCCGGAATGACCAGCGCAGACACCTCGGCCGCATCCTTTGACACGGCCCCAGCGGAAGAGCCCCGGCGTTGGTCGGTGCGACGCTGGCTGGCGCCCTTTGCCGTGGCGCTGGCGCTGCTGTCGGCCCTGCTGACCTTTCTGGTCCTGACCGGACTGACGAACATCGAGCCGACACCGGCGGTGGTCCGCTCGTTCTACCTGCTTAATGCGGCCACCATCCTGCTGCTGGTCGGGATCATCGTGCGCGAGCTGTGGCAGCTGATCCTGGCGCGGCGGCGGGGCCGGGCGGCGGCGCGCCTCCATGTCCAGATCGTCAGCCTGTTCTCGATCGTGGCGGTGCTGCCGGCGGTGCTGGTCTCGGTCGTTGCCAACGTCACCATCGAGCGCGGCCTCGACCGCCTGTTCTCCGGCCCGACCAAGGAGGTGATCCAGAATTCGCTGACGATCGCCCGCGCCTACATGCAGGACCATGCGCAGCTGATCCGCGGCGATATTCTCGGCATGGCCAACGACATCGCTCATGCGCGGCCGCTCTACGACCAGGATCGCCGCTCGTTCCGCGAGCTGCTGACCGCCAGCGCCGGCTCCCGCAATCTGCCGGGCGCGATGATCATCGACAAGAACACCAACATTCTCGAATCCGCCGACACCGGCATGCGGCTGGCCTATTCGCCGCCGGCGCCGGACTTCCTCAGCAACGTCAACGAATCCGAGCCCGAGATCGCGGTGCTGCCGGACGCCAGCTACGTCGCCGCCGTGATCCGCTTGCGCGCCTTCAGCGACACCTTCCTCTACGTCGCGCGGCCGCTCGATCCGAATGTCGTCACCCAGCTCAAGCAGACCGAGGTCAGCGTCGCCGAATACGCCCAGATCGAGTCGCGCCGGCTCGGCATCCAGGTCGCATTTGCGCTGATGTTCGCGGTGATCGCGCTGACCATCCTGATGGCCTCGGTGCTGATCGGCCTCAACTTCGCCAACTCGCTGGTCTCGCCGATCCGGCGGCTGATGAACGCGGCCCATACGGTCTCGACCGGCGACCTCCATGTGAAGGTCCCGGTGCACCAGTCGGAAGGCGACCTCGCCCAGCTCGGCGAGACCTTCAACAAGATGACGCAGGAATTGCGCAGCCAGCGCGACGAACTCGTCAACGCCAGCGATCTCATCGACAGCCGCCGCCGCTTCATCGAAGCGGTGCTGTCCTCTGCGAGTGCCGGCATCATCGGCGTCGATACCTCGGGCAGCGTCGGCATCCTCAACCGCTCCGCCGAGAAGCTGATCGGGCACTCCGAAGCGGAGACGCTCGGCCATCCGCTCTCCGACGTGCTGCCCGAGCTCGACGAGATGATGAAGACGGCGCGGGAAGGGACCCAGCGCCTGGTGCAGGGCCAGATCACGATCACGCGCAACGGGCAGGAACGCAATCTGTCGGTCCGCGTCAGCGCCGAGAAGACCAGCCAGCCGCACGACAGCCACATCATCACGCTCGACGACATCACCGAGCTGGTCTCGGCGCAGCGCACCTCGGCCTGGGGCGACGTGGCGCGCCGCATCGCCCACGAGATCAAGAACCCGCTGACGCCGATCCAGCTCTCGGCCGAGCGCATCCGCCGCAAATTCGGCAAGTCCATCACCGAGACCAAGGACAAGCAGATCTTCGAACAGTGCACCGACACCATCGTGCGCCAGGTCGACGATATCCGCCGCATGGTCGACGAGTTCTCGCGCTTTGCGCGAATGCCCAAGCCGGTGATGGAGGGCGAGGACGTCGCCGACACCGTGCGGCAGGCCGTGTTCCTCATGAAGGTCGCCCATCCCGAGATCGAGATCGAGGCGCAATTCAAAGAGGATCCGCTCCGCGCCCAGTTCGACCGGCGGCTGATCTCGCAGGCGGTCACCAACATCGTCAAGAACGCCACCGAGGCGATCGAGCAGGTCCCGGCCGAAGAACTGGGAAAAGGCCGGATCGACGTCGTGGTCTCGCGCGAGGGCGAGGACGTGCTGATCGACGTCATCGACAACGGCATCGGCCTGCCCAAGGTGGCGCGGTCGCGTCTGCTCGAGCCTTACGTGACGACACGCGCCAAGGGCACCGGCCTCGGGCTCGCAATCGTCGGCCGCGTGCTGGAAGACCATGGCGGACGCATCGAGCTGAAGGACGCCTCCGACTTCCGCGAAGGCCAGCGCGGCGCCTGGATGCGGATGCGGTTTGCGATCTCCGGCGCTCCCGCGAAAAGCGAGGGGGCCGAGCCGGCGGGCGAGGCAACGATCAAGCCGGAAATCGCGGAAGCGAGCACGGCTCCCGCCAAGCACCTCGAAACAATAGAGCCGGCCTCCGGAACCAAAGAGCCGGCTGAAAAGACCAATGATTCAACGAAGATCGAAGCCTCAACAGGCAACTGAGAAGACAGGCGCGACCCATGGCAAGTGAAATTCTGATTGTCGATGATGAGGCCGATATTCGGGATCTCGTTGCGGGCATCCTCGAAGACGAGGGCTTCGTGACCCGGACGGCACGCGACAGCGACACGGCACTCACCGAGATCGCCAACCGCAGGCCGCATCTGGTGTTCCTCGACATCTGGCTGCAGGGCTCCAAGCTCGACGGCTTGCAGCTGCTGGAGCAGGTCAAGAAGGACAACGCCGATTTGCCGGTCGTGATGATCTCCGGTCACGGCAACATCGAGACCGCGGTCGCCGCGATCAAGCGCGGCGCCTACGATTTCATCGAGAAGCCGTTCAAGGCCGACCGGCTGATCCTGGTCGCTACCAGGGCGCTGGAGAACTCGCGGCTGAAGCGCGAGGTCAAGGAGCTGAAGCAACTGGCGCCGAGTGCCAGCTCGCTCGTCGGCCGTTCGCCCAGCATGAACCAGCTGCGCCAGACCATCGAGCGCGCGGCCAAGGCCAACAGCCGCATCCTGATCGTCGGCCCCGCCGGCGCCGGCAAGGAGCTGACCGCGCGCACGCTGCACACCGCCTCGGGCCGTGCCGACGGCCCGTTCGTCGTGATCAATGCCGCCGCGATCACGCCGGAACGGATGGAGCACGAGATGTTCGGCGTCGAGCAGTCCAATGGCGAGCAGCCGCGCAAGGCCGGCGCGCTGGAGGAAGCCCATGGCGGCACGCTGTTCATCGACGAGATCGCGGACATGCCGCGCGAGACCCAGAACAAGATCCTGCGCGTGCTGGTCGAGCAGTCGTTCCAGCGCGTCGGCGGCACCGCCAAGGTGCAGGTCGACGTCCGCATCATCTCCTCCACCGCGCGCAATCTGGAAGAGGAGATCGCGGCCGGCCATTTCCGCGAGGACCTCTATCACCGGCTCTCGGTGGTGCCGATCCGTGTGCCTGCGCTATCGGAGCGCCGTGAGGACATTCCGGAATTGATCGACTATTTCATGGAGCAGATCTCGGCGGGCAGCGGCCTGCCCAAGCGCCAGATCGGGCAGGACGCGATGGCGGTGCTGCAGTCGCATGTCTGGCCGGGCAATGTGCGCCAGCTTCGCAACAACGTTGAGAGAGTCATGATTCTGGCCGCGGGCGGACCCGAGGTCATCATCACCGCCGACATGTTGCCGCAGGACGTCGGCTCGATGGTGCCGGCGATGCCGACCAGCAACAACGGCGAGCACATCATGGGCCTGCCGCTGCGCGAAGCGCGCGAAGTGTTCGAGCGCGACTATTTGATTGCACAGATCAGCCGTTTCTCAGGAAATATTTCTCGCACGGCCGAGTTTGTTGGCATGGAACGCTCGGCCCTGCACCGCAAGCTGAAGGCGCTCGGCGTCGGCTAGGGCTTTTCGAGCGGAGTTGCATCACGGTTCGCGTCGGGAAAAAGGCGTCAAAGCAACAATCTGGAGCGGCGACGTTGCAGCCGGACCTCAGGGATAAGCGAGGAAAATCATCGATTTCCGTAGTTTTTCGGGGCAATACCGCGTGGGCTGCCGCGTGAAGCGGCTTGCCTAATATGTCCACCTGTCCTCTAATCGCACAGCTGTTCCTTCCGAGGGGGATCTCATGAGGACGGCAACCGGAAGCGGCTCCAGCAAAAGAGGGCCGCAACCGGCGCAATAAAAAGAAACTCAAAGCGAGAAAAAAACAATGGCGGCAGACCGCGCACAAAACCTACAGGACACCTTCCTCAATCACGTTCGCAAAACGAAGACGCCACTGACGATCTTTCTGGTCAACGGAGTGAAGCTCCAGGGCATCGTGACCTGGTTCGACAATTTCTGTTTGCTGCTTCGGCGCGACGGTCACTCGCAGCTCGTCTACAAGCATGCGATCTCGACCATCATGCCGGGCGCTCCGATCCAGTTGTTCGAAGGCGGCGAGGATCAGCCGGCTTGAGAGTGATCTGATTGGAACCCCGGAATTTCGACGGGGAAGCCGACCGTCCGCAGTCGGCAGGGGCAAAGCGAACGGGGCGGGTGCTTGTCATCGGCCCCTATTTGCGGGTGCGCGCAGGCAGTGCCGACGCGCAATCGGAAAGTCATATCCTGCGAAACGCCGAGGCCCGGCTCGACGAAGCCGCGGGCCTCGCGCGCGCGATCGATCTCGTCATCGCCGATGCCATCATCGCGCCGATCAGCCAGATCAGGCCCGCGACCTACATCGGCAAGGGCAAGGTCGAGGAGATCGCCGCGCTGGCCAAGAGCCTCGATGTCGAGCTCGTGGTGATGGATTGCGCGCTGGCGCCGATCCAGCAGCGCAATCTCGAGAAGGAATTGCACGCCAAGGTGCTCGACCGCACCGGCTTGATCCTCGAAATCTTCGGCCGTCGCGCCAAGACCAAGGAAGGCTCGCTTCAGGTCGAGCTCGCGCATCTCAACTACCAGCGTTCGCGCCTCGTGCGCTCTTGGACCCATCTCGAACGCCAGCGCGGCGGTTTCGGATTCATGGGCGGCCCGGGCGAGACGCAGATCGAGGCCGATCGCCGCCTGATCCAGGAACGCATCTCCAAGCTCGAGGGCGAACTGAAGAAGGTGCAGGCGACGCGGCGCCTGCACCGCGCCGGTCGCCAGCGCGTGCCTTATCGCGTGGTGGCGCTGGTCGGCTACACCAATGCCGGCAAGTCGACGCTGTTCAACCGCCTGACCCGCGCCGACGTCCAGGCCGCCGACATGCTGTTCGCCACGCTCGATCCGACCTTGCGCGCGCTCACTTTGCCGCATGGCGGCAAGGCGATGCTGTCGGACACGGTCGGCTTCATCTCGAACCTGCCGACGCAGCTCGTCGCAGCCTTCCGCGCCACGCTGGAGGAGGTGCTGGAGGCCGACGTCATCCTGCATGTGCGCGACATCTCGCACGAGGATGCCGAGGCGCAGCAGGGCGACGTCGATGCCGTGCTGCGCCAGCTCGGCATCAATCCTGACGACAGCGGCCGCATCATCGAGGTCTGGAACAAGATCGACCGTTACGGCCCCGAGCAGCACGAAGAGCTGTTGAACATCGCCGCGCGCAGGCCGGAAGATCATCCGGCCATGCTGGTCTCGGCCGTGTCGGGCGAGGGGGTCGACGCGCTGCTCGCCGCGATCGAGGAGCGCCTGGCTGCCAAACGCACCACGCTCGATCTCTCGATCGACGCCGCCGACGGCGCCGGCATCAGCTGGCTGCATCGCAATTCCGAGGTGCTGGCCAAGGAGCTGCATGACGGCCGCTTCGACATGACCGTGCGGGTCGACGAAACCAAGCGGGATATCGTGGTCAATCGCTTCGACGCCGTGCCGCGTCTTTCGGCCTGAACGATGTCGTCCCGGCGCAGGCCGGGACGAATACCGCGTGATCTATCGATTGCGATTGGTAGAAGCACCGAACGACGAGTCTTCGCCAAACTACTCCTTGGGGTTATGGGTCCCGGCCTTCGCCGCATTCCACAACGCATCCATCTCCGCCAGCGACGCCTGCTCCAGCGTCCGTCCCTGCGCTTCCAGTGCCCGTTCGATGAACGCAAACCGCCGTTCGAATTTCGCATTCGTCGCGCGCAGCGCGGCTTCCGGATCGGCATCGACATGGCGGGCGAGGTTGACCAGCGCGAACATCAGGTCGCCGGTTTCCTCCGCCAGCCCCTCGCTGTCGTTGCGATCGAGCGCAGCCTCGATCTCGTCGGCTTCCTCCCGGATCTTTGCCAGCACGGCGCGGGGGTCGTTCCAGTCGAAGCCGACGGTCGAGGCCTTGCGCTGCAGCTCCATGGCGCGCGTCAACGCGGGCTGGCCGGCCTTCACGCCTGAGAGCAGCGATTTATGCGGCGGCGCCTCCTCCGGTGGCCGGCGTGCGGCGCGCTCGGCCTTTTCCTCGGCCTTGATGCGGTCCCAGACTTCCTTGACGTGGGAGGAGGCGAGGTTGCCGTCCTTGTCGGCGAAGACATGCGGATGGCGCCGGATCATTTTTCGCGTGATGGCCTCGACGACGTCGCCGAAGGCAAACGCGTTCTGCTCCGACGCCATCTGGGCGTGGAACACGACCTGAAGCAGGAGATCACCGAGCTCCTCGCGCAAATCGTCGAGATCGCCGCGGCTGATGGCCTCGACCACCTCATAGGCTTCCTCGATGGTGTAGGGCGCGATCGTCGCAAAATTCTGCTCGAGGTCCCAGGGGCAGCCGGTCACCGGCGTGCGCAGCGCCGCCATGATCTCGATCAGGCGGGAAATGTCGCGGGATGGGGTCATTGCGGGGCAGTCTCCTGGGTCTCCAACCTTATGCCAAAAGCGGCCGGCCGATCCCAGCGCCGGCACGCGGAACAGGCCGATTTCCACCGATTGGCTGACACGTTCCGCAATGCTAAAGCGCGGAGCCATGAGTGATGCATTTTCCTCCGAAACCGCGCTGGTGCTGTTCTCCGGCGGCCAGGACTCGACCACCTGCCTTGCCTGGGCGCTCAGCCGCTTCGCGCGCGTGGAAACGCTGGGATTCGACTACGGCCAGCGCCACGCCGTCGAGCTCGACTGCCGTGAGCGGCTTTTCGACGGTCTCAAGAGCCTGCGCGCGGATTGGGCCGCAAGACTCGGCGAGAGCCACACACTGTCGATCCCGACGCTCGCGGCCGTGTCAGAGACGGCGCTGACGCGCGACGTCGCGATCGCGATGGGCGCAGACGGCCTGCCGAATACGTTCGTGCCCGGCCGCAATCTGGTGTTCTTGACCTTCGCCGCGGCGCTGGCCTACCGGCGCGGCATCACTGACATCGTCGGCGGCATGTGCGAGACCGACTATTCCGGCTATCCCGATTGCCGCGACGACACCATCCGCGCGATGCAGGCAGCGCTCTCGCTCGGCATGGCGAGGTCCTTCGAGCTGCATACGCCCTTGATGTGGATCGACAAGGCCGCGACGTGGCAGCTTGCGCATGACCTCGGCGGCGAGGGGCTGGTCGATCTCATCCGCGAGCAGTCGCACACCTGCTATCTCGGCGAACGCGGCGCGCAGCATGAGTGGGGATACGGCTGCGGCGAGTGCCCGGCATGCAGCCTGCGGGCGAAGGGGTGGCGGGAAT
Organism: Bradyrhizobium sp. Bra64; assembly: GCF_024519875.1. Classification (NCBI taxonomy): domain Bacteria; kingdom Pseudomonadati; phylum Pseudomonadota; class Alphaproteobacteria; order Hyphomicrobiales; family Nitrobacteraceae; genus Bradyrhizobium; species Bradyrhizobium sp. Bra64. The sequence continues at coordinate 226,628 of NZ_JALJRD010000003.1, read as the reverse complement.
ACGTGGCGGGGAGGTAGCGCGCCAATCTGCGCTGTCATTGCGAGCGAAGCGAAGCAATCCAGTATCCTTCTACGGTGGCAGTCTGGATTGCTTCGTCGCAAGAGCTCCTCGCAATGACCAACGTGGCGCGAGCTTACCGAAAATCCTCGTCCCGCAGCTCGATCGGCTCGCCGTGCGGCGTCCGATCCGCGGCGTGGTCCCAGGCGTCGCGGTAGCGATGCAGGGTTTCCGTCGAGGCGACGCCCTTGCTGGCGACTAAACCCTCCAGCGTGGCGAGCCAGTGCAGATAATAGGTCTCGCCCGTATCGGGATCACCCGCTGCCTGCGCGCGCTTGATCTCGAAGGCCAGGGCTGCGGCCCATTCGGGCCACGTGAACACGCCGCGCTCGTGCAGGCTCACGGCCATCGCGAAGGCGTGCGCCTCCCAGGGCGCGCGGAACACCGGGCCTTCTTCGTCGCGCGGAATGCTCGGGATCGCCGCTGTCGCGGCGGCAGCAGCGCTACCACTCATTACGCCGGGTCCAGATACGGCTCGAACGCGTCGATCGACACCTTCGAGGTCGGGTCACCGTCCGCGCCCCAGAGATCGCTGCCTTCGAATACGACCGTGTAGAGCCACTGCGGATTCTCGCCGAGCTCCATCGCCGCCGAATCCGGAAACACGTGGCAGCCATGGTTCAGCTCGACGACGCCCACATGGCCGCGCACATAGCGCGGCAGCCGGGTGTGCGTGGTCGGATGGATGTTCCTGGCGCGCACGCGGTCGCCGATGTTGAATTTTGCGGGCGCAGGCGCCGTGCGGGCGAACTTGCCGCGCACCATGATGCGCTCGACCTGGCCGAGATCGAACTTGCCGTGCATGAGCGCTTTTGCCGGTTGAATCGCATGCCCGGCGGCGACCTCCTCTCTCGTGAGGTAGCCCTTCTCGATCAGCATCTCCTCGAGCCCGAGAAACCATTTCTTGTAGTAGGAGCTCGACAGATACACATCCGGCGGCAGCGTCTCGCGATAGAAGCGCGAGGTGTCGATGTTAAAAGCGCCGGCCGCGCCCATCGCGCGCACCATGGCGAGGACGCGCGACTCCCATTCCTCGTGAAACATCGGCTCGTTCGACTCCGGCTCGACCTTGCCGAAGCCGTCCATGCCGCCCATGTCGTGCACGCCGTTCATGACGGCGCTCCGGGCGTCTTGGGAAAGCCGGTGCCGATCATGGAATCGCGCGTGACCAGCTCGGCGAGCTGTTCTTCGCTCCAGCCTTCGGTGCCCTCGGGCCGCATCGGCAGCACGAGGAAGCGCGTCTCGGCTGTCGAATCCCAGACCCGGATTTCCATGTCGTTGGGCAGCGTGACGTCGAAATCGGCGAGCACGCCACGCGGGTCCTTCACCGCGCGCGAGCGGTAGGGCGCGGCCTTGTACCAGACCGGCGGCAGACCGAGCATCTCCCAGGGGTAGCAGGAGCACAGCGTGCACACGACCATGTTGTGCCGCTGCGGCGTGTTCTCGACCACGACGAGATGGTCGCCGACGCGGCTGACATGGCCGAGCGTGCCGATCGCCTTGCTGCCGTCTTCAAGCAGCGCCGTCTTGAAGGCCGGATCGGTCCAGGCCTTGGCGACGACCCGCGCGCCGTTATGCGGGCCGATCTTGGTCTCGTAGGCCTGGATGATGGCGTCGAGCGCGGCCGGCTCGACATAGCCTTTTTCGGTCAGGATCGTCTCGAGCGCGCGCACGCGCAGCTCGGTCTCGGACAGCTCGGAATGATCGTGATCGTGGTGGTGATGATGCTCGCTCATGGGGGTGAAGATAGTCCCAGAATCCGGGCGTTGTCGAGGCGAAGACTCTGCTAACATCGCGCCATGGGCTGGGCTGCACGAACCGGAATGGCCGCCGCAATCGCGGCTCTTGTCGCACTCGCGGCGCAGGATGCGCGCGCCGCGAATGGCGCCTATGCGGTGGATGCCGCCGATATCTCCGAGGTCGGCTCCTGCAAGGTGGAAAGCTGGATGTCGGCGGCGACTAACACGGATTTTTCCGCTGTCGCCAATCCCTCCTGCGTCGTCGATCCCTTCAGGCCGATCGAGCTGAGCCTGCAGACGATCCGGGCCCGCAGCGACGGCGACTGGAGCACGACGGTCGCCCCAAAAGCCAAGACGAATTTCATCCCGACCGGAATAGGCCGGTGGGGATTGTCGGCGTATGGCGGCGGATCATTCGACGCGGCGACCGGCGATGCCCTGTCCGCCTTTGTCGTCATCCCCGCGACCTACCGCCTGTCCGAGACCATGCGCATCAACGTCAATGGCGGCTGGCTCTGGGATCGCACGGTCGACCGCCATTATCTGACCTACGGCATCGGCTTCGACTGGAAATTCACCGACACCTTGCAATGGACGATCGAGGCATACGGTCAGGCCGGCGCCTCCGAGATCGCGAGCGTGGTGCAGCCGCGCTTCCAGACCGGCGTGCGCTACCGGCCGAACGAGATATTCTCCGTCGACGTGATCTACGGCCGCAACATTACCGGCGAGAACGCCAACTGGATCACCGTCGGCACCACGATCCGGTTTCCGGTACCCGGGGCACAGCCCGAGCATCACCGCACCGGTCATCTCTAGCATAAAGAACAACAAGACCAGGGAGGTTGCGTTGACCGACTATGTGAAGATCGAGAAAGGCCTCGGGCCGGAGGGACGGATCGCGGTCGTGCGCTTCGACCGTGGCGACGGCATCAACGCGCTGTCGCCGGAGGCGCTGCGCCAGCTGACCGCGGCGGCGCGCAGCTTCGAGGATGATGCCGCGACGTCCGTCGTGGTGCTGACGGGCAGCGCCGCCGCGTTCAGCGCCGGCTTCGACCTCAAGGATGCCGAAGGACGCTCGCGCAAGGACATGGACCTCGGCACGCTGCGGCGGCACCTCAAGCTCGGGCCGCGACTTACCCATGCCTGGCAGGAGATGGAGCAGATCACGATCGCGGCCATCGAGGGCTTCTGTGTCGGCGGCGGCGTGGCGCTCGCGGTGGCGCTCGACTTCCGCGTGATGGGGCACGATGCCCATCTGCGCGTGCCCGAGATCGGGCTCGGCATGAACATGAGCTGGCAGAGCATTCCGCGCATGCTGCATTTGATCGGGCCGGCCCGGACCAAGCAGGCGGTGATTTTGGCCGACCAGCGTATCAGCGCCGACGAGGCCTATGAATGGGGCCTGGTGGAGCAGGTGACCGACCCCGGCCATGCGTTCGATGCCGCCATGGAGCTTGCCCGCAAGGTTGCCGCGCAGCCGCCGCTTTCGGTCGCCATGACCAAGCTGACCGTCAACCGGCTCGCGCATGCGCTGGACGATCTCGCCAGCCACATGGACGTCGACCAGTTCGCGCTGGCGAGCCTCACCGAGGACCACAAGGAGGGCGTCGAGGCGTTCCTGGCCCGCCGCAAGCCGCGGTTCAAGGGGCGGTAGAACGCAAGGTCAAGCCATTGATCGGGCCGCGGACGGTCCGTATACGCCGCGCTCGGACAAGAGCGGCTCGGTCAACGGGCCGGCAGGACACGATGACAATCGGGGGAGGGCTCATGACAGCCAGTTCTCAGACGCCTGAGGCGAAAGGATTTAGCTGGAAGCTGATCGCGCCGCTCGTGGTGTGGCTGGCGATCTATCTGTGGCCGGTGCCATCGGGGCTCAACGTCAATCAGTGGCACTATTTTGCGGTGTTCGCGGCCGTCATCACCGGGCTGATCCTGGAATCGATGCCGGTCGGCGCGGTCGGCCTGATCGGGCTCACGGTCGCCGGCATCAGCGGCTACATCGACCCCGACCCGACCAAGTCGCTGCGCTGGATGCTGGCGGGCTTTGCCGAGAGCACGGTCTGGTGATCGTCGGCGCCTTCGTGTTCTCGATCGGCTATCGCAAGAGCCTGATTGGCCGGCGCATTGCGCTCGTGCTGGTGCAGAAGCTCGGGCGGAACACGCTCGGCTTCGGCTATGCGGTCGCGATGTCGGACTTCCTGCTCGCGCCGGCGACGCCGTCCAACACCGCGCGCAGTGGCGGCATCGTCTATCCCATCATCAACAACACCCCGCGCATCTACGGCTCCGAACCGGGGCGGACCGCCGGCAGGATCGGCACCTATGTGATGTGGACGGCGTTCGCGTCGACCGCCGTCATGATGCTCGCCGTCGTCGTGGTGCTGATCGCGCCGGTGCAGCTCGTCCAGAGCGCCGGCGATTATCTTGCGCGCCGGGTCAACCGCCGGCTGCGGTATCGCTGACGCCGCTTTCGAGACGTCGCGGACAAGCAGGTTCTTGTCCATCTGGAAACATTCCAAATCCACAACGTGACTGGGCGCATTCGCCGCATGCGCTGTGCACGCGTCTGGAGAAATTCTAACGCGGTTCCTATCGCGCTCCGAAATCGGCTGCGTTACGGCGAGACATCAAAAACGATACCGGCAAAGCCGGCAGTGATGGCGGCCGGACCCGCTTGATGGAAGTCTTCGATGAGAGCGATATTCGGCAGTCTGCATCGCTGGGCGGGATTGCTCACGGCCGGATTCCTGTTCTTCTCCGGCATCACCGGCGCGGTCATCTCCTGGGACCATGAGATCGACGACGTCCTGAACAGCCATCTGTTCGACGTCAGCAGCAAAGGCCCGGCGATCCCGTCGATCGAGCTTGCCAGGACGATCGAGCAGCGCGATCCCCGCGCACGCGTCGTCTACCTCTTCATGACGCCGGAGGAGGGCCACTCGCTGTGGTTCTTCGTCATGCCGCGGATCGATCCCGCAACCGGCAAGCGCTACGCCCTCGACTACAATCAGGTCTTCCTCGATCCCAACACCGGCGCGGAGCTGGGCCGGCGCTATTGGGGCGCGGTTTGGCCGGTGACGCGCGAGAACTTCGTCTCGTTCCTCTACAAGCTGCACTACACGATGCATATCCCGGAGTTCTGGGGCAGCGACCGCTGGGGCATGCGTCTGCTTGGAATCATCGCCATCATCTGGACCATCGATTGCTTCGTCGGCTTCTACCTGACGCTGCCCTCGCGGCGGCGCGCCAGGGCCGCGCGGGCGCCCGCGGTCACGCGCCAGCTCGACCGAGGTTTTTGGGCCCGCTGGGCGCCGGCCTGGACCATCAAGACCTCGGGCAGTGCCTACCGGATCAATTTCGACATCCACCGCGCCTTCAGCCTGTGGACCTGGGGCGTATTGTTCATCATCGCCTTCACGGCTTTCTCGCTGAACCTCTATTTCGAGGTGTTCTCGCCGCTGATGAAGATGGTGTCGAACTACACGCCGACGCCCTATGAGCAGCGGCCGTATCGCGATCTCGACGACCCCATCGAGCCAAAGGTGACCTTCGCCGACATCGCCGCGCGCGCCGCCGCGGACGGCAAGGCGCGAGGCTGGACGATCCCGGTCGGCTCGATCAATTACGGGCCGGCCCATGGCGTCTATGCCGCCGCGTTCTTCCACCCCGGCGACGACCACGGCGCCGGCGGCGTCGGCCCGGCGCAGCTCTATTACGACAGCGAGGACGGCCGCCCGATCGGCGAGCGGCTGCCCTGGGTCGGTACCGCCGCCGACATCTTCGTGCAGGCGCAGTTTCCGCTGCATTCGGGCCGCATCGTCGGGCTGTTCGGCCGCATTCTGATCTCGATCATGGGACTGGTGGTGGCGGCGCTCTCGGTCACCGGCGTCGTGATCTGGTGGCGCAAGCGCCGCGCCCGCGTCCGCGTGCGCGAGACCGCGGCGATGCGCCCGAGCCGGCAGCAACTGACGCCGGCCGAGTAGGGCGCTCGGCTTCGAGCCGAGGCCTGGGCCACGACAGCAGAGTTTGATCGGAATCAAACCGCCCTTGGGAACCTTCGCTAGCCTCGCGGCGTGTTTAACCGATTTGCAGTTACGTCCCCCCAGGGCGTTGTGCCCCTGTTTGCCTTCCTCTCCGACAGGATGGCCAAGCACTCCAGGACAGGTGGACGTGAGAGGATGCTGATGCGCACTTACTATTTCGACATGAAGGACGGCGTTGCGGCTCGGGACAGGTCAGGTCTGGAGTTTGGAAGCGATGGCGCTGCCATTGCTTACAGCAAGAGCCTGGCGGAAGACGTTCGCACGAAAAGGCCGGGAGGACATCCAGATCTCCGGATCGTCGTCATCGACGAGAACGGTCGGGAAGTTCATCGCGAAACGGTCTATTCGAAGAACGGTTGACCATCGCGGAGCCGGCCGAGCAGGGCCCATGACGGCCTGCCAGCTCACCGCGGATGAACCTTCCCGTGAAACAGAGGCACAAAGACAGAAGACAACTCGTGCCTCCCGGGATCGCTATGAAGTGCCTTGCCTTAGTCTGCCTGCTCGTCCTGGCCACCAGTGCAAATGCGGCCCAGCCCGAGCAGCACTATCTCGACCTGCGCGATCGCTACATCGCAAAATTCTCGAAAGCCAAGGAGAATGACGAGACCTATAAGCAGCACGATGCGGCGCTCAAGGAGTTGACCGGCGTGCTGCGAGGCTTCGTGGGACCCGTCACGATCAAGGGGCTTCCGGCGGACGGCAAGTCGAACGCCGACACGCTGTTCAAGGGCGATTCGGGCTTCGGCCATCTCGACGGCCTCGGCTTCGCCTCCGAAGGCGACAGGATGCAGGCCGTCGTGACCACCTCCACGCTGCTCAAGCACTGGCTGCGCGAGCACCGCGAGGACGGCATGCCGCAGGAGATAGGCGCCGCTTTCAAGTCGGATCGCTTCTACTATTATGCGATCCAGGATGCGGCCTTCGCCAAATATGCGGAGCTGCCGATCACCAAGCCCGCAAACGCGACTGCCGCCGTCGCCGTGCTCGGTGTCCGCGGCAACGGCGATCTGAAGGGACCTCCCGCCGAAATCGACGTCGTCGCGATCCAGGGCGAGAAGGTCTTGTTCCTCGCCGCAAGCGACGCCGTGAAGACGGCCACGATCCCGGCCTGCGAGAAGGTCTGGACGCAGATGATGGCCAAGCCCATCGAGAAGAAGGACCCGCGCGGCGACATGACCCGCGAAGACAATGCCATGACGGCCTTCACGGCGTGCTTCGCCAAGCAAGCACCAAGCCAGAGCTGGTTCGCATCGGTCGTCAAGAAGGCGCAGAGCCAGCTCGATTTGCTGCCGCTGCGCTAAATCGCGCAGCCGCCGAGATTCCAGTCACGGCCGCCCTCAACCGCTGATCGTTCCCTCACGTGAATATCTCGCGCGACGGTCGACCAGAAAGACGACAAGGTCCGTATCCTCGCTCGCTTCCACCTTTGGCGAGGCGCCGTCGCCAGCGAACATCAGCGCGATATGCCTGCCGGCCTTGCGCTCACCTGCTGCAGCGACTGTACAGGGCTAGGCCGCCTTGCCCGGTGCAGCGGCCCTGTTCGATGCAGGGCTCGCGCTCGGCGGCGCCCCCGTCTTGATATCGATTGTCTTGGTGGTCTTCACGGCCTTGGCGGGCTTCCTGATAGCCAGATGCAGCACGCCCTTGTCGAAATGAGCTTCGACGGCTCCCTCCTCCGGCTCGAAAGGCAGAGACATCGATCGATAGAATGAACCGTAGCTGCGCTCCTCGACATGCCAGTCCTTCTCTTCTTTAGTGCTCTCCGCCTTTTTCTCGCCGGCGATGACCAGTTGGTTGCCGTCCAGGCTGACCTTGATATCCTTCTCGTCCACGCCGGGAAGTTCGGCCGTCACTTCGAAGGCATCCTTGGTTTCCGCCACATTGACTGCCGGCGCGCCTGCGCCGATGCTGGACGAGGGCGACCTCTGATCGAAGGCGCGAAGCGCGTTTTCCACGTCACGCCGCATGGCCCTGAAGGGGTCGAATGCAGGCTCCTGGCTGGTGGTCCATAATCTCGGAAGGCTCATCTGCTCTCTCCACAAGTTAGAGAAATATCAAGCAGCAGCCTGCTACTCGCGCTCGCGACGGCCTTGATGTAGCGCAAATTGGCTGGGTTATTTCGAAGAGGAGGGGCCGGTCATCATGACGGAGCTCGCAGGCAAGAGAGCGCGTCAACAAGGTTGACCCGATGATAGTCTGGAGCTTGCCTCGCTGCAGCACCCGCATCATGGCCGGATGGTCAGCAGCCAGTCGTCGAGCCGTTGCAGCCAGCGCCGAGACGGAGGCGGGGCAGGGGGCGGTTTGAGCTTGAGGCGATCACCATCAACTCCATGAACAAGCTGAAGCGTTCGCGTGTGGTAGACGGCAAGATCCGGCCGGTGACCAATACTCAACACGGTGGTCTGCTTCAGCTCATCGTCGAACAGGCGCATGACCCGTCGCTGGCTGTCTTCGTCGAGCGCGGCTGTCGCTTCGTCGAGAAAGACCCATCCCGGCTTGTGCAGCAGAAGGCGCGCAAAGGCGAGGCGCTCCTGTTCGCCAAGCGAAAGTTCCTTGTCCCAGCGCTCGGTCTTGTCGAGCTTGGGAATGAGATCGCCGAGATCGCACCGCTCCAGGGCTTGTCGCACGTCCGCATCAACGAAGGCGTCGGGCGGGCTCGGATAGCTCAAGGCGTTTCGGAGCGTCCCCAGCGGCAGGTAAGGGCGCTGCGGCAGGAACGCCATGGCGCCGGGCGCAGGCGTGAGGATGATCCCGGAACCCCACGGCCAGAGGCCCGCCACGGCGCGAAACAGTGTCGATTTTCCTCGTCCGGTGTCGCCGACGATCAGCACCCGCTCGCCGGGAGTGATGCTGACCGTCGCGTCATCGATGACGATATGCCCATCCGGCAAGAGGATCCGCACGCCCTCGAAAGCAAGATGTCCGTCAGGGTGCAGCGCGCGTTTGATTTCCTCAGCGCCCTGTTCGATCGCAGGCAGATTGTCGAGTGCCTCGCGAAAGCGCGCGACCCGATGGACCGCAGCACGCCAGTCGGCGAGCCGTGAAAAATTATCGACGAACCACCGCAGTGCCAATTGTACCTGGGTGAACGCGCCCGCCACCATGATCAGGCCGCCCAGGGTCAGGTTGCCGCCGAAATAGGCTGGTGCAGCCACCAGTATCGGAACGACGAGCGACAGCCAGCCGATTCCCGATGTGATCCAGGTCAGGTGAGCGAGCGAAGAGGATATCCGTCGCATCGTGTCCACGACGGCCGCCAGCGCGGCCTCGAGATGCCGGCGCTCGTCCGGCTCGCCGCCATGCAGTGCGATACTCTCGCCGGACTCGTTGACCCGAACGAGCGCAAAGCGGAATTCCGCCTCACGTGCGTATCGCTCGCCGTTCAGGGCTATCAGCGGCCGCCCCACGATCCAGGTCAGAGCGGAGCCAATCGAGGCATAAGCGAGCGCACACCAGACCATGTAGCCGGGAATGGCGATGTCATGGCCTGCGACCTGGAACGTGACCTGCGCCGAGAGAGTCCAGAGCATGCCGACGAAAGCTATGAGCTGGAGCAAGGAATAGACCATGCCGCAGCCGAGGTCGGCGGTGTAGTCGCCCAAAAGACGGGTATCCTCCTGAATGCGCTGGTCCGGGTTGTGACCATACTCGCCGGCAAAGCCGAGCTGATAGACGCGCAGCGGCTTGAGCCACTCGGCCAGGAGATGACGGGTGATCCATTCGCGCAGCCGAAACTTCAGGCGCTCCTGGAGAAAAGTGTTTGCGACCGTAAGCGCCAACAAGACAGCGATGATGACAACGAACGTCTGGAGATCGTGAACGAAACCCGACAGATCCTTGCGCCCGACGGCGTCGAAGAACCGGCCGTTCCAATCATTGAGCTGGACTTGTCCAAACATGTTGGCAATGGTGACGACAGTCGAGGCTACGAAGATCGCCATCACGCGCCGTCCCCCTTCGGCGCGAATACGCGTGAACACGCCCAGGTCTCGGGCAAGATTGAAATCGCCTGTCGGCGCAGCCTTGACCAGTGCGTCGGCGAGAGCGGGCCTGGCGGCCGCTCCCGGCATCATTTGGATTGAAGGCTGCGCGGCCCGCGACAGCGTCGGAATTGTCTCCGCCGGGCGAGCGACGGCATCCGGAGCAGCAGGTGATGCAGCGCCCGCCTTCATACCCCGGGGTCCACCTTTGTTGCGTGGCTGAACCGTGTTGACTTGCCCAGCGAGTCCCCGCATCGCATGCGCTGGCCGTCGGTCCACCTTTGCAAGGATGCCGAATGCTTCTCGCGGTTTGAGTTTGACATCGGCCTATACTGTTTCGCGAGCTGGTTTTCAGCGCCAACTGTTCGCGGCTTTTGGCGAAGGACTATGAAACGCTTGCTCCCGTCGGTTCGGAAAACAGAACCGTAAATCGGGCCCCCTGACCATCGGCGCCACGGCTGATCCGCAACTCACCGCCAATCTGGCTGGTGAAGGATTGAACAATTCTCATCCCCAGCCCCTTGTTCGCGCCGGGATCGAACCCCTCGGGCAAGGCCGGGCCATCGTTGGAAACCGATAGCGCGTAGCGATGATCGAGATCCGGCTCCAGCCTGATCACGATACGACCTCCGCCGTACTTTGCGGCGTTCGTGATCAACTCGCTGGCGATGAAGCCGAGCGAAATGGCGATCGGGGCAGGCAGGTTGAGTTCGCTACCCTCTACGCTGATTTTCCCGGGAACCCCGTCCGATGACGACATCGCGGAAAAGTCGCGACCAAGGTCCTCCAGGAACTTCCTGAACGCTATTGTTTTCGCACCCTCATAGGAATTGAGGCGGTGGTGGATTCGCGCAATCATGGAAACGCGATTGGCCGCCAGCGCCAATTGTGAGGCCGCTTCCGGATTTGTCGAACTGCGGCTTTGCAAAGAAAGCAGACTGATGGTCATCTGGAGATCGTTCAACAGCCGATGATCGGATTCCGCCTTCAACAGTTCTTGTCTGTGGATCAACTCGTCCTTTTCAAGAAGCAGTGCCTGGCATTGCGTCAGCGCTCTTCGCAGCTCGATCTCCACGAGCCGATGATCCGTCAGCCCCGCAGCGAGCGACGGCCGATCCTCGTTCCGGAAAATCACGCCCGGGGGGAGGTCGGAAACGCCTATCGAACGTTCATCGATCATGCTACCGGCCCCGTAAAAGGTATTCGCGGCGTTCCCCTACGAAGTGAGCCTAGAGCCGGATAGCGAGGGCCAGATTGACCCAAATCAACCATGTACGGCACACGACATTGTCCGCCCCGACGTTGGAGGCGTCATTGGTCAGAGTCCGCCGATGATGGCGCTGCGCTAAAGCGCGCTGCCTCCCAAATTCCAGCCGCGGCCGCCCTCGCCAAAGATCTCGTATCCCGTCGCCGTCACCACGACTGTGTCCTCGAGCTTGATGAAGCCGCGCTTCGGATGCTTCATGGTGGTCTCGATCGACACCACCATGCCGGCTTCGAGCGGCAGTCGGGCATCGGTGTCGTCGTAGGGGACCGGACCCTTGGCGGTCAGGCGAGGGGCCTCGTGGCTGACGAGGCCCATGCCGTGGGCCAAGAACTCCGTGCAGTCGCGCTGGGTGATCTGGGCGAGCTGCCGCTCGGCCGCAACATAGATGTCGCCGCCCATGGCTCCCGGCCGGACCGCGGCAAAAGCCGCGCGCTGCACCGCCTCGATCTCGGCCAGGCAGTTCTTCAACTCGGCATCGGGCTGGCCCTGCACGGCCATGCGCGCGAGATCGCCGATATAGCCGTGATAATTGCCGCCGGAATCCAGCGACAGAACCTCGCCTTGCTCCCAACGCTGCGCCGAAGGCGCCCGGTTGTGGCTGCTGCCGCAGGCGAGCAGGCAGTATTCGAAGGTCAGGCCGCGATTGGCCTCCGCGATCCGCAGCGCATCCGACAGTTGCTGCTTGGTGGTGCCCGGCCCGTGCCCGGCGATCACCTCCAGCATGGAGGCGATGACGAGCTCGGACGCCGTCTTGAGTTTTGCAAGCTCCTCCGCCGACTTGACCGCACGGAGCCGCTCCAGCACCAGCAGCGCGTCCTTCAGCTCGGCGCCGGGCAGGGCGTCGGCCAGCGCGCGGCCCGCATCCATCGGCAGGAACGCCATCTCGACCCCGATCCGCCTCAACGGCACGCCGGCGTCGCGGATCAGCGCCACGGCGCGCGTGATCGCGTCGACCGAGCCGTTGGACTCGGTCCTGACCTGCGCCACCCACGGCGGCGCAACGGTGCGCTGATGAGTCTCCAGCCGGTGCCCGACATAGACTGCGTGCTCCGGCTTGCCCTTGGGATAGACCAGGACCGGCAAATAGCGGCTGACGCCGAGCGCATCCATGTAGTCGAAGAAGATCGCGCGCTCGGCGCCCAGCAGGTACTGCACATTGTGCTTGGAGGTCGCGATCAGGATGTCGAGACCGGCTGCCTCCATGAGGCGATCGAGCTTGGCGGCATCGAATGGAATGGCGCGCGAGCGACCTGCGCGGGCGACGTTCTCCTGCATGACGAACCTCCCGATAAATGGCGCGGCTTGAACGCCTGCGTCCGCTGTGTGGTTTGCCTCAGCGACAACTCTCGTCCTGGAGCGGGGTTCTGGGTAGCCCAGGATTTGGCCGGACTGACCTGCGTGTATCCCTTGAGCACATTGAAATATACGAAACTTCAATGATTCCAACGGGACGGCGCAGTCAATTCAAGGCCGATCCGGTCGCATTTCCGGATGTCGCCCGGGGGGAATTGCGTCAGGTCAGGAAAACGGCATCACGACCGCCGGCGGCAACGGTAACCTTGCTTCCATACCCACCTCTCGCGGAGGGTAGCCGGGATTGTACGGGTGTGTATGATGCCCTGCGGCATCCGGTCCGGCGCCAGCGGGACCGTGCTTGCTGTTCGGGAACGAGCTGGCCTCGACAGCGACGATGAACACGCAGACCCGCAATCTGAAAGGCGAACGTCATCGACTGACGGTGCTTTTCTCTGACCTCGTCGGGTCCACCGTTTTGGGTCGGGACATGGAGTCGGAACATCTTTCCGAACTCCTCGGCCAATTGCGGGAGATCTGGCATCGCGCGGCGGCCAAGCACGGTGGTCGCGTCATCAGAACGCAGGGGGATGGTGCCCTCACCGTATTCGGCTATCCCCGTTCGGGCGAGGACGACGGGCGTCGCGCCGCAGAAGCCGCAATCGATATTCACATGTGGGTCGGGGAGTTGCGCCACGGTGGCGTGTCGCCGGCTCTGATGCCGCTTCGCATGCACTCGGGCATCCACGCCGGCACCTTGCTGCTGACGGAAGGAGATATCGAATCCGGCCGGTATGACCTGATCGGCGACGTCGTGAACACCGCCGCGCACCTGTCGCGTCACGCGGCCCCCGGCCAGATCCTTGCCAGCATCGACGCCCTGGGGCCGCATGCGCATTTCTTCGAGCTCGGCGGTCACCTCGACACATCGGGGTCGGCGTCCGGAATGCCGAAGGCGCGTGTGGTGCTGAGACGAAGCACGGTAACCCGGCGATTTGAAGCAACGTCGCGCCGCGGCTTGACACCCTTCATTGGCCGCAACGAGATATTCGACTTTCTGACAGGCTTTCTCGGCCAGGCACAGCCGGCGACGCAACGTTGCGCGGTCGTCGTCGGAGGTCCCGGGCTCGGGAAGACGCGGCTCCTGGAAGAAGCGCTGCGACACTGCGGTACTGATCAGTTCAAACTGTTGCGGGGCAACTGCGAGAGTTATGTCGGTGCCGAGGTCCTGCAGCCGTTCCTGCAGATGCTGCGCGCGTATCTGGGCGTAAGACCGGACACATCCGTCATCGAGGCCGGCGAGACGGCTCGTGCGGCCCTGCAGCCATGGGCTGGCCAGCTCGGTTCGCGTGCTGAATCGATCCTCGGGCTGGCGTCGACCGGCGCCGATGCGCGCGGCGGCCGGATGACCGTCGATGGCGTGGTCGGTGACCTGCTCGGGTTCTTTGCGGCCCTGTCCGCGCGGGGTCCGCTGGTGCTGGTGATCGACGACTGGCAATGGTCCGACGACGCGAGCCGGCAGCTGCTGGAGGCGCTCCTGCAATTGCCCAATGGACCGCGCGTCGTCCTCGCCAGCCGGCCGCGCGACGACGGCACCGACTGGATTTCCAGCGCGCCGCACCTGCTCCTGGAGCCGTTTCAGGGAGCGGAAACCGACCTTGCGGTACGACGCTGGGTGCCACAAGCCGATCCCTTCATGGTGGCGCGCGTCCACGCGTATGCCGGCGGCGTGCCGCTGTTCATCGAAGAGCTGTGTCACTCGATCGCGGCCAACGATCCTGTTTCGTTCGAAATGCGCAGCAAGCAAGGATGGATCGCAACGCTGGTCGCCTCGCGGCTGGCGCGCCTTCCGCCGGACGAAATGAACATGGTGCGCGCCGCTGCGGTCATTGGAAACACGGTGCCGAACGGGCTGCTGGTTTCGGCCTGCGGCTGCGAGCCCGACCCGGCGACGGTGCGGGCATTGGCCGACGCGGATTTTCTCTATGCCGATCCAGCGGGCGACGTGCTTCGCTTCAAGCACGGCATCACGCGGGACGCGGTCTACGACACCATTGGCCTGCACGAGCGTCAGGCATTGCACAGGCGCATCGAAGCCACGCTGCTGGCGCGGTCCGAGCAGGTCGACCGCGAAGACACGCTGGAGGCGCTGGCCTACCACTCGCGCGGCGCAGGTCATTGGGAAAGCGCGGCCCATTATGCCGAACGCGCCGGCGACAAGGCCATGGCTGCTTTCGCGCTGGACCGTGCCCGTGCCCAGTATCAGATTGCCATGCAATCGCTCGATCGCGTGCCGGATCGCTCGCGCGAGCAGTCACTGCACTGGTGCCTGCTCGCCAACAAGCTCGGCATGGCCAACATATTCGACCCGCTCTCGTTGACCGACGACACCACCGTGTTCGAGCAGGCGGTCGCGGTCGCGTCCTCGCTCGGCGACACCGGCGCGATGGCCAGCGCATACGAATGGCTTGGCTACATGTGCTACGGGTTCGGCCGCTTTCGCGAGGGCGTGACACACACGCGGACGGCCCTGGAATTGGCACGCAAGCTCGGTGATCACCGACTGATCGCCCAGATCGAAGCTGCGCTGGGCCAGATTCTCGCCGCAAGCTGCCAATATGACGAAGCGACCGCATTGATCGACGCTGCCATCTCGGCCCAGCAGCAACGCAGCCGCCGGCACGGCGCGATCTCCTTCGGCTCGGCCTACGCATTGTCGTGCAAGGGCAGTGTCCTGGCAGATCGCGGCGATTTCGACGGTGCCCAGGACTGTTTCAGCGAAGCGATGGCCCTGGTCGAAGGCTCGACCCACCCGGTCGTCAGTTCGGTGCGCAATTGGGTCTCGGTCGCGCTGATCTGGCAAGGCCGCTGGCAGGAGGCCGAGCGACTGGCCGTCGAGGGCGCGCGTGTCGCCGAGAACATGCGCAGCCTGCTGCTGCTGGCGGCATGCCGCGCCGCGTCCGGATTTGCCCGCTGGTCGGCGACCGGCGATGCCGACGGCTTGCAGCAATTGCGCAATGCAGCCCAATGGATGGAGCGGCGGAACTTCCACTTCTACACGTCGGTTCAATATAGCTGGCTGGTCGAGGCGGCGGCGGCCGAAGGCGATGTCGAAACTGCACGGCGGTACGCCGCCCATATCCTCAGCCGCGCGCGTGAGGGCGAGCGGCTGGGCGAGGCGGCGGCTTGCCGCTCGCTCGCGAAGCTCGCAGCCCTGCGCGGGGACTTTGGACGAAGCCAGCGCTGGTTGCTCCGAGCGGAAACCTCCGCAGGCTGGCGCGGTTCGCTGCGCGATGCGGCCCTGAATCTGGCCGCGCGCGGCGAGCTGCTCGCGCAGCAGGGGCACGGGGAGGCGGCCCACCAGGCCGCAACGGAAGCCGCCGAGAAACTATCCGCGCTCGGCATGCATTGGCACGCGGAGCAGGCGATCCGCTCCGTAGCCGGTACGCCCGTCATCCGCGCCAACGGTCAGCGCAACCTGCTCGGTGGCGGCCAGCATTATGCCGTCTAGCCAAAGCGCGATGAGATCAGGACGATTGTCATCGCGCTTTAGGTGTCTAGGGGGAGGGTGAGCCCGGCTGCGCGGGGACCCGTCCGTCCATCGTCAAGCTCAGTGGCATGGGGCCGGTACGCAAGGGCAGGGTCGTCTCCACCAGTGCGCTGAAGAATCCCAGCATCACGGCCAGCGCCGGGTCTGCTCCGGGACACGAATGCGTGGGATGGCCCGCGACCCTGCGGTTGCCACCGAAGGCGTGATAGATGTCCTGACGGCCTGCGGCGAGGCTTTGCTGGGTGGCGGAGATGGCGCCCGCGACGATGATGTCTCCCGGTCTGATCTCGACATCTCCGATGGTGTGCGAAACGATGGCCGTCCGCCAGATCAGTTCGGGCACCGCACGCAATTGCATAGCCGGGATGAAGTCGTCTCTCAGCCGGTTGAGGGCATCGGTGTAGTCCTTTGCCACTGTGCCGGCATAGCGAGCGCGCAACGCCCACAGGGTTCCTTCGCGCAGCCATTCGTTCAATATCCTGCGCAGGTTTCCGTCGACGGTCGGAATGAAGCCCATCATGGCGCCGGCGATCGTGCGCGCCACGAACGGGATGTCGCCGGTGCCCCGCGGCGAGTTGTAAACGGCCTTCGTCACGGGTCCGTTTGTCGGCCCGGACTGCGTCAGGAAACCTTCCATGGCGCGGCGTGCAGCATCGCCATGTGCCGCGCCGACCTCTTCCACCTTCTTGTTTGGATGGGGCTGGAAGATGTAGCGCGAGGGCGACAGGAAATGGCCGGGATAGCCAGGCGGCTCGCCTTGCTTCCAATCCCAGCGATAGCCGGCGCGGCGGAAATGGCCGCCGGCCTCGCTCAACCCGAACCACTCTTCGCAGAAGGCGCCGAGCAGCGGATCCACCAATTCGTGCACGTCGACGGTCAGTTCCCAGCTGGCTTCGCCGTCGGCGGCGGCATAACCAATGGTCTCCTTGACCATGAAGCCCAGCACCTTCTGTACGACCGCGCGCGCCAGCTCGAATGTGGCGAATTGGTCGAGGGCCATGATCGCAGCGTTGCAGACAGCAGATTCCTGCTCGTAGACTTGGTCTGGCTGTCTGGCGTCGCGGCCAAGATAGAGGATGCCGAACGACCGCGTCATGCGGGGCAGGTAGCCGGTGATGGTCAGCTTGGTGTCGGAATCGGCGAAGACCTGGTAGACCAGGTCGCGGTCGGCCACCAGGACTCCGAAGGGAGTGCGAAGCGCGCCGCCGTGACGCTCGCGGATCGCAGCCCAGATCGACGCGTTGACGAAATGCGAGGCTGAATCCGGATCTTCGAGCGCCGTCTTCCACGCGTCCATCGCCGCGGCTTCGCCCTGCCGCCTCTCGATCAGGCGCAGACGCGCGATCTCTTTTTCGCCCTCATCCGCGCTCCACGTCACCGCCGGCTTGCGCCCCTGGCTCGCCGCCCATTGCTGCAGGTCGGCAAGCGCCTTTTTCGATGGCGCAAAAAAATACGCGCCCCATTCCAGACGGACGAACGGACGGGGTTCGTCGTGGAGCCGGTCCGAGCCGTCCAGCGCGACGCGAACGGTCTGACCGCCATGCTCGAAACGGAAATGTCGAAGCCGGCCGGGTTCGGCGAGGCCGAGGAAAGGATCGCTCTCGCCGGAGAACGAGCCCGAGCTGTTGCCGCCGGCGAGCCAGCTCTGCACCACCTCGAACTGCTCGCCGAGGCTGGCATTGTAGGCCATGAAAACCAGGCCGCGCTCGGGTGGCGGGGCGGATTTGGCGGCTTGCGGGTCGACGGGCGGACCATAGGACATGCCGCGCCTGACGATCCGAGGGGGCCGGGCGCCGGCATCCGCCTTGGTGATCGGAACGCGCGGATTGGCGCGCCGTATGTGCGCGTGAAACGGGCACAGCTGGGCCTGCGCATCGGCCTCGTAGTTGAAGTCGTTGCAGTCCTTGTCGGGGGGCGGAGTAGGGGTCAGCGGCTGGCCAGCCTGGGGATGGCCCGTCGGCCAGCGTCCCATCATCTTGGCCATCAGCGTTTCGCGCGTCAGTACAGGTGTATCAGCCGCAACCGTCTCGGTCGCCTGTCGCGTGGCCCGGGACAGGACGTCCTCGAGCTGCTCGACATCCTGTCGCAGCTTACGCAGCGCCATGAAGCTGCCATCGCGGAGCATCGCATGGGCACGATTGGTCGCGTCGCCGAGCGGCGCCGTCGCGTCGGCAAGGGTCGGATAGCCGCACAGAATCTCGCCGAGATGCACCTGATTGGAATAGCCCTTGCCGGCCCGGCTCTTATCCAGCACCGGATTCGAGCTGCCGTCGGCGAAACCGAAATGGTCCTTCATGTTGGATCCATCGCGCTGCCGCTGCATCCACTGAATCGAGAGCGGCCTGACGCCCGAATCCACCTCGACCAGGCGGCTCATTTCAGCCATCAACGGTTTTCTCGCATCCGCCGCCGCTTGCGGGTCCTTGTTCGCGTCCTTGGTCAGCAGGCGAAGCTGAAGGACTGCATGCACGGAGCTCATGCTGATGCGCGGCGCCGGGTCGTTTTCGCTCAGGTCTGGCGCATCGATGCCGCGCGCCCAGTTGCTGGCCGGAAGGCGCCAGCGCTGGGGATGATTCCAGCGCACGTCGCCGAGCAGGCCGGCGCGTCTCTCCATGCCCTGCAAAAACTCTTCCGGCAGCGTGCGCACCTCTGCGTCGGTCAATCCGGCGTGACGCAGCCCCTCGACCGTGAATGCGATGTTGGTGACGATCTGGCCGGGGGCGAGCTCGTCAGCTTCGGACGTCACCCGCAGGACGTCGAGAAACGCCGCCAGTGCGGCCGGATTGGCGAACTGCAACAGCAGCAGGCAGCCGTGATCCGAAGCGGGGTAGGCGGAGAGAATCCCGCCCTGCACGTTGCTGGGATCCTGCAACGGCGGTTCGGGCGGCAGGGCGAGCGGCAGATTGCTCCGTATCGGCGCCACGTCGGGCGGGGTCAGCAACCAGTTCAGGGCCTCTTCATAGCGCCGGCGGGCGCGCTTGACGCCTTCCGCGTAGGGCGGGGCGTTGATCATGGTGACGAATTCCGGGAGCAGCTCGTGGGCGGCCCGATGCAGAACCACCCCGTCATGCGTCCCCGGCGGATAGAAGTCGGCCAGATGATAGAGCCCCGCCAGCGCCAGGATACCGTGGTGAAAAGCAGGCCGGCCGGCGGCTTCGATGGTGAGTGGTTTGCTGAAGCCGGAGTTGGTCGGATCGACGCCAGCCTTGCCGTCGACCGGGAATATCGAGCGTCGCGCGATGTCTTCCGGCGACGGAATCCTGGTCCGCGTGACGATCTGATCGGCACCGGCGCCCGAAGCTCGCCGATAGACCCGCTCCTCCATCCGCAGGAAGCGCGTGTCATCGACGGTCAGGTCGGGGGTGGCATAGAGGAAATACGCTTCGGTCTGCCTGCTCTTGAGCCAGATGCCCCAGTTTTCGTAGGTGTTTTCGTAGCCCAGCACATAGCCGTCGGTATTGCAGAAGATGAGGTCGAGCAGCCGCGCGGCCTTTTGCCAGATGACGCGCACATAGGCTTCCCAGGAGCCGTCGAATGTCGCGGTCAGCAGCACGTAGTCCACGGCGTCCTCGGCGTCGTCCTCGGGTTCGAGCACGGCGATGCCCACGGAGTGGATACGTCCCACGCGGTCCACGGAGTCTGACAGGACGCGGGCGAGCTCGTATTCATACGCGATGGCGCGCCCGCCATTCAGCGCCCGCAACACGTATTTGACGCGCGTCTTGTATGTGGTCGCATCGAGGGAAGGCACGAACCCCTTCTTGATCGGAGCCATCACCCTGAAATCGGAAGTGCCGGCCATGCTGCCGGTCTTGATGGTCAAATCGCGACGCATCGATTTATCTCCCTGGTGCAGGCGCCCGACCCCTCGTCGCGCCTTGCTAAAACACAACCGTAACGTGTCGTTTTCCGCAAATATGTAATCTGCCCCACAATGTTGCGGGTGGGGTCATGGACTTTTACCGACGGCTGTCGGACGGACGGTCCTTGCAGCCGCGTATCGAGCCGATACAGCCATTCAACTCTGGGGTTCCCGCGGCCTTGCTTCTATGAACTGGCCCACAATCCCGAACTTTCCTTCGCGGTCCGCAGACCCGGAAAGCGTCCTGAAACCCATTGCGCAGATATGGCTGAGGGCCGGGGGACCGGCGCCGGCGATCCCACGTTCGATCGCGCTCGAGGTTGGCTTTCGGGACCCACGATCTCGCGCGGTCGTGCGGGTGCATGAAGCTTGTTCACGAGGCGAACCGTCCGACATCGGTGCAGTCGCGACCAGGCGGCTCTCTGACGGTCCTCTGGCGTATCAGGCTACTCAGGATCCGGGCGCACCAACTCAAATCAGGGCGGTGGGGCGAACCGCATCCAGGCATCCCGAGCCATATCGCCGATTCGCATAAGGTATATTATGGAATATATTTATATAGAATTGGATCAATAGCTTAGGCAAAACTCCTACTGCCGCGCCTTCGCTTTGGCGCCGTTTCCACGCCGTGCCTCGACCACTGTGCCAGGGCTTGACGGCTACTGTGCATGGGGTTGTTTTTCACATTTTGCATCCGGCCCATCTCGCCGAAAGCCGATATTGCCGCGACGATGTCCGGCTGCAATAAGCGAGGCTTCGCGAGATCGCAGATGACCTCATGGCCTTCCGTCCTTATAGGTTTGCGTCTCAGAACAACAACAAACCTTCCGAGGAAGCAGACCCATGAGCTTTTCCCGACGCACGCTTCTCAAGGCCTCCGCCGCGACCGCGGTCCTGGGCGGCCTCAGCGCGCCCCATGTGGCCCGCGCCCAGAGCGCCGAGTTCACCTACAAATACGCCAACAACCTGCCGGACACCCATCCGCTGAACGTGCGCGCCAAGGAGATGGCCGCGGCGATCAAGGCCGAGACAGGCGGCAAGTTCGACCTCCAGATCTTCCCGAACAACCAGCTCGGGTCGGACACCGACATGCTGAGCCAGATCCGCTCCGGCGGCGTCGAGTTCTTCACGCTGTCGGGCCTGATCCTGTCGACCCTGGTGCCGGCGGCGTCCATCAACGGCATCGGCTTCGCGTTCCCGGACTACGGCACGGTCTGGAAGGCCATGGACGGCGATCTCGGCGCCTTCGTCCGCGGCGAGATCAAGAAGGCCGGGCTCGAGGTCATGGACAAGATCTGGGACAACGGTTTCCGCCAGACCACGTCGTCGAGCAAGCCGATCAACGGGCCTGAGGATTTCAAGGGCTTCAAGATCCGCGTGCCGGTGTCGCCGCTGTGGACCTCGATGTTCAAGGCATTCGATGCGGCGCCCGCCTCGATCAATTTCGCCGAGGTCTATTCCGCGCTCCAGACCAGGATCGTCGAGGGCCAGGAGAACCCGCTGGCGATCATCTCGACCGCCAAGCTTTACGAGGTGCAGAAGTACTGTTCGCTGACCAACCACATGTGGGACGGCTTCTGGTTCCTCGCCAACCGCAAGGCCTGGAGCAGCCTTCCTGAGGACGTCCGCACGATCGTCGCCAAGAACATCAATGCGGCCGCCATCAAGGAGCGTGAGGATACCGCCAAGCTCAATGCCAATCTCCAGCAGGAGCTCGCGACCAAGGGCCTGACCTTCAACCAGCCCACCGTGGCGCCGTTCCGCGACAAGCTGCGCACGGCCGGCTTCTATTCCGAGTGGAAGGGCAAGTATGGCGACCAGGCCTGGGACTTGCTGGAAAAGGCCGTCGGCAAGCTGTCGTAACACGTTGGGGCCGACATGGCTCATATCGAGGTCGAGGTGACCGGAGTGGCGGGCGAGGCGGCGGTTCAGTCCCCTCGCCGACCTTCGCTGCTGGCCTCGCTGGAGCGCGCACTCGGCCTGCTCGTCGAAATCCCGGCGGCGACCCTGGTCGTCGCCGAGATCGCGATCCTGTTCGCCGGCGTGGTCGCACGCTACGGTGTGCACCGGCCGCTGATCTGGTCGGACGAACTCGCCTCGATCCTGTTCCTGTGGCTCGCCATGCTGGGCGCGGCGGTCGCGTTCCGCCGCTCCGAGCACATGCGCATGACCGCGGTCGTCGCCAGCGCAAAGCCCGCGATGCGGGCCTGGCTCGATCTGGTCGCGACCTGCGCGGCGCTGGCCTTCCTGGCCCTGATCGTCTGGCCGTCCTACGACTACGCCTACGAAGAGAGCTTCATCACCACGCCGGCGCTCCAGATCTCCAACATGTGGCGCGCCGCGGCGCTGCCGGCCGGCATCTGCCTGATGGCGGCGTTTGCGCTGTTGCGGCTGCTGCGCGCGGCCGATTACCGCATGGTGCTGACGGCGGTGATCTGCGTTGCCGTCGTCGTCGGCCTGTTCTGGCTGGCGCAGCCTTATCTGCGGCCCCTCGGCAACCTCAACCTCGTCATCTTCTTCGTCGGCGTTGCCGGCTTCTGCGTCTTTGCCGGCGTTCCCATCGCCTTCGGCTTCGGCCTCGCGATCTTCGGCTATCTGGCGCTGACGACACGCACGCCGGTCATGGTGCTGGTCGGGCGGATGGACGAGGGCATGAGCCACCTCATCCTGCTCTCGGTGCCGCTGTTCGTGTTCCTGGGGCTGCTGATCGAAATGACCGGCATGGCGCGGGCCATGGTGGCGTTCCTGGCGAGCCTGCTCGGCCATGTCCGCGGCGGCCTGCACTACGTCCTCGTCGGCGCGATGTACCTCGTCTCCGGCATCTCCGGCGCCAAGGCTGCCGACATGGCGGCGGTCGCGCCCGTGCTGTTCCCCGAGATGAAGCAGCGCGGTGCCAAGCCCGGTGATCTCGTCGCGCTTCTTGCTGCGACCGGCGCCCAGACCGAGACCATTCCGCCGAGCCTGGTGCTGATCACGATCGGTTCCGTCACCGGCGTCTCGATCGCCGCGCTGTTCACCGGCGGCTTGCTGCCCGGCGTCGTGCTCGCGATCACGCTGTGCATGCTGGTGTGGTGGCGCTACCGCCACGAGGACATGAGCCATGTCCAACGCGCCAGCCCCAGCGAGGTCGGCAAGACCTTCATCATCGCCCTGCCCGCGCTCGCCCTGCCTTTCGTGATCCGCTACGCCGTCGTCGAGGGCATCGCCACCGCGACCGAAGTCTCCACCATAGGCATTGTCTATGGAGCCCTGGTCGGCCTCCTCGTCTACCGCCGCTTCGACTGGCGCCGGCTGTTTCCGATGCTGGTCGAAACCGCCGCCCTGTCGGGCGCGATCCTCCTGATCATCGGCACTGCGACCGGCATGGCCTGGGGCCTGACGCAATCCGGCTTCTCGCGGTCGCTGGCGTCCGCCATGACCGGGTTGCCCGGCGGAGCGGCGACCTTCATCGCCGTGTCGATCCTAGCCTTCACCATCCTCGGCAGCGTGCTGGAGGGCATTCCGGCGATCGTGCTGTTCGGGCCTCTGCTGTTTCCGATCGCCCGTGCCGTCGGCGTGCACGAGGTGCACTATGCGATGGTGATCATTTTGGCGATGGGTATCGGGCTATTCGCCCCGCCGTTCGGCGTCGGCTATTATGCCGCCTGCGCCATCGGACGCGTCGATCCGGCTGAAGGCATCAGGCCGATCTGGGGCTACCTGCTGGCGCTGCTGATGGGATTGATCGTCGTCGCCGTCTTTCCGTGGATCTCGATCGGATTCCTGTAGGCCGGCGCGTAAGGGAGGTGTCGATGAGCGAGCGGCAGAACCAGTACAATATCGGCCTCGACAAGACGCCCGCCAATTACGTGCCGCTCAGCCCGCTGAGCTTCCTCGCGCGCAGCGCCGCCGTCTATCCCGATCATGTCAGCACCGTCTATGAAGGCCGCAGCTTCACCTGGGCGCAGACCTACGAGCGCTGCAGGCGCTTTGCGTCCTGGCTCGCCGGCAGGGGCATCGGCGTCGGCGACACCGTCGCGGCGATGCTGCCGAACATTCCGGCGATGAACGAAGCGCATTTCGCCGTGCCCATGACGGGCGCCGTGCTCAACGCACTCAACATCCGCCTCGATGCGCCCTCGATCGCGTTCCAGCTGGATCATGGCGGGGCGAAAATCATCCTGGTCGATCCGGAATTTTCGGGCGTCATCACCGACGCGCTGGCGCGGATGAGCGGGCCAAAGCCGTTCGTGGTCGACGTCGACGACGCTGCCTTCAAGGGTGGCAGGCGCATCGGCGAGATCGAGTACGAGGCCGCCGTCGCGCAAGGCGATCCGGACTTCGCTGCGATCCCGCCGCGCGACGAATGGGACGCCATCGCGCTGAGCTACACCTCGGGCACGACGGGCAATCCCAAGGGCGTCGTCACCCATCATCGCGGCGCGTATCTGAACGCCGTCAGCAATATCCTTGCAGGCCAACTCGGCCAGCATCCGGTCTATCTCTGGACGCTGCCGATGTTCCACTGCAACGGCTGGTGCTTCCCCTGGACGATCGCGGCCGCCGCCGGCATCAATGTCTGCCTGCGCAAGGTCGAGCCGACCCGGATATTCGAGCTGATCAAGCAGCACGGCGTTACCCACATGTGCGGCGCGCCGATCGTCTACAACACGCTGATCAACGCGCCCGACGCGCCGAAGGGCAACGCCGCGCGCCGCGTCGTTGGCCTGATCGCCGGCGCCGCCCCTCCCGTCGCGGTGCTCGAAGGCGCCGAAAACATCGGCATCAAGCTGACGCACGTCTACGGCCTGACCGAGGTCTACGGCCCCGCCTCCGTCTGCGCCGAGCAGCCCGGCTGGGATGACCTGCCCGCCGCCGAGCGCGCCAGCATGAAGCGCCGGCAGGGCGTGCCCTACCCGCTCGAGGAAGGTGTCACCGTCATCGATCCGCAGACGATGAAACAAGTGCCGCGCGACGGCGAGACCATCGGCGAGGTCATGTTCCGCGGCAACATCGTGATGAAGGGCTATCTCAAGAACGAGAAGGCGACGAAGGAGGCCTTCGAGGGCGGCTGGTTTCACACCGGCGATCTCGGCGTGCTCGACGCGCACGGCTACATCATCATCAAGGATCGCTCCAAGGACATCATCATCTCCGGCGGCGAGAACATTTCCTCCGTCGAGGTCGAGGACATCCTCTACAAGCACCCGGCCGTGCTGTTCGCCGCCGTGGTCGCAAAGCCCGATCCGAAATGGGGCGAGGTGCCTTGTGCCTTCGTCGAACTGAAGGACGGTGCGAGTGCGAGCGAGGCCGACATCATCGCCTTCTGCCGCTCGCATATGAGCGGCTTCAAGACGCCGAAGGCCGTCGTGTTCGGGCCCATCCCGAAGACGTCCACGGGCAAGATCCAGAAATTCCTGCTGCGCAACGAAGTGGGATCGATGAAGGCAATCTCGACCTGAGCTTGTCTCTTTGGAAACATATGGAAACACAAATCGCATTTGCGCGCCGATCATGCGTCGCTCCGAAACCGAACGCGTAGGTTTGACGACGTCGGGACACGACAGGAAAAGTTTGGAAATCGTTAGAGACGCATTTACGATTCCGCCTCACCGGATTCGCTGATTCCAAATGATTCGTCGCGCGGGCTGCGCGGCCGACGGCGACCGGCGCGGTTGGGGCGCTTCATGCTGCGGTTGGTGTCGTGAGCACAGACGTGCGTGCGCGTCTGCTGCTATTCCTGACGGGACTGCTGCTGCCCAATGCAGCGGCCGCGCAGGCCACGCGCGAGTACGGCGCATTCGCCGCCTTGCCAGGATTTGCGGTCCAGGGGGTCTGGGTTCAAGGGTTCGGGGCTCAAGGGTTTGGAGCCGGCGGCCCAAGCGCCTCGGGCTATGGCTCCAATAATTTCGCGGGCGCTGGGTTTGGCGGCCCGCAGCCGTCGAGTTTCGCGGGCGCATGGTTCGGCAATGGCGGCGGTGGAGGCGGCATGCAGCCTGCCGAGCCACCGGGCGTCGCTGGCAGGGCACGCTTCGGCATGCGGCAAGCCTATGGCGGCGGCTCAGAGGGTGCCTCGCAGAGCGAGGCCGCGCAGGCGACTTTCCTGGCGATGACGCAGTTCACGCAGACCCTGCTCGATCCCGCCATTGACGGGCGCGGCGTCGGCCCCGCCGGGCTCGACGCAGAGCTCGCAGCCTACGCCGATCCCGGAGCTGACCGGACGCATGGCGGCATCGGACGCGAAGTCTATGGAATGATCTACGGTAAACCTTCGCTCGCAGCCCCGCACTGGAGCGTCTGGGCTGCCGGCTTCGGCGGCTCGCAGGTGTCGACCGGTGGCAGCGGCGCGGCCAGCCGGAGTTTTGGGACCGTGGCCGGCGCGGATTATTCGCTCTCGCCGCAAACCCGGATAGGCTTTGCGCTTGCCGGCGGCGGCACCGGCTTCGCCAACAATTTTACAAGTGGCCGCTCCGACCTGTTCCAGGCCGGCGGCTTCGTCAGACATTCGGTTGGCCCGGCCTATGTCGCGAGCGCGCTGGGGTATGGCTGGCAGGCCATCACCGGCGATTATCAGGTGACGCCGGCCGGCACGGGTTCACTCAACGCCGCCGTCAACGCCTACGCCTATTCCGGCCGCCTCGAGAGCGGCTATCGCCTTGCCGTGCCCTGGGTCGGCATCACGCCCTATGCGGCGGCGCAAATCACCGCCTTCCGCCTGCCCGCCGATGCAACACAACCACCCTCCGCGGCCAATGCGTTCCCGGCAGCATCCGGCAATGACAGTTTCACCGATACCCGCACCGAACTCGGACTGCGCACGAGCGCATCCTTTGCGCTGTTCAGCAGCGTGATGAGCCTGCGCGGACGTCTTGCCTGGGCGCATGATTTCAGCGCGGGACAAGCAATGCCGGCGGCATTCCAGCCCCTGCCCGCTCAGAGATTTGTCACAGGCGGCACGGCATTGGCGCGGAACGCGGCGCTCACGGGCGTCGCAATCGAGCTGCGTGACCTCAACGGCTGGTCCGCCACCGCCAACTTCGACAGCGAGGTGTCGAGCGTGATGCGCTCCTATACCGGCAAGGCCATGCTGCGCTACGCGTGGTGACCCGCCTCGTGATCGAGGAGAAGTCTTCCGCCCACACGCCGGAGGACGGCGAGCGGAAGGCCTCTCGCTCCCTCACATCTTTTTGTAGGCGTCGACCAGCGCCTGACCATCGGCCCCTGCCTTCTTGAGCCAGTCGGTGGTGAGTTGCTCGCCGATCTTCTGGAAGCCGGCCTTGAGGGCCGGGGTCGGCGGCTCGACCGTCATGCCCTTCGCCTTGAGCTGATCGATGTACCAATTGGCCTTCTCTTCCCAGGCCTTCCAGCCGCGGGTTTCCGCCGTGGCGGCGGCCTTGAGGATCGCCTCCTGGGTCGGCTTGTCGAGCGCCTCGAACGCAGCCTTGTTGACGAAAGTGTAGTCCTTCGGAATCCAGGCCTGCACGTCATAGAAATATTTCAGCGACTCCCAAGCCTTCGAATCGTAACCCGTGCCGCCTGACGACATGAAGGAATTCACCACGCCGGTCGCAAGCGCCTGCGGCAGCTCGGCAGCCTGGATCGTCACCGACTGGGCGCCGACCAATTCGCCGATGCGTGCGGTCCCAACGTTGTAGGCGCGCCACTTCAAGCCCTTCATGTCCTCGATCGTCGCGAGCGGCTTGTTGACATAGACGCCCTGCGGCGCCCACGGCACCACGAATAGGAGCTTGAGCCCCTGCGCCTCCAGCTTCTTCGTGATCAACGGCTTCGACGCCTGGTACAGCTTCATGGCGTCCGGGAAGCTGGTCGCCAGAAACGGCACGACGTCGACCCCGAACACCGGATCCTCGTTCTCGTGGATCGACAGCAACACTTCGCCCATCTGGGCCTGCCCGGTGACCACCGCGCGTTTGATATCGGGTGCCTTGAACAGCGAAGCGCCGGGATGAACCGTGATCTGGAGCTTTCCGGATGTGGCCGCTTCGACGTCCTTGGCGAAGGCCACTAGATTCTCGGAGTGCGGATTGTCGGCCGGATATGCCGCCGGCAGATTCCATTTGGTCTGAGCCAACGCGGGTGTCGCAGCCAGCACGGCGCCGGCGATCAAGGATGCGCGGAATAAACGAGACATCATCGGGCTTCTCCTCACAGTCAATCTGAAAAACGGGGACGCTCAGTCTGGGAAAGCGAGCTTGGGCAAGAACATCACGATCTGCGGATATTCCGTGATGATGAACACGGCGGCGAGCAGCAGGACGAAGAAAGGGAACGCCGCCCGAGCGACGGTGAGCGTATCGCGGCCGCTCATGTTCTGGAGCACGAAAAGATTGAATCCGACCGGCGGCGTGATCTGCGCCATCTCGACGTGGATGATGAGATAGACGCCGAACCAGACCAGGTCGAGACCGGCCTGCTTGACCATCGGCAGGACGATCACGGCGGTCAGGACGATCATCGATATGCCGTCGATCAGGCATCCCAGGATGATGTACATGATGCTCAGATACAGCGCCAGCATGCCGGGCGTCAGCTGTTGGCCCTGGACCCAGGTGGCGAGCGCTGCCGGAATTCCGGTATAGGCCATTGCAGCCGTGGTGTAGGCCGCGCCTGCCAGGATCAGCATGATCATGCAGGTCAGGCGCGTCGCACTCATGATGCTCTCGAGGAAATTCTTGCGCGTGAGCGTGCGGCTCCACCACGCCAGCAGCAAGGCGCCGCTGACGCCCCAGGCGGCGCATTCGGTCGCGGTCGCAAAGCCGAGCACGAGCGAGAGGAAGACCGCAAGGATCAGCAACAGGCAGGGCGCAAGCCTGGCCGACTCGCGCAGCTTCTGTCGGAACGGCATCGGCGGATCACGCGGCGGAATCTTCTTGGGGTTCAGCAGCGACCAGATGATGATGTAGCCGGAATAGAGCACCATCACGAGTACCCCCGGCAGGAAGCCGCCGAGGAACACCTGAAGCACGGACACATTCGCCGTCACGGCGTAGACGACCATCGGGATCGACGGCGGGATCAGCAGGCCGAGCGTGCCGGAGCCTGCGAGCGATCCGAGGCTGAGGCTCTTGTCGTAGCCGCGCTTGTCGAGCTCGGGCAGCGCGATCTTGCCGATCGTCGCGCAGGTTGCCGCCGAGGAGCCCGACACCGCAGCAAAGATGCCGCAGCCGATCACGTTGACATGAGTGAGCCGCCCGGGCAGCCACTGAACCCAGGGTGACAGCCCCCGGAACATTTCCTCCGACAATTTGGTGCGGAAGAGGATTTCGCCCATCCAGATGAACAGCGGCAGCGCAGCCAGCGTCCAGGACGAACTCGCGCTCCAGGTGGTGGTCGCAAGCACCGAGCCGAGCGGTAGGCTCGTGGTCAGCGCCATCGCCACGAATCCGACGAGCCCGAGCGAAACCGCGATCCAGACGCCGCTTCCCAGCAGCAGGATCATGACGCCGAGCAGAATGAACGACAGTTCGATCATGCCGAGATTGGCCATGGTCAACCTCCGCCGCCCTGCGATATCCGCTCGATGAACTCGTCCGGGGTCTCGTCCGGAGAGCCCTTCTCGTAGCTCGGCCGGTTGCCGCTGACGACATTGACCATTTCATCGATCAACCCGATCGACAGGATCGCAAGACCGCCGGCAAAGCCGAGCTGGGGAATCCACAGCGGAAGCGCAACGACACCCTGCGCCACGTCGTTGAAGCGCCAGGAGTCGTAAGTCATCTGCACGGCGTGCCGGGTGAAATAGAGGATGAAGGCAGTGGCGATACCGAGCGCCACGCTCTCCGCCACCTGCTTGGTCCGCCCGTGCAGACGCTCCAGCAGCAGGCCGACGCGGATCATCTCGCCACGCTTGAAAGTGTGAGCGAGGCCGAGAAACGCCATCGCGGCCATGCACCAGGACGCGAAATCATCGCCGGCGGGAATGTTGATCGCGAATTGGCGCCCGACCGACATGATCATCATGATCGCGAAGATTGCAACCATGAAGGCGCCGGCGGCGTAGCCCGCACCGAGATAAAGGAGATCCAGGGCGCGTCGCACCGGTCCCCTCGTCGCTACATCGTCCCCTGCCAACGCAATCCCCATCTCGCACGAAGCGTTCAACGGCGCCGGCGATCGCGCAGGAGGCGCCACCCGTTCCGCTTGAATATCGCCCCTGCCTGGCGCCCTGTCTTTCAGACGTTAGATCAACATGATGGGCCGTGCGCAAGCAAGGAGTATGCCGGTCAATACAGGAATTTCTACTGCAGGTTCAGCGCGTTTCCAGCCGCAGCCCGTCATAGGCCGGCACCACCCCCGCGGGCAGCGACTGGCGGATCACCTCGTAGTCCACGTCGGCGGTCATGTTGGTGATGACCGCGCGCTTCGGCTTGAAGCGGTCGATCCAGGACAACGCGTCGTTGATGCTGAAATGGCTGACATGGCCGGTGTAGCGCAGCCCGTCGACGATCCAGAGGTCCAGATTTTCCAATGCGCCCCAGCTCTCGCGCGGGATGTCGTTGAGGTCGGGCGTGTAGGCGGCATCCCCGATGCGATAGCCAAGCGCGGGAATGTTGCCGTGCTGCACCAGGAAGGCCGTCATCGTCACCGCACCGCCCTTCCCCAGGATGGTCTGGTTTCCACCGGCCTCGATCGAATGCCGCGTCAGGATCGGCGGATAGTCGCTGCCCTCCGGCGAGATGAAGCAATAGGAAAACCGCGCCATGATGTCCTTGGCGGTCGACTGGTTGAAATAGGTCGGGATGCGCCGGCGCATGTGCATCACGACCGAGCGCAGATCGTCCATGCCGTGGGTCTGGTCGGCATGCTCGTGGGTCAGAAATACCGCGTCGATATGGTCGACGTCGGTCGAGAGCAATTGCTCGCGCAAGTCCGGCGAGGTGTCGATCACGATGCGCGTCGTGCCATGCTCGGAGGTCCGTTCGACCAGCAGCGAGCAGCGCCGTCGGCGGTTTTTTGGATTGCTCGGATCGCAGGCGCCCCAGCCGAGCGCAGGGCGCGGCACGCCGGCGGAGGAACCGCAGCCCAGGATCGTCAGCGTCAGCGTCATGCGGCTCCCAGTCCTAAGTTTTCACCCTGGAGAACAGGCGGAAGAAATTGTCGGTGGTCTGCCGTGAGATGTCCTCGAGCGACACGCCGCGGGCCTCAGCCAGAACTTTTGCCACCTCGACCACATAGGCCGGCTCGTTGCGTTTGCCCCGAAACTTGCCTGGTGCAAGATAGGGCGAGTCCGTTTCAACCAGAATACGGTCGGACGGCAATTCAGCCGCCAGTGCGCGCAGAGCTTCGGATTTCTTGAAGGTCAGGATGCCCGTGAAACCGATATACAGCCCGAGCGACACCGCCTTTAGCGCCAGCTCGCGCCCGCCGGTGTAACAATGCAGCACGGCGCGAAACGATCCCTTTGCGGCCTCCTCCTCCAGGATGCGGCCGCAATCCTCGTCCGCCTCGCGGGTGTGGATCACCAGCGGCAGGCCGGTGGCGCGAGCGGCGGCGATGTGAACGCGAAAGCCCCGCGCCTGCGCCTCCGGCGAGCCGTCGTCGTAGAAATAGTCAAGCCCGGCTTCGCCGAGCGCGACGACCTTGGGATGCTGCGTCAACGCAATCAGTTCGTCCGGCGAGATTCCGTCTTCCTCGTCCGCGTTGTGCGGATGGGTGCCGACCGAGCAGTAGACGTCATCGTAACGCTCGGCGATGGCGAGAAGCTGATCGAGCTTTCGCACCCGCGTCGAGATCGTGACCATCCGGCCGATTCCGGCCGCTCGCGCGCGCGATACGATCCCGTCGAGATCGTCCGCAAAGTCCGGAAAATCCAAATGGCAGTGACTGTCGACCAACATCAAACCAACGCCCTAGGCTGCCGGCTCGATGTAGCGCGGGAAGGCCGGCGTCGGCGCCGGCAGTGTCGAACCCGGCGCGATGCGCCTGGCACCGCCGAGCGTCGCGAAATTGCGCTCGCCGACGGGGACGCCGAGGCTGTCGAGCAGCAATCCCGAGGCGGTCGGCATCGCCGGCTGAGCCAGGATCGCGATCTGGCGCACGACCTCAGCGGTGACATAGAGCACCGTCCTCTGCCTGGCCGGATCGGTCTTGGCCAGCGCCCACGGCGCCTCGCCCGCGAAATAGCGGTTGGCCTCCGCGACCACGGCCCAGACGGCGTTGAGCCAATGATGGATCTGCTGCGTCGCCATCGCCTCGCGGCTTGCCGCGATCATGCCGTCGGCCATCGCCAGGATGGCCTTGTCGTTGTCGCTGAACTCGCCGGGCTCGGGCAGCACGCCGCCCAGTTGCTTGGCGACCATCGACAGCGAGCGCTGTGCGAGGTTGCCGAGATCATTGGCGAGATCGGCATTGATGCGCGCGACGATGGCTTCGTGGTTGTAGTTGCCGTCCTGGCCGAACGGCACCTCGCGCAGGAAGAAATAGCGCATCTGGTCGACGCCGTACTGGTCCGCAAGGTTGAAGGGATCGACGACGTTGCCGACCGACTTCGACATCTTCTCACCCCTGTTGAACAGGAAGCCGTGGGCATAGACCCGCTTCTGCACGGGGATGCCGGCCGACATCAGGAACGCGGGCCAGTGGACGGCATGGAAGCGAATGATGTCCTTGCCGATGATATGCACGTCCGCCGGCCAGTAGCGCCAATTGGCATCGGTCTCGTCGGGGAAGCCCAAGCCGGTGATGTAGTTGGTGAGTGCGTCAACCCAGACATACATCACGTGCTCTTCGTCGCCGGGCACCTTGACGCCCCAGTCGAACGTCGTGCGCGAGATCGAGAGATCGCGCAGGCCGCTTCTGACGAAACTCATGACTTCGTTGCGGCGCGCGTCCGGGCCGATGAACTCCGGGTGCTCCTCGTAGAGCTTCAGGAGCTTGTCCTGGTAGGCCGACAGACGGAAGAAATAGCTCTTCTCCTCGACCCATTCGACTGGTGTGCCCTGCGGGCCAAGGCGCACGCCATCGTCGTTCAGGCGCGTTTCGTCCTCGGCATAGTATGCCTCGTCGCGCACCGAATACCAGCCGGAATAGGCGTCGAGATAGATGTCGCCATTGGCAGCCATGCGCCGCCAGATTTCCTGGCTCGAGCGGTGATGCTGCTCTTCGGTGGTACGGATGAAACGGTCGAACGACACGTTCAGCCGCTCATCCATCGCCTTGAAGCGGGCCGCGTTGCGGGCCGCTAGCGCGGACGGGGTCAGGCCCTCGTTCTGCGCGGTCTGAATCATCTTCAAGCCGTGCTCGTCGGTCCCGGTCAGGAAGAACACGTCCTTGCCGTCGAGCCTTGCAAATCGGGCCAGCGTGTCGGTGGCGATCGCCTCGTAGGCGTGGCCGATATGCGGGTTGCCGTTGGGATAGGCGATCGCGGTCGTGATGTAGAAGACGTTGTCGCGCGCGGGAGCGATCACGGGCGCGGTGGCTTGCGGCACCGCGACGGGCTTCGGCGCGCGCGGCGCTTTTGGTTTCGATACCTTGGGCTTCACGGCCTTCGGCGGCGTGGCGACGGGAGCCGGCGTGGCGATCACGGCAGGCGCGATCACCCTCGCCTTCCTGGCCGCTTGCTTCGCCGCTTTCTTGGCGACGACCTGCTTCTTCGCAGCCTTCTTGCCGGCTTTCTTTGCCCTCTTCGCAGCGCTCTTCTTCACGCTCTTCTTGGCGACCTTCTTGGTCTTCTTGGACGCGCGCGCCGTCACGGCCTTTTTCGCGGCTTTCTTCACGGCTTTCTTGGCAGCCTTCTTGCTGCTTTTGCCTTTGGCGGTTTTCTTAGCTCGCGTGGCCACGACGAATTCCTTTACCGGCTTCTCGAAATCTGGAAACGAACCTGCGTTAGGTTATTGTTCTGAGCATGATCCTCTCGGAAAACCGCTGCACACTTTTCCGGATCATGCTCTAGCGCGTTGCGTCCGCCAGCCAGCCGAACACCGAGAAAACCAAGGGCTTTCGCTCCAGATTGTAGGTTTCGGTGTCGCGCGCGGCGCGGACGATCTTTTCCCATACCTCAGCTAGGCGCGCAAGGCGCGGCAGGTTCTGGTTCGCATTGGCCTCGTCCGCATGCAGGCGTTCGGCGATCCAGCGGTCGATGCCGTCGATGAAGGCGGCGAGCGCGACGCGGTCGCTGGTGCCAAGCGAATCGCCGAGCGTGTGCAATTCGCGCGGATCGACCTGCGGCAGCCGCGCCAGCAGAGCCGCCGTGCGCTGCTGGAGCTTCAGGGCATCGCCGCCGAGCAACGTCAGCGTCCGCGCGACGCTGCCCTCGGAGGCCTCCGCCGCCTCGCGCAGCGCGGGATCGTTCGGATCGAGTTCGGCGGCTGCGGCGGCTGCAGCAATCACGTCCTCGGTTGCGAGCGCGCGCAGGCGCAGCTTGCGGCAACGCGACTGGATCGTTGCGAGCACGCGTGCAGGCGCATGGCTCACCAAAAGGAACAGCGATTGCTGCGGCGGTTCCTCGAGAATCTTCAGCAGCGCGTTGGCGGCATTCGGATTGAGCTCGTCGACGGTGTCGACGATGCAGACGCGCCATCCTTCGGCGGCGGCCGTCGAGCCGAAGAAGCCGATCGTCTCGCGGGTCTCGTCCACGGTGATCACGGTGCGCATCACGCCGCGGTCGTTGGCGGTGCGCTCCAGCGTCAGCAGGCCGCCATGCGAGCTCGCCGCAACCTGCCGCGCCGCGGCGTGACCAGGATCGATCGCGAGGTCCTCGGCGCGCTGCACCGAAGGCGCCAGCGGCTGGCCGTGAGCGAGCACGAAGCGCGCCATGCGGTAGGCCAGCGTCGCCTTGCCTATGCCTTGCGGGCCGCCGATCAGCCAGGCATGCGGGATGCGCCCGCTGCGATACGCCGCCAGCAGCGCAGTTTCGGCCTCGCGATGGCCGAACAGGCGGCTCGTCTCGCGCGGATGAGGAATGGCGGTTTCGCGCTCGGTCTGACGCGGGCTCATGCTGACACCACCGATGCCGGCGTCGGAAGCAGACGATCGCGCAGCGCCGCCCAGACACGTCCGGCGACCGTATCGGGATCGGAATTTGCATCGATCAGCACGCAGCGCCCGGGATCGTCCGCCGCGATCTGGCGATAGGCCTCGCGCAGGCCCTGATGGAAGCCGAGCTTCTCGGCCTCGAACCTGTCTGGCGTGCCGCTGCCGCGGCGTGCAGCCGCGCGCTGCAAGCCGATCTCGACCGGCAGGTCGAGGATGATGGTGAGGTCCGGCTTGAGATCGCCGATCGTGACACGCTGCATCGCGTTGATTAGCCCGGCCGGCACGCGGCCGAGGCTGCCCTGATAGGCCCGCGTCGAGTCGGCGAAGCGGTCGCACAGCACCCAGGAACCCTGATTGAGCGCGGGCTGGATCACGGTGCGGACATGGTCGTCGCGGGCGGCCGCGAACAGCAGCGTCTCGGCCTCGGGTCCCAGCAGCTTGCCCATGCCCGACAGCACCAGATGGCGCATGATCTCGGCGCCCGGCGAGCCGCCCGGCTCGCGCGTGACGAGAATGCGCATCCTTGCCGCCTTCAGACGGTCGGCGAGCTTCTTGATCTGGGTCGACTTGCCCGTCCCCTCGCCGCCTTCAAAGGTGACGAAGCGCCCGCGTCCGGACGGCCACTTTACCGCGCTTTCACTCATGATCAGAGCTTCTCGGCGCCCGCGCGGAACATGCCGATGACGAGCTCGCTGGCGCCGTCGATTGCACGCCGCACGGTCGAGCCGGTGCCGATCGCCTCCGCGGCATAGACCGGTGTCTCCACCGCGATGTTGCCGCTGCGCCAGACCCTGACCACGCCGACCTGCTGGCCGGGCGCGACGGGCGCGCGCACCGGACCGCGATACACGACCCGCGCGATCAGCTTGTCGCTGCCGTTCTTGTGCACCATCACCTTCACCGGCGTCTTGGCGACCAGCTTCACCGAGCGGCTCTCGCCACCGAACACCTTGGCGTAGCCGACGGGCTGGTCGGCCGCGATCAGCGTGCGGGTCTCGAAATTGCGAAAGCCCCATTCCAGCATCTTCTTGGCTTCGGTGGCGCGGTCCTCGGGGTCTTCAAGCCCGTTGACGACGACGATCAGCCGCGTGCCGTTCTGCACCGCCGAGCCGACCATGCCGTAGCCGCCTTCCTTGGTGTAGCCGGTCTTCAGACCGTCGGCGCCTTCCATCGAATTGAGCAGCGGATTGCGGTTGGGCTGGCGGATCTTGTTCCAAGTGTACTCCTTCTCGCCAAAGAGCTTATAGAATTCGGGGAAGTCCAGAATGATGTGCCGGGCGAGGATGCCGAGCTCGCGCACCGTCATCTTGTTGCCGGGATCGGGCAAGCCATTGGAATTGCCGAAGGTCGACCTGGTCATGCCGAGCTCGCGGGCGCGCTTGGTCATGAAGTCGGCGGCGAAGATGCGCTCATTGCCGGCAATGCCTTCGGCCAGCGCGATGCAGGCGTCGTTGCCGCTCTGGATGATCGCACCGTGCAGGAGGTCGTCGACCGAAACCTTGCTGTTGATGGCGGCGAACATGGTCGAGCCGCCCGACGGCGCGCCGCCTTTGCGCCAGGCGTTCTCGCTGATCCGGTATTCGTCGGTCAGCTTCATGTTGCCCTGCTTGATGGCATTGAAGACGACCTCCGCCGTCATCAGCTTCATCATGCTGGAGGGCGCACGCAGTTCGTCGGCGTTCTTCTCGAACAGCACGCTGCCGCTGGAGGCCTCGATCAGGATCGCGGTCGGGGCATCGCCGTCGAAGCCGGAATCTTCGGCCTTCTTGGCTCCCTGGACGCTCTGGTTGGCGGCATAGAGGGCTCCGCCCCAGCCGACGCTCGCCACCAAGACCGCAGCGATCAGCCCGCGCGCCAGCGCTCCGGCGGTGAACCGGGTGCGAGGAAGCGAAGAAAGACGAAATGCCATGGCCAAGCCCTGAGAGCGGCGTTCTAACAGTTGGAACCGGTGCGAACAACACGAGGCTGGCCGCTTGTCCCGAGATTGCACGATTCTCGTCCGGCCCCTATCGTGGCACCTCATATTTGCTGACCAAACCCCTGAAACAAGGCGGAAAAGCGATGTCCTCCACCCGCGTGATCAAGGCCAACGGGATCGATCTGTTCATCCGCGAGGCCGGCCAGGGACCGCTGGTGGTGCTGTGCCATGGCTGGCCGGAATTGTCCTATTCCTGGCGCCACCAGATCCCGGCACTGGCGGCCGCCGGGTTTCACGTCGTCGCCCCTGACATGCGCGGCTACGGCCAGAGCGCGGCGCCGTCCGATGTGAGCGCCTATTCGATCTTCGACACGGTCGGTGACATCGTCGGCCTGGTGCAGGCGCTTGGCGAGAGCAAGGCCATGGTGGTCGGTCACGATTGGGGGGCGCCGGTGGCCTGGCACGCGGCGCTGTTCCGGCCCGACATCTTCACGGCGGTGGCGGGCCTCAGCGTGCCGCCGCCATTCCGCGGTCGCGGCAGGCCGCTCGACCTTCTGCGTCAGGGCGGCGTGACCAATTTCTACTGGCAGTATTTCCAGACGCCCGGCGTTGCCGAAGCCGAGTTCGAGCGCGACGTCGCCCGCACCATGCGCATCGTGGTCGGCGGCCGCGGTCTTGCCGATCCCTCCGCGGCCATGTTCGTTCAGGAAGGCAAGGGATTCCTCGGCCACGCGACGACAGAGGAACCGTTGCCGGACTGGCTCAGCGAGACCGACCTGGCCTATTTCACCGAGACCTTCCGCAACTCCGGCTTCCGCGGCGGGTTGAACTGGTATCGCAACCTCGATCGCAACTGGGAGCTGACGGCGCCCTGGCAGGACGCGCAGATCCGCCAGCCCTCGCTGTTCATCGCCGGCTCGAAAGACGCCGTCATCACCGGCCTGATCGGGGCCAAGCGCGTCAACGAACTCGAGCGCGTGCTGCCCAATCTGACGCGAAAGCTGATCATCGAGGGTGCGGGCCATTGGGTGCAGCAGGAGCGGCCCGACGAGGTCAACGCTGCGTTGCTAAAATTCCTGCGCGAGGCGGCCGCGCGCTAAGCCAGGTCCCTTCTCATAGCGATGTGCGCATT
Source organism: Bradyrhizobium sp. Bra64 (assembly GCF_024519875.1). Taxonomy (NCBI): domain Bacteria; kingdom Pseudomonadati; phylum Pseudomonadota; class Alphaproteobacteria; order Hyphomicrobiales; family Nitrobacteraceae; genus Bradyrhizobium; species Bradyrhizobium sp. Bra64. Next base: position 188,808 of record NZ_JALJRD010000003.1, on the reverse strand, counting down.
ACCCGCCCGCCGCGTCTCTATGAAGCCGTGCCGCAGGTAAAACCGGCGCGCGGCCACATTGTTCGCAAGTACCGTGAGCGTCAGCGCTGCGATACCCTGCTGCCGCGCGCCGGCTGCGAGAGCGTCGATGATCTTCGTCCCGGCGCCGCGACCGCAATCAGCCGACAGCAGCGCGACGTCCACGATGTGCCAGCGCTCGCTTGCGCAATGGAGCAGCAGCCGGCCGATCGCGGTGCCGTTGCGTGTCACGATCAGCGATACCGCGCCCGGAAATTGCGCGGCATAGCCGGCCGCCTGGCTGCGGAATTGTTGCGCGATGATCTGGCTGACGATCTGGCCCGGCAATCCGGTCGCGGTGAATTGCCCCGTCCGCACCTCCTCGAAGAGACGCCGGATGAAAGGCTCGTCGAGCGCGCCTGCGGGCCGGAGCCGAAGAGCCGGATCGACCGGGACGATGTGTAGCGCCGCGCCGTCAATCATGCCGTCGCGCACTCGAGATGGTTCAGGAGAAGGACGGAAACATTCCCGCATAGGCGATACACCAGACGATCGCCTGGGTGGGCTGCGTGTTGTCGTGAGGAAGGTTCTGCCCGGTGAGCGTGACGGCGTTGGGCGCCAAGGTCAGGGTGCCGGGCGGCGCCGTGAAACCGTTGAAGCCAGGATCGATCGCCACCGTGCTCCCCGCCGCGCCGGGACCTGCCGTTGCGCCTTGCGCGCTCCTGTTGCCGAGTTGCAGGACGTGTGTGTGCCTCGCCATCTGGTCCGACGTCAGGTTGACCGTCGGACTGCCGACAATTTCGCCGATGACGCGGTTCTGCAATCCCGGACCTTGGCCCTGGCTGATCGCGACCGAGCCGTTGAGGTTCGGCAAGGCGAAATTGGTCGTACCATTTCCGCCGTAGTAGGTCCCGATGAGCGCAAATAGCGGACTGTAGGCCTGAACCGTCAGGAGCTGACCGCCGCACGGCAGCCACACATTGTTGAAGCCGCCGACCGCAAAGGGAAACGGAAAAGCTTGGATCTCTCCGATGAACGGATCTGACATGTCGTCTTTCCTCGAGACTGAATACGGATGCGCGCGCAGCCTAGCCGGACGAAGGGAAGATACCTGCGTAACAGATGCAGTAATTGGCAACGACGGTCGGCATCATGTTGTCGTGCCCGACGCTATTGCCCGCCGTCGTAACGCAGGCGGCCATCACGGAGTAAGTCCCCGCGTTCGCAGTCGCCGCGTAGAGTTCACCTGCTGACGCCGTGGCAAGATGGAGAGTCTGGGCGGGCGTCGCCGCCGTCCCCGTCGCGGTCGAGGACGTCAGCGCATGACTATGAGCCGGCATTTCGCCTTCGACCAACGTATGCTGCTCCTCACCACCAACCTGTCCCAGCACATAGTTTGGAAAGCCTTGCCCCTGTCCCTGTCCGATCGCAACGCGGCCGCGAAGATCTGGAAGGTTGAAGGTGCTTGCACCGTCGCCGCCATAGGTCGTGCCGAGGACGGCGTAGAGCGTATCGTACTGTGAGATCGGCAACGATTGTCCGGCGCAGGCCAACCAACCGTCGGGAATACGGGGAAAGCCGAACAGTCGTATCTCGCCGATAAACGGATCTGACATCGCCTGTGATCCTTTGCCTGTGCGCTCTACCGCTTCAATTCGAAGGGTGCATGCGTGGAAATTTGAAGCGTCGCCGTGCAGAATGTCGTTCGCGCAAGTCTCCTCGCGCAGCGGTCAGTTTCGCGACGGATATGTTCCCTGCATCGCAATCAGATAGCTGATCACGAGATAGGGCTGCAGGTTGTTGTGCCCCTGACCACTGCCCTCGTTCACCAGATTGGTGCCGATCGCCAAAGGCGTGTCGCCAGCGCCAGGCGCTGCGAAAATCATCGTCGGATTGTTCGCCGGCAGGGAGTTAGTCCCGAAGACATTGCCGGTGGGAGGGACGTTTCCGCGTCCTGCTCCGGCAGTCGCGGACACTTGAATGAAATGATTGTGGGTCGGGAGCTGCTGCGCATTCAGGGCGACCGAATTCGTTCCGCTGGTCATGCCGACCGGGTATGAACCACCGCCGCCACTCGAGCCAAGGATCGCGCGACCGCGCAGATCGGGAAGCGCAAACGTCGTCGTTCCGTTGCCACCATAATAGGTGCCGAGCAACGAGAACAGCGCAGCATTTGGCTGGATCGCCAGCAGCGCGCCGTTACACAGCGCCCAGCCTCTGGGAATCACTGCGCCTGCAAAAGGCATGATTTGGCCGAGAACTGGCTGGTACGGCATGACCCCTCCCCCCAAAAATCAGGCGATCCGTCGCATGATGATGCCAACCACGACGGCGATACTGAAATTAAAGAATGAATGTCTTACTGCTCACTCGCAGAGATTGTTAAACAACCTACGTTGACAGTCAAGCGTAAGCGCAACCATAAATTGGGACGCCAGGCGCCTCCGCGTCGATTGCCATCAAAGCACGCTCTTGTTGCCGCAATGCAACGGTTCGCGGGAAAGTAGTCTTCCAAGGGGCTTTCGGCAGCCAGCCCCTTGCCTAGTGTGACGCGCCCCGTCCAAATGCACGCAAGAATATAGACGAATAATTACACAATCTGGGATTTCAGGAGCGGACGCTCTCCCGAGAGCTGCCGCCAAGGGGGGCCGGTGAGTCACGCAATTGCGGTGGCCGTGCCAGACATAATCAGGGAATTGGCGGTCCGGGTGCGCGATTTCGGAGCTATGCCTCAGCGGATACTGCGCGCTCTTTGGCGCGCGGCGCAAAGCATCTGCATCGCGGCGGTCTTGATGCTCGGCGCGATGGCCGCGGCGAATGCTGCTTGCGATCAAACCACGAATTCAACATCCGGCGTAACGGTCAACTTCACGTCGGTCGGCCAGGTCTACCGCCTGTGTTTCACGGTCGGCACAGGCTCGGCCCCAGCCGACGACGCTGTCGTTTGGGGCCTTTATTCGGTCTTGGGCACGGATTCTTTCTACAATGCGCCGATCGCCAATTCGAGCGGCACCAATGCGGGCAACCAGCAGCTGACTGCCGCCGACTACAATCCAACGACGGCGAACGCGACTTACACATTTCATCCGACAAACCCGAACCAGAACGGTCAGAGCGCGAACGCCGGCCAGGCCGAAATCGACATTACGCTGAACAGCAAGACAGGTGGTGGGCAGGAAACGATCACGCTCTACTTCGCGCCGGGCTGCAGCGATTTCAACGGAGGCTGCGGCGTCAATTCGACGATCGCGAACACGCCGTTTGTGTTCACGATCAATCTCCCCAGCCCGACGATAACGGCGGTTTCACCGACGTCCGGGTCCCTGGCCGGCGGCAATTCGGTGGTTATCACGGGCACAAACTTTACCGGGACGACTGGCGCTGCAGGCGTCAAGTTCGGCGCCACCAATGCGACGAGCTACGTTGTCAATTCCAATACCCAGATCACCGCGGTAGCGCCGGCAGCGTCCGCCGGCACCGTCGACGTTACTGTCACAAACGGCTCGACATCGCCGACGTCGGCGGCTGACCAATACACCTATGTCGCCGCGCCAACAGTGACCTCGATCTCGCCGACCACCGGTCCAACCGGTGGCGGCACGACTGTGGTCATCACCGGCACCAATCTCAGCGGGACCACTGGCGCTGCCGGCGTGAAGTTCGGCGCCACCAACGCTGCGAGCTACACGGTCAACTCGAACACCCAGATCACGGCCACCTCGCCTGCTGGAACTGGCACTGTCGATGTCACCGTGACGACGCCAGGCGGAACGTCGGCAACCACAGCCGCCGACCAGTTCACCTATGTAGCCGCGCCCACCGTCACCTCGATTTCTCCGACGTCAGGTCCGGGCTCTGGCGGCAC